>CAWDCA010000019.1:0-79507 GCA_963800695.1 uncultured Alphaproteobacteria bacterium | reverse complement strand
ATACCGGAAATAATGCGCGTAGAGCGCGCCGGCGAACCCCGCAAGGCCGGAGCCGAGAGCGAAGATCGCGATCTTCATCCACATAGCGTCGCGCCCGATCGACGAGAAGGCGAGTTCGTCGTCGCGCATCGCGCTCATGGCGCGGCCATAGTCGCCGCGGCTGATCCACCACACCAAGGCGATCACGCCGAACATCACCGCCAGCACCAGCAGCACGTAACTCTCGCGGCCGAAATCGCGGATCAGGAACGGCGGAGTATTGGTGAGACCGCCGGGGCCGCCGGTGAAGCGGAAGTTCTTGATCACCTCGAGGATGCCGAGCTGAAAGCCGATGCTGGCGATCATCAGGTAGTCGCCCGACACCCGCAGTGACGGCAGCGCAAGCGCGATCGATGCCACCACGGCGACCAGCATGCCGGCCAGCATCGCCAGCAACACCGGCACGCCGAAATCGCGCGACAGGATCGCCGACGTATAGGCACCGAGCGCGAAGAACACCGGATGGGCGATCGAGACCAGCCCGCCATAGCCGATGATCAGGTTGAAGCTCGTCGCCAGGATGACATAGAGGCCGACGATGATGATGATGCCGTAGAGATACTCCATGACGGCTCAGGCCTGCGTTTCGGCGGGCGCGTCACCGGCTGGCGGAATGTCGCGCGTCGCGGTGCCAAAACGGCTGCGGCGGCGCGGCAGCTTCAGGCCGTTGGGAAAGAACACGATCGCGAAAAACAGGAAGATGTAGAGCAGGAAGCCCTGCCATTCGGACGGGATGACGAGAATGCTGGCATTCTGGACGATGCCGAGGATCACCGCCGCGATCGCCGCGCCGGCGACATTGCCGATGCCGCCGATGATCGTCGCGACGACGGCGAACAGCATCAGCGAGAGGGCGGTCTGCGGCAGTACCTGCGCCCGCGTGCCATAGAGGAACATGCCGAGTCCGACGAACGCGCCGGCGATCAGCATCGTCACCAGGAAAATCTGCCGCTTGTCGATGCCATAAAGCTCGGCGAGACCGGGGTTGTCGGCAACGCCGATCATGAACTGGCCGGTGCGGGTAAGGCGCATGAAAGCAAAGAACGCCGCCAGCGCCGCGACCGTTGCTGCCATCGCCGGCAGATCCCAGCCGCTCACCGCGATCTCGCCGACCAGCGTCACCGGCCAGAAGATGGTCGGGAAGATGGTCTGCGGCCAGGTGCCGAAGATCAGCATCGCCACATAGGCAACGAACTCCGACACCATGAAGGTAAACACGAACACGAACATCACCGAGACGCCGCGGCGGCGCAGCGCCTCAAAGCCAATGCGCTCCAGCGCATAGGATGCGGCGAGCGTCACTACCATCATCACGATGAATGCCGCCCAGGCCGGCCATTCGAGCCACTGCACCACGACGAACGCCGTGTAGAAGGCGATCGTCATGACCCCGGCCTGGGCGAAATTGAACAGCCGCGTCACCTTGAGCACCAGCGCGAAGGCGACCGCGAACAGCACGTAGTAGGTGGACGTCGCGAGCGAGGTCCACAGAATCTGCAGGATGATGGTCGTGTCCTGCATTGGCCGATCGCTCTTCGCTGTCCGGTGCTGCGGGCGATATTTGCCGACGGTTGCCTTGTGGGTCCACTTCCCGCCTTTGACTTCCATCAGGTAGACCGGCTTGACCACGGTGTGGTCGTCGCCGAGCGTCGTCTTGCCGGTCAGCGGCAGCTCGAAGGATTTTATCGCCAGCATTTCCTTGCGGAAATTCTCGCCGGTGATGGGCATCTTCTTGTCGTCGAGCGATTTCAGCACCGCGGCGATGAGGTACGGCGCGTCATAGAGGTACTGCGTGTAGGGCAGGCCGTTCGGCTCGCGGCCGACTTCCTTGGTCCAGCGCGCCACGTACGCTTTGACGGCTTCGGAGTCGTCGACACCGGGCGCCAGCGAGGTTGCGATCACGCCTTCGGCGGCGGGGCCGATCTGCTGGATGAGTTTGGGATTGTAGGCGACCGAATAGGAGCTGATCGGCTGGTTCAGGCCGAGCTGGCGCATCTGGGCGATCACCTGCGGCGTATCGGAGACCAACCCCTGCAGGTGGATCATGTCGGGATTTGCCGCGCGCACCTTGAGCAGGGGGCCGGTGAAATCGGTCGCTTTCTGATCGTAGGTCTCGATAGCGACGATCTGGCCGCCGGCCGCGGTGAAGTCCCGCTTGTAGACATCCGCGGCGACGATGCCGGTCTCGTTGTTGATGTAGACGATCGCGGCCTTCTTCTTGCCCATCGTGGTCGCGGCGTATTTGGCGACCGCCGTGAGGTCGATGTCGGCGAGCGGGAAGGTGGTGTAGACATAGTCGCCGAGCTTGGCGATGTCGGGCGAGTTGGCGCCGACGCTGAGCTCGACGACCTTGTTGTCGTTGGCGATCGGCGCGACCGCCTTGACGACACCGCTCCAGGCCGTGATGAACACCGGGACTTTCTCCACACTGACCAGCCGGTTGACCGCCTGGATGCCGAGCTGCGGATCGCCCTGCGTGTCGAGCACGACCATCTCCAGCTTCTTGCCGTTGACGCCGCCGGCCTTGTTGATCTCGGCCACGGCCCATTCGGCGGCCTTGACCTGATCCTGTCCGTACAGCGCCTGCGAGCCGGTCAGCGGCATGGCAAGTCCGAAGCGGAACACGTTCTGCGCAGACGCGGGTGTTGCGGCTGCGATCGAAAGCGCGGCGCAAGCAGCGGCCGCGAACTTCATTCCAGTACGACGATCAAACGTAGGCATCAAACGCTCCTCTGGTGTTGATTATGTTCATGCCGCGGCGCGATCGATCGACTTTGAGCGCGCCGAGCGCCTCGTCGGTGCTCATCACGTCCGCGTACTTCTCCGACATGTCGAACAGGTTGACCGCATGCGACACCTGGCTGCGGTCGTAGACGGCATCGTGCGGCACGAGCGCACGGAAATTGTAGGCGAAGCCGTCGACGACGGTGCCGCGCACGCAGCCGCTGGTCGTGCAGCCGGTCACGACCAGCGTGTCGACGGCGCGCTCGATCAGGTAGCTCGCGAGCGGCGTGCCGAAGAACGCGCTCGGATGCTTCTTCGGCAGCAGCACGTCGTTTGGCTCGGGCGCGATCTCCGCGACGAAATCGTAGCCGCGCTTGGCGATGTTCATCAGCGCCGGCACCTTGTCGGCGAGGCGGCCTTTGTCGAAGGTCTTCTTCTGCGACACGTAAGGATAGAGCACCGGCCAGCCCTTGGCGCGGAACACCGCCAGCACGCGTGCGATGTGGTGAACCGCATTCCAGCCGACCTGGCCGCAGGAGGTCGGGAATTCCTTGATGGCTTCCATGAACGGGGCCGGCGTGGTGCCGACCGTGCGGTACTGCACGTCGATGATCAGCAGCGCGGGGCGCTGCCGAGGCCGGTGCTGCGGCCGAAGCCCGCGGCGCGATAGGCTTCCTGCTCATGCTGCGGAATGATGGCGTCCCATGGTTTCATGGAGGCGATCCTTCGTTTTCAGTCGCGGTAACGCGCTTCGAGCGCGTCGTACTGATCCTTGGCGACGGCGCGCTGGCGCTCGTCGAAAGAGGCGAGACGTTCGCGCACTTCGTCGAGCGATCCGTTTTTCTTGAGCGATCCGAGGACTTCGCGCACCGATTTGAGTGCGGCCTGTAACGCCGCGTTGGCGTAGAGCACGGCACCGAAACCCATTTCGGCCAGCCCGCTCTGCGGCACTGCGGGCGTCAGGCCGCCGAAGACCATGTTGGCGATCTGCGGGACGGGAAGAAGCTTCGCTATCTTGGCGAGTTCCTCGATGCTGACCGGTGCCTCTACAAAGGTCGCGTCGGCACCCGCCTCGATGAAGGCGTGGGCGCGCTCAATTCCCTCCTCGAAACCGCGCACGGCGCGGACATCGGTGCGCGCAACGATCTGGAAATCGCCATCGAGACGGCTATCGACCGCCGCCTTGACCTTCTGGACCATGTCGCCGAGCGGCACGACGTCCTTCCCTTTGAAGTGGCCGCACTTCTTCGGGAAGACCTGATCTTCGATCTGGATTCCGGCGGCACCTGCACGTTCGAGCATGCGCACGGTGCGCGTCATATTTACCGGATTGCCAAATCCGGTGTCGGCATCGGCGAGCACCGGGACCGTAACGCCATCGCAGATCGCCGCGACATGTTCGACGAGTTCGCTGAGAGTCACGAGGCCGATGTCGGGAACGCCAAGCGACATATTCGCGATGCCGGCGCCGGTGACGTAGACCCCCTCGAAGCCTAGATCCTCGATCACGCGCGCGAATAGTGCATTCGGCGTGCCCGGGAGAATAACGGCGCGCTTTGCGGCGAGGAGTGCCTTGAGCTGCGACGTCAGACGCTGAGGTTCGGCAGTACGATGCACTTCTACGACCAATCGATTGAGGTGAAGTGAGGCGATCAAACGACTTTGGCAGCCGAACTGTCAACAGTTCTGGAGCTCGGATGTGCCTCGATTGGGTGCGGCCTGCTGCCTCAATCAGCGGCGCGCAGCCCTCCGCGGCCGGGGCGTAGCCATGGAGAGGCTTTCCTCGTCCAGCATGGAAAGCGCGCTGAGGCGCGCATTGCGGATGTGATGGCGCATGGTGCCTTCGGCGGCGTCCGGATTGCGTGATGCAAGTGCTTCAAGAATTTCACGATGCTCGCCGAGCGCCTGCTGCGCGCGCCCCGGCCGTGTGCTGGATCGCAGGCGATGGATTCGCAGCTGGTAGTACAACTCGTCGAGCAACATCTGCTCCAGCCGCTCGCAGCGCGCCGCACGCACGATGGTGAAATGATAGTCTTCGTCGCGCGAGCGCTGATAGTAAGCGGAGCCGGCCGCGAGCTCGGGTTGGTTGGCATGATGTGTCAGAAGCTCCCGCAACCGCGCGAGTTCTTGCGTCGTCATGCGTTCGGCAGCCAGCCGCGCAGCCATTCCTTCAAGCGCTTCGCGCACAAAGAACAGTTGCTCGAGGTTATCCCGATTGAAATCGATCACGCTCACGCCAAGCCGCGGCGTCCGCGTTACCAGCCGTCCTTCGAGGCGGCCGAGCGCCTCGCGCAGCGGTCCACGGCTGATGCCGAGCCGGCGCGCGAGTTCGGATTCGGAGAGCTTTTGCCCCGGCTGAAACTCACCCGACGTGATGGCCTGGACCAGCTTGCCGAAGGCTCCCTCGGCCAGCGACGTGATCGCAATCGGCTTGATGGCTGACATCTCGATGGCCCATTGTCCTCTGCGCGACCGGTCTGAGCCCGGAACGAGAGCTGTCGTTCGCAACCATCAACTGGAAGCACAACTGAAAACTGTTTACAACGGTGTGGGTGCCAGGGACCGCCGTTTGCTCCCGCAATCCGATCTACGAATTAAGCAAGGGTCGCAATTCCCTGCAAGCCCTCGTCAAACTCCTTGTTCGGAATCATCGGGATACATCATTTCACAAAGACGCCCGGCTCACGTTGCGGCGCGGCCGCGCCGCCACCAGCGTGTGGGCCAGATTGGCGATCGGCGCGAGGTCTCCCTGCTCGGTCCAGACCCGATAGGCGACCGAGATATAATGCGGCGGCAATTCGGGCGCGGTCATCAGCCGCACGAGGTTGCCGCGCGCCAGTTCGCGCCGCACCAGCACCGGCGGCAGCACCGAAATTCCGATCCCGTCAGCGGTGAGCTTGGCGACGATCGTCAGGCTCGTGCAGGTGTTGAGCCGCTGCGGCACGAGGCCGGCGCCCGCGAACCAGTCGTAGATGATGCTGTAGAGGTGCGACGGCCCCGGATTGGTGATGATCGGCCGTTGAACGAGATCGGCGGGGCCAAGGCGTTGTCCATGAATGCCGAGCTTCGGGCTGCCGAGCCAGGCAAGCTCCAGCGTGAGCAGCGGCTCGACGCTGACCGACGCGCTGGCGGTTGGTGCGGTCAGGAACGCGATGTCGAGTTCGCCGGCATGAAGCTTGCGATTGAGGTTGGTGCTAAAGCCAATCTCCAGATCGACATGCGTTGCGGGATGAAGTTCGGCAAGGCGTTCGAGCAATGACGACAAATGCGTGAGCGCAAACAAGTCCGCCGCGCCCATCCGGATCGTCTTCGGCAGCCGGTCGCGCTCGCCGAAACGGGCGCGGAAGTTCTCCGCAAGGCTGATCATCTGCTCGGCGTGGCGCAGCACGTCCAGCCCCTCGGCGGTGATCCGCGGGCGGTGGTGCGTGCGGTCGAGCAGCGAAATGCCGAGATGGTTTTCCAGTTCGCGGATGCGGCTGGAGACCGCCGGTTGCGACAGCCGCAGCTTGCGCGCGGCGCTGCGGAAGCTCCCGAGCTTCGAAATCCAGAGTAACGCTTCCAGCTGGTCCAGGCGCGGCCGCATGATCCAAAAAACTTATCATTGATGATGGAAATTTTCTAACCCTGTTTATCGTTTGGCGCGTGCTAGCGTTTTGGCCGGACAGGTGGGGAGAGCCGGATCATGCTGGGCGAGGCGGCCAACGCGGATCGCGGGCCAGTCGCCTACCGGATCGGGGCGGATATCGGCGGCACCTTCACCGACGTCGTCCTCATCGGCACCGACGGATCGATCGCGACCAAGAAGGTCTCATCCACGCCTGAGAGTTTCGGCCGGGCCATCGTCGAAGGGGTCTCGGAGCTGATTGCCGAGCAAGGCGTTCCGGCGGACTCACTCACGGCGCTTGCGCATGCCTCCACGGTTGCGACCAACGCGATCATCGAGCTGAAAGGCGCGCGCACGGGGCTGATCACCACCAAGGGCTTCCGCGACGTGCTCGAGATGCGCCGCCTGCGCATTCCGGTGCTCTACGATCTGCAGTACCGCAAGCCGCCACCGCTCGTGCCGCGCCGGCTGCGGCTGGAGGTCGAGGAACGGATGGGGCCGCGCGGCGCCGTATGGACGGCGCTCGATGAGGATAGCGTCATTGCGGCGGCCAAAACCCTGAGGCAAGCGGGCGTCCAGTCGGTCGCGATCTCGCTGCTGCATTCCTACGCGGACCCGGCCCATGAGCGCCGCGTCGCCGAGATCGTGCGCGAGCATGTTCCTGCCAATGTCTATGTGACGTGCTCGGCCGATGTGCTCCCGGAGATCCGCGAATACGAGCGCACCAGCACGGCTGTGGTGAGCGCGTATATCGGCCCGGTGGTGCGCGATTATCTCGATGCGCTCGAGCGCGACGTCCGTGACATCGGCATTCGCGCGCCGCTGCAGATCATGCAGTCGAACGGCGGCATCATGTCGATCGATGCCGCGCGCGAGAAGCCGGCCTACACGGTCGAGTCCGGTCCGGCCGCCGGCGTGATCGCGAGCGCCCGGATGGCGCGCGCGCTCGGGCTCGCCAACGCGATCTCGCTCGACATGGGCGGCACGACCGCCAAGGCGGCGATGATCGAGAATGGCGAGCCGGCGCGGACGACCGAATATGAGGTCGGCTCGGGGATCAACCTGTCGAGCAAGCTCGTCAAGGGCGGCGGCTATCCGATCAAGCTGCCGTTCATCGACGTGTCCGAGATCGGCGCGGGCGGAGGTTCGATCGTGTCGCTCGATGCGGCGGGAAACCTGTCGGTCGGCCCGCGCAGCGCGGGCGCGGTGCCCGGGTCCGGTCTGTTACGGGGCGGGCGGCACGGAGCCGACATTCACGGATGCGGCGCTGGCAGCGGGCTATCTCAACCCCACTGAGTTGGCCGGCGGCCGTGTGAAGCTCGACGCCGCGCGGGCGATCGCCGCCTTGGAAGAGCGGATCGCCAAGCCCCTCGGCCTGCCGCTCGCCGAAGCCGCCTACGGCATCTACACGATTGCGGCGGCGACCATGACGCGCGCCGTCAAGGCGGTGACGACCTATCGGGGGCGCGATCCGCGCGACTTCGTGCTGATCGGCTTTGGCGGCAACGGGCCGATGGTCGCCGCGGCGGTCGCGCGTGCGCTGTCGATCCGCAAGGTGCTGATCCCGCCGGCGCCGGGCGTGTTCAGTGCGCTCGGCCTGCTGATGTCCGAGATCGAGCACGAGTTTTCCTCAAGCCTGTTCCGCTCCACCCAGGAACTGACCGACGCCGAGTTTGCCGGCCTGTTCGCCCGGCTGGAAACGCTCGGCCGCGCCGCGATGGAAAGCGAGAAGCGCACCTCGGAGAGCCTCGCACTCCGCCGCTTCGCCGAGCTGCGCTACGCGGGTCAGGCTTACGAACTGACGATTCCCGTCGACGAAGGCGACCGCCTCGCGGATGTGGTGGCGAATTTCCACGACGAGCATCGCAAGACCTACGGCCACGGCTCGAATGCCGATCCGGCCGATGTCGTGTCGATCCGCGTCTATGCGCGTGTGGTGTCCGATGGTGCGGCGTTCGACTACGAGCGCATTTCCACCCGGCCGCAGACTAGCAAGTTGCGCGCAGGATACGACGCGCCGGGCCTATTTCGGCCGCGACGCGGGCTTCATCGACACGCCGGTGATCGCGCGCGGCAGGCTGAGCGAGACCTGGCGTGCCGGCCCCCTCATCGTCGAGGAATACGATGCGACTTGTGTCGTCCCGCACGATGCACGCGCGCGGCTCGATGCGCTCGGCAATATCGAGATCGAGCTTCCCGAGGAGGCCCAATGAGCGCGCCGCGCCTCGATCCGATCACCTTCGAGGTGATCAAGAACGCGCTCTCGTCGGTTGCCGACGAGATGGCGCTGATCGTGATGCGCAGCGCCTATTCGCCGGTGGTGCGCGACACGATGGATTACTCGACCGCGCTGTGCGACCGGCGCGGGCAACTGATCGCGCAGGGCCTCACGCTGGCGGTGCAACTCGGCTCGTTCCCGGACGGGATGCGCATCCTGATGGCCGATCATGCGCCGACGGCGCAGCCGGGCGACGTCTTTCTCTATAACGACCCGTACGGCTCCGGCGGACAGCACCTGCCGGACTTCTATATCGTCAAGCCGATCTTCCACGACGGCGTCATCGAAGGCTGGGCCTGCACGATGGCGCATCACTGCGATGTGGGCGGCATCGCGCCCGGTTCGACCGCCATCCATGCGACCGAGATTTTCCAGGAAGGCATCTGCCTTCCGGTCGTGAAGCTGCACGAGGCCGGCGTGCCGAACGCGATGCTGCTGCGCATCCTGGAGAAGAACACGCGCATGCCGGTGCAGCTGATCGGCGACATCCGGGCGCAGCTTGCGGCCTGCGCGGTTGGCGAGCGTGGATATCGCGCTCTGCTGGCGAAGTACGGCGCGAGCGACCTGCGCCGCTATCTGGATGCGATGCAGGATCAGGCCGAGCGGATGATGCGCAGCGTGATTTCCGAAATCCCGGATGGCCGCTATTCGTTCGAGGACTGGATCGACGGCGTCGGCGATGTTCCGGAGCCGTTGCGGATCGCCGCCGAGGTCATTGTGGAGGGCGACGGCATCACCATCGACTTCACCGGCACATCGGCTCAGGTGCAGGCGGCGGTGAATTGCCCGATCGCGATGGTGAACTCGTCCACCTATTGCGCGATCCGCTGCCTGACCGACCGCGAAATCCCGAACTGCGAAGGCTACATGCGGCCGGTCAAGCTGATCGTCCCGCGCGGCACGATCCTCAATCCAGAGCACCCGGCAGCCTGCGCGGCGCGCGGCGTCATGGGCTATCGCGTGTTCGATGCCATCATGGGCGCGCTGGCGCAGGTCGTGCCGGAGCGCGTGATCGCGGGTTGCGAGGGCGGCCCGACGTTGTTCTCGATCGGCGGGCGGCAGAACGGCAAGCCGTTCGTCCTCACCGAAGTGATGGTCGGCACCTGGGGCGCGCGCGCCGACGCTCGATGGCATCGAGGGCATCTCAAATCCTGCCGCCAACTTGTCGAACAATCCGGTCGAACTGATCGAAGCCGAGTTGCCGCTGCAGGTCACCGAATACAGCTTTGTCACGGACTCCGGCGGGCCCGGCCGCCGCCGCGGCGGGCTTGCGTTCAGCCGCACCTATCGGGTGCTCGCCGATAACGCGCAGTGCACGATGCGCGCGGATCGCCGCGATCACCCGCCTTATGGGCTCGCTGGCGGCGAGCCGGGCGGCGGCTCGCTCAACGTGCTCAATCCCGGCACGGCGGCAGAGCGTAAACTGCCGACCATGCCGATGGCCTCGATCCCGCTGCGCAAGGGCGATGTGTTCCAGCATATCTCGGCGGGGGGCGGGGGCTTCGGTGCGGCGTTCGCGCGCGAACCCGAACTGGTGCTCGACGATGTTCGCGAGGAAAAGGTCTCGCGGCAGGCGGCGGAAGAACGCTATGGCGTCGTGATCGACGCAAGCCTGCGGGTCGATGAGGCTGCGACGCGCGCGCGCCGCGCCTCGATGCGGGAGGCGGCCGAATAACATGAGCTACGATATCCTCATCCGCGGCGGCACGGTCTATGACGGCTCCGGAAAGGTGCCGGTCGAAGCCGACGTCGCCATCGCGGATGGACGCATCGCCGAGATCGGCCGCGTGGGCGGCGAGACGAAGCAGGTGATCGACGCGAGCGGCCTCGCGGTCACGCCCGGCTTCATCGATATCCACAGCCACTCCGACTACACGCTGCTGATCGATCCGCGCGCGATGAGTGCGGTCGCGCAGGGCGTGACGCTGGAGGTGATCGGCAATTGCGGCTTCGGCTGCGCGCCGATCGCCGATCCGCGGCTCGCCGCCAATGCGATCTACGGCTTCGACAATTCGATCCCGCTGACCTGGCAGGGCATCGGCGGCTATCTCGAAAAGCTGGAAGCAGCGCGCCCCGCCATCAACGTGATGACGTTGATGCCGAACGGGCAGCTTCGGCTCGCGACACTCGGGCTGACGGAGCGCGCCGCGAACCAGAGCGAGATCGCGCGCATGCGCGATCTGCTGCGCGACGGATTGTCCGAAGGCGCCGCCGGCTATTCGATCGGTCTTGAGTATCCAAGCGAAGCGGGGTCATCCGAAGAAGAACTGACCGCGCTCGCGCGCGAGACCGGACGCGCCGGAAAATTCTTTGCGACGCATACGCGCGACCGCGCGGACCATGCGGCGCAAGCGGTCGAAGAGGTGATCCGCATTGCGCGCAACGCGGAGGTGCAGCTTCAGGTCAGTCACCTCATTCCGCGCTGCGATCACAAAGGCAGCCTGCGCTGCGTCGAGGTGGTCGACGAGGCACGCGCGCGGGGGCAGGACATTGCCTTCGACATGCACACGCGGCTGTACGGCACCACGATGCTGAGCACGCTGCTGCCGCCGTGGGCGCTGACCGAAGGAAGCGACGGCGTGCGCCGCCACCTTTACAGCCAGGAGAGCCGCGCGCGCATCAAGTCCTACGCGAGCCTGATCGGCAGCGTCGGCAAC
This sequence comes from uncultured Alphaproteobacteria bacterium, assembly GCA_963800695.1. Lineage (GTDB taxonomy): Bacteria > Pseudomonadota > Alphaproteobacteria > Rhizobiales > Xanthobacteraceae > PALSA-894. The sequence goes on along the minus strand of CAWDCA010000019.1, from coordinate 68,205 downwards.
TGGGACAACGTCATATTGCTCGATCTGCCGGGCCATGCCGACATCTCGCGCCTGAGCCTCGGCGAGATTGGGCGGCGTCAGGACCGCGATCCGCACGACTGCGCGCTCGACATTCTGGCCGACGAGGCCGAGACGCTGCAGCGGCCGATGGTGCTGCTGACCGTGTACGACGAGGAGATGCAGAAGGTCGCATTCGCGCACCCGCTCTGCATGCCGGGCTCGGATGCGACGACGCTGGCAACCGATGGCCCGCTCGCCGACAAGATGTTCCACGGCGCCTACACCTGGGCGGCGTGGTTCTGGCGCGCTTTGGTGCGCGAATGGCGGCTGCTCAAGCCCGAGGAGGCGGTGCATCGCCTCACCGGCATGCCGGCGAAAATTCTCGGACTATCGGATCGCGGCGCGATCCGGGTCGGCGGGCGGGCCGACATCGCGGTGTTTGCCGAAGATCAGTTCGGCGAGCGCGGGACGATGTTCGAGCCGAACCAGCTCGCACACGGAATGCGTCATGTCGTGGTCAACGGCGTGGCGACGTTGTCGAACGGCGCTCTGACCGGCGCGCGCGCCGGTCAGGTTTTGCGCAAGCGCTAGGCGTGTGACGGCCGCTTCGGCGGAAACGCAAGGGAGAGCCTCGCATTGAGATGAAGTACTCGTTGTTCAACCTTCTGCGTCAGGCGGCGTCCGGCCACGCGCACTGGCCCGCGCAATGGCGCGATCCCGTGCCGAAGGCCGCCTATGACGTCGTGATCGTCGGCGCGGGCGGGCACGGGCTCGCGACCGCGTACTATCTGGCGAAGCAGCACGGCGTCGCCAATGTGGCGGTGCTGGAGAAGGGCTGGCTTGGCGGCGGCAACACCGGGCGCAACACCACCATCATCCGCTCCAACTATCTGTGGGACGAGAGCGCCGCGATCTACGATCATGCGCTCAAGCTGTGGGAAGGGCTGTCGCAGGAGCTCAATTACAATGTGATGTTTTCGCCGCGCGGCGTGCTGATGCTGGCGCACAACGTGCACGACATCCAGGTGTTCCGGCGCCACGTTCACGCCAATCGCCTCAACGGCGTCGACAACGAATGGCTGACGCCGGAAGAGTGCAAGGCGTTCTGCCCGCCGCTCAATATCTCACCCGATATGCGCTATCCGGTGCTCGGCGGCGCGCTGCAACGGCGCGGCGGGGTGGCGCGCCATGACGCGGTGGCGTGGGGTTATGCGCGGGCCGCGGATTCGCTCGGCGTCGACATCATCCAGAATTGCGAGGTGACGGCGATCCGCCGCGATGCGTCAGGCGCGGTCGCGGCGGTCGAGACGACGCGCGGCGACATCCGCACGCGAAAAATCGGCGTCGTCGCGGCGGGCCATAGCAGCACGATCATGGCGATGGCCGGCGTGCGCGTGCCGCTGGAGAGCTTCCCGCTGCAGGCGCTGGTATCCGAGCCGGTGAAGCCGGTGTTTCCCTGCGTCGTGATGTCGAACACGATCCACGCATACATCAGCCAGTCCGACAAGGGCGAGCTTGTCATCGGCGCGGGCACCGACGCCTACACGTCCTACAGCCAGCGCGGCGCCCTGCACGTCACGACGCACACGATCGAGGCGATCTGCGAACTGTTCCCGATGTTCCGGCGCATGCGCATGCTGCGCAACTGGGGCGGCATCGTCGATGTGACGCCCGACCGTTCGCCGATCATCGGCAAGACGCCGGTGACGGGCCTTTACGTGAATTGCGGCTGGGGCACCGGCGGCTTCAAGGCGACGCCGGGCTCCGGCCATGTGTTCGCCGACACCATCGCGAACGGCCGCCCGCATCCGATCAACGCGCCGTTTTCGCTGGAGCGCTTCCGTGACGGCGTGATGATCGACGAAGCGGCCGCCGCCGCTGTGGCGCATTGAGGGGCGCATGCTGATCATCAGATGCCCCTATTGCGGCGACCGCCCGGAAATCGAATTCCGCCATGGCGGAGAAGCACATATCGGGCGTCCGGCCGATCCCTTTGCGCTCAGCGACGCCGAGTGGGCGGACTATCTCTACAATCGCCGCAACCCGAAGGGCCTGCATATCGAGCGCTGGCGCCATGTGCACGGCTGCGGCCGCTTCTTCAATGCGGTGCGCGACACGGTCAGCGACTTTTTCCTGAACACCTACAAGATCGGCGATCCGAAGCCCGATCTCGGCGCGCTCGCGAGCGGGGTGCGCCGATGAGTCCGTTCCGGCTTCCCGGCGGCGGGCGCATCGATCGCGGCAAGCCGCTGCGTTTTCAATTCGACGGCCGTGCGTACGAGGGTGTCGCGGGCGACACGCTCGCCTCCGCCCTCATCGCGAACGGCGTGCACCTTGTCGGGCGTTCGTTCAAATATCACCGGCCGCGCGGCATCGTGGCGGCAGGCAGCGACGAACCCAATGCGCTGGTCACCGTCGTGCGCGACGCGGCGCGCATGACGCCGAACGTGCGGGCAACGCAGATCGAGCTCTATGACGGGCTTGTGGCGGAAAGCCAGAACCGCTGGCCCTCGCTCGCCTTCGATGTTTCGGCGGTGAACGATTTCGTCGCGCCGCTGATCCCGGCGGGCTTCTACTACAAGACCTTCATGTGGCCGCGCGGCGCGTGGAAGCGCCTGTATGAGCCGCGGATCCGCGCGATGGCCGGGCTTGGACGTGCGCCGAAGCTGCCGGACCCGGATCGCTACACGCGCCGCTACGCGCATTGCGACGTGCTGGTGATCGGCGCCGGCCCGGCCGGGCTCGCGGCGGCGCTTGCCGCGGCTGCATCCGGCGCACAGGTGATGCTGTGCGACGAACAGGCGGAGTTCGGTGGCTCCTTGCTCGCCGCGAGCGACGCGCTGATCGACCGCAAGCCCGCGCAGGCCTGGCTCGCCGAAACGCTCGCGGCACTCGCGAGCTGCGACAATGTCACGGCTCTGCCGCGCACCACGGCGTTCGGATACTTCCCGCACAACATGATCGGCCTTGCCGAGCGGCTCACCGATCATCTGGCCGATCCGCAAGATGCTCCGCGCGAGCGGCTGTGGCAGGTGCGCGCTAGCGAAGTGGTGATCGCCGCGGGCGCGATCGAGCGGCCGCTGGTGTTTCCCGGCAACGACCGGCCGGGGATCATGCTGGCGGACGCGGCGCGGACCTACGCGGTGCGTTACGCGGCGAGCCCGGGCACGCGCGCGGTGGTCGTCACGGCGCACGATGGCGCCTATCGGGCCGCGATGGACCTTGCGGCGCGCGGCGTGAAGATCGCCGCCATCGCGGATGTGCGCGCGCTTCCGGGCGGTCCGCTGCACGCCGCGGCCGTGGCCGCCGGGCTGCCGATCCGCGCCGCCACCAGGGTGGTTGCCACACGGGGCAGGCGGCGCGTGTCGGGCGTTGCGCTGTCGCAAATGGCGCCTGACGGCTCAGTCGGCGCATCCGAAACGGTTGGCTGCGATCTCGTGTTGATGTCCGCCGGCATGACGCCGAGCGTGCATCTGTTTTCACAGTCGCGCGGCAGACTGCGCTGGGACGAGGAACTGCAAAGCTACCTTCCGGCGGCATCGGCCGAGCGGGAGCGGTCGGCCGGCGCATGCCGCGGGCTCTACGGTCTGCACGCCGCGCTGTCCGACGGCACCGCGCAGGGTGAAGCGGCCGCACTTGCGGCCGGGTGCCGCAAGGCCGCTTCGCGTGCCTTCACGGTGTCGGCGATCGAGCCCGCGCAAGGCGGCATGTCCGAAGCGGCGCCGGCGGACCGCCATGCGAGGCAACGGGCTTTCGTCGATTTCCAGAACGACGTGACCACCAAGGACCTCGCGCTCGCGGTGCGCGAGGGCTTCCGTTCGGTCGAGCACGTCAAGCGCTACACCACGGCCGGCATGGCGACCGATCAGGGCAAGACGTCGAACATGAATGCGCTCGGCGTCGTGGCTCAGGCGGTCGGCGCGCCGGTCCCGCAGATCGGGCTGACGACTTTCCGCATGCCCTACACGCCGGTCACATTCGGCACATTGGCTGGCGGCGCGCGCCGCGACCTGTTCGATCCGGTGCGCTGCACGCCGATCCATGGCTGGGCGGAAAACAACGGCGCCGTGTTCGAGGACGTCGGGTCGTGGAAGCGCGCGCGGTATTTCCCGCGCGGCGGCGAGGATATGGCGGGCGCCGTAAAGCGCGAATGCCTGGCGGTGCGCAATTCGGTCGGCCTGTTCGACGCCTCGACGCTCGGCAAGATCGAGGTCGTCGGGCGCGATGCGGCGGAATTTCTCAATCGCATGTACGTCAACGCGTGGGATCGCCTCGCGCCCGGGCGCCTGCGCTACGGCGTGATGCTGCGCGAGGATGGCTTCGTGCTCGACGACGGCGTGGTGGCGCGCCTTGCCGCCGACCGGTTTCACGTGACGACCACGACCGGCGGCGTTTCGCGCGTGCTGCACATGATGGAGGACTATCTCCAGACCGAGTGGCCCGATCTCGAGGTCTGGCTCACATCCACGACCGAGCAATGGGCCGTCATCGCCGTGCAGGGCCCGCATGCCCGCAAGGTGATCGAGCCGCTTGTGTCCGTCGATATTTCGCCGCAGGCGATGCCGCACATGTCGATGGCCGAAGGCCGCATCTGCGGCGTGCCGATGCGGCTGTTCCGCGTGAGCTTCACGGGCGAACTCGGCTACGAGATCAATGTACCGGCCGATTACGGACGCGCGGTGTGGGAAGCGGTGTTCGCTGCGGGCAGGGCTTTCGGCATCACGCCGTACGGCACAGAGGCGATGCACGTGCTGCGCGCCGAGAAGGGCTACATCATCATCGGCCAGGAAACCGACGGCACCGCGACGCCGGACGATGCCGGTCTCGGCTGGGCGATTGGAAAGAGCAAAATCGATTTCGTCGGCAAGCGTTCGCTGGCGCGGCCCGCGATGTCGGCACCCGATCGCAGGCAACTCGTCGGGCTGCTGACGGTGAATTCCGACATCGTGCTGGAGGAGGGCACCCAGCTTGTCGCCGATCCGCGCCAGCCCGTCCCGATGGACATTATCGGACACGTGACGTCGTCGTACTGGAGCCCCGCGCTGGAGCGCTCGGTCGCGCTCGGCATGGTCAAGGCCGGGCGCAGCCGTATCGGCGAGACGCTGCATGTTCCGATGCCCGACGAGACGATTGCCGTAAACGTCGCGCAACCGCAGTTCTACGATCCCTCGGGAGCGCGCCTGCATGCTTGATGTTTCAGCCATGCGGCAAGGTCCGCTCGATCCTCTCGCAGGTAGCGCGCACTCCGGCTCAGGCGTGGAGCTGTCGCTTCTTCCGCCGCGCGCCAGGTTCGCGCTGCGCTGCCGCCCCGGCTCGGTCGCGGCGGCGGGACAGGCGTTCGGCGTCACGCTGCCGGGTGAAGCCTGTCGTGCGGCGGTCTCCGCAAGCCGTGCGGCGTTATGGCTCGGGCCCGACGAATGGCTGCTGCTTGCGGCACCAGAAGATGCAGCGGCGATCATGCACCAGTTCTCGGTTGCGCTCGCAGGGACGCCGCACGCGCTCGTCGATGTCAGCCATCGTGGCGCCGCCATTGCGGTTACGGGCGCGCAAGCCGCCACGCTCATCAATCACGGTTGCGCGCTCGATCTCGCGCACGCTGCATTTCCAATCGGCATGTGCACGCGCACGTTGTTCGAAAAATCTGAGATCGTTCTTTGGCGAACCAATGAGCATACGTACCATGTCGAGATCGAGCGTTCATTCGCACCGTATGTGTGGCTTATGCTGATCGAAGCGCGCGAGGATCTCGCATGACTTCCTCGCTCGCTTGCCCGCCTCGCCCCAGCCAACTCCCCGAACTTCCATTTGCGTTGAGGATCAACAGAATGACCGATCTGAAAGTGATGAAGTGGCCCGGCAAGTTTCGTCCGGCTTCGCCGTTGTCCGCCGGGATCAGGGGCGGGGACATCCTGTGGCTGGCTGGACAGGTGCCGACCGATCCCGACACCGGAGAGGCGGTCACCGCGGGCGGCATCGAGGCGCAGACCGAAAAAGTCTTCGACAATCTGGAGAAGCTCCTCGCGCTCGAAGGCTGCGGGCTCGAACGCGTCGTGCGCTGCACGGTCTTTCTCACCGCACAGGCGGACTTTGCCGGCATGAACGGTGTCTATCGGCGGCGCTTCAAGGATCCGTACCCGGCGCGCTCCACCGTTATCGTCGCGGCGCTCGCCAATCCGGCGTACCGGGTCGAAGTGGATGCAATCGCGATTGCCGGCAAGGGGAGCGCCCTATGAGCAACGACCTGCGGGTCGCGGCCGATATCGGCGGCACGTTCACCGATCTTGCGTTCATTTCCCGTGACGGGCTGGTGGCCACGCGCAAGGTCCCGTCGACGCCGGGCAACTATGCCGATGCGGTGATCCGCGGCATCGACGAGTTGATGACCGATCTCAAGCTCGACAAGGGCCGCATCGGCGAAGTGCTGCATGGTTGCACGATCGCGACCAACACCATCGTCGAACACAAGGGCGCCAAGACCGGCCTTATCACGACACACGGCTTTCGCGATGTGCTGGAGCTGCGCCGCATCCGCGTCCCGCGCCTGTATGAGCCGCTTTACGTCAAGCCGCAGCCGCTGGTGCCGCGCCGGCTTCGTCTCGAAGTGATCGAGCGCGTCGGCCCGCGCGGCGAAGTCGTCACGCCGCTCAATCTGGCGAGCGTGAAGAAGGCGATCGCGAAGCTCAAGGCCGAGAAGGTCAAGGCCGTCGCGGTGTGCCTGCTGCATTCCTATGCCAATCCCGACCATGAGCGCCGCATCGGCGAGATGCTGCGCAAGGCCATGCCCGGCTGCTTCATCTCGCTCTCGATCGACGTGCTTCCGCAGATGCGCGAGTACGAACGCACCAGCACGACGGTGATCAACGCCTATATCGGTCCGCCGGTGGAGGTGTATCTGCGCTCGCTGATGGAGCAGCTCGGCAAGGGCGGCCTGAAGGGCCGGCTGAAGGTGATGCAGTCCTCGGGCGGAATCCTCGGCGCCGATGCGGTGCTCGACCGGCCGGCGCAGATTGTCGAATGCGGACCGGCCGCGGGCGTGATCGGGGCGGGCAAGCTCGGCACCGCCGCCGGCTACGGCAACATGATCAGCTTCGACATGGGCGGCACGACCGCCAAGTGCTCGATCATCGAGAACGGCAAACTGCTGATGTCCGACGAGTACGAAGTCGGCGGCGGCATTTCGGCATCGAGCCCGCTGATGAAGGGCGGCGGCTATGCGCTCAAGCTTCCGGTGATCGACATCGCGGAGGTGGGCGCGGGCGGCGGCAGCATCGTGCGGCTCGACAAGGCGATGTCGATCAAGGTCGGACCGCAGAGCGCGGGCGCCGTTCCGGGACCCGCGTGCTATGCGGCCGGCGGCAACGATCCGACCGTGACGGACGCCAACGTCGTGCTCGGTTTCCTCAACCGCGAGGCTTTGTGCGGCGGAACGGTGCCGATCGACGCCGAGCGGTCGCGTTCGGCGATCATGAAGCATATCGCGGAGCCGATCGGCCGTTCGCTGATCGAAACCGCCTACGGCATTCATCTGGTGGCCAACGCCAACATGATGCGCGCCATCAAGGGCGTGACGACCTATCGCGGGCGCGATCCGCGGGACTTCTCGCTCTACGCGTTCGGCGGCAACGGGGGGGTGCATGGCGTGGAGCTCGCGCGCTCGCTGCAAATCCCGCTGGTGATCGTTCCGCCGGCCGCGGGCGTATTCAGCGCCATCGGCCTGCTCACCGCCAACGTCGAACTGACGCTCGCACAGGCGATGCTATCGCGCACGCGCGAGATGGATCGCGACCGGGCCGAGCAGATCTTCGGCGCGCTGGAGGATCAGATCGCCCAGCAGCTCGGCTATCCGCGAAAGAGCGTGACATTCACGCGCGCCGCCGACCTGCGCTACACCGGCCAGGCGTTCGAGCTGACGGTGGCGGCGCCGAACCGCAAGCTCGACACGGCCGCGCTCGAAGAACTCGAGCGGCTGTTCGAACTGGAGCATGAGCGCACCTACGGGCACGCCTTCCGCGGCACCTATGCGATGGAGACGGTCACGCTGCGCGCCACCGGCTCGGTCACGCCCGAGGGCGTGCAGACGAGCATACGCACGACCGTGCCTCAGCAAACGGAAAGCCGCCGCTCGGTCTACTTCGGTCCGGTGCACGGCGAACACGATACGCCTGTGCTCTCACGCGGCGTGCTCAACGGCACGCTGCGGGCCGGGCCGCTGATCGTCGAGGAATACGAGGGCACCACGGTGGTGCCGCCGAATTGCGCGGCGCGGCTCGACGCTGCCGGCAATATCGTCATCGAAGTCGGCGCGGCCTAGGAGCCACCCATGTCCAGAAACGACGTTGATCCCTTTTTGCTCGAAGTCCTGAAGAACGGCCTCGACACGATCGCCGATGAGATGGCGCTCGTGCTGATGAAGACCGCCTATTCGGGGATCGTGCGCGACTCGATGGACTTCTCGACCGCGGTCTGTGACGCGGAAGGGCAGACCCTCGCGCAGGGTCTCACGACCGCGATGCATCTCGGCAGCTTTTACGACGCGATGCGTTGTCTCATCACGACCCAGAAGGGCAACATCTTTCCCGACGACGTGTTTATCTTCAACGACCCGTACGTCGCGGCCGGACAGCATCTTCCGGACATCTACATCATCAAGCCGATCTACTTTGAGAATCATCTCGTCGCGTGGGCCACGACGATCGCGCATCACTCCGATGTCGGCGGCATCGTGCCGGGTTCAAACGCGCTTGGCGCAACCGAGATCTACCAGGAAGGCATCCGCATCCCGATCCTCAAATTCATGGATCGCGGCAAGCCGGTCGACCCGATCTGGCAGATGGTCGCGCTCAATGTGCGGCTGCCCGACCTGTTGATGGGCGACCTGCAGGCGCAGATGGCGTCGTGCACGGCCTGCGAACGCAACATGACCGACCTGTTCCGCCGCTATGGCCGCGAAACGATGACTGCCTATTTCGTTCACCTGCACGACTACGCCGAGCGGCTGGCGCGGGCGGAAATTCGCGACATCCCGGACGGCACCTACGAATTCACCGACTATATCGACGGGCTCGGCAAGAAGCCGGTTCCCATCGAGTTGAAGGTGAAAGTGATCATCGCCGGCGACGGGGTGACGATCGACTGGACAGGATCGGCCGCGCAAGTGAAGGGCGGCATCAATTCGCCGCTGCCGTTCACCAAAGCCTGCGCCTACACGGCGATGCGCTCGGTCATGTCGCCCGATGTGCCGAACTGCTTCGGCTACACGCGTGCCATCACGCTGGTGGCGCCCGAAGGCAGCGTGATGAACCCCACGATGCCGTTTCCGTGCGGCGCGCGTGGCATCACCGGCTATCGCATGATCGACTGCCTGTTCGGCGCGCTCGCGCAGGCGGTGCCGCACAAGGTGACCGCCGACAACATGGGCGGCTCGACGCTGCCGACAATTGCCGGCTATGTCGACGGCAAGCCGTATGTGTTCTGCGAGACCTTCATGGGGACGTGGGGCGCCGCGCAGGCCCATGACGGGCAGGAGGGTGTGCCGCACATGGGCGCCAACCAGTCGAACGTGCCGGTCGAGATGATCGAGACGGGGTACCCGCTGCGCATCGTGCAATACGGTTTCGTTGCCGACACAGGCGGCGCCGGCAAGTTTCGCGGCGGGGTCTCGATCGTGCGCGAGTTCGAGATGCTGGCCGACGACGCCGTGCTGAACGTGCGCTCCGACAAGCGCAGATTCCCGCCGCACGGGCTGTCCGGCGGCAAGCCGGGCACGCCCTCGCTCAACTATCTGACACACAACGGCAAGGACCGGTTGCTCCCCGCGCTGCTGATGGAAACCGAGCCAATGCTCAGAGGCGACCGCTTCCGCGCCATTCTGGCCGGGGGCGGCGGCTATGGAGAGCCGTTCGAACGCGATCCCGAACTCGTGCGCGCCGACGTGGTGGAGGAAAAGCTCACGGCCGGTTACGCGAAAAAGAACTACGGCGTCGCGCTCAAGAAGGGGCCCGATTTCGCCGTGGACAAGGCGGCGACAAAAAAACTGCGCGGCAAGCGCCGTCCACAGAAGCTGCAAGCCGCCGAGTAGCAAATCGAAGCAGGAACGACAGTCGCACATGCAAATCTGAACCAATCAACACGGGGGTGCTGACATGCGCATGTTTTTGAGGATCGCCGGAGCGGCCTTGCTCGCTCTCGGACTTGGCGGTGGACCGGGTGAAGCGGCGATGAGGCTCAAGGCAGGGCACATCCTGCCGCCGACGTCCGACCAAGGCATCGCGATGGAGTTTTTCGCGAAGCGCGTGAAGGAACTGACGAACGGCGAGATCGACATTCAGTCGTTTCATTCCGGCGAACTCGGTAAATCGATCCCGTCGCAGCTCGAGAACCTCGTCTCGGGCGCACAGGACCTGTTCATCGACACGTTCGATTACTACAAGGCCTGGGATCCGCGCTTCGGTGTCGTCAACACGCCGTTCGTGTTCCGCGATCGCGATCACTTCAGGAAATTCCTTGCCAGCGACCTGTTCGCCGACATGATCGCAACGCTGGAAAAGCGCAACGTCGTTTTCCTCGGCAAGGGCAGCTACAGCTGGCTGCGTGCCGGCGATCGCGGGCTCCTGACGAAAACGCCGATCATGAAGCCGGAGGACTTGAAGGGATACAAGCTGCGCATGTTCCAGGCGGAGGCGCCGATCAAGGCGTGGGCCGCATTCGGCGCCAATATTCAAGTGATCCCGTGGCCCGACACCTACACGGCGCTCGCAACCGGCACGGTCGACGGGCTGACCACCGTGCTGAGCGCGTCCTATCTCACGAAGCAGACGGAAGCTGCGCGCTTTTTCACGAACGTGGGCGAGTACTACCAGATCGTCGTCCCGGTGGTGAGCAAGCGCACATGGGACAAGCTCACGCCGCAGCAGCGCGAAATCTTTGAGACAGCCGCCAAGGAGGCGGGCGTCAAGTATCTGGAAGTGTCCGCCGCGGAACGCGATGAGTACGACCGCAAGGCGCAGAACGACCACGGCGTCACCATCATCATTCCGCCGATGAAGCCGTGGCTCGATGTCGCCAAAACCGTCTTCGACAAATTCGAGGCCGAGAACATCCTGCCGAAAGGCATCGTCGCTCAGGTGCAGGCGATCAAATAACGGCCGGTGCGGACCGGCCGGCCGATGCGCACATTCCGGAAAGTCCTGGCGGCGATCGGCTTTGTCGAGCTGTGGGTCGCGATGGCGGCGTTCGTGTTCGTCATCGTGCTCACGATGGTGCAGGTGATCTATCGCTACGCCTTCGCGGGATCGATCTGGTGGGCGCAGGAGATCGCCCAGCTCGGCATGCTGATCGCCTACTTCTTCGGCATCGCCTATGTCTACAAGGCGAAGCAGGACATCGTGATTGGATTTCTGGTGAGCCGGCTGTCACGCCGCGTTCAAGTCATGTTGACGCTCTTCACCCAGATCACGATCATTGTGTTCTGTCTTTTCCTTGTGGTCACCGGGCTTGAGCTTGCGCCGGCACAGCTCGTGTTCTTCACCTACATCCTCAACATTCCGCGTTTCTATTCGACGCTGCCGCTGATCGTCGCTTCGGCCTCGATGGCGGTGACTGCGCTCTACTATGCCATCGTGGCCTGGCAGTCGCGCAATCTGGCCGCCGAGGCCGCGGAGGAGGCCGAGCGCGAAACCCTCATCGTTGCCGCACCCGAAGTCGTGATCTGACCATGGGCACGCTCGCGATGATCGTCACCATGCTGACGCTGATGACGATCGGCATGCCGGTCAGCATCGCGATCGGCGTTGCGGCGGTCGCCGGCATCCTGGTTACCGATACGCCGCTTGACGTTGCGCCGCGCATGATGATCGAGAGCGTCGACAGCTTCGCGCTGCTCGCCGTGCCGTTCTTCGTGGTCGCCGGCAATCTGCTCAACATCAGCGGCATCACCGAGCGCATCTTCAACTTCGCGCGCGACATGTTCGGCTGGATGCGCGGCGGCCTCGCGCAGGTCACCATCGCGGCGGAGATGATTTTCTCCGGCATCTCGGGCGCAGCACTCGCCGACCTTGCCGGCCTCGGCGTCGTCGTCATCAAGGCGATGCGCGATCAGCGCTATCCGGTGCCGTTCGCCGCCGCCGTGATGCTCGCCGCCTGCGTTCTCGGGCCGATCATCCCGCCGAGCATCGTGTTCGTGATCTATGGGCTCGCGACCGACACGTCCGTCGGGCGGCTATTTCTCGCCGGCATCGTTCCGGGCGTGGTCATCGGCATCCTGCTGATGCTCCACATCTCGATCTACATGCGCATCATGAAGCCGGACTGGGGAAAGCCGGAGCCGTTCGTTCCGCGCAACGCGTGGAATTCGTTTCGCAAGGGCGCATTCGCGCTGATGTCGCCGTTCGTGGTCATCGGCGCGATCCTCGCCGGCATCGCGACGCCGTCGGAGATCGGGGCGATCGCCGCCGGGTATGCGCTGATCGCGGGTGCGGCGTACGGCGGCCTGACCGTGCGCGGTCTGGTCGACTGCATGAAGGAGTCCGTGATCGTCACGGCGGTCATCATGTATCTGATCGCGGTGTCCTCGGTGATGGGCTGGATCGTGACGACGGAGCGGATCGCACACGATGCGGCCCAATACATCGCCGTTCACGTTCACAGCCCGATGCTGGGGCTGCTGGTCATCAACATCCTCCTGCTGGTCGTCGGGACATTTCTCGAAACCGTACCGGCGTTGCTGATCCTGTCGCCGATCCTGCTCCCGGTCGTCAAAGGCCTCGGCATCGATCCCGTGCATTTCGGCGTGATCATTTCGTACAACCTCATCCTCGGCATCATCCACCCGCCGTTGGGGATCGGGCTGTTCGTCGCCGCACGGGTCGCGCGCATCACGCCCGAGCAGGTGTTGAGCGCGACGTGGCCGTTCTTCATTCCCCTGTTCGGCGGCTTGCTGATCATTTCGGCGGTGCCGGAGCTGAGTCTCTGGCTGCCGAACACCGTCTACGCGTGGCTGGGCCTGAAATAGATGTCGCGAGGACGTCGATGCGCTGCGTAATCGTCGGGGCCGGGATCGTCGGCATTTGTTCGGCACTTCAGTTGCAGCGCGAGGGCCACGAGGTCGTCGTCATCGACCGCAGCGGCCCGGGCGAGGGGACATCGCGCGGCAACGCAGGAATCTTCGCGACCGGCCACGTCGTTCCGATCGGCACGCCCGCGATCCTGAAGCGCGTGCCCGCGATGCTGCTCGACTCGACCTCGCCGCTGACGATCCGCTGGTCGTATCTGATGGGTATCGCGCCCTGGCTGATCCGGCTACTGGCAGCGAGCACGCCGCGCCGCGTCGAGGCGATTTCGCACGCGCTTGCGGCGCTCCTGGCCCCCGCGTCGGAGAGCTATCGGCCGCTCCTGCAGAGCGCCGGCGCGACGGATCTCGTGCACCACCGGGGCTGGCTGATCCTGTACGAGACCGAGGCGAGCCGCCGCGCCGCGCAAGCGGACATCGATCTGCGCCGCAGCCGCGGCATTCGTCTTGAGGAGCTCGACGAAGGCACCATCCGTCAGTTAGTGCCGGGCCTGCGCCGCGGTCCCGTGTGGGGCGTGATGCAGCCCGACTGCGAGCACACGGTCGATCCTTATCGCCTGACTGTCGCCTTGGCTGAGGCGTTCGTCGCGCAAGGCGGCACGATCCAGCGCGAGGACGTGCGCACAGCCATCGGGGCCGATGGCAAGCCGCAGCTCACGACGGCCGCGGGCCCGATCGCCTTCGATGCGCTTGTGATCGCTGCCGGCGCATGGTCGCGCAAGCTGTTGCGCGGACTTGGCGATGACGCGCCGCTCGATACCGAGCGCGGCTATCACGTGATGCTTGAGAACAACATCGACCTGCGCGTGCCGCTGTTATGTGCGGATCACAAGTTTTCCATGACGCCGATGACGGATGGCATCCGGCTCGGCGGCACGGTCGAGTTTGCCGGTCTGGAAGCGCCTCCCAATCCAAAGCGCTGGGAGGTTATGACCCAGCGCGCGCGCGGGGTGTTGCCGGGGCTGAAGTCCGAGATGCGTTCGACTTGGATGGGGTTCCGGCCCTCGATGCCGGACTCGCTTCCGGTGATCGGTCCGTCGCCGCGCCACGCAGGCGTGTTCTACGCTTTCGGCCACGGGCATCTCGGCCTCACGCTTGGCGCGGTCACGGGCCGGATGATCGCCGACCTGATCGCGCAACGCCCGCCCGCAATCGATGCGAGCCCTTACCGCATCACGCGGTTCTAGGCGTTACAGGATTTCCTGCTGCTTGCTCTCGGCCGTTTCTCCGCGCAGCGGATGCGTGAGCAACTCGTAGAGCGCCGCAATGCTGTAGCCGGCCATGATCGCGGCGCTGACCGGAATCGACAGATACCAATACACCCGGTCGGCCTGCAGGAAAGGCGTGTACTCCTTGATCGAGGTCGCGAAATCCCATCCGTAGTAGACCATCAGCGCCGCAAAGATCAGCATGCCAAGCTCGATGACGATCTTGAGGACCCAAGACGGGGCCGCGGGCAGCATGTGCTGCACGAAATCGACCCGCAGCAGCGCGCGTTCGCGCCACAGCAGCGCCGCGCCGAGGAACGTGGACCAGGCGAACAGGATTTCGATGAACTCGGGGTAACTGGAGATATTGAAGGCGAACGTCCGCCCGATGACGCCGATGGCGAGGAAGAACAGACACCCGGCGACGCAGCCGATCACGCTCCAGCGAAGCAGCTTGTCCACCACGGCATCGAGCGCGAGCAGGGCTTGCCGCATGACGGTTCAGCCGAAGCCGAAGAAATGGGGGAGGAACATGGTGAACCCCGGCACGTAGGTCACCAGGCCGAGGACGACGAGAAGCGCCGCCATGTAGGGCCACATCTCCGCCACGAGTTCCGACATCGGGACCTTGCTGATGTCCGAGACGACGTAGAGCGCAAGCCCGACCGGCGGCGTCAACAGTCCGATCATGACGTTGAGCGTCAGCACGATGCCGAAATGGACCGGATCGACGCCGATTTTCGCCATCAAGGGCACGAAGATCGGCACGACCATGATCATGATCGCGATGCCCTCGATGAACATGCCGAGAATGAGCAGGATGACGTTGACCATCAGCAGGATGACCCACGGTCTGTCCGAGACGGCCAACAACTGCTCGATCACCTGATTGGGGATTTGCTGCTGGATCAGCACCCAGCCGAAAATTCCCGCACCCGCGATGATGAACATCACCTGCGCGGTCTGCCGTCCGGTCGTCAGCAGGATCTCGGCAAGATCCGACACGCGCAGCTCGCGGTAATAGAAGAAGCCGAGCGCCAACGCGTACAGTGCGGCGATCACCGCAGCCTCGGTCGGCGTGAAAGTGCCGAGCAGGATGCCGCCCATGATGATGACGGGGGTCAGAATCGCCGGCAGTGCGTCGGCGGCGACGCACAGCGCCTCGCGTGGCGTCGGCCGGCTCTGGCTGCGTGGCAGGTTGAGGCGCTTGGCGCGCAGCACGATCGCCACCATCATGGCGCCGCCCATCAGAAACCCAGGCACGACGCCGCCGAGAAACAGCGCGCCGACCGAGACTTCGGCCAGATTTCCGTAGATGACGAACGGAATGCTCGGCGGAATGATCGGCCCTACGGTGCAGGACGCGCAGGTGAGGGCAGCCGCGAAGCGCGTGCTGTAGCCCTCCTTCTTCATTGCGTTGATCTCGATCACGCCGAGGCCGGCGGCGTCCGCGACCGCCGAGCCCGACATGCCGGCGAAGATCATGCTGCCGAGCACGTTGACGTGGGCGAGGCCGCCGCGCACCCGCCCCACCAGAAGCTGCGTGAAGTCGAAGATGCGCTGGGTCATCCCCCCGGTGTTCATGAGATTGCCGGCGAGGATGAAAAACGGAATGGCGAGCAGCGGAAACGACGTCGTCGAGGAGTACATCCGCTGCGCCAGCATCACCAGCATGTCCGGGCCACCCATCGAGAGCATGATGAGCGCGCCGGTCAGCGCCATCGCGATGGCGATCGGCAAGCCGACCAGCATCAGTGCGACGAGCGTGGCGAAGACCGCGACGATGGTCATGGTGCGCCGAAGGGAAGGTAGACTGAAGTGCCGAAATGGGCCGGCAGGAGCGCCGGCCCGCGGGAGTTATGGCCGCGGACGCGGCGATTCATTACTTCTTGCTGCGCTTGCGGCCTTCTTCGACGAACCCCTGCCAAAGCGCCCAGTCGGTGTCGCCGACGAGCTTGCGCAATTCGGCGTTGGCCGGCGCGACGGCGGCACGGAATTTTGTCGGGTCGGGCGTTGTCACCGTGACTCCCGCCTCCTTGAGCTTGCCGATGAGCATGTTCTCCTCATCCGAGGCGATCTTTCGCGCTTCGGCGGCGGCCGCGAGACCTTCCTCGGTGAGGATCTGCCGTTGCTCCGGCGTCAGCCGGTTCCAGACGTTGGTGTTCGCGGCGAACATCATCATGACGTAGATGTGCCGCGTCAGCGCGACGAATTTCTGCACCTCGTGGAACTTGGCCGACCAGATTGTCGAAACCGGGTTCTCCTGCGCGTCGACCGTCTTGGTGGAGAGGGCCATATAGAGTTCGGCGAACGCAATCGGCACTGCAGTCGCCCCGAGCGCTTCCATGGTGTTCTTGTTGACGGCGACCGGCGGAATGCGGATTTTCAGGCCCTTCACGTCCTCCGGCCCGTTGATTGCACGGACGCTGTTCGAGATCGAGCGGAAGCCCCACTCGTAGTTCGAAATCAGTGTCATGTTCACGGCGGAAAACTGCTTGCGCAGAAAGTCGAACGCGGGCCCGTCCAGCGTCGCATGCGCGTGCGGGAGATCGTCGAACTGGAACGGCGCCAGCACCAGCGCGATCGCCTTGGCCTCGGGGAAGCGGTCGAGATTGTCGGAGCCCACGATCGTGAGATCGATGATGCCGCGGCGGACCTGATCGGTGGTCTCGAACGAGCTGCCCAGCGCATTGTTGGGGAAGATCGTGATGACGACTTCGCCCTTGGTGCGGTCCTTGACACGCTGCACCATCTTCTCGGCGGCGATGTGGTTGGGATGCGAGGTCGGCGCCGAGTGCGTGAGCCGAAGTTTGACTTCGGCGCGGGCTTCACCCGAGGCGCCGGGCACGGCGATGGACAAGATCAGTGCGGCGATGCCGCACGCCAGCGTGTGAACGATAGGATTGGTCGGACGCGTAGTCATTCCACCCCCCATTGCCGTGACTGTCAGAGACGCATCAGCGATCCTGCTTCGCGCGCGCGATCGATTTTGCGCCTGGGTGAAAAGCGTATCTGAAAGAACAGGGAGGCGATAGCACAGCGCGGATCAGGAGATCGGTTTGCTACCGTATCGTTCGGTGCAGCGGCGCTGCTACGTGCGATAGAACTACCGGGTCGATCAGGCACCCGGCCGATCGCGCCACTCTTCAGGATGCGCGCGCATCCAGTCCGCGTAGGCGCGCACGCCCGCCACGAGTGTGTGGCGCGGCGCATAGCCCGTGTCGGCGCGCAGCCTGTCGCCCGCGAGGGGGCCGCGCATGCTGGTGTAGCGGGTCCACGGCTCCGTGCCGGACGAGAGCTCGATCGCGGCGCCCGGCACGGCGTCCCGCACGGCGGCGGCGGCCTCACCGGCGGTGAAGTTCACGCCATGGCCGAGATGATAGACCGGATGGCGCAACTCCGGCGCGTCGGCAGCGGCCAGCAGCCCCTCGGCGGCATCGGCGACGTAAGTGAAGCTCGCGGCAAAGTCGGTGCCGCCCTCGCGGACCGCTTCGCCGCGCATCGCGCGCAGCAGGTACGACGGGATCGGCCCGCGCGTCGGCTGGTCGCTGATGACCGGCGGCCCATACACCCAGGAAATCCGCACCGTCGACGCCGACAGCCCGTATTCGCCGCGATACATGCGCGTCAGCAGCTCGGCGCCGAGCTTGGTCGAGCTATAGACGTTGGCGGCGGCGGGAGCGTGATCCTCTGGGATCGGGTTGCGTCGTGTCGCGGACAAGCTGAAACACCGATCCGGTACTGACCAGCACGAAGCGGCGCCATGCGCCGAGCCGCGCGGCTTCGAGCAGGTTCGCGGTTGCGCCGATATTCGTCGCGATGGCGCCTGCTGGGTCTGGCTTGGCGTAGGCCTCGTTCGAGACCGCGGCCGCATGAATGCAGGCGTCGATGCGGTGCTCCTCGGCGAGGCGGCGCACCGCGCCGGCATCGGTGAGATCGCAACGTACCCACGTGACGGGCAAATTCGCCTCCGCGCGCAATTCGCCCCGATAGGTCGCGATGACGCGCATGCCCCGCTGCACGGCCTGCCGGAGGATCTCGCCGCCCACGTGGCCCGTCGCGCCGGTCACCAGCAATGTCATGAGTTTGCGCGCCGCTTCAGGTCTTCACGATGTCGGCGGCCAGCAGGTCGAACAGCTCGCGCGTGACCTCCGGCTTGATGCCGAACCACAAGTTAAAGCCGCGCACCGCCTGATGCAGCAGCATGTCGAGACCGTTGGCGGTCTTCAGCCCGCGCCGCTCGGCGGCAGCCTGCAGGCCGGTCTTGAGCGGCACGTAGACGATGTCGGACACCAGCGCGTCGGCCGCCATCGGGCCAAGATCGATCGCGTGGTCCGGCTGGCCCTTCATGCCGAGCGCGGTCGCATTGACGAGCAGCTTCGCGCCGTCGAGCAGGCGCGGAATGTCATGGACGTGCGCGGGATGTACGCTCGCCCCGAAGCGCTCGCGCAACAACTCCGCCTTTCCGAACGTCCGGTTGACGACGTGAATGGTCTTCATGCCGCGTTCGATCAGCCCGTAGACGACGGCGCGCGCCGCGCCGCCGGCGCCGAGCACGACCGCGCTGTCGCCACGCTGGTCCCAGCCGGGCGCGGCGCTATCGAGCGAGCCGACGAAGCCTTCGACATCCGTGTTGGTGGAACGCAGCCGTCCGTTGTCGAGCCACAGCGTGTTCGCGGCGCCGACCGCGCGCGCGCGATCGTCCGGCTCCGACATTGCGAGTGCCATATCCTTGTGCGGCATCGTGATGTTCGCGCCGACGTAACCGTTGCCGGCGAGATTGTGAGATGAACGCCGGAAACGCCTCGGGCGGCATTTCCTCGACGCGATAATCGCCGTCGATGTTGTAGCGCTTGATCCAGTAGCCGTGCAGCTTGGGCGAGCGCGATTGCTTGGCCGGCCAGCCGATGACGCAGGCGGCGCGCGTGGTGCTGCTCATTGCGCGTCGAGTCGCTCATCATGTCGGCGACGCGGACCTGCGCGCCGGTCTGCGCGGATCGCGTGATGGCGAGCGTGGTCGCGAGCGTGATCGTGCCGTCGCGGCCCGACAGCACCGGCTTCTCGGTGCCACGGATGACGTTGGCGAAATTGCGCATCTGCTCATGATAGGCGTCGGCGGGCGCGCACGGGAACGCGCAACTGCGTCAACGGCACGTCCCAGCTCTCCTGTCCCGGCTCATGCCAGCGGTGCTGCAGATAGGGCACGGTGAGCGAGCCTTTCGTGCCGGCAACGATGTAGCAGTTCTCGGTATCGTTCGGGCGGTCCGCGTTCTCGCGCGAACCCATCTCCCATGTCCAGCACCCCGAGACCGCATCCGAGACGAGCAGCGTGCCGAGCGCGCCGCTCTTGAAATGCAGCACGGCGGCGGCGGTGTCCTCCACGGCGAATTTGCGCGCTTCATTCGCGGTCGCCGCGCTGACGCTTTCGACATCGCCGCACAGCATGCGCAGGCAATCGATGTCGTGGATGGCGTTGATCAGCACCGGGCCGCCGCCGGCCTCGCGCCGCCACGCGACATTGAAATAGTCCTTCGGCTTGTGACTGAGCCACAGCCCGTTGGCCGCAACCACGCGGCCGATACCGCCGCTGGCGATGATCTCGGCCGCCTTGCGCATGATCGGGTTGTGGCGGCGGTGATGTCCCACCAGGATCGGCACGCCGGCCTTCTCGCCGGCCTCCACGAGTTCGAGCGCTTCGGCGACCGAGTCCGCCACGGGCTTTTCGACGATTATCGGGATCCTGCGGGCGATGCAGGCGAGGCCGACCTTGACGTGCATCTGGTTCGGCACCGCGACGATCGACGCCCTCCGGCTTGACGCGTCGAGCATCTCGCCGATCTCCGCATAGATCGGATAGCCGAGTTGCTGCGCTTCGCCGGCGGCGGCCGGGGAGGGATCGGCGACCGCCGCGAGCGTGTAGTCGGGATTGCCGGAGCGGAGCACGCCGATATGCGTGCGGCCGATGAGGCCGGCTCCGATCACCGCGATGCGCACCTGCGCCATGTCGTTCTCCGTTACGCGTTGAAGTGGGCGGCGTTCATGACCGCGGGATCGCGTTCGACCAGCGGCGCGAACCGCATCCGCTCCAGCACGTCGCGGCGAATATCGACGCCGGGCGCCACTTCGGTGAGCGCGAGGCCTTTTTCGGTCAGGCGGAACACGGCGCGCTCGGTGACATACACGACGTCCTGCCCGCGGCGCAGCGCCTCGCGGCCCGAATAGGTGATCTGCTCGACATCGTTCACCAGCTTCACCACCTCGCCGTGACGCGCAATGCGCAGTTTGCCGCCGCCGATCTCAAGCTGCGTGCCCTTGGCGTCGAACGTGCCGCAGAACACGACCTTTTTGGCATTCTGCGCGATGTCGATGAAGCCGCCGGGGCCGACCGTGACGCCGCCGAGCTTGGAGACGTTCACGTGGCCGTGCCGGTCGATCTCGCCGAAGCCGAGGAACGCGATGTCGAGTCCGCCGCCCGAATAGAAGTCGAACTGCGAGGGCCCGTCGATCATCGCGCTCGCGTTGCGCGCATAGCCGAACAGCGTGCCTTCGAGCAACTCGCCGCCATAGGTGCCGTGCTCGATGGTCTGATAATAGCGGTCGAGATGGCCGCGCTCGGCGATCAGCTTGGCGACGCCGTCCGGAATGCCGAAGCCGTAATTGAGCACCGCGCCGTCGACGAGTTCGTCGGCGGCGCGGCGCGCGATCAGCTGGCGCACCGTGAACGGCTGCGGCTCGGCGGGCTTCGGCGGCCCCTTGATCTCGCCCGACATGGTCGGGTCGTAGACCACGTCGTAGCCCATCGATTGCAGCGGATCGACCACGACCGCATCCACGATCGCGCCCGGCACGCGCACCGAGCGCGCCGGCAACGCGCCGACCTCGACGGCGGTGCGCACCTGCGCGATCACCTTGCCGCCGGAATTGTGCGCGGCGAGCGCCGCCGCGTAGATGTCGACGTTCGCGGGCTCCTGATCGAGGCTGATGTTGCCGTGCGCATCCGCGAACGAGCCGCGGATCATCGCGACGTTCACGGGAAACGATTTGTAGCGGAGCAGCTCCTGCCCATCGATGGTGGCGACCTCGATCAGGTCGTCCTTGGCGGCCTTGTTCATGCGGCCGCCCTCGACGCGCGGATCGACGAATGTGCCCAAGCCCACATGCGTGAACAGGCCGGGCCGTCCCGGCGCCGATCTCGCGGAACAGCTGCATCGCGACGCCGCCGGGAAACACGTAGGCCTCGATCTTCTCGTCCTGGCGAGCTCCTGCATGCGCGGCGACCACACCCAGTGGCCGCCGATGACGCGCTTCACCATGCCTTCATGCGCGAAGCGGTTCATGCCGCGCGACTTGCGGTCGCCGATGCCGAGCGAGTGGATCACGGTGAGATTGCGCGGATGGCCGGTGGCGAGGAAGCGCTTCTCGATCGCCTCGTGCAGGCAACGTGCCTCGCATAACCCGCCGCCGCCGCCGATCAGCGCGACCGTGTCGCCGTCGGCGACGAGCGACACCGCCGCCTCGGCAGTCACGAATTTGTTGATGGCCATGCGCGTGCCCCACTCAGATGACGTCGGCGAAGCGCGCGGCGCCGTGCCTGAGCATCGAGCGCGCGATCACCGTGCGGTGGATTTCCGAGGTGCCGTCGAAGATGCGGAAGATGCGCGCGTCGCGATAGAAGCGCTCGATCGGAAGGTCCTTGCAGTAACCCATGCCGCCGTAGACCTGCACGGCGCGGTCGGCGACGCGCCCGAGCATCTCGGCCGCATAGACCTTCACCATCGAGATGCGCTCGCGCGCGTCAAGGCCCCGGTCGATATCGGCTGCGGCGTGCAGGACAAGCAGTCGCGCCGCATTGATCTCGATCGCCGAGTCGGCGAGCATCTGCTGCACGAGCTGCTGCTCGCCGATCGGCTTGCCGAACTGGCGGCGCTCGCGCGCATACTCCGTCATCAGGTCGAGGATGCGTGTCGCCTTGCCGACCGCGCGCGCGCCGATCTGCGCCAGGCGAATGCGCCCGAGCGTCTCGAAGGCGTGATTGAGCCCGCGGCCTTCCTGGCCCAGCAGGTGTTCCGGACCGAGCCGCACATTGTCGAAGAACAGCTCGAGGTGACTCGTTCCGGCGAGGCCCATCATCGGCTGGTCGCGGCCGACGGTGAACCCCGGCATGTCCTTGTCGAGGATGAACAGCGAAATGCCCTTCGCGCCCTTGTCCGGATCGGTCACGGCCGAGACGACGAAGAAATCCGAGAACGCGCCGTCGCTGATGAAGATCTTCTGCCCCGAGAGAAGCCAGCCATCGGCATCGCGCACCGCGCGCGACTTGATGCCGGCGGCGTCAGAGCCGGCTTCCGGCTCCGTGAAGCACACCGAGAACACGCGCTCGCCGCGCACCGCGGGCTCGAGCCAGCGCTTGCGCTGGAGATCGTTCGCGAGCAGCAGCACTTCGTAGACATTGCCGAAGGCGCGGCGGATCAGGATGTCGGTCGTGTGGCCGAACTGTTCCTCGGCAAGACACGTATCGAGCGCCGACAGCCCGCCGCCGCCGTACTCGGTTGGAATGTTGACGGCGTAGAGCCCGAGCGCCTTCGATTTCTCGAAGATGCCGCGCGCGACGTCCGCCGGAAGTGCGCGCGTCCGCTCCAGCTCGCCTTCGAGCGGCATCAGCTCGGCGCGGACGAAGCGCCGCGCCGTCTCGACCAGAAGCCGCTGCTCGTCGCTCAGTGCGAAATCCATGATCTTCTCACTGCGGCGGGAGATAGACGGACTGCACGCCCTTCACCATCGCCACCATGGCGTCGATCGTCGGCGCCGCGACCTTGTGCGCCCGCGCGAGCCGCGCGACCGCGCCGTGGATGGTGTCGATCTCGGTGCGCCGCTTGCGGATGATGTCCTCGCGCATCGACGACTTCGATGCGCCGGTTCCGCCGCCCGACGTGTCGACCAGCGTCATCAGCACCGAGCGCGCTTCCGCGACATCGAGCGCGACGCCCTCGGCTTTCGCAACCGCCGCCGCCTCGTCGACGGCGCGGAACACGATCTCCTGTAGTTCGGGGATGCGCATGATCTCGAACGAGCGCAAATCCGTCACCGCCGAAATGGCGCCGAGCGCCACATTGCCGAGCAGCTTCTTCCATTTCTCGCGCTTGATCTCAGGCGTGGCTTTCACGGGCAGGCCATGCGCCGTGAATGCCTTGGCGATTGCGACCGTGCGATCCGAGAGCCCGCCCGCCATTTCACCGATGTAAGTCGGCAGGTCGCCGAAATTGCGCACCACGCCCGGCCCCTCGGCGAGTCCGGCCTGCGCGGTCAGGCCGCCGATGATGTTCTCACTCCCGAGGACGCCGGCGAGCGTCTGTTCGTTGCCGAGTCCGTTCTGAAACGTGATAGCGGCCGTTTGGCCGCCAAACAGGTGCTTCACGCTGCGCGCCGCCGCCTCGTTGGCGAACGCCTTGCACTGGAACAGCACCACGTCGGCTTGTCTGATCTCGGCGGCGTCCGTGGTTGCCTCGACCTTGATGGCGCGATCGCCGCCGACACCGACGATGCGCAGGCCGTCCTTGCGGATCGCCGCGATGTGCTCCGGCCAGGCATCGACCAGCGTGACGTCGAGCCCGCCTTCGGCGAGCAGTCCGCCGAACAGGCCGCCCATCGCGCCGGCACCGACAACAACGACTTTCGGATTTTCGAACGGCATGGTTTGCAAACTCAGTAGGTGGCGCGGCCGCCGGTGATGTCGAACACGAAGCCGGTGGTGAAGCTGCAAGCCGGACTTGCGATCCAGGCGGCAAGCTCGCCGATCTCGTCGACATGCACGAAGCGGCCCATCGGGATCTTGGCTTTCATCGTCTTGATGAACTCTTCGGTCATGCCGTCGAGCAGCGGGGTTTCGGTCATCGCGGGGGCGATGCAGTTCACCGTCACGCCGGCGTCGCACAGCTCTTTCGCGAGCGCCTTGGAGAAACCGATCACGCCCGCCTTCGCGGCCGAATAGGCGCAGATGTTCGCGACGCCTTCCTTGCCGGCGATCGACGCGACCTGCACGATGCGGCCGTATTTCTTCTCGCGCATGTGCTTCGCGGCGACACGGCTCGCGTAGAACACCGACGTCATGTCGATTGCCACGACGCGATCCCAATCTTCGAGCGGGTACTCCCAGGTCGGTGCGATCGGCCCGTTGATGCCGGCATTGTTGACGATGATGTGGACCTGGCCGAATTTCGCCACCGCGCTGTTGAAGGCGCGCTCGACGGAGCCGTAGTCGGCGACATCCACGGATTCCGCCATCGCGGGTTTGAAGTCGGTGTCCTTCAGCGGCGCGAGATCGCGATCCCACACCACGACCTTGGCGCCGCGCTCGGCCATCAGCTTGGCAATCGCCAGACCGATGCCGCGCGCCGCGCCGGTAACAATGGCGATCTGGCCGTCCAGACTTGTTTTCGTCATCTGATTTTCCTTCAGGCGTTCTTGACCCATTTGAGAATGTGCGTGCCGACCGCGACCAGCGTGCCGTCCTGGTTCTTGATCGTGATATCGCCGGTCGAGCGGCGGCGTTCGATGTCGATGGCGCTGATGCGATAGTCGACTGTAATTGTATCGCCGAAATAGACCGGCGCGAGGAAGCGGATGCGGTCATAGCCGAGCGAAACCGGCGTCTCGTCCGCGTCGGCGCGCGTATGCGCGATCGCGACGTCGAGGCGGTCGACATGTAGCCGACCATCAGCGCGCCATGCGCCTGCAGGCGGCCATAGCTCGACTTCTCCATGTAGGCTTTGTTCGTATGGTTCGGCGAGAAGTCGCCGGTGATGCCGGCGAAACTGTAGACGTCGTATTCACCGACGGTTTTGGAGAATGTCGAAGAGTCTCCGACCTTGACATAGAAATCCGCCATGCGTCTCCCCTATCTGCCTTGCCAGCGCGGTTTGCGCTTCTCGACGAAGGCGCGCTGGCCTTCCTTTGCGTCTTCGCTCGCCAGCATGCGCTCGGCCGCCGGATATTTTGCACGCAGCGCGGTTTGCAGGTCCGGCATCGCGAGGCTTTGCAGCATCACCTGCTTGGACGCTTCGACGGCGAGCGGCGCGCCCTCGATGATCGCCTGCGCCATCGCCCGCACGCGCGCCTTTAGTTCGCCGCGCGGCACCACCGCGTTGATCAGGCCGATTTGCTTTGCTTCCTCTGCGCCGAAGCGTCGCCCGGTGAGCACAAGCTCCATCGCGTATTTCAGCGGCAGGTCGCGCGCGAGCCGCTGCAATCCGCCGCCGCCGAGTGCCGCGAGCCCGACGCGCGGCTCGGGCAGCGCGAACTCGGCGTGATCGGCCGCGACGGCGAGATCGCACGCCGCGACGATCTCGACGCCGCCGCCGAGCGCGAGGCCGTTCACGGCCGCGATCACCGGCTTGGCGAGATCGAAGCGGTGCGAGATGCCGCCGAAGCCGGTCGGCGGATGATCGTCGGCATTCCCGATCTGGCGCTGCTTCAGGTCGCTGCCGACACAGAACGCCCGCTCGCCCGATCCGGTGATCACGGCGACACGCAATGATTGGTCTGATGCGAATCCATCAAGTGCCGCAGAAAGCTCCCGGTGAGCCGACGGGCTCAGCGCGTTGAGCGCGGACGGGCGGTTGATCGTGATCCAGAGGATCGCGTCGCCCTCGTGCTCGACGATGAGATGCTCGAAGCTGCTCATGGGGTCATTTCTTGGCGAGCTTCGCGGCTTCTACGAGGTCCGCCATGGCGTCGACGGCAAGAGGATACCCGTTGACGCCGAGGCCGCAGATCATCGCCGTTGCGGCGAGCGTCACGAAGGAGTGGTGCCGGAAGGCCTCGCGCTTGTGCGGGTTCGAGATATGCAGCTCGATGATCGGCGCGTTGACCATCTTGAGTGCGTCGAGGATCGCGACCGACGTGTGGGTGAACGCCGCCGGATTGATGATGATGCCGTCGGCGCCGTTGATGCCGCCGTGGATCCAGTCGATGATCTGCGCTTCGCTGTTCGACTGATGGAACGAGATCGTCAGCCCGCGCTTCTCGGCGCGCGCCTTGCACATCTCCTCGAGTTGCTTGAGCGTCGTCGAGCCATAGATATGCGGCTCACGCGTGCCGAGCATGTTGAGGTTGGGGCCGTTGAGGATCAGGATCGGTTTGCTCACGCGTTTCTCCGTTTCAGGTATGCGCGGGTTGATGTGACCAGTTCGGCGAGGCGCTGACCGGCATCGAGATCGGGACGCTGGCTCGCGAGCGGCACTTCGACGCCATACGCAAGGCCGTCCGGCAGCGTGTCCAGCAGCGATTTGAGATCGAGTTCGCCTGCGCCCGGCAGCAGGCGGCGCGTGCGCGCTTCGGCGACGAGATCGTCGGGCGCTTGTATCGGACCATCGCAAAGCTGCACGGGTCCGAGTGTTTTTGGATCGATAGTCTTGAAGAGCGCGATATCGCTCTTCGAGCGGAAGACGTGCAGCACGTCGATGAGGATGTGCGCGTTCGGATGGCTCGCGCGCTTCAGCACGTCGAGTGCATCGCTCAGTGTCTTCACCGGCCGGAACGGCATGAACTCGAGATCGATCGCGATTCCGTATGGCTGCGCCTGCTCGGCCATCGCGGCGAGCTTGTCGGCGACAATCGAAAAATCGTCAGTATCGCCGCCACCGACCGTCAGGCGCGTCGCGCCAATCGCGGCGCCGGCCTCCATCATCGGTCTATAGTCGGCGGCATTGAGCGCCGCGGTGAGCGGCACCATCTCGACCTCGGCGATCTTCATGCCGTTGTCGGCAAGGCACTTGCGCATGTCCGCCTGCTCGGCGGCGCTGCGCAGCGGATAGACGACGCCGCCGGGAGAGGCCGGCGAGGTGCGCAGTCCGATCGCCGCGAAGCCGGTGCGCGCCGCAAGCTCGACGAGTTGGAGCGGCGGCACATCAAGCTCGCTCAGGTGGGCGAGCGAGAGCGGAATGGTGTCGGGGATCGTTGCCATGGCTCAGACCAGAGAGAACGAAAGCTGTGGCAGGCCCTTGAACGTCGCCGTCACGGTCTGGCCCTTGCGTACCGGCGTCGGCAGCGAGAGCGAGCCGGTCAGTACGATCGTGCCGACGGGCAATCGGCACGCCGCGCGCACGCAGATCGGAAAAGGTCTCCGCCGTGATGGTCGCGGGATCGCGGCGATACGCGCCCGTGTAAATCTGGATCGGCGGGCTGTCGTCGATGTGTGCATCGATCTCCAAGGTGTCGAAAGGCAGCGATTGCCAGTCCTTAACCGCCGCGCCGAGCACGGCCGCTCCACCGGAGCCATTGTCTGCGACGCCGTCGAACGTGATCGCGGCGCGCTCGCCGGTGCCGGGCGCATAGCGGCTCCCCGCAAGCTCGAACGCCGGATGAAATGTCAGCGAGTCCGCGATCTGATCGCGCGTCACCGGGCCTTTGCCTGCGGGCAAATCGCGCGTCAGGCGGAACGCGAACTCGCACTCGACCTTGGCGCCCTTGAACAGATGGGCCGGGATTTTCGCCGGGCTGTCGAAAAGGCGATCCGCGAAGACACGGCCGGGCAGGGGGGCGTCATGGCCTTCGAACACCTGCACGGCGCGCACGGTCGCGCCGACCTTCCAGCCCGCGACCTCGCTGCCGATCAGCTCGGCCATGCGGTCCTGGATCGCGTAAGCTTCCACGCGCGTCGCGGGGCCCTGGCCCGCACGCGGCAGCGGAATCGTGCTGCCGTTGCGCCATGCTTCGGCGAGATCGCGCGAAAGCTGTTCAAATTTTCCTGCCATGTCGTTGCCTACGGATACATCGGGTTTTCGCGCGTGATGATCTCAATCGGAATCCGGGCCGCCGCTGGCGCGGGCCGTTGTGCCGACAAACAGGCGAGCGCATCGGCCGCGATCCGGTCCATGTCCGTGTGAACGAGCGCGTGGATCGTGCCGGAGAGCAGATACGGCTTGGTTTCGGGATTGTAGTTGTGGCCGATCAACACGAGCTGCGGTGCAAGCCCTGCCTGCTCGACGGCATCCGCCGCACCGGCCACCGCGCCGCCGACACAATAGACGCCGACGATATCTTTATGCACCGCAAGCGCCTCGCGCATGCGATCGCGGGTGATCTCGGGGTTATCGTTGCCGGTGATCAGCTCGACGCTTTGCAGATCGGGGCGCTCGGCGCGCAGCACGCTGCGAAAGCCGCTCTCGCGCTCCTCGTGCGAGCGATAGAGCTGCCCGCCCCACACCACGGCGAGCTTGCCGCCGCCGTGGCAGAAGCGCCCCATCAGGAATCCGGCCGTGCGACCGGCGGCGCGATTGTCCAGGCCGAAATAGCCGAGGTGATCGACGCCGGTGATGTCGGTCAAAACGGTCACGACCGGAATCTTCGCGCCCGCAAGCTCCGTGACCGCCTCGCGCACGAGCGCATGATCGAGCACTTGCACGGCGACGCCGGAGGAGCCGCGCTGCGCGCAGGCGCGCAGACGCTCCGCCAGTGCCTCCGGATTCATCGTCTCGACGAACGATATCTCGACATGGGCGCCCGTCTCCCCGGCGGTGCGGGCGAAGGCATCGGCGAGCGCTTTCGTTCCGCCGCCGCGCTCACCCGAAAGCACGACATCGAAACGATGCGCCGGGTCGAGCGCAGGGGAGCGCGCGCCGACGATCTCGCGGATTGCTTCCTCGACGCGCGCAACGGTTTTCTGATGCACGCCGCCGCGCCCGTTGATGACCCGGTCGACCGTCGCGGTGCTGACGCCCGCGCGTGCGGCCACATCGGCGACTTTGGGTCTTCGGTCGAGCAAAGGACGTTTCCCTGCGGCAAATCTGATCGAAGTACATCAGAAATGTGCCTTTCATGGGATCATGCATCAATGATGCAATCATTTGCAACATCAGAAACTGATGAATTAAGATCATTTTTCTTGACACATTTGAACGGTATCGGCACGGTCATTTTCCAAGCACGGACGAGGCGGAGTCGGCTGAGCCGCGTTGATGGATTTCCGTCAGAACTGTCGCGACAATTTCCACCTTGCCGCTGCTTGTCACTTGCGATGATGACCGCCGCCGGAAAACTGGCGTAGTGTGAGCCAAGGGATCGGCGATCTCGAAGAGCCTGAATGGGCCGCGGACACCGATGTAACAAAACAGGCGCCACGCCTGAGAGTTCAACAGGGAGGAAATCCGAAAATGACAATGAAGAAAACTTTGCTCGCAACCGCGCTGGCGCTCGGCGCCGTCGCGCAGCCAGCGTACGCGCAGGACGGCACGATCCGAATCGGCATCACGCTGCGCATGATCGTCGAGAACGGCATTAAATACGGCCAGATGGCGAAGGACGAGCTCGAAGCCGTCAATGCCTCCGGCGGCATCAACGGCAAGAAGATCGAGGTCATCCTGCTCGACGACGAGTGCAAGCCCGACAAGGGCATCGCCAACGTCAACCGCTTCATCCATCAGAGCAAGGTTCACCTGGTGATGGGCTCGACCTGCTCGTCGGTGTCGCTGCCGATGGTCGACATCACCGCCAAGGAAGAAGTGCCGCAGATCGTGCCACACTCCACCAACACCAACATCACCAAGAAGAACAGCGCCTGGGTGTTCCGCACTTCGGTGTCGGAGCGCTTCTACGCCTCGGTGCACGCGAAATATCTCGCCGAGAACGCCGGCAAGAAGGTCGCCTACCTGTTCACCAACGATGGCGCCGCAATAGGCTTCGCGAACGACTACAAGGCGTTCATGAAGAAGACCTACAACGTCGACCCCGCCTACGAAGCGCAGATGCAGGAGACCGATCTCGATTTCCGCGCGCACCTGCTCAAGATCAAGTCGCTCG
The DNA here is from genome assembly GCA_963800695.1 of uncultured Alphaproteobacteria bacterium. Classification (GTDB taxonomy): domain Bacteria; phylum Pseudomonadota; class Alphaproteobacteria; order Rhizobiales; family Xanthobacteraceae; genus PALSA-894. The sequence continues at coordinate 38,136 of CAWDCA010000019.1, read as the reverse complement.
GCGTCGACGTGCTCGCCATCGGCGGACAGATCGATGCGATCTCGCGCATCTCGCAGCAGTCGATCGAGGTCGGCATTCCCTCGAAGGTGCGCCGCGTCGCGGCGTCGGCCGCCTCGAACGCGCCGGTGCCGGAGCTTGCCGGCGATGCGGTGGTCGGCCTTCTCTATGCGGCCGCGTTCAACTGCAAGGACGAGCGGCAGGTGGCGAAGGACTTCGTCAAGCTGGTCAACGAGAAGTACAAGGTCCGCTGCCCGGACCATGACTTCAGCCAGGCCTACGAGACGGCGCAGATCGTCAAGCTGGCGCTCAAGAACGCCAAGCTGACGCTCACCGACGCCTCGCTCAAGGCGGACCGCGCCGCGATCCGCGACGCACTCGCCAACATCAGGAACTTCACCGGGCTGGCGTCGGGACCGATCAATTTCTGCGCCGATCCGACCCCGCAATGCCGCGACGGCAACAAGACCGGTATCCTTGTCGAGTACACCAAGGGCGGCAAGGATTTCGACACGCGCGTGCTTGCACGCGTCTCGTTCGAGCCCGAGTTCGGCCTCTAAGTCCTGACCTTGCGCACTGCCGCTCGCCGGTGACGGTTGAGCGGCAGTCCGCCCGCGCATCGCCTCGCATCCAGACGCGGTATCACGGCTCATGAGCGATAACGCGATCCCTGAACCGGCGGTGCTGGCGCCGTCATGGTTCGCCCGGATGCATCCGATCGTGCCGTGGCTGATCGTATGGGCGGCGCTGCTGCCGCTGCCGCTGCTGCTCAACAACGCCTACACGCAGTTCGTCGTCAACGTGATGGCGATCAACATCATCCTGGCAGTGGGGCTGAACATCGTCAAAGGCTTCGCGGGCCAGGTGACCGTCGGTCACATCGCCCTGATGGCGATCGGCGCCTACGCCTCGGCGTGCGTGTCGACCATGCTGGGATTTCCGTTCTGGCTCGCGCTGCCGACCGCCATGGCGATCACGGCGCTCGCGGGCGCGATCGTCGGCATTCCCTCGCTGCGGCTCGAAGGCGCGTATCTGGCGCTCGCGACGCTGGGCCTCGCCGAGTCGGTGCGCATTTTCATCTCTGGCACCGAATTTCTTGGCGCCGCGGTCGGCTTCGAGAACATCCCGCCGCCCTATCTCGGAAGCTGGTCGCTCGGCGGCCACCGCGCCTACTACTACGTCGTGATGCCGATCGCGCTGCTCGGCCTCTATTTTTCGTTCAGCATCCTGTCGTCCGACATAGGCCGTGCGTTCAAGTCGATCCGCGAGGACGCGCTGGCGGCGGCGGCGAGCGGCGTCAACGTGCCGAAATACAAGGTGATCGCCTTCGTGATCAGCGCGCTCTATGCGGGCTGCGCCGGCAGCCTGCAGGCGCACATGGCGCCCGGCTTCCTGCACCCGAATAACTACACCATCGAAGCGATGATCACGGTGCTGCTGATGGTCGTGTTCGGCGGGCTCGGCCACATCTGGGGCGGGGTCATCGGCGCAATCGTGATCACGATCATCGATGACTTCACGCGCGACTATTACACGTATCGCATGCTGATGTTCGGCATGGTTATCGTGCTGGTGGTGATCTTCATGCCGCGCGGCATCGGCGGCATCATCGACGACTTCTTCGTGCGGCGGCGCTTCAAGGCAATCCGCGCCGGCAGAGCGGCGCAACAGGCCAAACCCAATGCTGCTTGAGGTCAAGAACCTGACCAAGCGGTTCGGCGGGTTCACCGCGGTCTCGAAGGTGAATCTGGCTGTCGCGCAGGGCGAAGTGCGCGGCATCATCGGGCCGAACGGCTCGGGCAAGAGCACGCTGTTCAACCTGATTTCCGGTGTCTACAAGCCCGAGCCCGGCGCCACCGTCACCTTCGACGGCAAGGACATCACCAACAAGGAGTCGCACGAGATCGCGCGGCTCGGTATCGCGCGCACGTTCCAGATGCTGCGCATCTTTCAGGGCATGAGCGTGATCGAGAACATGCTGGTCGGGCATCACGCGATGATCCCGTACGGCACCGGCGCGGCGGTGCTCGGGTCGCCCGCGGTGTGGCGCGAGGAAAAGCGCGTGCGCGCCGAGATGATGGAGCTGCTCGCCTTCATCGGCCTTGCCGATTACGCCGAGATGCCGGCGGGCGAACTCTCCGGCGGGCAGCGCCGCCTGCTTGCGCTCGGCCGCGCGATGGCGGCGAAGCCGAAGCTCCTGATGCTCGACGAGCCGGGCGCCGGGCTCTCGCCCGCCAATGTCGACATCCTGCTTAATACCGTGCATGCGCTGCGCCAGCGCTTCGGGCTCACAGTCATCATCATAGAGCACATCCTCAAGCTCGTGATGGACACCTGCCAGATCGTCAGCGTGCTGGAGCACGGCGAGAAGATCGCCGAGGGCACGCCGGACGAGATCAAGGGCAATCACCGCGTGATCGAGGCGTATCTCGGCAAGGAAATGAAGGACGAGGAAGTGCGCGCCTACATGAGGTCGGCGTGATGTCAGAGCCGATGCTCAAGATCGACAGTCTCGTCGGCGGCTACGGCAGCGTCCAGATACTCAACGGCGCGAGCCTCAAGGTCGAGCGCGGGGCGATCGTCGCGCTGCTCGGCGGCAACGGCACTGGCAAGTCGACCCTGCTCAAGGCGGCCTCCGGCCTGCTCAAGCCGTGGAGCGGGTCGATTACGTTTGACGGCGAGCGGATCGACGGCATGCGGCCCGACGCGATCGTGCGGCGCGGGCTGGTGCAGGTCACGCAGGGCAAGGAAGTCTTCCCAAGCATGACGGTCGAAGAGAACCTCAAGCTCGGCGCCTACGTGGTGCACAACCGTGCCAAGAGGAACCAGGCGCTGGAGCGGGTCTATGGCTACTTCCCGGTGCTCAAGGAGAAGCGCCAGCAGTTGTCCGGCACGCTCTCGGGCGGGCAGTTGCAGATGGTCTGCATCGGGCGCGGGCTGATGTCGTCGCCGAAAATGATCATGCTCGACGAGCCGAGCGCCGCGCTCGCGCCGCAGATCGTGATGGATATCTTCCGCACCGTGCATCGCATCACGCGCGACGGCATGACGGTGCTGATGGTCGAGCAGAACGTGCGCATGGCACTGCTGCTTGCGACTTACGGTTACGTCATCAAGGACGGCGTCATCCACATCGAGGGCCCGGCCGACACGATGATCCACGACGACAATGTGCGCCTCTCCTATCTCGGCGGGACGGTCGCGAACCGCGAGGCGAAGTTGTGAGGATTCGGAAAGTGAAGAGCTAGAGTCCGCCCATGGATTTCTTCATCGACCTCGTCATCATCGGGCTCTCGGTCGGCATGGTCTATGCGCTGGTGGCGCTCGGCATCTCGCTGATCTTTTCCGGCCTCGACATCATCCATTTCGCCCATGGCGAGATCTACATGCTCGGCGCCTTCATCGGCCTGACACTGTTCCAGAAGACCGGCCTGCCTTACATCCCGACACTGCTGCTGGCCGTCATCATCACCGGCCTGCTCGGCGTCATCATTGAGCGCGTGTTCTACCGCCGTCTCACCAGCGCGGGCGGCGGTTACACGGTTGCCGGCATGGGGATGGTGATCGTCGGCTTCGGCATGTCGATCGTGCTGCAGAACGTCGCGTTCCTGATCTGGGGGCCCAAGCCGCTGCCGTTCCCGGTGCCGTTCGGGCGGCCGGTCGAGATCGGCGAGCTCACGCTGCCGATGTCCTATGTGTGGATCGTCGTCACGGCGCTCACGCTGATGTTCGTACTCAATCTGGTCTTGCGCAAAACCATGATCGGGCTCGCGATCCGCGCGGTCGCCCACAACAAGGACATCGCGTACCTCTCCGGCGTCAACGTGCCCCTGATGATCTCGATCATCTTCGGCGTCGCCTGTTCGCTCGGTGCCGCCGCCGGTGTGCTGATCGCGCCGATCAACTATGTGCAAGTGCAGATGGGCATCGGTATCCTGATCAAGGCCTTCGCAGCCGCGGTCGTCGGCGGCTTCGGCAGCCTGCCGGGCGCCGTGCTCGGCGGGCTTCTGGTGGGCGTGGTCGAGAGCCTCGGCGCCGGATTCGTGTCGGGGACCTACAAGGACATCTACGCGTTCATTCTGCTGATCGTCGTGTTGATGGTAAAACCGTCCGGGATTCTCGGCGTCGAGGCGAAGGTCAAGGCATAGGCATGAAGACTGCAATCGCCACCGTCTGCCTCAGCGGATCGCTCGACGAAAAGCTCGACGCCATCGCGCTGGCGGGCTTCAAGAGCGTGGAGATCTTCGAGAACGATCTCTTGTCGTTCGCCGGAACCAACATCGATGCGCGCAACATGTGCGCCGATCTTGGCCTCGAGATCATCACCTTCCAGCCGTTCCGCGACTTCGAGGGCCTGCCCGAGCCGCAGCGCGCGCGCGCATTCGGCCGCGCCGAGCGTAAGTTCGATCTGATGGGCGAACTCGGCTGCGACCTGTTGCTGGTGTGCTCCAACGTCTCGCCGGCGGCGCTCGGCGGCATTGACCGCGCGGCCGCCGACCTGCACGAGCTTGGCGAGCGCGCCGCAAAGCGCGGCTTGCGCGTCGCCTACGAGGCGCTCGCGTGGGGGCGCCACGTCAACGACTATCGCGACTCCTGGGAAATCGTGCGCCGTGCGAACCACCCGGCCATCGGCCTGGTGCTCGACACGTTCCACATCTTCGCGCGCAACACCGATCTGAACGCAATCGGTTCGATCCCGCATGACCGTATTTTCCTCGTGCAGGTCGCCGATGCGCCGAAGCTCGACATGGACGTGCTGCAATGGAGCCGCCATTTCCGCAACATGCCGGGGCAGGGCGACCTGCCGCTGATCGACTTCATGGCGGCGCTGCAGGCGACCGGCTACGACGGCCTCGTCTCGCTTGAAATCTTCAACGACCAGTTCCGCGCCGGTTCGGCGCGCGCGGTCGCGGTCGATGGCCACCGCTCGCTGATCTATCTGCTCGATCAGTTGCGCCGCAACACCGGCGTCCTCTCGCCGGGCAGTCCGGCGCTGCCCGACCGCGTGCGCTGCCATGGCGTCGAGTTCATCGAGTTCGCGATCGACGAGGCGAGCGCGCCGGATTTTACGAAGCTCCTCGGCGGGCTCGGCTTCCGCCACACCGGCCAGCACAAGTCGAAGGCGGTGGCGCGCTGGCAGCAGGGCGATGTCAATCTCGTGGTCAACACCGAGAAGGAAGGCTTCGCGCATTCCTTCAACATCACGCACGGCACCTCCGTGTGCGCCATCGCGTTGCGCGTCGACGACGCGAAGGCGACGCTCGATCGCGCGCAGCGGCTGCTCGACCGGCCGTTCCACCAGGCGGTCGGCCGGGGCGAGCTCGACATTCCGGCGGTGCGCGGCCTTGGCGGCAGCCTCGTGTATTTCGTCGATGACGTGTCCGAGCTGGGCACGTTGTGGCAGGTCGACTTCGATCCGGTTGCGGGCGGGCGCCCGGACGACGCGGGCCTGACGGTGGTCGACCATATCTCGCAGTCGATGCGCTACGAGGAGATGCTGAGCTGGCTCCTGTTCTACACCTCGCTGCTCGACGTGAAGAAGACGCCGGAGCAGGACGTGCTGGATCCGGGCGGCGTGGTGCGCAGCCAGGTGATCGAGAGCGCGGACGGAACCTTGCGCATCGCGCTCAACGGCTCGCAGGCTGCGCGCACGCAGTCGTCGCGCTTTCTCTCGGAATTCTTCGGCTCCGGTGTGCAGCACATCGCGCTTGCAAGCCGCGACATCTTCGCGACCGCAGCCGCGCTAAAATCCGCCGGTGTCGCGCTGCTGCCGATCTCGGAAAACTACTACGACGACATCGAGGCGAAGTGGGACCTTGCGCCGGAACTGCTCGACCGGCTGCGCCAGAGCAACATCCTTTATGATCGCGAGGGCGACGCCGAATATCTGCAGCTCTATACGCCGAGCTTCGAGGACCGGTTTTTCTTCGAGATCGTCGAGCGGCGCGGCTACCGCGGCTTCGGCGCCGCCAACGCGCCGATCCGCCTTGCCGCGCAGACCCGGCTGGCGCGTCAGTCGGACGCGCCGTGAGCGGCTAGCCCAAGGGTTCTACTACCCTTTCCCCAGCGATTTCCACACGCCGTTCGCGGTCGCGACCACACGCTCGCCGACCGTAAGCTCGCCGCTCATGAAGATGAGCGAGCGCGTGCGGCGGACTACACGCGCCGTCATCTCGACGAATTCGCCGATCTGCACTGCGTCGATGAAATGCACGTCCAGATGCACCGTCGCCTGCGGCTTCTTCTCGTTCGCATACCAGGCGGTCATGCCGAGCGAACGGTCTGCGAACGTCATGATCATGCCGCCCTGCACGACCCCGCGGCGGTTGTGGTGCTTGTGCTCGGCAACGAAGGCGTAGCGGTAGCTCTCGCCATCCTTCTTCATCAAGAACGGTCCGACGAGGCCGACGAAACCGTCATCCCCATAGGTCTCCCAGCCGGCGGCGGCGGGATCGAACGGTTTGGCGGCCTGGTCCTGCATGGCGGCTGATTAGCATCTAGTGTCCCGATTCCGAAGTTCGCCACAACGTGCGGCAGGCTCCATGCGAACTTCGGAATCGAAAGGACACTAGCAACCTATTGATTTAGTGTGGCTTTGGTTCAGAAGTCCGCATTGCGGACTCGCTGCGAGAATGATGCGGACTTCTGAAACCGCCACACTAGGCTGCCATGATCCAACCGCACTTGCGGCATGGCAGGCGGCAGCTATCATCCGCCCGCATGAATTTCACCCCCGCGCCCCACGTCAGCCAACACTGGCACCTTACGAAGCCCGCGGCCTCCGGCAAGCGCGGCATGGTGGTGTCGCAATCCAAGAACGCCGCCGAGGCCGGCGTCGCCGCGCTCGATGCCGGCGGCAACGCGATCGACGCGGCGCTTAGCGACCGCGCTCGCGCTGGCGGCGGTCGAGCCGTGGAATTCCGGGCTCGGCGGCATCGGCCATGCGGTGGTGCATCGCGCCGGTGAGGCGCGTGCCGAGACGGTCGATTTCGGTCCGACTGCGCCGGTGGCGCTCAACCCCAACCTCTTCAAGCTGACCGGCAAGGTCGCCGCCGACCTGTTCGGCTGGCCGGAGGTGGAAGGCGACGTCAACATCCATGGGCCGCTGTCGTTCGCGATCCCGTCCGCGCTCGCGGGTTACGCGGAGATGCACCGGCGCTGGGGCCGCCTGCCGCTCGCCGACATCGCCGCGCCCGCGGTCGCGCTCGCCAGGCGCGGCCTGCCGCAGGACTGGTTCACGACGCTGAAGGTCGCGAACTCGGCGCCGATCCTGCGCCGATATCCCGAGAGCGCGCGCGTCTATCTGCGCGACGGACTGCCGCCGGTGCCGCCGTATCAGGGCGGGCTGAACTTTTTCCAGCTCGGGCAGACTGCCGGACACGCTGGAGCGGCTGCAACGCGCCGGATGGCGCGATCTCTACGAGGGCGAGATCGCCGCGAGCATCGTCGCCGACGTGAAGCAGATGGGCGGCGTGCTCTCGGCCGAGGATTTGCGCAACTGCAAGGCGCGCGTGTCGCCCGCAACCGAAGTGCCGTGGCGCGGCCGCACCCTGCAACTCGCCGGCCCGCTCACCGCGGCGCCGACCGCGGCCGACGTGTTGCGGCAAATGGCGGACGTGCGTTTCGGCGCGGCGCCGGATGCCGCCTGGTACGTGGCGCTCGCGCGCGCGCTGAAGGCCGCGTATGCGCAGCGGCTGACCTCGCTCGGCGATGCCGAGCCGCGCCGCCGAAAGCTGCACCACGCACATCACCGCATGCGATGCCGACGGCACCATGGTGGCGATGACCACCACGCTGCTCTCCTCGATGGGTAGCCGCGTTGTGCTGCCCACGACCGGCATTCTGATGAACAACGGCGTGATGTGGTTCGACCCGCGGCCGGGCCAACCGAATTCGATCGGGCCGGGCAAGCGGCCGCTCACCAACATGTTTCCCGTCATCCTGCGCGAGGGCGCGAGCCCCTGGATCGCGGCCGGCGCTTCAGGAGGCCGCCGCATCATGGCGGCGGTGCTGCAGCTCGTGTCGTTCGTCGCCGATTTCGGCATGTCGCCGGAAGCCGCCGCGCACCAGCCGCGCATCGATGTGTCCGACCCGGACAAGATCACGGCTGACCGGCGCCTCGCACCCGACATCTTGCGTGCGCTTGAAGCCGACGGGCCGCTCGAAGTCGTCGAGCACGCCGCTGCTGCCGATCAATTTCGCCTGCCCCAATCTGATCGCGCAGGCCGGTGGCGCGCGAACCGGCATCAGCGATGCCGCCTCGCCCTGGTCCGCGGCGGTGGCGCAGGGCTAGTGGTGGCTGTCATCCCGGCCAAGCGAACGAAGAGAGCGCGAGCCGGGATCCATAACCACGATCCTCGTCGTCGTAAGCTCCGTTCGTGTTTACGGGTCCCGGGTCTCGCTACGCTCGCGCGGGACGACAGCCGCGATTACTTCTTCAACACCCGCACCGGGGTGCCTGCCAGCCACTGCCTGATGTCGTCCACCATCTGCGTGTAATAGACCCTGTAGCCCTCCTGGCTGACGTAGCCGAGGTGCGGCGTGAGCACGACATTGTCGAGCTTGCGCAAGGGGTGATTGAGCGGCAGCGGCTCGATGTCGAACGTGTCGAGGCCGGCGCCCGCGATCTTGCGCGATCCGAGCGCTGCCATCAGCGAGGGCTCGTCGATGATCGGCCCGCGCGACGTGTTGATGATGAACGCAGTCGGCTTCATCAGCGCGAGATCGCGGCCGCCGACCAGACCGCGCGAACGCGGGCTCAGCACGAGGTGAACCGACAGGAAGTCCGCCTGCTGGAACAGCTCCTGCTTCGAGACCAGCGTGGCGCCGCCGGCCTTGGCCTTCTCCTCGGTGAGGTTCTCGCTCCATGCGATCAGCTTCATGCCGATCGCCTTGCCGATCTCGCCGACCTTGCTGCCGAGCTTGCCGAAGCCCAATAGTCCGAGCGTCTTGCCGCCCAGTTCGATGCCGAGCGTCGACTGCCACGGCACGCCGGACTTCATGCGGTTGCTCTCGTAACCGATCTTGCGCGCGAGCTCGAGCATGATGCCGATCGCAAGCTCGGCGGTCGGCTGGCCCGCGGCTTCGGTGCCGCACACCGTGATGCCGCGCTCGGCCGCGTAATCGAGATCGATCGAGGCGTTGCGCATGCCCGAGGTGAGCAGCAGCTTCAGGTCGGGCAGTTGCTCCAGCGTGGGTTTGAGGAACGGCGTGCGCTCGCGCATCATGCAGATGATCGAGAAGCCCTTGAGCGCCGCGACCGCGGCCTTCGGGTTGGCGAACGGTTCGTTGAACACCTTTATTTCGACGTCCGGGATCGACCAGTCGGCCAGCTTGGTGGCGACGTTCTGATAGTCGTCGAGGATCGCGCAGCGGTGTGGCATTGGGACGCTTTCTAAGGGTTTCAGGCTTTCTTGATGCGGAACACGAACAGGCCCGGCTGATTGGTGGAATCTTCCAGCACGTCGCCGGTCTGATTGATCAGGTTCGGGATGTCGAGGGTCGATAGGGGATCGGTACACTCGACCACGAGCCGGTCACCGGCCGCAAGCCGGGTCAGCGCCTTGCGGGTCTTCAGCGCAGGCAGCGGGCAGCGCAGCCCGCGCAGGTCGAGCGTCGTCTCGGACATCGGCGCAAAGGACGATTTCAGGCGCGTATCGTCAAGGGTGACGCGCCAAAAAGGCCATCAGCCGATAGGATTTAGCTATATTGCTTCGCCCTGCTTGACCGGCACGCACCCGCTCCGCAGAGATGCCGCGATGAGCGCTTCCACCCAACGGATTTCGGCGCTGACGCCTCTGGCCGATGTGTTGGCGCGCGTGGCGGCCTTGGCGCGGCTGGTCGCGCCGCGCGAGATGGCGCTGGCCGACGCCGAAGGCCGCGTACTGGCTGCAGATGCTGTCGCGGCGGCATCGCCCGCGACGCCGGTCGCGTTGATCGACGGATGGGCGGTGCGCGCCGAGCAGGTTGCGGACGCCGGGCCCTATGCGCCCGTGTTGCTCGTGCCCGCGCCCGGATGGGTCGATGCCGGAGACGCGATGCCGGGCAGGGCGGATGCGGTGCTGCCGTCCGACGCTGTGACGAACAGTGAAGTTCACGCGTCCGCGACGGCGGGCGATGGCGTGCTCGCAGCCGGGGCGGATGCGGCGCCCGGCCAACCGTTGCGGCGCACGGGCGAACGCTTGCGCGCGATCGATGTGGCGGCATTGCAGGCTGCCGGACTTTCTCGCGTGCGGGTGCGCGAGCCGCGCGTGCGCGTCGTTGCGATGCCGGGATGCGACGCTGTGGCGCTCGCGATCTCGCGCGGCGTCGCGGCGCATGGCGCCAATGTGATCTTCGTGCGCGCGCTCGAACGCGCGCTCGCCGACGAGCAGACCGACCTTCTCATCACGATCGGCGGAACCGGCGCGGGGCGCAACGACGCGAGCGTCGCAATGCTCAAGCGCATGGGCGAGGTCGCGATCCATGGCTTCGGGATTGCGCCGGGCGAAACGGCGGCGCTGGGCATCGCGAAGGGCCACCACCCGGTTTTGATGCTGCCCGGCCGGCTCGATGCCGCGCTCGCGGCATTTCTCGTCGTGGGTGACGCGCTTTTGCGCGCGCTGACCGGCGCGCCTATATCTCCCGGCATGCCGGTGACGCTCGCGCGCAAAATCGTCTCGACCGTCGGGCTTGCCGAAGTCGTTCCGGTGCGCCGCACGGCCGATGGCGTCGAGCCGCTCGCCTCGGGCCATTGGCCGATGCAGGCGCTCACCCGCGCCGATGGCTGGGTGCTGGTGCCGGCGGCAAGCGAAGGCTTTCCGGCGGGCGCCAGCCTTGAGATGCGGGCGTTTCCATGAACGACCGCACGAGCCCCGAAATCGCATTGCTCGACGCCGTGCGTGCGGCCGCGCGGCAGGAACAGTTTCTCGAAGTCGTGTCGGCCGAGGACGCGAAGGCGCGGTTCGGGAAACATCTCGATCTGACGCCGCTCTCCGCGCAAGCCGTTTCGCTCGACGACGCGCTCGGCCGCGTGCTGGCGCATGACATCGCGGCGCCGATCGACGTTCCGCCGTTCGATCGTTCCAACGTCGACGGCTTCGCGGTCCGCGCCGCCGACACCACGGGCGCCGCCGACGCGACGCCGCGCCGCCTGACGCTCAATGCCGAAGTGCTGGCCTGCGGCCACCCGCCGAGGCTTGCCGTCACGCCGGGCACTGCGACCGCGATCGCGACCGGTGGAGTGGTGCCGCGCGGCGCGGACGCCGTGGTGATGATCGAGAACACCGAGCTGATCGACGCCGCTGCACCCGCGATCGATCTGCGCCGCGCCGCCGCGCCCGGACAGTTCGTGTCATACGCCGGCTCCGATATCGCGCGCGGGGAAACACTGCTGCGGCGTGGTGCTGTCATTTCATCGCGCGAGATCGGGATGCTGGCGGCGTGCGGGTTCGCGCAGGCCGATGTCGTGCGGCGGCCGAAGGTCGCGGTGCTCTCGACTGGCGACGAACTCGCCGCACTGGGTTCGCGGCTGCGCGCCGGCGCGGTCTACGACTCCAACGGCGCGATCATCGCGGCGGCCGTGCGCGAAGCGGGCGGTGAGCCGGTCGCATTCGGCGCGTTTCCCGACGACGAAGATACGCTCGCGCGCGCGGTGCGCGACGCGCTGAAGCAGTGCGACATGGTGGTGCTCTCCGGCGGCACCTCGAAAGGCGCAGGCGACCTCTCGCATCGCATCGTCTCGCGGCTGGGCGAGCCCGGCGTGATCGTGCACGGCGTCGCGCTCAAGCCCGGCAAGCCGCTGTGCCTTGCGGTCGCCGAAGGAAAGCCGATCGTTGTCCTGCCGGGCTTCCCCACTTCGGCGATCTTCACCTTCCATGCCTATGTGGCGCCGGTGATCCGCGCCAAGGCTGGCCTGCCGCCGGAAGCGGCGGTTCAGGTCGATGCCACGGTGCCGGTGCGCATTCCCTCCGAGATGGGCCGCAAGGAATTCGTGCTGGTTGCCCTGGTGGCACGCGAGGACGGCGGGAAGATCGCATTTCCGCTCGGCAAGGGCTCCGGTTCGGTCACGACTTTCTCCCAGGCCGACGGTTTTCTCGAAGTTGACGCCCTGCGCACCTCGGTCGATCCGGGCACGCGCGCGAAGGTCACGCTGATCGGACGGGCGCGTGTGCCCGACCTCGTCATCGCCGGCAGTCATTGCGTCGCGCTCGACGCCGTGCTCTCCGCGCTGTCGCAACAGGGCATTTCGGCGCGCACCATCGCGATCGGCAGCATGGGCGGCGTGGCGGCTGCGCGGCGCGGTGAATGCGATCTCGCGCCAATCCATCTGATGGACCCGGCGACCGGCATCTATAATGAGCAGTACGCGAAGGACGGCCTGACGCTCGTGCGTGGCTGGCAGCGCATGCAGGGCATCGTGTTTCGGGCGGGCGATGCGCGCTTCGAAGGCAAATCCGCGCAGGACGCCTTGAACGCGGTGCTGGCCGACCCCGATTGCGTCATGGTCAACCGCAACGCTGGCGCGGGTACGCGCATCCTGATCGACCAGTTGCTCGGCGCGGCGCGTCCGCCGGGCTATGGCAACCAGCCGCGCTCGCACAACGCGGTCGCGTCGGCGGTCGCTCAAGCGCGCGCCGACTGGGGCGTCGCGATTGCACCGGTCGCCGCGATGTATGGTCTCGGATTCCTTCGGCTGTCGCCGGAGAATTACGATTTCTTGGCTGTCGAGAGCCGCCGCGCCCGGCCCGCCGTCGCGGCGTTCCTGAAGGCGCTGGCCGAGCCGGCCGTGCGCGCGCAAATCGCGGCGCTGGGCATGACGCCGGCTGAGCTATAATGACAGCATGAAAGTCATCGGCATCGCCGGCTGGAGCGGAGCGGGCAAGACCACGCTGCTCACCCGCGTGATCCCGTGCCTCGTCGCACGGGGCTTGCGCGTGTCGACCATCAAGCATGCGCATCACGCCTTCGACATCGACCAGCCCGGCAAGGACTCGCATACGCACCGCGAGGCGGGCGCGACCGAGGTGCTGGTGTCGTCGGCCAATCGCTTCGCGCTGATCCATGAACTGCGCGGCAAGCGCGAATGGACGCTCGATGCGCTTCTTGAGAAATTGTCGCAAGTCGATCTCGTGCTGGTGGAAGGATTCAAGACGCAGGCGCATCCCAAGCTCGAAGTCTATCGCGCGTCGGTCGGCAAGCCGCCGCTGCACCCCGAAGACGAGAATATTGTCGCAGTCGCGAGCGACGCTCCAGTCGCCGCGAGCGTGCCGGTCGTCGCGCTCGACGATATCGAGGCTGTGGCGGATATCCTCGTCGCAAAGGCGGTGCCGCTCGATACTGTCATCGCCCGGGTGCGGAGCGCCTGATGGCCCAGCTCACCGACGATTGCTTCGCGTTCGGCGGGCCGCTGCTCGCGATCGACGATGTCGAGCGGCTGATCAATGAGCGCGTGACGCCGGTCGCCGAAACCGAAACGGTTTCGCTGCAAGCAGGCGCGCGGGCGCGTGCTCGCCGCCGACGTGATCGCGCCGATCGATCTGCCGCCGTTCGATAACTCGGCGGTCGACGGTTACGCGGTGCGCCACGTGGATGTCGGCGCGAAGGATGAAACCAGGCTCGCGATCGTCGATCGACTGACGGCGGGCCGCGCGGCCACACACGTGGTCGACGCGGGCGAGGCGATCCGCATCTTCACCGGCGCGCCGATGCCGGCGGGCGCCGACACCGTGTTCATGCAGGAGGACGTGCGGCTCGACGGTGCCGCCGTGATCGTGCCGCCGGGACTCAAGCTCGGCGCGAACCGGCGGCTCGCCGGCGAGGACGTGCCGAAGGGTTCGGTCGCGCTGCGTGCGAGCCGGCGGCTGCAACCGCAGGATTTGAGCATGGCGGCGGCGCTCGGCTTGCAGAGCCTGCCGGTGCGGCGGCGCGTACGCGTCGCGATCTTTTCCACCGGCGACGAGATCGTCGAGCCGGGTACCCCGCTGCCCGCGGCCGGTCTCTACGATGCGAACCGTGAGCTTTTGCGCGGACTGCTGGCGCGGCTCGATGCCGAGGTGAGCGATCTCGGCATTTTGCGCGACGATCCCGAGAAGCTCGCCGCCAGGCTCGGCGAGGCAGCGGCGGGCCACGATCTGGTGCTCACCTCCGGCGGCGTGTCGACCGGCGAAGCCGACTATGTGAAGGAAGCCATTGGTGCCGTGGGCTCGCTGGTGTTCTGGCGGGTCGCGATCAAGCCGGGGCGGCCGGTCGCGATGGGCGTGCTGCGCGGCACGGCATTCGTCGGGCTGCCGGGCAATCCGGTCGCGGTGTTCGTGACTTTTGCGCGCCTGGTGCGGCCGTTGCTGCTGCGCCTGGGCGGCGCTGCGCCCGAGCCGCTGATCGCGCTGCCGGTCGTCTCGGGTTTTGCCTACAGGAAGAAAAAGGGCCGGCGCGAATATGTGCGCGTGTCGCTGACGCGGCGCCCCGATGGAAGCTACGAAGCAAACAAGCATCCGCAGGACGGTGCCGGCGTCATTTCATCCTTGACCGCGACGGATGGCCTTGCGGAACTTGAGGACGACGTGACCGAGATCGCGAAGGGGCAGACCATCGGGTTTCTGCCTTACTCGGTGCTGGCGGGCTGATCCCTCCCCGCGCAGCGGGGAGGGTGGACGCGAGCGCAGCGAGCGACGGGCGGGGTGTATGCATTTGGAACGACCCCACCCGGCGCTACGCGCCGACCCTCCCCTTTCAGGGGAGGGATAAGGAGAGAGCGTTCGCCTTCTCGACATCCTCCGGCGTATTCACGTTGAAGAACGGATCGACCGGCTCCATCGACCAATCGGCGAGCGCGACGCCGTGACGCGCGGTCCACACTTCGATCTTGCGCAAATCCTCGACCGTGATGGCGTGACGCAGGTCCTCGCGCAGACCGACATGCCATAGCCCGACGACCGGATGACGCCAGTCGCCCGAATGCGCGCAGGCGAGCGGCTTGCCTTCGGTGATGCGCGCTGCGTGCAGCTTCGCCACCAGATCGCGCGGCAGGAACGGGCAGTCGCCCGGCACGCTGACGACCCATTCGGTGCCGGGCCGGTTCGCCGCCACCCAATCGAGCCCGGCCAGAATGCCCGCGAGCGGCCCGGCGAAATCCGGCACGCTGTCGGCGACGACCGGCAAGCCGAATGAAGCAAAACGCGCTGGATCGCCGTTCGCGTTGAGGACGACGCCGCTCGTCTGCGGGGTCAGCCGCGCGAGAGCGCGCTGCAAGATCGTCTCGTTGCCGATGCGGATCAGCGCCTTGTCGCCGCCGCCCATGCGGCGCGCGAGCCCGCCCGCGAGGACGAGGCCGAACGTCTCAATCGTCATGCACCGCCGCCTTGCGCCGGTGCTTGCCGCTCTCCTCCTCGACGTGAGCGAGATCCTGGTCGAACACGATGCGGTCTTCGCCCGCGAGCGCGACGAAGCGCTTCCCGCGCGCGCGGCCGATCAGCGTCAGTCCCGCCTTGCGCGCAAGTTCGACGCCCCAGGCGGTGAAGCCCGAACGCGAGACGAGAATCGGGATGCCCATGCGCACGGTCTTGATCACCATTTCGGAGGTGAGGCGGCCGGTGGTGTAGAAAATCTTGTCGCCGGCGCTCACGCGATTCTGGAACATCCAGCCGGCGATCTTGTCGACCGCGTTGTGGCGGCCGACGTCCTCCATGTAGACCAGCGGGCGATCCTCCTGCGCCAGCACGCAGCCATGGATCGCGCCGGCCTCGAGATAAAGCGACGGCGTGGTGTTGATCTTGTGCGTCAGCGCGTAGAGCCACGAGGTGCGCAAGGTCGCGGCCGGCAGCTTTGCGCTTTCGATCACCTCCATGAGGTCGCCGAAAATCGGTGCCCTGCGCGCAGCCCGAGGTCTGCGTGCGCTTCTGCAGCTTGTCCTCGTAGTCGGTCTCGCGCTCGGTGCGCACGATGGCAACGGCAAGGTCCTCGTCGTAGTCGACGCCGGTCACCACGTCGTCCTGCTGCAGCATGTTCTGATTGAGCAAATAGCCGATCGCCAGATAGTCCGGGTAGTCGCCGATCGTCATCGCGGTGACGATCTCCTGGCGGTTGAGATAAATCGTCAGCGCGCGCTCGACCGTGACCGAGGTCGTCAGCGGCGCGCCGGTCTGGTCGATGCCGGACACGCGCTCGGTCAGCCGCGGGTCGGCCGGGTTCGGGCGGATCAGGTAGTCGTCGGCGATAACAGTTGGGACGAAGTTCGTGGTCATGCGGCCGCAATATAAGGCCGCGGCCGGTCAGGCCCAATGCCGCAGAGGGAACAAGCCGGGAACGAGGTTCACGCCGACGCGTTGGCCATGCCGCCCAGATCGGGCTCGGAGGTGACGGCGGTGCGGGCGTGCTTGGCGCGCCACTTCGGGCCGGGGCCGCGCATGTAGTGCCGCTCGGGGCGATATTCGTTGAACAGGTCGGACGTCACGGTGCGCCAGAGGTCAGCGACGGCCTTGCCGATGCTCGGTGTTTTCGACTTGCTGGCCATGACACATTCCCGTCCTCCAGGCGGGCCCCGACTGCCGGGTCCGCTTTTTTGTCGCGGCCGATGTCCGCCTGGTTCAGCGGACAAGATGCGGCCGAATTGGTTAAAATTCGTTACAACTTCGCCTGCGTAGTACTGCCGATCTGCGAATATTGTTTCCGAAGTTTTACCGGCACCGCAGACAGATACACGCTTGCCGCAAGCTACGATGTGACGCGGGTCACGTTTCGGTGGAAGAATTGTTCGCGCTGATGTGACCCAAGCGTGAGCACGCGCGATACATCATTCCGGCACCGGCGATACATTGTAGCGGCCGTGCCGGCTGACGAACGCGGGCGCGCGACGCTTGCCCTTGCGCCTCGCGGCAGCTACATCAGCGCCGAATTCCCCGACATTCCATCGCGAGGGCAGGGCAGAATGGCCCGTCAGTTCATCTATCACATGCAGGGTCTCTCCAAGACCTATCCGACCCGCAAGGTTCTGGAGAACATCAACCTGTCGTTCTATCCGGACGCCAAGATCGGCGTGCTCGGCGTCAATGGCTCGGGCAAGTCGACGCTGCTGCGCATCATGGCGGGCATCGACAAGGAGTATGTCGGCGAGGGCTGGGTCGCCGAGGGTGCGCGCGTCGGCTACCTGGAACAGGAGCCGCACCTCGACGAGACGAAATCGGTGCGCGAGAACGTGATGGAGGGCGTCGCCGTCAAGAAGGCGCTGATCGACCGCTACAACGAGATCGCCGCCAACTACACCGACGAAACCGCCGACGAGATGTCGAAGCTGCAGGACGAGATCGATTCCAAGAACCTGTGGGATCTCGACTCGCAGGTCGATCTGGCGATGGACGCGCTGCGCTGTCCGCCGGACGACGCGGATGTCACCAAGCTTTCGGGCGGCGAGCGGCGCCGCGTCGCGCTGTGCAAGCTGCTGCTGGAACAACCCGAGCTGCTGCTGCTTGACGAGCCGACCAACCATCTCGACGCCGAGAGCGTCGCATGGCTCGAAGGCCATCTGCGCAACTATCCGGGCGCGATCCTGATCGTCACCCACGACCGCTACTTCCTCGACAACGTCACGAGCTGGATCCTCGAGCTCGATCGCGGCAAGGGCATTCCGTACGAGGGCAATTACTCCTCCTGGCTTGCGCAGAAGCAGAAGCGCCTCGCCCAGGAAGGCCGCGAGGACGAAGCGCGCCAGCGCACGCTCGCGCGCGAGTCCGAGTGGATCGCGTCTTCGCCGAGGGCCCGGCAGGCGAAATCCAAGGCGCGCTATCAGCGCTATGACGATCTGCTCAAGCAGGCCGCCGACCGGCAGACCACCACCGCGCAGATCGTCATTCCGGTCGCCGAGCGGCTCGGACAGAACGTGGTCGACTTCGAGGGGCTGAAGAAGGGGTTCGGCGACAACCTGCTGATCGACGGCCTGACCTTCAAGCTGCCGCCCGGCGGCATCGTCGGCGTGATCGGGCCGAATGGCGCCGGCAAGACCACGCTGTTCCGCATGATCACCGGCGAGGACAAGCCCGACGAAGGCACCATCAAGGTCGGCGAGTCGGTTCATCTCGGCTACGTGAACCAGAGCCGCGATGCGCTCGACGGCTCCAAGAACGTATGGGAAGAGATTTCCGGCGGAAACGATCAGCTCATGCTGGGCAAGCGCGAGGTCAACTCGCGCGGCTATGTCTCGGCGTTCAATTTCAAGGGCGCGGACCAGCAGAAGAAGGTCGGCGCGCTCTCGGGCGGCGAGCGCAACCGCGTGCATCTTGCCAAGATGCTCAAGTCGGGCGCGAACCTGCTGCTGCTCGACGAGCCGACCAACGATCTCGACGTCGACACGCTGCGCGCGCTGGAAGAGGCGCTGGAGGATTTCGCCGGCTGCGCGGTGATCATCAGCCACGACCGCTGGTTCCTCGACCGCATCGCGACCCACATGCTCGCCTTCGAGGGCGACAGCCACGTGGAATGGTTCGAGGGCAACTTCCAGGACTACGAGGAAGACAAGAAGCGGCGGCTGGGCGTGGATTCAACCGTGCCGCACCGGATCAAGTACAAGAAGTTTGCGCGGTAGCGCCGCCAGTCCCCGCGAAAGCGGAGACCGGAACTTGGCCAAAGACGGATTCCCGCTTCCGCGAGAATGAGCGCAAGCACTAGACCCGATACCGCTCGATCGTGGCGCGATCGACCTCGATTCCGAGCCCCGGCTTATCAGAAACGTGGACCCAGCCGCCGACCTGCCGGATCGGCTCCTTGATGAGATGTTCGCGGAACGGGTGCGAGGAGCGGTCGTATTCGAGAACCGGCTCCTGCGGATAGAGCGAATGGTGCGCGACCGGCACCGCGGCGATCACATGCAGCGATGCCGCCTGCGCGATGGCCGAGCCCCAGACATGCGGGTTCACCTGCACGCCGTGGGACTGCGCCAACGCCATGATGTGGCGGGCCGCCGAGATTCCGCCGCATGAGCCGATGTCAGGCTGCGCGATGTCGACCGCACCGGCGCCGAGAAACTCGCGGAAGCCGAACAGCGTGTGCTCGTTTTCGCCCCCGGCAATCGGCATCGTGAGCCTGGCGCGCATTTCGGCGTAGCCCTGGAGGTCTTCCGGCGCGACCGGCTCCTCGTACCAGCGCAGATCGTATTCTTCGAGCGCGCGGCCGAGCCGTAGCGCCTCAGCGCGGCCGTAGGCGTGATTGGTGTCGACCATCAGGGTGATTGGCTTGCCTTGAATCGCGCGGCCGATCTCGCGCATGCATGCAATGTCGTCCGCGACGCCGAAACCGAGCTTCACCTTCATCAGCGAGAAGCCAGCCTCGAAATGGCGCAGCGCTTCTTCAGCCAGACGCTTCCCTTCGCCCTAGCCTTTGATCCGGTAGAAGCCAGTGGCGTAAGGCTGCACGCGCGCGCGGAACGCGCCACCGAGCAGCTTGTAGACGGGGATGCCGTGAACCTTGCCGGCGATATCCCACAGCGCGATATCGATTGCGCTGATCGCTGCGACGACCGAACCTTTGCGGCCGTAGTCGCGCGTCATGTGATACATCCTGTGCCACAGCACCTCGGTGTCGAGCGGATCGGCGCCGGTGACGAGCGGCCGGAGCGCCTTGTCGATGACGGTGGCGGCGATCTCGGGCGGCTCCAGCCCTTGCGCGAATGCCTCGCCCCAGCCGCTGACGCCCGCGTCGGTCAGGACCTCGACCAGCGTGGCCGAGCGTTGACGCACCCAGCCTTGGGAAAACGCGAACGGCTCGGCGAGTGGACTTTTGAGGACGTGGATCGCGATGTCGGTGATCTTCATGGCCCGCATATGCTGGGCGACTTTGGCGGCAGGCGCAATCGCCCTTCGCGATTCATCCGTCACCGGATCGGCTATAACAACGCGGCGCGAAAAATTCGCTGCGCAAGGAGAATAGCGGTGGTTGTCTCGGATCAGGTCCATGTCGCGCTCGACCGCTCGGTCGCGCTCGTGCTGTTCGATTTCCTCTCGCGCACGGCCGACGAGGAAGAGGGCGAGCCGTTGAACGAGGCGCTGGCGCACAAGGCCGAGCTTCCGGCGCTATGGGCGACACTCGCGTCGCTGGAGAGCGTCCTGACCGAGCCGTTCGCGGCGGACTACAGCGCGCGCATGAAGGCGGGGCGGGCGGACGTCATCGCGAAGCTGGGCGGCGCATTCCCGAAATCGGAATAAGCCGTTCTGCGTCATTCCAGCGCACGACGGCGCGATACCTTCAAACGCACGTCACCGAATCAAATATAACCGGTCCCGCGCTGGCGCTTGCCGCGGCATCGCCTTCCGCCCCCAACCGGTGACACCCCATGAGCATGGCTCCCGAAACGCCCATCCCCCCGTACGCCGGATTGCGGCCGCTGCCGCTGCTGATCTTCTCGTCGCGCTGGCTGCAGCTGCCGCTCTACCTCGGCCTGATCGTGGCGCAGGGGGTCTACGTCGTCCTATTCCTGAAGGAGTTGTGGCACCTCTTCCTGCACTCCTTCGAGATCACCGAGCAGGCGATCATGCTGGCGGTGCTCGGCCTGATCGACGTGGTGATGATTTCCAACCTGCTCGTGATGGTGATCGTCGGTGGCTACGAGACCTTCGTGTCGCGGCTGAATCTGCAGGGGCATCCGGACCAGCCGGAATGGCTGAGCCACGTCAATGCGAGCGTGCTCAAGATCAAGCTCGCGATGGCGATCATCGGCATCTCGTCGATCCATTTGCTGCGCACATTCATCGAGGCCGGCTCGCTCGGTACCGCCGCCACGAAGTACACCGAGACCGGCGTGATGTGGCAGACGATCATCCACACCGTGTTCATCCTCTCGGCGATCGGGATCGCGGCGGTGGACCGGATGGGGCAGCCGCTCCCCCCGGCTCAGCATCATTGAGCGGATGATTGCGCGCGCGCTCGCGGCGGCTTTCTGGCTGAACCTGCTTTTGGCAGGCGCGGCGCAGGCGGCCGACGCGGCGTTCACCCGCTGGCTTGAGCAGCTTTACCCCGCCGCCCAGCAACTCGGCGTCACGCGCGCCACATACGACGCGGCGACGCGCTCCCTTGAGCCGGACCCGACGCTGCCCGATCTCGTGATCCCGGGGAGGCCGGACCGGCAGCCTGCGCAGGCCGAGTTCGTGCAGACGCCGGCCGAGTACCTGAAGGAGACCGCGTTCGATCAACTGGCCACGCAAGGGCGCAGGCAACTCGAACAGCATCGCGCGATGCTCACGAGGATCGAGCAGCGTTTCGGCGTGCCGCCTGCGATCGTGCTGGCGATCTGGGCGCGCGAGACCGGCTATGGGGCCGCGAAAATGCCGGATAGCGCGGTGCGCGCGCTCGCCACGCAGGCCTATCTCGGCCGGCGCAAGGAGCAGTTCCGCGAGGAATTCCTGCTCGCGCTCAAGATGCTGCAGGAGGGCCATGTGACGCTGCCCGCAATGCGAAGCTCGTGGGCCGGCGCCATGGGGCATCCGCAGCTTCTGCCTTCGGGCTTCTACAAATACGCGGTCGATTTCGACGGCGACGGCAAGCGCGACATCTGGACCTCGGTGCCGGATGCGCTTGCCACCATCGCCAATCATCTCGCCGAGCTTGGCTGGCAGCGCGGCCAGCGCTTCGCCTACGAGGTGAGGGCGCCGCGCGACGCGGACTGCACCATCGCGCAGCCCGGCGTGAAGATGACCATCGGCGAATGGGTGAAGCGCGGCTACGCGCCGGCTTACGACCGCAAGCTCAGCGTCGCCGAGCTTGCACAGGAGGCATCGTTGCTGATGCCGGCGGGACTTTACGGTCCGGCGTTCCTCGTGACGAAGAATTACTTCGCGCTCAAGGACTACAATTTCTCCGATCTTTATGTGCTGTTCGTCGGCCATCTCGCGGACCGCATCGCGGGCGGGCCAGCGTTCGAACAAAAATGGGGCAAGGTGGCGCAGCTTCCTTCCGCGGCGCTGGAGCGGATGCAGCGCACGCTCACAAGGCTCAAGTTTTACAACGACAAGATCGATGGCAAGGCCGGCATGCTGACCCGCGCGGCACTCGGCGCCTACCAGAAACAGAATGGGCTCAAGCTCGACTGCTGGCCGACGCAGGCCGTGCTCGATCACATGAAATGAAAATGAAAAACCCGGCCGCGCTTGCGCGGGCCGGGTTCTCAAACTCGACTTGATAAGCCGATCAGATCACGGGCAGAAGAACTGCGGGCGGCCGCGATAGCCGACCACATTGCCCCATTGATCGACGACCGGCCTGCGCGCCCAGTAGCCGCCCGGGCAACCGACCGGCGGACCGCCATAATATCCCTCGTAAGGAACATAGCCCGGCTGAACCACATAGGCCGGACCGTAGGAGTTCGCGATCGCGCCGCTCATGATCGCACCGGCCGCGACGCCGCCGAGAATGCCGAGCCCGACTGCCGGACCCCAGCCCCAGCGCCGTTGCGCATTGGCGTCGGTCGGCGCAGCCGCAAGCGCGACCGCGAGGGTCGCCGCCGCCGTTAGTGTCGTGAAGGTCTTCATCATGGAGTTCAGGACCTCGTTGGAGCGTTCGGCTGTGCGCCGAACGCAGTGAAGGAAATAAACCATCCGCAGTGCGGGTGCCAAATACTCGCGCGCAATTTGGCCGAAATTGCGGAGCCGCAATGCGAAAAGATGAACGAATGTGCAGATTTAGCCGGGTTCCCGGGCGTCGTGGTTGATCGGGGGTTAGCGAAGGCCGCTTTCGGCGCTAGGGTCGCGGCGGTGTTTTTCCATCGAACTCGAATCACTTCCCCGGAAAGCGGAGATGTCCGTGCTCAATCGACGAGAATTCGTGAGCGGCGTTGCGCTGGCGGCCATGGCGGGAAACGCAAACGCGCAAACCTGGCCCGACCGGCCGATCCGCATTCTCGCCGGCTATCCGGCGGGCGGCGGCATAGATCTCGTCGCGCGGCTGTTCGGCGAGCAGATGAAACAGGCGTTCGGCCAGACCGTGCTGGTGGAAAATCGCCCCGGCGCGAGCGCGATGATCGCCGCAAGCGCGGTGGCCAAATCGCAGCCCGATGGCCTCACCTTGCTGATGGCGGCCTCCGGCGAAGTCGCGATCAACCAGCATCTGCACAAGGAGAAGATGACCTACGATCCGCTGCGTGAACTTTCCGCGGTCGCGCTCGTCGGCATCGTGCCGTGCGTCGTGGTGGTCGCGGCAGCGACCCCGGTGAAGAATTCCGCCGAGCTGATCGCCTATGCGCGCGCCAACCGCGGCAAGCTCTCGTTCTCTTCATCCGGCATCGGCAACCCGCAGCAGCTTGCGGGCGAACTGATGAACCACATGGCCGGCACCGACGTGTTGCACGTGCCGTATCGCGGCTCGGCGCCGGCGGTGACCGACGTTGCGACCGGCGCCGTCACGATGAGCTTCTCGAGTTTGGCCGCCGCGCTGCCGCTGATGCAGGACGGAAAGATCCGCGCCGTCGCCGTCACGTCGCGCGAGCGCATGCCGCAATTGCCCGACGTGCCGACGCTCGCAGAAGCGGGCCCGGAGCTCAAAAGCTACGAGCTGCTCAACTGGTTCGGCCTGTTCGCGCCCACCGGCACGCCCGAGCCGATCGTCGCGCGGCTCAACGCGGTGGTGAACGAGGGCTTGCGCGACAAGAAGATCGCCGAGTTGCTCCAGATACAGGGCATCGTGCCGCGGCCGATGAGCGCGCCCGACTACCGCGCGTTCGTTGTCGCGGAGGCGGAGAAGTTCGGCGCAATTGTTAAGCAGGCGAATATCAGGATCGAGAATTGAACGGGCATCGGTTGGACCACTCTCCGCTCATGCCCGCGAAAGCGGGCATCCAGAGCCAAGAACTGGGTCCCCGCTTTCGCGGGGACGAGCGGAATTGAGTTCACCCCATGCCCATCCTCCTCGCCATTGGCGGCCTCCTGCTTCTCGCGCTCGTGTTCGGCCCGCAGCTCTGGATCCGGCATGTGCTGAAGAAGCACGGCGCGGACCGTCCCGACTTGGCCGGCACGGGCGCGGAGCTTGCGCGCCATTTGCTCGACGAGGCGAACCTGCCGTCCGTGATGGTGGAGCAAAGCGACTTGGGCGATCACTACGACCCGGAAGCGCAAGCCGTGCGTCTCAGCCAGGCGCACTACGAGGGGCGTTCGGTCGCGGCCGTCGCGGTCGCCGCGCATGAAGTTTCGCACGCGGTCCAGCACGCGCGCGGGGAGCCCGCCTTCGCGCGGCGGCTCAACCTGGTGCGCCAGCTCGGCTGGGTCGAGAAGCTCGCGAGTGGAGTCCTGTTGATCTCGCCGCTCGTTTTCGTCGTGATGAAGTCGCCCGCGTTGCTCGCGCTGCAAATTCTGGCCGGCGTGATGCTGCTCGGCATCCGCGTCGTGGTGCACCTTGCGTGACGCTTGCCGGTCGAGTTCGACGCGAGCTTCGGCAAGGCGCTGCCGGTGCTCGCTGCGCGGGCGCTATCTCGCGGCGGGCGACATGCCGGCCGCGCAAAGCGTGCTCAAGGCCGCGGCCTATACCTACGTGGCGGCCGCGCTCGCGACGCTGCTCGACGTGGTGCGGTGGTTCAGGATGCTGAGGTTTTGAGGTGGTGAGCTATGCGGCGAGGCGCTGCTTGTTCATGTGAACGGTAATGATCGCACCTTCTGGCGACCATTCCCGCTCAATCGATCCGCTGAGCCGGGCGGCAAGAACCCGGTTCACCATCTCGGAGCCGTAGCCACTCGCCGATGTCGGTGGCTCAACGGTCGGGCCTCCCCGCTCGGTCCATACCATCGTCATTTCATCGTCGCCGTCGGAGCAGGACACATCCAGGGTGCCCGTCGCGGATGACAGTGCACCGTATTTGAGTGAGTTGGTTGCGAGTTCGTGCAGCACGAGCGCGAGAGTGTTCGCCGTACCCTCGCCGACACCCATGCGTGGCACAGACACGCGAACACGCCCGCTGAACGCTCCCATGTCGTCATATGGCGCGAGCAGGACGGCGATCAGATCGCCGAGGAGCGCCGCCTTGCCCTGCTCGCCCGGAATAGGACGGACCAGATCGTGGGCGCGCCCCAGGGCTGTCAGCCGCTGGGTCAGTTGACGGGCCATGTCTTCGGTCGTCTTGGTGGAGCGGGACGTTATGGCGGTGAGCCCGGACGCGATCGCCAGGAGGTTCTTGACCCGATGGCTCATTTCTCCCGCCAGCAGTTCGTTGCCCTCTTCGGCCTGCTTGCGCCCGGTGACGTCGATGAAGATGCCGAACATGACCCGGCCCGACCATGCCGACATCGTCGCCCTGCCCGCGCGCTGAAATCCAGCGAATGGTGTCCCCGACCATGATGCGGAAGTCGATCTCGTAGGTCCCTGAAATCGCGCGCGTGGCGGAGAATGCCGCCCCCACGCGATCCCGGTCTGCCGGATGGATGTGCGCGGACAAATCCTCGAAGGTCACAAACTCGGTGACCGGGACGCCCCAGAGACGATAGCCGCTCTCGTCCATCGTGAGCTTGTCGTTATCGACATTCCACGACCAGAGCGCGACCCCCGCAGCCTCAATGGCGAGGCGCAAGTTACCCGCGCCCCAAATGGGTGGCTTGGTTTGCTGTTCTGACAAGGCGTAAATTCCCTAAGGCCAACGGGGCTGCATCCAGAAGGTTCCATGACTGCGGCGAGAACCCGGTGGGACGCCGCTGCGGACCCCCACCCCCAGCCCTCCCCCTTTCAGGGGGGAAGGTAGTTAGAGCAGCGCACCGAACGAGCGGAGACTCAACGCGACAATGACGTCAGCGCCCGTCGATTGACCATTCTCCCCGGACGCGCTTGATAGGCCGCAAGCACGTCCGCGAGAAAAATACCCGGGAGAAACCCATGATCTCACGCCGCACACTCCTCACCACGCTCGCCGCAGCGCCGCTTGCCACGCGTTGCCGCGCGGCGCTCGCGCCGCCTATCCCGACAAGCCGATCCGGGTGATCGTGCCGTTCGCGGCGGGCGGCAATGCGGATTTGGTCGCACGCCTGTGCGCCGAGGGGATGAAGGAGGCGCTCGGCCAGCCGATCGTGGTCGAGTACCGCACCGGCGCGGGCGGCAGCCTCGGCGCCGAGATGGCCTCGAAGGCGGCGCCCGACGGCTACACGCTGTTCACCGGCTCGAACGGCCCGCTCACCGTCAACCCGTTCGTGCAGGCCAAGCTCGGCTACGACCCGCTGAAGGATTTCGTCGCGATCGGGCTCGCCAATCTGGCGCCGCATTGCATCGCGGTGCATCAGTCGGTGCCGGCGAAAACGTTGCCCGAGCTGATCGCGCTGTCGAAGGACAAGCCCGTGAACATCGGCACGGCGGGCGCGGGCAGCGCGACGCACATGACGCTCGCGCGCTTCAACGCGGCGACCGGCGCGAAATTCGAGCATGTGCCCTATCGCGGCGGCGGCGCGCTGGTGCCGGACCTGCTGTCGGGCAGCATCACGGGTGCGATGACCGAGGTGTCGACGGTGTTGCAGCATCACGGCGACAAGGTGCGCATCATCGGCGTCGCGTCGGCGAAGCGCTCGCCGAAGGTGCCCGAGGCCGCGACCATGATCGAGCAGGGCGTGAAGGACTTCACCGCCGCGAGCTATGTCGGCATCCTCGCGCCCGCCGCCACGCCGCCGGACATCGTGAAGGCGCTCGAAGCCGCGCTGATCAAGGCGCTGAACAAGAAGGACACGCAGGAGAAATTCCTCGCCACCGGCGCCGAGCTGGTGCCGGACGAGCTGATGACCTCGAAGGGCTTCGGCGACTATATCAAGCGCGAATACGAGCTTGCGCGCGAGGCCGCCAGGATCGCCGGCCTGACGCCGACGTAAGAAAAAAAGCCAGACGAATGCATCCGAGAGAACGCCTCGCCTATTCGCCGATCGAAGGGCGCAAAGCCCTCAAGCTGCCCGACGGGCTGCGGCTGATCGTGTGGCCCGTGCTTTCGCTGGAGGAGTGGGACATGGCGCGGCCGATGGCGCGCATGGTGATCTCGCCGCCGCAAGGCCAGCCGCTACAACCCGACCATCCGAACTGGACCTGGCACGAATACGGCATGCGCGTCGGCTTCTGGCGCATGAAGCGCATGCTCGACGCCCTCAACATCAGTCCAACGTTGACGCTGAATGCGAAGGTCTGCGAGACCTACCCGCAGGTCGTGCAGGCCTGCGTCGATGCCGGCTGGGAGCTGAACGCGCACAGCTACGATCAAGTGCCGATGCACAAGCTCGATGACCAAAAGGCGGTCATCGACAAATCCGTGGAGGTCATCACGAAGTTCTGGGGCAAACCGCCGCGCGGCTGGTTCGGACCCGGGCTGACGCAGACCTTCGACACGCTCGACCATCTCTCCGCCGCCGGCATCGAATATATCGGCGACTGGGTACTCGACGACGAGCCGGTGACGCTGAAAACCACGCACAAGCCGGTTGTGGCGCTGCCCTATAACTTCGAACTGCACGACATCGTGCTCATGGCGCTCGGGCATCATCCGTCGGATCAGATGTATGCGCGTGTGATGGATCAGTTCGAGTGCCTGTACGCCGAGTCGACGGAACGGCCGAAGATCATGTCGATCGCGATGCACCCGTATCTCTCCGGCGTGCCGCACCGGATCAACCACGTGCGCCGCGCGTTCGAGGAGGTGCTGAGCCGCCCCGGCGTCGCCGCATGGGATGGCGCGAAGATACTGGATTGGTACAAGGGGCAGACTGCGTAGCCCGCATGGAGCCTACGGGTCGCGCCGAAGGCGCGCCCGATGGTAAACTCCGCGTAATGCGGGGTAAGTCTCACCTGCGACACTGATCCCGGATGTCGCTGCGCTTCATCCGGGCTACAAGAAACGAACAAATCCTTATGGAGGAAGCATGACTGGCATCGGACGTCGCGGATTCGTCAAAGGCGCGGCTGCGCTGGGCGCAGGGATATTCGCACCGCATATCGCGCGCGCGCAGGACTGGCCGAACAAGCCGGTGCGCTTCATCGTGCACCTTGCGGCGGGCGGCGGGCTCGATTTCATCGCGCGCGTCGTCGGCGATCCGATCTCGCGCAGCATCGGGCAGCAGGTGTTCGTCGAGAACCGCACCGGCGGCGCAGGCGGAACGATCGGCATCGACGCCGGCATCAAGGCGCCGAATGACGGCTACAATTTCCTCATTGCGAACGACAACCTCGTGAGTGCGCCGCATGTGCAGCGGCTGGGCGTCGAATACCTGAAAGACGTGATGCCCGTGAGCCTGCTCGGCCGCCAGCCGCAGGTGCTCGCGGTGCATCCCTCGCTCGGGGTGACGTCGGTCGCCGAGGCGGTCGCGGCGGTGAAGAAGCAGCCAGGGCTCGGCTGCGCGACGTCGGGCGTCGGCTCGAACCAGCACGTGCTGATGGAGTGGTTCAACAAGGTCGCGGACATCAAGCTCGACCATGTGCCTTATCGTGGCGCCGGACAGGCGATCAACGATCTCGTCGCCGGCCACGTGAAGATCGCGTTCCTCGGGCCGACCGCGACATTGCCGCACGGGATCGCCGGCACGATCAGGCTGCTGGCGCAATCCGGCGAAGCGCGCGCGCCGAGCATGCCGGACCTTCCGACCTTGCAGGAAGCGGGCTATCCGGGTGTCGCGCTCGAATCGTGGTTCGCGGCTTTCGCGCCGCTCGGCACGCCGCCCGCGGTCATCGCGCGGCTGAACGCGGAGTGCGACAAGGCGCTCGCCGAAAAGTCCGTGCGCGACTCCCTGTTCAAGGCCGGGACCGAGCCGCAAGGCGGCGACACGGAACGCCTCGCCAAGCTCGCGCGCGCCGACTCCGACAAATACGCGCGCATCGTCAAAGAGGTGAATATCAAGCTGAACTAGGGGCCGGGGGGCACGCATGCGCATCGTCGTCGCGAACATCAAATGGATCATGCTCGTCTCGGGCGTGCTGACCTGCACGATGATCTATGCGGCGATCGCGCCGCAGGCCGCGTTGCGCGGCACGTTCGGCGAAACGCTGGACGGGCCGCTCGCCGAGATCGTGGTGCGCAACTGGGGTGTGCTGATCACGCTCATCGGCGCGATGCTGATCTACGGCGCGTATCACGCGGCGGTGCGGCCGCTGGTGCTGACCGTCGCGGGCTTGAGCAAGCTCGTGTTCATCGCGCTCGTGCTGGCGCAAGGCTCGCGCTACCTCGGCCAGCAGGCGGGTATCGCGATCGCGATCGATGCCGTGTGGGTCGTGCTGTTCGCGCTTTATCTCGCCGCGATGCGCAGTGAGCGCGCCGCGTAGGGAGGATGCCATGAGATGGGCCGCGATTCTCGCGCTCGGGCTGCTCTGCGGCAGCGAAGCGGGCGCGCAAAGCTTGAGCCAGCAGATCGTCGGCACGTGGGACTTCGTCGTCGCCGAGATTACCGGGGCGGACGGCAAGAAGTCGTTTCCGTTCGGCGAGACGCCGAAAGGCATCCTGATCTTCACGCCGGAGGGTCGCTTTTCGCAGATCCATGTCGCGAGCGACGTGCCGAAGATCGTTTCGGGCAATCGGCTCACCGGCACGGCGGAGGAATATGCCGCGATCAACCGGCGCAGCCTTGCGGTGTTCGGCAGCTACACGGTGGACGAGGCGAAAAAGACCGTCACCTTCAAGATCGTCTCGTCGACCTTCCCGAACTGGGAAGGCGAGGCGCAGACCCGCACCATCGACAGGCTCGATGCCGACGAGTTCGTGAACACCAATCCGAATGTGGCCGGCGGCAGGGGCAGCGCGAGCAACCGCTACAGGCGCGTGAAATAGCTATTTTGGCTCGCCGTTGAGGCACTTAGCGGCTATATAGGCGTCGCATGGTCAGCCCAAGGGCCGTGATTCTCGGGCTTTGAGGAGGCTACATGGCCGAAAAGAAACCCAACGACGCGCTGAGGAAGCTGGCGCAGGCCGAGGACGCCAAGAAGGCGCGGGCCGAGTACGACGCTGCCGCCAAAGCCACCGACGCCAATACGGCACGGCTGCGCGCGCTGCGGCTGGAGCGGGAAGCCGCCGCCGCGAGTGCCGCGCCCCAAGCCAAGCCCGTCAAGAAGAAGGCGGCGGCCAAGAAAACCAAGGCACCGGCCGGCAAGCTCTCCGAGTGGCTGCAGGATCAGAAGGGCAGCGGGCGGAATAGCTGAGCACGCGCTCTACATCGCGCGCTTCGGCGTCGTCGCCAGCAGCTCGCTCAACTCCTTCGCATAAAACTTCGCCGAGGCCGTGGTGCCGTGGCCGCTCGTCGCCTCGCTCGCCGGGATCAGCAGCAGGCGGCCGTTCTTCACGCGCTTGAGTTCGCGCTCCATGAGGCCGGTCTCCGGCGGATTGCGCTCATCGTCCGCCGCATTGATCGCGAGCAGCGCCGCCTTGATGCGGTCGAGTCCGGGCGCCGCGTTGTAGTCGCGCGAGGAATTCCTCCCCGTTGCGCGGGCCCAGCAGGACTGCGTCTTTCGTTGCCGCACATTATATGAGGACGGTAGGATCGGGGAGGGGGGAACTTCCCGCGCTGACTGCCCGAGGAGCCGCCAGATGTGCCGCAATATCAAGACGCTGTTCAATTTCGAGCCGCCGGCGACCGAGGACGAAATCCGCGCCTCCGCGCTGCAGTTCGTGCGCAAGCTATC
The DNA here is from genome assembly GCA_963800695.1 of uncultured Alphaproteobacteria bacterium. Taxonomy (GTDB): domain Bacteria; phylum Pseudomonadota; class Alphaproteobacteria; order Rhizobiales; family Xanthobacteraceae; genus PALSA-894. Next base: position 7,578 of record CAWDCA010000019.1, on the reverse strand, counting down.
CGGCTTCAACAAGCCTTCAGCCGCGAATGCCGCGGCGTTCGATCTTGCGGTCGAGGAAGTCTCGGCGGCCGCGCGAAAACTGCTCGCCTCGCTGCATACGCATGCGCCTGCGCGCGATCGCGAGATCGAGGCGGAGAAGGCTCGCGAGCGGGCGCGGGAAAGATTCGCGTGAGGTCGAGCGCCTCAGATCGCCCTATAGCCGCCGTCCGCCATCAGCATCGCGCCGGTCACGTAAGAAGACAAATCGGACGCGAGGAAAATCGCCGGTCCCACGATGTCCTCCGGTTTGCCGGCGCGGCCGAGCGGCGTGTGATCCATGAAAATCTTGATCAGCTCCGGATTGTTGGCGCGCACGTTCGCGTTCAATGGCGTTTCGATCAGCCCCGGCCGATCGCATTGACGCGCACGCCGTCCTTGCCGAGTTCCGCCGCCAATGCGCGCGTGAAGCCGAGCACGCCGTGCTTCGAGGTGGTGTAGGCGAGGGAGTTCGGCGTGCGCACATGCATGAACGACTGGATCGAGCCGATGTTGACGATGCGGCCCTTGGTGGCGCGCAGGTGCTCGACAAAGGCGTGCGTCACGTTGAACACGCCGTTCAAGTTGATGGCCATGATGTCCTGCCAGTCCTTGACCACGGCGTCAGGGTCGCCGGTGAAAGCATTGCGGCGGTTGATGCCGGCATTGTTGACCAGAACCGAAATGTTGCCGACCTCGCCTGCGACCTTTGTCGCCAACACGCGGCAGGCCTCGCGGTCCGTGACGTCGAGCACGAAGGCCTGCGCCTTGCCGCCGGCATTGAGGATTTGCTGGGCGGTCTCGGAGGCCGCATCGCCGTTCACGTCGAGGATGACCACCCGCGCGCCCTCGCGCGCGTAGCCGATCGCGATCGCGCGTCCGATGCCGGAGCCCGAGCCGGTGACGGCGGCGATGTGGTTTTCGAGGAGGCCGCTCATCGGTTTCTTCCCTGCGCCGGAGTGTGTTCGAGGCCGATAGCGTAATGAGCGCCGGTGCCACTGACAACAAGCGGCCGGGCGTTCGACCCGGCGATGCGGCAATCGCGCCACGCCGCGCGACGCTTCGCGTGTAGCGCAATGGATCGGGCGCCGAGAGGAGTTCAAGGCTGCATGACGGCCCGCCGCATTCGGGTTAGGCTCGCGGCGGCCTTGGCCAGAGATGGGGAGGATCTCACGATGACAAGCAACGGACGAAGTGGAATTGCGTTTGCACGCACGCGCAACGGCTTGCTGCGCGTTCTCACTCGTCGCTGCGGCTCTCGGGCTGAGCGGTGCGGCGGATGCGCAGGATCAATATCCCGTCCAAGCCGGTGCGCATCGTGGTGTCGTTTTCGGCCGGCGGGCCGACCGACATTGTCGGGCGCGTCATCGCGCAAAAGCTCTCGGAGCTGCTCAACCAGCAGTTCTTCGTCGAGAACAAGGTCGGCGCGGGCGGCAATATCGGCGCCGATATGGTGGCGAAGTCGCCGGCCGACGGCTACACGCTGCTGGTCGCGACGGTGTCGACCCACGCGATCAATCCCGGCCTCTACGCCAAGATGCCGTACGATCCGGTGAAGGATTTCGCACCGGTCGCGCAGGTCGGCGTGACGCCGACGATGCTCGGCGTGCATCCCTCGATCCCCGCCAAGGACGTGGCGAGCTTCATCGCGCTGGTGAAGGCGAACCCGGGCAAATACACCTACGGCTCGTCCGGCCTCGGCTCGATCCTTCATCTGTGCGGCGAGCAGTTCAAGGCGCTCGCGGGCGGGCTCGACATCCAGCACGTGCCGTATCGCGGCTCCAACCCGATGATGGGCGATCTGGTGGCCGGGCAGATCTCGATGGCGTTCGACGCGACGCCGACCGCGCTGCCGCAGGCGCAAGCGGGAGCGATCCGCGCGCTTGGCGCCGGCATGGCGCAGCGCATGCGCGTGATGCCGGAGCTGCCGACCTTGCAGGAGCAGGGGCTGAAGGGCTTCGAGTGCTACACCTGGAACGCGATCCTCGCGCCCGCCGGCACGCCGCAGCCGATCGTCGACAAGCTCGCGGGCGCGATCAAGACGGCGCTCGACGATCCGAATGTGTTCCGGCGCCTGCAGGAGGCGGGCGTCGATCCGACGCTCGGCCGCGGGCCGAAGGAGACGGCGGCGTTCATCGCAGCCGAACTCGCCAAATGGGCGCCGATCATCAAGATGTCGGGCGCGGTGGTGAATTAACCACGCCGTTGCGCAGCGGAACCGTTGCGGCGGCGCAACGTTCGCGCCTTCTCCTTCATGTTAACGCTCCCGCGCCACCGAATGGCCTTCATTTGCCGCGAAGCCTCGCGTCCTCACCACACAGAAGGAAAAGTGATGACACGGGCTTTTGTATTCGCGGGCGTATTCTTCGCACTTGTCGCGGCTCCTCTGACGGCGCAGGCGCAGGGCATTCCGGCGGCGCCGCGCATGGATTCCATGAAGGCAACCGCATCGCGGGTCCGGTCGGCGCGGTCGTCGGCACGGCGGTCGGCGGCGTGATCGGCGGCGTCGAAGGCGTGCTCGGCATCAACCAGCGCCCCGCCTCGTATTCGCCGGACTTCGCGGAAGCGCCGCCGCGCTCCTATCGCCAGCGCAAGGCGTGGCGCGGCAAGACGAAGTATTCGCGCCGTGCCTATCGGCGCGCCGTGCACATCGCTCGGGACCGCGCCCCGGATACGTGAACTGACGCGCATCGGCGCGCACGCATTGCGCTGCCCGCCTACACGCCCTGATCCTTGCGGAACGTCGGAAGGCCGATGCCGATCGCATCGAAGCCGCCGTCGACCGCGAGCGTCTGCCCGGTGATGTAGCTCGCGCGCTCGGAGGAGAGGAAGAAGATCGCCTCGGCGAGTTCTTCCTCCAGCCCGTAGCGGCCGAGCGGGATCGCGTCGTGATAGTCGGCGCGGATCGCCGGCGAATGCACCGCCTTCGCCATCGCGGTATCGACCGGGCCGGGCGCGACCGCGTTGACGCGGATGCCGCGCACCGAGAGCTCCAGCGCGAGCTGCTTGGTGAGATGGTCGAGCGCGGCCTTGCTGGTGCCGTAGGCGATGCGCAGCGCCGAGGCGCGCAGGCCCGAGATCGACGTGATGTTGACGATGCGCGCGCCCTGCGCATCAGCGGCACGGCGGCCTTCACCATCAGGAACGGGCCGGTCAGGTTGACGTCGAGCGTGCGCTGGAATTCGGCGAGCGTCGTGTCGAGCGCCGGCTTGAACACCGCATGGCCGGCATTGTTCACCAGCGCGTCGAGCGCGCCGAAGCGCGCTTCACCTGCGCGATCGCCGCTTCGATCTGATCCGGCATCGCGACGTCGCAGGTGAGCGCCAGCGTGCGCTCCGGCTCGTTCAGCGCCGCGACGGCGCGCGCCAGCGCCTCGCCATCGATATCGAGCAGCGCAACGCGCCAGCCGTCGGAGAGAAATCGCTTCGCGGTCGCGAGCCCGATGCCGCGCGCAGCGCCGGTGATCAGAGCGGATTTGGCTGTCATTCGGAAAACCTCGCAATCATGATGCCGGACGGTTTGTAGCAAAATGCGGCGGCTCGGGCGGTGCTCCTTCCCCTCTCCCGCCCTCGCTGCGCTCGGGCACCCTCTCCCGCAAGCGGGAGAGGGGAAGAAAGCAGCCAACGCTCCGCCACCCGCTTGTCGTGGCGCGCGGGCTGCGCCTTTAGCTTGCCGCCCCGTGAGGGCGGCGCGGGACGCCGGGGTCCTGGCGGACCCACGGGCCTCAGCCTCTCGCGAAGCTGAAGCGGAGCGATGCTTTTCGAAAAGCGCCGCTCGATTGTCGAAACCGCAAGTCCGCCATTTCTCCGGCGTCCCGCACGCGGTGTTTGAAGCCTGCTCCGCACGACCCCCGGTGGACATACCTTTCAGGCTTCCGTTCTCATCGGCGAGGAAGCCTTTCCACCGCTTCGGGGGCCTCGACATGCCTGGGCGGTTGGCACCGCCGGTACGACATGCCGCCAAGAGCCCCGGTGACGCGCGGCTGGCGCGCCGGGACCGTACGGCTTCGGCTGCACCGGCTAAGGGTGTGCGTGTTGCACCCCAACCGGCCACCGCCCCCGATCCGCACTCAGACGCCCTAGAAGCGCCCCTCGTGGATCGAGGCGGGTGCATTATCCGGCAGGATTTCGGGCGGGGATAACTTTTTTTCGCGAAGTTATCCCCGCAGGCGCGAAAGCGCGCAGGGCCTTCGCGATTCCCGGTACGGCAAGCTAGACTGCCTGACGTTTCTGGCAGGAGGCACCATGGCACGGCGCCCGATTGGCGATTCCCGCACGCAGGCGGAAGCGGCGTTCAAGGCCGCGACCGCCAAGCCCATCGAGGCGCCCGCGGCGCCGCCTCCCGCGCTTCCGGGCGTCAAGGAAATGGTGTCGCTGCGCATCGACCGCGACGTGCTGGATTTCTTTCAAGGCGACGGTCCCGGCTGGCAGGACCGCATCAACGCGGCGCTGCGCAAGGCGGCGGGGAAGTAGCGCGGCGTCAGTAGCCCAGGAGTGGAGCGACATGCGGGACAGACGGGCGGATGACCCGGCTATAGCTCCGCTCATCCAGGCTATGCGCTTAGCGATTAATCCGCTGTCGCGCCTCCTCGGTGAAGGCTTTCCAGCTTGGAAACGTCGCTGGATTCTCCAAAGCGCTCACGAGATCCCCACCAGCCAAACTCAAAACGGACCTTTATTTTCTTTCCCCGGTCCGAGGCTCCTAGCGGCTCCGACGATGCTAGCTTGTGTTTCACAAGTAGCTTTATCAGTTCCGGTAGCTCTTCGCTGAATTGGCGCGCCCAGCGCAAATGAGGATCACCTTGAATGGGCGTGAAGTCATCATTCAAGACAAACGTACTGCCGGGCAGCGTTCTCTGCGCGAGCGCCGTAGCCGTGGCGATGAGTACATTATCTTCGACAACAGTTTCGTACGGCGTTTCCAGTGTAGAGGCGACCTCATTCCACGGGTGAGTTGTACGTAAGTACTCCGCCCCACCCAACCTTTGTTCCGTTAATTAGGAAAATACGAAACTGTGGGGGTACCGACACCGCCTCAGCCTCGAACCACGCGTCACCCTCGAAGCGGACCGAAGTAGCTTCAACCTCTAGCGAGGAGCACACGATCATCGAAACGCCCCTCGCAAAGAAAGCCGTTCCCGCTGCAGGGCCGTCTCCAAGTAGTTTAACGCCACCTGAAATGTCGATGCCGCAATCTTTAGTTTGACCGTACAACGTGATCGGCATTCCAGCGCCAAGAGTAAATACTCGCCGCTTGTTTTGGAAAAGAGTAACGGCCGCGCGCTCGTCATCAACGGATGCGATTTCAACGCGGCTTATCGAGCGAATGGGGTCGTTCCACATAGAATTCAAAACGTACCCGACGTAGCGACCTTGGATATCGGTGCGTTTGGAGAATTCATGTAAACAAGCGCGCCACAGGAACGGCTGCCGTGACAAGGTTGCGGTCCGCTCCAAGCTCGCAGACTTGAGAAGGTCACGCACGACGGCGTGTGCCATCACAACTGAGCCGAGAACCGCGTTTCCAAACTCTTTATTGCGCACGAATGGGTGCTCGGCAATGTACCCTTTTACCATAGTTTGGTACTTCATTTGGTCAGGGCCTACGAGCTTCACTTCCCGGAGCCCTGCAACGGCTGTCCGTGTACAAACTGGCAAAGTAGCGTTAGCTGCTCTTCCGTATCGTAGGCCTCGGAAGGCAGATAGTTGGACACTTGTGGTCGCAATTTGTCGCAGAGCTTGCTTTGCTCGCGATAAGTTATCTCTCGTAAAACCGTGTTGATCACCTCCCACGCTTCTTTAGTACCGGTCTCTTTCAAGCGATTGGTGACGTCTTGAAAATTGTCGAGTTGCGCCAGAAGCGAGCCATTGCCGCCAAGACGGGTGCATAACCAGCAAACGCCTTGCCCTGATCAGTTGACCAGAGTTTGCCAGGTTCAAGATCAAGCGCCGATTCGATCGCGTCAAAATATGCGGTTATCAGCCGTCGGACTGGCTCGGGGTGGTTTCGGTAGGCCGAATTCGGTTTAGCGGCAGCTTCGGCATAGGAAGAAATTAGGTTCCAAGCAGCTTGCTCATCAAAGAATGAGACTTCGAGCTCGCAAGTTGTGACCTCGTGACCGCTGAGGCCCAGCCACAGTTCTGCAACCTCCGTAGAATCGTACCGTCCTAGGAAAACGATCTTCGGTTGGTCAGTGCAACTCCGGTCCTCATTCAAGAACTCTCCAGTGGTTTCCAGAAAGCTCTCAAGACCTTGCTCGCCGGACAGCAGACGGCCTTCATCGAGCGCGTCGATGATTACAGGCAGTTTGCCCGAATGAAAGGCCTTGATCGGATTTCCCGCACCCGAGACATCAAGAAGTAGGGCCTTTAGCGAGCCAGTCGATACCGGAATAGACGCGAGATCGAGGAGAGGTATCCCGCGTGCCGCGGACAAATAATTCGCAATCGTGCTTTTGCCGACTGCTGCAGAAGCCTTAATAAAAATTACTTCGGCCTGAAGTGGAAACTCTTTTTCAGGCTGTATGAGCCCGAGCGTAGGAGCTACAAAAGGGTTTGGCGCATCGGCAGATGCGCAACCGTTGGCCCGGCGATAACGCGCGCGGCCGCTTATTGGCAGTGCGTCAAGCAAGTTCGTCGAAGGCCAAATGCGTCATGGGTTCAACACTATCCATCGAGCCAATCTCAGTATTCTAGTTGGGGTAGCGTTGGCAAGTCATTGACGCGCGCCGACGCGCGTCACTTCGGCTTTACCCGCTCACAACACCCGATTACTCTCCTTCACCCGTCTCCGCATCCACATACACCTGCTCGCCCATCGCTTGAACTTCTCCGACATCTCCTTCATTCCGGTCTGCGCGGCGTCGCGGATAGCCGCGCCGCCTTCTCGTTGTCGTTCGAGCCCTCCGCTAATCCCGCACGTCCTGCGTGATCTTCATCGAGCAGAATTTCGGGCCGCACATGGAGCAGAAGTGCGCGACCTTGTGCGCCTCCTTCGGCAGCGTCTCGTCGTGGAATTGCTGCGCGCGTGTCGGGATCGAGGCCGAGGTTGAACTGGTCCTCCCAGCGGAATTCGAACCGCGCGCGCGAGAGCGCGTCGTCGCGCAGTTGGCGCGCCGGATGGCCCTTGGCGAGGTCGGCGGCGTGCGCGGCGATCTTGTAGGTGATCACGCCTTCCTTCACGTCGTCGCGGTCGGGCAGGCCAAGGTGCTCCTTCGGCGTGACGTAGCAGAGCATCGCGCGCCGAACCAGCCGATCATCGCGGCGCCGATGCCCGAGGTGATGTGGTCGTAGCCGGGCGCGATGTCGGTCGTGAGCGGGCCTGAGCGTGTAGAACGGCGCCTCGCCGCATTCTTTAAGCTGCTTGTCCATGTTGATCTTGATCTTGTGCATCGGCACGTGGCCGGGGCCTTCGATCATCACCTGGCAGCCTTTCCCCCACGCGATCTGGGTGAGTTCGCCGAGCGTTTCGAGTTCGGCGAATTGCGCGCGGTCGTTGGCGTCCGCGATCGAGCCGGGGCGCAAGCCATCGCCGAGCGAGAACGACACGTCATACTTGCGCATC
>CAWDCA010000018.1:0-27018 GCA_963800695.1 uncultured Alphaproteobacteria bacterium | reverse complement strand
GCAACGACCATCGAGGTCGAGCGGCGTGGAATGCGTCCAGACCGTCCGGATGCGGCGGCCGGATCACGGCAACCGCATCAGCCAGACGATGGCCGAAGAGATTGTCGCGGCGCTTGAAGCCGCCCGGCAGTCTCCGGATATCGGCGCCTGCGTGCTGACCGGCCACGGCGACGTGTTCTGCCTCGGCGGCGACTACCATGGCGCGGGCCCGACCAATGCGGGCCGGCTCGCGTTCGCGCGCGCCTTCGTCGACATGGCGCAGGCCATGGCGCGGCTCGGCAAGCCGCTGATCGCCGCGATCAATGGCAACGCCCATGCGGGCGGCTTCAGCGTGGTGGTGGCCTGCGATCTTGCGGTCGTCGCCGAAGACGCAACACTCGGCCTGCCGGAAGCCGCGAAGGGCCTGTTTCCGTTCCTCGCGCTCGCGATCGTCAGGGACGCGCTTCCGAAGAAGGTCCTGTTTGACATCGTCTACAGCGCCCGGCTGATGGACGCCGCCGAGGCGCGAGCGCTGCATCTTGTCAACGAGATCGTGCCGCGCGGTGCGGTGCTTGAGCGTGCAATCGCCATGGCCGAGCAGGCGAGCGCGTACAATCCTGAAATTCTGCGGCTTGGGCGCGACCTCTACTACAACATGCGCGGGATGAGCGCCGCGCAGGCGCTGGAAAAATTGCGTTTTGCGCTTGCGCGCCGCGCTGGCGGCGGAGGACGAGGCGCGATAACGCTTAGCCTGCCGCTTTTCACCGCAGCGGCTGCCCGAATTTGAAGCCTTTTGTCGGACGGCTTTTTGTTGGAACATGCGGGCTGCCGGCCAGGTCGCCGGCGGAGTTGCGTTTCCATGGGCCAAATCACCACACATGTCCTCGATACCGCGGCCGGACGGCCGGCGGCCGGGCTCAAGGTCATCCTGACGCGCCTCGACGGAACGCCGGCGGTGATCGCCGAAGCCGTCACCAATGCGGACGGCCGCGCCGACAAGCCGTTGCTTGAGGGCGCGGCGTTTGCTGTGGGGCGTTACGAGATCGTGTTTCACGTCGGCGACTATTTCCGCCGCAGCGGCGTCGCGCTGCCCGATCCGCCGTTCCTCGATCTGGTGCCGGTGCGCTTCGGCGTCACCGAGGACACGCACTATCACGTGCCGCTGCTGGTCTCCCCGTACGCCTATTCGACCTATCGGGGCAGCTGATGCGCGGCGACATCCGTTTCCTGCGGCGCGGCAAGGTGGTGAAGCTCGCCGGCATTTCGCCGACGCTGACCTTGCTCGACCATCTGCGCCTCACCGAACGCGCGACCGGCACCAAGGAAGGCTGCGCCGAGGGCGACTGCGGCGCCTGCACGGTCGTGCTGCGGCGGCTGCGCGGCGAGCGCCTCGTCTACGAGCCGGTCAATGCCTGCATCCTGTTCGCCGGTCAGGCGGACGGCTGCGAGATCATCACGGTCGAGGATCTCGCGCGCGACGGACACGCTGCATCCGGTGCAGCAGGCGATGGTCGATCTGCACGGCTCGCAATGCGGCTTCTGCACGCCGGGCTTCGTGATGGCGCTGTTCGCGCTGTATCACCGCGCCGACGCGCAGGCCGGTGGACCGCCAGCGCGTCAACGACTGGATCGCCGGCAATCTCTGCCGCTGCACCGGCTATCGCCCGATCGTCGACGCGGCGCTCGCGTCCTGCGCGGCGCCTGCGAACGACTGGTTCTCGACCGAGGAGCCGGACGCACGGCGCATGCTTGCCGAACTGAGAGACAGCGAGGACGTGTTCGTCGGCAGCCGCGAGCGTTTCTTCGCCGCGCCCGCGAGCATCACGTCGCTGGCCAAGCTCTATTTCGCCAATCCCGACGCGACGCTGATCGCCGGCTCGACCGATGTCGGGCTGTGGGTGACGAAACAGCTGCGCGACCTGCCCAAGGTCATCTGGCTCGGCCGCGTCAAAGGGCTCGACGAGATCGAGGACCGGCGCGACGCGGTCGAGTTTCGGCGCGATGGTCACGCTCACCGAAGCGATGCCGTATCTCGACGGCGATCGATCGCGACCTCGGCGAACTGATGCGCCGCTTCGCCGGCACGCAGGTGCGGATGGCGGCGACCGTCGGCGGCAACATCGCGAACGGCTCGCCGATCGGCGACCTGCCGCCCGCGCTGATCGCGCTCGGCGCGACGCTCGGCGCTGCAGCGCGGCGACCGGCCGCGCACGCTTGCCGCTGGAGAACTACTTCATCGATTACGGCAAGCAGGACCGCCATGCCGGGCGAGTTCGTGCGCGTGGTGCGCATTCCGAAGTTCGGCGAAGGCGAGCATTTCCGCTGCTACAAGATTTCCAAGCGCTTCGACTCCGACATTTCCGCCGTGATGGGTGCGTTCAAGCTGCGCCTCGACGGCACGCGCATCGCGGGCGCCCGCATCGCCTTCGGCGGCATGGCGGCGATCCCGAAGCGCGCGCGCACGGCCGAGAAGGCGCTGATCGAGACTTATCTCGACCGACCGGAAACCCTGGGAGGAGGCGATCGCGGCGCTGGCGCAGGATTTCTCGCCGATCGACGACCTGCGGGCGAGCGCGGCGTATCGCCTCGATGCGGCGCGCGCGCTGCTGCGCCGGGCGCTGACCGAGATCGGCGGCACGCCTCGACGCGCAAGACGCGCCTGGTCGGGTTCCGGGAGGCGGCCGATGTCGCTGCAGCTTGACCGCCGCTCCGAGGAATTGCGGCTGCGCGTCGTGCGCCGGCCGACTGCGCGCATGACTCCGCGCCGAAGCATGTCGCGGGCAGCGCGACCTTCGTGGACGACATCCGCGAGCCGGAGGGCCTGCTGCACATCGCGGTCGGCGGCGCGCCGGTCGCGTCGGGCAACTGCTCGGCGTCGATCTCGACGCGGTGCGCGCGGCGCCCGGCGTCGTCGCGGTGCTGACCGCGCGCGACATTCCGGGCAAGAACGATGTCGGCCCGGTGCTGCACGACGATCCGATCTTCGTCGACGGGCGCATCGAGTTCTACGGGCAGGTCGTGTTCGCCGTCGTGGCGAACACGCGCGAGCAGGCGCGCCGTGCCGCGAAGCTCGCCAAGGTCGAGGCCGCGGTCGGCACGCATCTGCGTCTCGGTCGACGACGCGCTCGCGGCCGACAGCCACATCCTGCCCGACTACACGTTCCGCAAGGACGACAGCGCCGCAGCGCTCGCCGAAAGCGCGAAACGCGTGAAGGGCCGGCTGCGCATCGGCGGGCAGGAGCATTTCTATCTCGAAGGCCAGGTCTCGCTCGCCATTCCGGGCGAAGACGGCGACATGACGATCCACACCTCGACCCAGCATCCGAGCGAGATGCAGCATCTGGTCGCCGCGCATGCTCAACGTCCCGGTCGTCGCCGTCACCGTCGAGGTGCGGCGCATGGGCGGCGCATTCGGCGGCAAGGAAACGCAGGCCGCGCAATGGGCGGCGATCGCGGCGCTCGGCGCACGCGTCACCGGCAAGCCGTGCAAGATCCGGCTCGACCGCGACGACGACATGTGCCTGACCGGCAAGCGGCACGATTTCCTCGTCCGACTACGAAGTCGGCTTCGACGTCGAAGGCCGCATCCACGGCGCTGGACACCGTGATGGCGTCGCGCTGCGGCTATTCGGCCGACGTGTCGGGCGCGATCAACGACCGCGCCATGTTCCACGCCGACAACGCCTATTACCTGCCGGCCGCGACCATCACGACCAAGCGGATGAAGACCAACACCGTCTCGAACACGGCGTTCCGCGGCTTCGGCGGGCCGCAGGGCATGATGGTGGCCGAGCGCGCGATCGACGAGATCGCCTGGGCGCTCGGGCATCGATCCGCTCGACGTGCGCAAGCGCAATCTCTATGGCGAAGGCCGCGACGTGACGCCCTACGGCATGCTGGTCGAGGACAACATCCTGCCCGCGCTGATCGAGCGCTGCGAGGCGACGTGCGATTATCGCGCGCGGCGGCGCGAGATCGCGGCGTTCAACGCGGACAGCGCGACGCTCAAGCGCGGCCTTGCGCTGACGCCGGTGAAGTTCGGCATCTCGTTCACCACCACGCATCTCAATCAGGCCGGCGCGCTGGTGCACGTCTATCAGGACGGCTCGATCCACCTGAACCACGGCGGCACCGAGATGGGGCAGGGGCTCTACATCAAGGTCGCGCAGGTGGTGGCGGAGGAGTTCGGCGTCGATCTCGAGCGCGTGAAGATCACCGCGACCACCACCGCGAAGGTGCCGAACACCTCGGCGACCGCGGCCTCGTCCGGCTCCGACATCAACGGCAGGGCGGCGAAGAACGCGGCCGGCGCGATCAAGGCAGCGGCTGATCGAGTTCGCGGCCGAAGCCTACGAGGTCGCGCCGGACCAGATCGAATTCCGCGACAACCGCGTGTTCATCGGCAATCAGTCGATGCCGTTCGCCGAGCTGATCCGGAAGGCCTATTTCGCGCGCGTGTCGCTCTCCTCGACCGGCTTCTACAAGACGCCGAAAATCCATTGGGACGCCGCCAAGGGCCAGGGCCGGCCGTTCTTCTATTTCTCCTACGGCGCGGCGTGCTCGGAAGTGCTGGTCGACGTCACCACCGGCGAGATGAAGGTGCAGCGCGTCGATATCCTCCACGACGTCGGCCGCTCGCTCAATCCGGCGGTCGACATCGGGCAGATCGAAGGCGGCTTCGTGCAGGGCATGGGCTGGCTCACCACCGAGGAGCTGGTGTTCCACAGCGACGGGCGGCTGCTCACGCACGCGCCCTCGACCTACAAGATCCCGTGCGCCTCCGACGTGCCGGAGCATTTCAACGTCGCGCTGTGGGACGGCGCGAACCGCGAGGACACGATCTATCGCTCCAAGGCGGTCGGCGAGCCGCCGCTGATGCTGGCGATCTCGGTGTTCGCCGCGATCGCGGACGCGATCCACGCCTCAACCCGGCAAGCCGGTGCCGCTCGATGCGCCGGCGACGCCGGAGTCGATCCTGCGCGCCGTGCAGGCGGTGACGACCTGATGCCGATCTGGCCGACCATCGCGCGCTTCATCGCCGAGCACGGCGCGGCGGCGCTGGTGACGTTGGCGCAGGCGCAGGGCTCGAGCCCGCGCGAGGTCGGCGCGCGCATGGTGGTCGCGCCGGATGGCACGTTCACCGGCACGATCGGCGGCGGCGCGTTGGAGTGGGGCGCGCTCGCCGAGGCGCAGGCGCTGCTGGCGCGGCGCGACGGCCCGACGGTGACGCAGCTCGACAAGGCGCTCGGGCCGGATCTCGGGCAATGCTGCGGCGGGCGCGTGCTGCTGACGATCGAGAGGTTCGGTGCGGCGGATCGCGACGCGATCGCGACGCTGGCCGAGGCGGAACGGCGACCGGCGTGCTGACGACCATTGCGACCGTCGGGCAGCGACGGGCGGCTCGACGCGGCGCGTCGCGAAGGCGAACGAAGGCCGTTCGCCGCGCCCGGCCTATGATGTTCAAGCCGACGGACTGCGTCTACGAACGCTTCGGCGACGAGCCGACGCCGTTCTATCTGTTCGGCGCGGGCCATGTCGGGCGCGCGCTCGCTGTGGCGCTCGCGCCGCTGCCGTTTCTCGTCACCTGGATCGATGCGCGCCCCGGCGCGATCCCGGAGACGTTTCCGGTCAATGTCACCGCCATCACGCAAGGCGATCCGGTCGAATTGCTCGGCACGCGCGCCGGACGGCGCGTTCGTCGCCGTGATGACGCACAGCCATGCGCTCGATCTCGATCTGGTCATCGCGGCGCTGAAGGCCGAACCGCTTCCCCTATGTCGGGCTGATCGGCAGCGCGACCAAGCGGGCGCGCTTTACCTCGGCGATGCACAAGATGGGCATGGCGGCCGACACCGTCGGCAAGCTCGTCTGTCCGATCGGACTGACGACGATCAAGGACAAGGCGCCGGCCGCGATCGCGGCCTCGGTCGCCGCGCAGGTGCTGATGGTGCGCGAGGCCGCAATGCCGGCCGCAGACGAAGCCAGCGAAACGCAAACCGGGCAGGGCGCGTCATGGCTGACGCCGCGCTCGCAGACCGCCGCGCCCGACAAGCCCGTGCAGCCGGACGAGGTGCCGCTGCTCGAAGCGGCCGGCATCACCAAGCTCTATGGCGACTTCGTCGCGAACGACGCACATCAACCTCGAAATCTGGCCGGCCGAAGTGCATGCGCTGCTCGGCGAGAACGGCGCCGGCAAATCGACGCTGGTGAAGATGATCTATGGCCTGCTGCAGCCGAGCGCGGGCGAGTTCAAATGGCAGGGCGCAGCCGGTCATGCTCGCCGGCCCCGCCGCCGCCCGCGCGCGCGGCATCGGCATGGTGTTCCAGCACTTCAGCCTGTTCGAGCAACTGACCGTCGCCGAGAACGTCGCGCTCGGCCTCGACAATGCGCCGCTCGCCGGGATCGACGAGCGCGTCGCGCGAGGTCTCGAAGTCCTACGGCCTGCCGCTCGATCCGAAGCCGCGAGGTGTGGCGGCTCTCGGTCGGCGAGCGCCAGCGCATCGAGATCGTGCGCTGCCTGCTGCAGGACCCCAAGCTGCTGATCCTCGACGAGCCGACCTCGGTGCTCACCCCGCAGGAGGCCGAGCAGCTGTTCCGCACCTTGCGCGTGCTGCGCAAGGAAGGCCGCGCGATCCTCTACATCAGCCACAAGCTCGAAGAGGTGCGCGCGCTGTGCGACACCGCCACGATCCTGCGCGGCGGCAAGGTGATCGCGACCTGCGATCCGCGCGCCGAGACCGCGCAATCGCTCGCCAGCATGATGGTCGGCGGCGAGGTCGGCGCGGTGCGCTCGGACGGCAACAAGAAGCTCGGGCAATCCGCGGCTGGTCGTGCGCAATCTCAACCTCACGCCGGACGATCCGCACGGCGTGAAGCTCGACGGCATCACGTTCGAGCTTGCGGCGGGCGAAATCCTCGGCGTCGCGGGCGTCGCCGGCAACGGGCAGGACGAGCTGTTCGCGGCGCTCTCCGGCGAGGTGCTGGCGGACAACGCCGACGTCATCCGATCGACAACAAGGACGCCGGGCCGGCTCTCGATCACCGAGCGGCGGCGGCTCGGCGCGGCCTTCGTGCCGGAGGAGCGGCTCGGCCACGCGACCGCGCCGCGCTTCAAGCTCTCCGACAACGCGCTGATCAGCGGCCATGCCTCAAGCCCGATGGTGCGGCGCGGCTTCATCGACCGCGGGCAGGCGCGCGCCTTCGTCGACCGCATCACCAAGGCCTATGACGTGCGCAAGGGAAAGCCCGACCCCGAAGCCGTCAGCCTGTCGGGCGGCAACCTGCAGAAATACGTGGTCGGGCGCGAAATCCTGCGCGAGCCGCGCCTGCTGATCGTCAGCCAGCCGACCTGGGGCGTCGACGCGGGCGCGGCCGCCGCGATCCGGCAGGCGATCATCGATCTCGCAGGCCGCGGCGCGGCCGTGCTGGTGATGAGCCAGGACCTCGACGAGCTCTACGAAATCTCCGACCGGCTGGTGGTGATCTGCGCCGGGCGGCTCTCGGCGCCGCGCCAGACGCGCCGCGCCGACCGCGGCGAGATCGGCATGCTGATGGCGGGCGTCGGCATGAAGGGCAAGGAGGCGGCGCATGCGGCTCGCGCTTGAGCGCCGCGCGGAGCGGTCGATCCTGATCGCGATTCGCCTCGCCGCTGCTCGCTGTCGCGCTGACGCTCGCGACCGGCGCGTTGCTGTTCTGGCTGCTCGGCAAGCCGCCGGTCGCAGGCGCTGAAGATCTATTTTCTCGATCCGCTGACCGACCCGTGGGCGCTGCAGGAGATCGCCGTGAAGGCGACGCCGCTGGTGCTGATCGCGGTCGGGCTGTCGCTCTGTTATCTGGCGAATGCCTGGAACATCGGCGCGGAGGGCCAGTTCCTGGTCGGCGCGATCACCGGCGGCTGGCTCGCGGTCGCGACGCACGGCACCGGACGCCGGCTACTGGGTGCTGCCCGCGATGCTGCTGCTCGGCGCGCTCGGCGGTGCCGCTCTATGCGGCGATCCCGGCGCTGTTCAAGGTGCGGTTCGGCGCGAGCGAAATCCTCACCTCGCTGATGCTGGTCTATGTCGCCGAGCTGCTGCTCGACTATCTGGTGCGCGGGCCGTGGCGCGACCCGAAGGGCTTCAACTTCCCGACCACGGCCGAATTCGACGCCGTCGCCTCGATGCCGACGCTTGATCGAGGGCAGCCGCCTGCATCTCGGCGCGATCATCGCGCTGCTGGTGGTGATCTGGGCGACCGTCATGCTCGGCCGCACGTTGCGCGGCTTCGAGATCAAGCTGGTCGGCGCCGCGCCGCGCGCCGCGCGCTTCGCCGGCTTCAGCGACAAGACGCTGACCGTGGTGACCTTCGCTGATTTCCGGCGCGCTCGCGGGCCTTGCCGGCATCATCGAGGTGTCGGCGACCGTGAACCACCTCCAGCCGAACATCTCGCCCGGCTACGGCTTCACGGCGATCATCGTGGCGTTCCTCGGTCGCCTGCATCCGGTCGGCATCCTGATCGCAGCGCTGTTCCTCGCGCTCACCTTCATCGGCGGCGAGAGCGCGCAGATCGCGCTGAAGGTGCCGCTCGATCTCACCAAGGTGTTCCAGGGCATCCTGCTGTTCTACGTGCTCGCCTGCGACACGCTGATCCTCTACCGCTTCCGTCTGCTCTTCGCTCCGAAGGTCGCTCATGGAGTTCGTTGAAGCCATCCTGCTCACCGTCATCACGGCCTCGACGCCGCTGCTGCTCGCGGCCTCGGGCGAGCTGGTGGTCGAGCGCGCGGGCGTGCTGAACCTCGGCGTCGAAGGCATGATGATCGTCGGCGCGGCCTGCGGCTTTGCGGGCGCCTACACACCGGCTCGATCGCGGTCGGCGCGCTGTGCGGCATTTTCGGCGGCATGGCGCTGTCGGCGTGTTCGCCGCGCTGACGCTGGGGCTTGCGGCCAACCAGGTCGCATCGGGCCTCGCGCTGACCATCCTCGGCGTCGGCCTCTCCGGCCTGATCGGCGCGGGCTATGTCGGGCAGAAGATCGACGGCGCGGCGCACCTCTACATCCCGTACATCACCGACATTCCGCTCCTCGGCAGCGTGCTGCTCGGCGCAGAACGCCTTCGTCTACTTCTCGGTCGCGCTCATCGTTGGCATCTGGTTCTTCCTCTATCGCACCCGCGCCGGGCTGATCCTGCGCGCGGTCGGCGACAATCACGCCTCCGCGCATGCGCTCGGCTATCCGGTGCTGAAAATCCGCACGCTCGCGGTGCTGTTCGGCGGCGGCTGCGCCGGACTGGGCGGCGCGTACCTGCCGCTCGCCTACACGCCGTTCTGGGTTTCCGGCATGACGTCGGGCGCGGCTGGATCGCGCTGGCGCTCGTGGTGTTTGCCTCGTGGCTGCCGTTCCGCCTGATGATCGGCGCCTATCTGTTCGGCGGCATCACCATCCTGCAGCTTCACGCGCAGGCGTTCGGGCTGGGCATTCCGTCGCAGCTGATGTCGTCGCTGCCCTATCTTGCGACCATCGTGGTGCTGGTCGCGATCTCATGGTGGCGCGGCCGGGCCGGGAGCCCGGCGCCCGCGTCGCTCGGACTTGCTTTCGTACCCGACCGTTGAGCATTGTACCGGCTAAGCGGCGCATGCGGGCGCCGCGGCCGGAACCAAACTTCCCGCAGGACATTCGGAGACAGGCATGAAAAAGTTCATGTGGCTGCCGCGGCCTTCGGGCTCGCACTTGGCGCGGCGACCGCCGCGCAGGCGCAGGACAAACTCAAGGTTGGCTTCATCTATGTCGGCCCGATCGGCGACATGGGCTGGTCGTACCAGCACGAGATCGGGCGCAAGGCGATCGAGGAAGCCTACAAGGGCAAGATCGACACGACCTATCTGGAGAACGTCAACGAAGGTCCCGACGCCGAGCGCTCGATCGAGCAGCTCGTGCGCGCCGGCAACAAGCTGATCTACACGACCTCGTTCGGCTTCATGGACGCGACCGCGAAGGTCGCCAAGAAATACCCGAACATCATGTTCGAGCACGCGACCGGCTACAAGCGCGACAAGAACCTCGCGACCTACTCCGGCCGCTTCTACGAGGGCCGCTACATCCAGGGCCAGATCGCCGCGAAGATGTCGAAGACCGGCACCATCGGCTACATCGGCTCGTTCCCGATCCCCGAAGTCGTCTCCGGCATCAACGCCATGATGCTCGGCGCGCAATCGGTGCGTCCGGACATGAAGGTGAAGATCATCTGGGTGAACACCTGGTACGACCCCGGCAAGGAAGCCGCCGCTGCGCGCGCGCTCGCCGATCAGGGCGCCGATATCCTGACCCAGCACACGGACTCGGCGGCGGCGATGCAGTTTGCGAACGATCGCGGCATCCTGGCATTCGGGCAGGACTCAGACATGATCAAGTTCGGTCCGAAGGCGCAGCTCACCGCGATCATCAACAACTGGTCGCCGTACTACGTCGACCGCATCAAGCTCGCGCTCGATGGCAAATGGGCGACCGGCGACGTGTGGGGCGGGCTTAACTCGAACATCGTGAAGATGGCGGGCTACACCAACATGCCCGACGACGTGAAGAAGATGGCGATGGACACGGAGGCCGCGATCTCCGGCGGCAAGCTGCATCCGTTCAAGTGTCCGGTCATCGATCAGGAAGGCAAGACCGTCGAATGCAAGGGCGGCACGCATCTCGACGACGGCCAGATCCTGAGCATGAACTATTACATCAAGGGCATCGACGAGAAGCCGCCCGCGAAGTGAGGACATCCCTCCCCTGAAAGGGGAGGGTGTCTCCGAGTGAAACGAGGAGACGGGTGGGGCTGATTGATGCGCACTAACTTGACCCCACCCGGTCGGCTTCGCCGACCACCCTCCCCCATAGCCCGTCGAAGACGGGCGTGACCGCCCTTCCGGGGGGAGGGATTAAGAAACATGGACGTCTTCCTCGGCGAATGGGTGAACCTGCTCTTGCGCTGGTTCCACATGATTGTGGGCATCGGCTGGATCGGCACGTCGTTCTATTTCATGACGCTCGACTACGGGCTCGATACCAAGGAGCGCAAAAGCGCGGGTGTTTACGGCACGCAGTGGCAGGTGCACGGCGGCGGCTTCTATCACGTCGAGAAATTCACGGTCGCGCCGCCGCAGATGCCGGCGCACCTGCACTGGTTCAAGTGGGACGCGTATCTCACCTTCCTGACCGGCTTCGGACTGCTCATCGTGCAGTATTACCTGCACGCCAAGTCCTACCTGATCGACGCTTCGGTGATGCCGCTCGAGCCGTGGCAGGCGATCGCCATCTCGGTCGTATCGCTGCTGGCCGGCTGGGTGATCTACGAGGGACTGTGCCGCTCGGCCGTCGGCAAGAACACGCTGCTGCTCGGCATTTGCGTGTTCGCGCTGATCCTGATCGCCTCGGTGCTCTACACCAAGGTTTATTCGGCGCGCGGGGCGTTCCTGCATGTCGGCGCCTTCGTCGGCACCATCATGGCGTTCAACGTGTTCATGGTCATCATCCCGAACCAGCGCAAGATGGTGGCGCAACTCATCGCCGGCGAAGTGCCCGACGCGCGCTATGGGGCGATCGGCAAGCAGCGCTCGACGCACAACAACTATCTCACGCTGCCCGTGCTGGTGATGATGGTGTCGCCGCACTATCCGTTTCTCTCGGCGCACCCGCAGTCCTGGCTGGTGGTCGCGCTGATCATTATTTCGGGCGCGCTGATCCGCCACTACATCAACCGCGTCGATGCGGGCGACGACTGGAATGCGTTCGGCTGGGCGGCGCCGGTCGCGGCCTTTGCGCTGATCTGCGCGATCTGGATCACGGCGCCGCGCGCGCCCACGGTCACGGCCGGCACGGTCTCCGACATGGAGGTGCTGACAATCACCGTGAAGCACTGCTCGATGTGTCATGCCGCCAAGCCGGCGCACGAAAGCTTCAGGGAGCCGCCGAAGAACGTCGTGCTGGAGTCGACGGCCGACCTGCGCAAGCACGCAGCCCTGATCCTGACCCAGACGGTGCAGAACAAGGCGATGCCGCTCGGCAATCAGACCGGCATGACCGAGGAGGAGCGCCAGAAGATCGGCCAGTGGATCGCGGCGCAGCGCTGACTGCTGGCGGGCCGCGCAGGGCCAGCATGCGGTTTTCACGTGTTGAGAGTTCGCGGCGGAAGCCCTATCTAACCGGCATGAACTTCCTCGACTATGCGCCAAAACCCCGGTCCGGCGCGGACGGGCCCGTCGCGCTCAAGACCGCCCTGTGGCGCGGCCTGACCGGGCGCTGCCCGCACTGCGGCAAGGGGCGGCTGTTTCGCGCCTTCCTGAAAGTCGCGGACCAGTGCGATGTCTGCGGCGAGGAACTGCACCACCAGCGCGCCGACGACTTCCCGGCCTATCTGGTGATCGTGATCGTCGGTCATCTGGTGGTGCCGCTCGTGCTGCATGTCGAGATGGTCTATCAGCCGGCCTACTGGATCCATGCCGCGATATTCCTGCCGCTGACGCTCGCGCTCTCGCTGGCGCTGATCCAGCCCGTCAAGGGCGCGGTCATTGCCTTGCAGTGGCATGCCGGGATGCACGGCTTCGAGGAAGCCAAGAAGCTGCGAAGCTCGGGACTGACGCCCGGCTGACGCTGGCAGGTTGCGGAGCGGCCGTGATAAGCAGCCGCGATGCCTTCCGGTCTTTCCCCCCATGAGATCGATGCGCTCGGCGCGCGCGCCGAAACCATGGTCAATATGCTCGGCGCGATTTCGGCCGAGCCGGATCGCCTTATCCGCCTGTTCCTTTCGCCCGAGCACCGCCGTGCCGCAGACCGGGTGGCCGTGTGGATGCGCGACGCCGGGCTTGAGGTTTCGGAGGATGCGCTCGGCACCGTCCGCGGGCGCATGGGGCAGGGCAGGCGGCTGCTGATCGGCTCGCACATCGACACCGTGATCGATGCTGGCAAGTATGACGGCCCGTTCGGCGTGATCGCCGGCATCCTCGCGGCGGAGCATTTTCGCGGGAAGCAACTGCTCTTTGGCATCGACGTGCTCGCATTCGGTGACGAGGAGGGTTCGCGCTTTCCCGCAACGCTGACTTCGTCCTCCGCTTGCGCCGGCATCTTCAGGCCCGAGATGCTCACGCTCGCCGACCGCAGCGGCGTCACGCTCGGCGACGCGATCGCGGCCTATGGCAAGTCACCGGCCGACATCCCCGCCGCCGCCTATACGCGCGATGAGGCCGCGGCTTACGTCGAGGTCCACATCGAGCAGGGCCCGGTGCTGGAAACCCGCAGCCAGCCGCTCGGCGTCGTCACGGCGATCATCGGGCAGACCTACCTCAACGTGGAATTCCTCGGCGAGGCCGGTCATGCCGGTACCGTGCCGATGATGCTGCGGCGCGACGCGCTTAGCGGCGCCGCAGAAGCGATGCTGCTCGGCGAAACGCTGGCGCGCGAAACCAGGGGCGAGGTCGTCGCGACCGTCGGGCGCATTGCGGTCTCGCCCGGCGCCACCAACGTGATCCCGGCGAATGTCGTCGTGATCTTCGACATCCGCTCCGGTTCGGAGGCCGCGCGTGCCAGGCTCGCCGCGGCGCTGAAATCCGGCGTGCGCGCAATCGCGGACCGCCGCCATCTCGGGCTGACCATCACGTCGACCCGCGAGGTCGCGACCACGCCCTGTCATCCGGTCATTCAGGATCAATTCGCCGACGCAATCCGAGCGCTCGGCGCCGAGCCGCTGCGGCTGGGTTCCGGCGCCGGCCATGACGGGCAGGCGATGGGCAAGCTCTGCCCGATCGGCATGCTGTTCGTGCGCTGCCGCGGCGGAATCAGTCACAACCCGATGGAATATGCGAGCCCGCGCGACCTCGGCCTCGCGGTCGCGGCGCTGATCGGGTTCATCGAACGATTTGATGCCAATCAAATTGCGAGCTAGTCGGAAGGACACCCTAGAGCAGGTGCTCGCTGACCCACGATAGAAAGATGACCAGAAAGAGCACGATCGCGAAAATGCCGTAGCCGTTGAGGCGTTCCGACTGCGGACGCTCGAACCCACCCTTGATCGCCCGGTAGGCAAAGTAGGCGCAGAGCGCACAAAGAAAAAACGAGATCATGCGGCATTAGTCGTGCCGCGGGTGATCCAGGTTCAGAATCCCACCGCGCTCCCGTGCAGGTCGTACGCGTCGGCGCGCTCGATCTTCACTGTGGCGATTTCGCCGACGCGCAAAGGGCGGCGGCTCGCGACATAAACGGCGCCATCGATTTCCGGCGCGTCGCCCTTTGACCGGCCCTTGGCGAACGTTGGGCCGACTTCGTCGATGATGACCTGCTGGCGCGTGCCGACTTTCGATTTGAGCCGTTTTGCCGAAATCGCCTGCTGGTGTTGCATGAAACCATGCCAGCGCTGCTCCTTGACCTCGTCCGGCACCGGCGCCGCGAGATCGTTCGCCACCGCGCCCGCAACTGGCTCGTACCGGAAGCAGCCGACGCGATCGAGCTGCGCTTCGTCGAGCCAATCGAGTAAGAATTCGAAATCCGCATCGGTCTCGCCGGGAAACCCGACGATGAAGGTCGAGCGGATGGTCAGCGCCGGACAAATCTCGCGCCAACGCTGAATACGCTCGATGGTCTTGGCCTGCGCGGCCGGGCGCTTCATGCGCTTCAAGACATCCGGCGCCGCATGCTGGAACGGGATGTCGAGATAGGGCAGCACCTTGCCTTCGGCCATCAGCGGGATGACGTCGTCGACGTGCGGGTAGGGGTAGACGTAATGCAGCCGCACCCACGCGCCCAATTCGCCAAGCTCGCGCGCGAGATCGATGAACTTGGCGCGCACCGGCCGGCCCTTCCATTGGCTCTCGGCGTATTTCACATCGACGCCATAGGCCGACGTATCCTGCGAGATGACCAGCAGTTCCTTCACGCCCGCCTTCACCAACTGCTCGGCCTCACGCAACACGTCGGCGGCCGGCCGCGAGACCAGATCGCCGCGCAGCTTCGGGATGATGCAGAACGAGCAGCGGTTGTTGCAGCCCTCTGAAATCTTCAAATACGAATAGTGGCGCGGCGTGAGCTTGATGCCTTCCGGCGGTACCAGATCGACGAACGGATCGTGCATCGGCGGCGCCGCGCGATGCACCGCCTCGACCACGCTCTCGTATTGCTGCGGGCCGGTGATGGCGAACACGTTGGGAAAGCGTGCGTTGATCTTCTCCGGTTCCGCGCCCATGCAGCCGGTGACCACCACCTTGCCGTTCTCGCTGAGCGCCGCGCCGATCGCATCGAGCGATTCCGCCTGCGCGCTATCGAGAAAGCCGCAGGTGTTGACGATCACGAGATCGGCGCCCGCGTGGTCGCGCGATAGCTCGTAGCCCTCCGCGCGCAGGCGCGTCAGGATGCGCTCTGAATCGACGAGTGCCTTGGGACAGCCGAGCGAAACGTAGGAAACCCGTGCCATCACGTCGCCTTCGGCAATGTTGCCTTCGGCGTGCCGGGCTCGCCCAGGTCCCAGTAAAGCCCCGCCATGATGCCGAGCGCCTCGCGCGCGAGCGCCACAGGGAAATGCTCGTTCGGCGCATGCTGCGAGCAGCCCGGATAGGAGTGCGGAACCCAGATGGTCGGCAGGCCGAGCCCTTCGGAGAAAATGTCGTTCGGCAGCGAGCCGCCGACATTCGGCAGCACAGCCGGTTTCTTGTTCGTGGTCTTCGCGATCGAGGTGGCGGCCCAGCGCGCCCACGGATGCTCGGGATCGAGCCGCGTCGCGTTCATGATGTCGTCACGGCCCTTGGCGATCTGCACCATCGGAAAGCCGTGACGGTCGAGATGGCGGCGCAACGCGGGCAGAAATTCGTCAGGGTTGGTGCCAACCACGAAGCGGATCTGCCCGCGCGCCCAGGCGCGGGGAGGGACCGCGTTCACCGGGCTCTCCGGATTGCCCGCCGTCATCGCCAGAATGTCGAACGTGCACCAGGCGAACAGTTTCTCGGCAAGCGTCAGCCCCGGCTCGGCCCAGTCCGGATCGATCTCGGGGTCGCCCGGGCCCGACTTGATTTCGCAATCCGCAAGTGCGCGCTTCACCGATTCCGGGATGTGCGACGGCACCCATTCGGGGATGCGGATTTGCCCCGTAGGCCCGGTGATGGTCGCGAGCGCATGCACGAGCTGGATCGACGGGCTCGACAGCAGCCCGCCCCAGTTGCCCGAATGGTGTCCGCCCTCGCGCGCGTCGATCCAGATATCGATCGGATAGGCGCCGCGCGTACCGAGCGAGATCGTCGGCCGGTCGGCCGTGACGCGCGGCCCGTCTGAACCGACGAGCACGTCGGCCTTGAGCAAGTCTTTGTGTTCGGCGCAAAGCTCACGCAAGCCGGGCGAGCCGGTTTCCTCGCCCATCTCGATCAGCCATTTGGCGTTGAAGCCGAGCTTGCCGCGCGCCTCGATCACGGCGGCCTGCGCCGCGATGTTGATGGTGTGCTGGCCTTTGTTGTCGACGACGCCGCGCCCGTAAAAGCGCCCGTCCTGCTCGGTCAGTGTCCAGGGTGACAGCCCCGCGTTCCAGCCCGATTCGAGCCCCCGGATAACATCGCCGTGCCCGTAACCGAGGACTGTGGTGTACTCGCTGTTCTCGATGCGCTCGGCGTAGAGGAACGGCCCTTTTGCGAGCTTGTGGCCAAGCGTGCGGCAGGTGAATCCGAGCTTCTCCAGCGCGGGCGCCATTTCACTTGAAAGATAGCGCGCAAGGTCTTCCCTTCGCTCCGGATTTTGGCTCTCGGTCGGGATTGCGACGCGGCGCGCGAGATCGTCCCGGAACGCACCGGAATCGAAATACGCCTCGGCGCGGGAAATGGCGGTGGCACGGGTCATCGCGTTCTTTCTGCGTCTGGCGGAAGGGGTGTCCGTAGCCCCTCCGATCCGTACCGTCCAGTACCGGCCGACAGCCCGCGCGGCGGTTGGAATCCCTCACATCCCGACGTCGCAGTATCGTCCATCACTGGGCAACACGATGTACAACTCGATTGTACGTAGGTCTGCCCGTAGAGGAGTTCGAATCCCAATGCGGAAGACAAACAATCTGTCGACGCTGGCCATCAAGAACATGACGAAGCCGGGCGTCTATGGTGACGGTCATGGCCTGTACCTGCAAGTAAGCTCATCCGGGACCAATTCTTGGCTCTACCGTTTCATGAGGGCAGGGGTAGCACGGAAGATGGGGCTCGGGCCGCTCCACACCGTGTCGCTGGCCGACGCTCGCCAGCGGGCAGCAGAGGCTCGCCGTTGCCTACTTGACGGTGTTGATCCGATCGAGGCTCGGCAACGTCGCAATGCTGAGTCCCAGCTTGCCGCGACTACGGCGCCAACCTTTCGCGAGTGCGCCGAGAAGTACATCGCGGCGCAAACGCCTGGCTGGCGCAACGAGAAGCATCCGCTGCAGTGGCGGCAGACGCTCTTAGCATACGCGCATCCGATCATCGGCGAGCTACCTGTTGACGCAGTCGATCAGCGCCACGTGTTAGAGATCCTAGAGCCGATTTGGAACACGAAGACGGAAACCGCCAGTCGCGTACGTGGCCGCATCGAGTTGGTTCTGAATTGGGCGAAGACCCGTGGATACCGGCATGGCGACAACCCCGCCCGTTGGCGCGGTCACCTAGATACGATTTGCCTAGACGATCCAAGGTCCGGAAGGTCCGTCATCATCCTGCGATGCGGTTCGCGGACCTGCCCGCATACATGTCGGATCTGCGAGCCTGCGATGATCTGTCGGCCCACGCTCTTGAGCTCACGATCATCACCGCAGCCCGCACCAGCGAAACCATTGAGGCGGAGTGGTCCGAGTTCGATCTAAATGCCAAGAAATGGACTGTGCCGGCTGAACGCATGAAAGGCGAGAAGGAGCATTACGTGCCTCTCTCACGCCGGGCTGTGGCCATTCTAGAGTTGCTACCACGGAGTTCTGAATACGTGTTTCCCAGCACGCGAACTGGCCGCCCGCTCAGCAACATGGCCATGCTGGAGTTCTTGCAAGGGAAACACCCAAATCTGACCGTACACGGATTCCGCTCTACATTTCGCGACTGGGCCGCGGAATGCACCAACCATCCTGAGTATGTCGTTGAGATGGCGCTAGCGCACGCCGTCGGCGACAAGGTCGAGGCCGCTTATCGTCGCGGCGACCTCTTCATGAAGCGCGTCCGACTGATGGATGATTGGGCGCGCTACTGCGAGAGCGATGCCGCCCCCCTGGGTGCGGAAATAATCGATTTTGCGGGTGCACGTAGCGCCTAGCTAGCGGACCCCCCGGGAGCTACGGCCGTTCCTTGCCGTCGCGGCCGGTGCGCTTAACTGGTCCATCTGGACCAGTTGTTTTCTTGCGAACACGGGCAACAGTCTGATGGCTCGTTCCGATCTCCACCGCGATCGCGCGATCAGACTTCTCGGGGTCGTTGCTGGCCGACGCTACGATCGTTGCTGACGATTGTAGGTTTCCCAATGAGGGTCGACTCCTGCGGTGGCCATGATCGGCAGGTGCAGGCGCTATTCACGTGGTGTTGCCTCGGCAGCTACCTTCACGGGTAGGACCGGAAGACCGGTCGCGCGGTGCTACCGGTCTTGCCGCCGTCACTCATGCGGTCGACATAACAGACCGCGTGACGAGCGCTCATGTCCCTCTGCTAAGGATTACGCCAGTTGGATTTCACGCCTCTCAGGCCATGGTAGGACGGCTCGGTGTGGCTCTAAATCTGATGAGGCGTAAATGGTCAAAATGTTGCGTAAGCCTGCAGTTTGCAGCGCTCTTGGCGTATCCCGGTCGACTCTTCATGTGCTGATCAAAGCAGAGAAATTCCCGGCCGGCGTGCCGCTCACCGGGCCGGGCGGAAAAATCAAAGGCTGGCCAGAAAATTCTTGGTCGAGGAATACAACGAGGCTGACTTCGTGATGCTAAGGCGGCGGCTGCATAGCCGTGGCGCCCGAATCGAAACGCCACCAGCTGATGACTGGTGGCGCGTCGTTATCTGATCAGGTTGGCCGCCGGATCAATTTCGACTCTACATCAACATCATCGCCGCTGGAATCCATCACCTTCCGCGCAGGGCGCGAGCGCGCGCGCCTGAATGGCGGTGCTACGTGACCTGGCCCGGTCCGACAGATGAAGGCCGGAAGCTCGCGCGCGAGCCATGGACGTGGCGCAAGCGGTGCTGGCATCGCCATACACCGTTGGCGTCAAGCTCGGGGGCCTCGCGATCGCCGAGTTTGTGAACAAGACGCTCGCGATCGCCTTCGCGGAGTTTGCCACGGTCGGCAAGTCCTGCGGATTGTCCGAACGGACCGTTCGTCATGCTTATGACGTTCTGTCGAAGGACGGGTACTTCAAGAAGGTTCGGCGCCGCGTTAGGGGGCCCCTCGAAATCCAGCTTGCGCTCCCCGAACCAGGCGTAACCGGCACGAGGATGACGGGTAGGGCTAAACCGAAACCGGCACGGGGATGCCCGAGTAAGCGGCATGGCGATGCCAAAGTAGGGGGCATGACCATGACGGTTTCTACTGAACCCTCAACTGAACCTACAAATGAACCTTCAACAAGAGACGCTTCGCTCGGTGAAGTGAAGGCTGTCGAGACCGGTAACTTTGGCACCGACGGTGATCATCTTCCGGGCATTAGTTACGCCGGCAAGATCGAACCACCACGAGAGTCCGGATGGTATCGTGGCCTAGCTCACGATCCTGATTCCGGTCGTGATCCACTCTTTTCGATCTTCATGGTGGGCAGCACCACCCTGAAGATTCCCGACGTCTGCAGCCATATCGGTGGCGCGCCGGTTCAGGATTGGTTTCTGCGTCAGATACCAGCAGCGACCGTGACGGCATTGAGGGAGCGTTGCTTGGCTGGCACGCTCACGCGGCGTGCGGTCCAGATGGCTGTGGTTGCGCTCCAAATTTCCTCCCTACCAGGAAGTCAAAGCTGACGCTGATTTCCACACCAACCGAGAGGCCGCAACGGCGTGGTGGGACGAGAGGCTGAATCCGAAACCGCTGGCGGTGGACGCAGCGCCGCCGATCGTTCCGGGGGATGAATGGGAAGAGAACCTCCACGAGCAGACCGTGGAGGCGGAGGCGAGCATCAGGAAGGCAAGTCTCACCGCGGCAGACGATGACGGCCTCGACCTTCCCGCCTGCCTCGATCGCCGCGCCGAGCTGACATCCGCGTAGCGTAGCGCGCAAATCCACAACTTGCCGACGCTTGTCGGAGGAAGGTCCCCGTGACCACGTGTTCAATGAAGGTATCTACGAATTTCTGCTTGATGTTGCGGACCGCGCCGAGACAGGCCAGTTAGATCAGAAGGGGCTCGTTGCGGTATTGCGGGCGAAGGCGGAAGAGGAGAAGCCGGCCCCGTCGCCGGCGATGCAGACTGCCGAGCGCATTAAACTCCTCCACGAATACGCCGCGAAGCATGCAAACCGTTGCCGGCACACCTGCGCAGGCAGGGGCTGACTGAAGGGTGGGAACAGGCGCGCACGGTCTGGAGGGCTGTTTGGGATTATCACGACCGCGAATGGAAGGATGATCGATGCGCCGCCAACAACCCCTATAACGATTTCGACGACCGTCGATCGCTTCTCTGGCAAATCTTGAACGCGGCCCCGACGCGCCGGATGCCGGGTACGATTAAAGCGTTTCGAGATATTTTAGCCAAACGCTAAGTCGGCGCAGGGACGAGTTAGCAAACACGTATGGACGCGGGCTTCCGCTTTCGTGTAGCGGTGGCAAGTCGGCGCCGTCACCCATGTCGGGGCCGACATTGGTCGCGGGCGTTTGCTGGAGTCTGGCGTTAGTCGGACGTCGAAAGCGCGCGCTCGCGATCATTTTTTCACAGCAGGATTTTGGAGGGCGCGCGTGTTTTCAGCGAAGGCGAAGCCATCGGCCGAGTCCGACAATGCAGAGCAAAGCTTTGCCCAGGAGATTGCCAAAAGAGCGGGCGACCATCACTAGGTTCGCCGAGCTCAATACAGAATTGGAGCAGATCGCAGTCGCCGAGTCGCTTTCGCGCAATCACGGTGACCGCGCAGACCATCACAGGACGGCGTGGGCTCGTCAGTTCGCTGCACCATTTCAAGATTTGGCCGACAACCGTCCACGGGCGCTGGCGACTCGCCGCGAAGAGTTGGAATACGAGATTAGCAAGCTGCGGCCTGGATATATGCAGGCTTGCGAGAACTACCGGATCGCTTGCAGTCGTGGACATCGCGCATCGCGAGAGCGCTTCAACCGCGCCAGCGTAAGGCCGTGCTTGCTATCGCCGCGGCGGGTGAAAGCCTTTCGCGGGCAATGGCCGCCGAGCGTGAGGTTCACGCTGAACTTGCTTCAACCGCGCCAAATCCGACTAGCGCATTTCTCCCGGTGTGCTCGCCCAATTTGGGCGGCTTCGATCATTGGGATTCTGAACTGAGTGCGTGGCGCCGAAAAATGAAAACCCTTGGACTGTTGGGTAAACACATGACCAGACCATATTGCGAAACGTTTGACAACTTCGGCGAGCAACTCCAAGCCGTTTATCGGCACGCTGAGTCGCACGGACAGACTCCGATCGACGTCTTGTTCCTGCCGCGGCCGCTACCGGCCTCGGTGAAAACATACCGAGCACGGGCGGCTTTGCCGTCGATGAGACTTTGCTGGAGACATGCTCCAGAACATCTATGACGAAAGTCAACTTGCTAGCCAGGTCAAGAACGTCCTCAAGGTGACAGCCGGGCGACACCGGTAAAATCCCAGGATGGGACGAGCGAAGTCGAGAAACGGGCAGCCGCTACGGTGGCGTCCGGGTCTATCGCGTCGACGAAGGCGAAGTACCGACCGCATCAATGCCGAAGCATCGCATGCTCGAGATGCGTCCCCATAAGTACATGGGGATCGCATACTCCACGAACGAAGCTGCGCGAGACGCTGCGTTGCTCGGGCACAGCATCGGATCATCCCTTGCCAGTGAAGCGGCGTTTGTTCTTGACGCGGACATGATGGCCGGCAGCGGCGCCGGGCGCGTCGCTGGTGTGTTGCATTCAGATTGCCTGGTTTCTGTGACCCCGAGAATCCGGCCAGGCTGCGGCGTCAATCCGTCCAGAAAATTTGCTGAAGGCTGCGGCAAGGCTATGGGGCCCAAGCCACCAAACGGCATGTTGGACGATGTCGAATGACGCTTGGCTGCAAATTGCCGGTGAGAGCTTCAGACGGCACGCCGACCGTCACCTACGGCACAGGCGGAAGCAAGTTCATACTGGGCATGCCGTTGCTTCTGACCGAGCACAATCCCCAAGTCGGCCAGTTGGGTGACGTTCTCCTGAGGTGATTTCGCGAACGGATACGTTCTCGCGGAAAAGGGCGCGTCTCAATTCGTGACAAGCCTTCATGTCGCCTGGGACTCTGACCAGTGTTGCTTCCGTTTTCGCTGGAGGTGGGACGGCCAACCCTTCTCAATTCACCGCTGACTCCGGCCAACTCCAGCACGACACAGAGCCATTTCGTGGCAATCGCGGCGCGCTGAGATGACGGATCAACTCACTAACGCCTGGAATTTACTTCGTGCTGAGTTGCCGTACTGGGCGATGACGGGACTTCGACTCGTTCGCTGCCGCGATCGAAGCCGGAGACGTAAG
Source organism: uncultured Alphaproteobacteria bacterium (assembly GCA_963800695.1). Classification (GTDB taxonomy): domain Bacteria; phylum Pseudomonadota; class Alphaproteobacteria; order Rhizobiales; family Xanthobacteraceae; genus PALSA-894. The sequence goes on along the minus strand of CAWDCA010000018.1, from coordinate 4,427 downwards.
TGTATCGCGGCGCACCGCGCCGGCCGCGCCGCCGGCGAGAACAGGCCTAATGCGAATGATTGGCCCAGTGGTGGGGGGCGGACGGCTTGCTGATCTATTCGGACTTACGACCTACCAGAGCATCCGTTCCCAGCTCGCGAACGCTATAGCCGATCGTCAAATCGACAGGGTCCTGTTGTGGGCGGATAGTCCCGGCGGTAGCGCACAAATGTGCGAGGAAACCGCGGACGACATTTACCGAGCGGGAAAGATCAAGCCCGTTAGCGCCTATGTGGCGGGTATGAGCGCCAGCGCCTGCTATTGGATGATCAGCAACGCCAGCGCCGGAATCACTGCAACGCCAAGTGCAGAGATCGGTAGCGTCGGCGTACGCACAGCAAGTATTTCCATTCGCGGCGCACTTCAGAAGGCGGGAATCCGCGCCGAAAATTATGTATCCAAGATCAGCCCCTACAAAGCTGAGGGTTCGGAATTAGAAGACCCTAGCGATGAAATGCGCGCGGCGATTCAAGCCGACCTGGACCACATTGCAGACAAGTTCGTTCGCTCGATCGTGCGCGGAAGGGGCGTATCTGCCGCGAAAGTGAAATCAGACTTCGGCCGCGGACGCGTTCTATTCAGTCAGGTCGCGCTCGCGGCCCAGATGATCGGACGCGATATCGCCCAATCCAGCCGACGCTGTGTCAATAACGACGTCTGCCCATCGCGGCGCGCGTCTCGCTCGATTGGCTGATGAGTCCGGCCGCATTGAAAACGGACCAGTAGCTGCGCGCCGCCGCCGCCTTCAGTTACTTCGTGCGACGTGAGGCCGCCCATGCTGATCGGACGTATCAAGCGCTGGTCCGCCATGAACAACGCCGGATGGATTGCGGTCGACCCCGACCAAGATCGCAAATCGGACGTGCCCGTTCACGCGAAACACTGCCGGTTCAAACCGGCCGTTGGTTTGCGCGTCGTCTTCGAGATCGGCGCACATGACGGCGGCGCCACTGCTGTGAAGGTCGAGCTGTACGGTGACGGTCAACCGCCGCGAGAGCCGCAGACAATCGACAACACCGGCTTAGCGAAAACATTGGCCAGGCGCTGCTGCTTAGAAGTTTGCGCTGCCTGCGGATGAACCAGCAGTGCTTCGGGGCGACGCGGCGGTGGTAGCTGCGCCACCGCGGGGAGGCTCCTAGTTGTAGGTCGGCACAGGATTGGTCCTGCAATCAAACCGACTCTTGATGTTGCCATTGTAGTAGCGGCCAATTGACTCCGCCGACTTCAATGACGCGACCGTACCGCCATCCATCGCGCAGTAGTGATACCAAGTCTTGTTGAGCAGGATGAGCATGTAGCTATGCGCTTCGTCATAGCAAACGCGATGGACGAGGCTACTTTTGGTGTCAGTGCATGCGAACGGCTTGAGGTCGACTCCGGCCCGCGATACTTCACGTCGACCGTTTCAGCGCTTGCGACCGAGGCGAGCAGCGTCGCTAGTAATGCTCCTGCAACTCCTGCGTAGCGCATATTACCTCTTACGTTCCGACAACTCGCGCATCAGCTTTACAGCTGCGGTGTAGATCTCATCTAGCGGGTTCTTCGCAGCAGTAATTATAACCCAGGCAGCCATACCGCGATTGTCAACATTTGGGGGGATAACTTTGTCATCGTCCGGGTGATAGATGTTGTATGCGGAAGCGAAACCAAGCAGCCAGCTAACCGTAGCCTCGTATGCCATCGGGTTCGTTCGTTTGTTGCTTGTCCAATGCACGAGTATGTACCTCCACCGTAGATCTTTGAGGCGAATGCAGGATTGTGGAGCTAGTACGATGACCACGACTGTCGCGGCTGAAGTCGGCAATCCCACGCGCGCCTCCGTCATCCAGACCGGAACATACTAGCCCGAGTTTCTCTCTGACCCGTGTTAACTTGTCACTAAGAAGCTTTCTCTTTCTTCTTGCCCCCCTTGAGCAACGGGCGCATCCACAACGGCGTCATCCCCCGCCCTGACCACTTCTCGCCTTTGGGGCCGCGGTACTTGATCTTTGCTTTGGCACGCTTGCCCTTTCGGCCATCCATCTTAGGCGGCCGACCACGCTTGACCGGCGTAGCTTCGAACCCATCAAGATCTTTGAGCAAGCCAGCGAAACGCGCCCGCTCTTTCATCAGCTTCTTGGCGATGACGGCATCAATCTTCGTGCGAAGAGCAGGAAGCTCTTCGAGCGACATTGAGGTGAGGCGAGGGGAATTCATGAACTACTCCTGTCCGTCCTTCGGGTTCACAAACCCTTTGTATGGGCCAACAATGAATTGGTTGGGCCGCCAGCCCTAGTAACTGATCCAACGCGAACTGGTCGACGGCAGCCGCGCCAACGCCCATAAGAGTGCCGAGCCCGCTGGGCGCAACTGCTTCTAGGGCAGCTCCAATACCCGTGACGATAGCGAAGCGCACCGTCTTGGACGGGACCTTGTCCGTCCACTGTTTGGCGGTACTCGCTTTGTAGTATTCCTGCACCAAGCCAGCGTCGGGATTCGTTACCTGAAGCCATTTCTTGATTTCTCGAGCCTCATCGAGGAATTGAGAAACTCAGCAAAGGTACGGCGCTTCTCGTTGATCGTCTCACGGATGCTCGGCGAGTTAGGAACCGCCACATCATGAAATTCGCTTAACTCTTCGAGGTTGACGTTTCGCCGTCTCAGAAAATCGAACTGCGCAATTGGCTAATGTCACTGTACACTGGCGTCGTTACCGGTTCGGCCATGTAGTAAGCCGCGAAAAAGATATCCGCCCGCGCCTCGTAAATATGGCTCAGGAGATATGCTGTATCTATCGTGCTGTGAGTTGCGGGAGTTGTCTGATGATAGACTTCGTTGATTGCTTTGAAGTCGAAATTCGTATCAGCCGCGAACCCATGACCCGTGTTATGCAGTCTGAAATGGAATTGTGGCTGCTTGTACTCTGGCACCAGGTGCTTGAGTGTCGTCACCACCGCCTTTCTTCACAAAGGGATCGTTGACCAGATCACGCCGCACGATGACAGGAAGAGACTTTCCGCTCTCTTCGCTGCGTATACGATGGAGAGCGACCCGATTTCCAATTGCATTGGCTAGTTTTCTTGTTTCAGACGACTTGCCAAGCCGACGCTCAAGGGCCACGGCGATCTCTTCGCGATAGTCCAGCTTCTTCTTGCCAACGCCTTCACTATGGAGGTTTGCAAATCCGATATCATGTTCGCGTAGAACCCCGGCCGTCACGACAATAAAGCTCTCGCGCATGTACGAGAGCTTTATTGCATCACGATCGAATAACTCGATTAGTTCCGCGGCCGGAATTTGACTTACAAGGGCTTCGATCGACCCTCTATTGAGTAGCAGATGTGTATTGCCATAAAAGAAGATCGTCTCGGCTTGAAGTCCGAAGATCAACGTGCTTCTCCACTCCCGCCCGAAGAACCAAAGCCTGTTCGAACATTGCGCGCTTCTTTCAGTTGGTTCTGTTATAGCATGTTCGGGAATTTGGGTAGCGTCCGACTTTTCCCCCTGGATTCCAGTCGGAAGTGAAGTTGCCGTGAAGCGGAGTGCCGGCGACCCATGAGTTACCCAGAAAATTCAGTCTTCTCCCCGCAATCGACAATCTTTCAACGAGCTACTGATTTCGGCGCTATGTGGTTTATGTCCGTTGAGCGGTCGGACGGCCTGGGAAGGCAGAATTGTAGACCCGAGCATGACGCAGGCCACCCCTTGCGGATGGCCTTATGTGATATGACGCCTTTGCTGGGCGTGCGCGAAGCCGAAGCGACGCACGTATGAAATTGTACCGGGCAAAGGGTCATAGCTCCATTGTAGCGCGGCTTATGCAACATCCAGCGGTGTGGATAACATAAGGCTACTCTTCGAACGGCTCGAAATCGTGGATCGTTAGCCGAACCTTCACGCCGTCGCGTCTGAGCGCCTTGCCAATCTCTTCGTGCAAGGTGGAGCACGTGACGTTTAGCGAGTTGAACGTGGGCCATGTGGCGGGGCCAGTTCGGATGTAGCGGGCGCTGACTATGTCTGTGTCGCCCATCATGTCGAACAATTCTTTGTCGTGGGCGTCGAGTTCGAGGCCGAACGCTTCAGCGCGTGCGCTCAATCGGTTTGTCTTATGCCCGAACTTAGGACCACTCAGCTCGTCAACAGTATGTCCTTTGTTCCAGGTACGCTTTTAGATAAAGCTCGATTGCGTGGTAGTACAAATAGCGCGCCGGACTGTGTCCGTGACCGTGCTTTACGTTGGCTTTCAAGAGCGCCATGCCCGATAGCCACCATGCTTCAGCGCGATAGTACAGACCGAGCGCTGTAGTCCGCGCATCATCGTCTGCGAGTTCTTCGGTTTTTTTCTTTCTAGCCACAAGTAGGCATGCTGTGTTGAGGGCTACTTCGGAGCTTGTCTTCTTCGTCGATCT
>CAWDCA010000017.1:0-49858 GCA_963800695.1 uncultured Alphaproteobacteria bacterium | reverse complement strand
CGAAACGGCCGGCTGCACGACGCGTTCCGCGCCTCGGTGCTGCTCTGTCTGATGGTCGTTGCGATCCTGCTCACTTTCTCGCGCGCCGCCTGGGGCCAGTTCGCCTTCACCGCCGCGCTGCTGATGTTCTTCACATTCGTCACCAGCCGGTCGGGCAATGAGCGCCTGCGCATCCTGCTGATCGCGATTGCGGGCGTGGTGGTGCTCGCGCTTTTCCTCGCGGCCCTGCTCTCCATCAACAGGATCGCGGACCTCTTCAAGGAGCGCGCGAGCCTGGAGCAGGATTACGATGTCGGCCACCTCGGCCGCTTCGGCCGCTATATCCTGGGCTTCCAGCTCGCACTCGAGCACCCGCTGGGCATCGGGCCGCTGCAGTTCGGCAAGATCTTCCCGGAAGATCCGCACAACACCTATCTCAACACCTTCATGTCGGGCGGCTGGCTCTCCGGCTGCGTCTATCTCACGCTGGTTGCAACCACGCTGGTCATGGGCTTGCGCTTCGTCTTCGCCCAGACGCCCTGGCGGTCGAACTACATCGCGATCTATTGCGCCTATGTCGGCGTCGCGGTCGAAAGCATCATCATCGACAGCGACCACTGGCGTCACTATTTCCTGCTGCTCGGCGTCCTGTGGGGCCTGATGGCGATATCCCGCCGCCACGCCGATGAGCGTCTGACCGCCCACTAACCGCTTGTCCCGTTTCGGGACCGCCTCCAGGCACGCGAATTGCGAACCTATCCGGTGCCGATCCAGCTTTGGCACGGCAGTTCGCATGCCGCCGCCGCTTAACCCTCTCACGCCGGCACGCCGGGCCGGGTCGACGTTCTCGACCTGCTCCGGCTGTTTGCCGTTCTGGCGGTGCTGTTGTTCCATTATGGATTTCGCGGCGCCGCAGCCGACGGCTTTACGGCGGTCTCGCTGCCGGATCTCACCCCGATCGCCAAGTACGGCTACCTCGGCGTCCAGCTCTTCTTCATCATCAGCGGCTTCGTCATTGCCTACTCGGCCGAGGGACGCACTGCCACGGGCTTTGCGATCGCACGAATTTCCCGCATCTATCCGGGCTTCGTGTTCTGCATGACAGCGACCTTCATCGCGACCCTTGCGATCGGTGCGCCGCGCTTCGAGGCGACCGCTCTTCAGTGGTTCGCCAACCTGTTCATCGTCGCGCCCGGTTTGAAGCAGCCATTCATGGATGGCGCATACTGGTCGATCGTCTACGATATCACGTTCTACGCCTGGGTATGCGCGTTGATCGCGGCCGGACTGTTCTGGCGCGAGCTCGGCTTCATCGTCGTCATCTGGCTCGCGATTTCCATCTTCAACGAATTGATCCTGGGGCTCGGTGCCGTTGCGGCGCCTGCTGCTCACGGACCAGAGCGCGTTCTTTGCCGCCGGGCTGCTGCTCTATGAAATCTATCGCGGCCGCTGGGATCGCAGCGTGCTTCTGCTGCTGGCGCTCGCAACCATCACGGCGGTAAACGAGGCGCTTGCCGGCGCTGCATGGCTGCGTGGCCACTACCATATCGCGCTCGACAATTGGGTGATCGCTGGCCTGTGCGTCGCGTCAATCGCTCTGGTCTGGCTCTCGACGCGGGTGCGGCGCTTGCCGCTTCCGCCGGCGCTGATCCTCGCTATCGGCGGGCTCACCTATCCGATGTACCTGCTGCATCAGCACATCGGTTACATGCTGCTCAACCGGTTCGAAGGAACCGCGACCGCCGCCCAGCTCATCGTCGCAACGACGCTTGCCGTCATGGCGGCGTCCTGGCTGATCTGGCGCTACATCGAACGCCCGGCGCAAAAGTGGATGAAGCGCAGCCTGAACGGTTGCGCCGAGCAGCTTGGCGGCTGGGTCGCGCTTATCCGTGCCCGCCGGGTACGCAGCGCCGCCAAGTGAGCGCGGGGCCGGGACCGCGCCCTTGCGCGGCCTAGCCGGGCGGCGTAGTTGTCGCCTCGGCGGAGCGTAGCGCAGCCCGGTTAGCGCACCAGTCTGGGGGACTGGGGGTCCCGATTCAAATCTCGGCGCTCCGACCAATCGCCTCAGAAAACTCAGAAAGATCAACAGCCTACTGGAACCATTGGCGGTTTCGACGGTTCTGCGTACACACGCGCGTACGCCGGACAGATCAGAGTGCCCGCACTGCATCGGACACAGTCGAGAGGGTTACGCGGCGCGTGTCCGCATCCCGAAGGACGTCCAGGACGAATACGGTCAGCGGTTCGGCAAGCGTCACGAGGCCAAGTTCTTCGCGCCTGCTTCTACGAAACTGCCGGACGCCAAGCGGCGCTACGGGGAGTTTCTGGCCGAAACCAAAACGAATTTTGCGACTATCCGTGCCGAGCGTGACGGCCAAGGTGCCCCGCGTTCACATCGCCAGGCGAGCGCGCACGGGACCAAGCGGGGCCGGTCAACAGCCGACCGCAGTGCCCCTCGCTCGAAGTTGCGCGGGCGAAGAAAAGGCTAGGCCGCCGGCTAGGCTTGAGCTGATCGACCCACTGTCTGCGTGAACTGGCGGCGCCGGAAATTTGACGCGCACACACCCCGTACACTTCCACATGAAGTCAGGGCGAAAACGCTAATTAAAGTAGCCCCTAAGGCATTGGCGGCGCTCCCGCGATAATTCGGTGCACGGAGCGTCCTGTATAGAGCTCCTCGTCGCGAGCAGCTGACGCAAGCAGCTGACGCCAAGCAGCTGACGCCGCGCGGTCGCGCGCCAAAATCTTGCGAGCCGTTGCGGACGCATTAAACGCGCGGGATATCGGGACGGCCAAGAACCGAGAGCTATTGGTCAAGACCCAGAGCGGCTCGTTTGGTGATAGTCCCCATCAAAGCCTTGTTGGTCAGGCTGGATTGCTTAGCTTGTGGGAGCAGTTCGGCTGCGCCAGAAGTGGCATCGGGCGCGTTGTTCCCGATCGACTTGAACCGGAATCTGTTCGTCTGGCCCCATTATCTTCCGTCGGAGGATATTTTTCAGCCATAACTTTGGATGCGAAAAATTCTCGGTCGACACCTTTGAACTCGCCTCGGACCAAAAGCTCAGATCTGGCGGCGCCGGGCAGCTCTACAGAAATGAGGAGCGAGCAGTCGAACGCTACACCCTCTATCCCGATATTTCGAATGCAACCGGTCTTACGTAGATATAGGTCAGATGTACTAGACCGTGACTGCTGAGCGGTATGTGAAGCCGCCTTTTCGCTGAAGTTTGGTTCTCTCTCCAAATAACGCAGGAAAGCGGCGCGCATCTGGAGCTCGGTCGGTTCCGGGACCTTAGAGGCCAGATCGTTGACGGCAAGATCTATTCGTTCCGCAAGTGAGCTGCTCGGTTGCGCGCGTGTGGAGGCATGCCCACCATTAGGAGTAAGCTGGCCGAAATGGCGCCAATCACCGAGAATAGTGCTTCCAGTTGAAGGATCGCTAGGGGTGCTCCATCCTCCGAAGGTCCGATAAGTTATTGTGTCGAACATCTCAGGAGGCGCAACAGAGCCGCTCGGCGGACTTTTTTGACGAAACGGTCAGGTGAAACGGCGGTCGCCGCCTGGCGTCCGATCGGCATCAACGCGGCGAGAGTAATGGCCGCCAAGAGGGAAACGACGCAGAACACAGCGAGAGTCCCGCTAGCCGCCAACCTAATGAATGGATTGGGTCGCCTGGGCATCGCTGGCCGGTGCGGCCTTGGAAAATTGCGATTTGCGGGTTGGCTTAAGGGAACAGGACGGGACGGAGGCGTGATTGACAGGTCGTAAATGCTCAAAATTTCGACCGTTCCTGCCGCCGCGCAGTAGCTGTAAAAAACCTCCAGCGACCCCACTCTTGTACGGAAGGCCACTGAGCTATCCAGACCCGCCATTTCCTGCTCAAACTCATCACGGCGACGAGACCCCCGTGCAGCATTCTCCGGTTTGGACAGATACTCTCGTGCCCTTTCTACCTCTGCTTCATTGGATCTGACCGTCACATGGACGGAGCAGAGCGGATCACCTTTAAGCTGGTTAGACAGTGAAACGGAGAGCCCCTGCTGACGAGCACGTCGAGCATCACTCAGGCTAAGAACCGCTGCTGTAGCTGCCATAGTGACCTCCGTTTCACGGACCCCTTGAAGCCCTAGACACGTCGTCAAACTCCCGCCGATACTCTTCGGCCTTCTCCATCGCTAATCGGCTGATAGTTTCGATTGCGATCTTCGCAAAAATGACGTGTGGCCTAACCTGGCCCGACGCCCAACGACTTACCGTCGCTTCGCTGACCTGACAGGCATCAGCAATCGCGGCCCGTTCTAAATTGAACCGGTCAGACATCTGAAGGGCTCTTGGAAGAAGCTCCTTGGCCTTGCCCAAAACCTCTGATTGCGTTAACGCTGCAGCAAAGCCTTTGAGAACATCAGACATATCCCGAGAAGTACGAGAGAAAGCGCCGCCCCCGGTATCGATTTTGACTACTGTCCTCACGTTCATGTGACACCTCCAAGATGCACGGTGTGGTGTCCCCAACCGAATGTACCCATTCTCCTCCCCCCATACATGATGCAAACATGGCTATACCATAGCAGATTTCAAACAGGGTGTCACGAAGTTGTGAAATGCAATAGGATTGCACAGCGGAATGCAATAGCGATATGAAACGACGATACACCGCCTGAAAGGGGTGTTGGAACATGAAGGCGTTAACATTGGTTAAGGCTCCGGTTCGCGACGAAACGCTTTCGGTCGCGAGGTTTTGCGTTTTCATTGACGCAAATCCCAACGACTTCGTGACCACCCGGGCGGAGGGAGTGATCCGAAGCGCAATCGCGGACGAAAGCTTGTTCTTCGTCGAGGATGAGGACGGCCGGATCGTGGCGACAACCGGCTTTTATCGGCACGGCAGTGCTGAATTGTGGGGTGAGATAGGCAGCACGTTAATCGATAGAGACCACCAAGGTGTGCGCTTGCAGGCCGCGATTTACAGACACATCATCGCGCTCAAGGCACTCGCAGATTGGCCTCACGAACTGATCGCGGTGGTGAGCGAGAAAGCAATCGCATCGTACCGTAACGTTGAACGTTGCGGGTTCGAACGCCTCAATCGCATTCCCGAAAGCTTGGTAGCCGCGACACCCGGGCACAACTGGAACGGGGTGCGGCAACAATTGAAGCGGCTGTATCGACTACCTGCAAAGGGGTTAGCCGACTGCCTTATTCATGTTGCAAGCGCAGGAAGGACGCAGGTGCTCAAAGATCAGCAGGGCGCAGAGAAGTACCTTCTCAATACCGCTTTCACGTATTTGAACGACCCAGGGGCACGCGCAGCGTTATTGGCCCTCGCGGACGAGACCCATCAATCCACCTCTGGAGCGAGCAAGACCGAGAGGAACTGACAGGTCGTCAATGATCTTTTGGTAGTATCAATGCCGACGCAGGCAAACGAAGTTAGGTTTACGGGGCCGGCCCCGCCGCAGCTGGACAAGACGTACACAACACGCGTACACTTGCGCGCGTGGGCGGGTCGTAAACATCAATGAAATCAGCGCCAAGGGCGTTGGCGAGCGTATCTCGGCGCTCCGACCAAATTCTCGCCGCCTAGCCCCTCCGCCGCGCCGCAAAGCACGTCGTCGCGCCGTGCATCGCATTCGGGTCCTCGGCGACGATCTCGATCTCGTTCATGCCGAAATGCCGGAAGGCCGCCAGGATATCGTCGCGCGTCATCCAGCTCGCCGATGGCTTGTTGCCGCCCCAGAAGCCCGGCTGCGCGCGATCCTGATACTGCGCGCGGTAATAAGTGCTCTCGATCCCGTCGAGCGTGGCCGACACCGCGACGCGCCCGGCGGTGCGATTTTCGTCGAAATAATGCGTCCAGACGAAACACCGGTCGGTTGCGCGCGCGATGCCGCGGATCAGCGCGAGCGGGTCCTCCATGTGGTAGAGCACCCCGCACGCGAACACCATGTCGAAGCGTTCCGCGTTGTCCCGCAGGTAGAGATTGAAATCGCCCAGCAGGAACTCGCAGCGCTTGAGCCCGAGCGCTTCCTTCACGATCAGGCATTTGAGATACGCCTCGACATTCGACTCGATCGCCAGCACGCGCGCCGCGCCCATCTGCTCGAAGCGGCAGGCGTGCATGCCCTCCAGCGGCCCGAGTTCCAGGATCGTCATGCCGTCGACGCGGTCTGCGCCGGTGCCGAGCGCGCGCGCCGCCAGCACCGGGCGGTTGTCGGTGACGAGGTCGGCATGGCCGGCGCGCCAGTCCGGGTTGATGATCGAGAGGTTGGTCGCCCAGCGGCCGGCGAAGATGTCGATCGCGTTGGCATGCGAGGGCGCGCGCTGCTCGAACTTCGCGCCGAAAGGCGAGCGCCAGCGCGCGCGCGCTTCGCGAACGGCATTGCGCGCGCGGTTCAAAAGCTTGGAGAAGATCGATTGCTGAGCCGTCATCGAATCGTCACGCCTGGGCGCCGCCTGAGCGGTAGCGCTGCTGCACCACCAGGTTCGCAACCAGCGTCAGCACGAGCGTTGCGGTCATCAGGATGAACGCGATCGCGGCGCCGAACGGCCAGTTGTTCTGCTGGACGAACTGGTTATAGACCAGCGGCCCCATCATCTGGAAGCGCGGACCGCCGAGCAGCACCGGGGTCGCGTAGGCGTTCATCGCGAGGATGAAGGTCAGGATGGTGCCGGCCAGCACGCCCGGCATGGCGAGCGGGAACAGCACGCGCCGCGCCATCTGCAGCGGCGTCGCGCCGAGGTTGAAGGCGGCCTCCTCGACCGAGCGGTCGATCCCCTCGATCACGCTCTGCAGGGTCAGCACCATGAACGGCAGATTCACTGCCGTGATGCCAATGATCACCGCGGTCTCACTGAACATGATCTCCAGCGGCTGCGACAGCGCCCCGGCGCCCATCAGGCTCGCATTGATCAGGCCCTTGTTGCCGAACGCCACCATCCAGCCCGCCGCGCGCACCGCATTGCCGACGAACAGCGGCAGAACCACCAGCATCAGCAGAATGTTCTTGTAGCGCGTGCGCGTGCGCGCCAGCACGTAGGCGAGCGGAAAGCCCAGCACGAGGCAGATCGCCGTGGTGATCAGCGCGATCCGCACGGTGCGCGTGAGCACCGCCGCGTAATAGATGTCGGTGAAGAACTTGACGTAACTCTCCACGGTCAGCGCGTCGACCATGAACTTGCCGGGCACGAACTGGTTCAGGCTGTAGCGAAACAGGATCGCCAGCGGCAGCAGGATGCCGATTCCGACATAGAGCGTCGCGGGGCCGACCAGGCCCGCGGCGGTGAGGTGCGTGCGCTGCGTGCGCGCGGTCATCGGAGAGATCGCTCCCTCTCCCCGCGAAAGCGGGGACCCAGTTCTGGACCCCTCATCCCCGCTTGCGCGGGAATGAGCGGAGAGAGGTGCAAGCGAGCGCGACTCAAGCCTTGAACACCTTGTCCCACCACTCCTTCAGCGCGGAGTCGTTCTTCGCCAGGTACGCGTAATCGAGATCGACCAGACGCGACTGCTCCTCCTTGGTGAAGCCGATGCGCTGCTGCAGGTCGGGCGCAACCGTCGCGTTGGTGACGGTCGGGTTGTAGCCCATGTCGATCGCGAAGTTTTCCTGCGCACTCTTCTCCAGCATCGCGTCCATGTAGGCGTAGGCGCCGTCCTTGTTCGGCGCGTTCTTCGGGATCATGAAGCCCGAGACGTACATCGGGACGCCCTCGGCGGGCGCGGCCGACTGCACGCTGATGCCGGCGTTCTGCCACTGGATCACGCGCGCCTTCCACATGATGCCGACGCCGATCTCCTCGTTCTTCAGCGCCTGCGCGAAGGCCTCGTTGGTCGGATAGATGCGCACGCCGGCTTTCTTGGCTTCCATCAGCAGTGCCTTGCCGGGCTCGAAATCGTTCATCTTGCCGCCCGCCGCAAGCGCCGCGGCCGCCATCACGAACTGATACTGGATGTCGATGATCCCCATCTTGTTGCCGTGCTTGGGATCGAACGCATCCTTGAAGCTCTTCGGCGGTTCGGGAAGGAGCTTCGGATTGTAGACCGCGACCTTGCCCGAATAGATGTGGCCGACGCCGAACGGATACTTCATCGAGGCGATCAGATTCTTCGCATTCGGCAGCTTGGCGTAGTCGATCGTCTCGGAGACGCCCGCCTCGTTCATCTCGAACATCTGCGCGGCGGAAAGGCCCTGGATGTCGGTGGTGCCGCGCGGCAGGCGTTTCTCGGCGACGATCTTGGTGCGGCGCGGCCCATCGGCAGCCTGATCCTGAGCCACCTCGAAGCCTTTCGGCTTGAGGATCGGGTCCTCGATGTTCTTTGCGAGCAGCCGCGCGTAATCGCCGCCCCAGGTGCCGACCACGACGCGCCGCCTTGCGCCTGCGCCTGATCGAGCGTCAGGCCCGACACCGCGACAGCACCGAGCGCCCTTCAATGCATCGCGCCGCGAGATAGTCCATTTGCCTGTCATGTTCCGTCCTCCAGTCAGTTTCGTTGTTGCGCAAACACCATGCCGGCATCCCGATGCCAGCCGATTTCGACGTTCTCGCCCACGGCGGGCGCCGCCTCGCCGCGGTTCGGCAGTTGCACGACCACGCGGTCGGCGGGCGAGAGGCGCACGTGCAATTCCAGCACCGCGCCCAAGTATGAGACGAACTCCACCCTGCCGGGCAGGCGATTGTCGAGGTTTTCGCCGCCGAGATGCAAGCGCTCGGGGCGAAGCAAAAGTGCCGCCGCGCCCGCGGCGCCCGCCGCGCACTTGAGCCGCAGCCCGCCCGCGGTCTCGAACTCGCCCGGCGCGGTGACTCGGCCATCGAGAAACGTGCTGCGCCCGACGAACGACGCGACGAAACGGTCGGCCGGGCGTTCGTAGAGATCGCGCTGGCTGCCGATCTGGCGGATTTCTCCCTCCGCCATCACCACGAGGCGGTCCGCCACGGTCAGCGCCTCCTCCTGGTCATGCGTGACCATGATGGTGGTGAGGCCCGAGCTGGCGCTGCAATTCGCGGATCTCGATGCGCACCTCCTCGCGCAGCTTGGCATCGAGATTGGAGAGCGGCTCGTCGAGCAGCAGCACATCGGGCCGGATCGCGAGCGCGCGCGCAAGCGCGACGCGCTGCTGCTGCCCGCCGGACAACTGGCGCGGCAGGCGCGCCGCGTATCCTTCCAGCCGCACGAGGCGCAGCGCTTCCTTCGCGCGCGCCTCGATCTCGGATTTCGCGAGCTTGCGCATCTCAAGCCCGAACGCGACGTTCTCGGCGACCGTCATGTGGGGAAACAGCGCGTAGCTCTGGAACACCATGCCGGTGTTGCGCCGCCATGGCGGCAGCCAGGTGATGTCGGCACCGCCGATGCGCGCGGTTCCGCCGCTCGGCTCGACCAGTCCGGCAATCATGCGCAAGGTGGTGGTCTTGCCGCAGCCGGAAGGTCCGAGCAGCACGAGGAATTCGCCGTCCGCGACATCGAGCGTCACACCGGCGACCACGGCGTGCTCGCCGTAGCGCTTGGACAGGTTGATGAGCTCGAGCCGCGCCATTTGCTAGACGACCTGCGCGATCTTCACGTAGCGGTCGGTCACGATCATGGCGACGCCGATCAACGCGATCTGCATCACCGAGACGGCGGCGACGGTCGGATCGATCTTCCATTCGAGGTATTGCAGGATCGCGATCGGCAGGGTCGTGCGGCCGGCGCCGACGAGAAACAGGCTCATTTCCAGATTGCCGAACGAGGTGACGAAGCCGAACAGCGCGCCCGCAACGAGCCCGGGCCGGATCGCCGGGAGCGTCACGCGGCGGAACGTGGTCCAGGGCGGCGCGCCGAGATTCTTCGCGGCCTCCTCGATCGTCGGATCGAAGCCCGCAAGGCTCGCGGTGACGAGCCGCGCCGCCCACGGGATGACGATCAGCGCATGCGCGGCGATCAGGCCGACGGTCGTGCCGAGCATCGGCAGGCCGGTCGCGATCTCGGTTTCGATCTGGAACACGTAGATCGAGGCGCCGAGCACCACGCCGGGCACGATCAGCGGCATCAGCAGCAGCGTGCTCGCAAAGCTGCGCCCGGCGAAAGCGCCGCCGCGCGATCGCAAGGCTCGCGGGCACCGCGAGCGCGAGCCCGATCAAGGTCGCCGTCACGCCGACCTGAAAGCTCAGGATGAATCCGGACGACGAAGCTCTTGTTGTTGAGCACCGCGCCGAACCATTGCAGCGAATAGCCCTCGGGCGGAAACGAGGGGATTTCCTGGCGGAAAAACGCGAGCCACGTGACCAGCACGAGCGGCAGCAGGATGAAGCCGAGCGTGAGCCCGGCCACGCCGTTCAGCACCCAGCGCCCAATGCGGAATACGGCGCGAGGCGTTCGCGCGCACCGCGGGTCCGTCATGGGCGACTGCGGACGACATGGCGTCAGTTCAGCGGTTCTTATGGAACTTGCCGCCCTTCATGATGGCGGCGAGGTGCTTGCCCTGCTCCTGGAACAGGCCAAGGTTTTTCAACGGATCGCCGTCGATCAGCAGCAGGTCGGCGTATGCGCCGGCCTTCAGCGTGCCGAGCTTGCCCTCCTGCCGGATGATCCGCGCGCCGACGGTCGTTGCCTGCCGGACAATCTCGATCGGCGAAAGCACCTCGGAGCGGAGCAGGAATTCGCGGCTCTCCTCGACCTGCAGCGCGCCGAGCAGATCGGTGCCGTAGCCAACCGGCACCCCGCCCGCTTGCAGATTTCCAGCGAACGCAGAGCCGCCGTCGATAACGAGATCGTTCTTCGCCAGCATGTCGCCGGTCATGCCGAACTCGGCGGCGCGCTCGCGCATTGCGTAATAGGTGACGAGATTGGCCACCATGAACATGCCCTTCTCGGCCATCAGTTTGGCGGTCGGCTCGTCGATCAGGTTGCCGTGCTCGATCACCCGCACGCCGCCATTCGCGGCACGCTGCATCGCTTCCGGCGAGTAGGCATGCGCGCAGACGTAGCGGCCGAAGGCGTGCGCTTCCTGCACCGCCGCCGCGACCTCGGCCGGCGAGAACTGCAGGCTGTCGAGCGGGTCATAGGGCGAAGCAACGCCGCCCGACATCATGATCTTGATGTGGTCGGCACCCTGGCGCATCTGCTCGCGCACGGATTTCATCACCTCCGACACGCCGTCCGATTGCCGCATCCCGAACCGCATCGCGTCGCAGCAGTGGCAGCGCACACCGAAATCGGTGCGGCGGCGGGCGTCGCTATGGCCGCCGGTCGGCCCGATCGCCGCGCCCGCGATGAACAGGCGCGGGCCCGGAATGTCGCCCTGCTCCAGCGCGGTCTTCATGCCCCAGTCGGCGCCGCCGGTGTCGCGCACGGTGGTAAAGCCGCGATTGAGCATGGCGAGCATCAGCCGCGCGGCGCGCGCCGTCATCAGCGTCAGCGGCACCGCTTCGAGGAAGCGGATGTTCACCTCGCTCAGCATCACGTGCACGTGGCTGTCGATCAGGCCGGGCATCAGCGTGCGCCCGCCGCAATCGATCGACGTCGGCGCCCTGCCGACTTGATCGGCTTATCGGATACCTCCCTGACGGTCTCGCCCTCGACCAGCAGTTCGAAGCCGCCCTGAAGCTCGCCGGCTTCCGGCTCGAGCAACTGGAAATTCCGGAACAGTAATTGCGCCATTGTTGGTCCCCCGCACCGTGTCCATAGGACAACGTCATGCGGAGCCGCACAAGCGGTTTGCGCGGGCGTTCAATCGCTCAAGGATTGTGGCAGCAGCAGCGCTAGCAGCCGCGGCAGATGTTCATCGTGCGGCGCAGCTTGTCTGTCGAGCGCGTCCTCGCGCGCCTGCCATTCCGCACTGAACGGCGTTACGTCGGACGGGGAAGCATTCGTCGGCGCGACATACGACACGCTGGCGGTGTGGTCAGGTGCGCGGCGCGTCGCAACAGTGCGCGCGGGTTTGGTTCTGACAGGCGCACTTCGGACTGAGAGTTCATCGCCCAATCGGGAAGCGGCTTGGTGGCGCGTCACGCCAAAACAGCCCGCCAGCGGCAGGCCAAGCGCCGCAACAATCGCGATCCGATCCAGCCGCATCATACGCCCTACGCTACCGGAAGTAGGCCTTGGGACAATCCTGCACGCAATTGGCCGCTTTCGCAAGGAAATACCTTGATACGCGTCTTGGGAGCTCCCGCATTGCTCCCGGAGCAACACCGCGGATTTATTGCGCGGACAACGTGTCCTCGATCTCGGCGAGCGCGCGGCGCAGTTCGACCGCGAGCGGCCCGAGCCCGTCGCGGCAGCGCCCGCGGTCGCCGGCCCGGCCGGCCTGCTCCAATGTCACCGCCGCGGCGCCGACGCTTTTCGCGCCGACCGCCTGCGCGGCACCCTTCAGCTTGTGCGAGGCAGCCGCGACAGCCGCCAGATCGCCGAAGCCGCGAGGCGACGCTGATCTCGCGCTCGGCATCGATCGCGGTATCGCGAAATCTTCTCCAGCAGCGATGCGATCGCCGCGCGGTCGTCGCCGAGCCAGCTCGACAGCACGCTGCGGTCGATCGCGCCAGCTATGCCGCCCGCCACCGTTCGCGTGCTCGGCCGCCTCGTCGATCGCAAGCCAGCGCACAAGCGTCGCGCGCAGCCAGTCGATGTTCACCGGCTTCACCAGATAGGCGTCCATGCCGGCGGCGAGGCAACGCTCCTCCTCGCCCTTCATGGCATTCGCCGTCACGGCGACCACCGGCGTGCGCGACCGGCTGTGCCGTTCTGCCTCGATCGCGCGCAGCCGGCGCGTCAACTCGTAACCGTCCATGCGCGGCATGTGGATGTCGGCGAGCACCGCCGCGTAGGGCTTCGTGCTCCAGGCTTCGAGCGCCTCCACGCCGTCGACCGCGGTATCGGCCGCGACGCCGAGCAATTCGAGCTGGCGCACCAGAACTTCCAGATTCACCGGATGATCGTCGACCACCAGCACCAGCGGGCGCTCGCCGCTGCGGCGGCAGCGGCAGCGCGCGTCCGGCATGACTTGCCGAATGCTGGGTCGCGGTGAACAGCGCATCCTTCGGAGCCGCGTCGAACACCGAGCCGGACGTAAAAGGTCGAGCCCTTGCCCGGCTCGCTCTGCGCCGAGATGTCGCCGTCCATCAGACTGCGCGAGCCGCCGCACGATCGAAAGGCCGAGCCCGGTGCCGCCGAAGCGGCGCGTCGTCGAGGAGTCCGCCTGCGCGAACGGCTGGAACAGCCGCCGCCGTTGCTCCTCGTCGATGCCGATGCCGGTATCCTCTACCGTCAGCGTCACCTGCGTGCGCCCGCCGCCGAGCGGCGCGGTGCCGGCGCGCACCGTGATGCGGCCGCGCTCGGTGAATTTCAGCGCATTGCCGAGCAGATTGAACAGGATCTGCCGCACGCGGGTCGGCGTCGCCGATCAGCGTGTCGTCCGATCCGGGATCGACCGCGCCGCTGAGGATCAAGCCCTTCGCGGCGGCCTGCGCCTGGAACGTGCTGAGCACGCCGTCGATCAGCCCGGACAGCGAGAACGGCGCCGCCTCGAGTTCCAGCCGGCCCGCCTCGATCTTGGAGAAGTCGAGCACGTCGTCGATGATGCGCAGCAGCGCCTGCGCGGAGTCGCGCATCGTCGCGACCGTGCGCTGCTGGCCGGCGTTGAGCCCCTGCCGGTCGAGCACCTCCATCATGCCGAGCACGCCGTTCATCGGCGTGCGGATCTCGTGGCTCATGGTGGCGAGGAAGGTGGACTTTGCCTGGTTGGCGGCTTCGGCTTCGGCGCGTTCGCGCTCGGCTTCGGCGAGCGCCATCTCGGCCGCATCCTTGGCGTCGGCCTGCGCCTGTTCGCGCTCCTTCAACTCGGTGATGTCGCGGAACACGCCGAGCAGGCTGCCGTCGGGGAGCGGACTGAAGGTGAACTCGATGAAGTGGCCGCTGTGGGTCTGCCGCTCGTAGCGCGCACCGCCGGGCGTGAGCAGCACCCGCACCCGTTCATCGACCACCTTCGCGACATCGTCGACCGGGCCGAAGTCGCCGCGCTCGACCTGGAAGCGGACGATGTCGCGAACGTCAGTGCCAGGCTTCCCGATCTCCGGCGGCATCAGAACGAACCGGCTGTACTGCGCATTGCCGAAACGCCAGCGCCCGTCCTTGTCCAACAGCAGGATGCCGTCATGCATGTTCTCGAGCACCAGCCGCATGTTCTCGCGTGTCGCCTCGATCTCGGCGCGCGCGGCGGCAAGTTCCTGCTCGCGCTGCTTCTCTTCGGTGATGTCGCTGGTGGCGCCGACCATGCGGGTCGCATTGCCGTCGGGCCCGCGCTGCGCGATGCCGCTCTGGCGCGCCCAGTCGCCACGTGTTGTCGTTGGTCAGGTAGCGGTACTCGACCAGCGAGACGCGGGGTCGCGCCCTTGAGGTGATCGATGATCGCATGTGCGATACTGCTCGATGTCATCGGGATGGATGCGGCTGACCGGACTCCTCCGGCGTAAGCATCTGATCGTCCGTCATGCCGAAAATGGCGCGCAGCAGCGGCGAGTAATAGACCGTGCTGTTGACAATATCCCAGTCGTAGACGCCGTGATTGATCGACTCCAGCGCGAGCGCATAGCGCTCCTCATCTTCGGGCCGCACGCGCGCTGTCACGCGCGCGCGCGGCGGCGCGCTCGCCGCTTGTTCGCTCAGCCGATCCAGGTCTTGGCGGTGGTCTGGTTTTTTTGTCGTTGCCATTCGCTGCCCACACGCATTGTGGGGCCTGGCTGTATCGTTGGCGTATCGCGCCGCGAGCGGATTTGTATCGTCTGTATCGCCAATGCCGCCGCAAGCGCGCGTTGCATTGCGTGCGCGCCATCAGTCCGGATTGAGGAGATCTGCCGCCCTGTTCGGGCAGGCGGCTACGTGTCGCTCAGCGACCGCCGCATCGAGCAGCTTGCGGCACTCCTGCAGCTCGCGCAGCGTGTCCTGCAGCTTGCGCAGCTCTCCGCCGGGAGGCAGCGAAGGCACACCGGTGCCTCGCTGATGCGCGGCGCCAATGGCGACGGCAAAATCGCCGCCTCCGTATCGGCGCGGCGGCTTTCGGCGAGCCGCTCCTCGTCGGGCCCGCTGCTCAGGAACGACGGCAACAGCCCGAACAGGCGGCGATGCGCCGAGTCCGCCTCGCCGCGCCGCGCGCACCGGGAAGCGGCCGCGCCGGCGGCGGCCTCGACGATCTCGGCTTCCTCGATTTCCGCCGCGCGCGCCGGCTGCGGCGCGCCGGCCTGCCAGACGTCCTGGACGAACTTGACGCCCTGCTCCTTCAGGATGCGCTGCACGCCGCGGATCGTGTAGCCCTCGCCGTAAAGCAGATGGCGGATGCCGCGCAGCAGATCGACGTCGTCGGGCCGGTAGTAGCGCCGGCCGCCGCCGCGCTTCATCGGCTTGATCTGCTGGAAGCGGGTTTCCCAGAACCGCAGCACGTGCTGCGGCAAGTCGAGATCGTCCGCGACTTCGCTGATGGTCCGGAATGCGTCGGGCGCCTTTTCCACCACGGTCTACCCTTTCGACTGACGCACGTTTACTGGACGCCAGCGCTGATGGCGCCTCCGTCGGCTCCGGCGTTGATGCGCTGCTTGAGGATCGCCGACGGCTTGAACACCATCACGCGGCGCGGCGAGATCGGCACTTCCTTGCCGGTCTTCGGATTGCGGCCGATCCGCTGGCCCTTCTTGCGCACGACGAACGAGCCGAACGACGACAGCTTCACGGTCTCGCCCCGTTCGAGGCAATCGGTGATCTCCTTCAGCACCATTTCCACGAGAGTCGCCGATTCCGTTCGCGACAGCCCGACCTTTTGGTACACCGCCTCGCACAGGTCCGCCCGCGTCACCGTCTTGCCCGCCATCGCCTAACCCCGCTCTCGGCGACCACCTTATCAACTTGAATTATCAACGATATTCACTTGTCGAGGCAGCGGTCAACGGCCCTCGTTCGCAATTTCCGGCAGGTGTCTCACCAGCGCACCAGCGCCGCACCCCAGGTGAAGCCGCCGCCCATCGCCTCCAGCAGCACCAGATCGCCGCGCTTGATGCGCCCGTCCTTGACCGCGACGTCGAGCGCGAGCGGGATCGAGGCGGCCGAGGTGTTGCCGTGCCGGTCGACCGTGATGACGACCTTCTCCGGCGCGATGCCGAGCTTGTGCGCGGAGCCGTCGATGATGCGCTTGTTGGCCTGATGCGGCACGAACCAGTCGATGATCGTCGGCCGTGTAGCCGGTGTCGCGGAACGCATCCTCGATCACGTCGGTGATCGCGCCGACCGCGAAGCGGAACACCTCGCGGCCCTCCATGCGCAGGTGCCCGACCGTCCGGTCGAGGACGGGCCGCCGTCGACATAGAGCTTGCTCTTGTGCCGGCCGTCGGAGCGCAGATGCGAGGTGAGCACGCCGCGGTCCTCGCGCGTGCCGGGCTGCTGCTGCGCCTCCAGCACCACCGCGCCGGCGCCGTCGCCGAACAGCACGCAGGTGGTGCGGTCGGTCCAGTCGAGGATGCGCGAGAAGGTCTCCGCGCCGATCACCAGCGCGCGCTTGTGCGCGCCGGCGCGCAGCAGCCCGTCGGCGGTCGCCAGCGCGTAGACGAAGCCCGAGCACACCGCCTGCAGATCGAACGCCGCGCCGTGATGTGATGCCGAGCGCCGCCTGCACCGCGACCGCGGTCGCCGGAAAGGTGTTGTCCGGCGTCGAGGTCGCCGAGCACGATCAGGTCGATCGACTGCGCATCGACCTGCGCATGCGCAAGCGCGGCGCGCGCGGCCTGCAACGCCGAGATCGGAGGTCATCTCGCCGTCGGCCGCGATGTGGCGCTCGCGGATGCCGGTGCGCTGCACGATCCATTCGTCGGAGGTGTCGACCATCTCGCGCCAGCTCGGCGTTGGTGAGGATGCGCGCCGGCAGATAGCTGCCGCAGCCGAGAACGACAGAACGTGTCACGGTCACGAAGCGGCTCCGCCCACTTTGCTTGCTGCGGCTTCTTCGCGGGCGTGGCGCAACGAGCGTGTCCCTGATCTTGGCGAGCAGCTCGTAGCGGACCATGTCGTAGCCGATATCGACCGCGGCGGCGAAGCCTTCCGCATCGGTGCCGCCGTGGCTCTTGATGACGATGCCGTTGAGGCCGAGGAACACGCCGCCGTTCGCCTTGCGCGGGTCCATCTTGTCGCGCAGCGTCGCGAACGCGCCGCGCGCCAGCAGATAGCCGAGCTTGCGCGCCAGGTCGCGGCTCATCGCGGCGCGCAGCAGGTCGCGCGATCTGCCGCGCGGTGCCCTCGGCGGTCTTGAGCGCGATGTTGCCGGCAAAGCCTTCGGTCACGACCACGTCGACGGTGCCCTGGCCGATGTCGTCGCCTTCGACGAAGCCGACATAGTCGAGGAACGGCAGGTTCGCCTCGCGCAGGATCTTGCCCGCCTCGCGCACCGCTTCGAGGCCCTTCACCTCCTCGACGCCGATGTTGAGCAGACCCGACGGTCGGCCGCTCGAGATCGAACAGCACGCGCGCCATCGCGCTGCCCATCACCGCAAGATCGACCAGATGCTCGGCATCGGCGCCGATCGAGGCGCCGACGTCGAGCACGATCGAGTCGCCCTTGAGCGTCGGCCACAGCGCCGCGATCGCCGGCCGCTCGATGCCCGGCATGGTGTGCAGATTGAACTTCGCCATCGCCATCAGCGCGCCGGTGTTGCCGGCCGAGACCGCGACGTCGGCCTCGCCCTTCTTCACCGCGTCGATCGCCAGCCACATCGAGGACTTCCAGCGGCCCTGGCGCAGCGCCTGGCTCGGCTTGTCGTCCATCTTGACGACGACGTCGGTGTGGACGAGCCGCGAGGCCGCCTTCAGCCGCGGCCGCTGCTCCAGCAGCGGCTGGATCGCGGCCTCGTCGCCGAACAGCAGGAATTCGGTGTCGGGATGGCGGGCGAGCGAGACATCGGCCCCCGGAACGACCACCGCAGGCCCGAAGTCGCCCCCCATGGCGTCGAGCGCGATTCGGACCTTTTGGGCCATGGCGCTTCGGTAACCGTCCTGTTGTGCAAATGGCGTCGCCGCGCGGCGCGACAATAGCGGTTCGGCGGCCCGACACAAAGGGCCCCGAAAACCGCATTATTCCTTGACTGTGCCCTTTTTCTTCAGCGCGGCGAGGGCCGCGAACGGATGGCCAGCCGGATCGGCATGCGTCCTTCGGGACCTCGAAAGCGGCGCCGGCCTTGCGCGGGTAAGGATCGACCCCAAGGATCAGGAATTCGGTCGCGAGTGCGCCCAGATCGACGGTTCCGTCGAGCAGCGGTTCCGCGCTCGTCGGACGTGGCGTCAGCACGATTTCATCGTCTGCACGGTCCGCATCCGCGATATCGCGCGCGGGCACAAAGTCCACATCGATCGTCTCGTCGATCTCGTTGAGCACAGGCTCGAGCGTCACCACGCAGCTCTGCCGCACCGTCGCCCGTGACGCGGCCGCTGACGCGCAGCCCGTCGCGGCCGCGCCGCGTCAGGTCGAAGCGTCGCGCGAAGCCGCTCGACAGCGTCGACGCCGGCGGGCTTCGCCAGCGCCGCGCGCGTCTCCTCGCTGGCTTCGAGCTCGACATGGCGGCCGGTTTCGCCGACCTCGTCGAGCCGGATCACCGACGCTCCAGGGAGCGTTTATCGCCACCGTCATGCTCACTCCGCTGCCGTTGCCGCCATGCCGGGCGAGGGCTCGGGAAACCGCACCGCTCCGCGCTCAAGCTCGTCGAGCGGCTGCGCATCCAGGGCGGCAGCCGCCTGCCGCACATAGGCGGCGAGCCGGGCCGCGGCAATGTCCGGTTCGACGGCCTCCGCGTAGACGTTGCGGGCAAGCGCCTCCGCCAACGCCTCTCCCCTGCGCACCAAGCGCCGCCTCATAGGCCTGCGCACGCCCGTAGAATGCCTCGCCGACCCGGCGCATCTGGCGCGGCACGCCCTGATCGCTGATGCCCATTTCGCGCAGATTGTGATCCATGTCGCGGCAGAATGCGTCGAACACCCCCTGCGCCAGCGCTGCGGCGTCGCCCTGCACGCAGCCGCCGCAGCAGCAGCGACAGGTGCAGCACCATCATGTCGAACCGGCCGAGCACCGTGTCCGGAACCCCGTAGGCCTCGTAGAACCGCGCATCGCGGGCCTGCGCCACGATGGCGCCATAGAGGGTCGCGATGCTGCGGTTGGGTCGGCGGAACAGGGGCGGAATCATTGATTTTGCACGTTAATGACGATCGGCGTCCGCCGGGCGGGGCCGGATTGCAATTGGACGGGCTGCGGGGTACGTCAAGCCGCAATCGGGCGCAAGGGCGCCCGCAGGTTCGCCGCATGGGGTCTCGTTCACGCGCTCGTCCGTTTGCCGTCGCGGCCGCGCTCGCGCTCGGCCTGATGCTCGGCGGCTGCTTCACCCAGAACTATCAGCGCGGCTACGTCCTCGCCGAGGGCGCGCTTGAGCAGATCCCGCTCGGCGCGCCGCAGGAGCAGGTGCTGATCTCGCTCGGCACCCCCTCGACCGTCGCAACCGTGAGCGGCGAAGTGTTCTACTACATCTCGGCGCGCACCGAGCAGACCTCGTTCCTGCCCGAGAAGGTCGTCGATCAGCGCGTGGTCGCGGTCTATTTCGACAAGAACCGCCGGGTCGAGCGCATCGCCAACTACGGCCTGCAGGACGGCAGGATTTTCGACTACATCGGCCGCACCACGCCGACCAGCGGCCAGGAACTGTCCTACCTCACCTACGTGTTCAAGATTTTCGGCGGCAAGTAGCCGCGCCTTCGCATGATTGGCAGGCGCGGCGCGCGCTTGCGCGCGGGGCCTCGCATGGCGATGATTGCCTCTGCAAGAAACGAAACACCGGGAAACGCCAGATGACCAAGCTCCTCTCCCGCCGCAGCGTATTGTCCGGCGCCGCGGGCCTGACTGCCGCCACCGCCCTGCCCCGCGCCGCGCAAGCCGACTGGCGCCCGACCGAGGCCGTTCGCATCATCATTCCGGCGGCGCCCGGCGGCACCACCGACGTGATGGGACGGCTGCTCGCGCAACACCTGCAGGTCGCCTGGGGTCAGTCGACGGTCGTCGAGAACAAGTCCGGCGGCGGCGGCACCATCGCGATGACCGACTTCGTGCGCCAGAAGCCCGACGGCCACACCATCATGGTCGGCAATCCGGGGCCGAACGCGATCGCCTACTCGATCTTCCGCAACATCAGCTACAAGCCGGATCAGTTGCAGCCGGTCAGCAACATGATCCGCACCAGCAACATCATCACGGCGCATCCTTCATTGCCGGTGAAATCGATCCCCGAGCTGATCGCGCATCTCAAGGCGAACCCGGACTCCGTTAGCTACGCGATCGTCAGGTGTCGGGCAGAGCCCGCACCTCACCGCCGCGTGGTTTCTCCAGCTCACCGGCCTGAAGATGACGCATGTGCCGTTCCGCGGCGCCGGGCCGGCGCTCACGGCTGCGCTCGGCGGACAGGTGCAGATCCTGTTCGACAATCTCTTTCCCTCGCTGCCGCAGGTTCGCGGCGGCAAGCTCGTCGCGCTCGCAACAACGATGCCGGAGCGCACCGGGCTATCGCAGGACATTCCCACGATGCGCGAGAGCGCGCCGGAACTCGCAAAGTTCGACGTGTCGTCGTGGTTCGGCGTGTTCCTGCCGCGCGGCGCGCCGCAACCCGTACTCGATGCGCTCAACGGCGAGATCAAGGTGCTGCTCGAGCGCGACGACATGAAGGCGCGCATCAGGGACCTGGGCGCGATCTCCGATTACACCACGCCCGCGCAGTACACGGCGTTTGTGCAGAACGAGATCGCAAAGTTCGGCGAGATCATCGCCAAGGAAAAGCTGCAGATGGACGTGAACTAGGCTGCGGAACTCATAAGCGCGATGGAATGTCCGCTTTCGGGGGCAAGCAGCAGTGCCCCGAGAATCCCGCTACATCGCATTTTTACCTGAAGCGACATTCGACTTTCACTCAGCCGACAACCCGGCGGGTGGAGCGGAAGCCGTGATGTTCTCGAACCCGCCGATACACTGACTGCGGATCGTCCCCCCTACTCAAGGGGCTCCCGTCGGACCACCAGGCTCCAGCCGCATCCCATCCAAGTATCTTGCACTTTTTTGAGGTAAGTATCTCGAAACATACAAGCTCTAGCCGCTTGTATTCGCGGAACAAATGATCATGAACTATTTGGGAAACTGCTTCCAAACGAAGTATTTGCCTCGTGTTATTTTCACGACGCCGGAGAGTATTTTCAAAATACTTCAGTATGAAGGAACATCGCTGGTTGTGAACCGTTGCCCCCGACAGCAGAGGGGGCTCCACATGTGCAGGCTTAATTTGGCTCAATCGATGTCAGCCGCCGCTGCGGGCGCTCAGCCGACGACATTCGCGTTGTGCGGATTGTGAACATGGGACGAGCATGAGGCTCGTCGTCGTCCCGGCAAACAGTGATCGCGCAGCGATCTGGAAGCGGCGCGAGGACGTGACAGTGCCGGATTGCGCTCTAGCGACCCGAGCAGGTCACACCTACTCGTCGCACTTGCAAAAGAAAGCCACCAAGCCATGCCCTCAAAGTCAATCATGTCCTCCGCGCCGCCGACGTCCGCGACGAACGTTCTCGTCGTTGAAGACGAGATGGTGTTGCGGATGCGCGCTGTTGACATCGTTGAAGATGCGGGGTTCACCGCTGTGCAAGCCGTCAACGCTGACGAAGCTCTCGCCATTCTCAAATCGCGCTCAGACATCTCGCTGCTGTTTTCCGACATTCAGATGCCGGGCAGCATGGACGGGTTGAAGCTCGCTCATGCGGTTCATGATCGCTGGCCCTCCATCAAGATCATTTTAGTCTCCGGCCAGGTCAAATTGTCCGATACCGACAAGCCAGCGGATAGCCGCTTCTTTGGCAAACCGCTGGAGATGAAGCAGATGATCACCGAACTGCAGGCGATGGTCGGTGCCGGCGCTTTAAAGATCGTCCCGGACGCCGCGATACCGCATGTTGTTCAATCGCTCGGGACCACCCCCGCGAACCAGCACGTTCGCTCTGCAGCCCAGGAAGTTCTGACAGCGGAGAACGACAGTCTTCGTCTGTTACTCGAACAGGCAACAATCGATGCCAATGCCCTGCTCGCACAGGCTGAAATCGACGCCAAGGAGCGGGAAGCGGCGGACAAGCTGCAGAAGCTAATTCTCGATGAACTTCATCACCGCATCAAGAACACGCTTGCAACAGTGGGCGCCATCGCGACGCAGAGTCTGCGAACTGCGACGAGCATCAAACACGGCCAGCACGCTATCGAAGGGCGGTTGGCAGCACTTGGACGTGCGAACGACCTCTTGATGCAGGTTAGCTGGGCAAACACCAGTCTGACAGTCACTATCAGAGGAGCAATCGAGCCGTACGACAGTCAGGGCGCAGGACGTATTTCGATCGATGGACCTGATGTCAGCATCACATCGGGAGCCGTGATCGCGCTCGCGATGACAATGAATGAACTCTGCACCAACACGACAAAATTCGGCGCGTTGTCGCTACCCACCGGCCGCGTCGAGATCGCATGGACGATTGCTGCCACCCCGCAGCGCCTGAGACTGACGTGGACAGAAAGCGGCGGCCCTGTCGTGGAGATGCCGACCCGGCGCAGCTTCGGGACCCGCATGATGGATTCGCTTGGGCAGCAGCTCAACGGCAAGGTGGAGCTTGAATATCGGCCAGCCGGGTTCGTTTATACGCTGGACGTGCCGCTCGGCGCTCTTACCGTAAAAGCGTGATGCGACGAGGATCGAACCTCGCGGCTGAGGCCCAGCCGTTGCTAAAGGAAGGAACCGGATGATGCGAAATCCCTTCCCTTGGAGTCGCGGATTGCTCGTCGGCTGTGGGCGACATTCGTCGCAAGGCACGTCACCACCCCTGCCGAAAGTCCTCCTTCATGATTCCGAAGCCTCGCGCCCTCACGATCTGGACGACCCGTTCTTTGATTCGAATGTCCAGCAGCGCGTTGCCGACATCATAGCCGGCGCAGCAGGGAAAAAGACCTAGGATGCCGGATTACCGATTTACGATCCATGGCGACCAGGCACCGAACCCGACCGAGGTATCCCTGCCAGATGACAGTTCCGCGTGGGACTACGCCGAAAACTTAATGCGGCTTCTGCTGCGCCGCGACGGCGTCAAATGTGAAGGTTGGATAATGAATGTCGCGGAGGGCAGCCGGGACGTGGCGAACATTTCCTTCGGGCTCGAGGCCCTCCAAGATCGAAAGACGCAGCACTAGAACGCTTGCGTCGACCGGTACTAGACGTCTGCGGCAGTGCTAAGCCAACGGGCTTGGATGAGAGCATCCAAATATGCCGATGGAGTGATGTCTGCTTCCGGCCCCTTAGCGGAGATGCCGACAGAGCGCGCAAAATATCCCTGTTCGGCGAAGTAAGAACGTCGCGTTTTATGAGTACCTCCCTAGCCGCGGGCGCCCTCGGCGCGCGCTGCCATGAACCAGCAGATCACGGTCGCAACCAGCAGGGCGAGCCCGATCCACAGCAGCGGCCCGCCATGTGCGGCGTCGCGGAACATCGCGGCGAACAGCGCCACAAGCCCGCAGCCGAACAACACGGCCGCGATGCCGGTCAAAGTCGAGGATTTCATGCGGTGCCCCTCCCTGATTCTGGGCGTGGCGATCATCGCGCGAAGGCGCGGCCCAATGGCAACCGCGTCATCCGCTTGGTGCCCAATGAAAAACCCCGCGGCTCACGCCGCGGGGTTTCGATATTCGAGCGCCTTGCGTTGCGTCAATGCGCCAAAATCGCCAGCAGCAGCAGCGCCACGATGTTGGTGATCTTGATCGCCGGGTTCACGGCGGGACCCGCCGTGTCCTTGTAGGGGTCGCCGACCGTGTCGCCGGTGACGGAGGCCTTGTGAGCCTCTGAGCCCTTCTGGTGCGTCACGCCGTCCTTGTCGGTGAAGCCGTCCTCGAACGACTTCTTGGCGTTGTCCCACGCGCCGCCGCCCGAGGTCATCGAGATCGCGACGAACAGGCCGTTGACGATCACGCCGAGCAGCGAAGCGCCGAGCGCCGCGAAGGCATTCGCCTTCGAGCCGGAGATCCACAGCACGCCGAAGTAAACGACGATCGGCGCCAGCACCGGCAGCAGCGACGGAATGATCATTTCCTTGATCGCCGCCTTGGTGAGCAGATCGACGGCGCGCGCATAGTCCGGGCGCGCGGTGCCGGCCATGATGCCCGGGTTCTCGCGGAACTGGCGGCGCACCTCCTCGACCACGGAGCCTGCCGCGCGGCCGACCGCCGTCATCGCGATGCCGCCGAACAGATACGGGATCAGGCCGCCGAAGATGAGGCCCGCAACCACGTACGGGTTCGAGAGGTCGAACGACACGACGCCGACATCCTTGAAGTACGGCACGCCCGACTTGATGAAGGCGTTGATGTCGTTGGTATAGGCGGCGAACAGCACCAGCGCGCCGAGGCCCGCCGAGCCGATCGCGTAGCCCTTGGTGACGGCCTTGGTGGTATTGCCGACCGCATCGAGCGCGTCGGTGTTGTGGCGGACTTCCTTGGGCAGTCCCGCCATTTCGGCGATGCCGCCGGCATTGTCGGTGACGGGGCCGAAGGCATCGAGTGCGACGATCATGCCGGCGATGCCGAGCATGGTGGTGACCGCAATCGCCGTCCCGAACAGGCCCGCGAGCTGATACGTCACGATGATGCCGGCAACGATGACGATCGCAGGCATCGCGGTCGACTCGAGCGAAACCGCGAGGCCCTGGATGACGTTGGTGCCGTGACCGGTGACCGACGCTTGCGCGATGGACACGACCGGACGCTTGCCGGTGCCGGTGTAGTACTCGGTGATCCAGACGATCAGGCCGGTGATGACGAGGCCGAGAACGCCGCAGATGAACAGGTTCTTGCCGGTGATCGCCATGCCGGCAACCGTGCCGATCTGACCCCAGCCGATGGTGTAGTGCGTCGCGGCGGCAAGGCCGCCGACCGACAGCA
Organism: uncultured Alphaproteobacteria bacterium; assembly: GCA_963800695.1. GTDB lineage: Bacteria > Pseudomonadota > Alphaproteobacteria > Rhizobiales > Xanthobacteraceae > PALSA-894. Next base: position 24,893 of record CAWDCA010000017.1, on the reverse strand, counting down.
CGCCGCCGACGATCAAACCCTTGTACAGCGCGCCCATGATCGAACCGTTGGCGCCGAGCTTGACGAAGAAAGTGCCGATGATCGAGGTGACGATGCAGGCCGCACAGATGGCGAGCGGATAGAGCATCGCCGAGGCGAGGATCGGCTGGCCGACGAAGAAGATCGCGGCGAGCACCATGGTGGCGACTACCGTCACCGCGTAGGTCTCGAACAGGTCGGCCGCCATGCCGGCGCAGTCGCCGACGTTGTCGCCGACGTTGTCCGCGATGGTCGCCGGATTGCGCGGATCGTCCTCCGGGATACCGGCCTCGACCTTGCCGACGAGGTCGGCGCCGACGTCGGCGCCCTTGGTGAAGATGCCGCCGCCGAGACGGGCGAAGATCGAGATCAGCGAGGCGCCGAACGACAGCGCGACGAGCGCGTCGATCACCGTACGGCTCTCCGGTGCGAGCTTCAGCGGACCGGTGAGCAGCGCGTAATAGATTGCGACGCCGAGCAGCGCGAGGCCCGCAACCAGCATGCCGGTGACGGCACCCGCCTTGAACGAGATATCGAGGCCTGCGCTGAGCGATTTGGTCGCCGCCTGCGCGGTGCGCACGTTGGCGCGCACCGAGACATTCATGCCGATGAAACCCGCGACGCCCGAAAGCACGGCGCCGATCAGGAAGCCGAGCGCGACGAGACTGCCGAGCAGGAACCAGATCCCGACAAAGACCACAGCGCCGACGATCGCGATCGTCATGTACTGGCGCTTGAGGTAGGCCTGCGCGCCTTCGGCGATGGCGGCCGCGATTTCCTGCATCCGCGCCGTGCCGGCGTCCGCCGACATCACGGACTGGATCGCCCAAATCCCATAAACGATTGACAGTAAGCCACACCCGATGATGGCCCAGAGAGCAGTCATGAACAGTCCTCGTTTTTGCTGGAAACCCGCGACGGCCCCCTCGCCGATGCGGGCGCGCCGCAACAGGGGCGACTTGTTTGCCCCGGCCCGGCGGAAAGTGGCGCGGATATAGCCAAAAATGGGCGACTCATGCAACGCCGCAAATGCCTCGGTAATTCAAGCCTTTGGATAAGCCCAGGGGCGGATTGATAGGCGGATTGGTCAGGCCAGCCGCGCCCGTTCGCGCCACGTCAGCCAGAGCAGCATTGCGCCCGCAACCGCCACGACCGGGAACATCACGACGTTGACGAGATACCAGCCGTAATGGGCGAGCATCGAGCCGGAAATGAACGAGCCGATCGCCATGCTGCCGAAAATCAGGAAATCGTTGAACGCCTGCACCTTGTTGCGCTCCTCGGCGCGATAGCAGTCGGTCACCATGGTGGTGGCGCCGACGAAGCTAAGGTTCCATCCCACGCCGAGCAGGATCAGCGCGATCCAGAAATGCGCGACGGTAATGCCCATCAGGCCGACGACGGCCGAGAGCCCAAGGATGACGAGCCCGACGGCTGTCACCGGCAAGACGCCGAAGCGCAAGATGATCGAGCCGGTGAAGAAACTCGGGCGCGTACATTGCAAGCACGTGCCACTGGATGCCGAGCGCCGCATCCGACACCGAGTGCCCGCAATCGAACATCGCGAGCGGCGCCGAGGTCATCATCAGGTTCATCAGCGCGTAGCTGGCGACACCGCAGACCACCGCGACGATGAACTTCGGCTGGCGCGCGATCTCGGCGATCGGGCGGCCGGCCTTCTTGCTCGCTTCGTGGACCAGCCCCGGCGCACGAAAGAATATCAGGATGATCAGCCCCGCGAGCAGCGCGAACGCGGCCTGCCCGAGATAGCTCGCGGCGAACAGATACGGCGGCATCAGGTCCTTGGTGTGGATCACGAGCTGCGGACCGAGGATCGCGGCGAACAGCCCGCCCGCCATCACGAACGAGATCGCCTTGGGCTTGAACTCCGGGCTCGCGGTGTCCGCCGCTCCAAAACGGTACGACATGTGCGAGGCCGCATAGAGCCCGCCGCAGAATGCCGACACGAGGTAGAGCCAGAACGACCCCTGCACCATCGCCGCGTAGCCGATCAGCCCCGCGAGTGCGCCGGGGATCGCAGCGCTCGCATACGCGATGCGGCGCCCGAAGCGCTTCGCCAGAAAACCCATCGGCAATGTGCCGGCCCAGATCCCGACGACCATCATGCTGATCGGTAGCGTCGCGAGGCTCTTGTCGGGCGCGAACATCGCGCCGACGATGCTGCCGGTCGTCACGATCACCGTGTTGTTCGCGCCCGCAAGCGCCTGCCCAATCGCCAGCACCAGCGCGTTGCGCTTGGCGAGGCGGTCGCCCGCCAGGGCATCGAACGGCGATTCGGCGATGGCCGACATCAAATCTTCTCCCGGCGGGGATTTCGTAGAACAGGGGCGCTCTCTTAGCCTGCCGAGGAGGATGACGCTACTGCGCAACGCGCGGGGCAGAAATGCTCAGAAATGGCTGTAGCCGGGCTGGATGAAGGGCAAAGCCTTACCCTCCGGGTTGAGAAAGCGCGGGGGTCCCTCCCCGGCAACGATCCCCCCGATGTCGGCGACCGGAACGCCCGCCCGGGCAGCGCCAGCCACGAAGGCTGCGATGCGCTCCGGCGTGACTGCACAAAGGATTTCATAATCCTCACCGCCGGTCAGAATCGGCTCGATCAGATTGCAATCGCCCGCGAGCGCTTGTTCGGCAGCAGCCGAGCGCGGCACGCGCGCGACCTCGATATCCGCCGATACGTTCGAGGCGCGGCACAACTTGGCGAGATCGCCGGCAAGGCCGTCGGACACATCCATCGCGGCTGACGCGTGCGCACGCACTGTTTCGGCCAGCGCGTTGCGCGGCTGCGGCACGCGATAGCGCGAGACCAGATGCCCGCTTGGGTCGGTCAAGCTCACCCTTGCGCACGCGCAAGCCCAGCGCCGCATCCCCGATGGTGCCGCTGACGAACACATGATCGCCAACGCTGGCGCCGCTCCGTTTCACCATCGTGCCCGCCGGCAGCGTGCCGAACGCCGCAATCGAAATGCTGATCGGACCCGGGGTTGAGTCGGTGTCCCCGCCGAGCAGCGGGCACTTGTAAGTGTCGGCATCTTCGCCAAGCCCGCGTGTGAACGCAGCGAGCCAGTCCTCGGAAAACTCCTTCGGCAGCGCAATCGACAGCAGGAAGCCAAGCGGCGCGGCCCCCTTCGCGGCGAGATCGGAGAGGTTGACCCGCAGCGCCTTGCGGCCGACGCCGTCGGCCGGATCGTCGGCAAAGAAATGCACGCCCGCGATCAACCCGTCGGTCTTGAGTACGAGGTCGTGGCCCGGCGGCGGCGTGATTGCGGCCGCGTCGTCGTTGAAGCCGAACGCGCCGGGGTGCTTTGCCAGCGGCTTGAAATAGCGCGCGATCAGCCGGTCCTCTGCCGATCCGGGCGCGTCGCCCACGGCGCTACCCCGCGGCCCGGTCGAACTCGCTCGGCGCGCAATTGCCGCGCGAGCTGGTCGAGCACTGCGTTGACCATGCCGGTCTCGTCCTTGTCGAGGAAGGCGTTCGCCACGTCGACGTACTCGGCGACGACGACACGCGCCGGCACATCGGAACGCGACGACAATTCGAATGCGCCCGCGCGCAGCACCGCGCGCAGCAGCGCCTCGACGCGCTTGAGCGGCCAGCCGCCCTGCAGCGCCTTGTCGATCAGCGGATCGAGCGCGCGCTGGTCGTCAAGCACGCCGCGCACCACGCTGCGGAAGAACGCGGCTTCGGCGGGAAGATATTGCGAACCGTCCACCTCCTGGCCGATCCAGTGACTCTCGAACTCGGCGAGGATGTCGTTGAGCAGCGTGCCGGCGATATCCATCTGGTAAAGCGCCTGCACGGCGGCGAGGCGCGCGGCACCGCGGCGGTTCGCCTTGCGATCCTCGCCGCGCGGCGCCGGGCTTTTCATCGCCGGCCTCGCGCTTGCCGGATGAGCTTGCGCTTGAGCCGCGCCAGGGCGAGCGCGGCACGCGCCGCGCCGCCGCCCTTATCCTCGCCGCCAAGGCGTGCGCGGGCGCGCGCCTGCGCGTCGGTATCGACGGTGAGGATGCCGTTGCCCATCGGCATGTCGCGCGCGATCGAAATATCCATGATGGCGCGCGCGGATTCGCCCGCGACGATGTCGTAATGGCTGGTCTCGCCCCGGATGACGCAGCCGAGCGCGACCACGCCCTCATAGGGCTCGCCGCGCGCTTCCGCGCCGTGCATCGCGATCATGATCGCGGTGGGAATTTCGAGCGCGCCTGGCACCGTGACGAGATCGAACACGGCGCCGGCGTCCTTGAGTACGCGCTTTGCGCCGCGCAACAGCAGGTCGGCGATGTCGTCGTAATAGCGCGCCTCGACCACGAGGATGCGCGCGCCCTTGACGCCGGTTTCCTTGCGCTGAGCTTGTCTGCGCGCGCGCGCCATTTAGCGAGCCTCCATCAGGCGGGCTGCGTAGCGCGCCATGACATCGACTTCAAGGTTGATGCTGTCGCCCGGGTTCAACGCGCCGAGCGTGGTGACGGCGAGCGTGTGCGGGATGATCAGCACCGAGAACGTGTCGTCGTTAACCTCGTTCACGGTGAGCGACACGCCGTCGAGCGCAACCGACCCTTTCTGGGCGATGAAGCGTGCGAGCGGTTTCGGCACGCGCAGCATCAGCTTTGCCATGTCGGTCAGGTCCTCGCGCGCGATCAGTTCGGCGAGACCGTCCACATGGCCGCTGACCAGGTGGCCGCCAAGCTCGTCGCCCATTTTCAGCGAGCGTTCGAGGTTGACGTGCGTTCCTGTTTGCCAGCGGCCGACTGTGGTGAGGCGCAGCGTCTCGGCCGCCGCATCGACCGAGAAGTTGTCGTTGCCGGTCGCGACCGCCGTCATGCAGACGCCGCCGCAAGAGATCGACGCGCCGATTGCGATCGTGGCGGGGTCGTAGGCGCACGCGATGGTCAGTTGGCGCAAGCCTTCGCCGCGCTCCTCGACGCTGAGCACTTTGCCGATGTCGGTGACAATTCCGGTGAACATTCAACTCTCTGGTCATTCCGGGGCCGGCCGCAGGCCGGAGCCCGGAATCCATAACCACAGTCGGCGCGATGAGCGAGAGATTTGTGGTTATGGATTCCGGCCCTCGCTTTGCTCGGCCGGAATGACACTAGGGACGCTCGAACAGTGCAAGCGTATCCTCACCGACCGCCTTGCTGCCCACCAATCGCAGCTTGGCGGATTGCGTCAAGGCGGTGAGCGGGAGGCCCTCCAGCGCATCGATGCCATCCGCGCCGAGCGCCGTGGGCGAGCGGAACAGCGCCGCCTCGTCGACAAGATCGGCCGCGATGAAAGCAGCAGACAAAATCGGCCCTGCCTCGACCATCACGCGCGTGATCCCCCGCCCCGCGAGGCCGCGCAGCACGGCGCTCAGATCCAGGCGCCCGTTCACGCCCGGCACGCGCAGCACTTCGACCCCGAGATCCGTCAATACGCGTTCTTTCTCCGGCGAAGCCGCCTGGTCCGCGAAAGTCCAGTCGAGTGCGCGCGCCGCCGAGGACGCCAGTTGCGACGATGGCGGCTGCCGCAGCGCACTGTCGAGCACCACCCGCACCGGCGAGCGATGTCCCATGCCGGGCAGCCGACTGGTGAGCTTCGGATCGTCCGACAACACCGTGCCGATGCCGGTGAGCACCGCGTCGTTCATCGCGCGCATCAGGTGCACGCGCTCGCGCGCCGCCTCGCCGGTGATCGCGACAGGACGGCGGCCGGCGAGCCCGGCCTTGCCATCCGCCGACACAGCGAGCTTGAGCGTCACATGCGGGCGGCCGTCGCGCACACGGCGGAAATGACCCGCATGCGCGCGGCGCGCTTCCTCGGCACAAACGCCAAGCGTCACCGAAATCCCCGCCGCGCGAAGCTTCGCGTGGCCCTCCCCGGCGATCTTCGGGTTCGGATCATCCAGCGCGGAGACAACGCGCGCGATGCCCGCCGCCATGATGGCGTCGACGCAGGGCGGCGTCTTGCCGTGGTGCGAGCAGGGTTCCAGCGTCGCGTACAGCGTCGCGCCGCGCGCAGCGTCTCCCGCCCGCCGCAGCGCCTCCACCTCGGCATGCGGCCGTCCCCCCGGCTGGGTCCAGCCGCGCCCGACCACCGCGCCGTCCTTCACGACCACCGCCCCGACCGCCGGGTTCGGCCACGCATTGCCAAGCCCGCGCCGCCCGAGGGTCTGCGCGAGGGACATGAAGCGCGTGTCGAGATCGGGGTCCGGCGGCATCTGGCTGCTTATCGTTCGTCCTTGCGGAAGAGAGCCTCGATATCGCGGTGGCCCGCGACGACGTTCACGATCTCCACGACGTCACCGACATATCGGAAGAAGATCAACTAATTTCCATAGGGCGCGGTGCGGATATCGGGAAGCAGATCAGGGCGAGCCCGACCGATCGTTCCGGGCAGACGTCCCAGATGGCGACAGTGGTCGTTTAACTCCCGAACGAATCGAGCCGCAACCCGCCGACTGCCACTCACGAATTGAATGTAATCGCCGATCGCCGCCAGATCGTCCCGCGCGCTGGCGAGCAACCGGACGCGGCGCACCTATCGGCCCTGCACCCGGGAGTCGCCAAATCGTTCTTCGATCATCAGGTCGATATCGTCCGGCGAATAATCACCGCCGCGCGCGATGGATTGACGGAGCATCTCGCGAAGGGATTTGAGCTTGGCCTCCTGCTCTTCCAGGCTAAGCCTCTTGTCGGCATTCACGGACGCCTCGATAAACTCAAGCGTCGCGGCGGCATCCTCCTGCGCGCCCGACGGCCATTCGGCGACGCGTCCCAGCAATTGTTCCAGTCGCTTGTTCATGAAATCTTTTTAGCACGAAAGGCCAGATAGGCGCTACTTGTCCTGTCGTGAACCCGAACGCCCCGCCGGCGTTATCCGCGTGGAGGAGTGCACCATGCCTTCAACCGCGATTGAGCACATCAGCTATGACGAGGCTACGCGCGAACTCCACATCACCTATGTGGGCGGCGGGACGTACACCTATTACGGCGTCCCGAAACAGGTCTATGCGGCGTTTCGCGCAGCTCCCTCGAAGGGGCACTTCGTCAACCAGTTCGTGAAGAACCGTTACGATTTCCGCCGGCACTCGCGTTCAGCCTGAGGTTACTTCCTCACCACGGCCGGTGCGCGCGGCGGCTCCTCGTCCCCGGCAAGTTCAGCGAGCGCGGTCTCAAAATCCTTCGCCTCGCGGAAATTGCGGTACACCGAGGCAAACCGCACATAGGCGACATCGTCGAGTTCGCGCAGGTGCGCCATCACGGCCTCGCCGATCGTCTCATGGCTGATTTCGCTTTCGCCACTCGCCTCCAGCTCCTGCACGATTTTTGAAACGGTCTGCTCGATCCGCTCGGGCTCGACGTTACGCTTGCGCAGCGCGATCTCGAACGAGCGCGCCAGCTTGTCGCGGTCGAACGGCACGCGGCGGCCATTGCGCTTGATCACGGTGAGCTCGCGCAACTGCACGCGCTCGAACGTCGTGAAACGGAACTGGCACGAAAGGCAGACGCGGCGGCGGCGGATCGCGGCCGAATCCTCGGTCGGCCGCGAGTCCTTGACCTGCGTATCGAGGCTCGCGCATTTCGGACAACGCATTGCCCCCGCCCCTTTTCGTCAGTTCTGGTAAATCGGGAAGCGCGCCACCAGCGCCTTCACCTTCTCGCGCACGGCCGCCTCGATCAGCGAATCCTCCTCGACGCCCTTCTGCGACAGCACATCCAGCACCTCGACGATCATGTCGCCGATCTGGCGGAATTCCGCGACGCCGAACCCGCGCGTGGTGCCGGCCGGTGTGCCGAGCCGCACGCCCGAGGTCACCATCGGCTTTTCGGGATCGAACGGGATGCCGTTCTTGTTGCAGGTGATGTGTGCGCGGCCGAGCGCGATTTCGGCCACCTTGCCGGTCAGGCGCTTGGGCCGCAGGTCGACCAGCATCAGGTGATTGTCGGTGCCGCCCGACACGATATCGAGCCCCTTGGACTTCAGGCTCTCGGCCAGCGCCTTGGCGTTCGCCACTATGTTGCGGGCGTAGACCTTGAAATCCGGCTGCAGCGCCTCGCCGAGCGCGACCGCCTTGGCGGCAATCACATGCATCAGCGGCCCGCCCTGCAGGCCGGGGAACACTGCCGAGTTCACCTTCTTGGCGATCGCCTCGTCATTGGTGAGGATCATGCCGCCGCGCGGGCCGCGCAGGGACTTGTGGTTCGTCGTGGTCACGACATGCGCGTGCGGGAATGGCGAGGGATGCACGCCGCCCGCCACCAGCCCGGCGAAGTGCGCCATGTCGACCATCAGGAACGCGCCCACCTCGTCGGCAATCTGGCGGAAGCGTGGGAAATCCCACACGCGGGAATAGGCGGTCGCGCCCGCGATGATGATCTTCGGCTTCGATGCGCGCGCGATGCGCGCCACGTCGTCCATGTCGATCAGGTGATCGTCGCGCCGCACGCCGTAGTGAACCGCCTTGAACCACTTGCCCGACATGTTCACCGGCGAGCCGTGGGTTAAATGCCCGCCCGCCGAGAGATCGAGCCCCATGAAGGTGTCACCCGGGGTCATCAGCGCCAAGAACACCGCCTGGTTCATCTGGCTGCCGGAATTGGGCTGTACGTTCGCGAAGTTGCAGCCGAACAGCTTCTTCGCGCGCTCTATCGCGATGTTCTCTGCCACGTCTACGAACTGGCAGCCGCCGTAGTAGCGCCGCCCCGGATAGCCTTCCGCGTATTTATTGGTGAGCACCGAACCCTGCGCTTCGAGCACTGCACGGCTTACGATGTTTTCCGAGGCGATCAGCTCGATTTCGTCGCGCTGGCGGCCGAGCTCCTTGGCAATCACATCGGCGATCTCGGGATCGGCTTGCTCAAGCGTCGCGGAAAAGAACGCGTCTTCCTTCGCGGCAACGGCTCCGGTCGCGGACATCAGGCACTTTCCTCGGGTATGGCGCTGGCACCGGCCGGATAGCATATCGACCCGAAAGCGCCAAGTATTGGGCTTGGGGTGGGATATCGCCCGCTATATCTAGGGCTTAGAGGCCTCGCGGGCGAGCCGGGCCGTGAGCTTCCCGACGGCCAGTTGCTCCAGGTCCGCCTGTGCGGCGCTGACCGGCCCGATGACGCTCACCTCGGTGCCCGTCGCGGCGTCAATCGCCACGACCTTCATGGTCGAGCCAATGGCGATGAACTCGAAGAAGATCTCGTGCGGCTCTTCCCCGCTCATCATGCTTCAATCACCACGTAATCGTTCTCGATGCTGACCGGAAACGTCTCTGCCTTGTACGGCCCTTCGACGAGTTGCGCGCCCTTCTCGACCGAAACCGCGTATTTGCGTGTGCGGAGCCGCTGCGGGTCGCACCAGGATTGGCCGGTGCGGATGTCGAACTCCCACGAATGCCAGGGGCAGCGGATGATCTCGCCGCGCCGCGAGTAGCGGTATTCACCGGGCTCGGAAGACTGGATCAGCCCGGTCTGTTTGCCATCGCACAGGCTGCCGCCTTTGTGCGGGCAGCGATTGTTGAGCGCGAAGAACTCGCCGCCGAGATTGAAAACGACGACCGCCCGGCCGTCCACCGCGACCAGCTTGCGGTGACCCGGCGGAATGTCTCCGACCGGGGCAACGACGTGTCGCGCCATCAGGTCAGGCCGTAAAGCTTGCGGGCGTTGCCCGAATAGATCATGCGCCGCTGTTCTTCGGTCAGGCTCGGCGGCAGCGCCAGCACCGGATCGTCGAAGTCCCAGTGCGGATAATCGCTCGCGAACAGGATGCGCTCGAAGCCGATCCAGCGCATCGCGTCGATCACGTGCTCAGGGTCCTCGGCCTCTTCCATCGGCTGGGTCGAGACCCAGAAATGCTCGCGGATGTATTCCGACGGCGGGCGCTTCACGTGCGGGACCTCGTCGCGCATGCGCTCCCAATGCTTGTCGAGCCGCCAGCCGAGCGCCGGCAGCCAGCCGAAGCCGGACTCGATCAGCACCACCTTAAGGTCGCGATACTGCTCGAACAGGCCCTCGAAGATCATGCTGGCGACCACCGCCTGCTGGCCAGTCGCGTGCTCGGTCATCTCCTCGATGTAGAACGAGGGCCAGCCCGAATTGGTCAGCGGCCAGCCCGCGTAGCCGAACACGTGGATGCCGACCGGCAGTCCGGCCTCGACCGCCGCCTGATAGATCGGCCAGTAACGGCGGCGCCCGTGCGCTTCCGCCGTGCGGCTGAGCATGAACACCTGCGCGAAGTCATTCGAGCCGGCGCGGCGCTTGATCTCGGCGACCGAAGCCTCCGGGTTTTCGTAAGGCACCACCACGGAGGCCTTCAGCCGCTTCTCGTGCGAGGTCCATTTCTCGAGCTGCTGCTCATTCGCCGCGAATGCCATCGCGGCAGAGAACTCCGGGTTCTGGTCGCCTTGCCCGGTCGGCTGCAACGGGTTCAGGATGCCGTAGTCCATGTCGTAAAGGTCGAGCAATTGCTCGCGCAAAAACGCAAGATCGCTGCCCGGCATGCCGCCGCCGGGCGGCCAGGCATCACGCCGCGCCGCCTGCGGCGTGATCTTCGGCATCGGGTAGGCCTTGGTGAAGCCGTGGCGCGGGCGCAGCCCGTAGGTCTGCAAATATGACCACCACTGATTGGACAAGTGCTTCCGGTAGTCCTCGATCAGCAGCTTGGGGTGAATGTCGCAATCGACGATGCCGTAGCGCGTCTTCTGCGCGCGGGCGGGCTGGCGGACTTCGATGTTCATGATGCGCTCTCCTGGAGCGAAGCACCGTTCAACCGATCATACGTCGCGAGCGGATTCTCCACCAGTATCTTGCGCCGCAACCCTTCGGGAATTCCCTTCGGGATGCGCTCGTCGCCGTCGAACTGCCAATGGGGAAAATCCGAGGAAAACAGCAGCATATCGTCCGAACGCAGGTGTTCGACGATGCGTTCCACCTCGTCCGGGTCGGACGGGCCGTCGAACGGCTGGATGGTGAGGCGGAAATTGTCGCGCACGATCTCCGACGGGCTCCGGTCGACCCACGGCACCTCGGTGCGCGCGCCGCGCCAGAATTTCGAGAACCGCCACAGAAACGCCGGCAGCCAGGTCACGCCCAACTCGATCAGCACCACCTTGAGCTTGGGGTACTTGGCGAACACGCCCTCGGTGATCAGGCTCGCGACCTGGCTCTGGAAGCCCTGCGATTGGCTGGTGTAATCCTCGACATATGAGGTCGGCCAGCCGAGCGACGTCACCGGATTGCGGTAGTTCGAGCCCGCGTGAATGCCGAGCGGCAGGCCATGCCGTTCGGCCGCGGCGAAAATCGGCCAGTTGTGGCGGCGCCCGAGCGGTGTTTCCTGCATTGCCAGCACGAGGATCTGCACGAAGCGGCGATCCTTGGCACAGCGCTCGATCTCGTCGACCGCGTATTCGACGTTCTGCATCGGGATCACGATCGAAGCGCGCAGGCGCGGATCGCGGTCGAGCCATTCCTTCACGATCCAGTCGTTCAGCGCGCTGGTGAATGCGCGCGCCATGTCCTCGTTGTAGATGAGCTGCACCCCATAGAGGCAATTGAGGATCGCGTGGCTCGCTCCCCAGCGGTCGCACACTTGGGCGCTAAGCTGCACCGCGTCCGTCGCCGCATATCCGCTTGGGCCGCGAAAATCCGGACGCGCGGTGATCGGCGCGTTCGGCGGATAGGCGGCGGATTCGAGCGAACCCATGCCGCGCTCCTCCACCGAGTCGCGCCAGTAGGTCTCCAGATACGGCAACAGGACGTCGTTGCCGGTCACGGTCGGGTGCACGTCGCAGTCGATGGCGTTGACGGTCATTCCTACCCCCGCGCCGCGCACCACACACCGGTGAGGATCAGCGCAAAGCCGACCACATGATAGCCCATCAGCGGCTCGCCGAGCAGCACGCCGGTCAGCAGCGCCGTGAAGATCGGAATGAGGTGCAGGAACACCCCTGCCCTGTTCGGGCCGATCAATTCGACGCCGCGCGTCCAGGACGCAAAGGCGACGATGGTGGAGAAGATCGTGACGAACACGATCGCCGAGACAGTCAGCAGCGTCGGCTGCAGCACAAAGCCGGTCGTGTGCTCCCACGCAAAAACCGGCAGCATCGCGACACCGGCGATCAGGCAGAACATGAACATGAAGCTCGCCGGATGAATCGCCGGCCGCCAGCGCAGCGAAGCCGAATACACCCCCCAGAGCACCAGGTTGGTGAGGATCAGGATGTCGCCGATGTTGAATGCGAAATGCGTCAGCACGCCTGGATCGAGCTTGCTGATGATCGCAAGCACGCCAACAAGCGAAATCAGGATCCCGAGCAATTGCCCGCCGGTCAGTCGGTCGCGGAACATGACGGCGCCCGCCACGGCGATGAACACGGGCGCGAGCGAATTCATCACCGACACGTTGAGCGCGCTGGTGAGCTGCAGTCCGACGAATTGCAGCGCGCCGAACACCGCCCCGCCGATGAGCGCAAGATAAACCAGCACGCCGAAATGTCCGCGGATCAGCGGCCAGTCGCGGTCGAGATGCGGGCGGATGAATGGGTAGAGCACCGCGGCGGCGAGCAGCCAGCGCAGCGTCGTGAGTGCGAGCGGCGGGACATGGCCGGTGATCGCGCGGCCCATCAGGTGATTGCCGGACCAGCACAGGCTGCCAAGCGCGAGCAGGAGATAGGCGTTTCCCCACAGACCACGAGTGCCTGAGGCCTTTCCAGGCACGGGTCTGGCGCTCATGAAAAAACGCTATCCGCGCGACGCGGCAGCAGGCGGATTGAGCCCGTCGCGATTGTAGATGTCATCGCGGAACTGGACGACACCGTCCGCGGTCGCCCAGCCGGTGATGTAGACCCAATGCAGCGGCACCTGCGGCTTGAGCTTCGCGTCGTTGCGCGCACCCGACTTGATCACGTCGTCGATCTCGATGCGCGACCAGCCCGAGGTCTCGGACAAGAGCCACACTACGAGATCGCGCACGCTCTGAATGCGCATGCAGCCCGAGGAGTCGAAGCGCACGTCGTCGCCGAACAGGTTCTTGTACGGCGTATCGTGCATGTAGACGCCGTGGGCACTCGGGAAATTGATGCGGATGGTACCGAGAGAATTCTTTTCGCCCGGATCCTGCTTGAACCTGTAGTTCACGGCTTCTTCGGAGAACCAGTTCACCTGCGCGGGTGTCAACTCGTTGTTCCTCGGGTCGAAGATTCGGATGCCGTAGCGCGTGAGATAGTCCGGCTCGGCCTGCATCTTCGGGATCAGGTCCTTGCGCACGATCGAGACCGGCACGGTCCAGAACGGGTTGAAGTTGATCTCGACGATCCTGCTGTTCAACTCGGGCGACGGACGGTCCGGCTTGCCGGCGACCGCGATGTGGCGCGACATCACCGTGCCGTTCTCGATCGCCTCAAGCTGTGCGGCCGGGATGTTGCAGACGACAAAGCGCGACGCACCCTTGGTGTCGAGCGCACGCAGCCGCGCGAGATTGGTCTTAAGCTGGCTGAGCCGCTGGTCCGCCGGAATGTTGAGCGCCTTGATGGTCAGCGCGCCGGGCCGGCCGTCGGCCGAGATGCCGTGCCGCGCCTGGAAGCGTTTCACCGCGGCCTCGACGTAGCTGTCGTACACGTCGTTCTCAACCGCGGCCGGATCGAGGTCGCCCGCGATCTTCAAGCGCGCGCGTAAGGGCGGCACGGCCGTATGGCGCACGCCGACGCGCAGCCGGTCGTTCACGGGCACCATCGGCCAGCCCCCGGCGGCCACGACCTGCTCGTAGCGCGCGACCGCAAGCTCGGTGGTCTGCACGGTCGCGGGCGACAGCGTCGGCAGCGAGGCCTTCGGCATCGCGATGGTGCGCGAGGTGGAGTCGAAGCTTTCGCCGAGGCCCCCGCGCTGGTTTTGCTGGATCAATTGCTGCAGCGGATCTTCGGTCTGCGCCTGCGCGAAGGCGCGCGTGGCCGCGAGCGACGCGGCGCTCACGCCGAGGCCGGTGAGGACGCGGCGGCGGTTCATGCCTTGAAATTCAGTTGGCCTGGGCATTTGTGCGGTTGAGATAGCATATCGGCCTTCCCGGCCTCAACGCGACCAAACGGCAAACGGGTCGAGATGGAGCGCCTCAGCGCTTCTTTTTCTTCTTCTTCCCGAAAATCGCGTTCCAGTTATCCTTGTAGGCTTGAGTGACCGTCTTCTGGCCCTCGCCCCTGCTGTAGTTTTTGGGCGCCTCTCCAGTCGCATCGGGCTTTGCGCTCGCGTCGGGCTTTGCTTCAACCGGTGTTTTTTCCTTCGGCTCACTCGAAGCCTTTTCCTTAGGCTCCTTTGGGGCCTTCTCCTTCGGCTTCGACTTCTTGTCGTCGGCGACCATCGATTGTCCTGACCTTGCTGACTATTCTCGCCCGCGGCGCAGTCAGCGTCATAGGCCCCTTTGACTTGTTCTCAAAGCCCTGCATAAGGGGGTCATGGCCAAAGGCAAATCACCCCGAGTGACTTTCAAGATGGAACGCATTGCCGCGGACGACTGGCAGATCATTGCCGAGTGTCCGGGCGTCGAGACCGCCGTCATCAAGGGCCTCAAGAGCAAGGCCGAGGTTGACGAGTGGCTGTCCGGCAGCCGCCGCATCGACTGGCTGCGCTCGCAGGGCTACGCCAAGTAGTTCGCACGGCGCCTCAAGCGCGTTTGCGCGCGTCTTCGAGGCGCTATGGCGCAATGCTGGACCGGCCCCGGATTTCGCTGCGCTCCATCCGGCCTACGGATTGGCGCGCCAGCGCTACGGCCGGTCGCCCTGGTTCTGCGGCTTGCTGCCCTTGCCCGGCCGTTCGGGTTTTTCCTTCTCGCCTTGCGACTGTGGCAGCGTCTGGTCTTTGTCGTCCGGGTTCTTTGGCATGGGCCTAGATGCGGCCCATCAGCACAAGAATCAGCAGAATGACGATGACGATGCCTAACCCGCCGCCGACGTAATGGCCGCCGCCGTAGAACGGCCCGCCGCCGATGCCGCTAAATCCGCCCAGCAGCGCAATGACGAGAATGATCAGGATGATTGTGCCGACGCTCATGACGGTCTCCTCTGCCGCGGAGGAAACCCGGGCGCCGGTTCCGGTTCCATTCGAACTTTCAGAAAGTCCCAAATGCAAACCGCCCGGCGCTTTCGCACCGGGCGGTGAAACAAATTCCGTGAGACCGGGTTACAGCCGATACAGGATCTGATCGGTCCAGAAGCGCTCCAGCCGGTGCAGCGCCTTGTTGAGAACCGCGAACTCGTCGGCCGCGATGCCGCCGACCTGCTCGACCGTGCGCACGTGCTTTTCGTAAAGGCCGCGCACCGTCTCGCACACGGTGGTGCCCTTCTCGGTCAGCTTGATGCGAACCGAGCGGCGGTCGACACGCGAACGCTGGTGATCGAGGAAGCCCATCTCGACGAGCTTCTTCAAATTGTACGACACGTTCGAGCCGAGGTAATAGCCGCGCGTGCGCAGCTCGCCCGCGGTCAGCTCCTTATCGCCGATGTTGAACAGCAGCAACGCCTGCACGGCGTTGATGTCGGCGCGGCCCTTGCGGTCGAATTCGTCCTTGATGACGTCGAGCAGACGGCGATGCAGCCGCTCGATCAGCGTCAAGGCTTCGAGGTAGTGCGGCTGGATGTGATCGAAGCGAGCCTGACGGTCTGCCGGCTCGATCGCCTTCGCGACGGATTTCATCATGACGCCCCTGTTTGACTTCTATGTTCTTGTTGGTCACGGGGCCCTGTTTCCCCGTGCCTTGTGAGCAGCAAACTACGGCGCATGATCTAAGATCAGCTTAAATTGCAGGATAAACATAGAGTTTATTCGGCACGGTGAACGAACGATTGCGCATCGAATGCAAGCAGGATTCGTTACGACCCGTTCACCTTGTACGCCCGGATTCGGCGCGCATTTGTCTCAACACGAAACATCATTTGCGCGAAAGCCGCATCGCGCGCGCAATGGTGCCGGACACTCCGGGAACGGATTGGGGCTAAGGCTTTCGCTCGTCCCCGCGAAAGCCGGGACCCAGAGCCAAGAAAAGAAAGAACTGGGTGCCCGCTTGCGCGGGCATGAGCGGAAATTGCTTAGCGAGTACCGCGGATGAAATTGACGATCCCGGAAAAATCTTTCTGCGCAGCGCCCTGCCCCACATAGAGACGGTAGAGCGCGGCGGCTTCCGCGCCCATCGGGGTCGCGGCGCCCGCCGCGTTCGCGGCGTCCTGCGCGAGCGCGAGG
This sequence comes from uncultured Alphaproteobacteria bacterium, assembly GCA_963800695.1. Classification (GTDB taxonomy): domain Bacteria; phylum Pseudomonadota; class Alphaproteobacteria; order Rhizobiales; family Xanthobacteraceae; genus PALSA-894. Next base: position 8,663 of record CAWDCA010000017.1, on the reverse strand, counting down.
TCCTTGAGCATCATCGCGGCGGTGAAGCCCGCCTGATAGTCGCGGTTCGCGGGCGACGCCGGGACCGGCCCCGGCACCGGGCAGTAGTTGACCATCGACCAGCATGAGCCCGACGACTTCGACGCGATATCGAACAGCTTTTGCTTGTCGAGCCCGAGCTTCTCGGCCAGCACGAACGCCTCCGACACCGCGATCATCGACACGCCGAGGATCATGTTGTTGCAGATCTTCGCCGCCTGCCCGTTACCCGCGCCGCCCGCGTGCACGATAGTTTTGCCCATCTGTTGCAGGATGGATTCCGCGCGCACGAACGCGCGTTCGCTCCCACCCACCATGAAGGTGAGCGTACCGGCGGTCGCGCCGCCGACGCCGCCGGACACCGGCGCGTCGAGCATCAGCAGGCCCTTCGCCTCTGCGGCCGCCGCGACGGCGCGCGCGCTTTCAACATCGATGGTCGAGCAGTCGATCAGCAAGGTGCCGGCGTTGGCATTCTCGACGATGCCGCCGGCGCCGAGATACACATCGCGCACATGCTGCCCGGCCGGCAGCATCGTGATCACCACATCGCCGCGCGCAGCTGCGATCTTCGCGGTTTCGGCGACCGCGCCGCCCGCGGCCTTGAGCTTATCGGTCGCCGCCTGGCTGACATCGACGCCCTCGACCTGGTGGCCCGCCTTGATCAGGTTCTGCGCCATCGGCAGACCCATGTTGCCGAGCCCGATGAATCCGATCCGTGCCATGCGACGTCCTCCCATTCGATGCTTCGGCCTCAGTCGAAGCATTCCCGCCCGCGGCAGGTCAAGGTCGTCCCAGCAGGGAGACACATCATGACCATCACGGTTTTCATCCGCTATCAGCTCGATCCGTTCCGGCGCGACTCCTTCGAGGCTTACGCGAAAGGCTGGCTCGACATTATCCCGAGGTGCGGCGGCGATCTCGTCGGCTACTGGATGCCGCACGAGGGGACCAACAATATTGCGCACGCACTGATTTCGTTCGAGAGTCTGGCCGCGTATGAGGCCTACCGGGCGCGGCTGCGCGCCGATGAACAGGGCATGGCGACTTTTCAGTTCGCCGAGAACGAGCGTTTCATTCTTGCCGAGGAACGCACGTTTCTCCGGCGCGTCGAATAGAGCTAATCCGGCCGCTCGCGCCCCGCCATCAAGGCGAGCGCGATATAGATTGCGATCGCGATAAACTCCGGGATCGCGATCCAGAGCCGCCCGCCATAGACCTGCGGGAAGAACACCTCGACCGCCGCCATCGAGATCGAGGCGGTGAGCCACACCACGGCGCCCCACGCGGCCGCGAGCCACAGCCCGACCGCCGCCACGAGATCGATCACCGCGAAGAAGATGGTCGCCGTCTGCCACGGCATGCTGGCTGCTCGAATGTCGAGCCGTCGCCGTCGCCCATGCCGAGCACCAGCGCCCAGTGATACAGGCCCTTGGCCATCGAGACGGCGGCCATGACGCGCAGGAACAGCACCAGCCGCCGCGTCCAGCGGCCTTTGGGCGCTTGTCGGGCTTGCGGCGCTTCGAGCGCTGCCGGTCTGGTCGGTCATGGCAGCACCAGCTCGATCTCGCGCCGAGCGGCGCGAAATGCCGCTCGATGTCGGCATCGGCGTCACCTCGGCCAGCGTCGGCGGGCCTCCAGCGCGGCGCGTTGTCCTTGTCGACGATCACCGCGCGCACGCCTTCGTAGAAATCATGCCCGTGGATGATGCGCGACACTATGCGGAATTCGGTCTGCATGCACGTCCTCGAACGACCAGTGCCGCCCGCGCCGCACCTGCGCCAGCGCGAGCTTGAGGCTGGTCGGCGATTTCGTGCGGATGGTCGCCGCGGTTGCCTTCGCCCACTCGGCATCGGCGCCCGTCTGCGGCTTCGGTCGAGCGCGGTCGAGAATGTCCTCCACGCGGTCGCCGGCGAACAGGCGGTCGATCGCGGCGCGCCGTGCCGCGACCGGCCCCTCGCCCGCCGGCTCCGCGAAAGCCCCGAGCAATGGCATCGACCGGACATTGCCGCACAGCGCATCGGGCAGATCGGCAAAGCGCGCCGAGCGCACATGATGCGTCGCGATGCCGGCCGCGACGCCGTCGGCGGTCTTCGATCCGCTCGCCGGTCAGCGCCAGCCACGTGCCAAGCTCGCCCGGCATGCCGCGGCAGAAACCAGGTCGCGCCGACGTCGGGGAAAAATCCGATGCCGACCTCCGGCATCGCGAACAAGAATCGGTCGCCCGCGACGCGATGCGAGCCATGCACCGACACGCCGACGCCGCCGCCCATCACGATGCCGTCGATCAGCGCCACGTAGGGCTTGGGATAGCGCTTGATCGCCGTGTTGAGGGGATACTCCTCGCGCCAGAACGGTCAGCATCTCGGCCTGCCGCCCGGCGCGGCCGAGTTCGTACAGCGCGCGGATGTCGCCGCCCGCCGAAAACGCCCGCTCGCCCGCCGCCGTGACGACGACGCGGGTCACCGCCGGATCGTCCGCCCATGCGTCAAGCTGGCGCGCGAGCGCGCGCACCATGCCGTGCGTCACCGCGTTGAGCGCCTTCGGCCGGTTGAGCGTGACGATGCCCGCGGCGCCGCGGCGCTCGAACAGGATTTCGGGGTCGGAGAATCCATGCGGGTTGAGTAGAGGATCGCTTGAGATCGACAACTGCCGACCAGCATGCTCGGTGCAGATGCGGCATCAGCCCGGCCAGAAGGCTGAACTAAACTTCGCCGCGTTATCTCGCGTTGTAACTTGCAGTCACGGCAGAACAAGGTTTTTATGGCCATGAAGAGCACAGAACCAGAAGCGCCGATCCGTCGAGCGCGAGCAGGCAAAGCGCTGGTCCGGCGCTTCTGGCACACGGCACGGGGATTTCTGGTCACCGGCGACCAGCGGCGCGTCGCCTGGCTCATGACGGTCGTGCCTGATCGCGCTGGTCGTCCTGCAGCTCATCTTTCAGCTACCGAACTCAACGTCTGGAATCGCGACGATCTTCGACGCGCTGGAGAAGAAGGACAGCGCCACCGTCCTCCACCAGGCGATGCATCTTCATTCCGCTCGCGGTCGTCAGCATCGCGGTCGCGGTCGTGCGTGGTGTGGGCGCGCATGCGCATCGCAGCGGCGCTGGCGCGCGTGGCTCACCGAGCACACGGTCGACCGCTGGCTCGACGAAGGGGCGCTATTACCAGCTCAACCTGGTCGAGGGCGACCACAAGAATCCCGAGCAGCGCCTCGACCGAGGACATCCGCATCGCGACCGAGCGCCGGTCGATTTCGCGGTCGGCATCCTGACGCGCGTTGCTGACCTCCGTCGACCTTCATCGGCGTGCTGTGGTCGGTCGGCGGCAACCTGACCATCAGCCTGGGGCGGCACCGAGTTCTACATCCCCGGCTATCTGGTCATCGCGGTCGTGCATCTACTGCATCGTCATCAGCGGCCTCATGATGTTCATCGCGCGCAGCTTCGTGCCGACCGCCGAGCGGAAGAACCAGGCCGAGGCCGAATTCCGCTATCGCGCTGACGCGGCTGCGCGAATACGGCGAGAGCATCGCGATCCTCGGCGGCGAGAAGGAAGAACGCGCCGGGCCTCGACAAGCTGCTCAGCGAACGTGATGCACGACCTGGGCCAGGACTGGCCGGGCAATACATGCGCACCATGTTCGTGTCGCACGGCAATTACATCATCGCCTCGGTGATCCCGATCATCCTGTGCGCGCCGAAATATCTCGCCGGCGACATGACGCTCGGCAGGTGATGCAGGCGGCCGCGGCCTTCATCCAGGTGCAGTACGCCTTCAACTGGATCGTCGACAACTATCCGCGGCTCGCCGAATTCGCCGCGTCCGCGCGGCGCGTCTCCAATCTGCTGGTCGTCGCTCGACGCGCTCGATCACGTCGAAGACAGCCAGGTCGGCGCGATCAACCGCGGCGAGGATCGGAGGGCGCCGCGATCCGGCTGAAGGATGTCTCGGTCGCAGCTGACCGACGGCACGGTCGTGATCGACGATGCCGATGTCGACCGTGCAGCTCGGCGAGAAGGTGCTGCTGGCGGGCGATTCCGGATCCGGCAAGAGCACGCTGGTGCGCGCCATCGCGGGCCTGTGGCCGTGGGGCGAAGGCGAGATCACGCTCAAGCCCGGCGCCAAGCTGTTCATGATGCCGCAGAAGCCCTACATCCCGCTCGGCACGCTGCGCCGCGCCGCCGACCTATCCGCAGGCAGCGCGACAGACATCGACGACGCGGCGATCGAACGAGGCGCTGGAAGCGGTCGGGCTCGAACACGTCATCGAACGACTCGACGAGAAGGACGTGCCATGGGACCAGCATGCTGTCCGGCGGCGAGAAGCAGCGGCTCGCTTTCGCGCGCCTGCTCCTGCACGAAGCCCGATATCGTCGTGATGGACGAGGCGACCTCGGCGCTCGACACCGAAAGCCAGGCCATGCTGATGAATGATCGGCCGAGCAGCTGCCCGAGAATCGCGATCATCAGCGTCGGCCATCGCGCCGAGCTCGAAGCTTTCCACGAGCGCAAGCTCAACCTGGTCAGACGCAAGGGCGGCGCAAACTGTGACCGGCGAGATCGTCGCGCCGCCGATCAGTATCGTCGTCGGCGCTGATGAAACGCTGGCGCGGCGCCGCGCGCCGAAACCGTCGCGCCGCGACGCCAACGGCAACGAAGCGAGGAACCGACGCGGCGGCGACCCGCCGCGTAGTCAGTTGCCCAGCATCTCGCGGCTGACGATCAGCCGCATCACCTCGTTGGTGCCTTCGAGGATCTGGTGCACGCGCACGTCGCGCAGCACGCGCTCGATCGGATGGTCGCGCAGATAGCCGTAGCCGCCGTGCAGTTGCAGGCAGCCGTTGACCACCTCGAAGCCGACATCGGTCGCGAAGCCGCTTGGCCATCGCGGCAAGCCGCGTGCGCGCCGGGCTCGCGCGTCGCCGACCGCGACCGCGGCGCGGCGCACCATCAGCCGCGCGGCCTCGAGCTCGGTCGCGTAGTCGGCGACGCGAAAGCGCAGCGCCTGGAAATCCGACGAGCCGCGAGCCGAACTGCTTTCGCTCGCGCATGTATTCGATGGTGCGGTCGAGGCAGAACTGCGCGCCGCCGATCGAGCAGGCCGCGATGTTGAGCCGCCCGCCGTCGAGCCCCGCCATCGCGATCTTGAAGCCGTCGCCCTCCTGGCCGATCAGGTTTGCCGCCGGCACGCGGCAGTTCTCGAAGTTCACCATCGCGGTCGGCTGCGATTTCCAGCCGAGCTTCTTCTCCTGCGCGCCGATACGAAAGCCCCGGCGTGCCCTTCTCGACCACGATGCAGGAAATGCCCTTCGGCCCGGCCCCGCCGGTGCGCACCATGCAGACGTAGATGTCGGAGACGCCGCCGCCGGAGATGAACGCCTTCGATGCCGTTGAGCACGTAATGGTCGCCGTCGCGCACCGCGCGTGGTCTTCAGGCTCGCGGCGTCCGAGCCGGAGTCCGGCTCGGTCAGGCAATAGCTCGCGAAATGCTCCATGGTGCAGAGCTTCGGCAGGAAGCTTCTGGCGCTGCGCCTCGCCGCCGAAGGCGTCGATCATCCAGGCCGCCATGTTGTGGATCGAGATATAGGCCGCGGTCGAGGTGCAGCCCTGCGCCAGCTCCTCGAAGATGATGGTGGCGTCGAGCCGCGTCAGCGCCGAGCCGCCGACGTCGTCCTTCACATAGATGCCGCCGAAGCCGAGCGCCGCGGCCTTGCGCAGCGTCTCGACCGGGAAGGTCTCGTTCTCGTCCCAGTCCCGCGCGTTCGGCATCATCTCGTCGCGGGCGAACTGCCGCGCGGTGGCCTGGAAGGCGCGCTGGTCCTCGGTGAGTTCGAAATCCATGTCTCGACCGATAGAGACGCCTCTGCCCGGCGTCAACGCGTCGGCGCTGGCAAGTCCGCGATCGGAAGGGCTAGAAAGACCGGCAATCGTCGGGAGAATCGTCATGGCCATCAAATACGGCCGCCCGATCGAAGCCCGCGTGCGCGTCGTCCCGGCCGAGGCAGCCCGGCAAGCGCGCGCCGCCGCTCGATCTCGCCACCCGCCTGCGCCGCAACCGCGCAGTCCGAATGGGCGCGGCGCATGGTGCGCGAGAACGTGCTCACCACCGACGACCTGATCTGGCCGCTGTTCGTCGTCGAGGGCGCGAACGCGCGCGCCGGTCGCCTCGATGCCCGGCGTCGAGCGGCTCTCGGTCGATGACGCGGTGCGCGAGGCCGAGCGCGCGGCCAAGCTCGACCATCCCCTGCATCGCGCTGTTTCCCTACACCGATCCGAACCTGCGCGACGAGGACGGCAGCGAGGCGCTCAACCCGGACAATCTGGTCTGCCAGGCGATCCGCGCCATCAAGAAGGAAGTGCCGGAGATCGGCGTCCTGTGCGACGTGGCGCTCGATCCCTACACCAGCCACGGCCATGACGGCCTGATGCGCGACGGCGACGATCCTCAACGACGAGACCGTCGCGGTGCTGGTGAAGCAGGCGCTGGTGCAGGCCGAGGCCGGCTGCGACATCATCGCGCCCTCCGACATGATGGACGGCCGCGTCGGCGCGATCCGCGCCGGCGCTCGACGCCGCCGGCCACCTCGACGTGCAGATCATGGCCTATGCGGCGAAATACGCCTCGGCGTTCTACGGCCCGTTCCGCGACGCGGTCGGCTCGTCGGCGACGCTGACCGGCGACAAGCGCACCTACCAGATGGACTCCGGCAATTCCGACGAGGCGCTGCGCGAGGTCGAGCTCGACATCGCCGAAGGCGCCGACATGGTCATGGTCAAGCCCGGCCTGCCCTATCTCGACATCCTGCGGCCGCGTGAAGGACGACGTTCGGCATGCCGACCTTCGCCTATCAGGTGTCGGGCGAGTACGCGATGATCATGGCGGCGGCGCAGAACGGCTGGCTCGACGGCGACAAGGCGATGATCGAAACGCCTGACCGCGTTCAAGCGCGCCGGCGCCGACGGCGTGCTGACCTATTTCGCCCCGCGCGTGGCGGAAAAGCTGAAGAAGGGTCGGCTAAGCATCCTCCGACAGTCGCTCCCGCCTTGCGGATCACATAACTTTACATTCGCGACATTCGGCCGAAACCGCCGGCTCCTAGCTTGTGCGTGAAGGGCAGCACGCCCCGCCACAAGGAGCCATCCATGAGCACGACCGAGCCGTTTCCCCCTGCCCCTGCCCCGTCCCCGTTCAGGCCGCGCCGAAACGTTCGCGCCTGCGCCGCGTGGCATTCGCCACCGCACTTCTGCTCACCGGCGGCGTGATCGGCGCCGTGGTTGCAGGTCCGGTGCGCAGCCAGGGCTGGTATGGCCCGCCGATGCACCACAGCTGGGGTCCGCGCCACGACATGAGCGGTCCCGGCGGGCGCATGTTCTTCCCCGGCCCGATCGAGCGCGGCGTTGAGCGGCTCGGCTGGGCAACCGATGCCTCGACCGAACAGAAGACCAAGATCAATGCGATCGCCCAAAAGGCCGCGGACGACATCTTTGCGCTGCGGGCGAAGCATCTGGAGGCGCGCAAGCAGGTGATCGACACACTCGCGGCTCCCACAGTCGACCGCGCCAAACTCGAAGCCCTGCGCGCCGACCAAATGAAGCTTGCCGAGACCGCGACCAAGCGCGCCACCGACGCGGTGGCCGATATCGCCGACGTGTTGACCCCGGCCCAGCGCGCCGACCTCGGACAGCGCGTTGAACGCTGGCAGCGCTGGTTCCGCGGTTAAAGACGTCCCTGCTCTTCGTCCCCCCGCTTGGAGCAGGATCATGGGGCCGTGACGCACGGCTGATAGGGCGTGCGCGCGGCCCCTCACTTGCGCCCCGTCAGCACGTGCTATAAGTCCCCACCATGACCGGCCGCATTCTCATCATCGACGACGATCAGCGCCTTGCCGGATGGTTTCGAACTATCTCGGGGAAGCGGGCTTTCGCGTCACGGCCGCGCCACCGCTCGCGAGGGCGAGCAGCGGCTGAAGCGCGAGCAGTTCGACGCGCTGATCCTCGACCTGATGCTTCCCGACGCAGACGGGCTGGAAGTCTGCCGCCGCATCCGGCAGACTTCGGACGTGCCGATCCTGATGCTTACCGCGCGCGGCGACGCGATGGATCGCGTGGTGGGCCTCGAAATCGGCGCCGACGATTACCTGCCGAAGCCGTTCGAGCCGCGCGAACTGCTGGCACGCCTGCGCGCGATCCTGCGGCGCAAGTCCGGCGCTTCGCCCGCAGGATATCAAGCGCTACGGACGCCTGGAGATCGATCGCGGCGGCCGCCGCGTCCTCGTCGATGGCGAGGAACGCACGCTCACCTCCTACCAGTTCGCGCTGCTCGATGCGCTCGCCAGCCATGCCGGCCGCGTGATGTCGCGCGATGCGCTGATGGACCTGACCAAGGGCGAGCAGCTTGAAGCCTTCGACCGCTCGGTCGATGTGCATGTCTCGCGCATCCGCGCTGCGATCGAGGACGACCCGAAGAAGCCGCGCCGCATCATCACGGTGCGCGGCGCCGGGTACGTGTTCGCACGAGAGCAGGATCGCTAGATGCGGCGGCTCTATCTCCAGATCTATCTCACCATCGTGGCGATCCTGGTGATTGCGGTCGTCTCCGTCGGCGGGCTTGCACGCTTCGCCTTCGACAACGCGCGTTTCGAC
>CAWDCA010000016.1:0-115424 GCA_963800695.1 uncultured Alphaproteobacteria bacterium | reverse complement strand
TGGTTCAACTCGTGCAGGACATCGCGCGCGAGCAGCGCCAGCAGGCGGACGCGCAAGCCGCGCTGGAGCGGCTTGCCACGGAAGAGGCAGGCCTGACGCAGGACGGCGCAGGCGTCGCGGAGCGCGAGGCAAGCGTTGCGGCGCGGGTGACTGAGGCCGAGGGGACGCTGGGCGTCATCGAGAAGACGTTCAGCGAACTGACCGGCGCGCTCGCCGATCTCGTGGCGCGGCGTAATCAGCTTGAGCGCGCCGTCAGCGAGCACTCGGTGCGGCTGATGCGGCTGGAAGGCCAGATCGGCGAAGTCGAGAATGAGCTAGCCTCGCTCGATAAACCTGAGAACGGCGCGCCGGATGTCGTGGCGCTCGCGGGCGCCGCAGAAGCGGCACAGAACGCCGTGACCGAAGCCGAAGCCGCGGCACTGCGTGCCGAGGCTGCGCATTCGGGAGCGCGCCAGGCGCTGGATGTGGCGCGCGCGCCGCTCACCGAGGCCGAGCGGCGCGTCGGCCGGCTGGAAGCCGAGGCGAAGGCCCTCGCCAAGCTGATCGATGTCGAGGCGAAGAAACTCTGGCCGCCCGCGATCGACCTGCTCACGGTCGAGAAGGGTTTTGAGGCAGCGCTCGGCGCAGCGCTCGGCGACGATCTCGAAGCCCCGGTCGATCCGGCCTCGCCGATCCGCTGGGCCGGTGCTGCCGCCGACAACGATCCCGCGCTTCCCGAGGGCGCCGAGCCGCTCAGCCGCCACGTCACGGCGCCGGCCGAAATGGCGCGGCGGCTCGCGCAGATCGGCGTGATCGACCGCGCGCTTGGGGCGACGCTTGCGACGCAGTTGAAGCCCGGCCAGCGGCTGGTGTCGCCCGAGGGCGATCTGTGGCGCTGGGACGGCTTTGCCGCCGCCTCGAATGCGCCGACCGCCGCGGCGCGCCGCCTCGCCGCCAAGAATCGCCTCGCCGATCTCGATGCCGAGCTTGGGCACGCGCGCAGCGATGCCGAGACCAAGCGCCATGCCGTCGAAGCCGCGGAAGCCGAACTGGCCACGGCCGTTGCCGCCGAAGGCGACGCGCGCAATGCGCGGCGCGAGGCGCAGGGCCGCGCGGATGGCGCGCGCGATGCACATGCGGCGGCCGAGCGCGAGGCGAGCCGCATGACGGCGCGGCTTTCGGCGCTGGCCGAAGCCAAGGTGCGGCTCACGTCGAGCCGCGACGAGACCATCGCGGCGAAACGCGACGCCACGCAGGCGATCGAGCAGCTTGGTTTGGTGGCCGAGCTTGAACATCAGCTTGCCGAAACGCGCGGCGAAGTTGCCGCCAAGCGCGCCGTGCTCGCGGAAGCGCGCGGCGAAGCGCAGGCGCTCGCGCGCGAAGCCGAATTGCGCGGCAAGCGCCTGACCGCCATCGCGGCCGAACGCACCGAGTGGGACACGCGCAAGACCGGCGCGGTCGGCCAGATCGGCACGCTGGAACAGCGCTCCGGCGAGGCGCAGGCCGAGCGCGCTTCGCTCGAAGGCGCGCCGGCGGCGTTTGCCGAGCAGCGCCGGGCACTTATCTCCGAAATCGAGGCCGCCGAAACCGCGCGGCGCGCGGCCTCCGACCGCCGCGCTGCCGCCGATGCCGCCCTCATGGAGGCGGACAAGGCTGCACGAACTGCACTAGAGGCCGTTGGTGAAGCGCGCACCGAACAGGCGCGCGCCGAGGAACGGCTCGAAGCTGCCAACCGCCGCACCACCGACATCGAACATGAAATCCGCGAGATGCTGGAAACCGAGCCCGGCAGCGTTGCGGCGCTCGCCGAAATTGCGCCCGGCGCCGAGCTCCCCGATGTCACCGCGACGGAAGAGCGGCTGGAGAAGCTGCGCCGCGACCGCGAGCGGCTCGGTGCGGTCAACCTGCGCGCCGAGGAAGAGCTGCGCGAGGTCGAGGCGCAGCACGGCAGTCTCGTCACCGAGCGCGACGACCTCACCGAGGCGATCAAGCGGCTGCGTCAGGGCATCTCGAGCCTCAACCGCGAGGCGCGCGAGCGGCTGCTGTCATCCTTCGCGGTGGTGAACGGGCACTTCCAGCGGCTGTTCACCTCGCTGTTCGGCGGCGGCACCGCCGAATTGCAGCTGATCGAGAGCGACGATCCGCTCGAAGCCGGCCTCGACATTCTGGCCAAACCGCCGGGCAAGAAGCCCGCGACGCTGTCGCTGCTCTCGGGCGGCGAGCAGGCGCTGACCGCGCTGGCGCTGATCTTCGCGGTGTTCCTCACCAATCCGGCGCCGATCTGCGTGCTCGACGAAGTGGACGCGCCGCTCGACGATCACAACGTCGACCGCTTCTGCGATTTGCTCGACGAGATGACGCGGCTGACCGACACGCGCTTCGTCATCATCACCCACAACCCGATCACCATGGCGCGCATGAATCGCCTGTTCGGCGTCACCATGGCGGAGCGCGGGATTTCGCAGCTTGTGTCGGTCGATCTGGAAACCGCGGCGAAGATCAGGGAGGCGGTGTAGTCGCTTTCACCGGCACCACCGGCGCGTCCTGCGTGCGGTGGGCGACCTTCTCGGTCTTCTGCTCTTTCAGCGTCTTGAAGTTTGCCGCCTGGCGCAGATCGTTCTTCGTCGCAGCGAGCACGATGTGATCGATGCCGTCGCGTGACTTGTCGCGCACGATATTGAGCGACTTGTAGGTGACGGCGACATCACTCGCGCCCATGCCGAACACGCCGCCGATCGAGATCACGGCGGCCTCCACGGCGCCATCGTCATTCACCAGCAGATTGGCTATGCGGCCGATGCTCTCGTGCGAGGCGCTCACCACCTTGGCGCCGATCAGGTTGGAGCCGAGCCACTGGCTCGTGTCCTGGCGGATCGGATAGGCGCCGGTCGCGCGCAACGGGCCTGCGGAGGATGATGGCGCGGTATCTTGCGCGAGCGCGGGGGCCAGTGCGCAAAGCGCTGCTGCCGCCACCAAGGCATGACGAGTGAACATGAGAATTCTCCCTGTCGCGCTACGTCTGTTCAACGGCCGGGACGGAACCTTGGTTCCCTGAAGTGGTCGCCCGCCGGAGCGAGTTGGTTCGCCTCCGGCCCTCTTGGAGTCATCCTAGATCATGAAAAAGGGTTAGCGCCTGCGAAATAGGCGGTTTTGAACCGCAATTCGGGGAAGCGCGACCAAACACCACGCTGTTCCGCGGGATATGCGGCGGGTCAGCCGCCCTGCCCCGGCCTCAATGGATGGGGTATGTTCCGCGCGCAAATCACCTTCCGGAGCCCTCAAGGAGCCCCAATGTCCAACATTTCTTCGACCTGGATCATCCTCGGTGTCCTCGTCGTGCTCGTGGTGTGGATCGTCATGATCTACAACGGGCTTGTTGCGATGCGGCAGCGCGTCAACCAGTCGTTCGCCGACATCGACGTCCAGCTCAAGCAGCGCCACGACCTGATCCCTAACCTGGTCGAGACCGTGAAGGGCTACGCCGGGCACGAGCGCGGCACGCTCGAAGCGGTCGTGAAGGCGCGCCAGACCGCGATGGCGGCGCCCAGCGTCGAACAGAAGGTCGCCGCCGAGAACATGCTGTCGGGCGCGCTGCGGCAATTGTTCGCGCTGTCGGAGGCCTATCCGGACCTCAAGGCCAACCAGAACTTCATGCAGTTGCAGAGCGAGATTTCCGACATCGAGAACAAGCTCGCGGCGTCGCGGCGCTTCTTCAACAACGCGGTGCAGGAGTACAACACCGGCATCCAGCAATTCCCGGCCGCGCTATTCGCCGGCCCGTTCGGATTCCACGCGCAGACCTTCTTCGACCTCGGCGAGACGCGCGCCCAGCTCGAGCAGGCGCCGCAGGTGAAGTTCTAACTCTTTCTCCCCCCCTTGCGGAGGGGTCGGGGTCGGTCCTGTGGCGACCGTCGTGCGCACGCTCGACCCCCCCCTAACCCTCCCCCGAGGGGAGGGAACACACCGAGCAAGAGGCATGGCAGCAGCCTTCGGTCTCTACACGCATATCCAGTCGAACCGGCGGCGCTCGATCCTGCTTCTGATCGGGCTGTTCCTCCTCGTCTACCTGATGGTGTTCGCGGGCGCGCTCGCAGGCAGGGCGATGAGCTACGACGCCTCGCTGCAATGGCTGCTGCAACGCGCCTGGATCGACACCGTGAAGGCCGCGCCGTTCGCCACCGTCGGCACCGCGCTGTGGATCCTCATCGCCTATAAATTCCACCAGTCGCTGATCGACATGGTGACCGGCGGGCGCGAGGTGACCCGGCAGGAGGAGCCGCGGCTCTATAACCTGCTGGAAAACCTCTGCATCTCGCGCGGCATTCCGATGCCGAAGCTCAAGATCATGGACACGCCCGCGCTCAATGCGTTCGCGAGCGGCATGAGCGAGAAGCAATACGCCGTGACGGTGACGACCGGGTTGCTCAACGCACTCGACGATGCCGAGGTCGAGGCGGTGCTCGGCCACGAGCTCACGCACATCCGCAACGGCGACGTACGCATGCTGGTGATCGCCGTGATCATCGCGGGCGTCATCTCGTTCTTCGCCGAGATGTTCTTCCGCATGTTCTTCTATTCGCGCAGCGGCTGGGGCTCGTCGCGCTCGTCCGGCGACAGCGGCCGCGGCAAGGGCGGCGCGGGCTTCGCGATCGTGATCGCGATCGCGCTGGTCGCGCTCGCCTGGTTCCTCTCGGTCGTGATCCGTTTCGCGCTGTCGCGGAAGCGCGAATTCCTGGCCGACGCCGGCTCGGTAGAGCTGACGAAGAATCCCGACGCCATGATCTCGGCGCTGCGCAAGATCGAGAACCGCGGCGAGCTCGAAAGCGCGACCTCGGCGGTGATGGAAATGTGCGTCGACAATCCGCGCGAGGGCATCGCGGACCTGTTCGCCACGCATCCGGCGGTCGACAGCCGCGTCGATGCGCTGGTGCGCTTTGCGGGCGGGCATGATCCGGGCCCGCTCGCGGTGCCGCAGTATGATGGCGCGGCGCAGGAGCAGGCCGACGAGACGCAACAGGGAGCGCAGGAAGCCCTGCCGGACGGCCCGTTCGGCCCGTCGAACACGGGCGGCAAGCCGTTCCTGCCCGCGCGCCCGCCGATCGAACTCGGCGCGCCCGGTGCGCCGCCAGCCAATCCGTCCGATCCTGGCCCATGGGGACCGCATGGCGGCAGCACGCGTTAGTCGGCCCTTATGGGATCGATTGGTCCGGCTCGCGGGCACTGTCGCGCTCGCGGGTCTGACGGCCGCCTGCGCCGGCGGGATGGATCCGGGCTATTCGGTGGTGTCGCAGGACCGGTTCGATTTCATGACCTGTCCGGAGATCATCGGCCATCGCGCCAACTGGACCGGGCGCGAGAAGCAACTCAACGATCTGGTCGAAAAGGCCGAATTCCTCACCCGGCGGAATCATCGTCAGCGTGGCGGCCTACCGCTCTGAACTCGCACAGGCGCGCACGCATCGGCGCGTTGCGGAGAAAGCCGCACAGGATAAAGGCTGCGACGCCAAGAAGCCGTGAGGCCATGCGCCGCGGCTGCCGCACGGCAGCCGGCAGCTCAATGCAGCCGGCCGCTATTGCAACGTCGCTTCCGCGATCCAGTCGGTGACGGCGCGCAGCGCATCGGCGCGATCCTCGCTGCGTCCTTGCGCCTGTTCGTACACGGAGAGCTGCGCGTCGGCCGAGGTCCCGCTGCCAACGATGCTGAGGCAATGCTGGACTTCCTTCAGGCAACCGAGCGCCTGTGCGTCGCGCTCGACATCCTCAACCACCTGCTCGAGCATCTCGGCGACGCGTGATCGCCCCGTTGCCGGAAATATCGACAAACGTGCCGTGGACGCCGTAGCGCTGCGCACGCCACTTGTTCTCGACCACGATGGCACGCGTGACGGCGGTGAGGTCCCAGTTCTGCCACGGATTGCGGGTGAGGCGCCGCGCGAGCGTGCGGTAGAGCGCGGCGATCGCGATCGAGTCCTCGACCAGCGTGCATGAGTTCCGGTGCGCGCAGCTCCAGTGTCGGATGCTTCAGCGAAGGACGGATCGCCCACCACACGAAACTTGAATCCTGCATCACGCCTGCGTTCACCAGCGCCGCGATATAGGCCTCGTATTCGGCGGTCGTGCGGAACAACTCGGGCACGCCGGTGCGCGGCAACTCGTCGTAGGCCGCGAGCCGATACCCCTTCAGGCCGGTCGGGCGGGCGCGCCAGAACGGCGATGAGGTCGCCAGCGCGATGAACAGCGGCAGATAGGGCAGCATCCGCATCATGATGTCGACGCGATCATCCGGATCGGGCAGCTCGACATGCACATGCAGGCCGCACAGCATATTGCGCTGGCCGATCATCTGCAGATCTTCCATCACGTTGTCGTAGCGCGCGGCCGGCGTCTGCACGGAGCTGCGCCAGGTCGCGGTCGGATGCGTTCCGACGGCCAGGATCGCCAACCCATGTTCGGCCGCTACGTTGGCGACCGTCTGGCGCAGGAATTTCAACTCGGTGCGGGCATCCGCGATGTTGGTGTGCGGCGCGGTCGCGACCTCGATCTGCGATTGCAGCATTTCGCCCATGACCTGTCCGCCGGTCATGGACTTGAGTTTGGCGAGGAAAGAGTTCCGGCATCTCGCGCGCGACCGATTTGGTCTCGGCGTCCACCAGAAAATATTCTTCCTCGATGCCGAATTTATATTCGTCGGACATGGTCCACCTCTCCCGTGCCAATTGTCGTGAATGTGCGCCCCTTCACGCACGCGTCTAGAACTGCGGGCAATCCCGGCCGCAGTGAGGCACAATCGAGCCGGCTTTGAGCCGATCCTCTGTCGGTATTTGGCAAACTGAAACGCGGGTGGAGTGTTTTGGTTCCCTGCGTGGAGCGCCGAACCGCCGGGGCTAAGCGCTAACGCCAGTCGCCCAGTACGGCCTGCACCAGCGCCAATGCCGCGACTGCAGCGGTGTCGGCGCGCAGGATGCGCGGCCCAAGCGCGAGCCGCACGATGTTCGCCAGCTCCAGCAACGCGGCACGCTCTTCCTCGGCGAAGCCGCCTTCGGGGCCAATCAGCAGCGTGACGGCCGTCGGTCCTATACCCGCAGGATCGCGCCCCGCCTCGAGCGCGGCCACCGGGTCCTTCACTTCCGCGTCCTCGTCGCAGAACACGAGGAGGCGCTCGGGCACCCACTTGTCGACGAATGCACCGAGCGTGACCGGCGCTGCGATCTCAGGAATGTTGAGGATGCCGCATTGCTCTGCCGCCTCGATGGCATTCGCGCGCATGCGGTCGAGATTGACGCGCTCAGTCTGGGTGTGGCGCATGATCACCGGCTGCAGCCGCGAGGCGCCGAGCTCCACCGCCTTCTGTACCATGTAGTCGAGGCGCGCATGCTTGAGCGGCGAGAACAGGTAATGCAGGTCGCCCGGCGCAGTCTGTTCGCGCGTACGCTCCACGATGGCGAGTTGCACGGCCCTCTTGCCCGCCGTGCCAAGCTGCGCCCGCCATTCGCCATCGCGGCCGTTGAACGCCAGCACGCTGGCACCGGGCTTGAGCCGCAGCACGTTGACGAGATAGTTCGCCTGATTGGGCGCAAGCGCGAGCATTGCGCCCTCGGCGAGCGGGGCTTCGACGAACAGCCTGGGTGAGCGGAAATCATAACGCGCCATGATTGGGATTTACCGCCGTACCCCCGGCCCTTCCAGCCCATGAGCTGGATTCTGCGTGCGATTTCGGTCACTTTGCCGCGTTGCCGCCGGAATTCGGGACGATAGAAACCTCAAGAACGGTAAGGGCTTGACCCCATACTCGGACTTGACTTGGGCGGGCCCCGGGACCGACAAAGACCTCCCGACCAGGGAGAGGGGAAAGACATCGATGCGCTTTGCGCCGATCGCGGCACTCATCCTGACCGGCATGACGGTGAGCGCGCCCGCGCAGTTCATGGCGCCGGGCATGCCGATGCCGGGACAGGCAGCGCCGCAGCAGCAGCAGATGCCGCCTTGTTACAAGGACTTCATGCCGCTGCGCGAGGAAGCCCAGAAGCGCGGCCAGATGATCCAGGCCGCCACGTCCAAGAAGGACAAGGCTTCGCGCGAGGAAGTGTGTGCGCTGTTCAAGAATTATTCGGCGGCGGAAGCCAAGCTCGTCAAGTTTATCAAAGTCAACGCGCAGTGGTGCGGTATCCCGCCGGAAGCCGCGACGCAGATGGCGGCGAATCATGCCCGCACCTTGAAGACGCAGAGCCAGATTTGCTCCGTGGCGGGCGGCCCGGCGAAACCAACCGGCCCGGGCCTGAGCGAGGCGCTCGGCACCTCGCGCGGCGGCACGCTCGATCCGTTCGCTCCCAACAACGGCACGCTCGACACGCTCACCGGTAACGTGCTGGCCCGATGACCGGAGGCCGTGCCGCCGATTTGAAGTTCCTGCACCGTTTGTGGCGAGTTCGTTCAGGAACTTCAAATCGATAAGCGGCACGGGTTTTATATTGTTGTCAGTGCCTCTTTGCTTCCGAAGTTCGTGCCAGAGTGGGCGGCGATGTTTGACGAACTTCGGAAGCGAGGCACTGATGACCGCGTCGCCGACTCGACCGGCAACTGGGTCGACACGCTCGCGCCGCCCTGGCTCCGCCCCTACCTGCGGCTCGCACGCGCCGACCGCCCGATCGGCGCCTGGCTGCTGCTGCTGCCATGCTGGTGGTCGGCGGGACTGGCCGCCGTCTCGGCCGGCCATCCCTACCCCAACCCGTGGCACGTGGTCCTGTTCTTCGTCGGCGCGTTCGTGATGCGCGGCGCGGGATGCACCTGGAACGACATCGTCGATCGCGATCTCGACGCCAAGGTCGCGCGCACCCGCTCGCGCCCGATCCCGTCGGGCCAGGTGAGCGTGAAGGCGGCTGCGGTCTTTCTCGCCGCGCAGGCGCTGGCCGGGCTGCTGATACTGGCGCAATTCAACGGCTTCACGATCCTGCTTGGCATCGCGTCGCTTGCCATCGTGGCGTTCTATCCGCTGGCGAAGCGGGTCACGTGGTGGCCGCAGATCGTGCTGGGGCTCGCATTCTCGTGGGGTGCGCTGATGGGCTGGGCGGCGGTGTTCTCAAGGCTCGATGCGCCGGCGCTGCTGCTCTATGCGGGCTCGATCGCCTGGGTGATCGGCTACGACACGATCTACGCACATCAGGACCGCGAGGACGATGCGCTGATCGGCGTGAAGTCGACCGCGCGGCTGTTCGGCGCGCGCACGCGCCTGGCACTGATGGTGTTCTACGCACTCGCCGTGCTGCTGATCGGGCTCGCTGGCGCCGCGGCAGGCGCCGGGCCGGTCTACGTCATCGGCTGCATCTTCTTCGGCGCGCATCTCGGCTGGCAGATCGACCGGCTCGACATCGACGATCCGGATTTATGCCTGAGGATTTTCAAGTCGAACCGCGACGCCGGGCTGATCCTGTTCGCGGCGCTGATCGGGGATGCGGTCTACAAATCCTATTTTTTCGAGTAATAGCGCAGCGCCGCCAAAATGGAGATCGATGTGCAACTCTCTCGCCGCTCTACCCTCACAGCCGCGCTGGCGCTCGTCGCCGCCGGGGCAACCACCGCAATCGCTCAGACCGGAAAAGCCATGACAACACCATCAGGACTACAGATCACGGACGCCAAAGTCGGCACCGGCGCCACGCCGAAGACCGGCCAGACCTGCGTCATGCACTACACCGGCTGGCTCTATCAGAACGGCGCCAAGGGCCAGAAATTCGACTCCTCGCTCGACCGCGGCCAGCCGTTCGAGTTTCCGATCGGGCAGAAGCGGGTCATTGCGGGCTGGGACGAAGGCGTCGCCACGATGAAGGTCGGCGGCAAGCGCACGCTCATCATTCCGCCGGAGCTTGGCTATGGGGCGCGCGGCGCGGGCGGCGTGATCCCGCCGAATGCGACGCTGATCTTCGAGGTCGAGCTGCTCGATGTGAAGGGCTAGGCGCCCGCGCAAAGCGCGGCTTAGTTCCGCGCGATAATCTCGCGCTCTTCCTGATGCACCAGCGCGACCGGCGCGCATCACGCCGGCGCGGCGGCGCGCGAGAAAGCGCGGGCGGCGCTTGCTGAGCGGCGAGCGGCGGCGGCGGCGTTGTGCCGGCGCCTTGCAGCGCACGGCGCCGAGGCGCGGGAAAGGTTCGCTAAACGCGCCGTCGCTCCCGGCAACCAGGCACGGCACGCCGAGCACGCGCGACCACAACTGCCATTCGGCGACGACGTCGTCTGAATTTTCCGCGGCAAAAAGCTCGATCGAGAGCGCGGGATCGCGATGCTCGAGAAAGACCGCGACGCCGGCCGGCGTGTCGTCCACTTCCGGCGTGAGCCGGATCGATACGCCGAGGAACGCCTGCACCGGGACGTTGAGCGCAATGCGCATGCCTTGCACGGCACGGCGCAGGATCACGCGTTCGCGATGCAGCTCGACATGCCGCACCCGCTCGTCCGCCACCGCATCGCTGGCGGTGAAGTGGAGGGGTAGAGTGAGAGGGTCGAGCCGCAGCGCGCGGCTCGACCCAGCGGAGTGCCCGCTGAGCTCGGTTTGACGCCTCAAAACACGCTCCCTGCCGGACTATTTGTTTTGTGTCCGGACGTTGACCCGAGTATGCCGTCGCTGCGTCGGAATGAGCTTAATTTCGCTGGTTAATCAGTTGTAGCGGGCCCTCCTTCCGGGCGACATGATTGACGGCGCGTTGCCGCGATCGCGCAATTTTTCGTAAACGCGGCCGGACAACCAGAATTGCGCCCTTGCCGATAACCTCGCGGAAACCAACATAAGGCGCGCGCAGGCGAATCCGCCTCGATTCAGCACACTTGCCAGCCCGGGACGCACTCCCTACACCGAACAGCCCCATGTCATCTTTGCTCGATCAATCCCCGCTCATCGAACTTGCCGAACGCCTCGTCGCCGCGGCGCGGCGCGCGGGCGCGGATGCGGCCGACGCGGTCGCGGTGCGCTCGATGTCGCTCTCGATCGAAGTGCGCGACGGCGCCGTGGAGGAAAGCGAGCGCGCCGAAAGCGACGACATGGGCCTGCGCGTGCTGGTCGGAAAGCGGCAGGCCGTGGTCTCGACCAACGATATGAAAGGCAATGGCGCGGACGCGCTCGCCGAGCGCGCGGTCGCGATGGCGCGTGTCGCGCCGGAGGATCGCTTCGCTGGCCTCGCTGATGCCGCGCTGCTGGCGCACGCGTTTCCCGATCTCGATCTGATCGACCCCGCGCTGCCGGATGTCGGTATGCTTGAGCAGCACGCACGCGCAGCCGAGCAGGCCGCGCTCGCCGTGAAAGGCGTCGCCAAATCCGCGGGCGCGAGCGCCTCGGCCGGCATCGGCGGGATGGTGCTGGTGACGAGCCATGGCTTTCGCGGTGCCTATGTCGGCTCGCGTCATTCGATCTCGATGGTGGCGATTGCCGGCGAAGGCACCGGCATGGAGCGCGATTACGATTTTTCCTCAACGCTGCACGCCGCGGACCTCGAGGCTCCCGAGAAGGTCGGCCGTGTGGCGGGCGAACGCGCGGTCAGGCGGCTCAATCCGCGCAAGGTC
Organism: uncultured Alphaproteobacteria bacterium; assembly: GCA_963800695.1. Classification (GTDB taxonomy): domain Bacteria; phylum Pseudomonadota; class Alphaproteobacteria; order Rhizobiales; family Xanthobacteraceae; genus PALSA-894. Next base: position 103,898 of record CAWDCA010000016.1, on the reverse strand, counting down.
GAGACACGCCGCGTGCCCGTCGTGTTCGATCCGCGCATCGCGGGTTCGCTGGTCGGGCATCTCGCCTCGGCGATCAACGGCGCATCGATCGCGCGCAAGTCGAGCTTCCTGAGGGACCGCATGGGTGAGCGGCTGTTCCGTTCCGGCATCCGCATCGTCGACGATCCGCTGCGCCGGCGCGGGCAACGTTCGCGGCCGTTCGACGGCGAGGGCGTCGCCGGCAAGCCGCTCGCCGTGATCGATGACGGCGTGCTGACGTCGTGGTTTCTCGACAGCGCGACCGCGCGCGAACTCTCGCTCGCACCACGGGCCACGCTGCGCGCGGGGTCTCGTCATCGCCCTCGCCTTCTCCGACCAACCTGCATCTTGAAGCGGGTGCGCAAAGCCCGCAGGAGCTGATCGCCGACATCGCGGACGGATTCTATGTTACCGACCTGATCGGCATGGGCACGAATCTCGTCACCGGCGATTACAGCCGCGGCGCTTCCGGACTATGGATCGAGCGCGGCGAGCTCACGTATCCGGTCAGCGAAGTGACGATTGCCGGGCACCTGAACGATATCTTCTCCTCCCTGACGCCGGCGAACGATCTCGAGTTCCGCTACGGCACCAATGCGCCGACCGTGCGGCTGGAAGGACTGACCGTTGCGGGCACCTGAGCCGAACACGGTGTCGCTGAAGGCCGCACTCGAAACCGCGGTGCGCGAAGCTGGTGCGCTGGCCGCACGCTCGTTCCAGACCACGGTCAAGTCGTGGGACAAGACCGGCGGCTCGCCGGTCAGCGAAGTCGACATGGCGGTCGACAAATTCCTGCGCGAGCGGCTGATGCGTCTTGCGCCGGATTGCGGCTGGCTCTCGGAGGAGACCGAAGACGATCTGATACGGCTGCACTCCTCGCGCATGTGGATCGTCGATCCGATCGACGGCACGCGCGCCTATCTGGCCGGCCGCACCGACTGGTCGATCTCGATCGCACTGGTGGAGAACGGCCGCCCGGTGCTCGCCGCGATCTTCGCCCCGATGCAGGACGCGCTTTACCTTGCGGCGGCCGGTGAAGGCACCACACTCAATGGCGCGGCCGTCAAGGCAACCGCAGGCGCGGACTTCGATACCGCGCACGCGGCGGGCCCCAAACCGATGCTCGAACGGCTCGCGCCGGTCGCACCGCGCCTCGTCGCGGAGCCGAAAGTGTTCTCGCTCGCGCTGCGGCTCGCGCGCGTCGCCGCGGGCACGCTTGACCTTGCGTTTGCATCGGAGAACAGCCACGACTGGGACCTTGCGGCTGCCGATCTTTTGGTGCACGAAGCCGGCGGCGCGCTGACCACATTCGCGGGTCAACAACTGATTTACAATCGCGCCGATCCGTTGCATAGCGCGCTCGTTGCCGCCGGGCGTTCGCGTCACGAAGCGTTTCTCGCGCTGGTACGGGCGAGAACGCTGGCATTTGCATGAGACCCGTGCCGCAGCGACCTCGCCGGGGCGAAGGATTGAGGGATGACCGACACGACCGAACCCAAGCAGCTGCTCCATATGGTATTCGGCGGCGAACTGACGTCGCTCGATTCGGTGGAATTCAAGGACCTCGCCCAGCTCGATATCGTCGGCGTGTATCCGAATTACGCTTCCGCCTACGCGGCGTGGAAGGGCAAGGCACAGAGGACCGTGGACAACGCGCTGATGCGATACTTCATCGTGCATATGCACCGGCTGCTCGATCCCGCGACCGACGCAGCGCGTCAGAAATCTTGAGCGGATTTGCTTTGCCGATGTTTTCGTGGAAGCGGATCGGGCGTCAGCGCTGGGTGCAGGTCGCCGCCGGTACGCTGGCAGCCGAGTACATGCGCTTCGTCTTCAAGACCACGCGTGTCGTCATCGATCCGCCCGACGGCTACGCGCGTATCGACGCCAACCTGCCGGTCATCATCGCGATGTGGCACGGCCAGCATTTCATGGGCGCATTCGCCCGGCGGCCGGGCGATCGCGGCAAGGCGCTGATCTCGCGCCATCGCGACGCCGAGATCAACGCGATCGCGGCGGAGCGGCTCGGCATCGAGTTGATCCGCGGCTCGGGTGACAGCGGCAGCGAATTCCTGCGCAAGGGAGGGCTCGGCGCGTTCCAGGCGCTGCTAGAGACGCTTCAGGCCGGCGAATCCGTCGCGCTAACCGCCGATGTGCCGAAGATCGCGCGCCGCGCGGGCCGCGGCATCGTCATGCTGGCGCGCGAATCGGGCCGGCCGATCTTCCCCATCGCGCTCGCGACCAGCCGGCGCTACGTTCTCCACAACTGGGACAAGACAACCATAAATCTGCCATTCAGCCGTGGCGCTGCTGTCAGTGGGGAGCCGGTGTGGGTGCCGGCCGATGCCACCGACGAGACGCTGGAGCAATACCGGCGGCAGGTCGAAGACAATCTGAATGCGGCGACGGCGCGGGCCTACGCGCTCGCCGACCGGAAGGGCTAGAGATGCCGGCCGTGGCTGAGCGGCTGCCGTGGACGTTGCGCGCCTATCGGAGGTTTGCCGCGATGGCGACGCCGATGGCGCGGCTCGTGCTTGCAAGCCGGCTCCGGCGCGGCAAGGAGCACCCACAACGCCTCGCAGAGCGGCGCGGCGAGAGCGCCATCCCGCGTCCACCCGGCCCGCTGATCTGGGCGCATGGCGCGAGCGTCGGCGAGATGCTCGCCGTCATTCCGCTGGTCGAGGGCTTGCGCGCGCGCAATTTCAACGTACTCGTCACGTCGGGCACCGTGACGTCGGCGCGGCTTGCCGAGCGGCGCCTGCCGCCCGGCGCGATCCATCAGTTCATCCCGCTCGATGCGCCGCGCTACGCCGCGCGCTTCCTCGATCACTGGCAGCCGAACCTCGCGCTGCTCGCCGAGTCGGATCTCTGGCCGAACCTGATTATGGCATGCACGCAGAAGAGCATCCCGCTGATCCTGGTGAATGGCCGCCTGTCGGAGCGCTCGTTCACGCGCTGGCGCTACCTGCCAAACACGATCGGGGCGCTGCTCGGCCGGTTCGACCTGTGCCTGACGCAATCCGAGCCCGATGCCGAACGCTATTCCGAGCTTGGGGCGCCGCGCGTCAGCATGACCGGCAACCTGAAGCTCGACGTGCCGGCACCGCCGGTCGATGCCGGCAAGCTTTCCGCAATGCGCGCCGTGGTGCGGCAGCGCCCGATGATCGCGGCGGCGTCCACCCATCCGGGCGAGGAAGCCGTCATCATCGACGTGCACCGGCGGCTCAAGCAGAGCTTTCCCGGCCTGCTCACCATCATCGCGCCGCGTCATCCCGAGCGCGGGGCGGGCGTGGTCGAGATCGCGACCGCCGCGGGCCTGAACGCGGTCGCGCGCTCGCGCGGGCTGCTGCCCGATCGCGGCACGGATGTGTACGTCGCCGATACGATCGGCGAGCTGGGGCTCATTTACCGCCTCGCCCCGATCGTGTTCATGGGCGGATCGCTGGTGCGCCATGGCGGACAGAACCCGATCGAGGCGGCGAAGCTCGGCGCCGCCATCCTGCATGGGCCGCATGTGTGGAATTTCAACGAGATCTACTCAGCGCTCGACGAGGCGCACGGCGCCGAGGAAGTGCTCGACGTGAACCGGCTCGCGTTGCGCATCGGCGCGTGGCTGACCGATGCGGCGGAGCGCAAGCAGGTAGCCGATGCGGGCCTTGCCACCGTCGAGCAGCTCGGCGGCGCGCTGCGGCGCACGCTCGCGGCGATCGAGCCGTATCTGATGCAGCTCGATCTCGAGCGGCGCTGATATGCGGGCGCCTGCCTTTTGGTGGGACAGGCCCGGTGCTGCGGCCGCATTGCTGTCTCCCTTGGCGGCGATCTACGGCGCCGTCGCGGCACGGCGCCTCGCGCAGCCCGGTGCTCGCGCCGACGTTCCGGTGATCTGCGTCGGCAATCCGACCGTCGGCGGGGCGGGCAAGACGCCGGCCGCGATTGCGATTGCACGCTTGCTGATCGCGGCTGGCGAGAAGCCGGTGTTTCTCACGCGCGGTTACGGCGGACGGCTGGCCGGACCCGTGATGGCCGATCCCGCGCACACCGCGATTCAAGTGGGCGATGAGCCGCTGCTGCTCGCGCGCGTCGCGCCAACCGTTGTTGCCGAAGAACGCGTCTCCGGAGCGCGGCTTGCCGCCGATAGCGGCGCCAGCATCATCGTGATGGATGACGGGTTTCAGAACCCATCGCTGATCAAGGATCTCTCGTTTCTCGTGGTCGACTCTCGCGGCACCGGCAACGGCCGCGTCATCCCTGCCGGGCCCTTGCGCGCCCCACTCGAACCGCAACTCGACCGCGCCTCCGCGCTCCTGATTGTCGGTGAGACTGACCCGGCCATCGAAGCGGCGGCGCGAGCGCGCGGCCTGCCGGTGTTTCACGGCAAGCTTGAGCCCGCGCCTGACGCGGTCGCGGCGCTGCGCGCGGGCAAAGTTCTCGCGTTCGCCGGCATTGGCAATCCGGAAAAATTCTTTGCCACGCTAGCCGCCGCCGGCATCGACGCCCCGGTGCGGCGCAGCTTCCCGGATCATCACCGCTACAGCGTGAAGGAGGCGCGGGCGCTCGTACGCGAGGCCGACCAGGGCAATCTCGAACTGGTCACGACCGAGAAGGACGCTGCGCGGCTAACGGGCGACGCCTCGGTCACGATGCTCAGCGCGCGCGCCCGCGTGCTGCCGGTCGAGATGAAAATCGCCGAAGCGGGTGCGTTCGGCCGGCTCGTGCTGGGCGCCCGTGCGGGCCTCAAGCCTCCTTGAGGCGGCCCGGCGCGTAGCGCTGCAACACCGCCTCTGGCGTCACGTAGGCCTCCTGGAGCTCAACGCTCCAGTACTTCAGCTCTTCCAGCGGGATCGGTACATTGGTGATCGCACAGCGCACGAACGCGCCCGGCCGCACGACACGGAAGTCCCCGTCGAGATATTTCACCTCGGCCTCACCCGGCATCGGCGAGGGTCCGCTAAAGCGGTTGAGCACGTTCAGTCTCCGTTCAGGGCCAAGGCGGCCTTATTTACATATCGGCACGGCGACGCAGAACATAATGGTTCGAACTGCGGCGATAAACCCTTCGATTGGTGCGTTCATGCGGCACCTCATCAGCCTGATTCTTGCCGCCGGCGTGGCCTTGCCGGTCGCGGCCTGGGCGGGCGTGCCCGAGCCGCAACCGGTCGAAATCATCCATGAGGGGGTGAAGCTCAAGGCCTTGATCTATCGGCCCGAGGGCACAGGCCCGTTCCCGGCCGTTGTGGCGCTGCATAATTGCGACGGGCTGGCCGGACGCAATGCGCCGATTGCGCCGCGCTATCGTGACTGGGGCGAACGGCTGGTCGCGGCGGGTTTTGTGGCGCTGTTCCCGGACAGTTTCGGCTCTCGCTCGCTCGGACCGCAATGTAATACCGGCCAGCGCAGCATGCGCTCGGGCCGCGAGCGGGTGGTCGACGCGAATGCGGCCCGGCACTGGCTGCAGCAGCAGCACTATGTGGCGTCAGACCGGATCTCGCTGATCGGCTGGGCCAATGGCGCGGTGGCGGTGCTGTGGACCGTGCGTCCGCGCGCGGCGAAGAAAGGTGACACGCCGGATTTCCGCGCCGCGATCGCGTTCTATCCGGGCTGCCGCCGCCTGCGCGACACCGCCTGGAGCGCGCGCCTGCCGACCCTGATCCTGATCGGCGCCAAGGACGACTGGTCGCCGGCGAGTGCCTGCGAGCAGATGGTGGCCGGCGCGCGCGGCCGCACCGCGCGGGCCGCGATCACGGTCTATCCCGGCGCGCACCACGACTTCGATCATCCCGACCTGCCGTTGCAGCAGCGCAACGGGATCGCCTTCGCGACCGGCGCGACAGGCCGCGTGCATGTCGGCACCGACCCGGTGGCGCGCGCGGATGCGCTCAAACGCGTTGCCGAATGGCTCGCACGCTAGACCTTGTCCCTCCCGATCAATAGGTTAGGCCAAAATCGGGGAGGACGATGGTCGCGAAAGTCATCTGGTCGGGCGGCGAGCGCGATGGCGCGGCAATCGCCGAGCGGGCGGCGCGCGGGGTCAGTGCGCTGGCGGCGCTCGGCATTGGCGAAGGCGACGTCGTCGCAATCATGCTGCGCAACGAGGTCGCGTTCCTCGAAGCAGCGCTGATCGCTCGGCAGGCCGGTTGCTACTCTTGCCCGATCAACTGGCACTACAAGGCGGACGAAGCCGGCTACATCCTGCGCGACTGCAGCGCCAAGGCGCTGATCGTGCACGCCGATCTGCTGCGGCAGATCGAGGGCGGTGTGCCGCCGGGGTGCGTGGTGATCGTGGTCGCGCCGCCGCCGGAACTGCGCGCCTCATTTCGCCTCACGGACGAGCAATGCGCGGTGCCGCCGGGCGCAACCGAATGGGAAAGCTGGCTCGCGGGCCACGAGCCTTATGCCGGGGCGCCGCGGCAGGTGCATGGATCGGTGCCGTATTCCTCCGGCACGACCGGAAAGCCGAAGGGCGTGCTGCGCCGCCCACCCCCACCCGAGCAGATGGCGCGGATGCTGGAGATCACGCAGACAGTGCTCGGCATCAAGCCGGGCATGCGCACCGCGATGGTGGCGCCGCTCTATCACTCGGCGCCCGCGTCTTACGGCTCGCAGAGCCTGCTCAACGGCGACATCGTCGTCATGCACGAGCGCTTCGAGGCAGAGCGGCTGCTCGCCGATATCGAGAAACACAGACTCGACCGGCTTTACCTCGTGCCGACGCACATGGTGCGCCTGTTGCGCCTGCCCGACGAGGTGAAGCGCAAGTACGATGTCTCCTCGGTCACCTTCGTCGCCTCGACCGGCTCGCCTTGCCCGCCCGAGGTCAAGAAGCAGATGATCGACTGGTGGGGGCCGGTGATCAACGAGAGCTATGCGTCGAGCGAGGCGGGCTTCATCACGCTCCTCTCGTCGGAGGAATCGCGCACCCACACGGGCTCGGCGGGACGCCCGGTCGCGGGCGCCGAGGTGCGCATCATGAACGATGCCGGCGAGGTGCTGCCGCCCTACGAGCCCGGACTGATCTATTGCCGCCAGGCGGCCTATCCGGATTTTACCTACATCAACCGCCCGGAGGACCGGAAGGCGATCGACCGCGACGGGCTCGTGGCGGTCGGTGACGTCGGCTATTTCGACCGCGAGGGCTATCTCTACATCTGCGACCGCAAGTCCGACATGGTGATCTCGGGCGGCGTCAACATCTATCCGGCCGAGATCGAAGCGGTGCTGATCACCATGCCGGACGTCGCGGACTGCGCGGTGTTCGGCATTCCGGACGCCGAGTTCGGCGAGGCGCTCGCCGCACATGTCCAGCCGCACAATGGCGCGGCGATCGAGCGCGACGCGGTGCGCAAGTTTCTCAAGGAGCGTATCGCCGATTACAAGGTGCCGCGCGTGATCGAATTTTCCGACGCGCTGCCGCGCGAGGAGAGTGGCAAGATCTTCAAGCGGCGCCTGCGCGATCCTTACTGGCAGGAAGCCGGACGGCGGATCTAGAACAAGCTCCCCTGCCCTTCGCCGCTGCCATAGCGGCGCGCGCGCGGGCGGATCGGCTGGCGCGGCTTTACCGGAACGCCATGCGCCTGCGTCGCGACCGCAGTCGCGCGCCCGTCACGAAATTCGATATCGAGTTGCTGGCCGGGGCTGACGGCCGATGCGCTGCGCAACGGGGTACCTGACGGATCGCGCACCAGCGCAAACCCGCGCGCGAGCACGCTCTGATACGAGAATGCCCCGAGCAGCTTGTCGGCGCGATCGAGCGCCGCGAAGCGCCGCTCGATCAACCGTGCCATTCCGAGCGCGCCGCGCTCGAACAATGTCGCGATACGCTCGCGGTCGCGCACGATGCGCTGGCGATGGCCCAGGATGTTGGCGCGCATCGCCGCATCGAGCCGGCCGCCGGCAGCGGCGAAATGCTGGCGGCGCCGATCGCGATGTACCTGCGTGCAGCGCCGGGCGCGCGCGATGAGGTTGCTGACGCGCTCCTGTTCGGCGCGGACGCGGCTGCGCAGAAGCTGCGGCGAGAGCTTGGTCGCGCATTTGAGATACTGCTTGTGATGGATCTCGGCGTTCGCTTTCAGCGCGCGCGGCAGCCGCTCGCTGAGCGAATCGAGCTTCTGGCGCGGCACGGCGAGCAGCTCATCGGCGGCCGGCAGCGCACGCGCGGCGGCGCGCAGTTCCGTGCGCCGCGCATCGAGCCCGCGCGCCCAGCATGAGCGTTGGCGGCGCGCGAGCGAGTCGATTTGCGTCAGCAGTTCCGAGCGCACCGGTACCGCCATTTCGGCCGCGGCGGTCGGCGTCGGGCAGCGCTTGTCGGCGGCGAAATCGATCAGCGTGATATCGGTTTCATGGCCGACCGCGGAAATGAGCGGGATCATGCTCTCCGCTGCCGCCCGCACCACGATCTCCTCGTTGAACGACCAGAGGTCTTCGAGCGAGCCGCCGCCGCGTGCCACGATGAGCACGTCCGGCCGCGCGATGCGCCCGCCCTCGGGCAGCGCGTTGAAGCCGCGGATCGCGGCCGCGACCTCCTCGGCCGAGCCATCGCCCTGCACGCGCACAGGCCAGACCAGCACATGGCGCGGGAAGCGGTCGGCGAGCCGATGCAGGATGTCGCGGATGACCGCGCCGGTCGGCGAGGTGATGACGCCGATCACGGCGGGCAGGAAAGGAATGAGCTGCTTGCGCGCCTCGTCGAACAGGCCCTCGGCGGCGAGCTTCTTCTTGCGCTCTTCCAGCAGCGCCATCAGGGCGCCGATGCCGGCGGGCTCGAGCGACTCGATAATCAGTTGATATTTCGATGAGCCAGGGTACGTCGTCAGCCGACCAGTCGCGATGACCTCCAGGCCTTCTTGCGGTTTGAAGCGGAGGCGCCCGTAGACCATCTTCCAGATGACGCCTTCGAGTACCGCCTTGTCGTCCTTCAGACGGAGGTAGCAGTGGCCGGACGGAGATGCGCCCTTGAAGCCGGATATCTCGCCGCGCACGCGCACGAAGCCGTAGGCGTCTTCCACGGTCTTCTTCAGCGCCGCCGAGAGCTCGGAGACGGTCCATTCCGGGATGTTGACGCGGGGTTCGTTCATGCGTGCGAAGGCTCGTTTCAAATCGTATCGTCCGGCACGGGCGGCTCTCCACCTTTGCGGCGCATGATCCGGTCGAACGCCTTGAAGTCCGCTCGATTGCGACGCTCGGCAAAGAACGCGGCCGAGTTCATGACCGCAAGCTTCTCCGCCACCGCCGTCGCGACGAACTGATTGATGCTGATCCCGTCCTCCTTCGCGCGGCGCTCGACCTCGGCCTTGACCGAGCGCGGCAGCCGTAGCGGGTAAGTGCTTTGAGTTTTCATGGTCCGACCCTCCTAAGAGCTTCCGCCGGCAACAGCAATTCAATTCCGAAACGCTGCGGGACCGCGCCGAAATCTCGCAGATTGAATGTAACGATCGCGTCGGCGTGTCCGTTGACCGCCGCTTCGAGAACCAGTTCATCACCTGGGTCACGCAACTGCGGCCGCCATATGAAGTGCGACTCGACGGGGTCGGCCATCGCGATAACGGCATCGACGAAAATTCCGACCTGATCGAGATCGAGTCCCGATGCAAGCCGATGCTCGGCGAGGCGGCACGTTGCCTCGTATTCGAGCGCGAGGGCTACATTGGCAACCAATGTAATCCTGCTGCGGCGTGCCGCAATCAGAAGCGCCGCGGACGCCCCGCGCGGGCTTCTCATCGCCGAGACGATGACATTGGTATCGACTACCAGCCTCACCCGAAATTTGATATCACATTATATATGATATGACAATACTTTGCCGGGCCGCTCTACTCCGCGCCGACGCGAAACGAATTTCAACGGAAGCCGTATTGGCTATGCTGACCGGACGCGGCAAGCCACCCCGGAATTCATCGGATGCATCCTATCGTGGCATTTCTGCTCAACGCGCTGGCGCTCTACGCGGCGGTCGGCATCGCGACGGCCGTCGCCTTCGTGACTTTCGGCATCACGCGAGTGCAGCCCGCGCCGGTGAGCCTCGGCGCGCGCATCCTGATCCTGCCCGGCGCGGCGGCGCTGTGGCCTTATGTGCTGGCGCGCTGGCTGAAGGCGCTGCGATGACGCGCGGACACCGGACCTTCCACCGCCTCCTGTGGCCGGTGCTCGCCCTGATCGTCGCGCTCGGCTTTACGATGGCGCTCGTCAAGCGCCCGCCGCCGCCGATAGCGCGCCGAAGACGCGCGTAGACGCGCTTATGCCGGAGCCGAAATGAGCGCCGGCTTCTCCGCGGTCCAGTGGAACCGGCGCAAGCTGATCTATGACGGCATCCTGATTACGGGCGTCGTGCTGTTCATCGGCACCTTCATGACGCTCGGCGCATTGCGCAATCCGCCCGCCGACATGCCGGCCTGGATCGGCCTGCGCATCAAGGCGTTCGGCACCTGCGCCTTCGTGATGCTGACCATCATCCTGACGATCGGGCCGCTTGCGCGCCTGTCGCCGCGCTTCCTGCCGCTCTTGTACAACCGCCGCCATTTCGGCGTGCTGACGTTTCTCGTCGCGCTGGTGCATGCGTGGTCGGTGGTCGACTGGTTCGCGGTGCAGGGGGCCACGGCCGACCTCATGAACGAGATGGTTGCCAGCCCCGGCTACGGGAAGTTCATCGGCTTCCCGATCAAGGCGCTCGGCCTGTTCGGACTTACGGTGTTGTTCCTGCTCGCCGCCACAAGCCACGATTTCTGGCTCGCGTTCCTGACGCCGCGCATCTGGAAGACACTGCACATGGCGCTCTACGTCGCCTACGGCGTGCTGGTGATGCATGTCGCGCTCGGGCTGATGCAGGAGGACCGCCGCATCTTCATTCCAATCTTGCTCGGCGGCTCGTTCGCGCTCGTGGCGGCGCTGCACATCGCGGCGGCGTGGCGCGAGCGCGAGGCCGCGCAGCAGCATGACGGCTGGCTAGTGGTCGGCCCGCCGGATTCCATCCCCGAGAAGAGGGCGCGCATCGTCGTAGCGCCGGATGGCGAGCGCATCGCGGTGTTCCGCGACGGTACCCAGATCGGCGCGCTGACCAACCTGTGCGCCCATCAGAACGGTCCGATCGGCGAAGGCTGCATCGTCAATGGGCTCGTGACCTGCCCGTGGCACGGCTACGAATACCGGCTGGAGGACGGCTGCGCCCCGCCGCCGTTCACCGAGAAGCTTGCAACCTATCGGGTGCGGCTGCGCGACGGCGTGATCGAGGTCGAACCGCACGCGCTGCCGCCGGGGACAAAGGCAGCAATTACGCTCCCCGCGTAGCGAAAACCGCTACGAATCTTGCTACATCCCCGCCCATGAACATCCTCCTCCTCGGCTCGGGCGGGCGCGAGCATGCGCTGGCCTGGAAAATCGCCGCTTCGCCGCTGACGACCAAGCTCTGGTGCGCGCCCGGCAATGCCGGCATCGCGCAGGAAGCCGAGTGCGTCGCGCTCGACATCGCGGACCACGCGGCGGTGGTGGCGTTCTGCAAGGCGAGCAAGGTCGATTTCGTCGTGGTCGGCCCGGAAGCGCCGCTGGTCGCCGGCATCGTGGACGATCTCGAAGCCGCGGGCTTCAAGTGCTTCGGGCCGCGCAAGAGCGCGGCGCAGCTCGAAGGCTCCAAGGGCTTCACCAAGGACCTGTGCAAGGCGCACAACATTCCGACCGCCGCCTATGAGCGCTTCACCGCCGCCGCGCCCGCAAAGGCCTACGCGCGCAAGCAACCCATCCCGATCGTCATCAAGGCGGATGGCCTTGCGGCCGGCAAGGGCGTGATCATCGCCGAGACGATGGCTGAGGCCGAAGCCGCGATCGACATGATGTTCGGCGGCGGTTTGGGCGAAGCCGGTGCGGAAGTCGTGATCGAGGAATTCATGCGCGGCGAGGAAGCCTCGTTCTTCGCGCTCTGCGATGGCGATACCGCAATCCCGCTTGCCTCCGCGCAGGACCACAAGCGCGCGTTCGATGGCGACAAGGGCCCGAACACGGGCGGTATGGGTGCTTATTCTCCCGCGCCCGTGATGACGTCGGAAATGACCCGGCGCACGATGGACGAGATCGTCATGCCGACGGTGCGTGCCATGAAGGACATGGGCGCGCCCTTCAAGGGCATCCTGTTCGCCGGGCTGATGATCACCGCGCAGGGTCCGAAGCTGATCGAATACAATGTCCGCTTCGGCGATCCCGAATGCCAGGTGCTGATGCTGCGCCTGATGTCGGATCTTTTGCCGGCGCTGATCGCCGCGCGCGACGGGCAACTGAAGAATTTCGATCTGCGCTGGTACGACGAAGCCGCGCTGGTGGTCGTGATGGCGACCAACGGCTATCCGGGCGATTACGGCAAGGGCTCGGTGATCGAGGGGCTCGACGCGGCGGCGGCGCTCGACGATGTCGAGATTTTCCACGCCGGCACCAAGGCGGAGGGCGGCCGGATCACCGCCAATGGCGGGCGCGTGCTCGGCATTGCGGCGATGGGCAGCTCGGTGGCGGAAGCGCAAAAGCGCGCCTATGCGGCGGTGGACAAGATCGACTGGCCGGGCGGCTTTTGCCGGCGCGATATCGGATACTTGGCTATCGGGCGGGAAACCGCCGAAAGCTGACGCTCCGCGACCGCCTTTGCCATCAAGTCCAAGCGCGATAGGTTCCGGCTGGGAGAAACGCATGACCCAGATCGACCGGCAGGCCACCTATACGGGCACCAAGGAAGTGTCGGCGCCGCTGCGCTTCGACACCGCACGGCTCGAGGCCTACCTCACGGCGAACGCGCCCGGCTTCAAAGGCCCGCTGACGGTGAAGCAGTTCAAGGGCGGGCAATCCAATCCGACCTACATGCTGGAAACGCCTGCGCGCAAATACGTGCTGCGGCGAAAACCCCCCGGCAAGCTGCTCCCTTCCGCGCACGCGGTCGACCGCGAGTTCAAGGTCATCAGCGCGCTGCACGCGCAGGGCTTCCCGGCCGCCGAGCCAATCGATCTACTGCGCCGACGAGAGCATCACCGGCACGGCATTCTACGTGATGGGCTATGTCGATGGCCGCGTGATCTGGGTGCCGGACATGCCGGGCTCGAACCCGGCCGAGCGCACCGCAGTGTTCGACGTGATGAACGCGACGCTCGCGAAACTGCACTCCTATGACCCCGCGGCTATCGGGCTTGGCGACTACGGCAGGGGTGAGAATTACGTAGCGCGCCAAGTCGACCGCTGGTCGAAGCAGTATCGCGCCTCGGAGACCGAGAAGATCGACGAGATGGAGCGCATCATGGAGTGGCTCCCCGCGCATCTGCCCCCGGCCGCTCCGGTGCGGCTCGTGCACGGCGACTACCGGCTCGACAACATGATCCTGCATCCGAGCGAGCCGCGCGTGCTCGCGGTGCTCGACTGGGAACTGTCCACGCTCGGCGATCCGCTCGCCGACTTCACCTATCACTGCATGCAGTGGCACATGCCCTCGTCCGACGCGGGCGCCGGCACCGGCTCGCTGGTCGGGCTCGATCTCAAGGCGCTCGGCATTCCGGCGCTGTCGGATTACGTCGATGCCTACGTGGCGCGCACCGGCCTCGATCCGCGGCCGTATCTCGCGGTCTATTCGGCCTATAATTTCTTCCGGCTCGCCGCGATCCTGCAGGGCATCGTGGGGCGCGTAAGGGATGGCACCGCCACCAACGAGAACGCGCCCGCCCGCGCCCAGATGGTACGGCCGCTCGCTGCCACGGCCTGGGAGTTCGCGCGCGAAGCGGGCGCCAAGTGAACATCCGGTGAAAACCTTTGCGCTGGCGCTGGGAGCCGGTGGCGCGCGCGGCCTCGCGCACATTGCGGTCGTCGAGGCACTGGACGAGATGGGCGTGAAGCCTGCGGCGATCGCAGGCTCGTCGATCGGCGCGGTGATCGGCGCCGGCTATGCGGCGGGCCTGAGCGGACGCGCGATGCGCCGTCATCTCATTGCGCTGGCGCATGACCGCGGCGAGGTGCTGCGCCGTGTGATGGCCTGCCGCGCGGTCGGCTGGTCCGACATCCTCGGAGCGGGCTTTGGCAATCCGCTGGTGGTCGATGGCCTGAAATTCTATGACGCGTTCCTGGCCGAGCTGCTGCCGGACGATTTCTCCGATCTCGCAATCCCGCTGACTGCCATCGCGGCGGACCTGCATGCGCGCGAACCTGTCGTATTCACGGAAGGACCGCTCAAACCCGCGATCGCCGCCTCATTCGCCATTCCCGGTCTGGTGCGGCCGGTCGAGCTGGACCGCGTGCTGGTCGATGGCGGCGCGGTCGATCCGCTGCCGTTCACCGTGCCTGCGCGGCAAGGCCGATGTCATTCTCGCCGTCGACGTGTCCGGCGGCAGCGCCGAGGCCCAAGGCGTGCCCGACCCGTGGGAAAGCCTGTTCGCCACGATTTCGGTGATGGCCCGCACCATCGTTTCGGAGAAGCTGAAAGGCGGCGCACCCGATCTCGTGGTGCGGCCGAACATCGGCATTTTCCGCATGCTGGATTTCTTCCAGGCGAGCGCGATCCTGCGCGCCGCGGAGCCGATAAAGGCGGAGGTGAAGGAGAAGCTCAGCGCCTTGCTTTGAAGAAATCCCGCAGCAGCGCCGCAGCCTCGCTCTCGCCGATGCCGCCATAGACTTCCGGACGATGATGGCAGGTCGGCGACGCAAAGAATCGCACGCCGTTCTCCACCGCACCGCCTTTCGGGTCCGCCGCGCCGTAGTAGAGCCGCCGGATGCGCGCGAACGAAATCGCCGCCGCGCACATCGCGCAGGGCTCCAGCGTCACATAGAGATCGCAGCCGGTGAGCCGCTCGGAGCCGAGCGCGGCGGCGGCCTGCCTGATAGCAAGCATTTCGGCATGGGCGGTCGGATCGCGGTCGCGCAGGGTGCGGTTCCCGGCGCGCGCCAACACGGCGCCGTCGCGCACGATCACGCAGCCGACCGGCACCTCGGCGGCAGCTTGCGCCGCACGCGCTTCAGCGAGCGCGTCATCCATGAAACTTTGTGCCATAAGGCTCCAATGTCGAACCAACCTACACAAGGCGAGCGCATCGCCAAAGTCATCGCGCGCGCAGGGCTTGCTTCCCGCCGGGAAGCCGAGGCCTGGATCGCGGCCGGGCGCGTTGCCGTCAATGGCGCCAAGATCGCCTCGCCCGCGCTCAACGTCAGCGCTGCCGACAAGATCGTGGTCGACGGCAAGCCGCTGCCCGGCGCGGAACGCACGCGGCTGTTTCTCTACCACAAGCCGCGCGGGCTGGTGACCACCAGCGCCGACCCGCAGGGCCGGCCGACCATCTTCGGCGCGCTGCCGAAGGACCTGCCGCGGCTGATCAGCGTCGGGCGGCTCGATCTGTCCACCGAGGGGCTGCTGCTGCTCACCAACGACGGCGGGCTCGCACGTGCGCTGGAGTTGCCGGCGACCGGCTGGCTGCGGCGCTATCGCGTGCGCGCGCACGGCAAGGTGACGCAGGCGCAGCTCGACGAATTGCGCGACGGCATCACGGTCGACGGCGTCAACTACGGGCCGATCGAGGCGACGCTCGACCGCGAGCAGACCTCGAACGCGTGGATCACATTTGCGATCCGCGAGGGCAAGAACCGCGAGGTGCGCAACGTGCTGCGCCATCTCGGCCTGCAAGTGGCGCGGCTGATCCGCGTGTCGTTCGGGCCGTTCCAGCTGGGCGAGATCGAGGACGGCGGGATCGCCGAGGTGCCGACGCGGGTGCTGCGCGATCAACTGGGCGAAAAGCTCGCGCGGCTGGCGGGCGCGGATTTTTCCGGGCCGGTGACGCCGCGCGAGACGACGCCGCCCAAGCCGCGGAAGCCGGCGCCTGATTTCCATTTTGCGCCCGGCGAAGCGAAGCGACCAGCGGGCGCGAGGCCGGAACGGCGGGAGAAGACGCCCACCGAGAAGAAGAAATTTCACCGCCCCTCGCGTGGCGAAGGCGCAAGACCGTCATTCGACGGTGCGCCGAAACGCGGCGGGCGGCCGCATCGCGGCAAGCGAGATCGTTAAGTGCGTATCGTCGGCGGACGGCTGCGCGGACGCGCGCTCGCGGCGCCGAAAACGCAAAGCATCCGCCCGACCGCCGACCGCTTGCGCGAGTCGCTTGTTCAACATCCTGATGCACGCTTACGGCGACCCGGTAAGCGGGCGCGCGTGCTCGACCTGTTCGCCGGCACCGGCGCGCTGGGGCTGGAGGCGATCTCGCGCGGCGCGGCCTTCGCGCAATTCGTCGACGATGGCGTGGAGGCGCGCGCGCTGCAGCGGCAGAATGTCGAGGCGCTGGGCGTGGCGGCGATCACGCGCATCTTCCGCCGCGACGCGACGAAACTCGGACCGGTGCATCCGGTCGAGCCGTTCGGGCTCGTGTTCCTCGATCCGCCCTACGGGATGGGCCTGGCCGAGAAGGCGCTAACGTCCGCGCGCGAAGGCGGATGGCTGAGCGACAATGCGCTGATCGTCGTCGAGGAAGCCGCAGATGCGTTCAAAACGCCGGGTGGATTCGACGAAATCGAGCGGCGCAAGTACGACGACACGGAGTTCACGATTTTGCGGCGCGAGGCCTAAGCTCCCCTGTCGAGTTATCTGCGCCCAAACAATCGCTCGATATCGCCGAGCTTCAACTCCACATAGGTCGGCCGGCCGTGATTGCACTGGCCGGAGTTCGGCGTCGCTTCCATCTCGCGCAGCAGCGCGTTCATCTCCTCGGCCTTGAGGCGGCGGCCGGCCCGCACCGAGCCGTGGCACGCCATCGTGGCGGCGACGTGCATCAGGCGGCGCTCGAGCGGCAGCGCCTCGTCCCATTCGGCCATGTGCTCGGCGAGGTCGCGCACCAGCCCCTGCGCGTCGGTTTCGCCCAAGAGCGAGGGTGTTTCCGACACCGCGACCGCGCCGGGGCCAAAGGCTTCGAGCACGAGGCCAAACTTTGCGAGTTCGTCCGCGCGCGCGCACAGCCGCTCGACATCGGCTTCGTCCAATTCGACGATCTCGGGGATCAGCAGGATTTGCCTGGCGACGCCGCTCCTATCGAGCGCGGCCTTCATGCGCTCGTAGACGATGCGCTCATGCGCGGCATGCTGGTCGACGATCACGATGCCGTCGCGCGTCTGCGCCACGATGTAGGTCTCGTGCAATTGCGCGCGCGCCGCGCCGAGCGGGCGGTCGAGCAAATCCGGCGCGGCTTCGGCGACGACGCGCACGTCCGCCGACGGCATGCCGGTATCGAACGCCGCCTGCGCGGCTTCGGCAAACCCTGCGAGCGCGGTCGCGCCTTGCGTGGGGTAAGCAGGAGAATTGCGCCAGTCCCAGCCGCGGCGCGGGGCGGTATTGGGCCGGAACGCCGCGTTCGCTTTGAACGCCGCGATGGTCGCCTCGCCGCCGGTGGTTGCGGCGCGCTGCGCGTCGCGCGCGAGCGCCTCCTGCAGGGCACGCACGATCGAGGAACGCACCAGTCCTGAATCGCGGAAGCGCACCTCGGTCTTGGCCGGATGCACGTTCACGTCGACCTCGCGCGGCTCGACGGTGACGAAAAGCGCCAGCACGGGATGGCGGTCGCGCGGCAGATAGTCCGCGTAGGCGCCGCGCACCGCGCCGAGCAGCAGCCGGTCGCGCACCGGGCGGCCGTTGACGAACAGATATTGCGAGAGCGCATTGCCCTTCGAATAGGTCGGCAGCGCCGCGTAACCCTCGATGGTCAGGCCCTCGCGCCCACCGCGCACCTCGACGGCATTCGCCCGGAAGTCCGCGCCCAGCACATCGCCGAGCCGCGCGAGCCGCCCCGCGGGGCCCGGGTGCGCCGGTCCCCACGTGATGGCGCTGCGTTCCTCGCCCGCGAGCGTAAAGGCGACATCCGGCCGGCTCATGGCGAGGCGGCGCACCACGTCGCGGATCGCCTCAGCCTCGGTGCGGTCGGTTTTGAGAAACTTCAGCCGCGCGGGCGTTGCGTAGAACAGATCGCGCACCTCGACGCGCGTGCCTTGCGTCAACGCCGCCGGCTTCACGTCGGATTTTTCGCCGGCATCGACCTCGATCGCCCAGGCGTGCGTCTCACCGGCGTGACGCGTCGCGATCAAGAGCCGCGCGACCGATCCGATGGAGGGCAGCGCCTCGCCGCGGAAACCCAGCGTGTCGATCGCCAGCAGATCGTCATCCGGCAATTTCGATGTGGCGTGGCGCTCGACTGCCAGCGCCAAATCCGCGCGCGTCATGCCGGAGCCGTCATCGGTGACGCGGATCAGCCGCCGCCCGCCGCCGTCGGTGACGATCTCGATGCGCCCCGCGCCTGCGTCGAGCGCGTTTTCGACAAGCTCCTTCACGACGCTCGCCGGACGCTCGACCACTTCGCCTGCGGCGATGCGGTTGACGATGTTTTCGGCGAGCTGGCGGACGGGCATCGGGCGACTCAAGGGCTTTCGACGTCCGATATCTAGCACGCCACTCGATGGATTATGGCGGGGCGGCTCTTGTGATCCCCGCTAATCCAATGCCGGCTTCGTTCGCCGTAAGCCCTTGATATTGGAACGTACTTTCTTCCCCTCCAGCCGCTTTTCCTTCGAGGCCTTGGTGGGCTTGGTGGCGCGGCGCGGGATCGGGCGCACGGCCGCCTCCTGGATCAGCGCGACCAGCCGCTCCAGCGCGTCGGCACGGTTGCGCTCCTGGGTGCGGTGGCTCTGCGCCACGATCACGATCACGCCGTCCTTGGTGAGCCGCCTGCCGGCAAGCCGCATCGCCCGGATCGCCACGTCGTTCGGCAGCGACGGCGAGCCGCGCACGTCGAAGCGAAGCTGCACGGCGGTGGAGAGCTTGTTGACGTTCTGCCCGCCGGGGCCCGAGGAGCGCACGAAGCTCTCCTCGATCTCGCGTTCGTCGAGGCTGATCTCGTCGGTGACGCGGATCGCCATGGTCAGGCCTTGGCGAGATATTGCTTCGCCAGCACCTTGCCCTCTTCCACCGCCGGCTGGTCGAACGCGTCGACGCCGGTGAGATGCGCCGCGATGATGGTCTCCAGCATGAAGTGCATCATCAGCGCACCGAGGCTCGTCTCGTCGAGCCGCGCAAGATGCATGGTGCGCACCGGGCAGCCATTCTTGGCGAGCGTTTCGGCGGTGGCGCGGCCCTGCGCGGCGACCAGGTCGCCGATGGTCTTGCCGCCCAGATCAGGCTCGCCGGCGCGGCGCGCGAGCTCGGCGTCGATGCGCGGGCCTTTCCCCTCGCTCGCGACCGTGACCACGGTGAACAGCTTGTCGCGCGGCCCGGCGATGAAGAGCTGCAATTGCGAGTGCTGATCCACCGGGCCGAGCGCGCCGAGCGGCGTCGTGCCCCGGCCCGCCTTGCCGAGGCTCTCGGCCCAGAGCTGCACGTACCAGCGCGAGAAACGTTCGAGCCGGTCGGCGTAAGCCATCAGCACGGCGATGTTTTTGCCTGCGGCGCCCGCCGCGATGTTGAGCGCGGCGCCAAGCGCAGGCGGCACTTCGGCTGCGGGACGCTTGCGCCAGCACCGGCGCGAGCGCTTGTCCCGCGCCGGCCCGGATGGCCTTGATATCGAGCCCCAGGATTGCGGCCGGCAACAGCCCGACATTGCTCAGCCCGGAATAGCGCCCGCCGATGTTCGGATCGTGTTCGAGCATCTCGACGGATGAACCGAGCAAATCGCGCAAGCCATTGCTCTTGCCGGGCTTCGCGGCCTCGCTGATGCCGAAGAACAATTCGCCGATGCGCGCCTCGAGTCCGGCCGCCTTCACGGCGCTCAGCGCGGCCGCGGCCTGCATCAGCGTCTCGCCGGTGCCGCCCGATTTCGAGATCGCGATGAAGCGCGTGGTCGCGAGCGGAAGTTTCGCGAGCAGCGCGCCGTAGGTCGCGGGATCGAGATTGTCCATGAAGTGCATGCGCGGGCGAGCACGAAAAGCTTCGGCGCCGCGCACGCCGATGTCTGCAAGCTGCGCGATCGTCTGACCGCCGAGACTCGACCCGCCGGTGCCGAGCACCACCACATCGGTCGCGCCCGCGCGCAACCGTGCCGCCGCCCGATTGATCTCGTCGAGGTCGCTCGTCTTTGCCGGCAGCCGCAACAGCGGCAAGGTCTCATCGGCGTGCTGCTGGCGCAGCCAGTCGAGCGCCGCCTCGCAGCGGCGTAGCGCTTCCGTCCAGCGCCGCCTTGGCAACGCCGTGCGCGCCGATCCTTTCGGCGCGCGTATTGTCGATGTTCTGCTGGAAAGGCATTCGCTACATTACTGCGATGCAGCAGATAAGTTCCACGCCTTTCGACAGCTAATTGGTCTTGGTCAGCCCCTGCGCACGGCCGACCACGAGCGTGAGCATCTTGGCGTCGAGCAGCCGCTTGGCGACGCGCTTGGCCTCGCTCAGCGTGACGGCATCGATCATGGCGCCGCGCCGCTCCGGATAATCGATGCCGAGCTTGTCGAGCTGGATCTGCACCAGCTGTCCGGCGATCTTGGCCGAAGTATCGAAGCCGAGCGCGTAGGAGCCCTTGAGATAGGCCTTGGCCTTGTCGAGTTCCTCCTGCGTCGGACCTTCCATCGCCATCCGCCGGGTTTCTTCCTCCATCAGCGCGAGCGTTTCGCCCGCCTTGTCGGAGCGTGTCGCCGTCCCGCCGCTCACGATGCTGGCGCGATCCATCCAGACCAGTCTGGTGCCGACGCCGTAGGCAAGGCCGCGCTTCTCGCGCACCTCCTGATAGAGCCGCGAGGTCATCGAGCCGCCGCCGTAGATGTGGTTCACCACATAGGCGGTGAAGAAATCCGGGTCGCTGCGCGCAAGTCCCGGCCCGCCGAAGCTGATCACGGTCTGCGGCACGTCGAGATTGACCACGATGCGCTCGCCGAGCCCGTGCATCGCGATGGTCGGGCACGGGCGCGAGCGTCGCCTTCGCGGGCAGGCCGCCGAATACCCGGTCGATCAGCTTGCCGGCCGCCGCCGCATCGATATCGCCGACAATGCCGACGGTGAGTGTGTCGCGCGCAAACACGTTGCGCACATAGGCGCGCAGATCGGCGGCCGTCATCGCAGCAAGCGACTCCGGCGTGCCGTCGCTGGGCCGGCCATAGGGATGGTTGGGGAACGCCTCGGCCCACCAGCGCCGGTTGGCGATCTGGTTCGGGTTGGTGGTGCCGCGCACGAGTTGCGCCTGCGACTGGTCGCGGATGCGTTCGAGCGGCTCGGGGTCGAAACGCGGCGCGGTCAGCGCAAGGTTGAGCAGCTTCACGGCGTCATCGAGGTTGGCGGAGAGCGACCGCAAGGAGCCGCGGAACTGATCGCGTCCGGCCGTGAAGCCGAGATGGATCGCCTTCTCCTCGATCAGCTCCTGGAAGGCGCGCGCATCGAGGTCGCCCGCACCCTCATCGAGCATGGCGCCGACCACGTGGGCGACGCCCGGCTTGTCGGCGGGGTCGGCATTGGCGCCGCCGGTGAAGGCGTAGTCGAGCGCCAGCATCGGAACGGTACTGTCACGCACGAGCCATGCCTTGATGCCGCCGGGCGAGACGATCTCCTCGATCTTGCTTGCCGCGCGTACGGGGCCAAGAGTTGCGAGCGTCAGTGCGATGCCGAGCGCCGCCGCGAAAAGCCTGCTCACGATTTCTTCTCCTCGCGCGGCGCGCCTTCCCGGATGAGATAGCCGGTGACCGACTGGCGTTTGTCGAGATAGCGCCGCGCCGCGTCGCGGATCTGCTCGGGCGTTACCGCGCGCAGCCGGTCAGGGCGCGCCAGCACGGCCTCGACGGTCGAGCCGGTGGTCAGCGCCGCGCCATATTGGCGCGCGAGCGTCGACTGGTTGTCCTGCGCGTAGATGTAGTCCGCGATCATGCGGTTCTTCGCGCGCTCGAGCTCCTCGGGGGTCACGCCCTTGTCGAGCAGCGTTTCGATTTCGGCATCGATCGCGCCCTCGACTTTTTCGAGCGACGTCCCCGCGGCAGCGGTCGCATAAACGCCGAAGCGCGTGACATCGAGCGACGTGCCCTGATACCAGGCGCCGGTATTGGTCGCGAGGCGCTTCTCCATCACCAGCGAACGATAGAGCCGGCTGTTCGAGCCGCCGCCGAGCACATAGGCGAGCAGCTCGAGCGCTTCACCTTCATGGTCTTTCGCGGTGGTGAAGGACGGCACCAGATAGCCGCGCTGGATGCTCGGCTGGGTGACGCGCAGGTCCGCGAAGGTCACGCGCCGCTCGGCGATCTGCGGCGGCTCCTGCGGGCGCTTGCGCGCACCGATTTCGCCGCGGCGTTCGATCTTGCCGTACGTCTTCTCGGCCAGCGCCTTGACTTCCTCCGCCGTCACGTCGCCTGCGACGATCAGCACGGCATTGTCCGGCACGTAGAAGCGCCGGTAGAACGCCAGCGCATCCTCGCGATCGAGCGTTTCCATCTCGTGGCGCCAGCCGATCGTCGGCCGGTGATACGGATGATTGAGGTACTGCGCCGCCTGCACCTGCTCGCCAAGCCGCGCGGCAGGCTCGTTGTCGATGCGCTGATTGCGCTCCTCCAGGATGACGTTGCGCTCGGCCGCGATCACGCTGTCGGTCAGCACGAGCCCGGTCATGCGGTCGGCCTCGAACTCCATCAGCGTGCCGAGATGCTCGCGTGCCGTGCGCTGGAAGTAGCCGGTGTAGTCGTAGGCCGTGAACGCGTTCTCCTGGCCGCCGATGCTGGCAAGCTGCTGCGAGAAGCGTCCGGCCGGATTCTTCGCCGTACCCTTGAACATCAAGTGTTCGAGAAAATGCGCGATGCCCGATTTGCCCCACGGCTCGTCGGCCGCGCCGACGCGATACCACAGCATGTGAGTGACGACGGGCGTGCGTCGGTCCGGAATGACCACCACGCTCAGCCCGTTGGCGAGCTTGAACTGTGTGACCACGGGCGCGGCGACGGTATCGTGCGAGGGCAGCGTGATCGCGGCGCAAACGGCGAGGATCGCGAGAAAACGAGTCAATAGGTGCACGGGGACTCTCAAAGCGCCGGTGCCTGGCACAGCTGACCGGTCATGGCGCGGCAAAACGGTCAAACGCAATCTGGCGTCACTGTTCGTTTCCGACCGGGCGATCGAGAATGGTCGGGATCTTCCATCCGCCCCTCTCGGTCCCAAGGCCATAGGGTTGCGCGGAGGAGGGCGTCTGGTAGCCGGGCGGCGGCTGGGTGAGCGAGCCGCGCGACGGCTCGCCGGTGAATGTCGCCTGTTCGTTCAAGTGGACACCCATCAGCGAGCGCCAGCTGAATATGCTGTAGGTGCCGCTCAGCTCGGTCGGGCTCACCGTCCCACGAGCCGCGTTGGCCTCGTCGATCGAGCCGCTTCGCGACGTTTCGGTGACGCGGCCCGCACGCGGACCACCGGTGCCGCGGCGCAGTTCGTCCGGCGACATGACGGAATGGCTGCCGGGCTCATCCGCGGTCGCACGCGCGTTTGGCTTGGCGCGAACCACCAACTTCTTGTCCGGCTCGCGCGGCCAGGCGGGATTGCGCGCCGAGACGTCGGCGGCCTGCGGCGGCGGCAGGTCGCGCGTCGGCGGGATGACCAGTGGGGAGCGCTCGCGGTAATCGATGCCGGGGCGGCCGACATCGACGCCCATGCCGCCGAGGATGTTCTTGATGATCTTTTGCTCGAACGTGTCGTCGTCGTCGTCCGCATAGGCGCTGGCGGCTGGAAGAGCCAGCAGGGCCCCGCACACGCAGACCAGCAGGGTCCGGCGCAGGCTCGTTGGCGGCTCGTTACGCATGGCGTTCATCCGTTTCACGGTCCAAATGTCGCGGTTTGCCACGACCATCGCCGCCCCCGGCTGGCGTTTGGCCATTTCAGGCCACTCATCACGGGGATCAGGGCGCTTTTGCGGCGTGCCCCCCGAATAGGGATTCATACAAGAGTCCGATCACCCCTGCAACGATTGCGGCATCCGCAAGGTTAAACACGTACCACGTGAAATTGAAGCCGGGTGTGGTGATGTGGAACAGGACAAAGTCGGCCACCGCCCCATAGGCGACGCGGTCGATGGCGTTGCCGAAGGCCCCGCCGATGATCAGGCCGAGCGAAAGGGCCGTCAGGCGTGATTCCGCCCGCGCCAGCCAGACCCACAGGATCAGGACCGCGCCGGCTTTCAGCGCCAGCAGGACATAACGGCCGAAATCGCTCTCCTGCGGGAAGAGGCCATAACTGATGCCGGTATTCCAGGTGAGCACGAGGCTGAGGAACGGCGTCAGATGGACGATCCCGCGATTGGCGAGATCGAACACGTTGAGCAGCCACAGCTTCACCGCCTGATCGATGGCGCAGACGACGAGCGCAACGATCACCCCGTAGCGGGTGAACAGGCCGTGGAACCAACCAAGTCGTCCCCGCGAAGGCGGGGACCCATAAACACCCTTCTCGGCTATTGAAGCAGACCCGTCAGATCGCTCCAATCCGGGTTCTGTTCTTCGATTAGTCGGATTTTCCAATCGCGATTCCACTTCTTCATCTGTTTCTCGCGCGTGATCGCGGACACGGGGTCATCGAACGTTTCCACATACACAAGCCGGAAGACTTTGTATGTCCGCGTAAACGACGAGATCGCGCCGGATCGATGCTGCTCCAGCCTGCGCGCGAGATTGTTGGTGACGCCGATATAGAGCGTCCCATATCTGCGGCTCGCAAGAATGTACACGTAGTAGGGCACGGCAAAACCCTACGTCCTGTGGTTATGGGTCCCCGCCTTCGCGGGGACGACGATTCTACCTTACTCCGCCGCCTTGGCGATGGCGTCCCATTCGCGCAGCGCCTGCGCGTCGCGCGGGCGTCACGTCGGGATAGTCCGGATCGGAGCCGACCGCACCTGAGATCTTCCACGAGCGCGCGCACTTGGTACCCTCGGCGAGGCGGAATTCGACCGCAACGCCCGGCACATCGGGCAGCCGGAACGCCTCCGCCGGCCCTTCGCCCTCGACCAGGGTCGCGGCCGACGTGATCGAAACCTCGGCGAGATCGACGTCGACCAGTGCGGCGAACAGATCCACGTCGGAGACATAGACGATCGGCGCGGCCTCGAGCGACGAACCGATCCGCTTTGCGGCACGTTCCATTTCGAGCGCGCCCGTGATCGCGCGGCGCACCTCGCGGACCTTGCGCCACTTCTCGGCCAGCGCATCGTTGCGAAAATTCGCCGGGATCTCCGGGAACAGTTCAAGGTGCACCGAGGAGGCCTCGCCCGGATAGCGCGACAGCCACGCCTCTTCGGCGGTGAAACACAGCATCGGGGCAAGCCACGTGACGGTGCAGCCGAACAGCCGGTCGATCACGGTCAGCGCGGCCTTGCGTGTTGCCGACGAATACGGGTCGCAATAGAGCGCGTCCTTGCGGATGTCGAAGTAGAACGCCGAGAGATCGATGGTCATGAACGCATTGAGCGTCGCGAAAATGCGCTTGTAGTCGAACTCGGCGAGGCCTGACGCACCTGGCCGTCGAGCTCGGCCAGCCGGTGCAGCATCAGCCGCTCCAGCTCGGGCATCTTCGTCGACCGCGACACGATCCTCGGGCCGGAAATGCGCCAGGTTGCCGAGCATCCAGCGCAGCGTGTTGCGCAGCTTGCGATAGGTATCGACGAAGTTCTTCAGGATCTCCGGCCCGAAGCGAATGTCGTCGGCATAGTCCGACGCCATCACCCAGAGCGCAGGATGTCGGCGCCGGCGTGCTGCATCACGTCCTGCGGCGAGACCGTGTTGCCGTGCGACTTCGACATCTTGCCCTCGCCCTTCTCGTCGAGGATGAAGCCGTGGGTCAGCACCACGTCGAACGGCGCGACGCCGCGCGTGCCGCAGGATTCCAGCAGCGAAGAATGGAACCAGCCGCGATGCTGGTCGGAGCCTTCCAGATACATCACGGTGTCGGGCCCGCCATCGATCGTGCGCTTGATCCCGGCGAGGCTCGGGAAATGCCGCGGGTCTTCCAGCACGAAGGCATGCGTCGAGCCTGAGTCGAACCAGACATCGAGGATGTCGGTGACTTGTCTCCAGTCCTCGTTCGCGCGGCTTCCAAGAAAGCGCTCGCGCGCGCCCGCCGCATACCAGGCGTCGGCGCCTTCGGCCTCGAAGGCGTCGCCGATGCGCTTGTTGATTGCTTCGTCCTTGCAGGATTTCGACCGAGCCGTCGCCGACCTCGCGCACGAATACCGCGATCGGCACGCCCCAGGCGCGCTGGCGCGACAGCACCCAGTCGGGCTTGCTGACGATCATGCCGGTGATGCGGTTCTGCCCCTGCGGCGGGACCCAGCGCGTCGCCTTGATGGCTTCGAGCGCGCGGTGGCGCAGCGTGTCGCCGGGCTTGAGATTGCCGTTGTCGCCCAGGATGTCGCGGTCCATCGCGATGAACCATTGCGGCGTGTTGCGGAAGATCACCGGCTTTTTCGAGCGCCACGAATGCGGGTACTGATGCTTCAGCCGGGAGCGCGCGATCAGCATGCCGTTGTCGGACAGCACCTTGATCACGACGCTGTTGGCATCGCCTTTCTCGCCTTTGTCGGTGATGCACGCGCGCGCCGGTGAAGCCCGGTGCGTGATCCGTGAAGGCGCCGTTCTCGTCGACCGTGTAGGGGATGGTCGTGTTGATGCCGCGCGCCTCGAGTTCGCGCGCGCTCGCAGTCCACACATCGAAGTCCTCGCGGCCGTGGCCGGGCGCCGTGTGGACGAAGCCGGTACCGGCATCGTCCGACACGTGATCGCCCGCAAGCAGCGGAACGACGAAGCCGTAGCCGCCGGCATGACCCTTGAGCGGGTGGCTCGCGCCGAGCATCGCGAGGTCCTCGGCCGGGACCGCCCTCACCTTCTCGAACGTCGTGACGCGCGCCTGCTTGAAAACGTCGTCGGCGAGCTTGTCGGCGAGGATGAGCAGATCGCCGCGCTTCGCCCAATTGTCGGTTGGCGCGTCGGTGACGCGGTAAAGCCCGTAGGCGATCTTGGGCGAATAGCTGATCGCGCGGTTGCCGGGGATCGTCCAGGGAGTTGTCGTCCAGATGACGATCGAAGCGCCGCGATACGCCTTCTCAAGCGCGCGGAACTCCTTGTCCTTGCCGAAAGCAAACGCCACCGGAAACTTCACCCACATCGTATCGCTCGTGTAGTCCTCGTACTCGACCTCGGCCTCGGCGAGCGCGGTCTTCTCCACCACGCTCCACATCACGGGCTTGGAGCCGCGATAGAGCGTGCCGTTGGCGGCGAACTTCATCAGTTCGCGCGCGATCTGCGCCTCGGCCGCAAAGCTCATCGTGGTGTAGGGATGGTCCCAGTCGCCCTCGACGCCGAGCCGCTTGAACTCCTCGCGCTGTACGCCGAGCCAATGCTCGGCGAAAGCGCGGCACTCGGCGCGGAATTCGTTGATCGGCACCGCGTCCTTGTTCTTGCCCTTGGCGCGGTACTCTTCCTCGATCTTCCACTCGATCGGCAGGCCGTGACAGTCCCAGCCCGGCACGTAGTTGGAATCGTAGCCGAGCATCTGCTGCGAACGCGTCACCACGTCCTTGAGGATCTTGTTGAGCGCGGTGCCGATATGGATATTGCCGTTGGCGTAGGGCGGGCCGTCATGCAGGACGAATTTCACCTTGCCGCGCGCGGCCTCGCGCAGGCGATGATAGAGATCGAGCTTCTCCCAGCGCGCGAGAATCTCCGGCTCCTTCTGGGGCAAGCCGGCGCGCATCGGGAAATCGGTTTGCGGCAGGAACAGCGTCGCGCTGTAGTCGCGGGTATCGGTCATGGGGGATCGCTAGAATTTCAGGGTTGCGCGGATAAAGGGCTCGGCGTCCCGGCGCTCGGCCTGAAACTCAGGCGGAGGCCGGGCCCGTAATGTGAATCACCGGGCCGCCGGCATTGGCGATGACACGATGCGCGTCCATGGCGGGCCTTCTAGCAGGCTGCCCGGGCGGCGAAAAGAGGCGTAAAAACCCGTTGCGGCTCAAGGATATGGGGGGTGCCCTTGACGATTGGGAGCGGCGATGCCACTTTGTCAATGAAACTAGGCAAGTGGCACCATGAGCAGAAAGCCCGTCGATTTCACCGGCTTTGCCGAATCCGCAATCGCCTTCGAGGCGACATCCGCCCGAGTCAAACCCGCGGCGCTGACCGGCCTTGCCCGCCACGGCTACAGCGACGAGGAAATCTTCACGCTGGTGGTCCCGAAGCGGACACTCGCGCGGCGCAGGGCGGCGGACGAGCCGCTCACCGTTGAGGAAACCGACAAGGCGTTGCGCCTCGCGCGCATCGCCGTGCAGGCCGAGCGCGTGTTCGGCGAGCCGGAGAAAGCGCATCGCTGGCTGCGCAAGGCCAAGCGCGAACTCAAGGGCGAGACGCCACTCGCCTATCTGGCGAGCGAAGCCGGTGCGCGCGTCGTCGAGGAAATGCTGCACCGTATCGAGCACGGCATGTTCGCCTGACCGATGAGGTTATGGCGGATTTCCAATCACGCCAGTTTATCGGGTGACGGCGGGCTCTATGCGTCCGGCCGCTGGCATTCACGCGGGCGCCGCGTTGTCTATCTGGCGGACCACCCTGCTTCGGCGCTGGTCGAAGTGATGGTGCACCTTGAAATCGATGCCGAGGATTTGCCGAGCCACTATCAGCTGCTTGCCGTCGAGGTGCCGGACAGCGCAGCAATCACCGCGCTCGGCGAAAATGAATTGCCGGATGGCTGGCGTGAGCAACTGCCGCTGACCCGTACGCACGGCGATGACTGGCTGCGCGCGGGCGCGACCGCGCTCCTGCGCGTGCCGTCCGCGATCGTTCCGGAGGCCGCGAACTATCTGCTCAATCCCGCGCATCCCGATGCGGCACGGATCGGCATCGCGTCCGCGATACGCGCGGCGTTCGATCCGCGGCTGATGGCGTTCGTGAAGGGTTAGGCGCAAATTGCTCTGCCGTCACGCGGCGTTAACTATGCTGGTTTGCGCAAAATAAACCGTAACGTGACGAACAGAATCTGAATTCGACGTGATTAACGCGCGGCCCGCGTTTCATTTACCAAACGGTCGATTTTCTGGCGTGTCATCGTCCGCGTGCGAAGCCGAAGTCGTCGGCTCGCGTTGTGACGATCATGTTCGAGAGTACGTCAATGTCCCGCCATACCCTCCCGCTCGCTGTCATCAGCATGTTCGCCGCGGTGCCCGCCGCGGCGAATCCGTTTGCCTCCGCTCCTCAACTTTCCGCTCCGCGCGTCTATGTCCAGCAGGTCGAACCTGCGCCGCAACGCTACGCATCAGCGCCGCGCGGGGCGATGGGCGGCGGGTTCATCGAGTTCCTGTTCAACTCGACCGGCGAGATGCCGCGCGCGCGGCGTGCCGCGCCGACCGATCCTTATGTGCGCGATCCCAATGCGAACCGCGGCTACGAGCCTGAGCCCATGCTCGCCTCGCGCGGCTCGATCACCGGCTATCCGGGAGCCGAGCCCGCACGTCCCGCGATGGACCCGCGCTACCTGCCGCAGACGGTGAACTATGACGGCAGCCACGCGCCTGGCACGATCGTCGTCGATACGCCGAACAAGTTCCTCTATCTGGTGGAAGAAGGCGGCAAGGCGAAGCGCTACGGCATCGGCGTCGGCCGCCCCGGCTTCACCTGGGCCGGTGTGAAGAGCGTCACCCGCAAGGCCGAGTGGCCGGACTGGGTGCCGCCGCCGGAGATGCTGCAGCGCCGCCCCGACCTGCCGCGCCACATGGCGGGCGGTCCCGACAATCCGCTCGGCGCGCGCGCGATGTATCTCGGCTCCTCGCTCTACCGCATTCACGGCTCGAACGAGCCCTGGACCATCGGCACCGCGGTCTCGTCCGGCTGCATCCGCATGCGCAACGAGGACGTGATGGATCTCTACAGCCGCGTGAAGGTTGGCACCAAGGTCGTGGTGATCTGACGCCAGTGCACTGAATGCACGAAGGCCGCCGTGGTTACGGCGGCCTTTTGTTTTGGTTGGCGATGAGTGAGGCCTCACTCCGTATCGGTGTCGCCGCTGTCGAAGCTGTCACCGTCATCGGCGCTGTCGTCGACGTCGGAATCGCCTTCGCTGTCGTCCTGCGGGCTGTCGAACAATCCGGCGCGTTGCGCGCCGCCGCCGGAGCCGGAACGGCCACCGATGTCGCCGAGCCCGGCCTCACGCGCGAGATCGCTGCCCGCCGCATTGCCGCCCCCCGGCGCGCCCCCGCCGCGGCCGGTCAGGGAATTGAACGCGCCCGATGCGGGGCTGCCGCCCGAATGACCACCGAGCGCCGACCGGATGCCGCCCATCAGCAGCGATCCGCCGATCATGCCGGCTGCGGCTGCCGCCGCCGTGCCGAGAAACGAGCCGCCGCCGCCTGATGGCGGAGGTGGCGCCTGCATCGGTGCGCCCTGCTGATAGCCACCTTGCTGATACGCGCCTTGCTGATACCCGCCCTGACCTCCCCGCCCCCACGGATCCGGCGCGCCCATCGGCGCCCCGACTGCGGGATACGCGGCACCGAGCCGCGCGGCTCCTCGCGGCCGAACACACTGTCGCGCATGTTGTCGAGGAAGCTGCGCGGCGGCTCGTTCGCCTGCTGCGGCGTTCCCGTTGACTGTTCGTATTCCTGGATATGGGCGTTCGCGGCTTTGAGCGCCTCGTCCTGCAGCAGCACGGTCTGCACCAGCGCATAGGCGGCGTTCGGCGCCCGCCGGAAGCCCTCGCGGATCATCGCCTCGGCGTCGGGATCGCGCGGCGCACTCTCAAGCGTGGCAAGGCGATCGAACAACTGGGCCATCAGCTGTCGTTCCTGCGGTGTCATGTCGTCCTCCTCAAACCCCGTTTGGTGGCGGGGGTGATATGGGGCGTCCTATACGCTGCCGGAATGGCACAACAATGAAATGTTGTCGCAGGCACGAATGTTTCAGTTCAGCGTCAGATCCTGCGCCTTGAGGACTTCGGGAAAAGCATCACTGCAAAAATAGGCATATTCGCGCTCGCGCAGCGTGGTGAGCGGGTCGAGCCGCTCGAGTTCGGCATCGACATGGCCCGGATGGCACATCACGAGCGCGCCGGCAGGAAGCCCTTCGAGGAAGCCGGGAAATATCCGCTCGAAATCCGCACTGGCGCGAAACGCATAGGTGCCGGCGAAGGCCGGATTGGTGGCGATGCCGAGCTTTGCGGCACGTGCGCGGAATTCGCGGCTGAGCCAATCGACCAGCAGGCCCTTCGGATCGGCGAGGCGGCGATGCAACGGCAGCACGCTGCCGCACTGGCGCATCCAGGCTTGCGGCGCCATCCAGCCTGTCGTCTCGAGCGCCGCGTGGCGCACCTGCGGAAACAGATGCACGTGCTGATGGCCGTCGACAAAATCCGGCGGGCGGCCGAAGGCGACCGCGAACGCCTCGAACTGCGCGCGGAACTCCGCCGCCAGCGCCGCCATGTCGAGCCGCTGCTGCATCGCGAGCCGCAAGGTCGTCGTGAGCGGAAGAAACGCTCCGTTCGAGACCGGCACATATTGCGTCAGCGGCTTGAGTGGACCGGTTAGCGTGAGGTGCAGGCCGATTGCGACGCGGCGGGTATCGGCGTTGAGCGTGGCGAGGGAGTCTGCTTCGGCATGCGAGAAGCTCGGCGCAACCACCATGACGGACGTGGCATTGAGCCGGCCGCGCGCAACAAGATCGCGAATCGCCGCGTTCACGCCGGGTGAGATTCCGTAGTCATCGGCGCACAGCCAGATGCGCCGCATCATTCCGCCGCCGTGCGCGTCGAGCCGGCCTCGTCCTCCGCGGCCTTCACGCTGTGCTCGGCGACGAAATAGATCGGCCGCGCCTTTTGCTCGGAAAGAATTTTCCCGATGTATTCACCCAGCACGCCGATCATCACGAGTTGCACACCGCCGAGCACCATCAATCCGACCACGACCGACGGATAGCCCGGCACCGCGACGCCGTAGACCAGCACTTCGAACAGCATCGAGGCGCCGAAGATCAGCGCCGTGAAGGCGAGCAACAGGCCCAGCAGGCTCGCCAGCCGCAGCGGCGCCACCGAGAACGACGTCAGGCCCTCAATCGACAGGCCGAGCAGCGAGCCCCAACCGAACGCCGTCGCGCCGTGCAGGCGCTCGTCCGGCTCATAGTCGACGCGGATCTGCTTGAAGCCGATCCAGCTTGCCAGCCCCTTGAAAAAGCGGTTGCGCTCCGGCATCTGGCGCAGCGCAAGCGCGGCGCGCGGCGACAACAGGCGGAAGTCTCCCGCATCCTCGGGAATCTTGTGCCGCACGCCCCAATTGAGCAGCGCGTAGAATGTCTTGCTGCCGAGGCGGCGCAACGCGGACTCGTTCTCGCGGGTCGCTTTCGCCGTGTACACTACGTCGTAGCCGCCCTCCTGCCAGTGGCTGACCAGCGTCTCGATCAGCGCGGGCGGATGCTGTCCGTCGCCATCCATGAACAGGACCGCGCCGCGGCTTGCATGGTCGAGCCCGGCTGCGAGTGCCGCCTCCTTGCCGAAATTGCGCGACAGCGCCAGCACCTGCACGTCGAGTGCGGCTGCCGGCAGCCCACGCGCGATCTTGAGCGTATCGTCGCTGCTGCCGTCATCCACGTAGACGACCTCGACACCGAGATCGCGCTTCTCGGCGAGCTTGCGTGCGACTTCGGACAGTTGCGCATGCAGGCGCGCGAGGCCCTTGGCCTCGTTGTAGAGCGGAACCACGATGGAGAGCCCGGCTTTCATGGCCAGGCTTATAGCCCATTGGATCGGCGAATTGAATTGGTGTCGCCCGTGACGCCGGCGTGCTAAGCGGGCCGCATGCGCCTGCCGCTTCCGATCGAAAGCCTGCTGGCCCGCGTGACCGCGGCGTGGCGCGAGCGGGCCGTGGCGTTGAAGGCGCTATCGTTCGCGCTGGTCGGCCTCGTCAACACGGCCGTCGATGCCACGATCTTCTTCCTGCTGCTCGGTTACGTGACGTCGTCGCTGGTCATCGCGAACGTGACGGCCTGGGCCATCGCCAACACCGGGTCGTATGTGATGAACTCGTTCACGACCTTCTCGGCCGAGACCGGCGGCAGGCTACAGCTCAAACATTATGCCGGCTTCGTCGGCTCCGGTCTCGTGGCGGTCACGGCGTCAACAATCACGGTGGTGGTCGCCGCCAAGTTCATGCCGGTCTGGGGCGCCAAGGCGATCGCCATCCTGGTGAGCTTCGCGGTCAACTTCACCATCACGCATTTCGTGGTGTTTCGGCCGAAGGGCGAGCGCGCCGACGTACGCTAGGCTTGTACTCAAAAAGAGGCCTGAATGACTGACGTACTGGGATGGCGTCGCAAGTTCGGTGTTCTCGGACCATCGACCAACACGATCGTCCAACCGGATTTCGACGACATGAGGCCGCGCGGCGTGACCAATCACTACAGCCGCATTTTCACGCCCAACGCCAGCGCGGTCAGCAATGAAAGCTTTCGCGCTGGCGCCGAAGTGATTGCCGCAAACGTGCTGGACGCGGTGCGAAGTGTCATGACCTGCAATCCTGACCACCTGGTCATGGGCATGTCGGCGGTCACGTTTTTCGACGGCGAGAAGGGGGCCGACCGGTTCACCCGCGAGGTTGAAGAGAAGTCCGGCATCAAGATCAGCATCGGCAGCGATGCCTGCACGGCCGCCATGCAGGCCTATGGCGGCATCAGCCGCCTTGCGGTGCTGTCACCCTATTGGCCCACCATGAACACCGAGGTCGCGCGCTATTTGGTGACAAGGGCTTCACGGTCGTGCGCGACAAGTGCCTGCAGTGCCGGTCCTGGACCCAGATCGCCGAACAGACCACCGAGACCTTGCGCGCCGCCTTGCTTGAACTCGACGGCGACGATGTCGACGCGATCGTACAGGTCGGCACCAACCTGTCGATGGTGCGGCTCGCAGCGGCTGCGGAAATCTGGCTAGCCAAGCCTGTCATCGCGATCAACACCGCCACCTATTGGCACGCGCTCCGCGCCAACGGCATCAAGGATCAGTCGGATGGCTTCGGCCGGCTGCTGGCGGAGTTCTGACACCTACTGAACCTGTTCGACGTCGCGCAGCGACTGGATCATCGATGTTCGCATCACGTACTTCCGATGCTTCTACCGGGTCCTCGACGATGCCGCGCAGTTCGTCATAATAGGCGCGGCGCGCTTCAGGCTCCCGCGTGTTCAGGATCGCGCGGTTGCGCAGCGTCGTCTGCTGAACGACATCGAGCGCGACCTTGCGGCGCTGGCGGCTGTAGCGCTCCAGCGTATCGAGTGGCGCCCCGCGAATCACTTCGATCAACTTAGCCGCCAAATTGAACGCGTCATGAATGCCGCCGTTCAGGCCCATGCCGCCCAGCGGATTGTTCACGTGGGCGGCATCGCCGGCGATCATCATGCGGCCTTTCACATAGGTCGACGCCACGCGCTCGTGCACGCGATAGGCCGTGCGATGCGTAACCTCATATGGCTGGCTACGCGGCACCGCTCCTTGAAGCAGCCGCTCGCCCCGGTCTGGTGACGTTACATCCTTGTCGTCGAGCGACGCATCGACCGGAAACAGTGCACGCCAGACGCGCGCGGTGCGGATCAGAACGTACCACTCGCTCGGATCCGAGAGATAGGAGATGTTGGAGAGATCCGGCATGGTCTCGCGAAAGTCATATGTCGTCGACAGGGTCAGGAACAATTCGGGAATTGTGATGCCCGTCGAACTCCGCGCCGATCGCTTTGCGCACGACGCTGCCCATGCCGTCGGCGCCGACCAGAAACGTTCCCTTGATGGTCTCGCTACCGCCGTCCGCGCAGCTGCACATCCAAGCTCCACGCCATCGGCGGTCTGCCGCGCGGCGACTGCCTTGGTGCCAAACCGGATGGTCGCCAGCGGATTTTCCTTGAGGCGCGCATAAAGCATTTCGCCCAGACCGCCACTGCTCGCACTGCAGGCGATAAGGATGGTTGGTGTCCGGCGAAAGCCGCGCCAACTCGAATGTGGCGATGACTCCCTCGGTGCGCTCGCGGAATTGCCATGTCGGACAAATCAACCCCTGCTCGATCATCCGGCCGACGACGCCGAAGCGCTCCAGCATGTCCAGCGTGGGGGGATGAAATGTCGAAGCGCGCAGATCGCGCGGCAGGTCTTCGCACATCTCGACGAGCGTAGACCGCAATGCCGGCATCGGTCAAGAGATTGGCGGTGACAAGGCCGACCGGCCCCGCACCGACGATGATCACGTGCTGTTTTCTGGTCGCATGGAGTTGCACCGTGCGCTGGCCGACGGATCGTAGCGCTTCTTACATTAATGCATTATCCCCGCGGCGGAGCGGATGGGCCCGCCGCGCCTGTGCGCACTGCGTACATCGTTCAGGGCGCCGGAATGCCCGCCGCCTTCACCGCCTCGGCATAATTCTTCCGATCGCTCGAACACGGCCGCGACCTCCTTGGTCTGGCCGCCCGGGATGATGCCAAGCGCTGATGAGGCGCTCGGACATCTCCGGCGCCTTGACCATCGTCGGTCACCGCGTCGCGGAGCTTGTCGACGATGGCGTCAGGCGTTCCGTTCGGCACCAGGAAGCCGTTCCAGGATGCGAAGACGAAGCCCGGCAATGGTTTCGGACGCTGTCGGCATATCCGGCGCGGCTCGGCACTGCGCTGCGCGGTGCCGACCGCCAGCAAGCCTGATCGCGGATGATCCTTCTGCGACAGCAGGACCGAAGTGTTGCCGAAGTAGAAATCGACATTGCCAGCCATCAGATCGGCAATCGCCTGCGGCTCGCCGCGCGACGGCACCATGACGACGCTCGGCGCCGGCACGCGCGAACAGCAGAAGCGGCGCGAGATGGCTGAGGTTGTTGGTGCCGGCGGCCGCGAAATTGAGCTTGCTCGGATTGGCTTTGGCATAGGCCAGGAACTCGGCCAGATTGTTGACCGGCAGACTTCGCTTGACCGCAATCACCTGCGAGCCCGTACCCACATTGGTCACCGGCGTCAGGCTCTTGTCCGGATCGAAGCTCATCTTCTGCACCAGCGGCGCCAGAAGAATTGCAGAGATTCGGCGTGAACAGGATCGTGTAGCCGTCCGGCGCGGCATTGACCACCTGCCCGCTGGCCTGCGCGCCACCGGCGCTCGGCCGGTTCTCGACCACGAAAGGTCTTGCCGAACTTCGCCGACAGATGCTCGGCGGCCATTCGCGCCATCAGGTCGGTGTTTCCGCCGGCGGCCGTCGTCACATAGATCGTGACCGGCTTCGTCGGCCAGTCGTTCGCATAGGCCGGCATCGAAACGATCGCCATCGCGCCATATGCGGCGACAGCGGCGCGTCTGATCAATTTCATGATTCCCTCTCCGTTTGCTCGCTGTTGAGCATGCGGCGTCGGCCTATTCCGGTTCGTTTCGTCCTTTGCTGGGCGGCGATGATAAGCGAGCACCTCCTGCTCGCTCACCACGTCGGCGTATTTGGCGTTCATGTCGAAAAGATTGGCCTCGTGCGGCGCCGCATGCCGATCGCCGCAGGCCTCGCGCACCACGATCGGGATGAAACCGTGGCTGCACGCATCCACGCAGCTCGCCCGCACGCATCCGCTGGTGGTCAGTCCGGTGATGATCAGGGTGTCGATGCCCCAGGTGGTCAGCGTCGAAGCGAGCGACGTGCCGAAGAACGCGCTCGGATACTGCTTGGAGACCACCAGCTCATCGTCGCCGACATCGAGGCCGGCCGGCCATGCGCCCAGCGGGCTGCCTTCGAGGAAATGCCGCAGCGGCTTGGCCTTCTGGTAGAAGCGGCCGCCATTCAGCGCCTGCTTCTGATAGACGACGTTGGTGTAGATGACCGGAACGCCGGCGGCGCGCGCCGCATCGCGCACGCGGATGGCGGACGCGAGCGCATCCTCCACACCCGCATAGAGATCGCAGGACGGATCGAAATAGGCCTGCACGAAGTCGACCAGTATCAGCGCCGGACGCTTGCCGAATCCGATGCGGTTTTCGTAGACGCCTTGATAGTTGGCTTCCTGGTCGCTGGTCATGGCCCGTGCCCTTTTGGGAGGAGCATACGCGGGATACCCATGGCCCGCACAACATTTGCCCAACGCCGGCTTATCTCCGCACGCCCTAACCCGCCAGCCCCTTCTCCAGCTTCGCATAGAGCGGATTGTCGCGCGTGAACACGTAATCGATGTCGGCGACCGTGACGCTCTCGGCGCCCTGCTCGCGCAGAAAGCTCGCGAGCGCATGCACGTGCGCCGGGCGGACAATGCAGCGTGATCATGCCCGACGAGGTTGGCCCGCCAAACGGCGCGGCGACGCCGAAGCGCTGCTTCGCCTCGGCCAACACCGCATCGTTCATGCCGGGCGAGCGGGTGCGCACCTCGCGGAACGCGCGCGCGCGGCCCTGCGCGGCGATGCGGTCGAGGATGAGCCGAGCGGTCTCGCGCTCGCTCGGCGCCCCATTCGGCGCCGCGCGCGGCGATCAGGTTCGCCTCCGAGCGCAGCATGATGCCGTCGTCGAGCACCTTCAGCGCGTTCGCCGCAAGCGTCGCGCCGGTGGTGGTGATGTCGACGATCAGCTCGGCCGTGCCGGCAGCGGGCGCGCCTTCGGTCGCGCCGAGGCTCTCGACGATGCGATAGTCGATGATGCCATGATGCGAGAAGAACTGCCGCGTCAGGTTCACGTATTTGGTGGCGACGCGCATCTTGCGGTCGTGCGTCGCGCGGAACGCGGTCGCGACGTCGTCGAGGTCCGCCATGGTGCGCACGTCGATCCAGGCCTGCGGCACCGCGACCACGACGTTGGCCTCGCCGAAGCCGAGCTTGTCGATCAGCACGACGCGCGCTCTCGGCGTCGGAATACGTCTCGCGGATCTGGTCCTCGCCGGTGACGCCGAAATGCACCGCGCCCGCGCCGAGCTGCGTGGTGATGTCGGAGGCCGAAAGATACGCCACCTCGACGCCGGGCATGTCCGGCGATCGCGCCGCGATACTCGCGCGCGCCGCGCGGCTTGACGAGCTTGAGGCCGGCGCGCGCGAAGAAACCTTCCGCATTCTCCTGCAGCCGGCCTTTCGACGGCACGGCGAGCACGAACGGCGCGCTCATGACTGCGTCCCGATTTCGTTCAGGCGCTCGATCCACACCGCAAAGCCGACCGCCGGGATCGGCGCAGCGGCGCCGAGGCGCGAGAGCAATTCGTCGTAACGCCCGCCCGCGACAAGCTGGCGGCCGACGCGCATCTCCCTGTCGTGCAGCTCGAACACGAAGCCGGTGTAGTAATCGAGGCCGCGCCCGAAGGCGGTGGAGAACTTGATGCGCGAGACCTCCACGCCCTGCGCGGCGAGGAAGCCGGTGCGGCTCTCGAACAGGTCGAGCGCGGCGGACAGATCGAGCTTCGACTTCGGCGCGCAAGCGTGCGCAGCGCGTCGGCGGCCTCGTCGGGATCGCCAGAGATCGCGAGGAACTGTTCGATCAGCGCGCGCGTCGCGCGCGGCAGGCCGGAGCTTGCGCCGAGCGCCGCCTGCTCGAGAAAGCGGTCCGCGATCTCGCCGACCGAGCGCCCGCCGACGGCGGTGATGCCGGCAATCGACAACAGATCCGTGACGAGCGCATGCGCGGCTTTCGGATCGGAGCCGGCGAGCGCCGCAAGCACGCCCTGATATTCCGGGCCGCTCGCTCGCGGCGGCATTGACCAGCCGGTCGAGATCGTCGGCGAGGCTCCCGGCGCGGTTGAAGTCCTTCACCAGCCGGCGCTTCCATGCGGGCGCTGAGATCGAGCGCCGCGACCAGCGCCGAGAACAGTCCGACATCGCCCATGCGGATTTCCGGCGCGTCGATGCCGTAGTGCGTGGTGGCTTCGAGGCCGAGCGACGAGCATCTCGGCGTCGGCCGCGGCGGTGTCGCGCCGGCCGAAGGATTCGATGCCACCCTGGATGAATTCGGCCGGACCTCGCGCGCGATGGCGGAACACCGGCGCCGAGATAACAGAAGCCGAGCGCCTCGCCGGCCGCAGGCGAGCCAAGATAATCGCGCGACACCGGAATGGTGAGGTCCGGCCGCAGGCAGAGTTCCTGCCCGTCCGGATCGGTGGTCAGGAACATGCGGCGGCGGATGTCCTCGCCCGAGAGGTCGAGGAACGGCTCGGCCGGCTGCAGGATCGCGGGCGACGACGCGCGCGTATCCCGCGCGCTCGTAATGCGCGGTCAGCGCCTCGGCGCGGGGGTCGGGCGCGGATCATGGAGCCTTCGGTCATGGCGGCCGTTCAATTCGCGCGGGCCTTTAGCACGCTCCCGTTAAGGTTTCGATTGTGATCGGCCGGTGGGCTTAACGAACCCGCGGAATGCACACCCGCGCATTCCGTTATGTGCTGCAAAATCAATAACCTAGGCAATATGCGCAGCTCTTGAAGCTCAGGATGAGCTCTCCGCCCGCACCGTCACCTCAACCTCCATGCCGAGGTAGGCGCCCTCGCCCGAATAGCTGCCGCCGATCGGCACCGCCTGCGTGGGGTCACGCGTCACCGCGACGCGAATCAGGTTCTCGCCGGCGATCAGGCCGTTGGTCGGATCGAACTCGACCCAGCCTGCGCCGGGGAGATAAATCTCCGCCCAGGCATGGGTCGCGCCCGCGCCCTGCATGGCGTCGCCGCCGTCGAGCGCCGGGTCATAAAGATAGCCGGTGACGAAGCGCGCGCCAAAGCCGAGCGAGCGCACCGCCTCGATGAGCAGCAGCGCATAGTCGCGGCAGGTGCCGCTTTTCTTCTCGATCGTCTCGGCCGGCGTCTGCGTGCCTTCCTCGTCGCGCGCGTTGTAAGTAGAACGAGCCGCGGACCGCGGCATTCATGGTGGCGAGCAGGTTGAAGGTGTTGGTCGGCGTCTCGAGGATGAACTGGCGTGCCCATGCCTCGACCTCTCCGCGGATCGGGATAGTGGCGCTCGCGCAGACGCCCGAGATCGGAACGGTCGTCCGCCGAATGCATGAACGGGTAGTTCTCAGCCTCAGGCACGATCGGAAACTCGGGCCGCGCGAGTCCATAGCGCTCGATATGAAGTGTCGACACGATGGTGAGCTCGGCGGCGGGCTCGGCGAAGTCTACGCAGCGCGACCGAATTGCCGAACACGTCGTGCATCCAGCGAATGCGGCCGGGCGGAGACAACGCCAGTGCGGCACCGGCCAGGCGCAGGTCGTGGCTGTCGCGCGGACGCAGCATCAGCCGGTGCTGGCCGAATTCGACCGGCGCCGAATAGCGGTAGGTGGTGGCGTGGCGGACGGTGAGGAGTTTCATGGGCGTGCGCTAACAGGTGAGTGCAGCGGAAGTTCCAGAAGCGCACCGCGAACTCCGCTTCCCCTCTCCCGCTTGCGGGAGAGGGTGCCCGAGCGCAGCGACGGAGGGCAGCTTGAAACTAGGCTAAGCGCCCTCTCCCGGCTCACGCCTTCGCCTTCGCCACCCTCTCCCGCAAGCGGGGAGGGAGAAGCGCGCGGCTCGCGCAGCGCCCCCTACTCCCACTTCACTCCATGACGCGCCAGCACCTTGCGCACGCCGTCGACAAGCGCGTCCTCGGCACGGCGAACTGCGCGTCGGCCTTGGCCTTGAGATACTCGTCGCGATCCTTGATGCCGGAGATCGTTGCACCGAGGATCAGGTCCTTGATCTGCACCTCACCCTTGGCCTTCTCGTCGCCGCCCTGGATGACGGCGCAAGGCGAGCCGCGCTTGTCGGCATATTTCATCTGCGCGCCGAACTTGCCGGAGCCGAGATAGAGCTCGGCGCGGATGCCGGCGCCGCGCAATGCCGCGACCATCTTTTGGTAATCGGCGATGCGATCGGAATCGAACACCGTGACGACGACCGGGCCAGCTTCCGGCTTGCGTGTCGACTTTCTTCAGGTGCTGCAGCGCCGCCATCAGGCGCGACACGCCGATGGAAATGCCGGTCGCCGGAATGTTCTCGCCGCGAAAGCGCCCGACCAATCCGTCATAGCGCCCGCCGCCCGCGACCGAGCCGAAGCGCACGGGCTTGCCGTCGTCGCCTTCGACCGGGAAGGTCAGTTCAACTTCGAAGACGGGCCCGGTGTAATATTCGAGGCCGCGAACGACGGAGGGGTCGATGCATGATGCGGTCCATCGTCGTATCCTGCGGCAGCGATCAACTTCGCGATTGACTTCTAGTTCGCTAACCCTCCGCTCGTGGCCAGACAATTCGACTCGTCTTCAATTTCGATATCGTTGCTGCGATTGGTCATCCTTCGAGCACTGGAATCACCGTGTCCTTGAGCCCATAAACTTGATGATTGAATCAATGCCGCGTTGATCCAGACCGGCACCCTTTGTGAAGTCACCGACTGTCGTCCTTGCGACCTGCACCGAGCAACGGCCGAACACCGTCACGCCCAACCGATCCAACTTATCGATCGCCCGCAACACCGTGAGCCGCTTGCCCGCGTTCTCCTCGCCGCCGATGCCAATCGCCTCCATCACGCCATCGAGCACCTTGCGGTTATTCACCTTCACCACGTAGCTGCCGCGCGGAATCCCAAGCTCCTCCATCGTGTCCGCGATCATCATGCAGACCTCGGCGTCCGCCGCCATGCTCGCCGAGCCCACCGTATCGGCATCGAACTGCATGAACTGGCGGAAGCGCCCCGGGCCCGGCTTCTCGTTGCGATAGACGTAACCGAAGCGATAGCGAGCGATAGGGCTTGGGCAGCGCGTCGAAATTCTCCGCCACGTAACGCGCCAAAGGCGCGGTCAGGTCGTAGCGCAAGCTCAGCCACTGCTCGTCGTCGTCCTGGAACGAGAACACGCCCTCGTTCGGCCGGTCCTGGTCGGGCAGGAACTTGCCGAGCGCGTCGGTGTATTCGATCTGCGGTGTCTCCACCGGCTCGAAGCCGTAGCGCTCGAACACCTTCCGGATCGTCTCCAGCATGCGCCGGGTCGCGGCGATCTCGGCCGGGCCGCGGTCGGCAAGGCCGCGCGGCAGGCGCGCTTTTAGCTTGTTCGGCTTGTCGGTCGACACGGGGCGCGGCTCCGGAAGGGCTGGCGTCGGAGTAACCGAACCTTGCGCGAGCGGCAAGCGCGGCTCAAACCCCTAGTTGGTAAGCCGATTTCCCACGCCGCTGCGGTGGCTTTTCACCATTCGTTAAGCATTCCTTTACTGGCCCCTCGCATCTTGCGGAGGCGGCGAACCGTCGCCGAAGCTCTGGGAGATTTTCATGCAATTTTCGCCGCGCGGCACCTTCGCCGCCGCCGTCGCGCTTACGGCGATCCTGTCCGCTCCGGCGCTTCGCCGAAGACGGCGTCACCGCCGACACCATCACGTTCGGCCAGGCCGCCGTGCTGGAAGGGCCGGCCTCGGCGCTCGGTCTCGGGATGAAGGCCGGCCTCAACGCGGCGTTCGACGAAATCAACGCCAAGGGCGGCGTGCATGGCCGCAAGCTCAAGCTGATCAGCGTGAACGACGGCTACGAGCCGGATCGCGCGATCGCGGCGACCAAGAAGCTGATCGAGGACGACAAAGTATTCGCGCTGATCGGCCCGGTGGGTACACCCACTTCGGCCGCCGCGCAGCCGATCGCCACCGCCGCGAAGGTGCCGTTCATGGGCGCGTTCACCGGCGCGGGCTTCCTGCGCAACCCGAAGCTCGAAAACGTCATCAACGTGCGCGCCAGCTACGACGCCGAGACCGAGGCGTGGGTGAAGCACCTCACCGAGGACCTGAAGATCTCCAAGATCGCGATCTTCTATCAGGACGACGCGTTCGGCCGCGCCGGCCTCTCCGGCTTCAAGAAGGCGATGGACAGGCGCAGCATGACGATCGCCGCCGAGGCGACCTATGAGCGCAATACCGACGGCGGTGAAGTCCGGCCTGCTCACACTCAAGCGCGCCGAGCCGGAGGCGGTGGTGATCGTCGGCGCCTACAAGCCGGTCGCCGAGTTCATCAAGCTGTCGCGCAAGACCGGTTTCAACCCGGTGTTCGTCAACATCTCGTTCGTCGGCGCCAATGCGCTGGCGAAAGAGCTCGGGGCCGACGGCAAGGGCGTGATCGTGTCCCAGGTGGTGCCGTTCCCGGGCGATGCCTCGCTCAAGGTCGTCGCCGACTATCAGGCGGCAATCAAGGCTGGCGGGCGGCGAGCCCGAATTCGTCTCGCTCGAAGGCTATCTCGCCGGGCGCCTCGCCATCGCGGCGCTGGAGAAGATGGGCAAGGACGTGACCCGCGAGGGCCTGATCAAGACCATCAAGGACACCGGCAAGTTCGACATCGGCGGGCTGCCGATGACGTTCTCGGCGGAGAAGAACGAAGGCCTCGACAAGGTGTTCATGACGATCATCGAGGCGGACGGCACGTTCAAGCCGATCGAGAAGATGATCAGGATATCGAGCAACTGACCGCGCGACACCGCGGGGTACCCGCTTCCGCTCGTCCCCGCGAAAGCGGGGACCCAGGATCAGAAGCAAGGTCTGGATTCCCGCTTGCGCGGGAATGAGCGGGGAACGGTTGAGTTGATAGGGCAAG
Organism: uncultured Alphaproteobacteria bacterium; assembly: GCA_963800695.1. GTDB lineage: Bacteria > Pseudomonadota > Alphaproteobacteria > Rhizobiales > Xanthobacteraceae > PALSA-894. The sequence continues at coordinate 60,460 of CAWDCA010000016.1, read as the reverse complement.
CTGGGGCCGTTTCGATGAGCGAGAAGATTTCTGCCGCAGGCAAAGTTCGGCATCAAGGTGCGGCTGCAGGCCGCGTTCGGCGCGGTCGCCATCATGACGGTGCTCGCCTCGACGGTCGCGATCATGTCGTTCTCGGAGACCGAACGCGGCTTCGAGCGCGTCTCGACGCGCGAAGTCCCGATGATGACCGACGCGCTGCGCCTCTCGGTCGCCTCGGGCGAGATTTCGGCGGCCGCCGCGCGCTACGTGTCGGCCAAGACCTCCGACGACCGCCGCCTGATCGCCGCCCAGATCACGAGCCGCTCGCGCGACCTCGATCAAATCATGGACCGGCTGCGCGTCGGACAGGGCGATGCCGGCGGCTTCTCGATCGCCGAGCCGATGGCGCAAGCGCCTGAAGGAGAACCTCAAAGCGCTCGAGCAGGCGATCTCCGAGCGCACCGAAATCCGCGACAGCCTCGATGCGCGCCTCGCCGCGCTGCACCGGGCGCACAACAAGATCAGCGACAAGCTCACGCCGATCGTGGACGATAGCTACTTCGAGGTCGTCACCACGGCCGAGGACGTCGGCCAGAGCGGCGACATCACGGTGCGCACGCTCATCCAGGGCGGCATGCAGGTGATGCAGGCGATGGTCGAGGTCGGCGCCGAGACCAATCTCGTCACGGGGCTGCTCACCGCCGGCGCGCTCACGTCGTCGCCGGGCATCCTGGCGATGCTGGAGGACCGATTCACCTCCTCGACGCGGCGCGCCGAGAAGCAGCTCGCGAAACTTCCTCCCGGCACCAAGTTCGAGCCGCTCAAGGAGAAAGTGCGCGGCCTTGCCAAGCTCGCCGACTTCAAGGCGCAGCCCGGCATCGACGACAAGAGACCGGCTGAGCAACGTGTTCCGCGCGCACGAGCAGCTCACCAATCTGCTGATCAGCCTGATCGACGACCTGAATTTCGACGTGGTGATGCAGAGCGAAGAGGCCGTGAAGCGCACCAGCAAGATGGTCAAGGACCTGGTAGCGCTGCAGATCACCGGCCTGCGCAGCGCGCTTGAGGTCGCAGCGCAAACCCACCTCGTCACCAGCCTGCTCAGCGAAGCCGTCGTCGCCAACGATACCGCCTCGCTGGTGCCGCTGCAGGACCGTTTCAAGGCGTCGACCGATCTGCTCGCCAAAGCCGCCAAGAGCCTCACCAACGAAGGCGTCAAGGATGCCATCGACGAATTGACGATCTATGGCCAGGGGGACAACAGCCTGTTCGCGCTGCGTAGCCGCGAGCTCGCCGCAATCGCGCGCGCCGACCGGACCATCGACGAGAACGTCACCATTCAGCGCTCGCTCGACCGCGCGGTCGCGGTGCTGGTGGGAGATGCCGAGAAATCCATGCAGAGCGGCTCGGTGAAGCTGGTCGAGGATCTCGGGCGCAACCGCATGTGGCTACTGATCGTCGCCGCCGTGAGCGTGCTGGTCGCCGGCGCGATCGGCGTGTTCTACGTGCAGCGTCGGCTGGTGCGCCGCTTGACCTCGGTCGGCGACGCGATGCGCCGCCTGTCGTCGGGCGAGACCGATCTCGCCGTTCCGGCCGCCGCCGATCGCGACGAGATCGGCGAGATGGCGCGTTCGCTCGAAGTGTTCCGCGCCGGCGAGATCGACCGGCGGCAGATGGCCGGACGTCAGCAAGCCGAACAGGCCGCGCAGCGCGATCGCGCCGCCGGCATCGAGCAGATGATCGGCGATTTTCGTGCGACCGTGACGAACGTGATTGCGGCGGTCAGCGACAACGTCTCGCGCATGGAGACGACCGCGCGCACGCTCTCGAGCATCGCGGCGGAAGCCGACAACCAGGCGCGCGCGGCCTCCGCGTCGTCCGAGCAGACCTCATCGAACGTGCGCAGCGTCGCGGGCGCGACCGAAGAGCTCGGCGCCTCGATCCTGGAGATCAGCGATCAGGCGAGCCAGGCGAACGGCGTGGTCGAGCGCGCGAGCGAGATCGCGCAGAGCGCCGACCAACTGGTCGGGCAACTGTCGAGCGGTGCCGCGCGCATCGGCGACGTGGTGAAGCTGATCCGCGCCATCGCGGAGCAGACCAATCTGCTGGCGCTCAATGCCACCATCGAGGCAGCGCGCGCGGGCGAGGCCGGCCGCGGCTTCGCGGTGGTCGCGTCGGAAGTGAAGACGCTCGCGAGCCAGACCGCCAAGGCGACGGAAGAGATCGCGACGCAAATCGGTGCGATCCAGGGCTCGACCGCACAGGCCGTCGAGGCGATCCGCCAGATCTCGGGCGTGATGGGCGATATCAGCCGCTTCACCTCGACCATCGCGGCATCGGTCGAGGAGCAGAGCGCCTCGACGCAGGAGATCGGCCGCAACGTGCACGAGGCTGCGACCGGCGCGCGCGAGCTTGCCGGCAACATGGCGACCGTGACCGAGGCGATCGAGGAAACCAACCGCTCGGCGACGCACGTGCTGGAAGCCTCGAGCGCGCTGACCGCGCAGGCCGGCACCCTGCAGCAGGCGGTCGACCAGTTCCTCGACCGGGTCGCGGCGGCTTAGTTCATTCTCCGCTCATTCCCGCGCAAGCGGGAAGCCAGGGCCAAAGAACTGGGTCCCCGCTTTCGCGGGGACGAGCGGGGTGACGGCCGCCCTCACCCGCCCGGTATCGCGCCGATCTGGGCGATATCGCGTTCGATGCGGTCGACGATCGCCGTCGCTGGGAACAATTTCGCGAGTTCGCCGCGGCAGTCCTTGCGCCAGGCGGGACGCGTGGCGGCGAGACGGTCGAGCGCACGCCGCGCCGTCTCCGGCTCGCCGCGTTGCGCGGCGACCAGCGCGCGCGCCACCAGGCCGAGCGGATAGCCGTCCGGCGCAAGCAGGGCCGCATAGCGCATCGCGCCCGCCGGATCGTCGGCAAGGTAAGCCGTAAGGAACAGCAGGAAGTCGTGCCACACCGGCCGCACTGCAAGTGCGCTTGCGGCATCCTTGATCAGGCGCGCGCCACGCTCCCGCTCGCCGAGCGACACCAGGATGCCGCCGTAGCCGGCGAGAATATTCGGGTCATACGGGTTGAGCGTCACGGCGCGCTCGCCGGCCTCGATCGCCAGCGGATAGTCGCCGCGCGCGAATTGCACCTCCGCCAATGCCTGATGAGCGCGTGCGCTGCCCGGCTTGAGTTCGACCGCGCGGCGCGCGGCGGTGAGCGCGCGTTGCAGCGCGGGCGCATCCCCGGCGCGCAGGTTCACGCCATCGCGGTGTTCCTCCAGCGTGATCTGCGCAAGCGCCGCATGGCCGAGCGCGAAACCGGGATTGGCCTCGACGGTCCGCTCCAGGCAGTCGCGCGCGCGCTGGTGCTGCTGCGGATTGTAACTGCGCCAGTAATCATGGGCTTCGATCAGGCAGCGGAATTCCGTTTCGCTGCCCGCGCGCGTCTGCTTGGCGCGTTCGTTCGCCTGCACGATCCCGTAGGGCTGCGCCAGCGCGGCTGAAACATTGCGGACGATCGCGTCCTCGCCGTCGTGCGGCACGCGGCTGAACGTGTGCGCATAGGCGACCTGGCCGTCGTCGACATCGGTGAGGCGAAGCCTGATCGCACCGGTCTCTTCCGGCTCGATCGTCGCGGTCAGCGCATACCGGCTGACGCTCTCGCCATCGGACATGCCGCGCGCGTCGCCGGCGGGAGGGCCAAAAACAACCTGCACTTCGTCGAAACGTGCAAGCGCGTCGCGCAATTTCCCGCGCAGCCTGTCCGTTTCGGGCGCGACCGTGCTGTCCTTGCCCGAACGAAACGCTCCGATGAAGATCACCGGCGTGGTCGGGGGGCGCAATTGCGCCAGCGTACTCAGCGTGATCGGCTGCGGGGTCGGCGTGTTGAAATCGAACCAGTAGTCGAGGCCGCCATAGGCGACCGCGCCGAGCCCCACCAGCATCGCGCCGGCGCCAAGCGAACGCCAGCTTGCGCCATGCCAGTTGAAAGAGCGCCCCCGCGCGGGCGCTCCAGCGACGGCGATGCCACCGGCGCCGGCTGGACCGCACCGCGGCGGAAGGTCGGCACATAGCTTCCGAGCGGAAGATCGATCTGGACCGGATCGAGTTTGCCGCCGTTCTCGTAATAGCGGTTGATCGCGCGGCGCAGACGCGTCGCTTCCACGCGCACGATCGGGTCGCTCTGCGGGTTGAAATCGTCGGTGCGGCCGAGCGCTTCCACCGCGATGGTGTAGCCCTTGATGCGGTCCTGCTCGCCGCGCAGCGTCGCCTCGACCACGTAGCGCAGAAACGAGATGAGTTGCGGGGAGCCGCGGAACGCTTCGCTCGCCGCCATGTGGCCCAGCGCCGCACGCACTTCATCGGCGTTCGGGTATTCGTCAACCTGCGCGTTGAGTACGGGCATTGCCCTGCCGCTTTCCTCAACCTCGCGAGAATCACTATCTTTCCGGATGCAGAATCATCCGCGCGCGAGGCGGCGCGTTCAACGCTCGCGCCTGCAATACAGCCATACGCTACATGCAACCGCACTCAAACTAAAGCAGCGAATGCAATTTACAATGGATAGTAGTGTTTTTCACGTAACGGTTGCGGCGATGATATTGATTCGACTGCATAATGCCAACGTTCGCATTGCAACATACAATCATTGAATGATCGATGCGACGATCGGTCCGCTGCGGCTGTGGCGGTTTGGGCCGCGCCATTCCGCGCACGCCTCAAGGCTGATATAGGCTCGAACCTGAGCCCTTGTCCGTTCCGCGGCCAGTTCGCAGGAGAAGTCCATGTCGCTTGCCACCCGCCCGCTTGCACCGACGGTGCCGAACGACCTCGAAGCGTTCTGGGTGCCGTTCACGCCGAACCGCGCGTTCAAGAAGGCGCCGCGCCTGATCTCGCGCGCAAAGGACATGCATTACTACACGGTGGACGGCAAAGCCGTGCTCGACGGCTCGGCCGGCATGTGGTGCTGCAACGCGGGCCACAACCGCGATCCGATCGTGGCGGCGATCCAGCAGCAGGCCGCCGAGCTCGACTATCCGCCGGCCTTCCAGTTCTCGCACCCGAAGGCGTTCGAGCTTGCGAGCCGCATCGCGGCGCTCGCGCCGGGCGATCTCGATCATGTGTTCTTCTGCAATTCCGGCTCGGAAGCGGTCGACACCGCGCTGAAGGTCGCGCTCGCCTACAACAACGTGCGCGGCGAGGCCTCGCGCGTGCGGCTGATCGGGCGCGAGCGCGGCTATCACGGGGTCGGCTTCGGCGGCATTTCGGTTGGCGGCATCGTTGCGAACCGCAAGATGTTCGGCACGGCGCTCAACGGCGTCGACCACCTGCCGCACACCTACAATCGCGAGAAGCAGGCCTTCACCAAGGGCGAGCCCGAATGGGGCGCGCATCTCGCCGACGATCTCGATCGTCTGGTCGCGCTGCATGACGCCTCCACCATCGCGGCCGTGATCGTCGAGCCGATGTCCGGTTCGACCGGTGTGCTGCCGCCGCCGAAGGGTTATCTGGAGCGGCTGCGTGCGATCTGCGACAAGCACGGCATCCTGTTGATCTTCGATGAAGTGATCACCGGCTTCGGCCGGCTCGGCACGCCGTTCGCGGCCGAGCGCTACGGCGTCATCCCGGACATGATCACCTTCGCGAAGGGCGTGACCTCCGGCACCGTGCCGATGGCCGGCGTCATCGTGCGCAAGGGCATCTACGACGCGTTCATGCGCGGGCCGGAGCACGTCATCGAGCTGTTCCACGGCTACACCTACTCGGCGCATCCGCTCGCCTGCGCGGCCGGCATCGCGACTCTCGACGTCTATCGCGACGAAAAGCTGTTCGAGCGCGCGGGCGCGCTGGAGGGCAAATGGGCGGATGCGGCGATGTCATTGAAGGGCACGCCGGGCGTGCTCGATATCCGCACGCTGGGACTGGTCGCGGCGATCGATCTGTCGTCGCGGCCCGACGCCTACGGCAAGCGCGCCTACGACTCGATGGAAAAGGCCTATCACGAGCACGGGCTGATGTTCCGCATCACCGGCGACACCATCGCGCTCTCGCCGCCGCTGATCATCAGCGAGAACGAGATCGGCGAGATCTTCGAGAAGGTCGGCAAGGTGATCCGGCAGGTGAATTGAGGCGGCAGCGAGTAGACCCGATTGAGCGCAACAGTCGCGTTCGCGCGTCTGCGACGCGCTATGCAGAAATCCGGGACCGCCTCATCCCGGCTGTCGAAGATCGAAGCCGGGCTGCGATGATCGAAATTGCGGCCGCACTGTCTTAACGCCAACTCGCTCGATGCACACCTTGATCTCCGATTTGGGCATCACTCCTCGCAATGATCGGCGTGAACACGGTGCGCGACTGAGAAAGACCAGGTCGCCGTTCATCGAGCCGCGCCCGACAAGATTGCGCCGTCTCGTTCCTGTTGCGATTCTGCGGGAAAGCGCAGTGGAAGTGTTGCTTACACAGGTCCTGTCCGCATGTCGCCAGCGCGGCGAGCGCGACTACGCATGTGCATGCGGCCGTTCAGGCGCTCGCCGCGGGCTTGAACCAAACGCCCGCACCCAGCCTGATCGCCGTCGCGACGCCGACGCCGTAGACGACGAGCGCGACGCCGACCGCCACGAACATCGCGGCAGCGAGCCGGTCAGCTTCAACGCGAGCCAGCCGCCGCCGATCGCGACGCCCATGCGGGCAAAGCCGGCGAGCAGCGGCCAGAGCAGTCTGCCGGCGCCCTGCGAGGCGAAATAAAGCGCGAGCCCGAAGCCGAAGAAGCCGTAGCAGGGCCCGACCGCGCGCAGATACGCGCTGCCCGCCTCGATCATCTGCGGATCGCTGCCGAACAGGCTGAGCCACGCGACCGGAAAGAGCGCCGCCGCAACGCCGATGATCTCGCACAGCACGAAGGCGAGCGCCGCGCCGGTCCAGGCGATGCGCAGCGCGCGCTCGCGCTGGCCCGCGCCGATGTTGGTGCCGACCAGCGCCACCAGCGGCCCGCCGATGCCGAACACCAGCGGCACCAGCAGATATTCAAGCCGCGCCGCCGTGCCGAAGCCCGCGACCGCCGCGGGACCTGCCGCCATGCCGACGAGCGCGGTGGTCAGCGCGACCGTGACGTTGGTCTGCACCGTGCTGACGCCCGCGACCGCGCCGACGCGCAGGATTTCGCGCGCCTGTGACCAGCGCAGCGGCGCGAGCGTGAAGCGCGCGATGTTGCGGCCCGAGAGCACATACCAGCCGAGCACCGCCGCGCCGTAGAATTGTAGAGCACGAGCGCCACGCCGCCGCCCGCGATGCCCATCGCGGGGATCGGGCCGAAACCGAAGATCAGCAGCGGCGAGAGCGGCACGAGCGCGACCGCGCCGGCGCAGATGACGAGCGCGGGCACCAGCATGTTGCCGGTGCCGCGGATCACGCTCGCGAGCGCGTTCATGATCCAGAGCAGCACGATGCCGCCGAACACGATGTCGGAATAGATGAGCGCGGCTTCGAGCGAAGCGCCCTCGCCGCCGAGCAGGCGATAGAGCGGCCGGCCGAACAGCAGCATCGCGGCGGTGAACGCCGCGCCGATCGCCACATTGATGACCAGCGCATGCAGCACCAGCGCGTCGGCCTGCTCGCGCTTGCCCGCGCCGAGCGCGCGCGCGATCGCGGAGGAAATGCCGCCGCCCATCGCGCCGGCGGAAAACATCTGCATCAGCATCACGCCGGGAAACACCAGCGCCATGCCGGCGAGCGCATCGGTGCCGAGATAGCCGACCCAGTAGGTCTCGATCAGCCCGGTCGCGGCCTGCGCGAACATGATCAGCACGTTCGGCCACGCCATGCGCAGCAGCGTCGGCACGATCGGGCCTTGCAGCAGCGCGCGCGTGCGCGGATTCATATCGTGGAGGCTCCGCCTCCGGCGGCGCGACCGGCTCCGCGATCACGGGCGGCTTCGGGACTGGATGTTCATGCGGCGCCCGCCTCGACGTTGCGCCGCGCATAGCGCTTGCGGATGCGCGCGTTGGCGGCCGGTCCCGGCACCATCGCGTAATCGGGCGCCGCGATCGGCAGCCCGGTCGCGCGGTCGAACACGCCGATGTCGGCGGGCTTGCCGGTTTTGGTGTTGACCACCTGAACCATCGCGCCTTCGGGCGCGAAATGCCGGTTGCCGAACGCCATCAGGCTGAGCAGCACCGGGCGGAAATCGCGCCCGCGCTGGGTCGGCACGTATTCGTAGCGCGGCGGATGCGCCGAGTACTGGCGCTTTTCCAGGAAGCCGTCCTCGACCAGCCGCGCGAGCCGCGTGGTCAGGATGTTCGGCGCGACGCCGAGGCTTTCGCGGAATTCCTCGAACCGCGTGTAGCCGTGCAGCGCATCGCGCAGGATCAGCATGCTCCACCATTCGCCGACGCGCTCGAGGCTGCGGGCGATCGGGCAATGCATCTTCTGGAAGCTGGTGCGGCGCATGGCGAGGGATATGCGCCTAGTAACTTGCATTATGCAAGTGACTAGCGGCGCAGCACCCATGCGGATTCGCCGCGGCGTTACGCCCTGCGCGCCGCCCTTTTCGTCCTCTTGCGATACCGCATCAGCTTCTTTGCCGCCTCGGCGGCCGCCGCCGCATAGCTGCGGTCGCGGTGCACGAGGATCAGCGAAATCGCGCCCTCCGACAGCAGCCAGATTTCACGCGCGCTCTCGCGCGGCTGATCGACATTCGCCCGGGCAAGCAGCTCGGCGAGATGCGCCTCGAGCATCGCCTTGTGCCGGCGCGCGATGGTACGGGCCGGATGCCCGGGCAAGTCCGCAAGTTCGATCACGAGACGAGTGAAGCCCGAACCCGCCCAGCGCGGCCTGTCGGACCACACCGCAAGATCGCGAAACAACGTGTCGATGATATCCTCGAGCGTTTCCGGCGAGCTTGTCGCCGAACGTGCGGAAGGCCGCGAGCGCCAGGTGATGCTGCGCTTCGAGCACGGCGGCCAGCAACTGATCCTTGCTCTCGAAATGATAGTAGAGCGTGCGCTTGGTGACCGCCGAGGCCGCCGCGATCTCGTCCATGCTCACGCGCGTATAGCCCTTGCGGCGAAACAGCGCGTAGGCCGCATCGAGAATGCGCTGGCGGGTTGGCGGTGAATCGCGCGGCATCGAACGCCCTCGAATGTATACCGCGTAGTGAATTTACATCGGCGCATGCGCCGGACTGGAATGGATTCTCGCGTCGTTGTGACCGGCCGGGAGGGTGGCGATGATGTTCGAGCGGCTGACATTCCGGTCGGTGAACGTGCGGCCGGTGCTGGTGCCGCTGCGCCGCCCGGTCGTCTCCAAAGTCGGCCTGTTCGATCAGTGGCCGATCATCCTGATCGACATCTACGACCGAGGAAGGCATCGTCGGCCGCAGCTATCTGGAGCCCTATCTCAAGGCGTCGGCGCGCTCCATCGTCCCGACGATCCACGATCTCGCGGCGGCGCGCACCGGCCAGCCGATCCGGCCGCTGGAGGATTTCCAGAAGGGCCTGAAGTCGCTGAACCTCGTCGGCAACGAGGGCATCGCGATGATCGCCGTGTCGGGCCTCGACATGGCGGCCTGGGATGCGCTCGCCAAGGCCGCCAACATGCCGCTCGCGGTGTTCCTCGGCGGCTCGCTCGGCGCGGTGCCGGCCTACAACAGCAACGGGCTGTGGCTGACCGACGTCGCGGCGCTTGCGCGACGAGGCGCGCGAACTCGTCGCCGAAGGCGGCTTCAAGGGCCTCAAGCTGCGGCTCGGGCGCGAGAAGCTCGCCGACGATCTGGCGGCGATCGACGCCGTCCGCGCGGCGGTCGGCGACGACATCAAGCTGATGGTCGATTTCAATCAGGGCCTCAGCCTCGGCGACGCGCTGCACCGCTGCCACGCGCTCGACGACCAGGGGCTCTACTGGCTGGAGGAGCCGATCGCCTACAGCAACCTCGCGGGCTTTGCGCAGCTCGCGCGCGAGCTCAAGACCCCGATCCAGCTCGGCGAGAATTTCTATGGACCGCGCGCGCTGTATCAGGCGCTGGCGATGGGCTGCGGCGACTACGTCATGCCGGACCTGATGCGGATCGGCGGCGTGACCGGCTGGCTGCGCAGCGCGGCCATTGCCGGGGCGGCGGGCATCGAGATGTCGACCCACCTCTATCCGGAATTCTCCGCGCACCTGATGCGCGCGACCGAAACCGCGCACTGGCTCGAATGGCAGGACTGGGCCGACCCGATCCTCGCCGAGCCGTTTGCGCTCGCCGACAGCACGCTGACGGTCCCCAACCGGCCCGGCGCCGGCATCGACTGGAATGAAGACGCGGTGCGGCGCTATCGGTACGACGCCTGACGACCGGGTTTGAGGCGGAACAGTCCCTCCCGTCGCGGCGTTGTCAAAAACCCGCCACCGGAGCGCCAGCCGTGCCATCACCGGACATTCGCAAAGGCATGCCGCCGACCGAGCTTACGCGCGGAGTATTCGAACAGCGCTTCAAATCCCGCTTTGTCGATCCCGCCTTCGCGCCGCTGAGCAAGGAGCTGCAGGCGATCACCGATGCGGCGTGGGACGCATATGCGGACAGCCGCAAGGCGCCGCACACCCGCAAGGCGGGACCTGGCTTCGCCGATCCGGATTACGATCTCTCGGTCGAATGGCTCGCAGCGCGCGACGCGATCGGCGACGCGCAGCGGAGACACGAGGACCCGGCGACACCGTCGCGCATCCTGCTCGTCAACGGCTCGTCGCGCTCCGAGCACACCTGCCCGGGCGAGATGTCCAAGAGCTGGCGGCTGGTCGAGCTTGCGCAGCACACGATTGACGAGCGCGGCGGCTTTCAGGTCGACATTCTCGACCTCAGCCGCACCACGTCCGAATTCGGCAAGACGATCCATCCGTGCAAGTCGTGCGTATCGACCGCGATGGCGCTGTGTCACTGGCCGTGCAGTTGCTATCCGAATTATGCGCTCGGGCAGGTGCATGACTGGATGAACGACATCTATCCGCTGTTCGTCGCGGCGCACGGCGTCATGATCGTCACGCCGGTCAACTGGTATCAGGCGCCCGGCCCCCTGAAGGCCATGATGGACCGGCTGGTGTGCGCCGATGGCGGCAATCCGGACCCCACCTCGACGCACGGCAAGAATGCCGAGGAGGCGAAATCGCTCGAACTGGCCGGCTGGCCCTATCCGCGCCATCTCGCGGGGCGATTGTTCTCGGTCGTGGTGCATGGCGACGCGGCAGGGGCCGAAACACTGCGGCGGGTGATGTCGGACTGGGCGGGCGACATGCACCTGATCTCGGCAGGAGGACAGGCCGAGCTCGACCGCTACGTCGGTTATTACGAGCCCTATGCGACCAGCCATGAGGCGCTCGACCGCGACGAAGCGTTTCACGCAGGAAGTGCGCAACGCGGCCCTGCACCTTGGCAGAGGCCGTGACGGCAAAGCGCGAAGGCCGGTTGGCCGAGCCCGGTGCCGAACTCAAGGAGCCGCGTCCGAAGTAGGGACACATTTCGTGGCGCGGAATATGCATGCTACCCAGCCTGATCGCTGGGGCCGCAATGCCGATTCTCACCATCAGGCACGTCACGACCTATCATTACCGCCAGCCGGTCACGTTCGGCGAGCACCGCATGATGCTGCGTCCGCGCGACGACGGCGACCAGAGGGTGCTGGAATCCGGGCTCGACATCACGCCCGCGCCAAGCCACCTCGCATGGACGCAGGACATCTTCGGCAACCATGTGGCGACCGCCAGTTTCGCGGACCCGGCCGCAGAGCTTCGCTTCGAAAGCACGATCTCGATCGATCATGCGCCGGTGTGCTTCCGCGCCGCCGAGATCGCGGATTTCGCCAGGACCTACCCGTTCACCTATGCGGCGGACCAGCGTGAAGACCTCGCGGGCTGCATGACTCGGGAGCCTCACTCCGAGGTCGATCGCTGGGCGGCCGGTTTCTTGCGCGACGACGGAACGGCGGACACCCATACGCTGCTCGTCGGCATGACGCAGACCATCAAGCGGACCTTCCGGCATGCGGCGCGGCATCAGAAGGGGACCCTCAGTCCCGTCCAGACGCTGACACTCGCGAGCGGAAGTTGCCGCGATCTGGCGGTGTTGATGATCGCGGCCCTGCGTTCGCTCGGATTGGCGGCGCGGTTCGTGTCCGGATATTTGCACCTGCCCGATCAGGACGACCGCCTCGTCGGCGGCAACACCCATGCGTGGGTTCAGGTTTACGTGCCGGGCCCCGGTTGGGTTGATCTCGATCCGTCGAGCGGCACGATCGGAAATCAGGATCTGGTGCGCGTCGCGGTCGTTCCCGAGCCGCGCGAGGCAATCCCGTTGCAAGGAACGTGGACCGGAAGCGCGTCCGACCATCTCGCGATGCAGGTCGCCGTCAAGGTGACGGCGAATGCCGGCGCCTGACGATCTGACGGAACTTTTTCGTCGCGATTTGCTTGGTGTACGAGGCCCCGCTCGCGCGGGCCCGAGAGGCATTTCATGAAAATCCGTGCGGGCTTCGAGATTGCCTATGACTGCCCGCAGCCGGTACCCATGATCCTGCAGGTGAGCGTCCATCCGACGCGTCAGCCTGACCTGATCAGCTGGGACGGGCTACAGACCAACCCGCAGATTCCGGCGAACACCTATCACGACACGTTTGGAAATTTCTGTCACGTGATCACCGCACCTGCGGGCCGGCTCACGCTCTCGACCGACTTTCTGGTGCAGGATAGCGGCGAACTCGATCCGGTCGTTCCGGACGCGATGGCGCATCCGCTGCAAGAGCTGCCGGTCGAGGCGCTCGTCTACGTTCTCGGCAGCCGCTACTGCGAGACCGACCGCCTGTCGGATTTCGCCTGGTCGACGTTCGGCCATCTGCCGCGCGGCTGGCCGCTGGTGCAGGCGATCTGCGACTTCGCGCACGGGCGCATCAAATTCGGCTACGAGCACGCGAGCCCGAGCAAGACGGCGTTCGACGCCTTTACCGAAGGGCGCGGCGTGTGCCGCGATTACGCGCATCTTGCCATCACGCTCTGCCGCTGCATGAACATTCCGGCGCGCTACTGCACCGGCTATCTCGGCGACATGGGCACTCCCCTGCCCCACCCGCCGGGAGATTTCGCCGCCTGGTTCGAGGCCTATCTCGGCGGGCGCTGGCACATCTTCGACCCGCGCAACAACGTGCCGCGTCTCGGCCGCATCCTGATGGCGCGCGGGCGCGACGCAACCGACGTCGCGATGGTGACGTCTTTCGGTCCGGCGACGCTCGCGAATTTCAAGGTGGTGACCGACGAGGTACCGGAGCCGGGGCTTACCGCCTGACGGCGTCCGCAGGCTTGCCAGTCGCGGGCAGCAAATTCATGACGAAGTCGGGCGTGCTCCATCTATCCGCGATATGACGCAACCAGATACTCGATGCCGGCGTGTGCGAACTCCGCGACCTCCCGAAAACCACACTTGGCGTGAACAGCTCTTGACGCGGCATTGTCCCGTCTAATGAAAGCAACGCCCTCGCGCCCTTGCAAGAGCGATCGTTGGGCATCGAAGAGCCTTGATGCCAAGCCGCGCCCCCGTTCGCTTGCGGCGATGCACAGCGGTCCTGAATTGTATGCTTCGGGGCCGGCCGGATAGGCGCGGTATTTGGCCTGGTTGAGCGCCAGTTGTTTCGTGGCGGCCTGCGGACTCGAGACGAGATAACCAACGAGCTGACCCCGGCGCCTCGCGATGACGATCGGCATGTCCTGCATGACGTTCCCGAACCATTGTGCGGGAAACTCGACGGACAGAGCTCCACCCATCGAAAGCTGATTCTCAGATTGCAGAACCAGGATGTCGGCAATGTCTTGCGGGCTGGCAACTGAGACAAGATATGTCGCCTCATCCGTCACCCGTTCATTTCCAGTCATCATGTCCTGCCGTGATCCGGGGTCCAGCGGTTTTCTGTTCCGACTGCAAGCCGGTCTTTGCGACGACGCCGTGCCACCGCCGGGCGTCCTCCTCGACGAATGCCGAAGCCTCTGTCGGAGAGTTGCCGACTACAGTCAACGACATCGTGCGCGATCGAAGCGGGAGTTTTGCTTGGGGCGGCTGGCGCAAACTCACCCACCCGACGATTTTCCCCACGGGAATTTGACCGGCCCCGCGTTGTTTACCCATGGCTGGCGGAGTAGACTCAGGCTCAGGCCGGTGGCACACGCATCGCCGGTTTTTCCAATACATTCAACGGGGAGGACACAGTCCATGTTCGAAATTTCACGCCGCGACCTGATCGTCGGCGCGGCCGGTGCCTATGCGGCATTCGGCCTCGACCGGCCGATCGCGTTCATCGGCGCCGCGCAGGCGCAGACCACGCCGGCCGCGCCCGGCTTCAAGTCCTACAAGGTGGGCGACCTCGAGGTGATCTCGCTCTACGACGGCGTGTGGGAGAAGCCGCACGACGAGAACTTCATCAAGGGCGCCAATGTCGAGCAGACCAAGGCCGCGCTGAAGGCCGGCGGCCTGACCGACGCCTTCGTGACGATCCCCTTCACCACCGTGGCGGTCAAATCGCCGAGCGGCGTGGTGCTGATCGATTCAGCCACCGGCGGACAGACCGGCGGGCCGAAAGCGGGCCTCATGATGCAGAGCATGGCGGCCGCCGGCATCGCGCCGAAAGACGTGAAGACAATCGTGATCTCGCACTTCCATGGCGATCATATCTTCGGCCTGAAGCAGAAGGACAGCACCGCGCAGGTCTTCCCCGACGCCGAAATCATCGTGCCGGCCGCGGAACTGAAGTGGTGGACCCAGCCGATCGACTCGATCCCGCAGCCGCGCCGCGGCAACGCGCAACTGGTGGCGTCCACGCTGGGGACCTGGAAGAACGTCAAGCCGGTCGACGGCGAAGCCGATCTGGCGCCAGGGATCCGCGCGATCCCGGCGTTCGGGCATACGCAAGGCCACACCGCCCATCTGATCAGTTCCGGCGGCAAGCAGTTGCTGGTGAGCGGCGACGTCACCAACCTCTACAGCCTGTTCGTGAAGAACCCGAACTGGCAGGCCGCGTTCGATCACGTGCCCGATCTGGCGGTGGAGACACGCAAGAAACTGTTCGACCGCGCGGTCGCCGACAAACTCATGGTCGCGGGCTATCACTGGGGTCTGCCGAACGTCGGCACCATTTCCAAGGATGGCAACGGCTACGCCTTCTCGCCGGCCTAGCGTCTATACTCATAAAGCGCGGCGTCCGCTCTTCTCCGGATTGTGTTGCAAAACTCATTTGCTGTCGGCGGCGCGACCCGCCCCCTGAGTTTTTGCTAGCCCGTTCCGCTTGCGGGCGCTGTGACATCGATGCGTCGACGCTGGCGGCTGGTGCGAAGCTTATGCCGGGCAAGCAGCGACTGGTGGTGGGGCGCGGCCGAGTAGCTTGACGAGCCGCCTCAGGTTCTGCGCGGTCGCGGTGAGCAGCACCTCGTCTCTCGCGCCGTTCAAGCCGCGCAGTCGAAGCCGATCGAGCCGAAGGATGCGCTTCATGTGCGCAAACCGCATCTCAACCTTCTTGCGCTCCCGCCGTGACTGCTGGAACGCTTCCGTGTTGGCCAACGCGCGGACACGATCACGCACCTCCTCGTTGAGGTCGCGTGTGATCTTGCGCACGACTGCCGTCGTGCACTTCGGCTTCAAGGAGCAGATCGAGCAGTCGTTCTTGCTGGCCCTGTAGTAGACGATGTGGCCCTGATCGATGTTGCCAGTGCTGGTCAACTCCGCGCCGCCCGGGCAAACGTAGATGTTGCGCTGCTGATCGAAGACGAAGTCGGCCCGGCTGAAGGTGCCATCGTGGCGCGCCGACTTGTCCCACACCGGAATATGCGGTGCGATGCTGCGATCCACCAGCCACTTGAGCAGCCTGACCGCACCATATGCGGTGTCGCCTGCGAGCCTCTGGGGCCGGAGATCGAAGCGTCGCCTGACCCGATCCATCATAGTCTGGGTGACAGCAATCTCCACGGTGCGATTGGCCCGCGTGCCCTCGGCATCGACGATGATCCCGGCCTTGTTGTCGATGAGGTAGTTCGCGTCATAGGCAAAGAATGGGTCCATGCCCGGCCTGGCAACCCATGTTGCCTGCGGATCGGTCAATGAGACTTCTTTGGGAGGCTTGCGTCGACTGCCACCGCTGCTCGAACCACCGCCATCTGCTCGCTCCTCCTCATCGCTGCGGGCAGCATCGAGAGCCGTGAGATACTCGCGAACCGCGCGGGATGCCTCCCCGGCCTTCGGCCAGGTGATCGGCTGGTCGCCGGCAACCCGCTTCTTCTTGTCCACATCCGCCTTGATCAGGCTCGCATCGACCGAAAACGCTTCGCCGCCAACAAGCCCGGCCGCGATGCACATCGCCACCACGCCCTCGAACACCCGGCGCAAGGCATCGCTCTCACGGAAGCGTTCGTGCCGGGCTCGGCTGAACACCGAATGATCGGGAATCTGATCTTCGACACTGAGCTTGCAGAACCACCGATAGGCCAGATTGACCTGCACCTCGGACACAGCCGCCGCTCCGAGCGGAGCGCAAACACGTAGCCCACGAGCAGCATCCGGATCATCAGCACCGGATCGATCGAGGGTCGACCCGTGTGCGAGTAGTAAGGCGCAAGCTCCTTGTGCACCCAACTCAGATCGAGAACGCCATCGATCTGGCGGACCAGATGGTCAGGTGGCACCACCTTGTCGAGATCAAACGCATAGAGGAACTGGACCTTGACCGCCTTCTCGCCGACCCATCATGCGCCGCTCCCGATGATGCCCGTCTCAAACCAACGGAATCACGGTTCGCGAGTCGTCTCAACGAGAGTTTTGCAACACAATCCTCCGAAGAGCGGACGTTTTGCGTCGCGGTCCGCATGTCCGCTTAGGGCCGCAAGCCGACATTGCACGGGGCGGTGCTGGACCCTCTCAGAACTTCCAGCTGAACTTGCCCTTGGCGGCGTGGTCATGGACGTTGCGGGCAAGCTGGCCGACATATGAGACGCCGAACGTGGCGTTGCGGCCGATGGCGAGATCGAGGCCGGCTTCGCTGAGAATGCTGTCGCGCGCGATCGGCGCTCCGGCGATTACGAACGGCACCGGCGCGGCGATGAAGGCGAGGCGCGCCTCCGGCGTCACATCGTTGAACGCATGCTGCCACGACGCGGACACGCGCGGCACCAGGACCATGTCGTGGCCGATCGGGATCATGCTGGCGGCGCGAATGCCGAGTGTCGAATAGCCGACGCTGACCGAGCTCGCCGCGACCGCGAGAGCGGCCGCCCCGCCGCGTTCCGTCGCGGCATCGGTCCTGAGGTGAACCCAGGCGGCTCCGGCAAACGGCTCGACCGCGACGTTGCCGAACGCGAAGCCGTAGCCGAGTTCGCCGAAGATCTGGCCGGTGTTGCCGCTATAGTTCGCGGTCGCATTATCGAAGAAGCCGGGAAACACGATCGCGCGGCCGGTGTCGATCGAGTGCCACGCGTAGGCACCGCCTGCGCGCAGGTTGAACGCACCGAAGCTCCAGCCGCCATAGCCCATCAGGTGGCCGGTCTCGACGTTAGAATTTCCGCGTCCCTCGAGCGCGTTCTTCGATCCGGTATATCCGGCCGCGATGCCCACACGCCCGTTCGTGCCAACGCGAGTATCCACCCCGGAGAAGAAGCCCGCGAGATCGCGCCGCACGTTCGTGGCATTGCCGTCAGAGTCGAATTGGCCGCGCGCGCCAAAACCCTGCGCCCAGAACACGACACCGGAGGCCGGCGGCGAAACCATGCGGCGGCGCTTTGGTCACGATTGGCGACTTGCCGTAGGCGAGTGCGCTCAACTCATCGCCGCCCGCGAACGCCTGCGGCCCGCCGACGGAGAGCGAAGCCATCTGCGTGTTGCCACCATAGGACGCCTGCCGCAGGCGGCCGAGCACCGCCGAGCGCACATACTGGCTCTCGTCCACCAGCACGCCCGCAGTCGAGGGATGCACTTCGCCGCTCAACTGATCGAGCCCGGCAGGAACCTGCGAGAGTGACAGCCCATAGAGCGCCGAAATGTTCGGCAGGCCGCTGTTGAATGCCGTATCCTGAGCGGCTGCGACCGCCTTCTGGTTCGGCGTGGTCCCCGCCAACGTCGGCAGCGTCGGTGCGATCTGCGAGGTAAGCGTGACGAGCAGGGCGTCTGTCGCGGTGTAGCTCAAACTCCCCGAGAGCGTCGCCGGAAGTCCGCTCGTTGTCAGCGCGTTGAACGCTCCGATGCGACCGCCTGCGGCGGAGAGAATGGTGTAGCTGTTCGAGGTGTAGCTGCCGGGACCGAAAATGGCGTGCACGGTGCCGCCCAGCTGCGCGGTGCCGGTCACGTTGGTACGGTCGGCACTCGTCGGCGAGACCTCGACCAGATAGATCGCGCCCGCGCCGAGCACGAGATTACCGTCGATGTTGAAAACTCCGATGGAGTTGCCGGGCGACAGCGTGCCGCCGCTGTTGACCGTCGTATTGCCGAACACCGTGCCCGTGCCGCCGAGCTTGCCGCCGATGTTCACCGTGACGGCGCCGGTGACTGAGCCACCCAAACTCAATGTACCGGCATTGACAGTCGTCGCGCCGGTGTAGGTGTTGGCGCCCGCGAGCGTCAGGGTGCCGGCACCGACCTTGGTGAGCGAGCCGCCGGTGCCGCCGGAATCCCCGCCATCGGCAATGACGCCGCCGATCGTGTCGTTGAGCCCAAGATTGCCGAGCGTCAGGTTGCGCGAGCCAAGGAAGGCATTTCCGGCGCCCGACAGGGAGCCGATGCTCACGCTCGCCGCCGAGGGGCCTGAGCCGTCGGATGCCGGCGACGAAATCTGGAATGCGCCGCCCGCATTGTTGACGATGGTCAGCGTCGGACCGGTCGCGCGATGCAAGAATCTGGTAAAGCTGCCGCTATTATTAATGATCGTCGCGGTCCCGCCAGTCGCGTCGTTTAAGAACAAGGTGCTGCCATTATTCGTGATCGCAGCATTTCCGGATGTGCTTGCATTGAAGAATGTGAGGGAAGTTGCATTAGAGATCGTCGCATTGTCAGCCGTGCTGTTATCAAGGAAGTTCGTGCTGCCGTTGTTGACAATCGTCGCGTTAGCGGCAGTACTGGCATCCTGGAAGGATGTGATCCCTCCTGACGTGTTGGTGATTGTCGCATTCGCTGCCGTGCTGGTGTTCAAGAACCGCGTTGTGGCCGAAAAAAACGTGTTTGTAATGTTTGCATTGGCTGCCGAGCTCTGATCGTTGAAGATGAGTTCTGAGGCGTCGAGCAGGCCTGCAGCAAAGATTTGAAATGTTGCGTTCGCTGCGGTGCTGGAGTTAAAAAACCGTACGTGACCAGTTTGGTTGATATTAAAGACAGGCGAGAACGACGAATTGTTGACAATACCAGTACCGACGACGTCAAAATTCGTATTTGAGAAATTTGTATTAAAGCTATAGGGAGGAGCTCCCGGGTTGAATTGTAGGGCCCCAATGGGTGGCGCGCCGAACGTGACAATATTCGTCTGGGTTGACGCGCCGAAGGATGCCGTGCCGGTTGGAACCGTCGCCGTCGTCCAGTTTGTGGCGGTGTTCCAGGCGTTGGTCGCCGGCGCCGCGCCCCACGTAGCATTCTGCGCTTGAGCGGAGGCGATCGTTAAAACTGTAGCCGCCACTGCAACCGCGATGCCCGCTGCCTTGCTGCGCCGTGCACCCAAAACGCTTTGCATCATGGCACCGCGAACGCGGTAGCGAGCGTCGTCAGCGAAATCCGATGCGCAAGAAACTTGCGGTCAGTACGATAGACCTGCCCGTGCCGTCCCATACGCCCTGCCCCGCAGAAATCATCGGTCGCCGCTGAAAGCGCGATCCGCATGTGAGACTGCAACAGTTTCCCGGTCCGCCGCCCTCTCCGAATAGATAGGACCCGGTCGCTTGAACTCAGGGTGTTGCTGCTACGCCACAGGCTGTGGACGGGTTTCGCCGGAGTCCCGCGGGGGATCAGATATTCGGCAGCGACAGCAGCAACCGGATGAGTTCCGACTGCCGGCGCGCGCCTGTCTTCTGGAACAGTGCACGGAGATGAAAGCGCGCCGTCGACAGTTTGACGTTGAGCGCAACGGCAGCCTGCTCCGGCGTGTCACCTTTCAGCAGCCGCTCTGCCATCGCGATCTCGGCGGCCGTCAACCCATAGAGCTTTCGCAGCATCCACGCAGGGCGAGATGCGCCGCGATCCGGATCGGTCAAGACGACGAAAGCCGCGGGCGATTCTTCGGACGCGATGTCCTTGTTTCCCAATGGGCCGACCACGACCGTCAAACCGGGCTCTGTGGAGGTGGCGAGATGAAAGGCGCCGCCGCGCGCATCGCTCATATCCCGCAATTGGCCGGTCGCGCCGGCGATCAGACGCTGGAGTACGGCGTCGCTCTCGCTCTTGTGCGCGGTCAGCCGTGACTCGCGCAGTTCGATGGCGGCCTCAGCCGACAGTATCTCGCGCGCTGCCGCGTTCGCGAAGATGACGCGACCGGCCGCCGACAGCAGGAGAATGCCCGTGGCCCCCTGCTCAAGCAGTCCCGACAACCCCAGCAACGCCTCACGCACGCCGTCGGTGTGCCGCGCGATCGCGGCCGCGCGTTGCAGGTGCGCGACAAGCGGGCACAGCGCGTCGATGTCGGCTTGCTCGTATTCACCGGCCTGCTCCGGTCGCGCCAGCGCAAGAATATGAAGCGAGCGGTCATCGGCATGCAAAGCCACGCGCATCATCGCGTGCATGTCGTGCGGCTTGAGGAAGCCGTTGTAATACTCGGATCGCAGGAATTCTTGTTTCGGCAGGATCGTCTGGTCAGTCTCGACATATCCGGGCCGCCAGACGCGCGTGCGGTGATGAAGGACATTCCGCGGAAGCCAGTACGTCAGGTACTCGCGCGCGTCAGACGGCTGGACTCCCCACTGGAAGGCCGTGCCTTGCGCCGTCCGCAGATCCTTCTTGACCAGGCTGACGCAACTGCAATGGAAATACTCGCCGAGCTGTTCGAGCGCCGCGGGCCAAGCTTCCGGCGAAGTTCCAGCCGCGTAGACGTTATCCAGGATACTGAGAGCATCGTCCGTATTCATGCGCTTCCGCAGCACCCCATCAGACGACCATACCATCGAACGGCTACACGCGATATGCCCCGGTGCGGCGATCGTTCGCGGCAGCCAATGGTCCGCAGCGGCGTCGAGCCGCGCGACTGTAGTGCCTCGACCCAGCCTTCGCCGACGATTGCCGCAGAGAGCTTGGTCGGTCGCCTTCTAAATTGCATCGAGACGAAGATGCAGCCTCGCGCTTTCGCTGCGGTTCGGGCACCAACCCTCCTTTCAGTGGAATAAAAACGTTCGGTTGAAGCGCCGTCCGCGAATGGAATGATCCGGCGGTGCCCTGCCAGTGATTGAAGCTGGCCAAGGTGCAAAACGCTCCATGTCTGAGTTGGGTCAAAAGGCGACTCAGAGCCATTCTCCGGTCACGTCCCCTTCACCTTCGAAAGTGGACAACCGTTTCATGAGCACATGCCCTAGTCGCCGCCACAAGGAGTGCTCCGAGGGGTGCGGCCTCGGCTGCGCCCTTCGCTTTTTCCTCACCCGGCGGGCTTTGCCGGCGCGCCCGGTCGTTCGCTTTCGGTCTCCACCACGATGTAGCTCGGGCGCTTGCGCGTTTCGCGCAGGATGCGGCCGACATATTCGCCGACGATGCCGAGCACGAGGAGTTGCGCGGCGCCGAGGATCGCGATCACGGCGACGATCGACGACCAGCCGGCGACCGTGTGCTGCACGAACAGGAAGCTGATCAGGGCATAAATCACGAACAGGAAACCGACCGCCGCGAAGCCGAGCGCGAGCCAGATCGCGAAGCGCAACGGCCGCACGCTGTGCGCCGCGATGCCGGTGAGCGCAAGCTCCACCATGCGGGCTGCCGAGAACGAGCTTTCGCCGTGCTGGCGTTCGCCGCGCGTGTAGGGAATCGTCACCAGCGGGAAACCGAGCCAGCGCACCAGCCCGCGCAGGAAGATGTCGTGGTCCTCGATGCGGTTCACCACGTCCACCACCGCGCGGTCGAGCAGCATGTAGTCCGCGCTGCCCGGCTCGATGCGTACGTCGCCGATGGCATCGAGCACGCGGTAATAGAGCCGCGAGGAGAGCCGCTTGGCCGCCGGCACGCCGTCGTCGTCGCGCCGCGTCGCGACGATCCTGGCGCCGCCGCGCCACGCCGCGACCAGTTTCGGGATCAGTTCGGGCGGGTGTTCGAAGTCCGCGTCCATCAGGATCACGGCGCGGCCGCGCGCATGGTGCAGACCCGCGCGCAGCGCCGCCTGATGGCCGAAATTGCGCGTGAACGACAGATAGCGGATGCCGGGATCGCGCGCGGCCGCGCGGATCGCAGCGAGCGTGCCGTCGGTCGAGCCGTCATCGACGAAAATGATCTCGTAACTGCCGAGCAGCGCCATGGCCTGCGCGATCGCGGCCGCGATCGGCGCGATATTGCCGGCCTCGTTATGGGCCGGCAGCACGATCGAGATTTCGGGCACTGCCACGCCCATGCATGACCTTCCGGTAATGGTTTTGCGCTTAACGCCAGATTGACGCCAGCTTGACGCCAGCCGCCCGCCCGGTCTCTCATCCCCGACGGCGACGCAATCTAGGCCGATCCCCTTGGCCCGCACAACGGAGCAGGCATGACCGACGGCGCCGCCTCTCCGTCGCGGCTTTCGGCCTTGGTGGATTTTGCGCGGCGCGAGCCCGGCCAGTGCCTCGCCGCGGTGCTCGCGCTGCATCTCGTGATCTGGACGCTGCTGCCGCTGCTGCTGTCGCACAACCTCCAGCTCGATCTGGTCGAGGACCTGGCGCTCGGGCGCGAATGGCAGCTCGGCTACTGGAAGCATCCGCCGCTGCCGTGGTGGGCGGCCGACGCGATCTACCGGCTGACCGGCAGCGTGAACGCCGTGTACCTGCTCGGGCCCTTATCGGCGGTCGCCTGCATGGTTGCGGTGTGGCTGCTCGGCCGCGACATCGTGGGCGGCTTCCAGGCGCTGATTGCGGTGCTGGCGCTGGAAGGCATTCATTTTTTCAATTTTTCGGTGCCGAAATTCGCCCACGACCAGATGCAGCTTCCTTTCTGGGCGCTGACCGGCCTGTTTCTCTACCGCGCGCTCACCCGTGAGCGCATCTTCGACTGGCTCGCCGCGGGGGCAGCGCTCGCGCTGTGCTTCTGGTCCAAATACGCCGCCTTCGCACTCGCCGGCAGCATCGCGCTGTTCATGCTGTTCGATCCGCACGCGCGGCGCACCTTGCGCACGCCCGGGCCGTGGCTGATGGCGCTCGCATTTCTCGTGGTCATTGCGCCCAATCTCAAATGGCTGGTCGAGACCGGCTTCATGCCGCTGCGCTATGTCGACGGGCGCGCTAGGATGGCGACGCAATGGTATCACGTGCTCACGTTTCCGCTGCAGTGGACGGCGAGCCAGCTGTTCTTTCTCGCGCCCGCCATCGGCCTGATGGCGCTCGCGCTGGCCGGCGGCGCGCGTGCTCCCGTGCCGTCGGATGCGAACACGGCGTTCGCGCGGCGCTACCTCGCCATGCTGGCGCTAGGGCCGTTCGCCATCACCACGCTGATCGCGCTGGTGGCCGGGCGCCTGCCGGTCGCCATGTGGGGCTACCCGCTCTGGTCGTTCGCGCCGCTCGCCGCGATCGTCTGGTTCGCCCCGGTGAGCGCGCCGCAACAGGTGCGCCGCTTCGCCGCCGCCTTCGTTGCGATCTTTCTCGCGATGCCGCTCGCCTACGCGATGGTCGAAGGGCTCGAACCCGCATTGCGCGACCGGCCCAAGGCGACGCAGTTTCCCGGCCGCCTGCTGGCCGAGACCATCACGCAGCGCTGGCGCGAAAAATTCGGCAGCGCGTTGCCCTATGTGGGCGGCGGCGAGTTCGCCACCAATAACATTGCGGTCTATTCGCCCGACCGGCCGCGCGTGATCGTGCATGCCGATCGCGTCAAGAGCCCGTGGGTCGATCGCGACGCGCTAAGGCGCCGCGGCGCCGTGCTGGTGTGGCAAGACGGCCAGATCGACGCGGCGGCGCTTGCGCGGCTGCGCATCGACTATCCCGGCCTCGACGTGCAGCCGCCGCTCACGCTGCCGCGCCAGAGCTTTGTGGCGCGCGAGAGCCTGCGCCCGGTGCGGGTGCACTACGCCATTGTGCCGCCGCGGCCTTAGCGGACGAAATCAGCCCGCCGCCACGGCCTCGCCCTCGATTTCGACTTTGAGATCCGGCCCCGCAAGACCCGCGATCACCAGATAGGTGGAGGACGGATTGGCGTCGCCGAGCTTGCGCGCACGGATGTCGCGCGAGAGCTTCAATGCCTCGGGCGAGGCGTCGGTGGTGAAATAGGTGATCTTGACGAGGTCGGCAGGCCCCATCCCTTCCGACGCCAGCACGGCGAGCAGATTGTCGTAGGCCTGCTCGATCTGCGCGCCGAGGTCGCCGGCCAGCGTGCCGTCCGGCTTGATGCCGACCTGCCCCGCCATCACCAGCCGCTTCAAGCCGGGCCCAAGCGGGTGCACGGTGGCGTGTTGATAGCGCCCGAGCGGCGGGTGCACGGCGGGCGGATTGTGACGGCGCAGCGAGGAGGTGGGCATGGGCGTCTCCCGATTTCGATGGATCGGGAGTGTAGCCCAGATAGCGCGGAGCGAAATCCGATCTTGGCGCCGCCCTACTGAACCGGCGCGCTGTTGGACCCGGGCACGCTGCCCGGCGTCATGATCGGGACGTTGTTCAGCGCCGGTGGCGCGCGATAGCTGACCGTGGTGTGCCGCATGCTGGCGGTGTTGAAGACGAACAGGCCGCCGCAGACGATGATGACGCCCACCAGCATGGCGATCAGCGTGAGGTCGCGCTGCTCCTCGGCTGCGGGACCGACCGTCTCGTTGCGATCGTCGACCATAACGCACCTCCTTCAGAGCGAAGGATAACGGCCGATAGCCTACGAAGTTCCCGCCCGCGCCACGTGCCGCACCGGCGCGCCCGCAGCCGAAAACGGCCCGGTCCCGCAGGACCAGGCCGTCTCGGCGCGGCGAAAGTCGAAGTTACTTTTTGGTCTCGGTCGGCGGCGTACCGCTCGGGGCCTGGGCCGGCGTCGAGCTATCCTTGCCCTGCGTGGTGCCGGACACCGGGGCGGTGGTCATTCCCTTCGTGTCGGCCGTGCCGGATTTCGCCTGGCCTGCCGGAGTCGTCGCGTCCGTGCTGCCTGCCCGCGGGCTCGCGCCCGGGCTCGACGGATTTGTGTCGGCGCCCTTGTTGATGCGGTTCGGGTTCGTGTCCGCACCGGTGGCGCCGCCGCTCGCCTGGGCCATCGCTACCGTGGCGCTGCCCGCGATAAACGCCGCAGCCAAAACTGTGGTCAGTGTTTTCATGTCGCCTTCCTCCTGGTTGCAAACGCCTGGATGCGTCCATGATGCCAACGACTGAGCCGCGCCTGCGTTCCCAAGTTCCAAGCACGCGGTTCGCACGCGATAGGGAACACGGAACCAGCCGTTACATCCGCTCTCGTTGGCGAGCCGCAGGCCCTGCAGGCGAATGATGCTAGGACTATCCTGAAGAACCCGGATGGAGATTTTGCAGCATGGCGAAGCTCGTCTTCGGAATGAATCTGTCCCTGGACGGCTACGTCGACCACGAGGCGTTTGCGCCTGGGCCCGCGCTCTTTCGTCACTGGATAGAGCAAGTGCGCGCCGCGACTGGCAGTGTGTACGGCCGCGGCATGTACGAGGTCATGCGCTATTGGGACGAAGACCATCCTGAGTGGGAGGCGCAGGAGCGCGACTTCGCGGCGGCGTGGCGGAACCAGCGCAAGTGGGTCGTGTCGCGCTCGCTGAAATCAACCGGCCCAAACGCCACACTTGTCGCGGATGACGTCGAGGCGCTGATACGCGGGCTGAAGGCCCAGCGCGTCGGCGAGATCCATGTGAGCGGACCAGACCTCGCACGAAGCCTGACCGACCGTGGTCTTGTCGATGAGTATCGGCTCTACTTCCGCCCCGTCGTGCTTGGCCGCGGCAAGCCATTCTTCGCCGGCCCCCGGCCGCCGCTCCGCCTTGTGGCCAGCGATCTCATTGGCGAGGACGCGATCAGGTTGACGTACGTTCCTGCCTGATCACGCAAGTCGCTCGACGGGGATCGGGAGTCGTAGGGCGCAATGGCGAAGCGTATTGCGCCGCACTGTTTGCCAATGGCGGATTACGCTTCGCTAATTTGCCCTACGCGCTACTTCTTGTCGGCGGCGGGCGCCGGCGGGGTATCAACTGGCTTGCTCTTCGTATCGACAAGCCTTCGCGCTTCTGACTCTGTGATGTTCAGCAACCGGGTCCAATATTGGACTTCGCGCTTTTGTTGCCAGTTCTTGGACCTGACGATAACGCGTTCCTCTCCCATGGCACCGCTTCCAGCAGTTTTTCACATTCAGGTAGCCGCTGCCGGGCCCTTGCTTGAACGTTTGTTATTGCAAGCCACCCGGGCAATCAGCCGTCGATCGCATATACGCGCTCCAAGGCCGCATGTTTCATCACCGTCTTCACACGATCCAACACATAGGCGAGAGCCCCAATGACTTCGGCTTCACGACGGCGCGACCGAATCATCTTCGAGAAACATTTTGCGAAGGGCTCGATGGATCAGCGGTGACGCTTCGCGCCGGGGCTTTTCGACCCTCCCGCGAGGAAGATCCTAACAGGATCGCGCCGGCCCGCAGGATGGGTTGAGCGCAGCGAAACCCATCACGCTTCAATTCCGCTCGCCAAACCGGGCACCATTGTCCGCAACATCGCCGCCGCTACGCCGCGAGGCGTTACGCCGCCTTCACCACCTCGACCCGCACCGCAAGCCCGGCCGCCGTCGCCACGTTGATCAGCGCGTCGAGGCTGAATTTGTTGATGCGCCCGCGCAGCAGGTCGTTCAATCTCGGTTGCGTCAGGCCGAGGCGCTTGGCGGTCCTCGCCTGGGTGAGGCCCCACGCCGCGACGGTCTCGCGAATCGCGATCATCATTTCGGCGCGCGCCTTCATGTTCGCCGCCTGCGCGCGCGAAGGCTCGATCGCATCCCACACGCTGTCGAACCGTTGCTTCTTCATCGCGTTGCTCCACGCTTGAGGTCCCTAAACCGCGACTGCGCCAAAGCGAGGTCGCGCTGCGAGGTTCGCTGCGTCTTCTTTGCGAAGGCGTGCAGCACGTAGACGGCTTCGGAAAACGCCGCCACGTAGACCACGCGAAACGCGCCGGACGCGTCGCGCACACGAATTTCCCGGACACCTGGTCCGATGGTCTGCATCGGTTTCCAGTCGTCCGGATCAAGCCCGCGCTGGACACGCTCGAGCTGAAAGCCCGCATCATGGCGCGGCCGGTCAGGAAACGCGCGCAGATCGTCGAGCGAGCTTCCGATGAAGACGACCGGCTTCATGCTCGCTCTTATATCAGTATTGATATTAGCTCGTCGAGTCTCCGTCCAATATTCCTATCTATTGACAAATATACCCAATTATGTCCTTGACACCACAAGCCCCAAGCCCTAAAGTCATGGGCATCAGGAGCGGTTGTCATGGATATTTTCTCAGAAGATCGGTTCACAAACGAGGACGCGGCGCGGGCCTATCTTGAGGCATCGCTTTGGCCGGAAGGTCCCGTTTGCCCGCATTGCGGCTCCCTCAAAACTCCCTACGCGAATGCGGCCAAGCGCGGCGTTTACCGTTGCTCGGAAAAGGAATGCCGCAAGGATTTCACCGTCACGACTGGCACCGTCATGGAGCGCAGCCACATCGCCCTGCACAAATGGGTGCAGGCGTTCCATTTGATGTGCTCCAGCAAGAAGGGCATTAGCGCGCACCAGTTACACCGCACGCTCAAGATCACTTACAAAGCCGCATGGTTCATGGCGCATCGTATCCGCGAGTCCATGCGCGATGGTGGCGTGTCGGGCCCGCTCGGCGGCGAGGGCAAGATCGTTGAAGCCGATGAAACCTATTACGGCCCGACAGCAGAACCGCAGGCACCTTCAAAGCAGCGCAAGGGTCGCCCCTACACCAAGGGCGACAACACCGGCCCGCGCAACAAGCGCGCGATCATTGCTCTGGTAGAGCGCGGCGGCAATGTCCGAACCTTTCACGTCCCGACCGCCGACAAGGCGACCGTCACCAAGATCGTGACTGAGAACATCGCCAAGGAGTCCAAGCTGCACACCGACGAAAGCCGCCTCTATTGGGGCGCGGACGAACACTTCGCCGAACACGAATCCGTCAAACACAGCGCGAAATACGTGCGCTCGAAATTCACTTGGGGCGAGGAAGGTCCGAAGACTGAGAAGGTTCACACCAATTCAGCCGAAGGCTACTTCTCGATTTTCAAGCGCGGGATGCGCGGCATCTACCAGCATTGCGGCGAAAAGCATTTACACCGTTACCTTCGCACCAATCTCTTCATCGCTCCGGCTGCGCTGACTGCGCGGCCGTGTCAGCCAGGCATAGAACCCACCTCGCGAGACACCGAGCGCCCCGCACAACCAATCCGCCGGCCAGATCCCCCGGTGCTTCGCGATGAAGGAGAACTTCACGTCGATTCCCTCGCGAAGTAGGCCGCGGCTTTTTTTAGAATGTCCCGCTCGGCCTTCAGCTTGATCACCTCGCGCTTGAGTCGCGCGATCTCCAGCTGCTCGGGCTTCATCTGGCCGTGGCCAGGAAAGGCGTGTTGCGGATCGTCGGCGAGCTTCTTCACCCACTCGCGCAACTGCGACACATGTACGTTCAGGTCCTGCGACGCCTGAACATACGACACGCCTCGATCCTTGATCAGGCGCACCGCCTCAAGCTTGAACTCTCGCGTAAACTTCCGCCTCTCCATGACCCACCTCCAGCTCCATCAAAACACCTAACTCGGTGTCTTCGGAACCGGGTGCAGGCCAGGTTCGAAACCTTACGATCATTGGCGGTTTTCAAAACGATAAGTTCACCACGACGCACGAGGGTAGGATTCTGACTTATGATCTGAATGTGAAATCACACGAGAAGCTTGTTCGTGCAGGAGAACGATTCATATCGGTGTTTACCGATCTGGCCCCTCTCGGCTTGGTGTTAGTGCGAGTAGTGACCTCGCCACCGCCAACAAATCAAAACGACCGTCGATGAGCACCTTACGTCCGTCCTCTGGGTCTCCCTGAACGAGCGTGCCCGGCTGACGCTTGAACGCGCTGAATATCGCGCTGGCGACTTCGCGAGCGGCGGGAAGCGTAGAAGCTTCGGTTTCAGGACTTTCTTCCGTCGGGCGCGCCATAGCAGAAATCCGCTGGTATCAAGGGTTCTGGCGCTTAACTACCCCTAGCGGGCTGTGGTGTCAAGGACATAATTAGGGCAAATATACCCAACATAGCTTACCTCCTAAGAACCTCGTCCGCCCGAGGGGCGCTTCATGAGGCGTCGTGAGGCGGGACGAACCGGAGGACGGGCCGGAGATGCGGCCCAGAAACCGGTGGCCGGGCTAACCCCCGGCTGGCGCGGCGCCCGCGCGCGAGGTTCGCAGCCTCGCACCCGGGCGGCTTCGGGACCCGCCCTGGGGGTACTACGGCCCCTGTGCGAGGAGCTCGCTGACGGCCCGGTTCATCACGGGATACGCAAGCGCGGACCGAAGCTGGGCGAAAGCCGAAAGGCATTCGCCAGAGCCGCAGCAGAGCGTCGAGAGGCGCGTCGGCCAGCGTCATTGGCCGGTCAACTCCGGCGGTCCGGAGATGGGTCCGATCGCGAGACGGACCACGGGTGCGGCGTACCGCACCAGCGCTTGTCGGCGCTCTGCTCCCCTCCTCGGGGGCGGAAACGGACAAAGGGTACCCGCTCCCTTCCAAGCGGGCGGCGGAGCTTTGTCCGATCGGCAGGAAGCACAACGGAATGCGATGATATGCTTGCGCGAATACCGGCGCTCATGGACATTCGGCTTGACCGACGTGGATAACGATTCGCGCGTCATCTTTTCGGCAGGTTGCCGTGCAAGTCTTGACGCTGGCCGCGCGGACTGGGCCGGGCCTAAGGGGCAGACATGGGGCGCCTGAGCGCCATCTTCATCGCGTTCTGCATGGTGCTGATCGCCGGCTCGGTCGGCGTCGTGACCTGGCTGTCGTTCGGCTTCACCGGCATGGAGGCGTGCGTCGTCACCATCGCGGTGCTGACCGCGCTGGTGATGGTCAACTCGGTCACCGGCCGTCAGCGCGACCGCTCCGACATCGGCGGCCAGATCGCGGACCTGTCGCGCGGCACCGCGGACATCGCCCGTCAGGTTTCCGAACTTGACCGCCGCATCGTCGGACTGGAGGGCGACGTCGCCGCCGCGGTGGACCATAGCCGCGCCGCGACCGAGCCGCTCGCCTCCGAAATCGACGAGCTTGGGCAACTGGTGAAGGAACTGGCCGACGCAGTCGCGGCGCACGAGCAGATGCTCGAAAGCGCGATCCACAACGCGACGCCGGCACGCCCAACCGCGGTCCATGCCCCGGCGCTCGCGCCGGAGCCCGCGCGCGCCGAGCGCCCCGACGCGATCGACCGGGCGGAACTCGGCGAGCCCGAAAAGCCCACCGCCCGCGCGACCAGCGGCCATTTCAAGGGCATGGAGCAATCGGCGATCGTCGCCGAGATTGCGCGCGCGATCGAAGCCAATCGCGTCGACCTGTTCCTCCAGCCGATCGTCACGCTGCCGCAGCGCAAGGTGCGCTACTACGAGGCGCTGACGCGGCTGCGCGCCGACGATGGCGCGCTGCTTACCCCCGACGACTTCCTGAGCTATGCCGAGAACAGCGGCCTGATGCCGGCGATCGACAATCTGCTGGTATTCCGCAGCGTGCAGGTGGTGCGGCGGCTCTCGACCAAGAACCGCGAGGTCGGGCTGTTCTGCAACATTTCCGCCTCGACGCTCGCGAACGCGATGGTATTCCAGGAGATCACGGATTTCCTCGAAGCCAACCGCGTGCTCGCACCCTATCTGGTGTTCGAGTTCTCCCAGTTCGCCATGCGCGCCATGGGCCCGATCGAGCAGGAATGTCTGGCGGCGCTGGCCGAACTCGGTTTCCGTTTCTCGATGGATCACGTCGCGGACCTGCGCGTCGAGCCGCGCGAACTCGCCGAGCGTGGCTTCCGTTTCATCAAGGTGCCGTCGGCGCTGCTGCTCAGCCGCACGGCCGCGACCGGCGACATCCATCCGGCGGACTTCTCCGATCTGCTCGGCCGCTTCGGCATCGACCTGATCGCCGAGCGGATCGAGGGCGAGAGCACCGTGGTCGACCTGCTCGATTACGATGTGCGCTTCGGCCAGGGCTTCCTGTTCTCCCCGCCGCGCCCGGTGCGCGCCGAAGTGCTGCAAGGTCTCGCCGAGCGCCAGCAGGCGCACCATGCGCCCGCGCCGCTGCGCGCGGCCGAACGGCCCGCGCCAACGGTCCCCGACGTGGCGCCCGTGGAGCCGCCGCGCCCCGAGGCCGCACCGCGCCCGACCGCGCTGTCGCAAATCGCGCGCGGCATCGTGCGCCGCGCGCAAGGCTAGCCGCCGCGCGTTCGATCGTCTAAACGATCCGCCCGCCTTTCAAGGTCTTTCATGACTGCGCCGATCCTCACCGACCATTTCGCAACCCTTGCGCCGAATTACGATGCGGTGCTGTCCGACGTATGGGGCGTGGTGCACAACGGCATTGTGGCGACGCCGCCTGCCTGCGAGGCGCTGACGCGCTTTCGCCAGAAGGGCGGCAGCGTTGTGTTGATTTCCAATGCGCCGCGCCCGGGCGAAGGCGTGATCAAGTTTCTCGATCACCTGAAGGTGCCACGTTCGGTCTACGATGGCATCGTCACATCGGGCGACGTCACGCGCAGCGTGGTCGCGCAGCGCGCCGGGCAGAGCCTGTTTCTCATTGGGCCCGAGCGCGACCATTCGATCTTTGCCGGGCTCGACGCGCCGTTCACCACCGTTGAGAAGGCCGCCTACGTGGTGTGCACTGGGTCTGTTCGACGACGAAGTCGAAACCCCGGACGACTACCGCGACCTGCTCGCCCAACTGCGCGCGCGAAATTTGTTCATGCTCTGCGGCAATCCGGATGTCGTGGTGGAGCGCGGCGACAAGCTCGTCTATTGCGCGGGCGCGCTGGCGGATGCGTACGTGGCGCTCGGCGGCGAAGTGTACTACGCCGGCAAGCCGCACAAGCCGCTTTACGATCTCGCGCTCGCGGAAACCGCCAAGGCGCGCGCGGCGCGTTCGCTTGTCCCGCAGGTGCCGCTAAACCGCGTGTTGGCGATCGGAGACTCGGTGCGCACGGATCTCAACGGTGCCCACAATCTTGGCGTCGACTGCCTGTTCGTCACCGCCGGCATCCATGCCGAGGAGCTCGGCCACCGCGACGATCCCGACCCAGAGGCGCTCAAGACGATGTTCGCCGCCGCCGGACAAATGCCGAAGGCCGTGACGCGAAGACTGGTGTGGTGAGAACTTCAGGTGCCGCTGTCCCCGCGAAAGTGGAAACCCAGGTTTTCGAGAAGAAAGAACTGATTTCCGCTTGCGCGGGAATGGCGAGAGATCACGGAAACATCTCGTCGACCTTCGCCTGGTCGACGCCGCCGCCTGCGAGCTGCGGCCCGTGCAGCAGGAACTTCTCCCTGCGTTCGGCGCGCTCGCGTTCGCTTTCGTTGAGAAAGCCGTCGATATCCTTGGCCTGCATCACATCGGCAAAGCGCGACACGCGCTCCTCGA
Organism: uncultured Alphaproteobacteria bacterium; assembly: GCA_963800695.1. Lineage (GTDB taxonomy): Bacteria > Pseudomonadota > Alphaproteobacteria > Rhizobiales > Xanthobacteraceae > PALSA-894. The sequence goes on along the minus strand of CAWDCA010000016.1, from coordinate 27,737 downwards.
TGTGCTGCAAGGTCTCGACCACCTTGGCGATGCGCTGGCCGGTGATGTCCTGGAACGAGCACGCCTCGAAGATCACCATCATCTTCTCGTCGACCAGCGCCTTGTAGGCTACCGGATCGCTTGCGTCGGCGCCCATCACCGCCTCGGCGCATTCCATGATGGTGTTGGTCGCAGCTTCAGTCGCCTGCACGATCGCGCCGAGCTCTTCGCCGGCCAAGGGGATGCGCGTGTCCTTCAGGTCGTTGACCTGCAGCGCGCCGATTTCGTGGCGCATGGTCTCGATATAGCCGGCAATCTCGCGCAGCTCGCCGTAGACCTTGGCGTCCATCGCCTGGAAGAAGCTCTGCAGCGACTGTGCGGACAACTTCGGCAAGCGCGACGATGTCGTGGAAAGTGACGTTCTCACGCTTCTGTTTCAGAAAGTCGACGAGACGCTCGAAATGCCTCGCGTCCGCGATCGCCATGGTTCAACTCCTGCCCTTGCCCCGCAAGACGCGGGCCGCTCCCACCGCACAGGTCCGCTCGTAATTTTTTCATTCTGCGCGGGCGGAGAATTATTCGGCGAACACCGCCTCGATCTTGGTCTTGAGCGTCTGCGCGTTGAACGGCTTGACGATGTAGTTGTTCACGCCGGCCTTCTTCGCCGCGATGACGTTCTCGGTCTTGGACTCGGCCGTCACCATGATGAACGGCGTCTTGTTCAGCCCCGGATCGGCGCGGACTTCCTTGAGCAGCTCGTAGCCGGTCATCGGCTCCATGTTCCAGTCGGAGATCACGAGGCCGTATTTCTTCTCGCGCAGCTTGGAGAGCGCGGCCGAGCCGTCGGAAGCATCGTCGATGTCTTCGAAGCCGAGCTGCTTCAACAGATTGCGAATGATGCGGATCATCGTGTTGTAGTCGTCAACGACGAGTACCGGCATCGACATATCGACAGCCATGTCCTGCTCCCCGTACGCATGCGGGCGCTTGGCCAGCGCCCGGCACCTCTGATCAATCGGAATCGAGGGCGTACGTTCCCCAAGTCGGCGGGACCGTAGCAGCGGCGATTGAATATCCGGTTAATCCAAGCGATTTTCGGGAGTTAGAGCAGCGCGTTGCCCAAAGGGCCGGTGCGGGACGCGGAAAGCACGTCCGCTCATGCCTTTAGGGCGGGCCGCCGAAAGTGCTATTGCGCGCGTGCCCGGAATGGCGCCCTGTCGGGCGCGTTAACAGTTGATCAAGTTATCCGCCATGGCCACACAGCCGGTCGATCCCCGCATGCTTCGCATCCTCGGTTTCGAGGATCTGCATGTCGGCATGCGCGAGAGCCTGATGAAGTCCGTGATGGATTCCGACGTGGTCGGCTTCGCGCGGCTCTCCGGCGACGACAATCCGCTGCATCTCTGCGACGTCTATGCGGCCGACACCCGGTTCGGCCAGCGCATCGCGCACGGGCTCTATACGGCGAGCCTGATTTCCGCCGTGCTGGGCACCCGGCTGCCCGGCCCCGGCGCCGTCTACCGCTCGCAGACGCTCAACTTCCATGGCCCGGTGAAGATCGGCGACGTGGTGGAAGTCTCGGTCGAGGTGGTCGAACTGGTGGAGAAAGGCCGCGTCGTCCGCCTGCAATGCGACGCGCGCGTCGACGGCAGACTGGTGCTCGACGGCGAGGCCGTCGTCTCGGTGCCGGCAAAGCGGCCGTCAGCGCCGACGCCTTGACTTGGCGGTGCCGGGGGCCGCAGGTTCGCGCGCCCCGCGACAAGCATCCTGCCCATGACCGTGCCTTCCAATCCAACCGAGCCTTTTAGCGTAGTGCGCGATGATGCGCCGCAGGTCGCGCGCTTCAACGGCGCGGTCGCGGCGATCGGCAATTTCGACGGCGTGCATCGCGGCCATCGGGCGGTGATCGACGCCGCCATGGCCCGCGCAAAGGCGATCGGGAGCGCGGCGATCGCGGTCACGTTCGAGCCGCACCCGCGCAAGATCCTGCGCCCGTCCGACCCCGTGTTCCGTCTCACCGGCGAGACCTCGAAGCTGCGCCTGCTCGCCGGGACCGGCCTCAACGGTGCGCTGGTGCTCACCTTCGATGCCGCATTCGCGGCGCTCACGGCCGAACAGTTCGTCACGCGCATTCTGGTCGGCCGGCTCGGCATCCGCGGCGCGACCATCGGGTTCGATTTTCATTTTGGTCATCAGCGCGGCGGCTCGCCGGCATTCCTCGCCGAGCAGGGCGAACGTTACGGCTTCACGGTCGAGACCGCGCCGCCGCTCGAGGACGAAGGCCGGCCGGTGTCGTCGTCCTCGATCCGTGCGGCGCTGGCCGAAGGCCGCGTGGTGGAGGCGGCCGAACTGCTCGGCTATCCGTGGTTCGCGGCAGGCACTGTCGTCAAAGGGGATCAGCGCGGGCGCGATCTTGGGTTTCCCACCGCCAATGTGGCGCTCGATCCGGATTGCGGGTTGAAGCACGGCATCTATGCGGTGCGCGTCGGCATCGGCGGCATGATCCGCGACGGCGTCGCGAGCTTCGGCACGCGGCCGACATTCGATGACGGCGCGCCGCTGCTCGAAGTGCATGTGTTCGATTTTTCCGGCGATCTCTACGGCGCGCCGATCGATGTCGCGTTCATCGGCTGGATCAGGACGGAAGCGAAATTCGATTCGATTGACGCGCTCGTGCGGCGCATGGACGACGACGCGCGGCTCGCGCGCGCGGCGCTTGCGCGGACGCCGGACGCGTTTCCGCCGCTCGGGACAATCAGTTCCTAAGTGTTAGCGTCGGATCAACAAGAAGCAGATCAACGCCAGAACCGCGAACGCCGCCGCGACGGCGAGCGCAACCGGATCGGAGGCACGCTCCGCCACCGCGGCGATCACCACCGGCGCCACTGCGGTGATCACCAGCGCCGGCCGCGCGATGCGGCCGATGATGCGGCCGTAGCCGACCGCCCCGAACAGCGCGAGCGGCACCGCGCCGCGCGCGATGGTGATTAGCCCGTTCGCGACGCCGAACATCACGGCGAACAGCACCGCCGCCGGCGTGGAAAATCCGAACAGCCACAACAGCGCGAAGGACGCGACCAGCATGCCGACCGCGAAGCGCGCCATCGCCAACGGATGGATGTTGCGCGCGAAGATGAATTCGCACAGCCGCGCGGCGACCTGGGAGGGGCCGAACAGCATGCCGACGAGCACGACGACATGCGGCTCGAGGCCTGCACGCTGGAAGATCGCGAGCAGATGCGCCGATAGTCCGGACGGCACGAACGAGTAGGCGGCGAACGCCGCGACGACCAGCAGAAAGGCCATGCCCGTTGTGGGGCGGACCAGCGGCGGTCGCTGCGCCTTCGGCGTGCACAACGTCGTGCGTGGCGCGCGTGCGCGGCAACGCAAACGCATGCAGCGGCGCCGCCACGAAGGCCAGCAGTGCCGCATACACGAGATACGTGCCCTGCCAGCCGAGCGGCTGGAGCAGCGCGTAGGTTGCGGGCCAGCTCACCGTCGAGGCGAAGCCGCCCGCAAGGGTGAGCACCGTGATCGGCTGGCGCGCCTTCGCGCCGAAGATGCGCCCGAGCGTCGCGAACGCCGGATCGTAGAGCGAGGCCGCCATCGCGGCGCCGAGCAGCATCCACACGGCGAAATAGGCGACCGGGTGGCTCGCGACCGTGAGCCCCACGAGCCCGGCTGCGCCGGCGAGCGAGCCGAACGGCATCACGCGATGGCCGCCGTAACGATCAATCAGGCCGCCGACGGTCGGCGACATGAGTCCCGCGCTCAACAGCCCGGCCGAGAAGCCGCCCATCGCGAAGGTGAAGGAAAATCCACGCTCCGCTGCGATCAGCGGCACCGTCATGACGGGGGGATAGAACACCGCGCCCCAAGCCAAGATCTGCGTGACGCCGAGCACGGCGACCGCGCGCCAGGGGCCGACGATGAATTCGCGAAGGGAAGGCATTTGCGCGGCGGGCATCCTCGAATCCGCGACGCTAGCACGGTCTGGAACCGTTGCCTTCATGCGTGACGCCTTTGCGCGGGATGATGCAAAAACAATTGCGCAAAGGGCATTGCTCCATTGCGGGTTGTAATCGCGGCACAAACCCACACAGCACCGCACACTTCAAGGTTCCAGCTTATCCCGCCTTAACCAGCGGATGCGGAACCTGCTGGCGGAAAATCCTCATTAAGAGCGACGCATCATACGTAGTCTCCCATGTTCCTCGATGAGGAAAGCGCCCGTGTCGACGGAACTTTTCGAACGCCGCTCGGTCGATGTCCGCCTCGGTGGCCGCTATAGCCTCGCGAACCGGCGCGACATGCAGGGCAACCGGCGCGAGTTCGCCTGCCGCACCAGCCGCGTCTCGCCGTTCCAGATGATGATTTCGGTGCCGGTGCTCGGCGCCATCGGCGAGCGCGTCGTCTCCTATTTCGGTGAGTTCGGAAAACTCGACGGCTGGGTGAGCCAGCACGTCGAAGGCGGATTTCTCATCGACCTCGCCGTCCCGAAGGAAAAGCGCGCGCAGCTCGCCGGCAAATTGTCGTGGCTCGAGAAACGGCAGAAAGAGACCGTCATCGATGCCCGCACGCAGGAGCGCATCATCCCGGAGAACCCGCACTCGACTTTGATCTTCGCGGACGGCTCGACGCTCGGCTGCTTCGTCATCGACATGTCGGTGACGGGCGCTGCCGTCTCGGCCGACGTGCAGCCCGCGATCGGCGCGCCGCTCGCGGTCGGCCGCAGCGTTGGGCGCGTGATCCGCCATTTCGCCGAAGGCTTTGCGGTGAAGTTCGAGCGGCCGGTCGACCGCGATTACCTCGAGCATCTCATCATCAAGACCTGAGCGGATTTTGCTCGGCCGGCGCCCGTCCCGGGCGAATGTCAAGACAAGGTCGAACGTGCGTTGCGGCCCGAGCACCAGGCAATGGCAATTCGCCACGGTCGGCATCCATTTCCCACAGAAACCCGCTCAACACTGCGATGTTTTATTCCGTTCCGACGCCCTCAATTGAAATATTCCCCTTCCGCGGCAATTACTTCTGGCCAATATGCTTGAATTGCATGGATGAGGTATATTTTCTACTTGCAACTTGTGCGGTTTCCCTGCGTTTAGCGACATCGTTGACGATGGGGAAGACGCGATGCCGAACGACCGAAGAATCCCAAGGGCGCGCGACCGCACCCGCATAAACGCAAGCGAAGAATTAGAAGTCGAATATTGGGCAAAGGCCCTGGGGGTCTCGCGGGAACGGCTGATCGAGGCGATAAAAAGGTCGGCGATTCCGTGCAGGCGTTCGCACGGAATTGTCAAATACCCGCTAGCTGCGGCCACGCTCGGCAGAATCCGGGCACGCAGCCGCGAGATGCGGGCTTAAGTTTTCTTGCTGGTCTTGGCGGCCTTCGGGCGTGGCGCGGTCTCGGCGCCACAGCGAACATATACGCTCGTGCCGTAGCGGCCGGAGACTTCCGGATCGGTGAAGCGGGTGACCAGCACGCGGCCGTCGAAGCCGACGATCTCGCGGTCGCGCGCACCGCCGGCCGGCTCTTCGCCGGGGCCGATGTAGTTCTTGCCGTCCGGCCCGCCCTTGAGGCTGAGTTCGGTCGGCTGCGCCTGATCCGGCAGATGCATGATGACGCCACCGCGCGGCCCGCGGCTGATGTTGTAGGGCTGCTTGCACTGGCCGCGTGCCGCGGCCTCGGTGCGCGCGCGGTCCTCGTCCTTGTGGTAGGCGGCCAGCCCCCAGCGCCCGACCAAGTCCTGCGCCGGAATGCTCGCCGGGAGCGGCGCCGCGGACGCAGGCGGAGGTTCGGGCGCCGGCGAGGTCCCGAGCGAGAACTGCTGCGAGGCGCAACCGGACAGCATCAGGGCGGCCAGCGCGGCCGGCAGCGCGGCCCACGGACGCAACAGAATGGACATGGCGGCCCTCCTTGGATTGCTCGATCGCAGTTTGCACGCACCCATCGGGGCAAGCAAAGCTACGTGCGAGGCGACCGGTGGTTCCGGCAATGTTGCCGAACACAACCGAATTGTCTCGTGGCGTTAACCTAACCCGCCCGCAATAAAGAGACGTAAACACGGCAGCATCGCAGCAAACTGGCCCGCTTGCGGTTAACGGCGCCGCCTTGACAGCGGCCGCACGAAGCCATATTCCACGGCGGCTGGCACTCGCCAAGCATGAGTGCTAACCCACTCGTCCGACACAACTTTCAGTCCGGCGCCGGCAAGGCCCGCGCCCGTTTCGCGCCCACGAGGAGTACCCATGGCCAAAATGAAGTTTCGTCCCCTGCATGACCGCGTGGTGGTCCGCCGCATCGAGGCGGACGAGAAGACCAAGGGCGGCATCATCATTCCCGATACCGTCAAGGAGAAGCCGTCGGAGGGCGAGATCATCGCGGTCGGTCCCGGCGGGCGCGACGAGAGCGGCAAGCTGATCCCGATCGACCTGAAGGTCGGCGACCGCGTGCTGTTCGGCAAGTGGGGCGGCACCGAGGTGAAGCTCGACGGCGAGGATCTCCTGATCATGAAGGAAAGCGACATCATGGGCGTGATCGCCTGATCGTCTTCCTCGAGAGGCAACATTCGAATCGGAGTAAAATTCGAAACTGGCTGCCAAGGACGTAAAATTCTCCACCGACGCGCGCGACCGCATGCTGCGCGGCGTCGACATTCTCGCCAATGCCGTGAAGGTGACGCTCGGCCCCAAGGGCCGCAACGTCATTCTCGACAAGTCGTTCGGCGCGCCGCGCATCACCAAGGATGGCGTTACCGTCGCGAAGGAAATCGAGCTGGAGGACAAGTTCGAGAACATGGGCGCGCAGATGGTGCGCGAGGTCGCCTCCAAGACCAACGATGTTGCGGGTGACGGCACGACGACCGCAACGGTGCTGGCGCAGGCGATCGTGCGCGAGGGCGCGAAGTCGGTCGCGGCCGGCATGAACCCGATGGACCTCAAGCGCGGCATCGATATCGCGGTGACGGCCGTCGTGAAGGACATCGAGAAGCGCGCCAAGAAAGTGTCTTCGTCGGCGGAAGTCGCCCAGGTCGGCACCATCTCGTCGAACGGCGATAGCACCATCGGCAAGATGATCGCGCAGGCGATGCAGAAAGTCGGCAACGAGGGCGTGATCACGGTCGAGGAAGCAAAGTCGCTCGACACCGAGGTCGAGATCGTCGAGGGCATGCAGTTCGACCGCGGCTACATCTCGCCCTACTTCATCACCAACGCCGAGAAGATGATCGCCGAGCAGGAAGACGTCTACATCCTGCTGCACGAGAAGAAGCTCTCCGGCCTGCAGTCGATGCTGCCGCTGCTCGAAGCGATCGTGCAGACCAGCAAGCCGCTGCTGATCATTTCCGAAGACGTCGAGGGCGAGGCGATCGCCACGCTGGTCGTCAACAAGCTGCGCGGCGGCCTCAAGGTCGCGGCCGTGAAGGCTCCGGGCTTCGGCGACCGCCGCAAGGCGATGCTGGAAGACATCGCGATCCTCACCGGCGGGCAGCTGATCTCGGAAGACCTCGGCATCAAGCTTGAGACCGTGACGCCCGCGATGCTCGGCCGCGCCAAGAAAGTCGTGATCGAGAAGGAAAAGACCACGATCATCAACGGCGCCGGCAAGCGCAAGGACATCGAGGCGCGCGTCGCCCAGATCAAGGCGCAGATCGAAGAGACGACCTCCGACTACGACCGCGAGAAGCTGCAGGAGCGCCTCGCCAAGCTCGCGGGCGGCGTCGCGGTGATCAAGGTCGGCGGCGCAACCGAGATCGAGGTGAAGGAGAAGAAGGATCGCGTCGAGGACGCGCTCAACGCCACGCGCGCTGCCGTTGAAGAAGGCATCGTACCGGGCGGCGGCGTCGCACTGCTGCGCGCCAAGAAGGCGGTCGGCAAGCTCACCAACGCTAACTCCGACGTCCAGGCCGGCATCAACATCGTGCTCAAGGCAATCGAGGCGCCGATCCGCCAGATCGCCGAGAACTCGGGCGTCGAAGGCTCGATCGTGGTCGGCAAGATCCTCGAGAACAAGTCGGAGACCTACGGCTTCGACGCGCAGACCGAGGAGTATGTCGACATGATCGACAAGGGCATCGTCGATCCCGCCAAGGTGGTGCGCACAGCGCTGCAGGATGCGGCCTCGATCGCGGGCCTGCTGGTGACGACGGAAGCGATGGTCGCCGAGGTGCCGAAGGACAAGCCGGCAATGCCGATGGGCGGCGGCGGCGGTGGAATGGGCGGCATGGGCGGCATGGACTTCTAGCTCCCGGCACGCACCTGACACATCAAATCGAAAGGGGCCGCACGCGGCCCCTTTTTCTTGCCTCCAGAATTGCCGGGGCCACGCGCTAGTTCGTCGTCAGCCGAAAGCGCAGCGGCGTTGCGCCGGTCAGGGTCACGACATCGCCGCGCCGGCTCCAGCCGGTCACCTGCGACAGCGATGCGATCATGTCCTCATCGGCCTGCGCGCGTTCCGGCGTACAGGGCTCGGCATTCATCGCGCCGATCGCAATCGTGATGGTGTCGCCGGCGATCGTCGCCTGCCCCTGCCCGCGCTTGCACCACAGATCGATCTGCGCGCGGCCGCGGGCCTCGATCGCCAGAACCGGCAGGCGCTTGCCGCCGCGCATCGGGCGCGTCTCGAGCACCATGTCGCGGTCGTAGGGAAATGCGGATTGCGCGAGGGCGAAATCCATCACCGCAAGGAGCGCCGCGAACGCGCACGCCACGCAACTGAACTTCAGGCTTTGCATCTAGGCGGCAGCCTCAGCGTCCCGGGCCGCTCTCGCCGAAGCGCAAGGTCTGGACGAAGTCGTAAATCAGCAGCGCCATCACGAGCACCACGATGATGATCAGCGGCAGCGCCTTCACCCACCACAGCATGATGCCGAGGAACGTAGCCAGCATTCCGATGCCGATGATGCCTGCGATCAGGTGGGCGATCATGATTTTCCCTTCCTGCGGGAGGGGCGGGCGTGCGCCCCGCGTCCGAGAGTTTTGACAAGCCAGCGCGCGCTGCGCAAGAGGCGTGCATCGTTACCGCGCCGCCCGATCAGCTGGACGCCGAGCGGCATCCCCCGCCGGGTCGCGAGCAACGGCAGCGACAGGGCAGGCGTGCCCAGATAGGTCCAGGTTGAGCAAAACGCCGGGTTGCCGGTCGGCATGCCCTGTGGCGCCTCCCCGGGCGCGGAGGGCGTGATCAGCGCATCGTATTCGTTGAAGATGTCATCGAGCCCGGCATTGAGCGTCGCGCTGGCCGCGACCGCGCGCAGATACTCGACGGCCGGCACACCGCGGCCGCGCTCGATCGCGGCGCGCAGCGATTCGCTGAGCTGGTCGCCGCCCTTCTCGCAATCGCGATGGAGGTTGTGGGCCATATCCACTTCCATCACGGTGCGGTGCAGGTCGATCGCATTGTCAAAGCCCGACCCCAGTTCGATCTCCGTGACGGCGTCGCCCATCGCGTCGATCAGTTCGGCGAACGCCTCGCCCATGACCGGCTCGACGAACGTCCAGGCGGGCGCACGCACGAACGCGAAACGCGGCGGCAGCGGCGGCTCGCTGGCCGCGGTCGTGGCAAGCGGGGGACGCGCGCGCGGCAGCGTATCAGGGTCCTCATCGTCATGGCCGGCGAGTACTTCGGCGAGCAACGCCGCATCCTCGACGGTTCGGGCGAACACACCGACATGATCGAGCGCGCGGGACAGCATCAGCGCCCCGGTGCGCGGGATAAGGCCGTGGGTCGGCTTGAATCCGACCACGCCGCAAAATGCGGCAGGACGAATGGTAGACCCGTTGGTCTGCGACCCGATGGCGCCCGGCACCATGCCGGCAGCAACCGCCGCGGCGGAGCCGCTGGAGGAGCCTCCGGGCGTACGCTCCGTATCGTGCGGATTGCGCGTCTTTCCCGGGTGGTAATAGGCGTACTCCGCCGTGACGGTCTTGCCCATGATCACGGCACCCGCGGCGCGCAGGCGCGCGACGGCTTCGGCATCCTTGCGCGGCGTGCGCCCTGCCCAGAACGGCGAGCCGAATTCGGTCGGCATGTCACCGGTGTCGAAGATGTCCTTCACTGCGATCGGCACGCCATGCAGCGGCCCCGTCGCGCGGCCGTGGCGGCGGTGTTCGTCGGCGGCCTGCGCCTGCCGCATCGCATGATCGCGGTCGATGAACGCCCAAGCCTGTACCTTGGGTTCGACTTCATCCACGCGCTTGATGCAATCGCTCACGAGCTCGGCCGACGTGATGCGGCCCTCGCGGATATCCGCCGCCGCATCGGTGAGCGTGAGCGCAGCCAGACTCATGTGTCGCCGTTCCCGGACACGTCAGCGCCTATCGCGGCGAATAGAGGTAGTTCGGCAGCCAGAGCGCGAGTCCCGGGAAGGTGTAGACCAGGATCATGGTGGCGAACACCATGAACACGAACGGTAGCGCACCGTTGAAGATGTCGGTGAGCTTTACCCATGGCGGCGCCACGCCCTTGAGATAGAACGCCGCCATCGCGACCGGCGGCGTGTTGAACGCGGTCTGTGTGTTCAGCGCCACCAGAATGCCGAAGAAGATCGGATCGACCTTGAAGTCGTCGAGCAGCGGCAGGAAGATCGGCACGAAGATGATGATGATCTCGGTCCATTCCAGCGGCCACCCGAGCAGGAAGATCAGGAACTGGGTCAGCACCAGGAAGCCGGTGGTCGACAGGTTGAGCGAGAGGAAGAAGGTCTCGACCACCTGCTGGCCGCCCAGCACCGCGAACACGGCCGAGAACGTCCACGAGCCGACGAACAGATAGCAGACCATCGCGGTCGCGCGCGCCGTGAGATACACGGAGTCGCGCAGCATGGTGAAGTTGAGCGCGCCGTAGGCGGCGGCGAGTACCAGGCTGGCCAGCGCGCCGGCGCCCGCCGCTTCCGACGGCGTCGCGAGGCCGAACAGGATTGCGCCGAGCACCGACATGATCAGCAGGGCGAGCGGGAAAAACGACGTCGCGAGCGCCTTGAGCACCGTACTGAGCGGAATGTTGGTCTCTTCCGGCGGCAGCTTGGGCGCAAGCGCCGGATTGATCATCGCGCGGGCAATGACGTAGATGATGTAGAGGGCAGTCAGCAGGAATCCCGGGATGAACGCGGCGGCATAAAGCTTGACCGCCGAGACGCCGGCGGTCGCCGCATAGACGATCAGCAGAATGCTCGGAGGGATCAGGATGCCGAGGCAACCGCCCGCGCAGACCACCCCGGCCGAGAGTTTAACGTCATAGCCGGCGCGTAGCATCGCCGGGAAGGCCAATAGCCCCATCAGCGTCACGACGGCGCCGACGATGCCGGTCGCGGTCGCGAACATCGCGCAGGTCAGCAGCGTCGCAACCGCGAGGGCGCCCGGAACGTTCTTCATCGCGAGCTGGAGCGAATAGAACAGCTTGTCGAGAATATTCGCGCGCTCGACCACGTAGCCCATGAAGAGGAATAGCGGGACCGCGGTTAGAACATCACTCGACGAAACCTCGAATGCCTTCTGCACCAGCAGCGTGAAGATGCGATTCTGGAAGAAATCCTGGCCGGGCGTGAAATAGGCGTAGTAACCAAAGCCGACGCCCATCGCCATCAGCGTGAAGGCGATCGGGAAGCCCAGCATGATGATGAAGATGAACAGCCCCAGCATCAGCATGCCGACTTGCGGATCAGTCATGCTCAGGCTCCCTTCCCGGCCACTTCCGCGACTTCGACCTGCTGGCCGTGAAGCTTCTTCTCCTGCATGATGATGCTTTCAGTCTCCTCCACGTCATGCAGGCGCTGCGGCCATTCGCCGATGCGGATGCAAAGCACGCAGCGGATGATCTCGGCGATCCCTTGCAGCAACAGCAGCACGCCGGTCACCGGAACCAGCGCTTTCAGCGGAAACACCGGGACGCCCGCCGGACTGAATATGCTCACTTCCCTGAAGCGGACCGACATCGCAGCGTAATTCCAGCCCGCATAGATGAAGGCGAGCACCGCAGGCAGGAAAAACAGGATGTAGAGCGCGAGATCCATCTTCGCTTGCGTGCGCGGCTTCCAGAAGCGATACAGCACGTCGGCGCGAACATGTCCGCCGCGCGAGAGCGTGTAGGCTCCGGCCATCAGGAACAGGGCGCCGTAGTTGATGTAGCTGAAATCGAAGGCCCAGGTGGTCGGCGCGCCAAGGACATAGCGCACGAACACCTCGTAACTCACGCCGAGCGTCAGCACGAGAATCAACCAGGCAAACGCCTTGCCGACCCACATGCTGAGCGTGTCGATCCAGAGCAGGAAGCGGTTCATGACCTGACCGCCCGCCAACGCGGCGACATGGAAATCCCCTCCCCTGTAGCGAACCGGGCGGCGCCTTTGAGGCGCCGCCCGTACTGGTTAGCCTGCGACAATCCGTCCCGCAAGCCGTTTTCCGCTAGATCTTCAACACATTCGGGAAGTGGTGGTTGAAGGCGCCCTTGTAGTCGGTCGCATTCATCATGTTGTAGTACACGACCTTGCGCACCCACTCCTTCTGCGAGTCCATCACCTTCTTCATGAAGGGATCGGCGCCCAGAGTCTGGATGAGGCCGTCCCAGGCCTTGATCTGCGCGTCGAACACGCTTTGCGGCGTGCGCAGCACGTTCACCTTTTCCTTGTTGATCAGGTCCTGCAGGTCGTCGGAATACTGACGCATCGCCAGCCACTCGTTGGCCGAAGACGCAGCCTCTGCGGAGTATTGCAGGATCGACTGCTGTTCCTTCGCGAGCGCGTTGAACTTGGTGCGATTGAACATGATCTCGAAGTACTCGGTCGCTTGGTGGTGCGACCCGAGCATGTAGTTCTTCGCCACGTTATGCGCGCCGAAGCGGCGATCCGAGGTCGGGTTGTTGAACTCGAACGCATCGATCACGCCGCGCTCCATCGCGGGCACGATTTCGCCGCCGGGAAGCTGCGCGACGGCCATACCCATCGCCTGCATCAGATCGGCCGCGAGACCGACGGTGCGATACTTCAAGCCGCGCACGCCAGCGGCGTCCGCCACCGGCCTCTTGAACCAGCCAAGCGGCTGGGTCGGCATCGGCATCGCGAAAAAGCTCTTGATGTTGACCTTCATGATCTGGGTCTGGAGTTCGTCGAACAGCTCCTTGCCGCCGCCGTAGTGAATCCAGCCGAGGCCTTCGTTCGCATTGAAGCCGAACACCGGGCCGGTGCCGAACAGCGAGGCCGCCTTGTGCTTGCCATACCAGTACACGGTCACGGTATGCGCCGCGTCGATCTGGCCGCCGCTGACGCCGTCGAACACCTGGAACGGATGGACGACCGCGCCGCCATGCAGCAGGTCGATCTTGAGCCGTCCGCCCGCCATGTCGTTGACGCGGGTGATGTACTGCTGGGCCATCTCGGTGAAGATGTCGGTGGCAGGCCACGACGTCTGCATCTTCAGGGTGGTGGTCTGCGCGCGCGAAACTTGTGGCATCGCGATCGTGGCGGCGCCGGTTGCGCCGGCCGCGAGCAGGAACTTGCGGCGGGTCGTGCGTGATTTCTCGGTAGCCATGGAGAACCCTCCCTTCATTTTAGGCGGCTTCGCCCCTGCCGCTCTCATGCATAAACCGCCGGATCCCGGTTGGTATTCCAGCGGCAATACCTTAGTTTGGACAGGTCGGAGCCAATCCACAAGCCTCGAATTGCCGCATGATTACTTCCCGGCGCTTCGATTGACCTGCCGTTGGGGCGTTGCCGCGCTGCAGTGCTGCCGCGTTTGCCCGCAGGGCTCGCTAATCCCGCCGGACACCCCAGATTGAGCCCGATCCGGCGTGTTTTGGCCGCGATGCCATCGGCTTGGAGACAGGAGATTGCCTTGACCCGCTTCTTATCGACGCTCGCCACGATCTGGCGGCTCGCAATCCCTTATTTCCGATCGGAAGACCGCTGGCCGGGACGCGCGCTGCTGGCTTCGGTGCTGGCGATCGAGCTCGCGGTCGTCGCCGTCACGGTGTTGATCAATCAATGGAATGCGCGCTTCTACAACGCGCTGCAGGACCGCAACTGGGATAGTTTCGTCAAAGAGCTGATGATCTTCTGCGCGCTCGCCGCCGCGTTCATCGTCCTGCGCGTCTATCAGCTCTACCTCAATCAGTGGCTCCAGATTCGCTGGCGGCGCTGGATGACGGCGCAGTATGTCGGGCACTGGCTCGAGGGCGCCAACCACTATCGCATGCAGATGCTGGGCGATGCCGCCGACAACCCGGACCAGCGCATCGCCGAAGACATCAAGCAGTTCATCGAGCTTGGCCTGTTCGTCGGCGTCGGGCTGCTCGGCTCGATCGTCTCGCTCGCCTCGTTCGTGGTGATCCTGTGGGGGCTGTCGGCGGCGGCGCCGCTGACGATCTATGGCGTCGCCTGGAACATCCCGGGCTATCTGGTGTGGGCGGCGCTCGGCTATGCGGCCATCGGCACCGTGCTGACGCACCTGATCGGCCGGCCGCTGATCCCGCTCAATTTCAACCAGCAGCGCTACGAGGCCGATTTCCGCTTCAACCTCGTGCGCGTGCGCGAGAATTCCGAGCAGATCGCGCTGTTGCGCGGCGAGACCGCGGAGCGTGGACGGCTGATGGATCGCTTCCGCTCCGTGGTGGAAAACTGGCTGCGCATCATGACGCGCCAGAAGCGCCTCACGTTCCTGACCGCGGGCTACAACCAGGCGTCCGTGGTGTTTCCCATCATCGTGGTCAGCCCGGCCTATTTCGCCGGTCACATCCAGCTTGGCGCGCTGACCCAGACCGCGGGCGCGTTCAACAGCGTGCAGACCGCGCTGTCGTTCTTCGTCGACACCTACGTCCGGATCGCCGAATGGCGCGCCGTGATCGAGCGGCTGGCGGGATTCCAGACGTCGATCGCGAGCGCCGAGGCCGCGACCTCGCGCGAGCCGAACATTGCCGTCACGCTCGCGCCGGGCAAGGACCTGCGGCTCGATGGCGTCGAGGTGACGCTCCCGTCCGGCAAGGTGCTGGTCGCGGCCGACGGCGTGACGATCGCGCCGCACGATCAGGTGCTCGTGCGGGGCCCCTCCGGCTCGGGCAAGTCGACGCTGTTCCGCGCGATCGCCGGCATCTGGCCGTTCGGCAAAGGCAAGATGACGGTCCCCGACGGCGCCAAGGCAATGACCTTGCCGCAGCGGCCCTATCTGCCGATCGGAACGCTCAGCGCCGCGATCAGCTACCCCGCCGAGCCCGGCGCATTCGATGCCGCGCGCCTCCGCGAATTGCTGACGGCGGTCGGGCTGCCGGCGATGGCGGAACGGCTCGACGAGCAGGCGCACTGGAACCGGATGCTGTCGCTCGGCGAGCAGCAGCGCCTCGGTATCGCGCGCGCGCTGCTGCATGCGCCGGATTTCCTGTTTCTCGACGAGGCAACCGCATCGCTCGACGAGCCGGCCGAGGCCGCGCTCTACAAGTTGCTGCACGATCGGCTGCCGGACGCGACGATCGTTTCCATCGGCCACCGCTCGACGCTTGCGGCATTCCACAAGCGCGGGCTGACGCTGGAGCGCGAGGGCGATGTGTTCCGTGTGAGAGAGGCGGCGCTCGGGACGGCAGGGAGCTAATTGTTCAACGCTGTGGAATCGGCCAAGGAAACACTTTGACGTGGTTTTCATTCTGGCTATAATCTGGCCAGAATGAGCTTCGACATCGCATTGGCACCTGAGGCCGCCAAAGACTTGAAAGGGCTGAAGGCGGCCCTCCGTGCGACGGTCCTGGCCGCACTCGAGACGCATTTGAGATACGAGCCGACGAAGGCGAGCCGAAGCCGAATCAAGCGGCTCCGCGGTTTGCACCGACCGCAATACCGGCTTCGTGTCGGTGAAGTCCGGGTCTTCTACGATGTTTCAGATTCAACCGTTGAAATTCTGGCGATCCTGAGCAAACCAGAGGCAGAGTCATGGCTGGCCCAATTCGGAAATCGCGAGTGAAGGAGATTCCACTATCCGAAGTGAAGGACGATCTCTCGCATTTTCTGCGCGAGGCGGAAAAGCACGACATCGTTATCACGCGTCACGGGAAGCCGGCTGGCGTGCTGATCGGGTTCAAGTCGGAAGATGACTGGTTCGATTATCGGCTCGAAAACGACCCGCGTTTCTTGCGGCGGATCGAGAAGGCGAGGGAGAGCCTGCGCGCGGGACGCGGCGTCCGCCTAGAAGATGTGAAGCCGTAAAACTACTCCTCAAACACCGCGACTGCCCGGATCGGCGAGCCGGTGCCGCCGCGCCATTTGAGCGGCAGGCCGATGAACTGAAACACACCCTGCCCGAGCAGCGTCTCGAGGTTACACAGGCTCTCGATGTGCGTGATGTTCAATTCAAGACAAGCCTTGTGCACAAGGGCGTTCACATCGCCTTCCGGTCCGGGCCGCATCGAGTCGATGCCAAAATGCACGATGCCTTGGCGTGCGAGCCACTCGGTCGCCGCGACGTTGACGCCGGAATTGTCGGTCGCATAGGCGGGCCTCGGAAACGTGCGCGCGTGATGGCCGGTGCAGAGCAGCACGGTGCCGTTCTTCGGAATGGCGAGGCCGGTCTTCTTCACCGCCGCCTCAAGGTCCGCGGGCGTGATCTCGGCACGCGGCGCGATGTGGCGGAGATCGATGCAGATGCCCGGGACGATGCAGTTCTCGAGCGGATACTCGTCGATCGGCATTCCCGATTTGCCGAAATGGCGCGGCGCGTCGATGTGCGTGCCGCCGTGATCGGGCATCGAGAAAAACATCACGCTGTTACCGTGCACGTTGCCGGAATCCGCGAAGGCTTCCTCGTGTGTCTTCCAAACGCCGTGAATGACCGGCGGTTGGCCCGGATAGCTCGGGGTGCGGTGATAGAGTTCGCGTGACAGATCGACGATACGCATGAATTTTTCCCTCGCACCGCGTGAGCCGGGACACTAACGTTCGGCCGCGATGCGCCGCAACCATCGCCGTTGTGCATCCAGAGGGGAAGAGCCTTGGCAGACATTCATGCGATGAGCGGCGGTGCGCCGAAGGAGGTACTGAGCGCGCTGGTGCCGGAATTCGAGAAGCAGACCGGCCACAAGGTACACATCACCTACATCGTGATCAGCGCGATGCAGCAGAAACTCGCGGCTGGCGAGAAGCCCGACATGGTGCTGATGCCGGTGCCGGCGATCGAGGCGCGCGTGAAGGAGGGTATGTTCCGCGCCGACGGCTGGGCGAAGCTCGGCATCGTCAGCGTCGGCCTCGTGGTGCGCGAGGGAGCGGCGAAGCCCGATATCTCCACGCTCGACAATTTCAAGAAAGCGATGCTCGGCGCGAAATCGGTGGTTCACGCCAATCCGGCCGCGACGCCGAGCGGCGCGCATCTCGCCAAGGTGTGGGAGCAACTCGGCATCGCCGACGCGATGAAGCCCAAGCTGAAGTTCGCAAACGCGCTCGATGGCGGTGTCGCGGCAATCGCCAGGGGCGAAACCGAGATCGGGCTCTATCCGGTAAGCGAGATCATCTCCGAGAAGGGCGTGACGGCGGTCGGCCTGATCCCGGCGGACATCCAGCTCAACACCGTCTACGGCGCGGCGGTGCTCGCCGCCGACCGCGCGCCCGAGCCGGCCATCGCATTCGTCAAGTTCCTGGCTGATCCTTCCAATGCGAAGCATTGGAAGGACAGAGGATTCGAGCCGGCGAACTAAGCCGCCGCCTTCTTGCGGTTGGCCTCCAGCCGCCGGTCGACCAGCGCGACCTGCGCGTCGATCGCTGGATGGCTCAAGCCTTTCTGCTTGGCGATGAGTTGCACCAGCTTGTCGGCGCGCTCGATGTTCGGCACGCCGTTCTGCAGCGCGCGCGCCGCCGAGGCCGGGCGCACCAGCGACTGCGCGGCTGCCGCGTATTTCTCGAACGGCACGAGGTCGCTCGGGGAGGCGCCGAGCTTGACGCACAGGTCGAACACGAAATTGTAGACCGAGCGCGAGGTCTCGATGTCGGAGTGAACGGCCTCTTGGGCCGTCCGCATGCCGTCTTCGGTCACGCAGCGGTAGTTGCCGGCGAGCAGCATCGACCACTTCGCCAGCGGCACGAACAGCGAGTCATGCACGCGCAACTTCACCGGCAGCTCTATCTTGGCTCCGTCGCCCGGATCGAAGCGGATCGCGTCGATCTCCTGCTCAAGCTGGCGCAGGATCGCGTTGCCCTTTTCGTTGCCGAACTTCGCGACCTTGAAGTTGGTCGGCAGCGTGACCATCAGCACGTTGACCTTCTCGTCCGGCGGACGGATCGCCTGCGGGTCGGGACTGCACAGCGTTAAATTCGCCGGATCGAAATTGTCCCACACGCTGGCGTCCGTGTAGGCCGGCTTGAGCGCCTCGTAATCGAGGCCGGGGATTCGCTTCACATACGGCAGCGGCGGCATGTTCATGATCGACATCGTGGGCACGCGCGACTTCGCGACCGCGTCAAGCAGTTCGCGCACGCCGGGCGAGCGGTATTGCGGCTCCTGCATCGCAAGGCCGATCAGGTCGAAGTCCTTCGGGTTGATCTCCTTCGGACCGGACGCCGCGACCTTGCCGGGCAGGTTGCGCGTATCGAGCACGACCGGGTCCTTGCGGCCCTTCACGGGCATGCGCACGCGAAAGCCTTCGGAGTTGATCAGATCCGCCTCCGCCGGGAGACAGACGTGATGCACGTAATGCCCACCGAACAGTATCTTGGAGCCAAGCAGCGAACCGTAGGCCGCGCCCAGAATGAGGATGTTGTACGGCATGTCGCGCACGCTCCGTGTTCTGTGAATGATAATGGAGCGCAGCGCGCTAGCCGGCTCCCTCCCGCGGCAATGCTATGTGGGCTGTGGAGCCGATGCAATCGCAGCCGTGATCGAGGCCCTGCAAGTTCGCCGCGGCGCATCCCAAAGGCGCTAGAAGTCAGCCGGCAATTCATCGATCCGCGCGGTCGCCCGGATCGTGTCTGCCGGCAGGCCGAGGCGTTCCTGCGCGAACGCGAAAACCTCGCCCCACAGACGCGCCTCGTCAGGTGTTTCGAGCTTCGGCAGGTGGAAGCGGGGCCCGCTGCCGGCCGCGATCTGTGCCTTGGCGTTGTGGAAGACGGTAAGCCCAAAATCGAACAGCGCAGCCGAGATCGGCTCGCCGTCGACGGTGAGGAGCTGTTCGAGCAGGTGCCAATCGCGCGGCCGCACAATCAGCACTGCCGGCCCGTCCGCCAACGCGCGGCGATTTCGGGCGGCGTCGACAACGGCACGCTTGCGCCGCCAGCGATCCTTGATGTTGATCTGGCCTTCCACGCAGGACGTCCAGGTGGGCGCAGCGGCGCGCCCGAAGTCGACCACGACGATGCCGGGGGCGGCGGCGGGCAGCGCTGACGGTTTGGCGTCATCGCGTTGCTGCTCGGCCCGCGCCGCAAGAATCCGCTCGCGCGCGGCCTCGAACTCGCGGTGCAGGTCGGCGAGGAAGCGCAAGGCCGCCGGCGTCAGGATTTCGGCATGGCGCGGTCCGAGCGCCGCCTTGACGGCGACGCCCGGAACGCGCGGCGCGACGGCCGACGGTTTCGCGATGCGCCTCCGCGCGATCACGCGAGCGCGCGCCGGACCGCGCCGAACGATCGCCTTCAGGCGGCGTCCTGAAGCCCCGAGCCCCGCCAGCGGCCGGCGCGCCGAGCGCTTCAGGACTTTGCTGGGCGCGGCGCTTGCACTCGCGCCCTTCTTGCGGCGACGCGCGGGTTTTACTCCGCGCGTTTTCGCTGCCGCTTTCCCGACCGGCTTCTTTTTGATCGCAGTTTTCTTGGCCGCCGGTTTCTTCGCGGTTTTTTTCGCCGCGGCCTTTGCCTTCTTGCGCCTAGGTCTTGTTTTCATCCGAACTGCCGTCTCCAGCCGGCGGGCTGAACGGGCGATAGGTGACCGGGCTCGGCGCTGCGGCTGCGGGAGCAGGCGCGGGCGGCGTGGGCGCGGGCTTCGGAGCCGGCGGTGTCTTCGGTGCGGATTTCTTTGGCGCCGGTTTCTTGGGTGCTGATGCCTTCGGGGCAGATTTCTTGGGTGCGGTTTTTTTCTTCGCGGCCGCCGTCTTTTTCGGTGCGGCTTTCTTCTTCGATGCTGATTTCTTCGGGCTGTAGCGCTTCGCCGCTTTCTTTTTCGGCGCGGCCTTTGCCTTCTTCGATTTGGATTTCTTCGCTTTCTTGCGGGCAGCCATGATCGTCCTCCTCACATACGGTTCAGCGCGCGACCGTGCGGCATTCTACGTCGTGATTTTGATTCTCAGCGAGTCATTCGCGCAGTTCACGCACATGCTTGAGCGAATCCGGCACCGGTCCGCCGTGCGCCCAGTCGAGAAGCTCGACGGTGTGCACCACGGGAAGCGCGGTCGCCGGTGCGAGGTGCGTCATGCAGCCGATGTTGCCGGTCGCGATCGCGTCAGCGCCGGTCGCCTCGATGGCGGCGACCTTGCGATCGCGCAAGCCGCGGGCGATGTCGGGCTGCATGATGTTGTACGTGCCGGCCGAGCCGCAGCACAGGTGCGCGTCGGCGATGTCGCGCACCTTGAAGCCCGCCGCAGCCAGCAAGTCCTTGGGTTGCTTGTGGATTTTCTGCCCGTGCTGGAGCGAGCAGGCGGACTGGTAGGCGACCGTCAGGCCGCTCGTTCGTGCCGGCGCACCAAGCGCGAGCCGCGCGAGATATTCGGAGATGTCCTGCGCCAGCGCCGAGACGCGCGCGGCTTTCCCGGCGTAGGCCGGATCGCCACGCAGCATGAATCCGTAGTCCTTGATGGTTGTCCCGCATCCTGACGCCGTGACTATGATTGCATCGAGCCCGCCGTTTTCGATCTCGCGCATCCACGCATCGATGTTGGCGCGCGCTTGCGCGTGGGCCTGCTGCTCGTGCCCCATGTGATGCACAAGCGAGCCGCAACACCCTTCTCCCGCCGCCAGCACGACCTCGATGCCCTGGCGCGTCAGCAGGCGGATCGCCGCGGTGTTGATCGAGGGCGCGAGCACGGCCTGCGCGCAGCCTTGCAGCAGGGCGACGCGGCCCTTGCGCGCACCGTCGGCCCGCATCACCCCCGGGTCCGCCGAACGCCCCGGCAGGCGGGACGGCACGAGGCTCAGCATCGCGATGAGGCGCCGCAGCGTACCGAGCAGGCCGGAGCCGACCGGGACCGCTTTGCGGTGCGGCGCGCCGCCTGAAAGCAGGGTGGCGAGCCGGCCGGGCAGCCACCCGGCCGCGAGCGCCGCGCGGAAGCGCCCGGGATAGGGCAGCACGGCCGCGAGCACCGCGCGGATCGCGCGATCAGTCCAAGGCCGGCGATAAGTCTCCTCGATGTGCGCGCGGGCGTGATCGACCAGGTGCATGTAGTGCACGCCGGACGGACAGGTTGTCATGCAGGCCAAACAAGAAAGGCAGCGATCGATGTGTTTCACCACCTCAGCCGTTGCCGGCCGGTCGTTCTCCAGCATGTCCTTGATCAGGTAGATGCGCCCGCGCGGGGAATCGAGCTCGTCGCCCAGCAGCACATAGGTTGGGCAGGTCGCGGTGCAGAAGCCGCAATGCACGCACGCGCGCAGGATCTTGTCGGCCTCCGCGACATCCGGATCGGCGAGTTGGGCGAGGGTGAAGGAGGTTTGCATCTAGACACCCGCCCACATTCGCCCCGGCCCGAACACGCCCTTCGGATCGAAGCTTTCCTTCACGCGCTTGGTCAACGCGCAAGGCCTGCATCCTGCGGCTCGAACACCGGCACGGAGGCGCGGATCGCGGCCGGCGCGCGGATCAGCGTCGCATGGCCGTTCCCCGCGACGGCGCGACGTACGCGCGCGGCGCCGCCGTCGTCCGTGGCGGGAAGCGCCGCCCAGATGAGACCGCCGGCCCAATCGTAGAAATATTCGGCGCCCTCCCCGATCACGGCTGCTACTTCATGGCCGCGCGTCGGGGCAACGGAAATGCGCCAGAGCGCGCGGGCGCCGCCGGTAAACGGCATCACGTCGCGGATCACCCGCCACACGTCGCGCGATGCCGCCTCCTCCAGCACCGCGATCTCGCCGAACGGCTTGAGTAGCGTTTCCAGCGCGCGGCGGCGATGCGCGACCGATGGCGCGACGCCTTCGAGCCGCAGCGCGGTGATCGCCCTGCCCGCTTCCGCCTGGATGCTCGCCGCGAGCGGCGCCGGACAATGCGCCGCACCCGAGACGTCGTTGGACGAGCCCATCGCGGCGCTCATCGCGCGCCCAGCCGCCGCGTCATCGAGGCCGAGCACCAGCACGGTTTCCTCGGTTTCGGCACGCGGCAGAACCTTCACGGTCACATCCGTCATCGCGGCGAGCGTGCCATATGAACCGGCCAGAACCTTGCAGAGGTCGTAGCCGGTGACGTTCTTCACCACGCGCCCGCCCGACTTGAAGGTCTCAGCCCGGCCCGAGACCGCCGTGAACCCGAGAAAATGATCGCGCGCTGCGCCCGCCTTGATGCGGCGCGGACCCGACAGGTTCGCGGCGAGCACGCCGCCGATCGTGCCCCGGCCGGGTGCGGCACCGAACACCGGACCGTAGTCCAACGGCTCGAACGCAAGCTCCTGATTGTGTTGCACCAGCAGCGCTTCGATCTCGGTGATCGGCGTGCCCGCCTTGGCCGACAGGATCAGCTCGTCGGGCTCGTAGAGCGTGACGCCGGACAGGTCCGACAGGTCGAGGCTCAGATCCCATTGCGCCGCGCGGCCGATGCCGCGCTTGGAGCCGTGGCCGACGATCTCAAGCGTCTTGCCCTCGGCGAGCGCCCATTGGACGGCGGCCTCGACGTCCTTGCCGTCGCGCGGTTTGAGCAGGGAGGTCATCGGCTCGCGCACCTTTCTTCCCCTCTCCCCGTGAAACGGGGAGAGGGTGCCGAGCGAGCAGCAGCGAGCGAGGCGGGTGAGGGGCAAGCCAACATGCGCGCGAACCTTACCATAGCCCCTCACCCGTCACGCCGCCTGGCGGCGGCGCGCTACCCTCTCCCCGTTTCACGGGGCGAGGGAAGAAGCTAAAACCTTGGAATATCCGGAAACGCCACGCGCCCCGCATGCACATGCAGGCGGCCGAGCTCGGCGCAGCGATGCAATTGCGGAAACACCTTGCCGGGGTTCAAGAGCCCCTTCGCGTCGAAGGCGCATTTCAAGCGCTGTCAAGTGCACGGAGGACACGCCCAGCCTGGCCGACGAGCTCGACATGGAGGAGCTCGTGTCGGCGCTGTCGGAGCTGCTGCTGTCGAGCGGCTTCCAGACGCAGTTCGGCGACGGGTCGCTCGACGGCGATCGCACGATGCAGGCGCTGCACGACGCCATCCTCGATGCGCTGCTGAACGGGGGGCTGCTGCCCGAGGATGTGCTGGAGCAGCTGTTTGGCGAGCAGGCCGAAACCGCGAAGCAGCAGCTCGACGAGCTGGTGCAGCAGCTGATGGAGCGCATGCAGGAAGCCGGGTACATCACGCCGTCGCCCGAGCTCGACACCGAGCGGCAGCGCGCGCGCAACCCGGCGGCGGCGAGGGCGAGGGCGACAACGGGCCGGACGAAGTTCGAGGTCACAGACAAGGCGCTCGACTTCCTCGGCTACCGCGCGCTGCGCGATCTGCTGGGCTCCATCGGGCACGCCAGCGCCGGCCGCCACGACACGCGCGACATGGCCACCGGCATCGACGCCAGCGGCGCCTCCAAGTGGTACGAGTTCGGCGACACGCTCAACCTCGATGCGAGCAGCACGGTGCTGAACGCGGTGACCGCGCGCCCATCGCGAGGGCGGCAGCGGCGCGAAGGTGCAGATCAGCTACGAAGACCTGATGGTGGCGCAGGGCGAGTACCAGAGCTCGTGCGCCACCGTGATCATGCTCGACTGCTCGCACAGCATGATCCTCTACGGCGAAGATCGCTTCACGCCCGCCAAGCGCGTGGCCATGGCGCTGCGCAGCTGATTCGCACGCAGTATCCCGGCGACACATTGCACGTGGTGCTCTTCCACGACAGCGCCGAAGAGATTCCGCTGCGTGAGCTGGGCCGGGTGCGGGTCGGGCCCTATTACACGAACACGCGCGAAGGCCTGAAGATGGCCCGCCGCATCCTGGAGCGGGAACGCAAGGACATGCGCCAGATCATCATGATCACCGACGGCAAGCCGTCGGCGATCACGCAGCCCGACGGCCGCGTCTACAAGAACGCCTTCGGGCTCGACCCGATCGTGATCCGCGAGACCTTCAGCGAGGTGTCGGCGTGCGCCAAGGCCGGCATCCTGATCAACACGTTCATGCTCGCGCGCGACTACGACCTGGTGGCGTTCGTGCGCCGCGTCGCGGCGATGTGCCGCGGCAAGGCCTACTTCACGACGCCGCAGTCGCTTGGCCAGTACGTGCTCATGGATTACCTGGATAAGAAGACACGGACGATTCACTAGCGGGTCCCGGGGCTAGGGGCCCGGGAAGGACTCATAGGCGGGGTTCGGGTCCCGGTTACGGAGTTCCAGAAGATTGCTTGTCACGTAGTCACGCTGTGTCATTGCATCGCGCTGTCTGACCCGAGCCCCGAGACCCGAACCCCGCCAATGTTGCCCCCCCTCCTCCCCCTCTTCCCCTTGCCGACGGTGGTGCTGTTTCCGGGCGTGTTCCTGCCGCTGCATATCTTCGAGTTGCGCTACAAGCAGATGGTCACCAAGGCGCTCGAGGGCGATCGGATCATCGGCATGGCGCTGCTCCGGCCGGGGCACGAGGAGGCGTACGAGGGGCGGCCGCCGGTGTTCGACATGGGGTGCGCCGGCCTCATCACGCACGTCGAGCGCCAGAACGACGGCGGCTTCAACCTCATCCTGCGCGGGCTCAGCAAGTTTCGCATCGACGAAGAGGAGCCGGCGACCGACGGCGTCGTTGTACCGCATCGCCCATGTCACGCCCATCCAGGAAGACCTGGCGCAGGCCGATCGCGACACGCTGCGGGCGGTCAGGCGCCGGCTCGAGACGCTGCTTGCCCCGTCGCTCGAAGGCGACGGCGCCAGCCGCCTGCCTCGCGACATGGCCGACGACGACCTGGTGAACGCGCTGTCGCAGTACCTCGAACTCGAGCCCGTCGAGAAGCAGGCGTTGCTCGAGCAGGACGGCGCGCTCGCCCGGTGCCGCACGCTCGTGGAGCTCATCGAGATGAAGCTGCTGATGCAGCGGCAACCCGACAGCGGGAAGCTGCACTGACTAGCGGCTAGTCGCTAGTGATTAGCGGCTAGGCTGGCGGCTGGCGGCTGGCGGTTAGCGGCCAGGGAGGGGCTGGAGGATGGTAGCCAGGGGGCGGGGGGCTGCTAGACTCACTCGCATGTCCTCCACCACCCGGCGCGCCTGGATGACCACTGCGCTTGCGTCCGCTCTGGGGGCCGCGGCGGCACGTCGCGTCGGCGGGCAGACGCGAGCCGCGGCGGGCGCTGCGATGACGGGCGTGCCCAACCTGCGCCGCTACCTGCACTACGACGTCTTCACCGCCACCCCACACGCCGGCAATCAGCTGGCGGTGTTCACCGACCCGGCGGGCCTGGCCACCGAGGCCATGGCGGCGATGACGCGCGAGATGAACTACTCCGAGTGCACCTTCGTCTTCCCCTCGGAGCTGGCCGGCACCGACACGCGGCTGCGCATCTTCGGGCGCGGCGGCGAGATGCAGTTTGCCGGGCATCCCGTGATCGGATCGACGTTTGCCCTCGCCGACGACGGCGTCATCGCCGCCGGTCGCGCCGAGTTCGTGTTCGGGCTGGGCATCGGCCCCACGCCCGTGGCGCTCGAGTGGGAGGGCGGCCGCCTGCGGTTCGCGTGGATGACGCAGCAGCGGCCCGTCTACGGGCCCGCGCTGCAGCCAACGCCGGCCTTCGCGTCGGCGATTGGGCGTTGAACCTGGCCAGCTCGTGCCGGGGCTCGCCGGTTCAGGAGGTGTCGTGCGGCTCGGCGTTCTTCTATGCCCCACTCACCACGCGCGCGGCCGTCGACGCCGTGCAGATGAACGGCCGCGAGCCCGACGCCCTGTTCAAGCAGGCCGGCGCCGCAGCGCCGCGGCGTGTTCGTGTTCACGACCGAGAAGGGCGCTGACGGCGCCACGGTCTACAGCCGCATGGTCGGGGCGACCGGCTCGGAAGATCCGGCCACGGGGTCGGCGAGCGGTCCGCTGGGCTGCTATCTCGTGAAGCACGGTCTGGTGCCCGAGGCGAACGCCGCCGACGATCGTCCAGCGCACAAGGCGTGAAGATGGGCCGGCCCAGCCGCATCCACATCCGCCTGGCCGTGTCGGGCACCGACATCACCCGGGTGCAGGTGGGCGGCACCAGCGTGCTCGTCGGCGACGGCCGGCTGCGATCGGCGTAGGTCATGATCGTCGCCCGGGGCCAAGGTGTGATGGACCTCATCACCCAGCCCGACCACGCTGCGCTGGCGCGCCCGGATCACGGAACAGTGGACGTCGCTGCAGCACGCCCGAGCGGAGTGACGAGATCCTGGTGGCGCGCTCGAACAGCACGACGGCGGATGGCAGAGAGCCCGATGACGCCCCGACGGTCGATCCCGAGACCGTCGACCGTGCTCGACTTCGTGCGCGTGCCCCGCCGCCGTGCGCCAGGAGGTGTGGCCGCGCGGGGTGGGCCGGCTCGCAGCACTCGCCGTGGGCCGCAGCCCTAATCGCGCATCACGCGATCCACGGTGTACGACCGGTACCGCACCGACGACGCCTGGCGCGCCGTTCTTCCCGGTCATGGAGCGGCTGCGCACACAGCATCCGTAGAGGTAGCCGGCACTGCCGCTGAAGGCGCTGGTGCGTGATTACGTGTACGTGCGGCTGGGCGATCTGCTGTCGCTGGCGTTCTGCACGGCGGCGCCGGCCCCACAGACGCTGGGGCCGTGGACGATGACGCTCGAGGGCGCGCGACTGCTGGTGCGGCCGAGTCCGTTTGCCGCCGACGTCCCGTTTGCAATCACGGCGCACGAGATTCCCGACGTGCCCTACCCCTCCGACGTCGCGCTGCGCGCGGCCCTCGACCGCGCGCCCGCGCGCGTGTGGCACGGCGTCGTCGTGTCGACGCCGGTGCACTGAGGCGGCCACATGCGGCTCGCGCGCATCGCGCGGTTGGCGGGCACGGTCGCCGGTGCCGGCTTGTCGATTGTCGTGAGCGCGGCGACACCGCTGCTGGAGGCCGCGCGCCCGGAAGGTCCGCTAGAGACGTGTGTGGTCATCTACGACGTCGCCGCGAATCGCACGAGCCGCTCGAACGACGCCGCGTGCGCGACGCGGCTGCCGCCGGCCTCGACCTTTAAGATTCCGCATGCGCTCGTGGCGCTCGACACGGGCGTCGACACCTCCACGACCATGGAGCGCTGGGACGGCACGGCCTACGAGGGCCGGCCCGGACGGCAGATGGACCACACCGTGGTCTCGGCCATGCGCCCGTCGGTCGTGTGGTTCTTCCAGCGGATTGCACCTCGCGTCGGCGCCGCGCGCATGCGCGAGTGGCTCACGCGCGTGCACTACGGCAACGCCGACACCTCAGGGCCGGTCACCCTCTACTGGCTCAACGGCCGGTTGCGCGTGTCGCCCGACGAGCAGGCGGGCTTCCTGCAGCGCTTCTCCGCCCGCGACCTGCCGGTTGCGCCGCCGCACCGCGCGGCCGTGCTGAGCGCGTTGGCGCGCTATCCCGGCACCGTGGAAAACGCCGCCGGGACTCACCGGCTCGGCGTCGCGTGGCATGCTGGAATGCACTCAGTGCCAAGACCGGCGCGACGCGCGCAGACGACGGCACGGGGGTGAGTTGGCTCGTCGG
>CAWDCA010000015.1:0-39741 GCA_963800695.1 uncultured Alphaproteobacteria bacterium | reverse complement strand
CGATGGCGGGGGTTGTCGTCGGAGTCTCGTTCAGGAGGGACGTGCAGGCACGAATAGGCGAAAATCAGCCCGGCAGCCAGCGCCGCGGGGTCTCTCGCTTGTCGTCGTAGGCCGCCTCGAACACCGGCGCGGCGAGCGTCGACTGGATGTGCAGCGTGCCGCTGCCGCTGTTGGCAAAGCCGTGCTTGATGCCGGCCGGCACGATCATCAGTTGCCCGGGCTTGAGCGTGGCGTGCGTCTCCTCGACCCACACGTCGGCCTCGCCTTCCAGCACGTGCAACACCTCCTCGACCGCATGCAGATGGGTCGGGGCGCCGTGCCCCGGCTCGCACCACTGCTCGAACAGGCAGAGCTGCGTCCCGCCGTTTTTCGCCGACACGCGCATCCGCGTCAGCACGCCATCACGCCATTTCTCGCGCGGCTGGTCAGCAAGATCGACGATGCGCATCGCATTTCTCCCATTGCGGTCCGCGGCACTTTGGCCAACCATGGCGGCGGGCACAACCGGGGAGGCATCCATGTCCGTTCAACCG
Source organism: uncultured Alphaproteobacteria bacterium (assembly GCA_963800695.1). Lineage (GTDB taxonomy): Bacteria > Pseudomonadota > Alphaproteobacteria > Rhizobiales > Xanthobacteraceae > PALSA-894. The sequence continues at coordinate 39,208 of CAWDCA010000015.1, read as the reverse complement.
CCAGCCGCGCCGCATCGCGTGGCCATCGCCGACGTCGACATTCCGTTCTGGCGCATGGTCATGATCATGATCAAATGGACCTTCGCGGCGATCCCCGCGGTGATCATCGTATCCATCATATTCGGAATTATCGGCGCCATCGTGGGCGGCGGAATATTCGCGATGCTAGGCAATATCCCGGGCGTGAAGATGTAGCGATGGCGGAAGAATGAGCCGAAGCGGCACAGTCGCGCAGGATCGGGATCGGTGCGGGCCTGGCGGTGATCGCCTTCGGCCTCGTTACCGCGGTCCTGCTTTATGTCGTCGAGAGCCGCTCGCCCAGGCCCATGCGCCAGGAGAATGCCGCGGAGTTTGCGATCATGTATGGCCTGTTTTGCTCAGTCGCCGGCCTGATTGTTTTTCGCTGGTTCAATCGCAACGCGCCGGACTACACGACCGTGCCGGAACTAGGAAAAACCGCGCCAACCAAAGAGCAGACATGGACGCGCCGGAAGGGCACGCTCGGCGGGCTTTTGGCGATCGCCCTCGGCCTCCTCTTCGCAATGGTCATGTATCTTGTGAACAGGAACTCGTTCAGTTTCTTCGAAAACATTTACGCGATGGATCTTGCGATCGTGCATGCGGTGCTGTGGAGCATCGTCGGCGGGGGCCTGATCCTCTGGCATAACCGCCAGCCGCCGGACCCTTCGAGTACAAATCTCTACGACCCCAACGACCGTTATCGTTAGGCCGTCTTCGCCAATACCCGGCCCGCCACCGCGTCGAGCTTGCGGATCAACTCCGGATCGCGCGCCTCCGGCGCCGTGATCAGCGCGCTATCGAGCGCGCGGTCCGAGCCGATGGGGCAAGGCTCGTGTTCGCGCGGGAAATCCTTCGCAAGCCGCGCGACCAGCCGCTTCGCTTTCTCGGCATTCGCGGTGAGCACCGTGATGATGTCCTGCACGGTGACGGCGTCGTGGTCCGGGTGCCAGCAGTCGAAGTCCGTCACCATTGCGACGGTCGCGTAACAAATCTCCGCCTCGCGCGCGAGCTTCGCCTCCGGCATGTTGGTCATGCCGATCACCGAATAGCCGAGGCCCTTGTAGGTGAGGCTTTCGGCCAGGGTGGAGAACTGCGGACCTTCCATGCACACGTAGGTGCCGTCGCGCTTCATCTCGATGCCCTCGGCCATCGCGGCGTTCGCGATGTGGATGCGCAGGCGCGGCGACACCGGATGCGCCATCGAGACGTGCGCAACGAGGCCCTTGCCGAAGAACGAGCTCTCGCGCTTGTGCGTGCGGTCGACGAACTGGTCGACCAACAGGAAACTGCCGGGCGGCAGCTCCTCCCTGAACGAGCCGCAGGCCGAGAGCGACACGAGATCGGTGACACCCGCGCGTTTGAGCACGTCGATGTTGGCGCGGTAGTTGATGTCGGATGGCGAGAGGCGGTGGCCCTTGTCGTGGCGCGGCAGGAACACCACCGGGAGCCCCGACATCTCGCCGATCCGCAAGGGCCCGGACGGCTCGCCCCACGGGCTCGCGATCGCCTCCTCGCGCACGTTCTCCAGCCCCGGCAGATCGTAGACGCCCGACCCGCCGATGATGCCGAGAATGGATTTGGTCATTGTTCTCTCGCGGTCACGCCCGTCAGCCAATCAGTGCGCCGCACAGGAACCACGAAAGAACGGTCGACTCCACCCTATTTTTCGAGGGTATCCGCCAGCGCACGAAACTTCGCCAGCTGATCCTCCTTCAGCTCGCGCTTCTCGTCTCTCCCGACGAACACCTTGAACATGATGCCGCCATCGACATTGAAGAACACGATGAATGCCGAGGGCCGGCCCATGAACGGCCGCTCCACGAAAGCGAGACCCGCGCAGCGTTCATGGCGCAGATGCCCGTGGAAGCCGGTGCGCCCCATGAGGTTGAAATAGCCGCGCCCGACCTCCCCCGCCGGGATCGGCCCGGTGAACTCCATGATGCCGTCGTCCGTATGAACGATCAGCGTAACCTCGCCCCAGCTTGCGATGTCCTTCATCGCCTCGATGAAAGCGCTTGCTGGCGCGAAGCGCCGCATGGCGGCGGGCAACGCCTCGACCACTGCGCGCGTCGTGACGCCGTGCTCCTTGGCGACGGTCTCGACCACCGCGCCCGGATCGGCGGCAAGCACGCTCGCCAGATCTGGCCTCGCTGCTGCGACCTGCATCAGGCGGCCTTGCCATGGCGATCGAGCGTCTGCTTCACCTCGAAGCCTTCGAACTTCGGATGGCCGAGATAAAGCGGCGCCGCGTTGCCGTCATTGCCGGCACGCGCATGAGCACGGCGGAATTGCTCCGATTTGGTCCAAGCCTCGAAGTCTGCCTTGGTCGCCCAAACGGTATGCGAGGAGTAGAGCGTGTGGTCCTCGGCTTCCGGGCCTTTGAGCAGGTGGAATTCGACGAAGCCCTTGAGTTCGTGCAGATAGCTGTCGCGGCTCTGCCACATGTGTTCAAAGGCTTCTTCTCTTCCCTTGACCACCTGAAAGCGGTTCATGGCGATAAACATGCAAGTCTCCTGAAGGCGAACCGCTGGCAATGAGGCTTGCGGCGTCTAGTTCAAACGAAAGGCGACCGGAACCGTAAAGCTGCGTGGCCGGGCGTCGGGCGGCGCCGGAAACGGCGACGCGCGCCGCACCATAGCCTGCACTTCCTGATCGATGCTAGCTACACCCGAGCCACTCACGAGCCTCGCCGACGTCACACGTCCGCCGCCGTCGAGGCCGAACGACACCGTCGCGGTGCCCTGATCGCCGCGGCTGCGGGCGTCGGAAGGGTATTGCTGGTGGCGGCGCAGATGTGCCGAGACGACGCCGGCATAGTTGCTGGAAATGTCGGAGCGGCCGACGCCGACGTTGTTCGCCGCCGTCGAGGGCGTGGAGGCCTTCGCCTCACGTGACGAATTCTCGCGCGTGGGAGCCGCGATGCGCCGCTGCTCCTTGGCGGGCTTGGCGTCCTTCACGGGCTTGGGCGGTGCGGCCTGCACCGGTTTTGCCTCGGGCTTCTTCTCGACCGGCTTCTCTTCGGGTTGCGGCAGCAGCGAGACCTCGGTCGCGTCGGGCGGGATTTCTTTCGGCCTGGCGGTCGCGGTATCGGGCGCGGGTGTTTCGACCATCGAGACGGCTGGCTTCTGCTCGGCCTGCGCAGGCTCCTGCGGCGCGGCGGCGATTTCGAATTTCGGCTCGACCGGTTTTGCCTCCTGGGCCTTCGGCTGCTCGGTCGTCTGCTCGGGCGCGGTTTCTTCGCGCGCGACCTCCACGGTCTGCGGCTGCGCGGTCGCCCTCTCCTCGGCCTTCTCGGTGTCGGTCGCCTCAGTCTCAGGTGCTGCGGCCGAATTGACCTGCTGCTCGCCTTGCGTGGTCGCGATACCGGCGGGTGCGGTTGCGCCGACGACGATCTCGACCGAGATCACCTCAACGCCGATGCTCGCAAGCGGCGGCGGCTCGCGCCAGAACGCCGCGAACAGCGCGCCATGCACCATCAGCGACAGTGCCACGAAGGCGCCGAGGCGCAGGCGTTCGCGTGTCAGGTTGGTGACAGGCAGCCGGGTCGCATCGGTTTGCAGCGCCACCTCGGGCGCATGAACTTCCGCAGCCCGCATGAACGGGACGACGTTGCTCAGCCCCTCTCCGGCCGGCGCCGCGGGCAGCGGCTGCCGCGCACGCGCGGGCACGACGGCGGCGAGTTCATCGCCGGCGCCGTGCCGTGACTGGTGCAGGACATAGACGCCGTCCCGCCGTAGCACGTGTCCGTCGGTCATTCCGTCGCTTGTATCATGTTGCCCCGAAGCGGATGCGCAGCGAGCCCTTGAAAGTGATGCCGGGCGCCGAGGATGCCCACAGCGTATCGCGCTGGGCGTCGGTCGGCGTCGTCGCCGGCACCGCGTAAGGGCGATAATACTGGTTGAACAGATTGTCGATTCCGGCGCCAACCGTCACGTCGGGTATTGGCGAATAGCCGACGAACAGGTTCACGAGATTGTAGTCGGTGCCGGGCAGATAGTTGGCCGGGATGTTGGTGTTGGCTTTGACGTTGGTCCACCACATGGTGACGACCAGCTTGCGCTCGAGAAAGCGCGCGCCGATCGTCGTGGTGATCTTGCGCGGCTGCACCGACACGAGGCCGACATTCGTCGTCTCGTTGATCCCGCGCTGGAACGTGCCGGCAAGCCCCGCGAACCAGATGCCGGCGTCATACATCGTCTCGAACTCGGCGCCCTCGATATGGGCGTGCGGAACGTTCTGGTACTGGTAGAACTTGAAGCCGCCAAGCGTCGGGCTGAACTGGCCGGTGCCGGTCAGTTCGATGAAGTCTTCCAGATCGTTGCGGAAGACATTGAACTTGCCGCGGAAGGTGGCGCCCGGCATCAGCACGTTGTCGAATTTGAGATTGAGGCCGGCCTCCTTGGCCTTGCCTATCTCAGGCCGCAGTTGCGGGTTCGGCAGGAAGCAGAAGAATCCAATCTTGCCGTCCGGGCAGAGGAAGAACGGCGGTGAGCCGCCCGGGCTGCCGGTCACATGCGAGCCGTCGATGATGGTCTCGGTCAGCGCCGGGGAACGATAGCCCTCCGCGTAGGTCACATACGGCGTCACGCCGGGAACCGGGATCACCCCGACGGTGATCTTGGGCGAGAAGCGGTCGCCGGTCGCCGTCGTGCCGAGGCCATTGAGCTGGTAATGGTCATACCGGCCGGCCGCGATCATCTCGAGCCAGGTCGCATAGTTGAGCTTGTATTGCAGGAACGCGCCCGAAACCGTGCGCTCGCCGCTCGGGGTCGTGACGTTCGAGTTGCCGTGCGGATCGGTGACATTGACCCGGTCGTTGAACGAGTCGCCGCCAATGGTTACCGCATGGCGGAAGTCGCCGCTCACGAAGCGCGACGTGTTGTTGACGTCGAAGCCGACGGTGTCGAGCACATAGCCGCGCAGGTCGCCGACGCAGCCGGTGATGTTATTGCCGGCGATTCCCGCGCCGCAGAGGGCGGCCGAGGTGCCGCTCGCCGCGGAGTTGTGCGAAATCTTCCTCTGCTGCTGGTCGGTGCGGTTCCAGTAGACGTTGGCATCCCAGTTCAGCAGCATGTCGTCGGGACGGCCGTACTTCCAGCGCGCGGCCGCGGTCGTGTTCTGCACGTCGGTCGCGTAGACGGACGTGCCCTGGTTCGCCGTGCCCGCACCGCGGTTCGGCTGGCCGAAATCGTACCGGAAATCCTGGAACGTTCCGCCGAGCTTGATCTCGTGGCCCTCGGCCGGGCGGAATGTACCCTTGGCGAGCGCGCTGCCGACCTTGTTCCAGCTGTTTTGCACGACGTCGTGATTGCCGTCCCGATAGTCCCCCTGCATCCGGTAGGAGCCGCCGGCGATGAACTCGACATTCGGATTTACCCGCACGGCGCCGAACAAGGATGCCAGCCCCCGTACCGTATTCGAGCCGACCTCGGCATTCGCCAGCGCGCCATAGCGCTCGCCGGGCCGCAAGATGTCTTCCACGTCCTTGGTGCGGAACGACACCACGCCGCCGATCGCGCCCGAACCGTAGATGTTAGCGGTCGGGCCGCGCACCACGTCGGCCGCGGCGAGCAACTCGGTGTCGAGGAAGAACGCCCCGTTGGCGGTATGCCCGGTGCGCTGGAAATTCTGCCGCGCGCCGTCGACCACCACCGCGACGCGGCCGAAGTCCTGCAAGCCGCGGATGTTGACCGCCGTGGAGGGATCATCGCCGCGATTCTGGAACTCGATGCCGGGCGTCGCCACGAAGATATCGGACAGGCGCTTGGGCAGGATCTGGCGGATCTGCTCGTCGCGGACGGCACTGATCGCCGCCAGCGAGTTGATTACCTTCTCCTCGGTCTTGGTCGCCACAACCGTGATCGGATCGAGCACCTGCTGCGCGCCGGCTACCGATATCCCGGCGGCCAGCGTCAACGCGACGAGAGAAATTCCGTGAAATGGAGCGCGATGCTCCTGCCAGCCACCCATGACAGCCCCCGTGACATGATTGAAGCGGGCTGGCGGGCGACCGCGAACGGCGGTTTCACTTGCTAGCTGGCACGCGCCGTTCGGCGCTTTTTGAAAGTGTTGCCTTCGTAAATGACATGTATTACGCATGTCAAGAAACAGAATGTCGGGTTAAAATCGCTCTAAACTAGAGTATTCGCAGATTATAACGATTTCAAAGTAAGAAACAACTGCGGATTACATAGAATAGACCTTGCTCCAAGTTTAGAATGGCTTGAAGGTGATCGATCAATCCGACAAGAGTGCAAGCGGAGCGCAAAGTGGATCACGGCAGTCCACTTTGCCCGGCACGCGCGTTGTCTCGGTTGCGGGGCACAAGATCGAGAGCCGGGATCTTTTTATCGGAACGCGAGAAGTCATGATCAATCACGGGGCTGAGATCTACCGGCTTCGCCTCACCAAGCAAAACAAACTGATTCTGACCAAGTGATGAAAAAGCCTGCGATGTGTGCTGTTGCCACCACAATGCGGAGCATGCGCCTCCTGTTCGCGATGCTCGCCCTCGTGGCAGCGGTCATCGGCTCGGGCGCTGCGCTTTCCGATACCGTGACGGTGCGCGACGCAGCGGGCCGCGAGGTAGCCGTCGCAGACGCGAGCCGCATCGTCGCCATTGGCGGCGCCGTCACGGAAATCCTCTACGCCCTGGGTCTCAGTGACCGCATCGTTGCCGTCGACACGACCAGTCTCTTTCCGGCGAGTGCGCTGAAGGAGAAGCCGAACGTCGGCTATATGCGTGCCCTCTCAGCCGAGGGGGTGCTGGGGCTCAATCCATCGCTGGTATTGGCGATCGACGGGGCCGGTCCCAAGGAAACCGTATCGGTCCTCGAACAGGCGGCCGTGCCGTTCGTGCGCGTTCCGGACCGCTATACCGGTGACGGCATCCTCGACAAAGTGCGCATGATCGCCAACGTCGCCGGGGCGCACGATCGCGGCGCGTGCATCGCAGACAAGGTCGCTGCCGATCTCGGCGCGCTTGCCAGGCTGCGCGCGAAGGTGACCCAACCGAAAAGAGTACTGTTCGTGTTGTCGCTGCTCAACGGCAAGCCGATGGTCGCCGGCCGCAACACCGCGGCCGACGGGATCATCAAGCTCGCCGGCGGCGTCAACGCGATGGATGCCTACGAGGGCTACAAGCAGATCGCCGACGAGGCGGTGATCGCCGCCGGCCCCGACACCGTGCTGGCGATGCAGCGGCAGCAGGACAATCTGGATGCCGCAGCCGTGTTCTCGCTTGCGGCCTTTACGATGACGCCCGCAGCCGCGGCCAAGTCCTTCGTCGCAATGGACGGGCTTTATCTGCTCGGGTTCGGCCCGCGGACCGCGAGCGCCGCGCGCGATCTCGCGGCGACGCTCTATCCCTCGATTGCGCGCGAGAGCCTGCCGTCCGAACAGTCGGGCACGGACTGCCGCCAATGACCAGCATGGCGGGCGATGGCCGTCTGCTCGGTCGCCACGCGTTGCGGTCACCCGTGATTGGTTCTTGCCGTACTCCTTGTCGCGCTGGCCGTGGTCACGGCGGTTGCCTCAACCGTCGGCGCTGCGGGGATACCGCTGAGCCGCTTGCCGGCCGCGCTCGGCCTCGTTCAAGGCGATCCCGCGACGGTCGGCCGCGATCAGCTTGTGCTTTGGTCGATCCGCCTGCCGCGCATCGCGCTCGCCATTATGGTCGGCGCGCTGCTGGCAGCTGGCGGCACGATCATGCAGGGACTGTTCCGCAACCCACTCGCCGATCCGATGCTGGCCGGCATTTCGCCCGGCGCCGGGTTTGCCTCCGCCACCGCGATCGTGGTCGGCGACCGGTTGATGGCCGAATCAAATCGCGTGCTGCCTTTCGAATTGCTTCCGCCGGCCGCTATCGCCGGCGCGCTGGTTACAACAATCCTCCTCTACCGGCTCGCGACACGCTACGGACGCACCTCGATTGCGACTTTGCTGCTTGCCGGCATCGCGATCGGCGCGCTCGCCAATGCGGGCATCGGCTTTCTGGTGTTTCTCGCCGACGATCGCCAATTGCGCGACATCACGTTTTGGCTGCTCGGTTCGCTCGGCGGCGCGACCTGGAGCAAGGTCTTCGCCATCGCTCCGTTCGCCGCGTTGCTGGCCGCCGGGCTCCCGTTCATCGCGCGCGGGCTCGACCTCATCGTACTCGGCGAGGCGGAAGCATTCCACATGGGGGTCGCGGTCGAACGCCTCAAACGGATCGCGATCGTGCTGGTCGCAGCGGCGACCGGAGCCGCGGTCTCGGTTGCCGGCGTGATCGGTTTTGTCGGCATCGTGGTGCCGCATTTGCTGCGACTTGTGATCGGTCCCGGCCATCGTTTGTTGCTTCCCGCCGCCCTGTGCCTCGGCGCAATCCTGCTCCTGGTGGCTGATACATTCGCGCGCATTGTCGCCGCGCCGGCCGAGCTACCGATCGGCATCGTCACGGCCGCGATCGGCGCGCCGTTCTTTCTGTCGCTGCTGTTGCGGCAGCGCGCGGCGGTCGGATCATGACTGCCGTTGTTGCCGCTCATACCGTCGTCATACGCGCCGGGGCGAAGGCCCTGCTCGACCGCGTATCGCTTGCCGTAGCGCCCGGAGAAACCGTCGTGCTGGTCGGCCCGAACGGAGCCGGCAAATCGACACTGCTGCGCGTGCTGGCAGGAGAACTCAGCCCGCGCTCGGGCTTCGTTGAACTGAGAGGCCGGCCGCTTGTCGGCTATTCGCCGCGTGAACTTGCGCTGCATCGTGCCGTGCTGTCGCAGAGCACGCATGTGGCGTTTCCGTTCACCGTCGCCGATGTGGTGCGCATGGGCGCCGGTGATCGCTCCGGCCGCCGCATTGACGATCTCGCCGAAACCGCACTGGCGGATGTCGATCTCACTGCGTTCCGCGAACGCGTCATTACAACGCTGTCAGGCGGCGAGCAGCAGCGCGCGCATTTCGCCCGCGTGCTGGTGCAGCTCGCATGCGGCGAGGACGCGCACGGGCCGGGTTTGCTGCTGCTCGACGAGCCGACCGCGAGCCTCGATCTCAGGCATCAGCTCGACATGCTCGACGCGGTCAGCCGCTGCGCCCGGCGCGGCGTGGCCGTGGTGGCGATCCTGCATGACCTCAATCTCGCAACTCTGGCGGCCGATCGCATCGTGGTGCTTGACCAGGGCCGCGTCGCGGCGGCGGGAACGCCGGCCGAAACCGTGACCGACGAACTCCTGCTGCGCGTGTTCAAATGCACGACCGCGGTTGGCCGCCTGCCGCCGCCCGGTGTTCCGTTCGTGCTGCCACACGCCGCCACGACGATCTGATTTGGAATCCAAGTACGCGTGCCTAATGCACGTCGGACCACACCTTCTTCTTGCTGAAATACATCAGTCCCGCGAAGATCACGAGGAAGATCATCACCTGGAAGCCGATGCGCTTGCGCGCCTCGAGGTGCGGCTCGGCGGTCCACATCATGAAGGCGGAGACATCCTTGGCGTACTGGTCGAGCGTCGCCGGGCTGCCGTCGGTGTAGTCGACGCGGCCGTCGGTCAGTGGCGGCGGCATCGCAATCGAATGGCCGGGGAAGTATTCGTTGTAGTTGCCGCCGGCAGGTAGCGTGAAGCCTGCGGGCGGCTTGTCTTTATAACCCTTCAGCAGCGCCGTGGTGTAGTCGACGCCGTGCTCCTGATACTGGAAGAACGGCAGCGCATCGACGATAAACAGCGGAAATCCGCGCTCGTAGCTGCGCGCCTTGGCGAGCACCGACATGTCGGGCGGCACCGTGCCGTTGTAGAGCAGGCGCGCCTGCTGCTCGTTCTTCCAAGTGCTCGGCGGCGGGAAACGGTCGGCCAGCCGGCCGTTGCGCTCGAACATCTCGCCCTGATCGTTCGGCCCGTCCTGCACCTTGTAGTCCGCCGCGATCGCGGCCGCCTGCGCCGGGGTGAATTCCGGACCGCCCGGATCGGCGAGGTTGCGGAACGAAAGCAGGCTCAAGCCGTGGCAGGTCTGGCAGACCTCCTTGTAGACCTTGAAGCCGCGCTGCAGCTGCGCCCGGTCGAACTTGCCGAACCCGCCCGCGAACGACCACTTGTTGCGCGGCGGATGCGGCGTACCTTCGGCCGCAAACGCGCTCGCCGGCATCGCGAGGAACGAGGCAGCGCCGATGCCGAGCGCGAGCAGCACGGCGGCTGCCTTCTTCAGCACGGATTCGGAGATCGAGTTCGGTAGCGGACGCGGTGTCTCGATCAGCCCGAGCAACGGGAAGATGACCAGGAAGTGGATGAAGTAGTAGGCGGTGAGCACGCGCGCCGCGATCACATAACCGCCTTCGGCGGGCTTCGCGCCAAGCCAGCCGAGCCCGAGGCAGACCATCACGAACACCCAGAAGAACTGCTTGTAGAGCGGACGATAGGTCGCCGACTTCACCCGCGACGTATCGAGCCATGGCAGGAAGCAGAGGACCAAAATCGAGGCGAACATCGCGAGCACGCCCGCAAGCTTGTTCGGGATCGCGCGCAGGATCGCGTAGAACGGCAGGTAGTACCATTCCGGAACGATATGCGTCGGCGTCACACCCGGATTGGCCGGAATATAGTTGTCCGCGTGCCCGAGATAGTTCGGGATGTAGAACACGAACCACGCAAAGAACAGGCAGAACACCGCCACCATGAAGCCGTCCTTCATGGTCGCGTGCGGCGTGAACGGCACCGTGTCCTGACCGGATTTCGGATCGATGCCGGCCGGGTTGTTCTGGCCCGCGACATGCAGCGCCCAGACATGCAGCACCACGACGCCCACAATCACGAACGGCAGCAGATAGTGCAGCGAGAAGAAGCGCTGCAGCGTCGGATTTCCGACCGCATAGCCGCCCCACAGCCAGGTGACGACCGACTCGCCGACGATCGGGATCGCCGAGAAGAAGTTGGTGATGACGGTCGCGCCCCAGAAGCTCATCTGCCCCCACGGCAGCGTGTAGCCGAGGAAGCCGGTCGCCATCATCAAGAGGTAGATGATCACGCCGAGAATCCACAGCACCTCGCGAGGCTCCTTGTACGAGCCGTAATAGAGGCCGCGGAACATGTGGATGTAGACGGCCACGAAGAACATCGAGGCGCCGTTGGAGTGCAGATAGCGCAACAGCCAGCCGTAATTCACGTCGCGCATGATGTGTTCGACGGAATTGAACGCCATGTCGACATGCGGCGTGTAGTGCATCGTCAGCACGATGCCGGTGACGATCTGCGCGCCGAGCATGAAGGAGAGGATTGCGCCGAACGTCCACCAGTAGTTCAGGTTCTTCGGCGTCGGATAAGCGACGAAGGAGGAATGGATCAGCCCGCCGATCGGCAGGCGCGCCTCGAACCATTTCAGGAATGCGTTTTGCGGCTGATAAGTCGAGGGCCCGCTCATTCTATTCAATCCTGGACGATGATTGGCGTTTGGATCAGCCGATGCGGATCTTGGTATCGGAAACGAACTCGTAGGGCGGCACGGGAAGATTCGTAGGCGCAGGTCCCTGCCGGATCCGGCCGGACGTGTCGTAGACCGAGCCATGGCAGGGGCAGAAGAAGCCGTCGTACTGGCCCTGATGAGCGAGCGGGATGCAGCCGAGATGCGTGCAGATGCCGACCAGCACCAGCCACTGCTCCTTGCCCTGCTTGACGCGCTTGTCATCCGACTGGGGATCGGGAAGCGTCTTCACGTCGACCTTCTGGGCTTCCTCGATCTCTTTCTTGCTGCGGTGGGAGATGAAGATCGGCTTGGAGCGCCAGAGCACCTTGATGACCTGCCCCTCGGCGATGGGGGCAAGGTCGACCTCTACCCACGTGCCCGCGGCGATCGTCGAGGCATCCGGATTCATCTGGCTGATCAGCGGCCAGGCAACGGCGGCGGCACCGACCGCTCCGACCGTGCCCGTGGCGATATAGAGAAAATCACGGCGAGTGGGCTCGACCGCAGTAGTAGTAGTCACGATAAAGGCCCTTTCCCCTTGCCGGTCGGCACGATCGCGCGGCAGACAAGGACTTCGCCCCTCACGACGCGCCCGGCGGCGAACGGCAGCACCGCAACCGGTCCTGGGAGGACCTAGCGGCGCGATCCGGCGGCGTTTTATTGGCACCCTTGCAGGCCGTAGGCAAGCCCGCACTCGCGCGCTGTCCCCCGGTCCGGTTAAATCGCTCGTGGAACACGATGTTTCGGCTTGATCTGAGCCAGTCCGGATGCCCGTAATCTGCCATGCAACTTGCCCTCTACGAGCCCGACATCGCGCAGAATACCGGAACGATTCTGCGGCTCTGCGCCTGCCTCGGGGTTGCGGCTCACATCATCGAACCGGCTGGCTTTCCGGTCTCCGACCGCGCGTTCCGCCGCGCCGGAATGGACTACCTCGATCGGGTCACGCTACGGCGGCATACCTCATGGGCGGCGTTCGACGGGTGGCGGCGGGCCGAGAAACTGAAGCTCGTGCTGTTCACGACGCGGGCCGCGAAATCCTACCTGGATCATCCCTTCGCCGCGCACGATGTCCTGCTGTTCGGGCGCGAGTCGGCCGGCGTGCCCGAGGATATCCATGCCGCCGCCGATACGCGGCTGACGATCCCGATGCGGCCGGGCCTGCGCTCGCTCAATATCGCGATGGCCTGCGCGATGGCGGCCGGAGAGGCGTTGCGGCAGACCGGCGGCATGCGGCATGAATGATGCGATGAGTTCCCCTGCACCCGAATGCCGCTGCCCTTGAGCAGGGCAAATCGCGCGCCCGCGCGTGGTTCGAGACGTTGCGCGACGACATCTGCGCGGCGTTCGAGGCGATCGAGGATGCGCTGCCCGCGGACGCTCCACTCGTCGACCGCACGCCCGGCCGTTTTGTGCGCACGCCATGGCAGCGCACCGACCCTTCGGGCAAGCCGGGCGGCGGCGGCACGATGGCGATGATGAACGGCCGCGTGTTCGAGAAGGTCGGCGTGCACTGCTCGACCGTGCATGGCGAGTTCGCGCCGGAATTCCGCGACCAGATCCCGGGCGCGTCGGAAGACCCGCGCTTCTGGGCTTCGGGAATTTCGCTGATCGCCCACATGCACAATCCGCACGTGCCGGCCGTGCACATGAATACGCGCTTTGTGGTCACCACCAAGGCGTGGTTCGGCGGCGGCGCAGACCTGACGCCGGTGCTCGACCGCCGCCGCACGCAGGATGACCCGGACACCATCGCCTTCCACGCCGCCATGAAGGCCGCCTGCGACGCGCATGCCACGGTCGCGCCATATGAGAAATACAAAACCTGGTGCGACGAGTATTTCTACCTGAAGCACCGCAAGGAGATGCGCGGCATCGGCGGCATTTTCTACGACTATCTCGAGAACGACTGGGATGCGGCATTCGCCTTCACGCAGGATGTCGGGCGCGCGTTCCTGAACATCTATCCCGAGCTGGTCCGGCGCAATTTCGAAAAGCCGTGGAGCGAAGCCGAACGCGAAGAGCAGCTTGTGCGCCGCGGCCGCTATGTGGAGTTCAACCTGCTCTACGATCGCGGCACGATTTTCGGCCTGCGCACCGGCGGGAATGTCGACTCGATCCTCTCCTCCATGCCGCCCGTGGTGAAGTGGCCCTGATCATGCGCGCACCAGCGCGCCGATCACCATCAGGAGCCCGCCGCCGATCACCACCGCGTCGAGGATCGCGGTGTGCACGTGCACCGGCAGGCGCTCGACCAGCGCCTTCGCGAGGAACGCGCCGGGAAATGCCACGACGCCGATCAGCAGCGCGACCGCGACCACCTTGGCGGTGACCGCGCCGAACACGCCGAACACGCCGATCTTCACGATGCCGATGATGATCGAAATCGCCGCATCGGTCGCGATCACGGCGGCGCCTTCGAGTCCCACCGCCATCAGCAGCGACAGCAGGATGATGCCCGCTCCGCTCGTGCCGCCGACCACGAAGCCCCAGGCAACCGACGCGACCGCGAGCCCGCCTTCGCCGAGCGTCAGCCCGCGTTTTCGCGACAGCCGCCGCAGCGGCACGCTCAGCACCATCATGCCGCCGATCACCAGCATGGCGCCGGCGCCGGTGAGCATGGTGTAGCCCCACGCGCCGAGCATCGTGGTCGGCAGCGCGCACACCACGATGAGCAGCACGCGGCGCCAGTCGATCACCTTCCAGAACGCGAAAGAGCGGCTCGAATTGGTGAACAGCGCCGAGATCGCGATGATCGGCACCACCGGCTCGGGCCCGACGATCGGCACGAGCACCAGCGGCATCAGCGCGCCGGTGCCGTAGCCCGCGACGCCGCCGATCACCGAGGCGACGATCGCCATTCCGGCGATCAGCGAGAGCTCGAAAACCGAGAGATCGGCGAGGGCCGCGAGCACCTATTTCGCCGTCAGGTCCGCGGGCGAGATCAGCACGCTGAACTGCCGGCACCAGACGATCACGCTTTGATAGTTCTTCAGGTCGACGCCGGCCGGGAATCGCGTAGCGCTGGCTGCCCTTGAAGGCGCGCAGGCCGCCGAGATCGACGAACATCGCCTCGCCGAGATCGGTGCTTTGCCGGATGCCGGCCTTCGGCACGAGGTAGACGTGGAACGCCGGCCCCGGCCCGACCTCGAAATCCGGCTCGAGGAACACGGCGCGCTCGTAGACGCAGACCTTGCCGCTGCCCCAGTGAATCGGATCGGACGGATTGGCGTGGATGAAGGTGCCGGTCGCGACGAGCTTGGTCTTGTCAGCTTCGCTCAACTGGTCCGCGGCAGGCGGCGGCGGAAACACGAACGGATAGACGAAGAAGCCGAGCGCGACGCCGAAACCGGTCCCGAGCACGCCGCCGACCAGGAAGATCGCAAGCCCGCGCCAGAACCTGCGCATCATGCCGTTCCCATTAATCCGCCGTCGGCAGCCGCCGCATGGTGAACTCGATGCGCCCGTCGGGCAGTTCGCGCCAGCTTTCGATCTCGGTCATGTAGGCGGGCTTGGGGTAGCGGCGGAACACCTCGCGCGCTTTCTCCCGCGCCTGCTCGCGCGGCAGCGCGAAGGTCTCGCGCCGGAACGCGTCGGACGTCGCGCGCTTTCGCAGCGCCTTGCGCGGCACGCGCCGCGACATCGGCGGGAGTTCGGCTGGTACGCATTAACCCTGTCCGGTCGGCCCAGATACCGACGATACAATCCAAACACGCGCAATACGAGTCCGTCGCGAACCCCGCCGCTCGACGCGCGCGACAAATTGGTTCCAGCCCATCGCCAACCGCAGAGGACCGCCGTGCAGACCCCGCAGACTGACAACAACGCGCCGACCGAGACCGACATCATGCTCGTGCGCAAGACGTTCGATCTCGTCGTGCCGATCGCGGGCGCTCGCCGCGGACCTGTTCTATGACCGGCTGTTCTACCTCGCGCCGAGCCTGCGCCACCTGTTCCCGAACGACATGCGCGACCAGAAGCGCAAGCTGATGGTCATGCTCGCGACCGCCGTGCACAGCCTGACCGATCTCGACGCGCTGGTGCCGCAACTGATGACGCTCGGCGCGCGCCACGCCGGCTACGGCGTGAAGGATTCCCACTACCAGATCGTCGGCGAAGCGCTGATCTGGACGCTGGAGCGCGGGCTCGCCGACGCGTTCACGCCCGAGGTCGAGCGCGCCTGGGTGCGCGTCTATCTGCTGGTCGCCGCGACCATGCAGGCCGGCGCCGACGAAGTCGCCACGCATGCAGGCGGCGGAATAGAGATCATGCCGCCGCAGCGCATCGTTGACGATCTCGTTGAGCGCTTTGCGGTCCATCGGAAAGCCTCGGCCGATCCAGGTTTCCTCGGCACGCGCGAGCGCGGCGCCGAGCGAGGGACCTTTCTCGACGCCGCGCGCGATGAAGTCCGCGGCCTTGAAGCGGAAACACCGGCGCGCTCCAGCGCTGCGGCAGCGTCGCAAGATCGCGCCATGCTACGTCATGCGCGCTCGCGTCCGAGCGCGTCCAGGCGAGCAGCACGCGCGTCGGTGAAATACTCCGGCCCGAGCGAATAGATCAGCACTGCGCGCCGCCGCCTCGCCTTGTCGCCGGCGACACGCGCCACCACGTGTCGCCCATCGCGGCAAGCCGTTCGTGCTCGGCATTCGAGAGACGCAGCCGCTGCCACAGCCGCTCGGCATCCTCCGCGATCCACACACCGAGCGCGCCGAGCCTCCGGCGTTGCGTCGGGGACAAGCCCGCACGCCGCTTCGACCTTTCCCATGTTGGCGAAGCTTGCCAGATGCGGCACGCCGCCGAGCACGCTGCCCGAGCAGCCCCGCCTCCGCCATCACGGCAAGCGCCGGCACGGCATGCGGCGCCACCATCAGCTTCATCAGCTCCATGCGCACGCGCTCGCGCGAGAGCTGTTCGAGCCCGGCGCGCGCGACGATCGCGGCATGCAGCCCGTCGGCATCCGGATGGCCTTCGCCGTAATAAGCGTGAAAGCGGAAGAAGCGCAGGATGCGCAGATAATCTTCGCGGATGCGCGTCGCGGCATCGCCGATGAAGCGCACACGATGCGCGCGCAGATCCTCCAAGCCCGCCGACGTAGTCGTGCACCGTCGCGTCCGCCGAGAGCGACAGCGCGTTCATGGTGAAGTCGCGCCGCTCGGCGTCGCGCTTCCAGTCGCGCCCGAACTTCACCGTCGCGTGGCGCCCGAAGGTCTCGACGTCCTCGCGCAAGGTCGTCACCTCGAACGGGCGGCCCTCGATCACCACCGTGACGGTGCCGTGGTCGAAGCCGGTCGGCACCGCCTTGAAGCCGGCCGCTTCGGCGCGGCGCGTGACTTCCTGCGGCAGCGCCGTCGTCGCCACGTCGACGTCGCCATGCGGCAGACCGAGCAGCGTGTTGCGCACCGCGCCGCCGACCACGCGCGCTTCCTCGCCGTCGCGTCCGAGCACGGCCAGCAGGTCGCTGAGCGGCTTTTCGGCGAGCCAGGAAAAGTCGGCCGCCGCGCCGATGTTCACTTGGTCGTCCCCGGCACGAGCTTGCCGTTCTCGATGTGCGCCGGGATGTAGTCCGAGCCCGCGGGGTCGCCGCCCCAATGCGCCAGCACGATGAAGCTGCCGGCCATCAGCAGCAGCGCCACGATGGTGAGCCACATCAGGGTCGGCAGCGGCCAGGATTCCGGATGCAGCACGCCCGCGCGCGTCGCCCACAGATAGATCGCGTAGACCACGAACGGCAGGACGAACAGCGCTAGCTCGGTGAGGACGGGGCGGATCATGGGTAAGTCTTAGCGCGCGGGCATGGGGCGTGGAAGCGGCGTGGGTTGTCTGCGGAGCGCGAGCCGCAAGCTCCGCTCTGTCCCCTCCCCCTTGCGGGGAGGGGTTAGGGGTGGGGGTCGGTTGCTTGGATGAAGAGCGCTCACCACGTCGACCCCCCTCCCTAGCCCTCCCCCGCAAGGGGGGAGGGAACACCACCGAGTTCGCGGCTCGCTCTCGTCCGTCACTCATCCGATTCAATTGTCAAACAGCCAACGCTCCGCCGCCCGTTTGGAGAGGGGTGGGTACCCCTTTGTCTTTCTCCGCTCCCCGAAAAAAATGAGGGGAGCAGAGCGCCGACAGGCGCTGGTGCGGAAGCGCCGCACCCGATGGTCCGTCTCGCGAGTCGGACCCATCTCCGGATCGCCGGAGATGACCGGCCCAGTAACGCAGGCCGGCGCGCCTCTCGGCGCCCTGCTGCGGCTCTGGCGAATGCCTTTCGGCATTCGCCCAGCTCCGGTCCGCGCTTGCGTGTCCGCGATGCTCCTCTCGGGCCGTCAGCGAGCTCCTCGCACAGGGGCCGTAGTACCCCCAGGGCGGGTCCCGAAGCCGCCCGAGTGCCAGGGTGACGAGCCCCAGCGCGCAGGCGCCGCGCCAGCAGATGCGCGTTCGCGAATTGCCCCCGGGACCGGCTCGGCCTGATCTCCGGCCGCGCGTCCCGCTTGCTCCATCATCCGAACGTCACCGGTTGACGCCCCTCGATGAGCAAGGCGCGCGCATTATCCGCCAGGTTTTTCGAGCGGGGATAACTTTTTTTCGGGGAGTTATCCCCGCGATGTGGGAGCGAGCCTCCGGCCCCGCTTTCCCTCGCCCCGCGCAGCGGGGAGAGGGTGGCGAGCAGCGAAGCTGCGAGCCGGGTGAGGGGCAGGCCAGCATCATGGCCTGTTGAGCGCCTCCAAAATCGTCAGCAGCACACCATCTCGATTTGTCAGGACATCGTTGTTCCAGAAGCGCACGACACGATAGTTTTCGCGCGCGAGATAAGCGCTCCGCGCAACATCCTTTGCGCTGTCCGCATGCTGTCCGCCATCGACCTCAACAATCAATTTCCGGTCGCGGCAGACGAAATCAGCAATGAATGGTCCGATCGCTTCTTGCCGGACAAATTTGAAGCCGCCCAGCCTTCGATCGCGCAAGGCAAACCACAGTTTCCGCTCCGCGTCGGTTTGCGCGGCGCGCAATCTGCGCTCGATGCGAACCTTCGGATTCGGACCGCGCATTGCCCCTCACCCGTCATCCTCGCTGCGCTCGGATGCCACCCTCTCCCCGCTTCGCGGGGCGAGGGAAAGAAAGCTCACCCATAAATCTTCTCATACAAATTCCGCAAAATCCCCGCCGTCACGCCCCAGATATATCGCTCCCCGAACGGCATCTCGTAATAGTGGCGCGTGACGCCCTTCCAGTCGCGGCTGGCGCGCTTGTGGTTGGCCTCGTCCATGACGAACGCGAGCGGCACCTCGAAGGCGTCGGCGACCTCGCGCGCGTTGATGCGTCAGTTCGTAGTTCGGCGTCACGCGCGCGAGCACGGGCAGGATGCGGAAGCCCGTGAAGGTGAGATAGAGATCGAGATAGCCGATCGGCTCGATCAGCGCGGCGCCGAGCCCGATCTCCTCCTGCGTCTCGCGCAAGGCGGCGGCGAGCGGGGTCGCATCATGCGGGTCCATCTTGCCGCCCGGAAATGCGATCTGGCCGGCGTGGTTCGGCAGGTCGGAGGTGCGCATGGTGAGCAGCACGCCCGGCTCGGGATGATCGACCACCGGCACCAGCACGGCCGCCGCGCGCGTCGCCGTGACGCCGACCTGCTCCCATTTGGCCGGATCGGTGTCGAGATCGCCGCGCGCGAAACCGGTGATGGAGTGGTCGTGCAGCGCCGCCGGCACGTCGAGGGTGAGGCGCGCGCGGGCGCGGTCGAAGAAGTCGCGGCCGATGACGGGAGGCGTGGCGGAGTCCATCAGCGTGCGCTCCCCGACTTCCACTCGTTGCCCGCGAAAGCGGGGATCCCAGTGCTCTGGCCAAGAACTCGGATGCCCGCTTTCGCGGGCATGAGCGGAGAGAAAGTCCTCATCGCAGCCCCTTCAACTCGTCCGCCGGCGCCATGGCGAAAAACTCCCCGCCCGACACGACGCCGAACATGCGCTTGCCGTCGATGTCGCGCTCCTCGCCCAGTTCGACCAGATCGTAGAACAGCGCGCGCGTCACCAGCGCCCACAGGTCGCGCCGCACATGGAGATAAGGCTTCAGGCCACCGGTCTCCTTCTCCGGCTCGAAGCGCAGCGCGTTGTCCGGCCCGCACGCGACCCAGTCGTCCACGTTGGTGCGGAAGTGCAATACGCGCGCCGCGCCCTCGCCTTCGGCCTTCATCTCCACGGCCGTGAACGGCGCATCGTCGACCGTGATGCCGATCTTCTCGACCGGCGTTTTGAGGAAATACTTCTCCCCTTCGCGCCACAGCACGGAGGCGAACAGCTTCACCAGCGCGGGCCGGCCGATCGGGGTCTTCAGGTAGAACCAGGTGCCGTCGGCCGCGATCCGCATGTCGAGGTCGCCGCAGAACGGCGGATTCCACAGGTGCAGCGGCGGCGGGCCCTTGGCGCCCGCGCTTTTCACCGCACCCGTGATGGCCTCGAGGCCTGTCTTTGCGTCAGTCGTCTTTGGGTCAGCCATGGACCGGAACTTGCTCATGATTTGGCCATTGTCCAAGGCCTACGGTATCAGAATCCGGCTCCGCGCTCGCGCGAACGTGATGTGTGGATTCGGCAATCGCAAGGAGCCGAAAATAGCGTAGTCTCAACGGCAATAAGAGAATCAGGCCAGTTTCGCGCCATTGTGCTGGCGCGGCGTTTGCATACTTTGCGGGCATAAGGTTCTGGCTGGGGGCCGCCAGGGCGAAAAGGCAAAACAAAACAGGAGCCGACATGGCGGTCACGAGCGAGGGTCTCGAAAAGTTCGAGGACATGGTGGTGCGGGCGGCGGAAACCACCGCGGGCCAGGTCAAGGCCGCCAGGGAAGCGATCGGCAAAGTCATTTTCGGTCAGGAGAAGGTGGTCGAGCAGGCGCTCATCACCGTGCTGTGCGGCGGCCATGCGCTGCTGGTCGGCCTTCCCGGCCTCGCCAAGACCAAGCTGGTCGAGACCATGGGCACGGTGCTCGGGCTCGACGCGCGCCGCATCCAGTTCACGCCCGACCTGATGCCGTCCGATATCGTGGGCTCGGAGGTGCTGGAGGAAGGAACCGGCGGCAAGCGCAGCTTCCGCTTCATCCAGGGACCGGTGTTCTGCCAGCTCCTGATGGCCGACGAGATCAACCGCGCCTCCCCGCGCACCCAGTCGGCGCTGCTGCAGGCGATGCAGGAGCAGCATGTCACCGTATGCGGGCACCCGCCATGACGTGCCGCGCCCGTTCCACGTGCTGGCAACGCAGAACCCGATCGAACAGGAAGGCACCTATCCGCTGCCCGAAGCGCAGCTCGACCGCTTCCTGATGCAGATCGACGTGGACTATCCCGACATCGCAGCCGAGCGGAAGATCGTGTTCGACACCACCGGCACCGAAGAGAGCAAGCCGAAGGCGACCATGACCGCCGAGGAGCTGTTGTCGGCGCAGCGGCTGGTGCGGCGCCTGCCGGTCGGCGAGTTCGTGGTCGAGGCGATCCTCAATATCGTGCGCGCGGCACGCCCGGGTCCGGACACCGGCGATCTCGGCAAGCTCATTTCATGGGGCCCGAGCCCGCGCGCCTCGCAGGCGCTGATGCTGGTGGTGCGCTCCAAGGCGCTGCTCGACGGACGGCTCTCGCCTTCGGTCGACGATGTGCTGGAAATGGCCGAGCCGATCCTCAAGCACCGCATGGCGCTGACGTTTGCGGCCAGGGCCGACGGCGAGACCACCGAAGGCGTCATCGGCAAACTCAAGACGCGCATCGGATAGACCGATGGCGGCACCCCGGCGCGCGGATCGGCACGAGGTCAAGGCGACGCAGGGCGCGAGCGGCCGGGCGCGCGCGCTCGCCGAGTCGATGCCGCGCCTGATCCTCGAAGCGCGCAAGATCGCCGCAACCGTCATCCACGGGCTGCACGGCCGCCGCCGCGCAGGTCCGGGCGAGAATTTCTGGCAGTACCGCCGCTTCGTGTGGGGCGAGCCGGCCCGCCGCGTCGACTGGCGCCGCTCCGCGCGCGACGATCATCTTTATGTGCGCGAGCAGGAATGGGAAGCCGCGCATACGGTGTGGCTGTGGCCGGACCGCTCGCCCTCGATGAATTTCTCCTCGCCGATGGCGCTCGAGTCGAAGCTCGACCGCACGCTGCTGATCGCGTTCGCGCTCGCCGAAATCCTCGTGCAGGCGGGCGAGCGCGTCGGCATGCCGGGGCTGATGCGCCCAACCGGCAGCCGCAACGTGCTCGACAAGATCGCGAATGCCATCATCCACGATCCGATCGAGCGCGCGAGCCTGCCGCTGGCGTTCGCGCCGTCCTCGCTCGCCGAAATCGTGATGATCTCGGATTTCTGGAGCCCGCTCGCCGACGTGCGCCGCACGCTGGCGCAACTCTCCGGCACCGGCGCGCATGGCCACACCGTGCAGGTGGTCGATCCCGCCGAGGAGACCTTCCCCTACAATGGCCGCGTCGAGTTCATCGAGCCCGAAGGCGCGGGCTCGATCACGGCCGGCCGCGCCGAGACCTGGAAGGCCGATTATGAGACGCGCGTCGCCGCGCACCGCGCCGCGATCCGCGCCGAGACCGACAAGGTCGGCTGGAGCTTCGCGATCCACCGCACCGACCGGCCCGCGACCGAACTGCTGCTGGCGCTGCATGCCCGCATGGGCGCGCCGCCGCCCGGTGCGGTGACGAGCGGCCGTGTCACCATGTCCGGGCAACGCGGGAGACACGCATGATCGCCGGTCTTCCGCTCGGTTTCGCGCAGCCGCTGGTGCTGCTGGGGCTGCTCAGCCTGCCGGTGCTGTGGTGGCTGCTGCGGCTGATCCCGCCCTCGCCGCGCCGCGTCGACTTCCCGCCCGCGCGGCTGCTGTTCGACATCGTGCCGAAGGAAGAAACGCCCGCGCGCACGCCGTGGTGGCTCACGCTCCTGCGCCTCACGCTCGCCACGCTGCTGATCATCGCGGCCGCGGGCCCGTTGTGGAATCCGCCGCTCGCCACCACGCAGGCATCCGCGCCGCTCGCGCTGCTGATCGACGACGGCTGGGGCGCGGCCGCCACGTGGGATACGCGCGTGCGCACCGGCGAGGACCTGATCTCGCGCGCCGAGACGGACGGGCGCGGCGTCGCGATCATTCCGCTCTCCGATGTCGGGCGCGACATCTCGCTGGAAACGCCGGGCGCGGCGCGCGTGCGGTTGCGCCAGATCAAGCCCAAGCCGCATACGGTCGAGCGCACCGAGATCCTGCCGGCGATCGGGCGCTTCATCGCGGCGACGCCTTCGCTGGAAGTGCTGTGGCTCTCCGACGGCGTCGATGTCGCGCGCAGCGCCGAATTCGTCACCGAGCTCGGCAAGCTGTTGCAAGGCAAGGCCGTCACCGTGGTCGAAGGCGGCATCGCGCCCGCGCATGCACTCACCGCGGCCGACAATGCGGCCGGCTCGCTCACCGTGAAGGTGCTGCGCGCGGGTGTACGCGACAACGATATCGGGCTGGTGCGCGCGCTCGATCCGAAAGGCCTGCCGCTCGGCGAAGCGCCGTTCGCCTTCAAAGGCAACGAGCGCGAAACCGAGGCGACGTTCGACCTGCCGGTGGAAATCCGCAACGACATCGCGCGGCTCGAAGTGTCGGGCGAGCGTTCCTCGGGCGTGGTGCAGTTGCTCGACAAGCGCTGGCGCCGCCGCTCGATCGGCGTGATCACCGGCTCGACCGCCGACACCGCGCAGCCGCTGCTCGCCTCGACCTTCTATCTCTCGCGCGCGCTTGAACCCGTTCGCCGACGTGCGGCTTGCCGAGCGCGGCTCGCCGGCCGAGGCGGTGCGGCAATTCCTCGACGCAGAATCTCCCGATGCTGATCCTCGCCGATGTCGGCAATGTCGCGGGCGAAGCGCGCGAGCGGCTCGCCAAATGGGTCGACGACGGCGGCGTGCTGGTGCGCTTCGCGGGTCCGCGCCTCGCGGCCTCCGACGACGATCTCATCCCGGTGAAGCTGCGCCGCGGCGGGCGCACGCTCGGCGGCTCGCTGTCGTGGGATCAGCCGCAGCAACTGACCGCGTTCGCGCGCGAAAGCCCGTTCAACGGCATGGCGGTGCCGAACGACGTCACCGTGACGCGGCAGGTGCTGGCCGAACCGGACTCCGGTCTGACCGAGCGCACCTGGGCGACGCTCGCCGACGGCACGCCGCTGGTCACCGCGGCGCGGCGCGGCAAGGGCGTGATCGTGCTGTTTCATGTGACCGCCGACACGCGCTGGTCCGACCTGCCGCTGTCGGGCGCGTTCGTCGACATGCTCAAGCGCATCGTCGCGCTCGCAGGCTCCGGCGCCAACGCCGAGAAGGTCGAGGCGCAGGGCGCGCGCGAGACCGTCCCGCCGACCCGCGTGCTCGATGGCTTCGGCGCGTTCACGCCGCCGCCCTCGACGGCGCGCCCGGTGCCGGCCGGCTATAGTTTCCGCGCCACCACGGATCATCCGCCCGGCTTCTATGGGCCACCGGAGGGACTGCTTGCCGTGAACACGCTCACGCCCACCGACCGGCTCAACCCGATCGACTACACGCCGCTTTCCGCGCGGCTCGAAGCGTATCGGCTCGGCGAGCCGAAGGACTTGCGCGGGCCGCTGTTCCTCGGCGCGCTCGTGCTGCTGGTGATCGACGCGCTGGTGGTGTTCTGGCTCGCGGGCGGCTTGCACCGCTTGATGCCGCAGCGGCGCCGCGTGGCGGCGGGCGTGCTTCTCGCAGTCGCGGTCGGCGCCACGCTGATCGCCTCGCAGGCCTTCGCGCAGAACCGCGCCGCCCGCTCCACCGGCCCCCGCCGCACAAGCCGCGCCGCGCGATCCGGCGGCGGAAGAATTCGCCCAGAAGGCCACCACCGACACGCGCCTCGCCTACATCATCACCGGCGATGCCGAGGTCGACAACGTCAGCAAGTCGGGCCTGCAGGGCCTGACGCTGTTCCTCGCGCAGCGCACCGCGCTCGAAGCCGGCGAGCCGGTCGGGCTCGATCCGGCGCGCGATGAACTCTCGTTCTTCCCGCTGATCTACTGGCCGATCGTGCCGAACGCGCCGCGTCCCTCGCAGGCCGCGCTCACCCGCATCGACAGCTACATGAAGCAGGGCGGCACGGTGCTGTTCGACACGCGCGACGCCGGAATGACGACGCCGGGCGGCGAGCAGCGTTCGCCCGGCATGCTGGCGCTGCGCGATATCCTCGCCGTGCTCGACATTCCCGAGCTGGAGCCGGTGCCGTCCGAGCCACGTGCTGACCAAAACGTTCTTCCTGCTGAAGGACTTTCCCGGCCGCTTCAGCCAAGGCCAGCTCTGGGTCGAGGCGATCGCGCCGCCGAACGACGACGAGCCGGAGCGCCCGGCGCGCGGCGGCGACGGCGTGTCGTCGATCCTGATCACGTCGAACGATCTTGCGGGCGCCTGGGCGCAGCGCAGCGACGGCCAGCCGATGCTGCCGATGGTGCCGGGCGAACCGCGCCAGCGCGAGTTCGCGTTCCGCGCCGGCGTCAACATCGTGATGTACACGCTGACCGGCAACTACAAGGCCGACCAGGTGCACATCCCGGCGCTGCTGGAGAGGCTGGGGCAGTAGGAATGGGTTTCGGAATCACATTCTCGCCGCTCGTGCCCAATGAGATCCTGTGGGCCGCGCTGGCCGTTGCGCTGATCGCAGCGGTGCTGCTGCTCGTCATCCGCAGCCGCGGCTCCGTGATGCGCGCGACCGCGCTCGCCTTCGCGGCGCTCGCGCTCGCCAATCCGTCGCTGACCCGCGAGGACCGCGAGGCGCTGCCCTCCGTCGCCGTCGTGGTGGTCGACAAGAGCCCGAGCCAGGGCTTCGGCGATCGCGAGAAACAGACCGAGGCGGTGCGCGCCGCCGTCACGCAACGGCTCGGCCGCATCGCGGGCTCGAAGTGCGCGTGGTCGAAGCCGGCCATGCGGACGGCGAGACCGACGGCACGCGCCTGTTCTCCGCGCTCGGCGCGGCGCTCGCCGACGTGCCGCCGGATCGCGTCGCGGGCGCGCTGTTCATCACCGACGGCCGCGTGCATGACGTGCCGGCCGAGGCCGCGCAGCTTGGCTTCAACGCGCCGGTGCATGCGCTGATCACCGGCCGGCCGGGCGAGCGCGACCGCCGCATCCAGCTCGTCACCGCGCCGCGCTTCGGCATCGTCGGACAGCAGCAGACCGTGGTGCTGCGCGTCGAGGATCAGGGCGCGCGCGCCCGGGCCGGTGCAACTCACCATCCGCCGCGACGGCGAACTGCTCGAAACCCGCAACGTGCGCGCGGGCGACACCGTGCGCGTGCAGGTGCAGATCCCGCATGCCGGGCAGAACATCGTCGAGATCGAGGCCTCGCCGCTGGAGGGCGGCGAGCTCACCACCATCAACAATCGCGCGGTCGTGGCGATCGACGGCGTGCGCGACAAGCTGCGCGTGCTGCTCGTCTCGGGCGAGCCGCATGCGGGCGAGCGCACCTGGCGCAACCTGCTGAAGTCGGACGCCTCGGTCGATCTCGTGCACTTCACCATCCTGCGTCCGCCCGAGAAGCAGGACGGCACGCCGATCAACGAGCTGTCGCTGATCGCGTTCCCGACGCGCGAGCTGTTCCACGCACGAAGATCAACGATTTCCACCTGATCATCTTCGACCGCTACGCCCGCCAGGGCGTGCTGCCGATCATCTATTTCGACAACATCGCGCGCTATGTGCGCGACGGCGGCGCCGTGTTGGTCGCGGCCGGACCGGACTATGCGAGCCCGACCTCGCTCTGGCGCACGCCGCTCGACGTGGTGCTGCCGGCCGAGCCGAGCGGGCGCACCACCGAGGTGCCGTTCTTCGCGCAGCTCACCGACCTCGGCAAACGCCACCCGGTGACGCGCGGGCTGGAAGGCGCCGAAAGCGATCCGCCGCACTGGAGCCGCTGGTTCCGCCTGGTCGATGCGCGCGCCGACAAGGGCACGTCCGTGATGAAGGGGCCGGACAACAAGCCGCTGCTGCTGCTCTCGCGCGAAGGCGAAGGCCGTGTCGCGCTGCTGCTATCCGATCACATCTGGCTGTGGGCGCGCGGCTACGAAGGCGGCGGGCCGCATCTCGATCTGTTGCGCCGGCTCTCGCACTGGCTGATGAAGCAGCCGGACCTCGAAGAGGAAGCGCTGCGCCTGGCGGCGCGCGGGCGCGATCTCGAAATCCGCCGCCAGAGCATGGCCGACGAAGTCGCGCAGGTGACCGTGACGACGCCGACCGGCCAGACGCGCACGCTGACGCTCGACAAGGCCGAGCCCGGCGTGTGGAAGGCGGTCACGCAGGCGAACGAACTGGGCCTGTGGCGCGCCACCGACGGCAAGCTCACCGCGCTGGTCAATGTCGGACCGGCGAACCCGCGCGAATACGCCGAGGTGACGTCGTCGACCGAGCGTGCTTGGCACCGCTCGCCAACGCGACCGGCGGCGACGCGCGGCGCATCGCGGACGCATCGGGCACGCTCAACATCCCGCGCATCCTCGGCGTGCGCTCGACCGACACCTACAAGGGCGACGACTGGCTCGGCCTGAAGATGCGCGACGCGAGCGTCGTGCGCGGCATCGGCGTGCTGCCGCTGTTTGCCGGCCTGCTCGGCCTGCTGCTGCTGATCGGCAGCCTCGCGGCGACGTGGATGCGCGAGGGGCGGTGATGCGCGCCGCTAACTCGGTCGGTAAACTTCCGAAACCATCGCGTCAGGCGCCCGATTGTCGCGCGACGTACGCTCGGCGCGATGCGCCGCGATTCGCTCATGCGCGACGCTGCAACCGACGATCGCTGCTGCGCGCCGCGCTGCTGCCTCGCGTGTGTGGCTGCGCTCGCCGGCGCGTTCTGCGCTGTTCGACCTGTGGCGCAAGACCGGCGTCGGCCTGACTGGTGGCGACGGACGGCCTATCGGCGACGATTTCGTCAATTATCTCTTCCGGCGCGTTCGCGCGCTGCATCAGCGGCGCCGCCGACATCTATCACTGGCCGGCCGTAGCACGCGTTTCAGCAAGCAGCTCGTCGGCGCGCCGCGATCAGCCCGAACTACAATTACAGCTATCCGCCGCTGCATGCTCGTGCTCACGCTGCCGTTCGCGGACCTGCCGTATTGCCGGCACTCGGGCCGGTGGCTGATCGGCGGCTGGTAACGCATTCTACCGCGCGCTGCGGCTCGCGATGCCCGGACACGGCGCTGCTGCTCGCGCTCGCGACGCCGGCGGTGTTCATCAACACCTATTGCGGACAGACACGGCGTATGCGACCGCGGCGCTTGCTCGGCGGCGGGCTTCGCTGCTGGAGCGGCGGCCGATCCTCGCCGGGCGTGCTGTTCGGCGCTGCAGGCCTACAAGCCGCATCTTGCACTGATATTCGTGGCGCGTTCGACGGCCGCAGTGGCGCGCATCGCGAGCACGAGCGAACACGTGTCGGTGTGCTGGCTGCTCGCGAGCCTCGCGCTCGTCGGCGTGGAACGGCTGGCGCGCCTTCCTCGACTTGGCTGCCGATGCTGCGCAAGGTGACGTTCGAGGCGCCGACGCCGCCTGGCACCGGCGAGACTGCGGTCTTCATGGCGGCCTCGCGGCTCGGTCTCGGGCTTCGGCACGCCTACGCGGACGGCAGGTGCGCCGCGCGTAAGCAGCCGCGCTGATCGCCGGCGTGGTTCAACGCGATGCGCCGGCGCCCGCGCGCAAGTGCCGCAGCGATGATCGGCGAGCTGCTCGCGACGCCGTACCTGCACGACTATGACCTGTGTCGGGCACATTCATCGTGGCGTCGGCTGGTGCACGAATGCCAGGTCGTGACGCTGAGCGTATCGCCCGATCGCGGCGCCGTCCTGCTGATGCCCGACTGGCAAGCTCCGGCTCGCAGACTGACCGCATATCGTCGTCGCCGCCGCTGATCGTACCTCGGCAGATGATCCTCACGCGCGCCAGCGGCTTTTTCACGCGCCGCCCGCAACCGCCGCTGCAGCGCGCGCGTGATCGGCCGCTCGAAAAAGAGATAGCAGGCGACCGAGGCGACGATGGCAGCGACGAACAGCGTCGCGGCATAGAGCCACGGCACGGCTGAGAAATCGATCCAGCGCACGATGCGTCCAACGCACCAGCGGAAACGCCAGCGGGTGAACCAGATAAAGCGAATAGGACGCATCGCCGAGCAGGCCGAAGAAGCGGCCGACCGGTCCGGGCTGCCACTGCGCGGACGACAGCACGCACGCCGCAACCAGCGCGGCGCTCGGCAGGCCCCAGAAGAACACACGCCACCCGCCCCAGTCATCGGGCGGATTCCATGCCGCCGCATAGCCGGCCAGCGCCGCGATCCCGAGCGCCCATGCGGCGGCAGGCGGCAGCCGCACGCCCTCGCGATACGCGGTGGCGATCAACATGCCGAGGCAGAACTCCCAGATGATCGAATTGGCCCAGAAGCTGAACGGCAGCGGCAACGTGACGCGCGGCCGAGCAGCACCAGCGCGACGAACACGAGCGTCACCACTGGCACCGCCAAGCGCGCGCGGCAACAGGATCGCGACCGCGAACACCGCGTAGAAGAACATCTCGTAGTTCAGCGTCCAGCCCAGCAGGTGCACCGGGAATGCAAGGCCATCCACGCGCGGATACGGCCAGAACAGGAATGACGCCGCAAGACTCGCAGGCGAGTAGATCTCCCACAGCTTCGCGCCGTGCGCCGCGTAGATGTAGGCGATGATCGCGATCGTCACCGCCCAGTAGAGCGGCGCGATGCGCGCGAGGCGACGCAGGAAGAATATCTTCGGCGCGTCGGCACGGCCGAACAGGGATTCGGAGGAATAGACCATCACGAATCCCGAAATGACGAAGAAGAGATCGACGCCCGCCGCGCCGATCAGGAAGTTCTTGAACGGGCCCGGCCCGCCGCCGAACAGCGTGACCTTCTCGTTCGCGACATGCAGCGTCAGCACGCCGAGCGCCGCGACCGCGCGCAGCACCTGAATCGATTTGAGCTGCGCCGATCGCGCTGCCCGCGGCGGGCGGCGCCGACTCAGCCAAGCATCGCCTCGACGAGATACGGCCCCGTCGCGGCGAGCCCGCGCGCGACCGCCGCGTTGAACTCGTCCATCGTGTCGACGCGCTCGCCCGGCACGCCCATGCCGCGCGCAAGAGCGACGAAGTCGAGATCGGGGCGCGAGAGGTCGAGCATGTCGAGCGCCTTGCGGCCGACATTCTGCGCGCCGACGTTGGCGAGCTCCATGCGCAGGATCGCGTAGGACTTGTTGTTGAAGAGCACCGTGGTGATGTTCGAGGTTCTCGCGCGCCTGCGTCCACAGCGCCTGGATCGTGTACATCGCCGAACCGTCCGCCTGGAGGCTCAGCACCTTGCGGTCCGGGCACGCGACCGCCGCGCCGGTCGCCAGCGGCATGCCGATGCCGATCGAGCCGCCCATGTTCTGCAGCCAGGTGTGCGGATGCGCATTGCGCGTCGAGGGAAAGAAGCCGCGCCCGGTCGAGACGCCCTCGTCGACCACGATGCGCGTTCTCGGGGATCAGCGCGCCGATCGATTGCGCCAGCGTCAGCGAGTCGATCTTGCCGGTCGCGAGCGGCGGCGGGCCGTACTTCGAGGGCTCGATCGGCTGCGCGCTGCGCCGAGCTCGTCCGCGAGCCATTCCAGCGCGTGGACCGAGTCCTCTTCGATGGTCGACAGCGTGGTGAACTGCGTATCCTTCGGCGCGAGCAGGCTCGGCTTGTCCGGATAGGCGAAGAACGCCACCGGAATGCGGCTGCCGACCAGCACGATGTGCTTGACGCCTTCGAGCGTCTTGAGCGCCTGATCGACCGGATAGGGAATGCGGTCGATGGAGACGCGCCCTGCGCCGCGCTCCATGCGGCGGTTGAAGGTCTGCGCCAGCAGCCTGCATCCGGTCTTCGCCGCGATGCGCGCCGCAAGCTCCAGCCCCTTCTCGCGCAGCGCCAGGCCGGTGAGCAGCAGCACGGCCGGCTCGCCGCGAGCGCAGCACGCGCGCAGCCTCCTTCACGGCGTCCTCGCTCACCTTCGCGCGCTCCGGGATCGGCCGGCACCGTCGCGGGGCCGCTGCCCTCGTCCCATGCGGTGTCGCCGGGCAGGATCAGCGTCGCGACCTGCCCCGGCGGCTTCATCGCGGCGGCGATCGCGGCCGCGCCGTCCTCGGCAACCGTCTTCGCGGTCGGTGAGGTCTTCACCCAGCCGGAGAACGGCTTGGCGGCGGTCTCGATGTCGGAGGTGAGCGGCGAGTCGTAGTCGCGATGATAGGTCGCGTGATCGCCGACGATGTTCACCACCGGCGTCGAGGCCTTCATGGCGTTGTGCAGGTTGGCGAGGCCGTTCGCGAGGCCGGGCCCGAGATGCAGCAGCGTCGCGGCCGGCTTCTCCGTCATGCGCGCATAGCCGTCGGCCGCGCCGGTCGCCACGCCCTCGAACAGCGCCAGCACGCAGCGCATCCCGTCGACGCGGTCGAGCGCCGCGACGAAATGCATCTCCGAGGTGCCGGGATTGGAGAAGCACACATCGACGCCGCCGCCGACCAGCGTCCGCACCAGACTTTCCGCACCGTTCATTGGTTACTTCCTTTCGTTGTCGCAGTCCCAGTCCGGCCGCACCACACCGCTCACGCCGGCGAGCGCGCCTTCGGCCAGTTCCGCCGCAAGGATGCGCGCGGGATCGGCCGGGCCCGGCATCGTGATCGCGCCGCTCGGCTCACGCGCTTGAAGCCGACGCGCGCGTAATACGGCTCGTCGCCGACCAGCACGACCAGCTTGTGGCCCTTCTGCTTTCGCGTCCTTCAGCGCGCGCTCCATCATCGCCTTGCCGATGCCGCGGTCGCGGAACGGCGGCTCGATGGTGAGCGGCCCGAGCAGCAGCGCCGGCGTGTCGCCGATGCACACCGGCGTCAGGCGCACCGAGCCGACCAGCAGCGTGCCGATGCGCGCCGTGTAGGAAAGATCGAGCCGGTGCGCCATCTTCTCGCGGATGCGGTACGCGGTGCGCGCATAGCGGCCGGGGCCGAAAGTGCGCTCGTGCAGCCGCTCGATCGCGGCCGCGTCCTCGGGCTTTTCGGTCAGGATGGTGAGGGAAAGATCGGTCATGAGGCTGAGCCGCGAATTAGCATTTGGGCGGCTGGAGGTCCATTGCTGCCGCGAAACCGTGATGAATACCGAGATAGCCGTCACCCTGAGGTGCGAGCCGCGTTGCCGGCGAGCCTCGAAGGGGCGGCGTGCACCTGCGGAAACGCTTGTGGCGTCCTTCGAGGGCGCTATGCGGCACCTCAGGATGAGGGAGGAGATTTTCATGGCCCACGGCGAAATGATCGACGGTGTCTGGCACACCCGGTTTCACAACACCAAGGCGACCGGCGGGCGCTTCAAGCGCGGCCGAGCCGAAATTCCGCAACTGGGTCACGCCGGACGGCAGCGCCGGCCCGAGCGGCGACGGCGGCTTTACGGCGGAGCGCGGGCGCTATCATCTCTATGTCTCGCTCGCCTGCCCATGGGCGCATCGCACGGTCGTCTTTCGCAAGCTCAAGGGGCTCGAAGACGTGATCTCGATGACCGAGGTCGAGCCGGTGATGGGCGATGAAGGCTGGCAGTTCGGCCCGCGATGCTCGACGACGACACGCGTGAACGGCGGAGAAGCACCTGCACGAGATCTACACGCTGGCCGATCCGGCCTACACCGGCCGCGTCATCGGTGCCGATCCTGTGGGACAAGGAGCAGCGCACCATCGTCAACAACGAGTCGCCGGAAATCATCCGCATGCTCAACACGGCGTTCGATGCGTTCACCAACGAGCGCACCGACTACTATCCGGCCGAACTGCGCGGCGAGATCGACGCCATCAACAAGCGCGTGTATCGAGAGCGTCAACAACGGCGTCTATCGCTCCGGCTTTGCCACCACGCAGGAAGCCTACGAGGAAGCCTTCCTCGATCTGTTCGCACTCTGGACTGGCTGGAGGAGCGGCTCTCACGCCAGCGCTATCTCGCCGGCGACCGCATCACCGAGGCCGACTGGCGGCTGTTCACCACCCTCCTGCGCTTCGACGCGGTCTATTACGGCCACTTCAAATGCAATCTGCGCCGCATCGCGGACTATCCGAACCTGTCGAACTATCTGCGCGATCTTTATCAGTCGCCCGGCGTCGCCGACACGGTGAATATCGACCACATCAAGCGGCACTACTACATGAGCCATGCTGCACCTCAACCCGAGCCGGCATCGTGCCACTCGGCCCCGCGCTCGACTTTGAGGCGCCGCATGATCGCGCGCGATTTGGCTAGAGCGTGCCACCCTTGAGCCACCCCTCCCCGCGCGCATAAAGCGCCGCGACCTCGGGCCCGTCGAGCCCGGGCATGTCGGGCTTCACCGTGTAGCCGATGCGCGTCTGCAGATAGGCGAGGTGGCGATAGCCCTCGGGAAAGCGCGCCAGCAGCGTCCTGGTCGAGCGCGAGCTTCGCCGACGGGTCGAGCGGATCGAGCCGGTCCTTCTCGTAGATCGGCTGGCGCAGCACCAGGCCCCATCGGCCGCGCGCTTCTCGAAGAAGTCGTAGAACCGGCCGGTGCACACCACGTCGCACAGCACGCCGTCGACTTTGGCGCGCTGCGAGATCGTCATCTTGGTCTGCGCGATGGCGCGGTTGCCCGCGACTCGACGGTCGAGCCGCCGAGGAAATGCAGGATGCGCACGCCGCGCGCATAACCTTCCTCGCTCACCTTGATGAATTCGTCGCGCGAGCCCTGAAACCAGGTCGCCATCATCCG
This sequence comes from uncultured Alphaproteobacteria bacterium, assembly GCA_963800695.1. Classification (GTDB taxonomy): domain Bacteria; phylum Pseudomonadota; class Alphaproteobacteria; order Rhizobiales; family Xanthobacteraceae; genus PALSA-894. The sequence goes on along the minus strand of CAWDCA010000015.1, from coordinate 6,036 downwards.
CCCGTCGTCGTGCCACACCGTGCGGAAGCGCTCCCACTGCCGCGCATCGCGCAGCACCGCCCAGTCCTCGACAAGCTGGCGGATGGTGAGGCGGTCGAGCAGGTCGTGGCGGTCATGCGCGGTCCTTCCACTTGTGCGATGTACCATGAATTCCCGATGGCGTTCGCTTATGCCGTCCAGCAGGGAGCAACGATGGGACGACTGGACGGCCGCGTGGCGATCGTCACCGGCGGCGCGAAGGGCATCGGGCTGCATTATTCGTAGGCGCTCGCGGCCGAAGGCGCACGGGTGATGATCGCCGATATCGTCGACGGAGCCGTCGGTCGCCGCCGAGATCGCCGGCAAGCACGGCGCCAACTCGGTCGCGAGCGAAATCTGCGATGTCAGCGACGAAAGCGCGGTGAAGGGCTGGTCGCGGAGACCATGGAGCGGTTCGGCCAGATCGACATGCTGGTCAACAACGCCGCGCTCTACGCGCCGCTGACGAGCAGAAATTCACCGAGATCGACGTCGACCTGTGGGACAAGGTGATGGCGGTCAACCTGCGCGGCACGTTCCTGATGGCGAAGCACGTCGCACCGCGACATGGCCGAGCGAAATACGGCAAGATCATCAATATCGGCTCGGGCACCGCGTGCGCGGCATCCCGGGATGTGCACTACGTCGACCACCAAAGGCGGCATCATGGCGTTCACGCGTGCGATGTCGCGCGAGCTCGGCGACGACGGCATCCGCGTGAACACGCTGACGCCGGGCTTCACGCTCAGCGAACTCGATCGTGAACAGAATCCCGGCCATGTGGAGACAGCGCGCGACCGCGCGATCGCCCGCGCGCGCTCAAGCGCGACGAGCAGCCGGAGGATCTGCTCGGCGCGCTGATTTTCCTGGCCTCGGCGGACAGCGACTTCGTGACCGGCCAGACCATCGCGGTCGATGGCGGGAATGTGAATACGTAGGCTCTGCGTTCCGGCATCGAACACGCGCCTTGACCGGAACCATCGCTTGCTAATGAATCCCGTCTCGCCGGTGCGCGGTTATGGGAAAGCCAAGAAAGGAAGCCTCTGTGGGGGAGTTCGCGGTTGGTCAGGGCGTGCCGCGGTTCGAGGATCCACGATTGCTCAAGGGCGGCGGGCGCTATGTGGACGACATCGTCCTGCCGGGCATGGCTTTTGGCTTCGTGCTGCGCTCGCCGCACGCCCATGCAAATATCAGCTCGATCGATCGACCCAGGCGAAGGCTGCGCCCGGCGTGGACTGCCCGTTTTGACCGGCGAGGACTGGAAGCGCTCCGGCTGGGGCGATCTGCCGGTGCCCGGCGGCCAGAAGCGCCGCGACGGCAGCCCGCTGTACCGCTCTCCGTATCCCGCGCTGGTGCAGGGACCGCGTGCGCTGGGTCGGCGATTATGTCGCCTTCGTTGTCGCCGAGACCTACGCTCAGGCGATGCCGACGCCGCCGAGCTGATCGAGGTCGATTACGAGGCGCTGCCCTGCGTCATCGTCGACCGCGGATGCGATCGCGCCGGTGCGCGCGCAGGTCTGGGACGATTGCGCCGACAATATCTGCTTCGTGCACCTGCGTCGGCGACAAGGCGGCGACCGACGCGGCCTTCGCGCGCGCCGACCACGTGGTCAAGCATCGTTTCGTGATCAACCGCGTCACCGCCGTCACGCATGGAGCCGCGCGGCTGCGTCGGCGACTTCGACCCGACCGACGGCCACTACACGCTGTATCACCACGCCGCAGCGCGCGCACGCCTTCCGCTCGGATCTCGCACAGCAGGTGCTCAAGGTGCCCGAGAGCAAGGTCCGCGTGATCGCCGGCGACATCGGCGGCAGCTTCGGCATGAAGTCGGCGATCTTCAACGAAGTGCCGCTCGTATTGCTCGCCTCAAAGCTCACCGGCCGGCCGGTCAAATGGATGAGCACGCGTTCGGAGGCTTTCCTCAGCGACGCCCAGGCGCGCGACAACGTCACCGAGGCCGAACTCGCGCTCGACAAGGACGGCAACTTCCTCGGCCTGCGGGTCAAGACCGATCGCCAACATCGGCGCGCATCTGCAGACCGGCATGCCGAACTTCACTCAACAATTTCAACTCGCTGGCCGGCGTCTATCGCATCGCCGGCCATCCATGTCGACGTCACCGCCGTGTTCACCCACACCAATCCGGTGCGGCCCTATCGCGGCAACGGGCGGCCGGAAGCCGCCTATGTGATCGAGCGCCTGGTCGATCTCGCGGCCGACGAATTCGGCATCGATCCGGTCGAACTGCGGCGGCGCAACTTCATCCCGCCGACGCCATGCCGTACAAGACCGGCGCTCACCTTCACCTACGACTGCGGCGAGTTCGAGAAGGACATGGACATGGCGCTGCGATCTTGCCGACGTCGCCGGCTTCGCCAAGCGCCGGCGGAATCGCGGAAGCACGGCAAGCTGCGCGGCTTCGGCCTTTCCTATTCGATCGAACGCGCGGGCACGCACCGGCTTCGAAGGCGCGGAGATGCGGTTCGATCGCTCCGGCGCGGTGACGCTGTTCTCCGGCAGCGTCACGCACGGACAGGGCCACGAGACCGTGTTCAAGCAGATCGTCTGCGACCGCCTCGGCCTCCATCCCGACGACATCGCACTACATCCAGGGCGACACCGACAAGGTGTTCTTCGGCGAAGGCACCGGCGGCTCGCGCTCGGCGACCATCGGCGGCTCGGCCTTCCACGTCGCTCGAAGAAGATCATCGCCGAAGGCGCAAGCGCCTTGCCGCGCATCTGCTCGAAGGTCGACGTCGACGACGTGAATTTTGCCGACGGCATCTTCTCCAGTCGCGAAGACCAACCGCACGCTGACCATGAAGGAAGTCGCGCGCGACGCCGCTGACCCGGCAAAGCTGCCGAAGGACATGGAGGGCGGCCTCACCGCGACCGCAGTCTACTCGCGCCGACGTCGAGAACTTTCCCAACGGCTGCCATGTCTGCGAAGTCGAGATCGATCGCGGAGACCGGCGAGGTCGAAATCGCGCGCTACAGCGTGGTCGACGACGTCGGCACGGTGCTCAATCCGCTGCTGCTCCACGGGCAGATCCATCGGCGGCGTCGTGCAGGGCGTCGGACAGATCCTCATGGAGGACATCCGCTTCGACCCAGTCCGGCCAGCTCGCTCACCGGCTCCTTCATGGATTACGCGATGCCGCGCGCCACGACTTGTGCGACGTTCGAGGTCAAGAGCAATCCGGTGCCGACCAAGACCAATCCGCTCGGCGCCAAAGGCGCCGGCGAAGCCGGCTGCGTCGGCGCGATGCCGGCGGTCGCCAATGCGCTGGTCGACGCGCTTTCGGAGTTCGGCGTGCGCCACATCGAGATGCCGGCCACGCCGGAGCGCATCTGGCGCGCGATGAACGGGAGACAGGCTTTGCAATCCGATTAGAAGATGGAGCGTGGACAAGCTGGCTCGACAAAATGGGCCAGCAGTCGGGAGGACGACCATGATAAGCCGCCGCGAATTGCTGAAGCTGACAGCTGCGTTTCCGATGGGCGTTGCGTTGCAGGGGGATGGCCTGCGTGCGCAGGAAGCCTGGCCGAGCCGCACGATTACGATCGTGGTGCCGTTTCCTCCCGGTGGAACAGCCGACTTCGCAGCCCGCCCATTGGCCGCCCATCTGGCCGAGAAGCTCGCGCGCAACGTTGTGGTCGAGAACAAGGGTGGCGATGGAGGCGGTATCGGGCACGCGCATGTGGCCCGCGCCGAACCCGATGGCTACACAATCATGACCGCGCTGCCATCGCTCGCCGTCATACCGGAAGCGAACAAGCTGCAAGGCAAGCCCGCCACCTACGAAGTCGATCAGTTCGTACCTCTCGCACGCATGTTCGCGGATTCAACGCTTTTGACCGTGAAGAAGTCCTCGCCCTGGAAAACGCTCGATGACTTCGTCAAGGACGTGAGAGCCAACCCCGGAAAGATCGCCTACGGCACGTCCGGTTATCTCGGCACGGTGCATCTTGCGATGGAGATGTTCCTGCACGCGGCAGGGCTGAAGATGGTCCATGTGCCGTATCAGGGCGGTGGCCCTGCGTTCAGCGCGCTCCTGTCGGATCAGGTTCCGGTGGTGCCCACGCTGAAGTCCATCGGCAAAGGCCAATTCGATGCCGGCAATCTGCGCGTGCTGGCGCAGTGGGGCACCGAGCGGCTCGCCAATTTTTCCGATGCGCCGACTTTTCAGGAGGCGGGGTATCCCGACGTCGTTTACATCCTGTGGGCTGGCGTCTTCGCTCCGAAGAAGACACCCGAGCATGTGACGCGCATTCTGCGCGACGCGATCCGGCCATTCATGACGGACAAGGCAGTGATCGAACGGTTCAGGGTGGCTGGAAGCCAGAGTGTGCCTCCTCGATGGTCCGGAGTTCGCACGCTTTCTCGAGGTCGATAGCGAGCGCCTGGTGAAAATCGTGCGCAGGATTGGATTATCCTGACTCACCCGGATCGATCTTTCACGATCCGAAACACAAACTCCGCTCATACCCGCGAAAGCGGGCATCAGTTCTTGGCCAAAGCACGGGGTCCCGCTTTCGCGGGGACGAGCTGAAAGATAAACTCCGCATCCAAAGATCAAAATCGTGTGGAGGAAAGCCATGGCTCGCAGCCTGCTTGCGCTCGCTCTCACGCTTCTCGCTGCTCCCGCGCTCGCGCAGTCGCCCAAAGTCGGCGATCCGCCGGAGGCCAAGAACATGCGCCTCGTCGGCTACAACGATCTGCAGGCGCGCAGCGCCTATCAGCCGACGATCCACAAGCAGGGCGACCGCTACATCGCCTATATCGGCCACCACGGCGGCACCGAGACGATGCCGAAGCCGGTCAATCCGCTCACCGGGCAGGCCGAGTTCAACGGCACGTCGATCCTCGATGTCACCGATCCGGCCAATCCGAAATATCTCAAGCATATTCCCGGGCATGGAAGGGCACTGACGAGCAGGGCGGCGCGCAGATGGTGCGCGTCTGCGACGGCAAGCGCTGCCGAAGGGCGATCCCAACGCGGTCTATCTGCTGCGCATTTCGGCGGCCAGGCGCATGAAATCTGGAACGTCGGCCGATCCCGCGAACCCCAAGCTCTCACGCGCATCGGCGGGCCGCAAGGACACGCACAAGAACTGGTGGGAATGCGACACCGGCATCGCGTACCTGGTCTCCGGCGTCGACGGGCTGGCGCACGCGCCGCATGACCGAGGTCTACGATCTCAGCGATCCGGCAAAGCCGGTGAAGATCCGCGACTTCGGCCTGCCCGGCCAGGAGCCGGGCGCGACCGGCGCGGTGCCGACCGAACTGCACGGCCCGATCTCGACCGGGCCGCAGGGCAACCGCATCTATTTCGGCTACGGCACCAACAAGGGCGGCGTGGTGCAGATCGTCGATCGCGAGAAGCTGCTCAACGGACCGAAGGAGCCGACGCCCGAGAACCTGCGCTATCCGGTGATCGGCCGAGCTCGACATGATGCCGCTGCATCGGCGCGCACACGGCCTATCCCGCTGATGAAGATGCCGATCGCCGAATTCGCCAAGGACAAGGACGGCACGACCCGCGACATCGTCATGATCGTCAACGAGTCGCTGGTCAACGAATGCCAGGCGGCCGAGGCGCGGCAGATGGTCTGGTTCGTCGATGCCACGATCGAGACGCAGCCGATGGTGGTGTCGAACTTCAAGGTGCCGGAGGCGAGCGGCAATTTCTGCGAGCGCGGCGGCCGCTTCGGCGCGCATTCCTCGAACGAGAGCATGGCGCCGATGTTCTTACAAGAAGCTCGCCTTCATCACCTTCTTCAATGCCGGCGTGCGGGCGATCGATATCCGCGATCCCTATCAGCCCGAAGGAGGTCGGCTATTTCATCCCGCCGATCACCGAGGCGACCGACAAGCGCTGCGTCAAGGTCGACGGCAAGGAGCGCTGCAAGGTCGCGATCCAGACCAACAATGTCGAGACCGACGACCGCGGCTATATCTACGTCGTCGACCGCGCCAATACCGGCCTGCACATCCTCGAGCTGACCGGCGA
>CAWDCA010000014.1:0-163005 GCA_963800695.1 uncultured Alphaproteobacteria bacterium | reverse complement strand
GCTGCTGCTGATTGAGGTCGATCTCCGAAAACATCGCCGGCATCAGGTCGCGCTTCTCCACACCGACGCCATGTTCGCCGGTCAGCACGCCGCCGACCTCGACGCACAGTTTGAGGATTTCCGCGCCGAACTGCTCCGTGCGCTCCAGTTCGCCCGGCTTGTTGGCATCGTAAAGTATGAGCGGGTGCAGGTTGCCGTCGCCCGCATGAAACACATTCGCGACGCGCAGGCCGTAATGCTCGGAGAGTTCGCGCGTGCGCTTGAGCACCAGCGGCAGCTTGGCGCGCGGTATCGTGCCGTCCATGCAGTAATAATCGGGCGAGATGCGGCCGACCGCCGGGAACGCGGCCTTGCGTCCGGCCCAGAACAACAGCCGCTCGTCTTCCGAAGTAGAGACGCGGCACTCGGTCGAGCCGCATTCACGCGCGATCGCCTCGACGCGCTCCAGCAGATGATCGACCTCCGCGGCCGGCCCATCGAGCTCGACGATCAGCAGTGCCTCGACGTCGAGCGGATAACCGGCGTGGACGAACTCCTCCACGGCATGAATCGCCGGCCGGTCCATCATCTCCATGCCGCCCGGAATAATGCCCGCGCCAATGATCTTGCTCACGCAAGCGCCCGCATCCTCAGACGACGCAAACCCGACCAGCACCGCGCGCGCGGTCTCGGGTTTCTTCAGCAAGCGCACCGTCACCTCGGTGACGACGCCGAGCAGGCCCTCCGAGCCGGTGATCAACCCGAGCAGGTCATAGCCGTCCGAATCGAGATGCTTGCCGCCGATGCGGATGACCTCGCCGGTGATCAGCACGATCTCGCAGCCGAGCACGTTGTTGGTGGTCATGCCGTATTTCAGGCAATGCACGCCGCCGGAATTTTCCGCCACGTTGCCGCCGATCGAGCAGGCGATCTGCGAGGACGGATCGGGCGCGTAATAGAAGCCCTCATGCGCGACCGCCTGCGAAATCGCCAAATTGGTGACGCCCGGTTCGACCACGGCGACCCGGTTGCCGTAGTCGATCTCGCGCACGCGGTTGAACTTGCCCATGCCAAGCAGCACGCCGTCGGCGAGCGGCAGCGCGCCGCCCGACAGCGAGGTCCCTGCCCCGCGCGGCACCACCTTGATGCCGTGGTCGTGGCAATAGCGCAGCACTTTCGAGACTTGCTCGGTTGTCTCCGGGAGCACGACGACGAAAGGCAGTTGGCGGTACGCGGTCAGCCCGTCGGACTCATAGGGTCGCATCTCGCGCTCGTTGGAGATGACGCCCTCGCCCGGCACGACCGCGGACAAGTCACGCACGATCTCGGCGCGCCGCGCCAGCACGGCGGAATCGGGTTCGGGCATTCGAAGCGACATGCGGGCAATCTATACATCGGAGCGGACTCTTGCAGCCCCCGGCGTCAACGCTTTGATGTATTGATCTTGGAGATGCTCACGGATGAAGGGCGGCAGCGCCCTGAACCATTCGGCGAGCGGCCCGGTCCCCCGCTCCGGAAGCTGCGCTTTCACCGCCTGCGCGAGTTGCGCGAAATCGTGCGGCGGGTTCATCACAAGGCTTTTCACGAAGCCGAAAATGCCGCCGCCGAGCAGGTGGGCCGCGATCTCCTTGATGTAGTCGCGGGAGAATACCGTGTTCGGCGAAACCTCGTCGGTAAGTTCGCTTCGGTTGAACATTGTACCCTGCTTGCAACGGAGCAGGCGCCCGACGTGCGAATAACCGGTGAACATCGGCACGCGCGCCACAATGTCCCGTCCGTGCACCATCCGATAGGTACGCTTCCCCAGCGCCGTATTGTATGCGTCCCGAAACGTCGTGCCGCCCGGGCGCGGCGTACCGAAGCCGTACACCGCCTTGACCTCCACGCCCCCGGCATCGACGGCCGCCGCGGCGAGAATGCCGACCGCCGCGCCGAGGCTGTGGCCGGTGATGAAGAGCGGCTGCGCGTCCGTGCGCAGCGACATCGCTTCTCCGACAGGGCCGGAAGTTTTCCCGTTCACGACCGGAGCGACGGCGTCGAACGCAGCCTGAAAGCCTGCGTGGGTGTTCTTCGCACTCAGGTCGAAGCGCGCATCAGTCGCGGCTGTTTCCCAGATTGCCGGATCGGTCCCGGCGAATGCGAGCACGATAGCCTTGTTGTGCACGCCGATCAGTCCGGTGGTGTGCAGCGCGCTGCCGAACGTCACGGCCCGCTGCAGGAATGGGGTAATCGAGGTGAAGCCCCAAAGCTTCCTGACGGTTTCGATCTTCCGCGCATTTCTGTTCTGGCCGCTCTCGTCCACCTCGTAGGCGAGTTGCGCAAACCACATCATCGCCAGCGCGTTCTCGAGTGTGAAATCCGATGTGGCACCGTTGAATGACTCGAAAACATTGCCAGCGTCGACGTAGTCCTTTTCGGGAAACTCAACGAAATCGCTCATGACCACCCCCGGCTGCATCCGCAACCTTGGGATGCTAGGCTAGCCCGCGCATTTGAGCCAGCGGCACGAAGTACGATGCCGCAGACCTGCCTTGCGGCGGCGCTCTTGCATCGCCAAATCTCGCGTGCATAAACGCATCACCCGCTGCTCAGACCGAAGGATCGCCGAGAATGAACAGAATCGTTTTGACCGCGATTGCCGTAGTCTCCTCCGCCGCTCCCGCCCTCGCGCAAGACCTCGCGGCGGGCGAAACTTCGTTCAAGAAGTGCATGGCCTGCCACCGGGTCGGCCCGGAGGCCAAGAACCTCGTCGGGCCGGTGCTCAACGGTCTCGAGGGGCGGAAATCCGGCACGATCGAGGGATACAATTACACCGACGCGAACAAGAACTCCGGCATTACCTGGGACGAGAAAACGTTCGCCGAATACATCACCGATCCGCGCGTCAAGATTCCCGGCACCAAGATGGTGTTCGCGGGCATCAAGAGTGAAAACGAAAAGGCGGCCCTGTGGGCCTACCTCAAGCAGTTCGACGCCAAGGGCGAGAAGAAGTGATAATTGACCTGCGTCAAGGACCCGGACGCGGCGTGGAGTAGACAAGGGGCTGTGCAACCCGAGCGATCGGAGCAGCCATGATCAAGGACCTCATCGTCAACCTCTCGGTCGCTGGCGGCCGGGACGTCGCTGGCCCCTACGCGATGTCAGTCGCCGAAACGTTCGGCGCGCACGTTGCCGGGGTCGCGTTCGCCTATGAACCGGTGATCCCGCCGACCATCATGGGCACGATTCCGGCCTCGCTCATTGAGGGCCAACGCACCGAGAACGAGAAGGCGGCTACCGACGCGCGGGCAACATTCGATGAGGCGGCGCGCCGCGCCGGTCTCTCGTCCGAGTCCTGGAGCGTGTGGGCGAGCATGCCGGGCTCCGCCGATCATTTCGGCGCCATGGCGCGCCGCTTCGACCTTTCGGTGGTCGCACAGGCCGAGCCGGGCAAGTTTGCGCCCGAGGAGGTGATCGTCGAGGGCGCGCTGTTCGGTTCGGGCCGACCGGTGGTGGTCGTGCCCTACATCCAGAAGTCCGGCGTCAGGCTCGACCGCGTGATGATCGCCTGGGACGCGAGCCGCCCCGCCGCGCGTGCTGTCGGCGACGCGATGCCGTTCCTGCGCCGCGCCAGGGCGATCGACGTTGTGATTGTCGCGAATGAGCGGCCGAAGAGCGACGAGATTCCCGGCGCCGACATCGGCCATCACCTCGCGCGTCACGGCCTCAAGGTGGAGGTCAAGCGCATCGTCGCGACCGACATCGATGTGGCGAGCGCGCTGCTGTCGCACGCGGCCGACACCACTGCCGACTTCATGGTGATGGGCGGCTACGGCCACTCGCGCCTGCGCGAATTCATTCTCGGCGGCGCGACGCGCGGCATTGTCAGGGCGATGACCATCCCGACGCTGATGTCGCATTGACGGTTTCGGCGGGGCCGACCACATCTGCGGCTATGAATCCCGACTTCGATGCACTGACGCATCACGACGCGCTGCCGGATGGCACGCACGTCCTGACCCGCCCGCTCAAGCCCGAAGACGCCGCGCTCTATCCGGAATTTCTCGCGCATGTTTCGCCGGACGATCTCCGGCTGAGGTTCTTCGCGGCGGTCAAGGAACTGTCGGACGAGCGCATCTCCGAGCTTACGCACCTCGACTACACACGCGCGATGGCGTTCATCGCCGTGGACGAGGCGACCGGAGAAATGCTCGGTGTCGTGCGGCTGCATCTCGACGAGGACCGCCAGGGCGGCGAATACGCCGTGATCGTGCGTTCGGAATTGAAGGGCCACGGACTCGGCTGGCTCTTGATGCGGCGCATGATCGACTACGCGCGCGCGACCGGGCTCGCCCGCGTGCACGGCCAGGTGCTGGCCGACAACACCATGATGCTGCGCATGTGCGCCGAACTTGGTTTTGCGATCGACGACGATCCGACGGAGAAGGGGGTCAAGGTGGTGAGGCTGGAGTTGGGGACGAGCGGTACCGCAGGTCAATAGTGTGGCGGAGGAGGCTCGGCTTCACCCGACACTGCCGCATTGTCTTCAATGCTCTTCAAACGATCGGCGAAGCGTCCAAGTTGTTTTGTCAGCATCTCGATCTGTTTCCACTGCTCCGTCACGGAGGTGTTCAGATCCTCGATGATCCGGTCTTGATGAGCGATACGCATCTCAAGCGTTTCGATACGTGCGTTAGTCCCGGCTTCACTCATGAATATGCTACTACCCCTCCCGCCCCGGCATCCTCGTCTGCACCACGAGCCCCCGCGCACGCGCATCCGCCACTCCAACCGCGCGCAGCGCGAACAGCGTCAGTGTCTGCACCGCATCGTGCATTTCCAGGTCGTCGCGCGCGGCGGCGGCGAGCGGGCCAATCAGCCCTTCGATTAGCGCACCGGTGAGCGCGGGCGCCGCGACCGCGATGTCCTGTTCGGGCAGGTGGCCGGCGTCCATCGCGGCGGATACACGCTTGCCTATTTCCGTGGTGAGGGCGGCGCGGAACACGAGGCGCGTGTCGGCATCGGCGGCATCGGCCGGTTCGGCAATCAGCGCGAACGCGAGCTTGCGGCTCTCAAGCGCGCGCGCCGCGTAGGTCGTGATCGCGGCGGCGAGCGCGGAGAGCGGGCCCGGAGCGGCATCGGCGGCGCGCCGCATCGCGCCGATCTCGCGCTCCGAGACCGATGCAACCAGCGCGGCGACCAAATCGGTCTTGGAGGGGAAGTAGCGGTAGACGGTGCCGGTCGCGACACCCGCGCGCTGCGAGACCGGCGCGATTTGCACCGCGTTGATGCCGGCCTCGGCGGCGAGCGCGCCCGCCGCCGCAACGATCGCATCATGGCGCGCGGCGAGGCGGCGGACGACATTCTCGGTGCGGCGATAGGGCATTGCGACTCACCTCGGAAAGAAGTGAGCCAGCGTTCATCAGTTCATGCAAGGCTTTAGGAGTCTCGCGCGGCCATCGATTTCGCCCGGATCGCGTCGAGCGTGGTGCCGGGGCTGATTGCCTGCGGATCGACCTTCAGGTGCAGGATCGCCGGCATCCCCGATGCCCTGGCGGCGTTGAACGCATCGGCGAATTGCTCGGTTTTATCCACGGTCGCGCCGAAGCCGCCGAACGCGCGCGCATAGGCGGCGAAGTCCGGATTGCGCAGCGCAGTCGCCGTGATCCGGCCGGGAAATTCGCGCTCCTGGTGCGCGCGGATCGTGCCGTACATGCCGTTGTCCATGATCAGCACGATGATCGGCAGGTCGTATTGCACCGCGGTCGCGAACTCCTGCCCGTTCATCAGGAAGTCCCCGTCCCCCGCGACGCACACCACCGTGCGCTCGGGATAGAGCCGTTTTGCGCCAACCGCCGCCGGCAGCCCGTAGCCCATCGAGCCGGAGGTGGGGCCGAGCAGCGTGGCGATCTTGGTGAAGCGATAGAAGCGGTGCATCCACGTCGAGAAATTGCCCGCGCCGTTGGTGATAATGCTGTCGGCAGACAGTTGCCCGCGCAGCCACACCATGATCTCGCCGAAATTGACGTCGCCCGGCTGCTTTGTCGGCTGCTCGGTCCAAGCGAGGTAATCGGCGCGCGCCTCCTTGGTCCAGGCGCGCCAGCGGACTTCGTTCGGCGGCTGCACGGCTTCGAGCGACGCCGCGAATGCGGTCGGTGTTGCGTTGATGGCGAGATGCGGTCGGTAGACATGACCGAGTTCGTCCGGGTCGGGGTAGACGTGGACGAGCTTGGTCTTCGGATTGGGGATATCGAGCAGCGTGTAGCCCTGGCTCGGCATTTCGCCGAGCCGCCCGCCGACCAGCAGCAAGAGGTCTGCGGCTTTCACGCGCGCGACCAGCTTCGGATTGACGGCGGTGCCGAGATCGCCCGCGTAAGACGGATGCGTCGCGGGAAACAGTGGCATGCGGCGGAACGAGGTGGCGACCGGAAGATCGAAGCGCTCCGCGAAGCGGATCACCGCGGCGCACGCAGCCTCCGACCAGCGGCTGCCGCCGAGAATCGCGATCGGCTTCTCGGCCGACCAGAGCATCTTCTGCAGCTGCGACATGTCGGTGAGACCGGGCCATGTCTCGATCTGCTCGGCTGCAAGCGCGTCCGTGACCGAGACGCGCTCCATCAACATGTCCTCGGGGAGCGCGATCACGACCGGTCCGGGCCGGCCGTTCATCGCAACATGAAAGGCATGCGACACAATCTCGGGAATTCGTTCCGGGTCGTCGATCTCCGTCGCCCATTTTGCCATCGTGCCGAACACGGCGCGGTAGTCGAGCTCCTGGAACGCCTCGCGCTCGCGCATTTCGCGCGCGACCTGCCCGACGAACATGATCAATGGTGTGGAGTTCCTGCTTTGCGATATGGATGCCGGGTGAGCCGTTGGTGGCGCCGGGACCGCGCGTCACGAACGCAATGCCGGGACGGCCGGTGAGCTTGCCAACCGCCTCCGCCATCATCACGGCGCCGCCTTCCTGACGGCACACCGTCACGGCAACGTTGCGGTCGTGAAATGCGTCGAGCGCGGCGAGGTAGCTTTCGCCCGGCACGCAGAACACAAGCTGCACGCCATTTGCGATCAGCTGATCGACCAGCACCTCGCCGCCGCTGCGCATGTTGTCCTTGCCACGCATCGATTCCATCCTGCCGTTACGTACCGCACCAGCCGCGGCCGTATCGCGCGAGACTAGCATCGACGCGCACGCAGGTGAATGTGCCCGGCGGCCAAATTGAAACGCCGTATGTCCGCTTTGGGCCATTCGCGTCTTCTTGCATCGCAGAAGAGCCGCCCTTTCACAGTCTCCGACGCACCACCCTATGGCATTCACGTGCCGGTGGATAAGCCGTCCACAGTATCAATACCGAGCGTGAGCAAATCGCATCTTCCAATTATTCCGGCAGCCCTGCCTTTCGCAGGCCCTCCGCAAATTTGGTGAGGTCTTGCGCGTGGCGCACCGGGATTACGTCGCTGAGGTTGGAAACTTTGAGCGCGGGGTCGAGTTGGCGTAGGCGCGCCATCGCTTGCTGTGCTTCTGACAACCGCCCGGCAAGCGCATAACTTGCCGCGAGAATGCGGTTTGTGGTCGGATAATTCGGCCCGTCTTGCAATGCCTTTTGCGCCCATGTCGTCGCCTCGTCATAGCGGCCGGCGAGGAAATGCGCGAATGCCACGCCGCCATGCATGTTAAAAAGCGCCGGATCAAGCGGGCTCAAGCGTATACCGCGCATATGATGCTCGATCGCTAAGTCCAATTCGCCGCGATAGGCTCTGATCCAGCCGCTGAGGTGCCACGCCACCGCCAAGTTCGGATTGAGCACCAGCGCCCGATCGAGGCAGGCCGCTGCCGCATCGAGGTCACGCACCAGCCAGGCGAGCGCATGTCCGCCCCGCGACAGCGCGACCGCGTCATCCTTGCCAAGTTCTACGGCGCGCTTGGCCAGCCGGGCGCCTTCGGCAATTTCCTGCGCACTGTCGATCATCCAGCCATTGATCTTGCGCCAGACGTAGCACCAGGCCGCCATGCCATAGGCCGAGGCGAAATCGGGATCGAGCTCAATGGCCTTAGAAAATAGCCGCAGCGCCTCCTCGTTCGCCGCCCTGGCCCACTGATGGACGTTCGCCATTCCGCGCAGAAAGTAGTCGTATGCATCGAGGCTTTCGGTCGGCTTGCGCTTAGCCCGTTCGATTTCGACATGCTCGAGCGTCGGCGCAATGGCGCCGACCACGCTCGTTGTAATCTGGTCTTGCAGGTCGAAGATATTCTCGAGCGTCCCGTCGAAACGATCGGCCCACAGATGTGCGCCGGTGGAGGCGTCGATGAGCTGTCCGGTGATGCGCACCCGGTTCGCTGCCTTGCGCACGCTGCCTTCCAGGACGTAGCGCACCCCCAGCTCGCGACCGATCTGTTTTACGTCGACGTGCTGTCCCTTGTAGGTGAAGCTCGAATTGCGCGCGATCACGAAGAGCCAGCGCATGCGCGAGAGTGCCGTAATGATGTCCTCAACCATGCCGTCGGCGAAATACTCTTGCTCAGGATCGGCGCTCATGTTCTGGAACGCGAGGACAGCAATCGAGGGTTTTTCAGGTAGCGTAAGCGGCGGAACTGGCATCGCGGTTTGCTCAATTTTATTTCCCACTGTACCGAGCGGCGGCGATGCGCCACCCAATAGCGGCTCCTCAATAACTTTCCCGACAAAACGAAATCCCTTGCGGGAAACGGTGCGGACCAGGCGCTGCTGCTCCCCGCTGTCGCCGATCGCCTTGCGCACAGCATTGATATGGCTGGTCAGTGTCGATTCAGAGATGATCCGTCCGCTCCAAACGGTTTCAATCAAGTTGTCCTTGCTGACCACACGGTCGCGATTCTTCACGAGAAATACCAGCAGATCGAAGACCTGCGGTCCGAGCGAGATGGGCTCCGATCCGCGCGTCAGCTCACGCCGCTCAACATCGAGCTCATAATCTTCAAAAGAAACGTGCACGTCCGCGCCCCTCTTTCTCACGTGCGCATGTCACGAGGGCCGAAGCAAGCAATTCCGATAGCACCGTCCGCTTCGCAATGTATTGAAAATACTGCGGATATGGACCCGAACGCGGGCAGGACCAGGATCCGATCGGCACGCCAATGAAAAGAATTGGCGTCCTCTTTGGACGAATAATGAAGGCAAATTCAATGTCGGTCCAGCCAGCCTGCAAGGTCTTGCAGGCGGCTTCCCTGCATCCTGCGTTCACTCGGTCGCGATGGTCGTGATCGAAATCGAACGGAGGAAGCCATGCTCAAGCTTTTGTTGACCGGCGCCGCGATCATCGCGTTCGGAATTGGCTCGGCGAGCGCGCAGCAGCTCGAAGCGATCCTGCAAAAGGTCGAGGTGCCGGGGGCCGCGTTCGACCTGATGCTCGCCATGCCCAAGACCCCCACCGTGATCATCGATCTCAGCGAGTCGCCCGACGCCCTCGTCATCCACCTTGTTGGCGGAAAACTCGCTCTTGGGTTCGAAAAGGCGGAGGATATGCTGAAAGCAACCGAGTTCCTGCGCTCGCCGGTGGGCGCCTTTCATATCCGACCTGACAACGGCAACGCGCGGGTTTCCGCCGCCGTTTATGTGGTGCCTAAGGGTCACACACTCGCGTCGGCGCAGCGTTAGCCAAACGCAACTCGAAGAACCGGCCATGCTGCGCATCCACCAGCATGGCCGGTTGATCAGGGGAGCGGTTCGTTGCGTGCATGACCCTTAGCATTTCAGCTTCACCCACGCTGCGGACGTATCGCCGCGCCGCCGCGAAGCGACGCGATGGGTCAAAAGGCGGCGCGGCCGTATTCACGGGCCACGTCTGCTTTACCCCCGAAAGCGAGCGTTTCTGCATTCCATCGCGCTTATGAGTACACACTCTAAACCGACGCCCGCCGCTGGCTGGAGATCTGCTCAACCAGATCCACGATCGCGCGCCGCAGGTTGGTGTCTTCGATGTCGCTGTAGGCGCGCAGCAAGCGAAATGCGCCGGACACTGTGAGCAGCTTCAATGGCGATGACGCGCCGTCTTCTTTGGACTGCTCGCTGTCCAGCACTTCCTTGCCGCTGAAAAACGTGCCGACTTCGATGCCGAGCACTTCGGCGATCTTGGTCAACCGGCCGGCGCCGACGCGGTTGACACCCTTCTCGTACTTTTGCACCTGCTGGAAGGTCACTCCCAGTTGATTGGCCAGCGCCGTTTGAGACAAGCCGCGTGACAATCGTTCGATTCTGATCCGGTGGCCCACTTCAATATCCACCGGATCAGGCCTTTTCACTGACATTCCAACTCTCCTTGAGCGACTCAATTGCGCGCGCCGGTGGGACGGCGAAACGTTTCGCCAAATTTGACCACGCGTTGTCAAGTTAACAACAGTTACTGCGCCACGCGAGCAAGAGCGTCACTTGCTGCGCGCATACCGCTCATGTGTTGCGGCGAAACCGTTAAGCGACGCAGTTAATGCCACCACCAGATCGGGGATGCGGCTCACGACACAATCTCAGTGAGGCGCAGCTGCGACATAATGCACGAGCGCAAACGTTTCCCGCGCGCGGGGAGCAGTCTGCAACGCTCCCGGCGGAATTGCTTTTTCACAACCATGAAAAGTAGATCGCGGCGGCAATCCTGCGTGCCGGCGCTGGTCGCCGCCCAGCATCGCAGTTGGCAACAGACTACAATGTGGGACATTGACCTTGCGCAAAGACGCCGCAAGCCAGCGATCGATACGTCGGGACAAGCGCTCGGCGCAGACGGGACAACCGCCGCGATGCTTCCGACGGAATCGCAAGAAGAGGTGTTTGCGCTGCTGGGCGACCCGGCAACGCACGGCGGAACGGCCGTGCGCCGGATCGATACCCACGCGGCTTCGGTCTTTCTCGCCGGCGAGAGCGCCTACAAGGTGAAGCGTGCGGTACGTTTCCCCTTCCTCGATTATTCGACGCTCGAGAAACGCAAGGCGGCGTGCGAGGCCGAGCTTGCGGTGAACCGGCCGTTCGCACCCGATATCTATTTGCGTGTTGTCGCGGTCACGCGGCGCAACGGCGGCCTCGCGCTGAATCGCCCGGGCGAGCCTGTCGAATGGGCCGTCGAGATGCGCCGCTTCGACGAGAACGCGACGCTCGACCGCCTGGCGGATCGAGGAGCAATTGACGTCACACTGGCCGATAGATTGGCTCGCGCGGTCGTGGCGGCGCACGCCGATGCGCCGGTCGTCGATGCCGGGCCATGGATCAGAGGCGCTCGGGCGTTTCATCGCGCAAAATGACGCGGCGTTTCGTGAGATGCCCGACGTTTTTTCCCCAATTGATGTCGGGGCGTTGGCCACGGCGAGCCGCGCAGCATTCCATCGCATCCGTCCGCTGTTGCAGGCGCGCGGCACGCAAGGACTCGTGCGGCGCGGCCACGGCGACCTCCATCTCGGCAACATCGCGCTGATCGAGGGGCGGCCGGTGCCCTTCGACGCAATCGAATTCGATCCGCTGATTGCGGCCGGCGACGTGCTCTACGATCTTGCCTTCCTGTTGATGGACCTGACCGGGCGCGGGCTGACGCAGGCGGCGAATGTCGTGTTCAATCGTTATCTCGCCGAGGCCCGCCGCGACTCCGATCTGGAGGCGCTCGCGGCGCTGCCGCTGTTCATGAGCCTGCGTGCGGCGATCCGCGCCAAGGTCACGGCCGCTAAACTTGAAAGCGCGAAGGCCGGCGAGCGGGCGCCGATCATGGAGGCCGCCACAACCTATTTCCGTCTCGCTTGCGAACTGATCACCCCGCCCGCGCCGAAACTGATCGCGGTCGGCGGACTATCCGGGACGGGCAAGTCCGAGCTCGCCCGAGCGCTCGCCGCCGATCTTCTCCCAGCGCCCGGCGCCGTCCTGCTGCGCTCCGACGTCGAACGCAAGGTTATGTTCGGCGTCGCCGAAACAGATCGGCTTCCGGCTCAAGCCTACGATGCGGCGGCAACGCGGAAGGTTTATGGACGCTCACCGGCAAGGCGCAACGCGTCATCGCGGCCGGCCATTCGGCGATCGTCGACGCGGTTTTCGCGGCTCCCGAGGAGCGCGCCGCCATCGCGGAAGTGGGCGGCGAGCGCTTGCGCGGCTTGTTTCTCACGGCCGACCTCGCGACGCGACTTGAACGCATCGGCGCGCGCCGTAACGATGCCTCCGATGCGGATGCGACGGTCGCGCAACAGCAGGAAACCTATGATCTCGGCGCGATCGAGTGGACCAAGGTCGACGCGTCCGGCACGCCGGGCGATACGCTGCGGCATGCCCGGGCAGCGCTCGCGCGATGATGCATTGTCGCGGCAGCTTCGCCGATAATGTGCCGGCCATGAGCCGCCATCCATGAACCAGGGTTTCCGACGCGCCGCGGTCGGCATTCCGGGCTTCTGCGCGTTCCTCATTCTCTATTGCCCGCAGTCGCTGCTGCCGATGCTGGCGCAGGAGTTCGGCGCGACGCCTGCCGACATCAGCCTGACCATGACGGCGACGGCGCTCGCGATCGCCATGTCGGCGCCGTTCGCGGGCGCGATCGCCGACGTGCTCGGCCGCAAGCGCGTGATCGTCGCCGCGATGATCGCTGCTCACCGTCCCGACCGTGATGATCGCGTTCGCGCCGAGCCTGCATGCGCTGATCGTCTGGCGCTTCGTGCAGGGCCTCGTGCTGCCGCCGATCTTCACCGTCGTGGTCGCCTATATCGGCGAGGAATGGCCGCCCGCTGAAGCGACCGGCGTCACCGGCGTCTACATGGCGGCGACCAGCGTCGGCGGATTTTGCGGGCGCTTCTTCTCCGGCCTGCTCGCCGACACGATCGGCTGGCGCAATGGCTTCCTCGTCATCGCCGCGCTCACCGTTCGCGTGCGGGATCGCGGTCGCGGCTCATCCTGCCGCGCGAGCGCAACTTCGTCCGCTCGGAAGGCCTTGTCGCCTCGGCGCGGCAGATGCTCGGCGCATCTGCGCAATCCGCGGCTGCTCGCGATCTACGCGGTCGGATTCGGCACGCTGTTCAACTTCGTCGCGCTGTTCACCTATGTGGGCTTCGTGCTTGCGGCGCCGCCGTTCAACCTGTCGCCCACTCTGCTCGGCGCGATCTTCGTCACCTATCTGGTCGGCGCCGTCGCGGTGCTGTGGCTCGGGCGCGCGGTCGCGCGCTTCGGGCGGCGCACGCTCATCCTCGGCACCATCGCGGTCTGGATCTGCGGCGCGCTGCTGATGCTCGTTCCTTCGCTCTGGGCCATGATCATCGGCGGCCTGGCGATCGCGGCAGCGTGCGGCTTTATCGTCGCAGGCAACGTCGACCGCGCTCGGTCGCGCTAACCGGCGGAGAGCGGGCGCACATCGGCGATCGGTCTCTACGCAACCTGCTTTTATGTCGGCGGCGGCTTTCGGCGCGACCCTGCCGGGACTGGCCTGGACCTTCGGCGGCTGGCCCGGCTCGTCGCGATGGTGATCGCCATGCAGGCCATGATGGCGATCATTGTCTTCGCTGGCGTGGAAGCGCTGAGCAACGATCCCGACCTAAAGCCCATAGGCGCGCGTCAGCGATATCGCCGTCAGCCCGAGCGCGACCGCGAGAAATTCGTTGCGCCGGACGAGCATCGCAGCCAAGCGTCACGCCGATGCCGATCAGCCCGGGCAGCCCGGCCTTCGCGGTCGAGCGGCACCACGGTCGCAACCACGATCGCGCCCGGAAGCGTCTCCAGCATGCGCCGCACCCGCAGCGTCAGCGGCACGTGCCCCATCAGCCAGAAGCCGGCGACGCGTGTGACATAGGTGGCGAACGCCATCGCCAGGATACCGACCATGGGGCCGTAGATCGTGGGATCATTCATCATCGATGAAGCCCCCGGCGATGCTGCCCGTCACCGCACCGATGACGATGAACCAGTAACCCGGGATCAGCCAAGACGCGGCGAGCGCGACTACCCCCGCGATGCCCCAGCCGATCGCGCGGCGCGGGCCGCGCCAGATCTGCACCAGCATCGCGGACGAAGAAGATCGGCAGCATCATGTCGAAGCCGAACCGCGTCGGGTCCTTGACGAATGCGCCGAGCAGATGCCCCGGGATCACGGCCGCGACCCAGATGACCCACAACGCAAGGCCGGAGCCGAGATAGATCGACACATCGCCGCCGCCTTCGGCGCGGTAGCGGGTCGCGACGATCCAGTTCGCGTCGACGTTCTGCAACAACGCCGGATAGGCTTGCCAGGCGGGCAACTGCCCGAGCCATGGGCGCAGCGACGCGCCCATCAGAATGAAGCGCGCGTTCACGATCGCCGTGATGGTCGACGAGCGACAGGACAGTGCCGAGCGTGAGCGGATTGTTCCAGACCTCGATCGCGACGAACTGCGCGACGCCGGAAAATACGAGCGCGTTCATCAGCACGGTGTCGGTCAGTGTCAGGCCCTTCTGCGCCGCGATGGTGCCGAAGGCCATCGAGAAGACGATCGTGCCGGGCACCAGCGGCGCGGAGCGCCATGCACCGTCGGCGAGACCGGGCAACGACCAGTATGGCGCGGGCGCGCTTTTCGGATGAGTTGTCATGGGGGCTGCCTTCGGCTGCGGGAGCACTAGCAAAGGCGCCCGCAATCGGCAATGTTCGGCGGCGCCCATTCAAGGACAAGGAATGCCTGCCATGCCCGCGACGTTGACCAAAGCAGCAAGCCGAGTTTCTCGCAATCGATCGACACGCCGACGGTGTGCAACATCGTCGAGATGGTCGCGCCGGAGCGGCGCGGGCACGGCTACACGGTCAAGCACCTGTTCTGCCCGTTCCCCGACCTGCCGCCGATCGTCGGCTTCGCAAAAACGGTGACCGCCAAGGCGAAGGACAAGGTCTCCGCCGGCGACTATATGGGCAAGCGCATGGACTATCTCGACTACGTCGCGTCCGCAGCCGCGCCCGAGCATCGCGGTGATCGAGGATCTCGACGACGAGGTCGGCTACGGCGCGTTCTGGGGCGAGGTGCAGTCGAACATCCACAAGGCGCTCGGCTGCCTCGGCGTCGTCACCAACGGCTCGATCCGCGACATTCCGATGATCGCGCCGGGCTTCCAGATGCTGGCCGGCTCGCTACGCGCCCTCGCACGCCTAGACGCATGTCGAGGATTTCGGCATCCCGGTGACGGTGCACGGCATGAAGGTGAATTCAGCGGCGACCTGATCCACGCCGACCAGCATGGCGCGATCGTCGTGCCGCTCGACATCCTCGACAAGCTGCCGGCCGCGCTCGCCGACATCAACGCGCGCGAGGCGCGCATCATCAAGGCCGCGAAGGAAGTCGGCACGGTGGAAGCCATCAAGGCGGCGATCAAGGGATAGCGTTCAATAGACGCGGAAGATCACGCGCGCCGTGAATGACGCGCAAGACGGTGACATTCGGGACAACCACGCGAACGAATACGATGTAGCGGCCGACGGGGATGGTTCGGACATCGGCTCCGAATTCCGGACGCGGCTGAGCGCTTTCGGGGAAGTCGCGCAGGACGGCGATCCGGGCCAGGACGCGATCACGAAATCGCCGTGCAGCGCTCGGATCATCGATTGCGATCCGCGCAACGATCTGTTCAAGGGTCCCGCAGCGCGGCGCGGCGAAAAACGACGTCGGCCATTTCAGCGCCGGCGTGCCGCCTCGATCACCGCGTCGAGCCGCCGGGTTGCGTCATCAAACGGGTATTCGCCACCCTCGGCGTCGGCCTCCGCGATCATGCGTTGCACGGCCGCCGCGTCCACATCGGACCAATCGAGCGCCACGTCTTCGAGCAGCGTAAGCGCCGCCGCGACCGCGCTTTCAGCATCCGGATAGCGGCCGTCGGCCACATGCCGCTCGATGATCTCAGCCACCTCGTCCTTGAGCACCACGGTGATGGTCATCACTTGCCTCCGTGCCTTATACTGTAACCACTTTTGGCCCCCGTCGCCACAATGCGCTAATGGAGACCAGAATGCTCGCGCTGCGTCCGAACTGCGAATGCTGCGACCGCGACCTGCCGCCGGAGTCGCGCGACGCGATGATGTGCTCGTTCGAGTGCACGTTCTGCAATAGCTGCGCCGAGGGCGTGCTGAAGGGCCGCTGTCCGAACTGCGGCGGCGAACTGGTGCGGCGGCCGATCCGGCCAGCCGACAGACTGGCGAAGTTTCCGGCATCGACCGAGCGGAAAGTGAAGGCCGGCGGGTGTGCGGCGGCTTAAAGCGCGTCTGCGCTCGGATGCCATTGCGGCTGATAACCGGCAGCCAGAACGCCAACGATGCCCGGCGGCGTGAGAACGCCCGCCATGCCGCGCGGGCGTGCAATCTTTTCCACGTAGCCGTTCTCGCTCCAGCGCAACAGATGCGAGCCGCGCGCCGCGTATGAAGATCCGTCCCGCGCGATAATCGCGCCGTCCGGCAAGTTCGCTAGCGGCATCTCGTGTGTTCGCTTCGCGCGGCCGTCGAGTCGCTCGGCTTGCAACACGCGATCCATCTCGGGCGCGCGCGGCACGCGAACGCCTTTCGCCTGCGCCCATTTTTCCGCGAACATCTTCGCGTCCGCGCGGCGGCATTCGAAGCAGGGCCTGTGGCCGGCCGAAAGCGCCGTCACCTCGTCGAGAAAGAACAGTTCGGTGTAATAGCGCCCCCAGACGTCGCGCTGGCGCCCCTTGAACGAGAGCACGCAGCAAATCCATTGCGGCGAGGCCCAGCGGCGCGCGCCCAGCGTGCGGTCGTCGCGATGAAAGTGCCCGCCGCGATTACCGAACAGGGTACCGCGCGCGGGCGTCGCGATCAGTTCGCCGAAAGGATCGACCCGGTTTTGCAACGGCATAGGCGGTTCTACTGCTCTTGCACCGGCTGGTGGCGGCGTCGGAGCCGGAAAGTGCCTCAGGCCTTCCTCGACCCGCTCAGTTCTTCCTTGCCGGCCCTTCCAGATCGTCCGCCGCTCATGGCCTCCTGCCTCGGGCCGCGCGGCGCAAAACGTCATTCAGGTTTGCGCGGCTTCGGGGCGGGCGGCTCCTTGCCGACCGGCTGGGTGCTGGCGGGCGGATCGGAGGCCGGGAAGCTGTCGTCCAGCTCGTCACCGAGCAGCTTCTCTTCCTTGTCTTCAACTTTGTCGTGCGGCCGGCTGCGCGGCCCGTCGGCATCGCCGCCGCGTTTGGTCTGTGCCCGATCCATCGTCATTCTCCTGGCTTAAGCCCGGAAAACGCCGCGGTCGGGCTAAAGTTCCGTCAGCGGCTGTCCAGATACGATACAGGCCGGAACGTCAGAGGCGCGGCGTCATCCGACTGCAGCACGAACCCGGAGGCGCGCGCCGCCGAGACCCTCACGGGGCGGTCCACCTGCACCATGAGCTGGACTGCGGGCTTGGGATCGAGATTGTATACATCGTTGCGGAAGTTGATCGTGCCGTCCGGGCTCGCCCAGCCGGTGAGATAAATCCACGCCACCGGAATGCCGCGCGCGAGCTTCACGGTGGCGCGCCTGGCCGTCGCGATCTCGGCGTCGATCTCCCTGCGGCTCCAGCCGGCATTATCCTTCAGGATCCACGCCGCAAGATCGCGCACATGCTCCACGCGCGTGCAGCCGGAGGACTGGAAGCGGTAGTCCGCGGAGAAACCTTCCCGATGATTGGTGTCGTGCATGTAGACCGAATGCGAGTTCGGCATGTCGATGCGGATATTGCCGAGCGCGTTGCCGTCGCCGGAATCCTGCCGCACCGTGAAGTTCGGCGTGCGGTCCGAATGCCAGTCGACCGAGCGCGCATCGATCTCGTTGCCCGAGCCATCCAGCACGCGCATCTTCATGCGCGCGATGTAGTTCGGGTCCTTGCGCATCTTGGTGACGATGTCTTTCTTCAGGATCGACAGCGGCACGGTCCAGGTCGGGTTGAGGTTCACCGCCGTGATCTGCGTGGTCAGCGTCGGCGACGGCCGGTCGACCTTGCCGACCACGGTGACGTAGCGGCGCGCCACCTTGCCATCCTCCACCGTCTCGGCGACGGCGGCCGGAATGTTCACCACCACGTAGCGCTGGCCGAAGGTGAAGCCCATGCCGTTGAGCCGGTCGAGCGAGGCCGCAAGCTGGCGCAGCCTTCCGCTTACCGGCACGTTGAGCGCCTCGAGCGTCTGCGGCCCGACCGAGCCGGTCTCGGGGAGGCCATGGCGCGTCTGGAAGCGCTTCACCGCCTCGGTCAGCATCATGTCGTACTCGTCGCCGTCGGCGACTTCGGCCGGCAGGTCGTCGGTGACCGCGAGGCGCGCCCGCAGCTTCGCGACCTCGGGGCCGGAGGCGCCGGGCGCGAGATTCATCTTGGCGAGCGTCGGCCAGCCGCCGCGTACCTCGATCGCCGCGTAGGAGAGCATCGCGGCGTTGATGCGGTCATAGGTGCCTTCGTCGAAGGTCGGCTCGGCGGATGTCCAGAAGCTCGCGACCGCGCGCTTCACCGGCTTTGGCTGCGGCAGCGGCGCTTGCGCGAAGGCGGACGTGACCGCAAAACCGAGCGCCGTGGCGAGCAGAATCGTGCGCAGCATCATTCGCGCCTTCCCAAACATGCTCCCACCGGGCGCACCTTGATGTGACCCGCGTGGCGAAACCGTGGCGGCGCTGGAGGGCGCCCCCTTCCGGGTCAGGAGTCGCACGAAAGGGGTAAAGGGTTCATGTCGCGCGGCAAAAACACGCCACGCGGGAATTGCCGCGCCGGACTCGCAGTGCGCGACTCTGCTCCCGCGCTCCCTTCCCACCAGCATCACCGCGGCTTTCTTGGCCCGCTGCATCGGCTCAATGCTGCGATACGATTCCCGACATGAAGTTCGACATCAAGGAAGTGCTGGTCGCCGGCGACCGCGTGATCGTGCGCGGCGAGGTCACCGGTACGCCCGCGGGCGATCTGTTCGGCGTGCCGCACACGGGAAAGAGCTTCCGCATGATGGCGATCGACATCCAGACCATCAGGAGGGCAAGATTTCGCGCACCTTCCACATGGAGAACTGGCTGAGCGCGATCGGGCAGTTGCGCGCGAAGTGATTGAGGTGCGTGTCCCGCACGCGATGCAGCACCATAGCCGACGCGAATGCGTCGGCGTTCTTAGACGGCCGCGTAGCGGCCTTGTGGTGATGCATCGCAGATGCAGGACCCCGGTTTCGTCATTTCAAAGCAACCGGGGTCCCGGGTCTGCAGCGCACTACTTCGTATGCGCCGCGCCCGGGACACGAGTGTCATTGCACCTCCTCGACCACCAGCACATGCAGCCTGCGCGATCAGCGGATGAGCGAGCTACATCGGCAGCCGCGGGTCCAGCGGCGTCTTGGGGTCGAACTCGCCCGCAAACGCGCGGCGATGGACCTCCGTGGGGCTCGCCCCTGCGGCGCGCGCGGCGATCAGCTTCTCTGGATCGACCTGCACGCCGATCGGGTTCGCGGCGAAGTCCGGCGAGGTGCGCATCCATTCCTTCGACTGCGCCCAGTCGCCGAAATTGTCGAACTGGAGTTCGACGCTGTTGCCGTCCGGATCGACGTAATAGAACGACGTCGTCAGCCCGTGATCCAGCGACATGTGCGGCAGGATGCCGAGCATCTTGAGCCGCGTGAAATTCTCCAAAAGCGCGTCCATCGAGTCGTATTCGAACGCGACGTGATGCATCCCGGTGTGCATGAACTTGTCGGGATCGTCCTTCATCGGCGGTGTCGAAAGCAGCGCGATGCGGTGATTGGCGCCATCGTTGGAGAGCCACGCGCCGACCGGAAACTGGAACGTCGGCGTCGTGCCGACGACCGTGCCGTACCAGTCGATCATCTCCTGAAGGCGCGTGGTCTTCAGGTTGATGTGGTGCAGTACTGGGTTGGCCATTGTTGAACTCCCTTATACTCGCCCGACGATCAGAGCGTAGGGTGGGCTAAGCGAAGCGAGCCCACCAATTTTGCATAGGCAAATCGTCCAAGTCGCGTGGGCACGGCGCGTGCCGCGCCTCTGTCTACCCACAAGTTATTCACTTTCGGCAAGTCGGACGCGATGGAACGTCTGCTCGCGACCGTCCCGCGAACGCCGCATGGCGCGGTCGCCGTGCTCCGGATGGCAGGAAGCGCAATCCGGCCCCTTGCGGCGTCCACGTCCCCGTATGCTAGAGAACACCGGGGAGATATTTCACAATGCCCACGCTGACCTGCGTCGAAGACTTGCGCCAGCTTTATCTGCGGCGTGTGCCGCGCATGTTCGTCGATTACGCTGAGAGCGGCTCCTACCAGGAAGAGACGATCAAGGCGAACCGGCGCGACTTCGAGGCGATCAAACTCGAGCAGCGCATCCTGGTCGACGTATCGCAGCGCTCGACCGCGACCACGTTGCTCGGGCAACCCGTCTCGCTGCCTCTCGCCATCGCGCCGGTCGGGCTCCTCGGCATGCAGCATGCCGACGGCGAAATCCACGCGGCGCGCGCCGCGAACGCCATGGGCATTCCGTTCTGCCTCTCCACCATGTCGGTCGCCTCGATCGAGGACGTCGCGGCAGAGACCGGCCAGCCGTTCTGGTTCCAGCTCTACGTGATGCGCGACCGCCCCTTTATCCAAAGGCTCATCGCGCGCGCGGCCGCCGCGAATTGCTCGGCGCTCGTCCTCACCGTGGACCTGCAAGTGCTCGGCCAGCGCCATCGCGACGTGAAGAACGGCCTCTCGGTGCCACCGCGCATGACGCTTGCCAACATCCTCAATATCGCGACCAAGCCACAGTGGGTGAAAGCGATCCTCTCCACCAAACGGCGCTCGTTCGGCAATATCGTCGGTCACGTGAGCGGCGTCGCGGATACAAGCTCGCTCGGCTCGTGGACGGCCTCGCAGTTCGATCCCACGCTGAACTGGGGCGATGTGAAATGGATCCGCGATCAGTGGAAGGGCAAGCTGATCCTGAAGGGCATCATGAATGCCGGCGACGCCGAGAAAGCCATCAACGCCGGCGCCGACGCGATCGTGGTCTCGAACCACGGCGGCCGGCAGCTTGATGGCGCGCCCTCGTCGATCGCGGTGCTCCCGCGCATCGCTGATACCGTCGGCACGCGCACCGAAGTTCTGATCGACGGCGGCATCACATCGGGACAGAACCTGATGCGCGCGCTCGCGCTCGGCGCGAAGGGCGCGATGATTGGCAAGGCGATGGTTTACGGGTTAGGCGCCGCCGGCGAGGACGGCGTCAGACAGGTGATCGGCTACATCCAGAAGGAGCTTGACATCACCATGGCACTCACCGGCGTCAATAAGGTCTCGGAGATTGATCGCCACGTGCTGGCGGACTGGGCGAGCAATCGAGGTCCGCTCTAATGCGCCTGCATAACGCCATGTGCATTGAGGACCTGCGGCGGATCGCCAAGCGCAACGTACCGGGCGTGTTCTTTGAGTACATGGAGGCCGGCTCCTACTCCGAGCACACGCGCGACGCCAATGTGGACGACATGCGCGCCATCAAGCTGCGCCAGCGCGTGCTGGTCGACGTATCGCAGCGCAGCCTCAAGACCACGGTGCTCGGGGAAGAACTGGCGCTACCGCTCGCGATCGCGCCGACCGGGCTCTCCGGCATGCAGCACGCCGACGGCGAAATCCTCGCCTGCCGGGCGGCTCACGCCGCGGGCATCCAGTACACGCTCTCCACCATGTCGATCTGCTCGATCGAGGATGTGGCGGAGGCGGTGAAAAAGCCGTTCTGGTTCCAGCTTTACGTGATGCGCGACCGCGGCTTCGTGAAGGCGCTGATCGAGCGCGCCGAGAAGGCCGGCTGCTCCGCGCTGTTCGTGACCGTGGACCTGCCGGTGAACGGCCAGCGCCATGTCGACATGCGCAACGGCCTCTCGGTGCCGCCGCGCCTGACGGCGAAAACCGTGTTCGACGTGCTGCGGCGCCCGACTTGGGCGTGGCGCATCCTCAATGGCAAGCGCAAGACCTTCGCGAATGTCGATGGACACCTGCCGGGCGGTTCGGGCTTCGGCGGGATGACGCTCGCCGAATGGACGCACAGCCAGTTCGACGTGACGGTGAACTGGAAGGACGTCGAATGGATCCGCTCGATCTGGCCGCACAAACTCGTGCTGAAAGGCATCCTCGACCCGGAAGATGCGCGCGAGGCGCTGAAAACCGGCGCGGACGGCGTGGTGGTGTCGAACCATGGCGGGCGCCAGCTTGACGGCGCGCCCTCCACCATCGCGGCGCTGCCCAAGGTCGCGGAGGCGATCGGCGGGCAGAAGGAAGTGCTGATCGATGGCGGCATCCGCACCGGACAGGACATTTTCCGCGCGCTCGCGCTCGGCGCCAATGCCTGCATGATCGGCCGGGCGGCGCTGTACGGCCTCGGCGCGGGCGGGCAAGCCGGTGTCGCGCGCGCGATCAACATTCTCCGCGGCGAACTCGACACCACGATGATCCTCGCCGGCCTCGACGACGTGAAGAAGATCGATCACCGCGCGATCGCGAGCGAATTGCCGGGTGAGTTTGCGGCGCGGAACTAGGCTCGTACGGCGACGACGCGAAAGATACGAACTCATCGGTTCTCCACGCGTTTCCTCCCCGAGCGCCGCATTTGCGACGCGTTCCATCATGGAACAACCGGAGAAACCCGATGCAAGTCAAAGACGTGATGACGACCGACGTTGAACTCGCGAGCCCCACGCACACGATCCGTCAGGCCGCGCTGTTGATGGGCAAGACCGATTGCGGCGCGCTCCCCGTGGCGGACAAGGACTCGCTGGTCGGCATGATCACCGACCGCGATATTGCGATCCGCGCGGTCGCGGCCGGCAAGGGGCCGAACACGCTGGTGAAGGAGATCATGAGCGCCGAGGTGCTTTACTGCTTCGAGGATCAGGAGCTCGACGAGGTGGCGCGGAACATTTCCGACCTCAAGGTGCGCCGCCTGCCGGTGATGAATCGCGAGAAGCGCCTCGTCGGCATTCTGGCGCTCGGCGACATGGCGCGGAAAGCGAACGGCACCGATCAGGCCGCCGAAGCGCTGAAGGCGATTTCGCAGCCGGGCGGCGAGCACTCGCAGAGCATGGCGCACTAGCGGGCGCTGCTCTCTGCCCTTCCCGTGCGCGCGCCGGCGCACGCCCGCCGCGCGGAACAGCACGGTTGTGAATGGTTGCGGCTGCGATATAAGATTGAATGCAGCCGCCCCCCTCACCGCTGCCCGAGGCCATCACGATGATCATCGGAATCCCCGTTTACCAGGGCGTCGACCTGCTCGACGTGACCGGCCCACACGAAATCCTCAAATGGTTGGGCAACAGGGTCGACGTCCAGTTGATCGCGGAAAAAATCGACGAGCAAGGCATCACCACCCGAGACGGATTCACCTTCAAGGCCAACAAGACGTTCGACAACGCGCCGACGCTCGATGTGCTTTGGGTGCCCGGCGGCTCGCCGGAAGCGTTGCTGCGCGAAATGAAAGAGCCCAGCCCTTACGTCGACTTTCTCAAGAAACAGAGCGGCGCGCGCTTTATCTGCTCGGTTTGCGAAGGGGCTATTTTGCTCGCCGCGTCCGGACTGCTCGACGACCACCTGATCACTACGCATTGGGCCTTCATTCCGTGCCTCACAAAATTTCCTAAGATCAAAGTGGCACAGGGCTTTCCGCGCTTCGTGCTCGACCGCAACCGGCTGACCGGCGGTGGAATCTCGTCCGGCCTCGACGAAGCGTTCAAGCTGGTGGAGTTGCTGTTCGGTACCAAGGCGGCACAATCGATCCAGCAGACGACGCAATATTATCCCTGCCCGCCGGTCGCGAGCGCGCTGACGCCGGCGACGAGTTGTCCGTTGTGGACGTCATAAGCGCGCGCGGCCCTTGCGTTAGTCCTAATTTCTGTTTATCTTCCTACCCATGCGCGATCCAGTTTTCTCCCCTTTCCGCGCCGCCCTGCGGCCCGATCCCGCCGAGCCGGACGCATTCACCGCGCCGCGCCCGCGCGGCTCGCGCCGGCCGCACGCCGACGCCAAGGTCGCGGGCGTCCGCCGGCTGATCGAACAGACGACGCTCACCTACGGCGAGATCGCGGCGCGCACCGGCGTCGGGCGCGCCAGCATCTGCCGCTGGACGCGCGATGGCGCCTGGAAGCGGCCGCTGTTCGCGCCGCGGCCGACCGACACCGTGCCGCGCTGGCGCGCGAGCATGCACCTCAAGCGCCGCACGCTGGCGGCGCGCCTCGCCGCGCTGGCCGAGCGCCACATCGCCGAGCTTGAGGCAGCCGCGTGCGTCGACCCTGAGAAGCTCGGGCAGGCGCTGGAGCTGTTGAGGATCGCGAAGGTCGCGGCGCACCACCGCAAGCGGCGCCGGACGGAGGATGGCTTTCTGGGCGAGCCGTTGCGCCCGATCATCGAGCTATGCCTTGCCAACGTGGACCTGGAGCGCGCGCCACGCGCCGCGCTCGCCGATTTCCTGGAAAATCGTGCTCCGCCTCCCGACGGAGAGAAACCGCCACGCGGCCTGCCTATGCCGCAGAAGGGGCAACAACGGCGCAAGTCACGGTTTGACAGCGAGGAGTATCAGCGGTGGATGTCCAGCGCGTGTTTCACGATATCTGCGCTGGTGTTACGCTCCGGCGTCGCGGGCACCTTGACCTCGTTGGCGCGTACTGACGCACTGTCGTAGTCAACCGACAGCAGTTTGGTTGTGACGCCGCTTGCGATGGATTCTAGTGTGAGGTGCCGCAAGGCTAGCGTACGCTCGTGCACGGCGAGCAGGCGCTCGCGTTCCTCGCCGAGCTTCTCAACAAACTTCGCTAGACCGGAGGACTGGTTAGTGGAGCGGACCACATCCATTGTCTGCCGGTGCAGGATAAGCGACAGGGGAATGAAGAGTAACGTAAGCACCGGCAGTTCACCGGGCTTTTCCGCCTGGAAGCCTCGGACGAAGCGCCAGAGCAGAAGCGCTCCCAAGGCCGGATTCTGAACCTGGGCTATTGGTGAAAGTTCGGTGGCGGCCATAGCACCCTATTCCACTGGGAAGAGGGTGACGTACTGCGGGTGCCAGCCAACGTGGCGTGAATCGGCGAGATGATTGTAAGCGCCGGCCACGAAATGGGACGGTAGTGTCTGTCCCTCAAGTGGAAGCACTGTTCCCGTGCACCTGCGATATAAAGCGCGACCCCGCGCAGCTGTTTCGATCGCGGCTTGAACATCCTCAATCTCGTCGCGAACGATCTTGTGCTCGCGAATTAGCTGGGCATCGAAGTCTACGAAGCTGTCGACCAACACCCGTCCTTCGTCAGCCCACTGGACTTTGTCAGCCTTGGCGCGAAGGAAATCGCTGACGGCGGTCACCAGCAGGTCATCGCTAGCCTCGATCGCGTGCAATTGCTTGACAAACATGGGAGCAGAGTTGACCAGCGTCTCTATCGTCTCTGTGCTCGGCTGCGCTGCAGTCGATCTGAGCAGGCTGGTCAGATTGGAACGGCTTGCAAACGTCCGAAATTCCCGTCGGAACGTGGTCGCGTCCTGGATCGGAATCGATTTCCTACGAATGAGATTGTCGATCCGGTCTCGCGCCATACCGATTGCAGCCGCAGTGAGGTCCTCCAGCGCTTCCGGCGGTGCTCCCGGTCGTACGAATTGGCGAGCCAGTCGGAGTTGCTGTAGCGAATAGCCCAGATACCCGCGACGAGGATATCGCCGCTGTTCGAGCCGTATTTCAGGTCATGGGACGCGAAGTTATCCGCGCACAGGGGCGGCTCCAGATAATAGTTCTTGATCATGCTGGCGCAGATGTGTGGGGCGAAATCGAGGGCGTGACCTTGGCGCACGAGTGGCGGGGCGAGGACAAGCTTGTGCCTGCCCATTGGATCATCAGCGGCGGTCCTCCGCCGACTCAAGACCATGGTCAGTTGGAATAACTACCCCACTCCAACGCGCTCAAGCCGCGCGGTTACGCCGCTGCTTTTTCGCGTGCTTCGCAACGTAATCGCGCAGCGCCCGGTTCATGCGCGTCTGGTAACCTTCCGCAGGCTCGGCATGCCGCTTGAACCAGGCGACGACGTCGGCATCGAGCCGCAATGTCAGTTGCTGCTTAACCGGACGGTAGAACAGGCCGCGTTTCGCACCCGACCAGTCGGGCAACTCCGGCGCATCGGACGTGTCGATCGCCGCGTCCGGCAACCGGGCAAGCGCCTTGAGTTCGGTGGAATGTCCGCGCCGCGAACTCCTAGAGGCGGCCTTCTTCATAGGCTTTCCTTTCGCGCGGACCGGTCGCCCGCGCAAGGGTGTTTCCCTCTCCCCGCTCGCTTCGCGGCGACCCTCTCCCGCAAGCGGGAGTGGGGAAGCAGAGAGCTACTCCTCCTTGTACCCATACGCCGGCTCGTTCCCGCTCGCGCCGTAGTACTTGAACGGCAGGAACTTGCCGCTCATCGTGATCTTCACGCGGTCGCCCTTCGGGTTGGCCACGCGCTCCATCAGTGAAGTCGAAGTCGATCGCCGACATGATGCCGTCGCCGAACTCCTCCTCGATCAGCGCCTTCCAGGCCGGGCCGTTCACCATCACCATCTCGTAGAAGCGGTAGATCAGCGGATCGGTCGGCGGCATCGGCGTGCCGGTGCCGCGATCGGCACCTCGTTGAGCATCGCCTCCTCGGTCTTCGAGAGGCCGAACAGCTCGGCGGCCTTGCCGGCCTGCGGCCTGGTCAGCTTCTCTGGCCGAGGATCGCGCCGATGATCAGCTGTCGGCGAATGCCGCCGATCTCCTGGCAGATGTGTTTCCACGTCCAGCCCTTCTCGCGCTTGATGTCGAGCAGCTTCTCGGTGAGGTCTTCGCGTTTCATGTCGTTCTCCCGGTTAGTTGAAGCGACGCAGCGGCGTCTTACCTCTCCCATCGGGACGGCCGGATCGCGCAGCGATCCGGGTGAGGGGTTACGGTCCTTCGATGATCGACACCCCCTCACCCCACCCCTCGCCCCACAGGGGAGAGGGAGCCGCCCTGCGTGTGCCGCGGCGCCGGCGCTTGGGCCGCATCGTTCTCGATCACGCCCGGCCGCACCACCGGCACGGGGCGCGGGTCGTGAGCGCGGCGTCTCCGGCGGCGAAGTTCTTCGAGCGCGTGACGAGGAAATCGATGATGTGGTTGCGCACCGCGTAATAGAGCGGGTGGCGGTGGATGTCGGCGCGCGCGCGCTCCTTCGGCAGCGGGTTGTCGACGATCTCGGCGAGCTCGCGCGCCCGGGCCGTTGGTCATCAGCACGATGCGGTCGGCGAGATAGATCGCCTCGTCGACGTCGTGCGTGATCATGAAGACGGTCTGGCCGGTCGTGAGGCAGATGCGGCGCACCTCGTCCTGCAGGGTGCCGCGCGTGAGCGCGTCGAGCGCGGAGAACGGCTCGTCCATCAGCATGATCTTCGGCTCGATCGAGAGCGCGCGCGCGATGCCGACGCGCTGCTTCATGCCGCCGGAGAGTTCGGCCGGGCGCTTGTTCTCCGCGCCGGTGAGGCCGACGAGGTCGATGAATTTCTGCGCGTGCGCGCGGACTTGCGCGCGCGGCCATTTGCGCTATTTCGAGGACGACCGCGTAGGCGACGTTGCCCATCACGGTGCGCCAGGGCAGCAGCGCGTGGCCCTGGAAGATCACCGCGCGGTCGAGGCTCGGGCCGTCGATCGCCTGCCCGTCGACGATCACCACGCCCTCGCACGGCTGGTCGAGGCCGGCGAGGATGTTGAGCACGGTGGTCTTGCCGCAGCCCGAATGGCCGATCACGCAGGTGAACGTCGCCGCGCGGGACGGCGAGCCACAGGTCCTCGAAGATCGCGGTCGCGCCGTAGCGCTTCGCGATGCCCTCGATGGAGATGAACTTGTCGGTCACACGCTCACTCCGGGAACGTGACGAGGCGCGTCGCGCGCGCGAGCATCAGGTCGAGCAGCATCCCGACAATCCCAATCAGCAAAATCGCAATAATCACATTTGTGATCGATAAATTATTCCATTCGTTCCAGACGAAGTAACCAATGCCCGTCCCGCCGACGAGCATCTCGGCCGCGACGATCACCAGCCATGCGATCCCGATCGAGATGCGCATGCCGGTGAGGATCGTCGGCGCGGCGGCCGGCAGGATGATCGTGAACGCGCGGCGCAGCGTGCCGACCTCCAGCGTGCGCGCCACGTTGAGCCATTCCTTGCGCACCGCCGCGACGCCGAACGCGGTGTTGATCAGCATCGGCCAGAGCGAGCAGATGAAGATCACGAAGATCGCCGACAGCCCGAATCCTTGATGGTGTAGAGCGCGAGCGGCATCCAGGCGAGCGGCGAGATCGGCTTGAGCACCTGGATGAAGGGATCGAGCGCCTTCGAGAACAGCGGCGACATGCCGATCAGGAATCCGATCGGGATCGCCACCAGCACGGCGAGCAGATAGCCGAGCGCACGCGCGCGATCGAATAGCCGAGCTGGATGCCGACGCCCTTGTCGTTCGGACCGTTGTCGTAGAACGGCCGGCTCAGGTGCTCCCACAGCTTGGCGCCGACATCGAGCGGCCCCGGCATCGCGGATTTGCCCTGCGTCGCGGTCATGCCCATCAGCTTGGCGTATTCGGGATCCATCTGCTGCACGGTGCCGGTGCCGCGCACCGCGAGATGCCAGGCGAGGAGAAAGGCGAGCGAAGATGCAGCACCGACACGAAGCGCGCGCGCAGCAGGTGTCAGGGATGACGACGTCATGCGATGAGAGCCCGGGCAGCTCACGCGATTATGATCGCACGAGCCCGCTTGATCGCGAAGCTGTTCACGTATTCCTCGGGCTTGCTCGGGATCGAACGTCTTGCCCATCACGACGAAACTCTTGCTCGTCGCTGCCGGCGGCGTCAGGCCGACCTCCTTCATCAGCTTCGTGGTGTCGGTCGCCAGGAACACCTGCTTGGCGACACCCGCGTAATCGACATCGCCCTTGATCTGGCCCCAGCGCTTCATCTGCGTGAGGATCCACACCGCGAAGCTCTCATACGGGAACGGATCGAAATCGACGCGGTTCGCGTCCTTCTTCACGTTGCCGAGGCCGTCCGCGAACGTGCCGGTGAGGATCTGCTCCAGCACCGTCACCGGCTGGTTGATGTAGTTCGCGGGCGCGATCGCCTCGGCGATCTGCTTGCGGTTCTCCGCCTTCGATGGCGAACGCGGTCGCGTCGATGATCGCCTTGAGCAGCGCCGCATAGGTGTTCGGCGCGCCGGTGATGAACTCGCTGCGACGCCGCGAAGGCGCAGCACGGATGGCCGTCCCACATTTCCTTCGACAGCATGTGGATGAAGCCGACGCCGTCGAACACGGCGCGCTGGTTCATCGGATCGGGCGCCGAGGAAGCCGTCGATGTTGTCGGCGCGCAGGTTCGCCACCATTTCGGGCGGCGGCACGGCGCGGATCTGCACGTCCTGGTCGGGATCGAGACCTGCTCCGCCAGGTAATAGCGCAGCAGGTAATTGTGCATCGAGTAGTCGAACGGCACCGCGAACTTGAAGCCCTTCCAGGACTTCGGATCGCGCTTGTCCTTGTGCTTCATCGCGAGCGTGATCGCCTGCCCGTTGATGTTCTCGATCGCCGGCACCGCATAGGGCACCGGGTTCGAGCCGACGCCGAGCGAGATCGCGAGCGGCATCGGCGAGAGCATGTGCGCGGCGTCGTATTCCTTGTTCAGTGTCTTGTCGCGGATCACGGCCCAGCCCGCCGTCTTGATCACCTCGACGTTCAGCCCGTGCTTTGTGTAGAAGCCCATCGGGTGCGCCATGATGATCGGCGTCGCGCAGGTGATCGGGATGAAGCCGACCTTGAGGTCCTTCTTCTCGATCGCGCCGCGCCTTGCGCGAACACTTCGGTCGCGGTCTTCAGCGGGAAGAACTGCGAGAGCGCGGCGAGCGCGGTCGAGGCGCCGACCGACTTCAGGAACGCGCGGCGCGCGGCGTCCTTCGGGAAAATCTTGCGCATCACCGCCGTGGCGACCACGCCCTCGTAGGTCTTTTCCTGGCTTTGGCTCACGACCGGCTCGCACTGCATCGTGCGGCCCTGCTCGTAGTCGTGCTCCTCCGGGCTGCGATGGCGGCCGCAGACGCATCCTGGCGGTTCAGCGGCTTGTTGGGATCGAACGGACGGTCATAGATCATCGACGCTCTCCTGCCGGGCGGATGCACCGGCGCCGGAGAGGTTTGCAATGGATATGCCAGCCGCGTGAGGTGCGGCGACAAGAAGAAAATGAAGCTAGATCAATCGGATAAATAGGATTGTTTCGGCGCGCGACTGGGGCGCTCGTGGAGGCTGTAGAGTCGCTGCCGCAGAATTGGGCAGTGGTGCCTACACGTTCGTCATCCCGGGCTCGGCCCTCTCGGGCCACCCCGGGATGACAGTGCGCGTCACATCGGCGGCGTGACGCCCCGCCGACATTCACCGCCTGCGCCTGCAACGTGCCATCCGGCTGCTTCTGCGCGCCGAAGATGATGATCTGCGCGCCGGGCTTGAGCTCGCTCTTGTCGGCCGGCGCATAGGTGACGATCGCGGCATCCGGCGGCACGATCACCTTCTTTTCCTCGGTCTTGTCGGCGGACTTGTATTTCACCGTCAGCACCTGTCCGTCGACGCTGCCGGCCGTCGTCTCGACCGCCGCGTTGGTCATGGTCGAGCCCGGCCGCAGGTCCCACGGCCGGTGGCCCTCGCCGGTGCCGCGCTGCGCTTCAAGGAAGATGTGGATCGCGATCGCCTTCTGGCTGCCGTCCGGCCTGCGGCATCGCGGTGACGCCGATGTAGGAGTTCGGCTTGATGTCGGCGAGCGAGGCCTTGACGAAGTTCATCACCCGGACATTGTCCGGCACCGCGATGGTCAGCATCGCCCCGTCGCGCGCCTTGACGGTCAGCGTGTTGCCGTCGACCTTTTCGATCTCGCCGCGCACGCGCACCGGTGGTTGCTGCGCGAGCGCCACGCCGACAAGCGCGACCCCAAGACCCGCACAGATCAGCGTCCGTTGCCAATATCCGATCCTCATGACCTTCCTCCACGCTTGAGCCGCCGTTACGGCATTCACACGCCTTGATAACACCGCACGCCCTCGCCCATTCCCGTCCGCTGAAATTGGTACCGGAATAGGCGCACGTGGGCCAAATTGCGCACTGGCGTGGGGCGGCGAGCATGCTAGAAAGACCGCCAACAACAAGCCGCAACGTGGGGGACCGATGACGGGACGAGACAGGCGCGCGATGCCTTTTGGCCGTCGCGGCGGCGTCTGAAGCCTCAATCGGCGCGCCGCACGTCATGGATTTCCCCCTCGAGCTTCTGATCAACGCCATCATCGCGGGCGTGCTGCTCGGCGGTTTCTACATCGCTGTGACGGTCGGCATCTCGATCTCGTTCGGGATGCTCGATATCGTCAACATCGCGCATCCGGCGTTCATCATCCTCGGCTCCTATCTCGCCTACATCATCAATCAGAATTTCGGCCTCGATCCGGTGCTGGTCGGCCTGCTGATGCTGCCGGTGTTCTACGCGCTCGGCGCCGCGGTGTATCAGGTCTACTACCTCGTCGTTCGAGAAGCGCGGGCAGGAAGCGCTGCGCGGGCTCGCGTTCTTCTTCGGCATCCTGTTCATCACCGAGGTGGGCCTGATCCTCGTGTTCGGCGTCGACTATCGCTACGTCGACGCGCCTTACATCGGGCCGACCTTGCGCTTCGCCTTCGTCGACCTGCCCTACCGGCTGCTGGTCCCGTGCGTGCTCTCGCTGGTCATGATCGTGGTGTTGCAGCTCTACCTGTCGCGCACCTTCGTCGGACGCGCCATCCAGGCCGTGTCGCAGGATCAGGGCGCGCTCGCGCCTGATGGCGGCGAACCCGATCGCCATCAAGCGCATCGCATTCGGCATCTCGATCGCGACCGCCGCGATGGCGGGCGCGTTCCTCATCATCATCCAGCCGGTCGAGCCGTCGGTCGGGCGCGAATACATCGGACGCGTGTTCGCGATCTGCGTGCTCGGCGGCCTCGGCAGCCTGCCCGGCACCGTCATTGGCGCGATGCTGCTCGGCGTGGTGGAGAGCATCACGGCGACATTTTACGGGCCCGTCATGGGCGCCCGCGGTCGCGTTCGGCTTCCTGCTGCTCACGCTGGCGTTCCGGCCGGCCGGCCTCCTCGGACGATAGGGCGAAATCGTGCGGTCACGGGTCTTCTTGCTGATCTGCTGCGCGGTGGCGGTCCTGGTATTCGCGCTCGCGCGCTTGATCGACAACAACTACGTGTTCTTCGCCGGCTACGTCGTGCTGCAATTCATCGTGCTGGCCACGGCCTGGAACATCCTCGGCGGCTATTGCGGCTATGTGAACTTCGGTTCGGCCGCATTCTTCGCACTTGGCGCGTACACGACTGTGTTCTTCCACAAGGTCTACCAGCTTCCGATTCCGCTTCTGATCGTTCTCGGCGGGATCGTGTCCGGACTGGTCGGGTTCGGTATGGGCTATCTGACGCTGCGATTGCGCGGCGCCTTCTTCGCGATCGCAACGCTGGCGCTCGCGGTCGTGTTGCAGACGCTGATCGTCAATTGGCAATTCGTCGGCGGCTCGCGCGGCGCCTATGTTATCCGGCCGAACACCATCGACGTGCTCGGTCTTGCGGTTCCCTACATTCAGTACCTGTTCCTGCTGATGCTGTTGCTGACGGTGGCGGCGATTGCGACCGCGCGGACGATCGAGCGCTCGAGGCTCGGCTTCGGCTTCGCGACGATCCGCGATGACGAACTGGCGGCGGAAGCCTGCGGGGTGCCGACCCTGCGGCTCAAGCTGATTGCGACAACGGTTTCAGGCGCCCTGATGGGCATGGCCGGTGCGCCATTCCCCTATTATCTCGGCTATCTGGAGCCGAGCTCGGCCTTCGGTCTCGCCTACGCGGTCAACTCGATCGCAATGCCGATGATCGGCGGCACCGGCGTCTGGATCGGCCCGCTGATTGGGGCCATCCTGCTCGGCACGATCCAGCAGATCGCCACGGTAACAATCTCCTCGGCGGTCAATCTGCTGATCGTCGGCGTGCTGCTGGTCGCGTTCGTGATCATCGCACCGAACGGGCTGATCGGACTGATCCAGGACTTCCTGAAGGCCACGGCATCGCGCTTGCGGGTCGCGCAGATCGGGGTTGTGGCTATTGCCACCTACTGCTTCGTCCTGGGCATTCTGGTGGTCCTGATCAGCATTCCCTGGATGTCTTCCGGCGCGGCGGACCGGATGCTTGTAACGATGGGGATCGCAACCTGCACCGCAGGAATCATGCTGCTCGTCTGCTCCTACGCCCTGCTGACGCTGCAGCGTTGGGGCGCCATGCTGACCGCTTGCTCGCTCGCCGCCGCAATCGTAGGGACTGCCTTGCTGTACCTCGTCAACGTGATCAAGCCGGGAAGCGAGGGGCTTCTTGCGACCGGTATCGCGATCGCGGGAATTTCTGTCTGGTTTGTCCTCCGTTCGGATGTACGATCGATCTATGACAAGGACGTCGGCATTCCGATGTCCTCGGTCCCGAGGACCGGGTCATGACCGAGCCGCTGCTTCGCATCGATCAGGTCGGCAAGCGCTTCGGCGGCTTTGTCGCGCTCGACGGCATTAATCTCGACGTCATGCCGGGCGAACGCCTCGGCCTGATCGGACCGAACGGCTCTGGAAAATCGACGCTGGTGAACTGCATCTGCGGCACGTTGCAGAACGAAACCGGCGGCGTGACCTTCGACGGCCGCAAGATGGATGGAATGGCGGCGCATCAGCGCACGATCTATGGCCTCGCACGCTCGTTCCAGCTTCCGCGTCCGTTCCACAGCCTGTCGGTTGCCGACAACCTGCGCGTTCCTCTGCTCTACGCCGTGAAGGCGCGGCTCGGTCCCGCGATCTCATCGGCCGAACTCGACGCGCATTGCGTCGAATACCTGCGTCTCGTCGGCCTCGATCACAAGGCTGCAAAGCAGCCGCGTGACCTCACCCAGGTGGAGATGCGCAAGCTCGAGCTCGCGCGCGCGATGGCGGCGGAGCCGAAAGCTCCTGATCGCGGATGAATCGATGGCCGGCCTGTCGCATTCCGAGATCGAGGACATTTTGAAATTGCTGGTGCAGCTCAGCGAGCGCGGCATCACCATCATCCTGATCGAGCACATCATGAGCGCGGTGATGAGCTTCTCGCAACGGCTTGTGGTGCTGGTATCGGGCAAGAAGATCGCGGACGGCAATCCCGACGACGTCGTACGCAACCCCGAGGTGGAGAAAGCCTACCTTGGCTAACAGCATCACCATCAGCGGCGTTCACGCCGGTTACGGCTCGGTCCGCGTGCTTGAGGACGTGACTTTCGACGTGCGCGCCGCCGAGACCGTGGTGTTGCTCGGCACCAACGGCAACGGCAAGAGCACGCTGATGAAGTGCATCATGGGTATGGTGCGCCCGAGCGCCGGCACGATCGTGGCCGAAATCGACGGTGCGAAACACGATCTCGTCGGCCGGTCAACGGAGGAGATCGTCGACCTCGGCATCGCGCTGGTGCCGGAAGGGCGGCGGCTGTTTCCCAAATTGACGGTAGAAGAGAACCTGCTGCTCGGCGCGTTCCGCGCAACCGCGCGCAAGGACATCAAGCGCAATCTCGACTTCTGCTACGAGATATTCGATCGCCTGAAGGAGCGCCGCCATCAGCTCGCAGGCTCGATGAGCGGCGGCGAGCAGCAGATGCTGGCGCTCGCGCGCGCGCTGATGAGCGCGCCGCGCATCCTGCTGGTGGACGAGCCATCGGTCGGGCTGGCGCCGATTCTGGTCAGCCGCACCATCGACGTGATCAAGGAACTGCAGACCAAGTACAGCCTGACGGTGCTGATGGCCGAACAGAATTTCACCCAGGCGATCCGCATCGCCGACCGCGGATATGTGATCGTGCATGGCAAGATCGCGTTCGAAGGCAAATCGGCCACGAACTCAACAATAACGATCTGATCCGGAAGTTTTATCTGGGACTGTGAAGGTCTCTCCGCCTTCCCTCTCCCCGCTTCACGGGAGAGGGAAAAAGAAAAACGCCGCGCGGGCTGCCGCGCGGCGCTCTCTTCTCCGGAAGTTCGGAGCGGTTCAGCCGCTCACTTCGCTTTCTCGTAAGGGTAGATCAGGTTGCCGGTCTTCATGTCGTTCGGCGTGATCACGGTCTGGTAGTCCATGCCACGCCACGTCTCGAGGCCCGCGCCCTGCTTGATGCTGTGATACTGCACCTGCAGCATGCCCGACTTCGCCCACTCGCCGCCCGCGCCGAACTTGATCGGCCCATGAATGGTCTTGAACTCGGTCTTGGCGATGTAGTCGGCGAGCTTGTTGTCGTCGAGGCTGTTGGTGCCCTTGACCGCGTCGCCCAGCACCTGGATATAGGCGTGGCCCCAGCCGCCCAGATAGTAGCCGAGCGGATCGACGCCTTCGGCGGCGGCGCGCGACTGGTACTTCTTGAAGAACTCCTCGGTCCCCGGATGCATCATGCTCTTGGCCGGCACCCAGGTCTCGTAGTTCACCCAGCCGTTGAGCAGGGGTCCGAGCTGGTTCTTGAACACGGTCGCCTGCAGGCCGACCATCGCTCCGCCGATCATCTTCGGCTTGAAGCCGATCTCGTTGACGGCGCGCACCATGCCGACCGAGTCGAGCGGATAGGAGCAGATCGCGACCACGTCCGGGTTGGCCGCCTGGATCGCGCGCACGATCGGCGCGAAGTCGGTGGTCGCCGGCGGGTAGCGGCGCTCATAGACGATCCTGAAGCCGTGCTTGGCGGCGTTGGTGCGCGCGCCGTCGCACGCATTGTTCGCGAACTCCGCGTCGGCCGCCACGATGGCAACCGTCTGCGGTTTCGGAGTTCTGCGCCGCGGCGGCGTCGAAGAAGCCCATCGGTGAATGAGGGCTTCGGGTCGGGCCCCGACGGGATCATCGCGAAGAATTTCGGATACTTGAACTCCGTGTTCACCGCGAGCCCGAACAGGATGACGAAGACCTTGCCCTTCTGCATCACGACCGGCATCGCGGGCGCGGCCATGTTGGTCGCGTACGGGCCGATGACGAGATCGACCTTGTCGACGTCGAGCAGCTTGGTGTAGATGCCCGGAATGGTCGAAGGCTGGGTCTGGTCGTCGTAGTAGACGAGCTTGACCGGCCGCCCGAGCAGGCCGCCCTTCGCGTTGGTCTCTTCCTCCCAGATCTTCATGCCGAGCAGCGCCTGCTTGCCGTTGGCGGCGAGCGGCCCGGTCAACGACATGGCGAAGCCGATGGTGATCGGATTGCCGCTCTGCGCGGATGCGAAATTCGGCAGCAGCGCGAGTAGCGTGGCGGCAACAAAGCCGGCGGCAAAGCGGGCACGCGTCATCATTAGTCGATGCATTTGGGTTCCTCCCGATGAAGCTTTTGCGGTATCTTACGCAGGATCGTTGCCACGCCAAGCGAAGATTTCATGCAAACGGCTGCCGTCGCGACAATTGGCCGCCTTTCGCGCATCATGAAACCGCCCACCGCCGGTGGGCAAGCCCTTCGCATGGCTGACCTGAGGGCGGGCCGCGCCCCCTATCGAACCACTGCCGCCGCGTGATAATCGCAGGCCATATCGCTCGAGAGGCAATCCGATCATGAATATGCAGGACCGTTCGAACGCGTTCGATTTGAACAAATACGGCGTCGGCCAGCCGGTGCGCCGCACCGAGGACCCGGTTCTGGTGCAGGGCCACGGCCGCTATACCGACGATCTCAATCTGCCGGGGCAGGCCTACGCGGTGCTGGTGCGCAGCCGCAACGGGCACGGGATCATCAAGGGGATCGATACCGCCGCCGCGAAGGCAATGCCGGGCGTGCTTGCGATCTATACCGGCGCGGATTTGGCCAGCTACGGCACGCTGAAATGCGCGGTGCCGTTCAAGAACCGCGACGGCTCGGAGATGAAGAAGCCGCTGCGGCCTTCGCTGGTCAGCGACAAGGTGCGCTTCGTCGGCGACCCGGTCGCGGTGGTGATCGCCGAGACGCCGTCGCAGGCCAAGGATGCCGCGGAAGCCGTCGAGGTCGACATCGAGACGCTCCCCGCCGTGACCAGCGCAAGGGAAGCCGCCAAACCCGGCGCGCCGCAGCTTTATGACGACGTGCCCGGCAACGTTGCGCTCGACTATCTTTACGGCGACCCGGCCAAGGTGGCGGAAGCCTTCGCGCAGGCCGCCCATGTCACCAAGCTGACGCTGGTCAACAGCCGGCTGGTGGTCAACGCGATGGAGCCGCGCTCCGCAATCGCGTCGTTCGACAAGGCGAGCGGCCGCTACACGATGAACATCGGCTGCCAGGGCGCGTTCGGGATGAGGGCCGGCCTCGTCGACGTGCTCGGCGTCACGCCCGACAAGGTGCATGTGCTGATCGGCAATGTCGGCGGCTCGTTCGGCATGAAGGCTGCGGTCTATCCCGAATACGTGCCGATCCTGCACGCCGCGAAGGAACTCGGCCGTCCGGTGAAATGGACCGCGGACCGGTTCGAAAGTTTCGTGTCGGACCATCACGGCCGCGACCACGAGTTCGTCGGCGAGCTTGCGTTGGACGCCAAGGGCAAGATCCTCGCCGCGCGCTTCACCGGCTACGGCAACACCGGCGCCTATCTCGGCCCGGTTTCGCCGCTGATGTCGACACTGAACATCGTGAAAAACGCGGTCAGCGTTTACAAAATCCCGCAGATCGAAGTTTCCACCAAGGTGATGTTCACCAACACGGTGCTGGTGTCGGCGTATCGCGGCGCGGGGCGCCCCGAGGGCAACTATTACATGGAGCGGCTGATCGACCGCGCCGCGCAGGAGATGGGCATCGACCGCTTTGCACTGCGCCGCCGCAACCAGATCA
Source organism: uncultured Alphaproteobacteria bacterium (assembly GCA_963800695.1). GTDB lineage: Bacteria > Pseudomonadota > Alphaproteobacteria > Rhizobiales > Xanthobacteraceae > PALSA-894. The sequence goes on along the minus strand of CAWDCA010000014.1, from coordinate 125,249 downwards.
AGCCGAAGGAGATTCCCTACAAAGCCTCATCGGGGATGCAGTACGACAGCGGCGATTTCCCCGCCGTGTTCGAGCGCGCCGTGGAGATCGCCGACCTGCCGGGCTTGAAGCAGCGCAAGCGCGCGGCAAAGAAGCGCGGCAAGCTCCTCGGACTCGGGCTCGGCAGCTATCTGGAGGTCACCGCCCCGCCGAACAAGGAAATGGGCGGCATCCGCTTCGAGCCGAACGGCGACGTCACCATCATCACCGGCACACTCGACTACGGGCAGGGCCATGCGGCGCCGTTCGCGCAGGTGTTATCCGCGAAGCTCGGCGTCCCGTTCGAGCGCATCAAGCTGTTGCAGGGCGACAGCGACGAGTTGCTCGCCGGTGGCGGCACCGGCGGCTCGCGATCGATGTATGCGAGCGGCACCGCGATCGTCGAAGGCGCCGATCAGGTGATCGAGAAGGGCAAGCAGGTCGCGGGCGTCGTGTTGGAAGCCTCGGCCGGCGACATCGAGTTTGCCGCCGGACGTTTCACCATCGCCGGGACGGACCGCTCGATCGGCATCATGGAACTTGCCGAAAAGCTGCGCTCCGGCCTCAAGGTTCCCGAAGGCGTGCCGAACTCGCTCAGCGTCAAGCACGTCACCGCCGAGCCGAGCCCGTCGGTGTTCCCAAACGGCTGCCATGTCGCCGAGGTCGAGGTCGATCCCGACACCGGCGTCATCGAGGTGGTGAAGTACAACTCGGTGAACGACTTCGGCACCATCGTCAATCCGCTGCTGGTGGCCGGGCAGATCCACGGCGGCGTGGTGCAAGGCATCGGGCAGGCGATCATGGAGAAGACCGCCTACGACGCCGAAGGCCAACTGCTCACCGGCTCGTACATGGACTACGCGATGCCGCGCGCAGCCGACATGCCCGAGGTCGGGTTCGAGAGCCATCCGGTTCCGGCGAAGAGCAATCCGCTCGGCGTGAAGGGCTGCGGCGAGGCGGGATGCGCGGGCGCGCTCACCTCGGTGATGAACGCGATCGTCGATGCGCTGTCGGATTACGGCGTCGCCAATATCGAGATGCCGGCAACGCCCGAGCGCGTGTGGAAGACGATCCAGGACGCGAAGGCGCAGCACACGATGTGACGCGGCGTTACGCCGCGACTGGTGCGCTGGCGCAACGGTTCCGCGCGAACTTGTGGGTAGGGAAATTAAGGCAAGGCTTTCCAGCGAATGGGCGTGTATCTTCTGCACGCTGAAAAACATATGCCGGAGGCGCCCAGTGCTTGGATCTCGCACCAGTTTATTCGCGGCCCTGCTCTCGCTCGCAACCATCGCCAGCATCGCATCGGCGTCAGCGCAGGACGACATGCGCAAGCGCGGCGACAAGGCCTGCGGTGGCGACTCGCGGCGCATGTGCAGCAAATTCTTCGGCGACGATATGCGGGTTCTGGCGTGCCTGCAGACCAACAAGGTGAAGCTCGCGGGATCATGCCGCAAATTCCTGACCGATATCGGCCAGCTCTACTAGGCGCTACAGCCCGAGCGTCACCTCTGCCCAACGCAACACGGTTCTGCTGTTCAGGAATTCGAGCACGGCGGCCTCGATTGCGGCCGGCCGATTGTGTGGAACGACGGCCGTCGCGATGATCGCGTCGCAGCGATCGTTAAAGCCGATCGAAAGCGCGGACTGGCCACGCTGCGGCCCGCCGATCAGGAAGGCGCGGCTGCGGCCCTTCATCCAGGCGACCGCGATCGGCCGTCCCGGCGCGATCGCGGTGAGCTGATTGCCCAGCAGATCGAAGTCGCTGATGCGGTCGAGCTCTTCGTCGTCCGCGACGCCGGTGGAGCAGTTGCAGAACCCGATCTTGGCGCGAAGGTAGATCGTGACATCGCCGCCGCAGTCGGCGGCCTTGCAGACGAAGGCCTTGCCCTTGCCCCACTGGTCCATCGGGAAGGGCCAGGACACTTCGCTCCAGATTTCCCGCGGCTCGGCCGCAGCCGCGCGGTCGCTCGCGCGGTGAGGCAGCACGAGCGTGCCGGCAAGCCCCAGCAGCGCGACGGTTGCCAGTATGGTGGTCGTCCTCATCGCCCCTCGTTCAGCAAAGCGCGCGACGAAGCGATCAGGATAGAGCCACCCGTGGTTGCGCTCAAGGTACCGTCGGGGGTTGAACGAACGAGCGCTTCCAGCTTAGCTTTCCGCGCATCTTGTCGGCACGTCTCGGGGATACCAGCCGAAAACGCGATCACCATCACCTGAAAGCGCGGGGGAGGACGATGAGCAAAGCACCCATTGGGGCGTTATCGCGGCGCAGCATCATCAAGGCAGCCGGCGCGCTCGCGGCCGGCATCGCGGCTCCAACCTTCCTCCGCATGCGTTCGGCGCTGGCCGCCTATCCGGATCGCCCCGTCAGGTTCGTGGTCGCGAACACACCCGGCGGCCCCTCGGATATTACCGGCCGTATCGTTGCCGCCGCGCTGGAGCAGTCGACCGGCAAGACATTCATCATCGAAAACCGCGGCGGAGCCGGCGGCAATATCGGCATGGGCTATGCGGCGAGCGCCGAGCCGGACGGCTACACGATCCTGCTGGCAACCAATGCCTATTCGGTCAATTTCGGTCTGTACAACAAGCTGCCCTACGACCCGTACAAGGACTTCGTCGGCGTTTGCGAACTCGCGTCGTCGCCGAACACGTTCGTGGTGCGCTCCGAGCTGCCGGCAAAGACGATCAAGGAATTTGTCGCGCTCGCCAAAGCCAATCCAGAGAAGTTCAATGTTGCGACGCCGCCGATCGGCACGACGCCGCAAATTCAGGCGGAAGTCCTGAAGATTCGCGAGAACATGCCGAAACTTGAGACCATCGTGTACAAGGGTGGCGGTGACGCGCTGCAGGCGCTGCTCAGCGGAACCGCGCAGCTTTCCTCAGGCTCGCTGCCGCCGGCGCATCCGCACATCAAGGCCGGCACGCTGCGCTGCCTCGCGGTTACGGGCGACGAACGCTGGCCCGATCTGCCGGATGTCCCAACCATGGAACAGGCTGGCTACAAGGATTTCGTGTTTGCGACCGACACGGTTCTGCTCGCGCCCGCCAAGACGCCGCCCGACATCGTCAAATGGCTGGAGGCGGAAACCCTAAAGGTGCTCTCCACGCCGGAGATGAAAGAGAAACTCTACAAGGCGGGTTTCCTGGTGCGCCCGAAAGGCGCGGACGCAGCGTGGGCGCGCGTCACCAAGGAGATCGGCGTCTACAAGGCGGTGATCGATCAGGCGGGCATTCCGAAGCTCTAGACCTTCAGTTCGATCAGCGTCGTCTCTTCCAGCTTGCGCCCGAACCACGCGCTGATGCCCGCGGTGCGCTTGGCGATGTAGACCGGCTCGTCGTTTTCAAGCCGCATCGGGACGTCGTGGCCGGGCACGAGGATCGAGCCGGGCTTCTTGCGCCACAGGTCCCAGATGCGCTCCATGGTGCGGCGGCTGTCGCCCGCATTCATCGTCATGTCGGCTTCGCGCGAAAGCATTTCGGCGCGGTTCTTCGCGGCGTCGCCGGAGAAGATCACATCGCGCTCGCCGCCGTTGAGGACATAGACGAGGTGTCCCGGCGTGTGGCCCGGCCCCGCATAGGCGGTCAGCCCCGGGATCACCTCTTCGGCGATCTCGACGCCGTGAAGCTGCGGCGAGACGGCAAGCTCGCGCACGTAGAATTCCGGGATCGTGTGGTGGCCGAGCGGCTGCGCCACCGCCCATTCGAGTTCCTGCTTGCCGATCAGCACGCGCGAAGCGGAAAACATCGGCCAGTTGATCGAGTGGTCGTAATGCGCGTGCGTCAGGATCACGTCGGTAACGTCGGCGGCTTTCAGCCCATGCGCCTCAAGCCGGCCCGCGATCAGCACGCCGCATGCCGAAATTGCCGGCGTCGATCAGGATCACCCTGCCCTGCCCACGCACCAGCGCGACCGTGCTCCAGCCGAGCCCGCCGTGGCACACGGTCTTGCCGGGAAAGCCCTGCACCAGGATGTCGATGGAAAACCCGCCGATGCGGATGCTCGTGTCGTCGGCGCGCGCGCGCAGCGTCGTGTCGGTATCCATGGCGATCCTCGATTTGTCCGATCAGGCGGTCCCCCTATAATGCCGAAAAGCGCATCGTCAGGAAACGCCAATGGGAAGCTACAACGCCGCCGTCGACATGGTCGACCGCAATGTCGCGGAAGGGCGCGGCGCGAAGACCGCGTTCGTCGACCCGACGCGGCGGCTGACCTACGGCGAGCTGGCCGACGCCTGCGCGCGCGTCGGCCCGATGCTGGCGCGGCTCGGCCTGCAGCGCGAAGACCGTGTCGCGATGATCATGCTCGACACGGTCGATTTCCCGGTGCTGTTTTGGGGAGCAATAAGCGCCGGCATTATCCCGATCCCGCTGAACACGCTGCTGCCGGTCGAGCAGTTCCGCTACATCCTGCAGGATTCCCGCGCCAAGGTGCTGTTCGTCTCGCCGCCATTTCTCAAGGCCGCCGAGACCGCGATGGCGGGACTTCCGCTCAAGACGCTGGTGCTGGTCGGCGATGCGCCCACGCAATATCCAAGCTTCGGCAAGTTGCTCGATGCCGAGAGCGCCGGCAGCGCCCGCAGACACATCCGGCGATGAGGTCGCGTTCTGGCTCTATTCGTCGGGCTCGACCGGGATGCCGAAAGGCGTGCGCCACGTTCACACCAGCGCGATGGCGACGGCGAAACTCTATGGCCAGGGCGTGCTCGGCATCACCGAGAACGATGTCTGTTTCTCGGCCGGCAAGCTCTATCACGCCTACGGGCTCGGCAACGGCATGAGCTTTCCGATGTCGGTTGGCGCGACCGCCGCGCTGCTCCCCGATCGCCCGGCGCCCGCCGCGATCTTCGAGGTGCTGCGCGCGCGAGCAGCCGACGCTGTTCTTCGGCGCGCCGACGCTCTACGCCATGATGCTCGCCGACCCCGCCTGCACGCCCGAGAATGGATCGAAGCGCCTGCGCTGGTGCGTGTCGGCCGCCGAGGCACTGCCGGAGCATGTCGGCACCGAATGGAAGAAGCGGTTCGGCGTCGACATCCTCGACGGCATCGGCTCGACCGAGATGCTGCACATCTTCATCTCCAACCAGCCGGGCAAGCTGCGCTACGGCACCACCGGCGTCGCGGTCGCCGGCTACGACCTGCGCATCGTCGACGAGCAGGGCGCCGACGTGCCGGACGGCGAGCTTGGCGAGCTTCTGGTGCGCGGGCCGACCGCCGCGGAGGGCTACTGGAACCAGCGCGAGAAGACGCGCCGCACCTTCGAAGGCGAATGGACGCGCACCGGCGACATCTACGTGCGCGATGCCGACGGCATGTACCGCTACTGCGGCCGCAACGACGACATGTTCAAGGTTTCGGGCCTGTGGGTGTCGCCGTTCGATGTGGAGTCCGCGCTGATCACGCACCCGTCGGTGCTGGAGGCCGCGGTGGTGGCGAAGGAAGACGGCGACGGGCTGCTGCGGCCGAAGGCCTTCGTCACGCTGAAAGACGGCGCGAAAGCCGGCGACGCCGAACCGCTGCGCGAAGCGCTGAAGGAGCACGTGAAGCAGCAGATCGGCATGTGGAAATACCCACGCTGGATCGAGATCGTCGACAGCCTGCCGAAAACCGCGACGGGGAAGATTCAGCGGTTCAAGCTGAGGGATTGATGACTTCGCTTGAAGACCAGGGCCAGATCCAAGTCGGCGGCGCGACGCCTCGAATACCGCATGATCGGCCCGCGGCCGGATGCTGCGCCGACCATCGTGATGCTGCACGAGGGCCTCGGCTCGGTCACGACCTGGGGCGATTTCCCGCAAAAGCTCGCCGAGAAAACCGGCGCAGGCGTGTTCGTCTATTCGCGCGCCGGCTACGGCAAGTCCTCGACGATCACGCTGCCGCGCCCGCTCGACTACATGCAGCGCGAGGCGACCGACGTGCTGCCGCAGCTGCTCGACGCGATCGGATTCCGCCGCGGCATCCTGTTCGGCCACAGTGATGGCGCGACCATCGCGGCGTACTACGCGGGCAGCGTGCAGGATCATCGCGTGCGGGGATTGGTCCTGATGGCGCCGCATTTCTTCATGGAAGCGAGCAACATCGAGGCGATCCAGCAAACCGTCGCGAACTTTGAGACCACCGACCTCCCCGCGCCGCCTCGCCCGCCACCATGCGGACGTCGACCGCGGCGTTCCGCGGCTGGAGCGGGGCGTGGCTCGACCCCGGCTTTCGAGACGTTCGATACCACCGACGCGCTCGCCTATATCCGCGTGCCGGTGCTGGTCGTGCAGGGCGCGGCCGACCCTTACGGCACGCTCGCGCAGGTGCGCGCGGTCGAGGAGGAATGCTACTGCCCGGTCGAGACGCTGGTTCTGCCGGACGTCGGCCACGCGCCGTATCGCGAAAAGCCGGAGGAAACTCTCGACGCGGTGACGGCCTTTACCGACCGGATTTTCCGCGCTCACGGCGAAGGGCTCGACAGCGCGGCCTGATTTTTTGCTCCCACGTGCATTGCCCTTTCAGTCGATTATGCACTATAATTCCTATTCGACTCATTGAAATATCAAGAGAATTTCTGGGAGCGAGCCGATGGGAGAAGCGGCCGGAAGGCGCAGCCGCATGACACGGCGCGATCGATTTCCGCACCGAGCCGGCGCGCTACCGCCACTGGAAGCTCGCCACCGACGGCGAGATCGCGACGCTCACCATGGACGTCGACGAGAAGGGCGGCCTGCTCGGCGGCTATGAGCTGAAGCTCAACTCCTACGACCTCGGCGTCGACATCGAGCTCGCCGACGCGATCGAGCGGCTGCGCTTCGAGCATCCGGAGGTGAAGGTCGTCATCCTGCAAGCTCCGGCAAGGAGCGCGTGTTCTGCGCCGGCGCCAATATCCGCATGCTGGCGAGCGCGACGCACGCCCACAAGGTCAACTTCTGCAAGTTCACCAACGAGACGCGCAACGGCATCGAGGACGCAAGCGCGCACTCGGACCAGAAATATCTCTGCGTCGTCAACGGCACGGCGGCCGGCGGCGGCTACGAGCTGGCGCTCGCCTGCGATCACATCATGCTGGTGGATGACGGCTCGGCCTCGGTGTCGCTGCCCGAATTGCCGCTGCTCGCGGTGTTGCCCGGCACCGGCGGGCTGACGCGCGTCACCGACAAGCGCAAGGTGCGGCGCGACCGTGCCGACGTGTTTTGCACGACGGAAGAAGGGGTGAAGGGCAAACGCGCGGTCGACTGGCGGCTCGTAGACGAGGTGATGCCCCGCTCGAAACTGGACGAAGCAGTCGCCGAGCGTGCCAAGAACATCGCTTCCTCGGCCAGGAACAAGGGCGACCCGAAGAAGGGCATCGCCCTCACGCCGGTCGAGCGCAAGCGCTCGGCCGACAGCGAACGAATACAAATACGTCTCGGTCGAATTCACCCGCGAGAACCGGCTCGCAACCATCACGCTGCGCGGGCCGGACAATGCGCCGCCCTGCCTCCGCCGGCGAGCTGGTGAGCCAAGGCGCCGCGTTCTGGCCGTTGCAGCTCGCGCGCGAGCTGGACGACGCCATCCTCGACATCCGGCTCAACGAGCTGGAGGTCGCGACCATCGTGTTCAAGTCGCGTCGGCGACCCGCAGCGCGTGCTCGGCTTACGACACTTTCCTCGATGCCAATGCCACAGCACTGGCTCGCGCGCGAAATCCGCCTGAAGTGGAAGCGCGTGCTCAAGCGCGTCGACATGACGTCGCGCTCGCTGGTCACGCTGATCGAGCCGGGCTCCTGCTTTGCCGGCACGCTCGCCGAACTGATTTTCGCGGCCGACCGCTCCTACATGCTGATCGGCACGATGCAGGGCGACAACCGCGCGCCCGCCGCGATCATGCTCGGCGACGACGAATTTCTCCGGCGATCTCGCGATGGGCAACGGCCTGTCGCGCCTCGCGACGCGCTTTCTCGGCGAGCCGGAGTCGCTGGAAGCCGCGCAAGGCCGCGGCCGGCAAGCCGCTCGATGCCGAAGCGGCGGACGACATCGGCCTCGTCACCGCGGCGCTCGACGACATCGACTGGGAGGACGAGGTGCGGCTGCTGCTCGAAGAGCGCGCGAGCTTCTCGCCCGACGGCCTCACCGGCATGGAGGCGAACCTGCGCTTCGCCGGCCCCGAGACGATGGAAACGAAAATCTTCGCGCGGCTGACCGCGTGGCAGAACTGGATCTTCCAGCGCCCGAATGCGGTCGGCCCCGAGGGCGCGCTCACGCGCTACGGCGCAGGGCAGAAGCCGAATTTCGATTTGAAGAGGGTGTGAGTCATGACCATGCACGACATCAAAGTCGATTACTCCACCACCATCCCGAACAATGTCGGGCTTGACCGAAGACCGCCGCGTGCTCAAGGCGCTGGAGGTCTGGCATCCGGGCTACATCGACTGGTGGCACGACATGGGGCCGAACGGCTTCCAGGAGTCGCTGGTCTATCTGCGCACCGCCTATTCGGTCGATCCGCGCGGCTGGGCCAAGTTCGACTACGTGCGGATGCCCGAATACCGCTGGGGCGTGCTGCTTGCGCCGCAGGAAGAGAACCGCAAAATTCCGTTCGGCGAGCATTATGGCGAACCCGCGTGGCAGGACGTGCCGGGCGAATATCGCGCCATGCTGCGCCGCCTGATCGTCATCCAGGGCGACACCGAACCCGCGTCGGTCGAGCAGCAGCGCATTCTCGGCAAGACCGCGCCCTCGCTCTACGACATGCGCAACCTGTTCCAGGTGAACGTCGAGGAAGGCCGCCACCTCTGGGCGATGGTCTACCTGCTGCAAAAGTATTTCGGCCGCGACGGCCGCGAGGAGGCCGAGGGGCTGTTGCGCCGCCGCTCCGGCTCGGACGATGCGCCGCGCATGCTCGGCGCCTTCAACGAGGCGACGCCGGACTGGCTGTCGTTCTTCATGTTCACCTACTTCACCGACCGCGACGGCAAGATGCAGCTTCACTCGCTGGCGCAGTCGGGCTTCGATCCGCTCTCGCGCACCTGCCGCTTCATGCTCACCGAGGAAGCGCACCACATGTTCGTCGGCGAGACCGGCATCAGCCGCGTGGTGCAGCGCACCTGCGAGGCGATGAAGGAGGCCGGCATCGACGACCCGACCGACATCGCGAGAGTGCGCGCGCTCGGCGTCATCGACCTGCCGACGATCCAGAAGAAGCTGAACCTGCATTACACGCTCTCGCTCGACCTGTTCGGCTGCGAGGTTTCGACCAATGCGGCGAACGCCTTCAACGCGGGCGTGAAGGGGCGTTATCGCGAGACGCAGATCGAGGACGACCACCAGCTCAAGAACGACACCTATCCGGTGCTCAAGCTGGTGAACGGCGAGATCAAGCGCGTCGACGAGCCGGCGCTCACCGCGCTCAACATGCGGCTGCGCGACGACTACACGCAGGACTGCGTGAAGGGCCTGCTGCGCTGGAACAAGATCATCACGCTCGCCGGCTACGACTACAAGCTCACGCTGCCGAACGTCGCGTTCCACCGCCAGATCGGCGAGTTCAAGACGTTCACGCGACGCCCGACGGCCTGCTGATCGACGATGCGACGTGGGGCAAGCGCAAGGGCGACTGGCTGCCCTCGACGGACGACGGCGACTTCATCGCCAGCCTGATGGAGCCGGTGACCGAAGCCGGCAAGTTCGCCTCGTGGATATCGCCGCCCAAGGTCGGCATCGACAACAAGCCGGGCGATTTCGAATACGTGAAGATCGAGACGTGATGCGACGCTGCGCCGCGCTACTGAGCAACCGGCCGCGCAAGGCGTGCGAAGCGGCCGCCAAACAGGCTGCGCGCCGGACATGCCGCTGCGCGATATCGGCGTGCGGGTGCGCATACGAGCGCGCCAAGCGCGGCATGACGCGCAAGATGCTGGCGGAGCAGTGCCAGACCTCCGAGCGCTACCTCGCGCAGATCGAGACTCGGCGAGGGCAAATCCGAGCGTGCTGGTGCTCGATTCGATCGCGCGCGTGCTCGATCTCGATCCGGATCGAGACTGATGCCGCGCCGGCACGCGCGCCGGTGCGAGATGCTCTGAGCGTCGCGCAAGCGCTGAGCCGCGCCGCGGCGCGCATCGCGCTGGTGGGATTGCGCGGCGCCGGCAAATCGACGCTCGGCGCCGTGCTCGCCGAGCGGCTTCGCTGCGCCTTCGTCGAACTCGACAAGATGATCGAGCGCGAGCACGGCGCGCCGGTCGCGACACTGTTCGAGGTTTACGGGCAGGGCACGTTCCGCCGCTACGAGCGCGACTGCCTGACGCGCGTGGTGGCAACCGAATCCGCCGCCGTGATCGCGACCGCCGGCGGAATCGTCGCCGACGAGACGACGCTCGCGCAGCTGCTCGACCAGACCCACGTCATCTGGCTGCAGGCCTCGCCCGCCGAGCACATGCGCCGCGTGATGGAGCAAGGCGACTTCCGCCCGATGGCGCACAATCGCGACGCGATGAACGACCTGGTGGCGATCCTCGACGCGCGCGCGGCGGACTACGGCCGCGCGCATGCGCGCTCGATACATCGGGCAAGAGCGCCGAGGCGTGCGTCGACGAGTTGGTGAGGTTGGCGGAGGGGTTGTTCGCCAAGAATGAGCGGGCGGCTAGCTTCGCTTGCTTTCCGTCATCCCGCTTGCGGGAGAGGGTGGACGCCGGAGCGAAGCGACGGCGGCCGGGAGAGGGCATCTGTTGAGCTGGCGACGAAAGCGCCCTCTCCCGCCTCAGCGCTGCGCGGTTCGGCACCCTCTCCGCAAGCGGGAGAGGGGAAGAGGAGCTTCGCGCGGCCTACGTCGCCCTTCTCTTCTCGTCGTCCAGCTTGCCGATGTGGTGCTGCGCGTAAAGCTGCACGCCGAGCTGTCTCGACCAGATGGAGCTGCGTTTCGAGGAAGTCGATATGGTGCTCCTCGTCCTCCATCAGTTCCTCGAACAGGTCGCGCGTGACGGATAATCCTTCACCGACGCGCAATAGGTCGCGGCTTCCTGTAGAGCGCGCGGGCGCCGATCTCGGCCTGCAGGTCGACCTCGAGCATTTCCTTGATGTTCTGCCCGATATGCAGCGGATCGAGCACCTGCATGTTGGGGAAGCCGTCGAGGAAGATGATGCGGTCGATGAACTTGTCGGCGTGGTGCATCTCCTCGATCGATTCCTTGCGCCATTTCTTGGCGAGTTCGTTGTAGCCCCAGTTCTCCAGCAGCCGGTAATGCAGCCAGTATTGGTTGATCGCGGTCAGTTCGCTGCGCAGGCCCTTGTTGAGATAGTCGATGACCTTGGCGTCGCCCTTCATGGCTCGCACTCCTGCATTCGGGGCCAGCCGCGGCTCGGCACCTGCAGTTTAATTATTCTAATGTGAAGGCGTCACGGCTTCAAGCGGCGAATGCGGGCCGGAATGAGGCAATACGCGATTACTGTGGTCGGCGGCGATGGTGCGCCGCGCAGGCGACGGGCATTCCTGGGCGCAGCCGCGCGCGCCGCGCAGCGCCTCGTCCATGATGCGGCGAATGGTACGCGCGCAACGCCCGCACTGCGGGGAGCATCCGAGGCAGCCGTAGACCTGGTTGGCGGTGGCGGGCCGAGCCGGAGCGGTGTCAATGGCGGACCGCACGTCGCGGTCGCTGAAAACGTTGCAGGAACAAACAATCATTGAACCGAGTTTGCCTACCCGGATGGCCGATGGACTTAGGCCATCGTTTCGGGGATGCAAAAAGAAAAGCACTTCTTCGAGGTATTCCAAGGTGTTGAACGGCATCGCCCGGTCATCCAAGACTATAAATCCTAAACTAATCGATACTGAATTGACTGGGATCTCCCAGGCGCGAAATCGCTTCTAAAATGCGAGCGGATCTTCCGGACGTCGCGAGGCTAACGCGTCAATTCCGGCGACGGATGACGCGCGCGCCCAAAGCCACGTCGCGCGCATCCCTCTCACACTTTTCGCCTCTGGCGGCTGGCTCGCCGCCTGACCGGGCTGCTTGCTGGCGATGCGCTGCCTCGTCCGCGACACCCGATTGCTCAGCGTCCCGATCTCCGGCACCGACACGTCCACCACGTCGCCAGCCTTGAGCCAGCGCGGCGGATCGAACCGCGCGCCCGCGCCGATCGGCGTGCCGGTCACGAGGATGTCGCCGGGCTTTAGTGTGGTGAAGATCGTGATGTAGGCGAGCAGGTCGGCGAAACGAGAAGATCAGGTTCGCGGTGGTGTCGTCCTGCCGCGTTTTGCCGTTTACCGTCGTGGTCAGATGCAGCGGCTTGTCCGACCGATCTCGTCCGCCGTGACCATCCAGGGACCGAGGCTGCCGCTCGCGTCGAAGTTCTTGCCCTGCGTGACGTTGAATTTGGCATGCCGCGTCCACTCGCGCGCGGTGCCCTCGTTGCACAGGGTGTAGCCCGCAATGTATTCATCGTGCCTTCTCCTTGGCGATACGGCGGGCTTCCTTGCCGATCACCAGCGCAATCTCGCCCTCATAGTCGAACTGCTGGGTGACAGCGGGCTTCATCAGCACCTCGCCCGAGCCGACGAACGAGCCGGGCGTGCGGAAGAACATGCTCGGATATTTCGCCTGTGCACTTCCGTCTTTGTATTCCTCGTTGCGATTGGCGTAATTCACACCGATGCACAGTATTTTTTCCGGAAACTCGATAGGGCGTTTGAGCGTGACGTCCTCAAGGCGTGATCGGGCTTATCCTTCGCCGCTGCTTCGCTTCTTCCAGCGCGCCCGCACGCAGCAGATCGAGCACGCTCGGATAGGTCAGGCGCCGCAGGAAAGATCGACAATACCGTCGCCCACCACGGCGCCGTAGCTGGTGCGGCCCCCGGCCGTGAATGTTGCGAGTTTCAATGCTAAAGTCCGGTGAGTCGCCTTGACGCGACACATTGGCGCATGAACATGTGGAAAATCCTGCCCGCCGTCAACGCGAGACGTTACGGAGGACGCCATGCCGCATGTGATCGTTGAATATTCGGCCAATATCGAAGCCGACATCACGCCGCAGAGGCTGGTCGAGGAAATCCATCAGGCGGCAATCGCGAGTGGCATCGCCGAGCCGGTTGCGGTGCGCACGCGGCTGAAGCGCCGCGAACATTTCCGCGTCGGCGACGGCTCGCCGGAGAACGCCTTCGTGCACATCGACATCCGCGCGCGCAAGGGCCGCCCGCTGGAACAAAAGAAGCATGCAGTGCAGACGATCTATGATCAGGCGAACAAGACGCTCGATCCGGTTTTCAAGGCGCGGCCGCTCGCGCTGACCGTCGAAATCCACGAGATCGATCCCGAGACGCGGCTGCTGCGCAACGGCATGCGCGAACGGAAGTGCGAAAGCGGCCGCATGAGCACGCGCTCGACAAGACGATCGCGCGCGCCGACGGCTTTCTCAAGCGATTCCGCGACAAGCCAGTCGCGCACCTGATCGACGGCAAGCAGGACGCGGGCACCGGCGCAACCTTCGAGACGCACTCGCCGATCGACAATGAGCTCGATCGCGACAGTGGCGCGCGGCGGCGCGGCCGAAATCGACCGCGCCGCGAAGGCCGCCATGAAGGCGTTCCGCACCGGCTGGTCGCACACGACCGGCGACGAGCGGCGCAAGCTGCTGCACAAAATCGCCGACGCCATCGAGGCGCGCGCCGACGAGATCGCGCTGTGTCGAGTGCATCGATACCGGCCAGCCGATCCGCTACATGTCGAAGGCGGCGCTGCGCGGCGCGGAGAATTTCCGCTTCTATGCCGACCGCGCGCCGGGCGCGAACGACGGGCTGTCGCTGCCGACCGACACGCATCTCAACTACACGATCCGCCAGCCGATCGGCCCCGTGGGCGTCATCACGCCCTGGAATACGCCGTTCATGCTCTCGACCTGGAAGATCGCGCCCGCGCTCGCGGCCGGCTGCACGGTGGTGCACAAGCCGGCCGAATGGAGCCCGCTCACCGCGACGCTGCTCTCGGAGATCTGCCTCGACGCCGGCCTGCCGCCGGGCGTGCTCAACACCGTGCACGGCTTCGGCGAGGACGCGGGCCGCGCGCTGACCGAGCATCCCGACATCAAGGCGATCGGCTTCGTCGGCGAAAGCGCGACCGGCTCGGCGCATCATGGCGCAAGGCGCCGCGACGCTGAAGCGCGTGCACTTCGAACTCGGCGGCAAAAACCCGGTGATCGTGTTCGCCGACGCCGATCTCGACCGCGCGCTCGATGCCGTGCTGTTCATGATCTACTCGCTCAACGGCGAGCGCTGCACCTCGTCGAGCCGCGCGCTGGTCGAGGCCTCGATCTACGAGGAGTTCTCCAAGCGCGCCGCCGAGCGCATGAAGAAGATCAAGGTCGGGCACCCGCTCGATCCCGCGACCGAGATCGGCCCGCTGATCCATCCGCGCCATGTCGACAAGGTGCTGTCCTACGTCGGCGGCGCCGAGAAGGAAGGCGCCACCATCGTCGGCGGCGGACGCGCGGGCGACAAAGGAAATTTCGTCGCGCCGACGCTCTATCTCGGCGCGCGCAACACGATGAAGATCGCGCAGGAGGAAATCTTCGGCCCCGTGCTCACCATGATGCCGTTCGCCGACGAGGCGGAAGCGCTCGCATCGCCAACGACGTGCGCTACGGGCTCGCGGCGTATCTCTGGACGAAAGATGTCGGCCGCGCGCATCGCTTCGCGCAAGGCGTCGAGGCCGGCATGGTGTGGGTCAACTCGGAGAACGTGCGCCACCTGCCGACGCCATTCGGCGGCACGAAATCCTCCGGCATCGGCCGCGACGGCGGAGACTATTCGTTCGACTTCTACATGGAGACGAAGAACATCGCGATCGCGCTCGACAATCACAAGATTCCGAAGATCGGGGCGTGATCGCAGATGTCATCCCGGCGAGCGAAGCGAGAGCCGGGTGCCAGCGGTTTTCTCGCGCGCGAAGGACCCCTCACCGCCCTTCGGGGCGACTTCCGGGATGACGCAAGAAAGCGCCTGGGACGCTGAACCCATGCCCTCCGCGATCCCGTCTTCAATCCGCCGTTCAATGTCGTGCGCGCGAGCCATGTCGAACTCGGCGTGACCGACCTCGCCCGCTCGCGCGCCTTCTATGTCGATTGCCTCGGCTATCTCGTCTCCGACGAGGACAGCGACGCGCTCTATCTGCGCGGCGTCGAGGAGCGCAACCATCACTCGGTCGTGCTGCGCAAGTCGAACGACATCGCGGCGCTCGCGCTCGGCTTCAAGGTCGGCAGCGAAGACGATCTCGACAAGGCCGCCGAATGGTTCGACGCGCGCAACCTGCCGGTGTCGTGGCCGAACGTGCCGTTCCAAGGCCGCACGCTGCGCACCGCCGATCCGGTCGGCATGCCGCTCGATCTCTATTTCAAGATGGATCGCGTGCCCTCGATGCTGCAGAAATATGCGGCCTATCAGGGCGCGCGCATCCAGCGCATCGACCACATCAACTGCTTCACGCCCGACGTGCAGGCCTCCTACGATTTCTATACCGAGCTCGGCTTCCGCCTCACCGAATACGACCGAGACCGACGGCGCCGATCCGAAGCTCTGGGCGGTGTGGATGCAGCGCAAGGGCAACGTCACGATCTCGCCTTCACCAACGGCCGCGGGCCGCGCCTGCATCACATCGGCGTGTGGACCGCGAGTGCGCTCGACATCCTGCACATCTGCGACGTGATGGCGACCTCGCGGCTATCTCGCCAACATGGAGCGCGGCCCCGGCCGCCACGGCATCTCCAACGCGTTCTTCCTTTATGTCCGCGATCCCGACGGCCACCGCATCGAGCTGTTCACCAGCGACTATCTCACCGTCGATCCCGATCTCGAGCCGCTGCGCTGGTCGCTCGACGATCCGCAGCGCCAGACGCTGTGGGGCCATCCGGCGCCGAAGTCGTGGTTCGAGGAAGGCTCGCCGTTCACGGGCGTGCCGGTGCGCGAGCCGGTGCTGGAGGCGCGGCCGGTGGTGGCGCGGTAAAGTTCGATCACCCGCGCCTATCAGGTCTTAGAGACCGGCAATTCAGCTTGCTTGTCGATTTTTTCCTCAGGAACTTTGACGAATTTTCCAATGTGCGCTTTTACTAGTTGGACGGTAGGCACGATGTTGATCTGTGCCGCCAAGAAAATGTTCAAGATCTCCTGTTCGGAGCAGTCAATCTTGTCGCCACGCTGGAAGACCTTTAATTCCATTCCCACACGAATGCCAAGCTGCCCGCCCTCAACCATCTCTCCTACCTTAATTTCCTTATCACCCAACGAAAGTTCGATGTTTCTCCAAGATACGGTTAGCTCTTGCTTTCCGAAATTGAAGTCGCGTTCTCGAACAATTCCGTGATATGATGTGAATACTGTTCCGCGCCTGAGCCCAGCCCTCTGTGTGCTGCATGAGGCCAGATTTTAAGCTGCATAGTTCTTTCAATAGCGAGAGCTTCGCATGCAGGTTCGTATCCTGCTTACAGCGCTTTATCGCATCGACGGATTTTTCGGAATCGGAATTCCACGGGACGGAGCGAGCGCGCAAATTTCAAAGCACTGGTCCACGAAGCGACCTAACCCTTGGCACAACTCACCAAGCGCGTTGCCGATGAGCCAAGTGCGAAACTCAGCCCGTACTTCGTCAGCCAATTCCTTCGGCAGAGGATCGGGTAGCAGCTGAAGTGTGAAGGGAGCCTCGACGCTCGCAGATTTGATACTCTCGTTACTCCAAGCCGTTTGTCCTAGCGCCGTGAAGGCTGCTGCCCGCCGAACGGCTCGCTCGCCGAGGCTGACTAGTCTATTGAAGTCAATATTGAGCGTAACCATAGACACAGCCCGTGCTACAATTAGGTCTTTCAGATTTCTAGACTCGGTGACACTCGATGAAGAGTGGCAAGAAGCCGGACGCGGACAGCGATCCAAAAAAGGCTGATCTGGATCGCGTTGGCATCCGACTGCCGACTGGGAGAATCTTCACGCACCAGACCTTGGGAGCACGGACATTACAGAGATTTGGCGGAGTATGGGGGCGGCGTCAAAATTCAGTCGCTCTTTCCCGACGCTAGGCTTCCCTCCGCGCCACCTAAACCTGACCGCTGGTTTGACGGCAGCGCCAAGCTCCTCGGGCTGTTTTCATTGTCCCAACTGCTTAGACGGCGACGACGGTGAGCCGTGAGCAAAGGCGGAGCTAAGGCGGGAGCAGGACGAAAAAAGGGATCGACCACAGTCCCGCAATTTCGCTCCTACGTCTCCGATGATGTCCGCATGAAATTCGTTGAGTTCATCTTGGACAGCTGGGCGCTAATGTGGACCAACGACAGCGTGGGAAAGAAAAGGACATCATCGAGCTAGGATGAGGACCTATTGAACTTCCTGAGTTCTGATTTAAGGAATTCTTCCAAGGGCGTCCCGGTGCGCGAGCCGGTGCTGGCAGCGCGGCCGGTCGTGGCGCGCTAGAGCGCCACCAAGACGTTAGCGGCCGGCGGGCGCGATACTGCTGACCGAAATCCGGCCGCCGCCAGAAGCTTGCGATAGGCCTGCTCGGTGCGCTCACGGCCGCCCGGTCCCCGCAGCATGTTGAGGTCGCTCAGCACGATCGACATGTCGCGCGCGGCCTTCGCCGGATGCTCGGACAGCAGCCGCTCGACAATAACGATACGCCCGCCCGGCGGGAGTGCCTTGCGGCAATGGCCGAGAATGCCGACGCATGTTGAGTTATCCCAGTTGTGCAGCACGCTTTTCACGAGGAGCGTGTCGAAGCCTTGCGGGATGCCTCGAAGAAAATCGCCGGCGATGAAGCGCGCGCGCTGCTCCAGGCCGGCCGCCACCTGCCGGAATCCATTCTCGCATCGCGGCAGGTCGAGTACCGCGCCGGTGAGGCCCGGTAGTGCGCGCAGGATGTCGATCAGGAGCGTGCCCGCCCCGCCGCCGAGTCCAGAATTGAGCCCGCGCGGCTGAAGTCATGCGCGGCAAGCACATCCTTCGCGACATGGCGCGCCATGCTGACCATCGCGTTGTCGAATAATTCGCCCAATCGCGGGTCGCGGCCGATCTCGCGCCGAAGCGGCCGCCAACCTGGCTGTCCAGTTCGCTCGCGGTCTTTCCGGTGCGGATCGATTCCGCCAGCCCGCTCCAGGAGGAACGTCAGCACCTCGCATTCGAACAGCGTCCAGTCGCGCAGCGAACCCGGAGCGGTGCGAGAAGGCACCGCCCCATCTCGGTGAGCCGATACCCGGACACGCTCGTGGCGACAATCCCAAGCGCGGCAAGGGCCGCGAGCAACCTCTCGGTCGCGGTTTCGGAGGTCGCGCAGACGGCGGCCACGTCGGCCCCAGTCCGCGCGCCGGAGTTGATGCATCGACGACGCCGAGGGCCACGGCCGAATGCAGCACGGCCGTGATGCGATGGCCGCTGACGAGATCGAGGAGGCGGGTGGCCGGATCGGGGAAGTCGAGCACCGCATCCTCCTCTATCGCGCCGCCCGGAGATCGATGGTCTGCGCCATCTCCAGCACGCGCTTGCGCTGGTCGGCGATCAGCGCGGAAAGCCGTTCCGGCCCGCCGCCGATTGCCTGCTGGCCCGCAGCGGTGAGTTTTTGTTGCACCGCCGGATCGGCAAGCACGGCGTTGACGTTGTCGCTGATGCGCCCACGCAGCGCCTCGGGCATGCCCTTCCAGCCGAACAGGCCGGCTCCGCCGATGAACGTAAGCTCGTCGTAACCGGCCTCCGCGGCGGTCGGCACCGCAGGGAGAACCGGGCTGCGCTGCGGCTCGGTGATCCGCGATGAAGCGGGACCTTCCGAGCGCAACCGGCGCGGAAGACGCCGTTACGCCCGTGATCAGCGCATGGATGCGTCCTTCGCCCAGATCGGTTTGCGGCTGCGCGGCGTCGCCGTAGCCCACATGGGTCCCCATCCCCAGTCGCGCTGGTTCCTGCAAGGCACCGGACGTATTAGAGATATCTGGCGGTGAATCAAAGCGAGGAAGTGGATATGGCGGGTTGGAAGGCGGCTGAGCTTGCATGGGGGCATGGACCTCGCGTGTTCGAGATGTTTCTGGAGCCGACTTGTCCATATTCGAACAAGGCCTTCGGCAAGATCAAAGAGGTTCTGTCGACGGCGGGCGAAGACAAAATTACGGTCAAAGTCCGGCTGCAATCCCAGCCGTGGCATCTCTATTCCGGCGTGATCGTCCGGGCGATCCTTGCAGCTTCGACGCTGGACAATGGCCGGGAAGCCGCGTGGCGCGTCATGGAAGCCGTGGCCGCCCATCGCGAAGAATTCGAATTTGACAAGCATTGCACCGGCCCCAACCGCACAGCCACGCCAAACGATATTATCGCGCGGATCGAGCGTTATAGCGGCATCGAACTGGCCGCCGCATTCGACATTCCCGATCTGGACAAGGCGATCAAATGGCATTGCCGGTACGCAAGGCAAAATGGAATCCATGTCAGCCCGACATTCATGATCGATGGCCTGGTTCAGCCGGACATGAGTAGCGGAGACGCCGTGTCCGTCTGGGCGCAGCGCCTTGTCGACGGCTGACGCACGATTTGAGTAATTGGCAGTGCAGACTTAGTTCCTGGCGGTTTTCAGGTGTTCTTCCGCTGCCGTGATCCCGCGCTTTGCCTTGAGTGTTAGAGCGGTCGGTTGCGGCTTCCATTCGGACACCAGCTTCTCCGCTTGCGTAAGTTCTGGCTTGCTCAGGATGCCGGACATCCCTTTCACTTTCTCGGGTGGCACCAGCTTCGAGAGTTTGTAATACGCATACGCCAGCGATAAATCTTTTGGCGCTCCCTTTCCTTGAAAATACAAACCGGACAAATTGTAGAGCGACTTAGGATCTCCCTGATCGCCCGCCGCCTTCCACCATTTCATCGCTTCTTCGAAATTTTCCTGTCTGGCATAAAGAAGCGCAACATCGTGCTGGGCCAGCGAATAACCGGCTTGCGCAGCAATCAGTTTGTATTTCAATGCTTCATTTTTGTCGTTGGCGACAACGCCCTCGCCTTGCCCGTCATAGTAACAACCAAGCTTGTAGGCTCCGAGCGGGTCGTTCGACGCCGTGGATTTTTGAAACCACTCGAATGCCTGCCTGATATCCCTTTGTGTGCCGATGCCATTATTGTACATCATGCCGACATGATATTGCGCCTCGGCATCTCCTTTATTGGCCAATGCGAGCATCGCATTGAAGGTGCCGGCGTCATTCGCATTGGCAGGCATTGAGAAAACAAAAGGCACATGAGCGCCGCGACGCCAATCAGCGCGGCACGCAGGCCGTGCCGTGCGGTTCGCAGTCTGTCACCGAGCATGCCATTGGTCATGGGCTTCCTCCTGCTTACGCATGAGACGCTTCTTGGCATCGCCTAAGGTTCCAAAGGTTCAATTCGTCCTTACGCGGCCACGGCTTCGGGCTCGCCGCCTCCATTGGTCGCTACTGAGCCGTGACAAGTTCAAGACCAATCACGGAATGCATGGGCTCCTTGCCGCAACTCCTGCCAAGTCCGCTTGCGGCTCTGAGCGGACATGCGGACCGCGACGTGAAAATGTCCGCTCTTCGGCGAAGAGCGGACGCCGCGCTTTCTAACTATACGCGCTAAAGCGCGATCACGACGTTCCCGGCGACCTTGCCGCTCTCCACTGCCTGATGCGCCGCGACGATGTCGCCGAGCGGGAACGTCTTGGCCACGTTGTGCCTGAGCGCGTTCGCCTCAAGCATGCGCGTGATGTCGGAGATCGCGCGCGTGCGCTCATCGGCGGTGAGTTCGTACACCAGCAGAAATTTCACCGTGATGTTGTTCACGAGGCAGAACGACCCGGGGAACTGGACCTGCGGGCCGGTGCCGTAGACGACAAGCGTGCCGCGCGGCCGCAACACGCCCGGCAGCAGCGCTGCATTCGCCGTCAGGTCCATTTCGATCACCGCATCGACGCCGCCTTTGGTCAGCGCCATCACGCGCTCGCCGACATTCTCGTTTTTGTAGTCGATGGTGTGATCGGCCCCCGCCTCGCGAGCGATTTTTGCCTTTTCAGGCGACGAGACCGTTGCGATCACAGTTGCGCCGCGCGCCTTGGCGAACTGGATTGCGTAGTGCGCGACCGCGCCCGCGCCGCCCGCGACGAGCACGGTCGAGCCGCTGCCAATGCCCGCGATGTCAATCGCGTGCCAGGCCGTGAGGGCCGGAATGCCGAGGCACGCGCCCGCCTCGAAGCTGATCGCATCGGGCAGCCGCACCGCCTGATTTTCCGGCAACACGATGTATTCGGCCGCGGTGCCGAACGGGCGCTTCCATTGCGCATTCCAGGTCCAGACCCGCTCGCCGACGCGCGATGTGGCAACGCCCTCGCCGACCGCATCGATGATGCCCGCCCCGTCGCTTTGAGGAATGACGCGCGGAAACGCGATCTTGCGCGCCGTGCCGGCGCGGGTCTTCACGTCCGATGGATTGACGCCGGAGGTTTTCAGTTTGACGCGCACTTCACCGGAGCCCGGCTTTGGCGTGTCGATATCGCCGACGCGTAAAACATCGTTCGCGGTTCCGTTCGTCTCGTACCAGGCGGCGCGCATGGATCCCTCATTCGTCATGGCCGGGCATAGCCCGTCGAAGACGGGCGTGAACGCCCTGATGCCCGGCCATCCACGTCTTCCGTTGTGCATGAAAGCCAGACGTGGATGCCCGGGACAAGCCCGGCCATGACGGAGTTCGGTTCAGGCGCCCGGGCGCATCGCGTGCTCGACCAGTGTCTTGCCGAGCGACCAGACCGCGCCCGCCTTGTGACTGTCGGCAATCACGTTGTCGAACGCGCGCACGATCCAGTCGCAGTCCTCGTCGTTGATGATCAGCGGCGGAAGGAGCTTGATGGTGTGGCTCGCATGGCCCGCCACCTGCGTCAGAATCTTGTGCTGCTTGAACAGCGGAATGGTGATGAGCTGGCAGAACAGTCCCTTGCTGGCCGTCTCCAGCACATTCCACGACGCCTTGAGCTTGAGCGAACTCGGCGAACCGAACTCGACGCCGATCATCAGTCCCTTGCCGCGCACGTCTTTGAGAAGCTCGTAATTATCCGAGAGCGCCGACAGGCCGCGCAGCACGCGTTCGCCGGTGCGCGCCGCGTTCTCGATCACCCGCTCGGCCTTCATGACCTCGAGCGTCGCGATCCCGGCCGCCATCGCGAGGTCGTTTTTCGAGAACGTCGAGCCATGAACCACTGCGCGGTCCATGCGGCTGAACACCTTGTCGAATACCCATTTGCGCATCAGCACGGCGCCGACCGGCACGTGTCCGCCGGACAGCGCCTTGGCGAGCAGCACCATGTCGGGCTCGATGCCCCAATGCTCGCCGGCGAGAAACTTCCCGGTCCGCCCCATCCCGGTCTGAATTTCGTCGGTGACGAACAGCGTTTCGTAGCGCCGGCACAGATGCTCGGCACCTTTCAGATACTCCTCGTTCGGCAGGATGACGCCTTTGCCCTGGATCGGCTCGACAATGAACGCGGCGATGCGCCGAGAGCTGAGCGCCTGCTCCAGCGCGACGAGATCGTTGAACGGAATTCGCACGCAATCCGGCAGCAGCGGCTCGAATCCCTTGCGGAAGTTCTCGTCGCCGTTGAGCGAGAGCGCACCGTAGGTCAAGCCGTGAAACGCGTGGCTGCAATACACGATGCCGGGCCGGCCGGTCGCGGCGCGCGCAAACTTGATTGCCGCCTCGACGGACTCAGCGCCGGAATTGGCGAAGAACACCTTGTCGAGATGGGGCACGAGCGCGAGCAGCCGTTCGGCCAGAATGCCGGCGAGCGTCGAGACGTCCATCTGCACGAGGTTCGGCAGGTCGGCGTCGAGCACGCTCTTGAGCGCCGCGCGGATCGCCGGATGATTGCGGCCGACGGCGAACACGCCGAACCCGCTCAACAGGTCGAGATAGCGGTTATCCTCGCGATCGTAGAGATATTGTCCGCGCCCGCGGCGGAAGGCTACATCATAGCCGATGGTCCGCAGCACACGGACCATCTGTTCGTTGAGACGGCGGGTATGGAGGCTGTAACGCTCTGACTCGTGCGTGTCGAACAGGGCCGCAATGTCGATCGTCATTCCCGATACAGGCTCATATTGTTCCCACGTCCAACATTTGCCCAAAACTAGCGCAACGCAGATGGGCGGCAATGCGGCATAGTTGCCGAAATCCTGCCTGAAACAATCAGTAGGGCATAAGTGTTGGGCACGCGAGAAATACCGGTCGAGGCTGAATGAGAAATCTATTCGCAAGTACAGCAATTCTCGCGCTGACGATGAGCAGCGCGATCGCCGCAGATCCAGTTGGCGATTGGCTCGTCAAGGACGGATACGCGAACATCCGCATCGACATCTGTTCGGGCAAGCTGTGGGGCATTGTCGCCTGGGAGAAGAAACCGGGAGGCCTGGATGCGGAAAATCCCGATCTGGCCAAGAAGGGGCGCCCAACGCTCGGCATCCCGATCCTGATGGGCTTGGCGCAGAAAGGACCGAACAAGTGGCAGGGCGAGATTTACAACTCGCAAAACGGAAAGATGTACAGCGCGAATGTCAGCTTGGCTGACGAAGATACACTCGACCTTGAGGGCTGCCTCTTCACCGATTTCCTGTGCATGACGCAGAAATGGACGCGCGTTAAGACGCCGCCGGCGAACGCGACCCCGCTCCCCCCGATCAAGGGTGCACCGCAGACCAAGCAGGCGGCGGCCAGAAAAGGCCCGACGGCGGCTGCGAGTGATGTTTGCCTGAGAGTGGCTGACGAAACTGCGGCACAGGAAAAAGCTGCCGCAAAGAAATAGCCACAGGCTTTCACATCTCGCCGAGTTCGCGCGGCTTGCCCATCAGGACCGGCTGGAACAGCACCGCCGCCGCCAGAGTTGTCAGCAAAGAGAGCGCGAGCAATTTGCCCATGCTCGATGTGCCGGGATGGCTCGACAGCCACAGGCTGCCGAACGCGGTTGCGGTGGTGAGTGCCGAGTAGAACACGGCGCGCGTCAGACTCGACTGCAGCAGTGCCGTCTGCCCGGCGCGCCACGCCATGATGTAGTAGATCTTGAACGCCACGCCGATGCCGAGCAGCAATGGCAACGCGATGATGTTGGCGAAATTCAGCGCCATCCCGAACACGACGCACAGCTCCAGGGTCACAACGCCGGCGAGCAACAGCGGCACGATCGTCAGCAGCACGTCGCCGAGGCGGCGCAACACGATCCACAGCAGGATCGCGATCGAGATCAGCGCCCAGGCGCCCGCCTCAAAGAACGCGCGCACGATCGTGTCGCCGGATTGCAGGATCGCGATCGGTCCGCCGGTCGCATCGGGCTGCGCGGCAAGCACCCCGCGGGCAAATTGGCGCAGTATCTCGTTATCGTTCGGGTCGCCCTTCGGCAGCACCTCGACGCGCGCGCGTCCGTCCTGCGTCCGCCACAGTTCGGCAATGTCGTGCGGGATGTCGGCGAGCTTGATCGGGTGCGCCTCAAGCAAATCCTTCAGGTCGTCGAGCGCGGTCTTGAGCGGCCGAAGGAAAACCTGCGCAGTCTCTTCGCGCAGCTGCGGCGTTCCCTTGGCAAGCTTGTCGAGCGCTGCGGCGAGCCGCTTTGCGGCCGCGGCGCCTTGCCCGCCCGGATGCTTCTGGGCGGCTTCATTCAGCGAGGTGACGACCTCGTTGAGCGAAGCCACGTTGTCTTCGTCGGTCGGTGCCTTTTGCAGCGCGTCGGGCTTGAATGACGGCGCGATCTTGTCGCGCGCCACGGCGATCGCGGCGAGCTTCTTGTCCTGGTCGGCCGGCACGAAAAAGTTGAGCGTGCGCACCTGTGAGACTTCGGGGACCTTGCTGAGCTTCTCCTCGATCGGCCGCGTCGCCTCGAGGCTGGGCGCCAGCACGTTGATCGCAAAGGCACCCGTCATGGGATCGCGGCGCAGATCGAGGAAGGTCGCGATCGATTCGACGTGCGGGCTGCGCAGGTTGATCGGGTTGAAGTCGAACTGAAGGTAGTAGAGCAGCGGCAGCCCGCCGACCGACACGATGGCGGTGCCGACGAGGATCGCGACGCGCTGGCGCTCCATGAAGGCGTCGACCGGCGCAAGAAAGCGGAAGCCGAGCGGTATTGGCTCGCCCTTCGGATTGAGCACGGTGAGCAAAGCCGGCAGCAGCGTGATGCTGGTGAGGTATGCGATCAGCATACCCATGCCGGCGATCTGCCCGAGCTCGGACACGCCGCGGTAATCCGTCGGCAGGAACGACAGGAAGCCCGCGGCCGTCGCCGCGGCGGCGAGCGTCAGCGGCGCGCCCGCGTTGCGCGCCGCATGAGCGAGCGCGAGTTTCAGGTCGTCCACGTCGTAACGGTCGGCGCGATAGCGCACGCTGAACTGGATGCCGAAATCGACGCCGAGGCCAACGAACAGCACCGCGAACGCAATCGAAATGAGATTGAGCGGCCCGACGACCAGGAATCCGAGCGCGGCCGTGATCGCAAGCCCGGCGGCCAGATTGAGAAACACCGCGAAGATGATTCGCCCGGATTTGAGCGCGAGATAGAGAATGCCGAGCACGATCACGACGGTGGCGATGCTGTTGACCAGCATGCCTTCCTGAACGGTCGCAAATTCCTCGTCCGCGATCGGGACCGGACCGGTGAGGCGCACGCGCGCGCCGTAGGTTTCCGGGAGCTTCAGGTCCGCCACCGCCTTGCGGATCGCCGCAGTCGCTCGCTTGCCCGGCTCCAGCGCCGTGAAGTCGAGTTCCGGTTGGACGTCGATGAACTTGCGCTTGGTGTTGACCGGGTCGTCGGGCTTCGAAGGATTGAGCAACTCGTGCCACGAGAAGTTCACCGGCTTCTTCGCCTGCACCCCCTCGACGGTGTCAGCCGTGATGGCAAGCGGACGCTGCATCGCGTCGAGCGTGATCTTTTCCAGCTCAACGCCGGTCAGGCCCATTTGCAGCACTTCGACAAGGCCGCGCAGACTGGGGTCGGTTGCAAGTTGCGCGACCAGCGGCTCGGCCTGATCAAGCTGGCCCGCGACCTTCTCGGTTTCCTCCACGGGCAGGAACAGGAGGCCGTTGCGGCGGAAGAACTCGCCCCCGCCTGGCTGCGAAAGCGACTTGATGTCCGTCTTGTTGCTGGCAAGCCGGTCGGCCAGCGCGGCGGTCGCCTGGCTGGTCAATTCCGGGGTCGGCCCTTCCACCACGACCAGAATCGATTGGATGTGCTGGGGGAACGCCCTCTCGAACGCAATTTCCCGTTGACGCCAGGGAAGTTGCGCGGAAATCAGGGTGTTGATGTCGGTATTGATGGCGAAATGGCGAACAGCGTAAACGCCCGACACGGTCGCCGCCAATGTCGACAGAATGATCACCAGCCACGCATAGCGCGTACAGCGGGTGACGGTCGCTACGATCGCGTGTCTTAGCATGCCGCTGTTTTATCTCGCCTTTTCAGAATTTTTGGGGCCAAAACGCGCGCCGTCCCGGCTGAACTATCGGCCGGCTCAGCGCGTTGACCACACGGTTGACTACGGGGCGCTAGCACAAGTTCCCGGCCGGGTCGATTGGATGGAATTGCTGGCAGAACTCACGGCCATGTATTAGTTATTGCGCTGCGGCAACGCTCCGGACAAAGTCCGGTTCGGACCGCTATCCGCAGTAGTAGGAATGAAAGATGTTGTTTCAAGCATGACGTTAAAGAGCACAATGTTAGACGCAATCAAGAGCCCGGCGGACCTTCGGGCCGTTAGCGAAAAAGACCTTCAGCGCGTGGCCGACGACTTGCGAGCCGAAACCGTCAGCGCGGTTGCGGTCACCGGCGGCCATCTTGGTGCCGGGCTAGGCGTCGTGGAGCTCACTGTTGCGCTGCACTACGTGTTCGATACCCCGAACGACCGGTTGATCTGGGACGTCGGGCATCAGGCCTATCCGCACAAGATCCTGACCGAGCGGCGCGACCGCATCCGCACGCTGCGTCAGGGCGGCGGGCTATCGGGTTTCACCAAGCGGGCAGAGAGCGAATACGACCCGTTCGGCGCGGCGCATTCCTCGACCTCGATCTCGGCCGGCCTCGGCATGGCGGTCGCGCGCGACCTATCGGGCGAAAAGCGCAATGTGATCGCCGTCATCGGCGACGGCGCGATGTCGGCCGGCATGGCCTATGAGGCCATGAACAATGCCGGCGCAATGAACTCGCGCCTGATCGTGATCCTGAACGACAACGAAATGTCGATCGCGCCGCCGGTGGGGGCACTGTCCGCCTACCTGTCGCGCCTGATCTCGGGGCGCACCTACATGTCACTGCGCGAGATTGGCAAGCAGATCGCCAAGCGCATGCCGAGGGTCGTCGAAGAGAAAGCGCTGCGCGTCGAGGAATACGCGCGCGGCTTCCTCACCGGCGGCACGCTGTTCGAGGAACTGGGCTTCTATTATGTCGGCCCGATCGACGGACATAACCTGGATCATCTCGTGCCGGTGTTGAAAAACGTGCGCGACGCCGAGAACGGACCGATCCTCATTCACGTCGTGACGCAGAAGGGCAAGGGCTACGCGCCCGCCGAGGCCTCGAGCGACAAATATCATGGCGTCGTGAAGTTCGATGTCGCGACCGGCAAGCAGGCGAAGGCGCAGGCGAACGCGCCCTCCTACACCAAGGTGTTCGGCGAGAGCCTCGTCAAAGAAGCCCGCAAGGACGATAAAATCGTGGCCATCACCGCCGCGATGCCAGGCGGCACGGGCGTCGACATTTTCGGCAAGGCCTTTCCCGAGCGCACCTTCGATGTCGGCATCGCCGAACAGCACGGCGTCACCTTCGCGGCCGGGCTTGCGACCGAAGGCTACAAGCCGTTCGCCGTGATCTACTCGACTTTCCTGCAACGCGCCTACGATCAGGTGGTGCACGACGTCGCGATCCAGCGCCTGCCGGTGCGCTTTGCGATCGATCGCGCGGGCCTCGTCGGCGCGGACGGCCCGACCCATGCGGGCGCGTTCGATGTGGCATATCTCGGCTGCCTGCCCGGCTTCGTGCTGATGGCTGCGGCGGACGAAGCCGAACTCGTCCATATGGTCGCGACGCAAGTCGCGATCGACGACCGGCCCTCCGCGCTGCGCTATCCGCGCGGCGATGGCGTCGGTGTCGACATGCCGGAATTCGGCGTGCCGCTCGAGATTGGAAAAGGTCGAGTGTTGCGCGAGGGGGCTTCCATCGCGCTGTTGTCCTATGGCACACGGTTGCAGGAATGCCTCAAGGCAGCGGACATGCTGGCGGCGCAGGGCCTCTCCGCAACGGTTGCGGATGCACGGTTCGCCAAGCCGCTCGATACCGACCTCTTGCTCCGGCTGGCGAAAGAACACGAAGTCTTGATCACCATCGAGGAGGGCGCGATCGGCGGTTTCGGCGCGCAGGTGATGCAGGCGCTGGCCGGGAATGGCGCGTTCGATTCGGGGCTGAAAGTGCGCTGCATGGTCCTTCCCGACGCCTTCATCGACCAGGATTCGCCGGCCGCGATGTATTCGGCCGCCCGTCTCGACGCGAAGGGAATTGTGGCTAAAGTGTTCGAGGCGCTGGGTAAGGACGTCTCGATAGACGTAGTGCAACACGCCTGACGGCGTGCTAGGGAACCACGGTTGCGCGCGGCCTTCGCGCGCATAAGTTTATGTGCAGAATCAATGCTGTTCGTCAGCGAAGCGGGTAGAGATTTGTCATGAAGGTGATACTGGCCCAGCCACGCGGTTTCTGCGCCGGCGTGGTGCGCGCGGTCGAAATCGTGGAGCGTGCGCTCGTGAAGTATGGCGCGCCGGTCTACGTGCGCCACGAGATCGTGCACAACAAGCACGTGGTCGAGAACCTGAAGGCGAAGGGTGCGGTGTTCGTCGAGGAAGTCTCCGAAGTTCCGCCGAATGCCGTCACGGTGTTCTCGGCGCATGGCGTCGCCAAGAGCGTGGAGCAGGAAGCCGCCAGCCGCGATCTACCGGTTCTCAACGCCACCTGCCCGCTGGTCACCAAGGTGCACAATCAGGGCAAGCGATACGTCGGCCAGGGCCGCAAGCTGATCCTGATCGGACACGCGGGCCATCCGGAAGTCGAAGGCACGATGGGGCAAATCCCCGCGCCCGTCACGCTCGTGCAGAACGAGGAGGAAGTCGAAGAACTCGACATTTCGCCGGATACGCCGGTCGCCTATGTGACGCAGACGACACTCTCGGTCGACGACACGAAGGGCATCATCGCGGCATTGCAGCGCAGGTTCTCCGACATCATCGGACCGGAGACCCGCGACATCTGCTACGCGACGCAAAATCGCCAGTCCGCGGTGCGCGACCTGTCGAAGCTGGTCGACGTGATCCTCGTCGTCGGCGCGCAGAATTCCTCCAATTCAAATCGGCTGCGCGAGATCGGCGCCGAGGAAGGCATCCCGAGCTATCTGATCGCGGACGGCTCTTCGCTGCAGGCCGAATGGGTCAAGGACGCCGAGGTCGTGGGTTTGACGGCCGGCGCATCGGCTCCGGAAGTGCTCGTCGAGGACGTGATCGAAGCGCTGCGCCGCATCGGGCCGGTCGAGGTTTCCACCCTGCCGGGCCGCGAAGAACACATGGAATTCCGCCTCCCCGCCGAGCTGACCGAGGGGTTCGCAACCCGGACGGTCAGCCGCGCGAGTTGACCTTTTCGCCCAAACCGTTTGAAATTGCCGGTTAAATCCAAGAAAATCAGAAAGCAGAAAGTAGCAGGATGGCTGTTCCGTTCTTTAAGGAAATGAAGATTGGCGCGTACCTCGTGAAGCAGAAGCTCATGGGGCGCAAGCGCTATCCGCTCGTGCTGATGCTGGAACCGCTGTTCCGCTGCAACCTCGCGTGCTCCGGCTGCGGCAAGATCGATTATCCGGATCCGATCCTCAATCGGCGTCTCTCGGTGCAGGAGTGTCTCGACGCGGTCGACGAGTGCGGCGCGCCGATGGTGGCGATCCCCGGCGGCGAGCCGCTGATCCACAAGGACATCGGCGCGATCGTCAAGGGAATCGTGGCGCGCAAGAAGTTCGTCTCGCTCTGCACCAACGCGCTGTTGCTGGAAAAGAAGCTGCACGAATTCGAGCCCTCTCCCTACCTGTTCTTCTCCGTCCACGTCGACGGCATCAAGAAGCACCACGACAAGTCCGTTTGCATGGAGGGCGGCTTCGAGCGCGCCATCTCGGGCGTGAAGGCTGCGCTCGCCAAGGGTTTCGCCGTCAACGTAAACGCCACGATCTTCGACGGCCATCCGGCCGAAGACATCGCGGAATTCCTCGACATGGCGCGCGACCTCGGCGTCGGCGTCTCGATCTCGCCCGGCTACGCCTATGAGCGCGCCCCCGATCAGCAGCACTTCCTCGCGCGCCAGAAGACCAAGGAGCTGTTCCGCAAGGTGTTCGCGCTCGGCAAGGGCCGCGACTGGCAGCTCATGCACTCCGGCATGTTCCTCGACTTCCTTGCCGGCAACCAGGAAGCGCACTGCACGCCCTGGGGCATGCCGACGCGCAATGTCTTCGGCTGGCAGAAGCCCTGCTACCTGCTCGGCGAAGGCTACGTGAAGACCTTCAAGGAGCTGATGGAAACCACCGATTGGGATTCCTACGGCACCGGCGCCTACGAGAAGTGCGCGAACTGCATGGCGCATTGCGGCTACGAGCCGACTGCCGCCGACATGACGATCAAGCACCCGCTCAAGGCCATGAAGATCGCGCTGTTCGGCGTGAAGACCGAAGGCCCGATGGCGCCGGAAATCTCGCTCGCGAACCAGCGGCCCGCGAAGTACAATTTCGCCGAGCAGGTGGAAAAGACGCTGACCCAGCTCAACGCCGAAAAGGCCGCGAAGGCGGCCGAAAAGGCGGCGCAGAATGCAGCAGCGAAAAAGGCAGCCGAGCGCGAGCCGGCGCAGCTGACGGCGGCGGAATAGAAAATCCGGATCGCAACGAAGAAAAAGCCCGGCTTCGCGCCGGGCTTTTTCTTTTGCAATTGCGCGAGAGGCTTTACGCGTCCGCCTGTGCGGCTTCCAGCGCCAGCGCAATGGCCGGGCGGCCCGCCGCGACATCGAGCAGCCCGAGGCCGGGGCCAAGCAACGCACTGCCGCGCACCAGCGTGGCGCGGGCCGCGCGCGCATCAATCGACATGCGGATCAAGCCGGCGAGATCGCGCGGATAGCGGATCAGCGATCGCATCACGGCGAGCGGATCGATGGTGCCATCGGGGCGCGCACCCGCGAGCGCCGAACGCGGGATCGTCCGCTCCACCGGATCGACCACCACGCGGATCGCGGCCAGCGGCACGCCATGCCGGGCGGCCGCGCGCGCGACGACTTGCGACTCCATGTCGACTGCGATCGCGCCGGTCTGCTTGTGCAAATCGCGTTTGGCCGAAGCATCTGCGATGGGCGCGCGCACGCCCACGATCGGACCGTGAACCGCGTCGGGAATGATCTTCATGAGGCGGCTCGCCCAGCGGGCATCGGTCTCCTGCTGGCCTTCGTCGTCGAGAATGGCGGAGCCGATGACGCAGGTGCCTGGCTTGAGATCGGGCGCGAGCCCGCCCGCGACGCCGAAGCTGATCAGGCCGCCGCAACCGGCCGCCATCGCGCGCGCGAGCGATGCCGCGAGATTGTGCCCGTCGCCGCCGCAGATAACTGGAACACCGAGGCCGGCTGCGATGCGCGCCTCGAAGGCCATCCCCACCACCACGATCATTCGGTTGCCCCTCCCCAAGGGCACTAGATACCGAAAGACACCACCCGACTGTTTCCGTTCTTCAAGTTACGATAACGCGCCATCGCCCAGAGCGGAAAGAATCTCCGGTATCCGTGATAGCGTAAATAGAACACGCGGGGAAAGCCTGTCGCGGTGTATCGCGGCTCATCCCACAGCCCATCAACGCCTTGATTCTGGGCGAGATATCGAATGCCGCGTCCAACAGCCGCATGGTCCACCTCGCCCGCCGCCATCAAACCAAGCAAGGCCCATGCCGTCTGCGACGCCGTGCTCGGCGCTGTTTCATAGCCGCGATAGTCGAGCTTGTAGCTTGACCCGTCCTCGCCCCAGCCGCCGTCCGGGTTCTGGATCGCGGCGAGCCACTGCACCGCCTTGCGGAACATTGGCGCCTGATGGTCGACACCCGCGGCATTGAGCGCGCACAGCACCGACCAGGTGCCGTAGATGTAGTTCATGCCCCAGCGGCCGTACCAGCTTCCCTCAGGATGCTGGTCCTTCTCGAGCCATCGAAGCGCGCGGCGCATCGGTTCCGAGGTCGCGGGCCGCTCGCCAAGCTGCGCCAGCATCGAGAGGCAGCGTGCGGTCAGATCCGCGGTCGGCGGATCGAGCAGCGCGCCATGATCGGCGAATGGGATATTGTTGAGATAGTGATAGGCATTGTCCGCGTCGAACGCGCCCCAGCCGCCGTCCTTCGACTGCAACCCCACCACCCACTCGCGGCCGCGATCGATCGCCTGATCGAACGTGGCGCCACGTGAGCTCCGCGCACGGTCCATCGCCATCACGACGACCGCGGTGTCGTCGAGATCGGGGTAATGCGCGTTGTTGTACTGGAACGCCCAGCCGCCCGGCCGAACGTTTGGGCGCTGCTCGATCCAGTCACCCTTCACGTCGAGCACTTGCAGGGGCTTGAGCCAGTCGAGCCCCCTGTTCGCGGCCGCGACGCCTTCTCGCCGCCGGCTTCCAGCAGCGCATGCGCCACCAGCGCGGTGTCCCACACCGGCGAGACGCAGGGCTGGCAATAGGCCTCGTCGTCCTTGACGACGAGCAGCTTGTCGAGCGAGGCGCGCGCGATCGCGCGATGCGGATGATCGGCCGGATAGCCGAGCACCGCATACATCTTCACGGAGTTTTCCATCGCCGGATAAATCGCGCCGAGCCCGTCGATGCCGTTGAGGCGTTCGGTGACGAACGCGACCGCCTTGTCGATCGCGCGCTTGCGGATGCCTTTCGGCATCACCGGTTCGAGCGCGCGCAGCACG
This sequence comes from uncultured Alphaproteobacteria bacterium, assembly GCA_963800695.1. Classification (GTDB taxonomy): domain Bacteria; phylum Pseudomonadota; class Alphaproteobacteria; order Rhizobiales; family Xanthobacteraceae; genus PALSA-894. The sequence goes on along the minus strand of CAWDCA010000014.1, from coordinate 92,296 downwards.
ATGTCGATGGCACGGAAACCGATGAACCAGATCCATTTCTGGTGCGGCGCCTTGGCGGGCGGGCCGACGGTCGAGGGATCCTGATGAAACAGCTCGTCGATCTTTACGCCGCGCGGATTGATCGCCTTGGGCTTGAGCGCCTGCAACACCAGCAGCGGCACGATCACGGTGCGCGCCCAGTACGAAATCTTGTCGACGTGGAACGGAAACCATTTCGGCAGCAGCATGATCTCCACCGGCATCACCGGCACGCTCTTCCACGGGATCACGCCGTAGAGCGAGAGCAGCGCACGCGTGAACACGTTCGACTTGACGGCGCCGCCGCGTGAAAGGATCGCAGCGCGCGCGCGCCGCATGTGGTCGGCGTCGATGTCGTCGCCGATCATCTTCAGCGCGAAGTAGGCTTTCACGCTGGCGCTCATGTCGAAGTCGCCCTCGTGGAACAGCGGCCAGCCGCCATGCGCGCCCTGGATGCGGCGCAGATAGACGCCGATCTTGCGCTCCAGTTCGAGGTTCGGCGTCTCGGCGAAGTAGTGCACCATCAGCACGTATTCGGCCGGGATCGTGGCGTCCGCCTCGAGTTCGAACACCCAATGTCCGTCGGGCTGCTGGTCGGCCAGAACAGCATCGGTCGCCGCGCGGATTTGTCTCTCCAGCGCGGGATCGAGCTTGCTCAACGCCGGAGCCGGCGAAAGTGTCGTCTTGTCATCCATCGTGTTGTTTTCTTAGGCGCGCAGCGCCAGATCGGCTGCCCGGTTGCCGGATCGAATGGCACCTTCGATGGTCGCAGGCAAGCCCGTGTCGGTCCAATCTCCCGCAAGGTAAAGATTGGAGAATTTCGTGGCAGCAGCGGGGCGTTTTGCGTCCTCAGTCCGGTGTCGCAGCGAAGGTCGCGCGACGCTCGCGCACCACCTGCCACGGCGGCAGGTCGGCCGTGATCCCGGCGACTTGCGCGACCTCGCGCCAGATCAAAGCAGCGAGTTCCTCGCGCGACTGATCGAGCAGCCGATCCGCACCGCTGATCGTGACCGAGAGCCGGTCCGGAAACGCGAAAATCCATTCGACCGTGGCGTTGATCAGCCCGATCATCGGCGGAAAATCCTTCGGCGGCGCGATGCGGAAATGCGCGTTCACGATCGCGCGATACTGGGTCGGCGCCGAGAGGCCGGGCACGAGCGACGGCGCGGTCCAGGGCGGCACCGCGACAATGACCGCGTCGCCAGGGTCAAGCGCGATGCGATCCGCGCCGAGGTCGAGCGCCTGCGCCTTGCCGTCGCGCAAATCGAGCGCGCGCAACTGATGCCCGAAGAAAACCTCGGCGCCGCGCTTCTCCAGAAGACGCAATGCCGGATCGATCAACACCTCGGTCAGACCGCGCGCGATCAACGGCCGGCACGCGCGTCCGCCGGCCAGCAGCGTCTCGCGGATGATCGCGCCCGCAAGCGCCGCGGAACCTTGCGGCGGATCGATGTTGAGCGCGGCGAGCAACAGCGGATGCGCAAGCCTGTCGTACACCGGACCTTTGCAGGCGATCGCGTCCCCGACGGCCTTGTCCTTGCCGGCCCAAACGAGTGGCGCGAGCCGCACGTAATCCATGAATGTCGAATCCGGCACGCGGCGCTTCGCGTCGAATATCCACCACGGCACGCGGCCATCGTTCATGCTCAGCGTCCAGCGCTTGCCGCTGGCAAAATCCATGAACGCAAAATCGGCTTGCGGCGGGCCGACCAGCCCCGCCTGCGACCCAAGCGCGCGCGCATAGGACATCGCCGCATGATTGCCCGAGAGGAGCAGATGGTTGCCGTTGTCGATTACCAGATCGGTCGATGCGTCGTAGTAGGAGCGCGCGCGTCCCCCCGCCTGCTGCATCGCCTCGTGCACGACGACGCGCTCGTTGCGCTCGCTGAGGCGGATCGCCGCCGCAAGGCCGGACAGCCCGGCACCGATGACATGGGTCGTGCGCGGCATCAGATGAACGCGTAGCGCAGAATTGTGAGCAGCAGGAGCGGCTTCGACACTTTCACCGGCACGCGCGGGGCCGCCCAGCCGCGCTTCACCAGGGCTTTCAGGATCGCGCCATAAGCGACGCGCATGATGCGCGGCGCGCGCACCGTTTTACGTGCGCATTTGTTCATGATGCGGTCGGCTTCGGCGAAGTGCGTACGCGCGCGCTCAACGACCTGCTCGCAGGCCTCGCCGAGGCGCGGATGCGCCATCACGGCTTGCGGATCGTTGGTCAGGATATTCGCCGCCTGCAATGCCTCGCGCGGCAGGTAAAGCCGTCCGATCGCCGCGTCCTCGTCGATGTCGCGCAGGATGTTGGTCAGCTGCAGCGCGCGGCCGAGATGATAGGCGAGCGCGACGCCGGCCTTCTCCTCCATGCCGAACACGCGCACGCAAAGCCGCCCGACCGCGCTCGCGACGCGATCGCAGTAGGCATCGAGCTTGGCCCAGTCGGGCGCCCGTATGTCGGTGACGACGTCCATCTCCATGCCGTCGATCACGGCCCGGAAATCCTCGCGGCGCAGTTTGAAGGTCTTGACCGGGGCGGCGAGGCTTTTTGCGCGCGACACCGCGCTGCCGTTGTAGAGCGCGTCGATATCGGAGCGCCACAGGCGCAGCTGGTCGAGCCGATGGTCGCGCGGCCCGCCATCGTCCGCGATGTCGTCGACCTTGCGGCAGAACGAATAGATTTCGAACATCGCGTCGCGCTGCGCGCGCGGCATGATGCGCATCGCCGTGTAGAACGAACTGCCTGAAGCCCGCTGGGCGGCGCTGTTTTGGGTGTCGGCGATGGCCACGCTACTCGCACCTGTCAGGCATTGCGCTGCGCATCCTGCGGCTTGCGCGCTGGCCGCGGCCGTCCGATGCGGCGCAACGAGTTGATCAGCACGGCGGAAAGCCCGTAAAGCGCGAATTGGGCTTTGCTGAGATGCACGCGTTCGCTCAGCGGATCGCGGGCCTGCAACAGCGCCACAATGTGGCGCGCATAGGTGTGGATCACCGCAACTTCGTGCGCGAGGCGCGTGTTCTCGATCAGGCCGGAGAACGGATCGCTCTCGCGCAGCAGACGCTCGTTGCGCGCCGCGAGATCGTGAATGCAGCGCAGGAGTTGCGGCGAGGCTTGCGCGGCGCCAAGCTCCTGCGGTGTCGCACCCGCGGCCGCGAAGGCATCGAGCGGGATATAGACGCGATTGAGTTCGCGAAAGTCCTTGCCGCAATCCTGCAGATGATTGTTGATCTGCAGCGCGGCACATAGCGCATCGTTCGCCGCCCATGTGGCGCGGCTCTCGCCATGCACATCGAGCACGAAGCGCCCGACCGGCATGGCGGAGAAACTGCAATAGTGGATCAGATCCTCCCAATCCTCGTAACGCAGCTTGGTCACGTCCATGCGGAACGCGGTGAGCAGATCCTGCGCGTGGCGCGGCGGCAGGCCGCGCTCGGCAAGCGCACCGCGCAGGCGCACCGCTTCGCGATTGTCGTCGCCGTTGCCGAGCAGATTTGCTTCCAGCGCGATCGAGTTGCGCGAGCTTTTCTTCCGGCTTCAGCGTTGCATGATCCGCGATGTCGTCGGCGATGCGCACGAACTCATAGAACGCCAGAATGATGCCGCGATGGCGCGCATCGATCAGCCACGACGCAACCGGAAAGTTTTCGTCGCGATGCCCCTTGCCCGAACGCAGTTCACCCGCCGTGGTCATGAGCCTTCGCCTGTACGCGCCCTTTCCAGATGCCGCCCTTGCCGGCGGCATACTGGTACGCGGAATCCAGTGTGTAGAGCATGAACAGGAACGTGATAGCGGGCAGCGCTATGCCCCACAAGGGCGAGAGCCGGTAGAAGCGCAGGATCGGCTGGAACGAGATCGCCATCAGCACCCACGTGGCAATGCCGAAGATCTGCGCCCAACCGGACGCAAACAGCGCCATGAGTGGCGGAACCAGATAGGTCAACACCAGTCCCGCAACGGTCCCGATGAGCATGAGCGGCGAATAGTTGAGCTGCGCATAGGCCGAGCGCGCAACCATGCGGCGGATGTCGCCCCAGCTCGTATAGGGCCGGATGCTGACCACGCGATCGGTGAGGCCGAGCCAGATCGGCCCCTGCTTCTTCATCGCACCCGCGAGCGCACAATCGTCGATCAGCGCATCGCGGATGACGTCGATGCCGCCTGCGGCACGCAGCGCATCCGCGCGCACCAGCATGCAGCCCCCGGCCGCGCCCGCCATCGGGTGATCCGGCCGGTTCACCCAGGCGAACGGATAAAGCATCCCGAAGTAGTAGATGAAGGCCGGGATGTGCACGCGCTCGGGCAAGTTCTCGCAGCGCCAGCGCGCGGTGAGCGAGGTGAGCACCAGACCGTTCGCTTCCGCATGTGCGACCAGCCAGCGCGCGGTGTCGGGCGCATGCACGATATCGGCGTCGGTGAGCATCAGGTATTTCGGCGCGAACTTTTCCTCGGCCGCAGCGATCCCCTGCTTCACGGCCCACAGCTTGCCGGTCCAGCGCGGCGGCAGGGTGCCGCTGTTGATGACGGTAAGGCGATCCTGTGCGCCCTGCTCTGCTGCGGCGCGGCGGGCGATATCGGCGGTGCCGTCGTCGCTGTCGTCGTCGACCAGCACCAGCGCGAGCGCCGGATAATCCTGGGCGAGCAGCGAGGTCACGCTCTGCGCGATGTTGTCCGCCTCGTTGCGCGCAGGGACCACCATGGCGACTTGAGGCAGAACCGCCGGGGTAGGCGAATTGCCGTCATCCCGCTCGCGGCCGAGCCAAAATCCCCCGCGCGCGAACACGAGGTAGAGCCAGATAGCGAGGGCCAGCGCTGCGAGCGTCAGGGCAATCATGGGAAGCCACTAAAGCATGCCTCCGGCCGCTGTCCAGCAAGGTAAATCAAAGGGTTGCGGCGAAGGTTTGCGGATGCCATAGGACTGGCGCGATTAACCAGAAATGCCCATTGCGGCTTGCCGCGGAACCCTCGAACTGCTGATTTTCGTGCCGAAACACACCGATTGCCGGGCAACAGCGCATGAATGACGTAACGGAGGCCGCATCGACGTTTCGGCAGCGGCTCGACGGGGTCGCTGCCGACATCGAGCGCCTGCTCGAACGGCTGCTCGATGCGGCGCAGCTCCCCGACGAGCGCGCGCGTCCGCAACGCCTGATGGACGCCATGCGCTATGCGAGTCTCGGCGGCGGTAAGCGGCTGCGGCCGTTCCTGGTGGTCGAGACGGCGGCACTGCTTAAGGTTCCACGGGAGCGCGCCCTGATGGCAGGCGCGGCGCTGGAGTTCGTGCACTGCTATTCGCTCGCGCATGACGACCTGCCCGCGATGGATAACGATGACCTGCGGCGCGGCCGCCCGACGGCGCACAAGAAGTACGATGAAGCGACCGCGATCCTTGCGGGCGACGGATTGCTGACCCTCGCATTCGACATCCTGGCGCGCCCGGAAACGCATCCGAGTGCCGCGGTGCGCGTCGACCTTGTGCTCGCGCTGGCGCGCGCTTCCGGCCTCGGCGGCATGGTCGGCGGGCAGATGCTCGACCTTGCGGCGGAAGGCCGCTTCGACAGCGGCGAGGTGCAGAAGCTTGGGCCCGCCGACGTGAAGCTGCTGCAGACCATGAAGACCGGCGCGCTGCTCCGCTTCGGCTGCCTCGCGGGCGCGATCCTCGGCGAGGCGACGCCGCAGCAGCGCGATGCGCTCGACCGCTACGGCACGCTGCTCGGCGAAGCGTTCCAGATCGCCGACGACCTGCTCGATGTGGAAGGCGATGCCGCGACCGTCGGCAAGGCGACCGGCAAGGACGCGGCCGTCGGCAAAGGCACGTTCGTCAGCGTGCTCGGCCTCGACGGCGCGAAGGCGCGGCTGAAAACGCTGGTCACCGAATCCGAGACTGCGCTCGCGCCCTTTGGCCGCGATGCCGAGGTGCTGAAGATGGCGGCGCGGTTCGTGGCCGAGCGGAAGGCGTGAACATGGCCGATGTCCCCTCCTCGCAAATCCCCGGCGTCTATCGCCGCCGCATCGGCGATATCGTGGTCACGGCGATCAGCGACGGCTATCTCGACGGCGCGTACGAATTCATGCGCGATATCACGCCGCAGGACGCCGAGCACATTCTGAAAGACGCTTTCCGCCCTGCGCCGCCGCGCATTTCGATCAACTGCTTCGTGATTCAGTCGGGCGGGCGCACCGCGCTGATGGAAACCGGCTCGGGCAACAGCATGGGCCCGACGCTCGGCAAAATGCCGCAAAATCTCGTCGCGGCCGGTATCGACACCAAATCGATCGACACCATCCTGCTCACGCACATGCACCCGGATCATTCCAACGGGCTGACCGACGAAAATGGCGTCGCGAAATTCCCGCATGTCGAGTTTGTGGTGGCGGAGCGCGATGTCGCGCACTGGTTCGACGATGCCGCGATGGCGAAGGCGACCGAACGCCAACAGATGCGCTTCTTTCGCTGGGCGCGCGAGCAGATCGCGCCGTATCAGAAGCAGCGGCGCGACGCGAAGGGCGAGGTGTTTCCCGGTGTCACCGCCGAGCCTATTCCCGGGCACACGCCGGGCCACACCGCCTACCGCATCGCCTCGAAGGGCGAGCAACTGCTGATCTGGGGCGACATCGTGCACATCCCGGACATTCAGACCCGCCGCCCGGACGTCTACATGGAGCCGGACGTCGATGGCGCGGCTGCGATCGCGATGCGCAAGCGGGTGTTCGACATGGTGGCGACCGACCGGCTGCTTGCGGCCGGCATGCACATGCACTTTCCGGGATTCTTGAATCTCAATCGCCGCGCGAGCGGCGGCTACGAGTTAGTCCCTGAGATCTGGGATCAGGCGTTCTGACGAACGCCTGCGCGGTGGATGGAGAGCGCATGTGCGCGAGGCCGACGCAAGCCTCTAAGGGGCGGTTTGGGCGAGAGCCGCGTCCTTGCCAGCCGACGCCAGCATCGCGAGCATGACCGGAGACGTGTACCGCGCAAAACGGTTGATCCCCTTGGTCAGGTCCGCGGAATTCTCTGTCTTTGCGCGCACCGTTTCCTTCGGTTCACTATCCGCACTCATCCTCAACCCCCACGCTACTTGACCGTCGCAATCTATTACCTTTGAAGGTATCCGACAACTCTGATCGGCCGGTCATGGCCACGAGGCGCTGAATGCTCGGTGGAAAATGCCCGCTTTCCGGGATTCACCCACCACGGTGCGTGCAGCTTCCGCGCTCTACTTCGCCCCACGGTTTCGCCTGATGGCCGGTACGGAAATCAAGTTGCGCGAGGGGCCGAATGCGCCCGCCGCCATGGTTCGCCGATTTGCGGTCGAGGGCGGGCTCCTGCTGCTCGACCGGTCCGCCAATACGCTGTTTGCCTACAATGACGTTGCGCGCGAGATCTGGGACCTCATGGAGGCCGGGCGGCCGGAGGGGGAAATCGCCGCCCTGGTCGCCGCCCAATGGCGCATTCCGGCGGCGCTTGCGCGGGATGACGTCCGCGCGATCGTGACGGTGTGGCGCACGCAGGGCGTGCTCGGCGGAGACGCCAGACCGGCGCCGCGGCCCCCCGTCACCGCAAGCGCACCGAGCGCGACATCGTCCGCTCCACCGTCGGAATGGACCTGTACGATCCGCGGCACACCGATCGCTTTTGCGATCGCGGACGAATTGCTCCACACGTCCCGCGCCATGTTCGGCCATCTCGAAACGGCTGGAGCGGAAGCGCAAACCCGCGTCACGATGGCGCGCACATCCACGGGCGAGATCGCGCTCAGCGTCGACGGCCATGAACGGATGCGCACCGGCGACCCGGCGCTCGCGATCGGCGCACTGTTCGTGGCGGTGCTCGAATGCATCCGGCCGGGCGTGCAATGGTTCGCGCTGCTGCACGGCGCGGCGCTTGCCCGCAACGGGCATGCCTTCGCGCTGGCCGGTATGCCGGGAGCAGGCAAGAGCACGCTTGCGGCCGGGCTCATCGCCGCGGGCTTCGACTACCTGGCTGACGATCTCGTCGCGCTGTCGTCCCCGGACGCCGCCATCGTACCCTGGCCGCTGCCGCTCAGTCTGAAGTCCGGCAGCTTCGGCATTCTCACGCCGCGTCTTCCGCAGCTGGCGACGGCACCGCATTACCGAACCAAGAACATGGATGCGCGCCTGTTGATCCCGCACGCGCGCGCGTGGGACGCGGAGCCGGTCGCGCTGCGGACGTTGTTCTTCCCGCGGTTCACCGCCGGCGCCGGGCCCGAAGCGCTTCGCCTATCCGCGTTCGACGCGCTGCAGCGCCTGCTCGCCGACCGGGTCTGGCTTGGCGACCCGATCACCGAGCAACGCGTGGCGTCCTTCCTGGCGTGGCTGAATGACACACCGGCCTACGCGCTGTCCTATGGCACGCTCGACGACGCGGTCGGGCTGGTCGAGAGCATAGTCCATTGACGCGGTGGGACGCATTCACGGCGCTGTGCGGATACCTGCGCGCCGGGTTGCTCGGCGGCGAGCAAGATCGCCATGGCGGCGTCGCCTGGGAGTCGCTGATCGAGATTGCGAGTTTCCACTATGTGACGCCCACGCTCGCGTGGTGCCTCGGCAGGGATGCGGACGTTCCGGCGGACGTGCGCGAATATTTCGAGGCGGCTGCGGCGCTGAACGCGCGGCGCAACGAGCTCATGCAGCACGGACTTGCCCGCGTCGTCGGGCTGCTCAACGCGATCGACATCGAACCGATGCCGCTCAAGGGCGCGGCGCACCTGGCCGAGGGGCTCTATCCGGAGCCGTCGCTGCGCCTCCTCGGCGACGTCGATATCCTGATCCCCTCGAACCGTGGCGCGGACGCGGAGGCGGCGCTGAAGGCGGGCGGATTCGCCCGCAGGCCCGCCGACATCCTCCCCCCGCCACAGCATCATCATCTGCCGATCCTGCACGATTCCGAAACCGGGATTGGCGTCGAACTGCACACCGACGTCATCAGCCGATCGCCCGACGCCGTGATCGCCACGGACTGGTTCCGGCAATCCGCGCAGCCGGCGGTATTCCGCGGTCAGCGCATTCTGCTTCCCGAACCGACCCGCAATGCCGGGCACAACATTTTTCACAGCGAGATCTTCCACGAGCAACATGCGCTGAGGAAGGTTCAGTTGCGCCGTCTTCTCGATCTGGCTCTCATACAAGCGCGGCACGAGAGCGCAATCGACTGGGACATGCTCGACCGTCGCTTCTCGGCGGCGGGCCTGGGCGAGGTGCTCGCGACCTATCTCGGCTTCGCCGAAGAACTGTTCGGCCGGCCGGCACCGAAGCTGAGCCACGTTCCCCGCGCGAATGCCATGGAGGACATGCGCGGCGTGGAATCGCGCAACGGTTTCCACGTCCAGATCGAGACCCTGAAGGGGATGTGCGACCGGCTGCTGACCGAACTGTCCCACATGACCGTGTCGCGCGATCACTATCGGGAACTGGCGGGAAATCTCGAATACGGACTGATGCACGCGAACGCTGCGCGCGACGACCTCGCCAACGTCGCGGGGCAGACGCGCGCCGCGCACGATCATTTCCGGGCCGAGGCGCGGCGGCTGGAAGCCGAACTGATCCGCGTGACGGCCGCGCACGGCGAACTCGCGGCCGCGCACCGTGAACTCGGCGTCGTGCACGACCAGGCCGGGCGCGAGTTGTCGTCGATTCGGGAATCGACGTCATGGCGGCTCACCCGGCCACTGCGCGCCCTGATGACCGCAGTGCGCCGCCGGCCGGGACGACCGCGGTAGCTTGCCGAGGGATGGGGTAGGAGACGCGATCAGCGGATCGCGGAGGCGCCGCCCGCGATATTGACCGTCGTGGTCGCCTTGACGACCGGGCCGTGGACGCGGGCGCTGGAGCTATCCAACCGGGTGACGCTGGTCGCAGACACGATCGCCACAAACACCATCGAAACGGCAAGGGCGAGACCCGCGATCTTCGCGTGGGTGTTGCCGCTGGCGCTGATCAGAGAGTGGTTCATGGCGCGTCCCCTTCGATGCTGAAGGAATAGCGCAGTCATGTTTCCGGCGGATGTTGCGATTGTGTCGTGTGTATTGCGGCGGTTCGCCCGCACGGCGGGGTATATTCGCCTTGCGTGGCGACCTGGCGTGGACCACAGTGGAATCCGCCAGTTTTTGGGAGAAGTTGCCGTGAGTGATGAAGAAAAGCGCAAATCTATTGACCAAGCTGGCGATCAATCCGGGGAAGAACTGACCCAACGCGAGGCACTTGGCCGGTTTGCCAAGTATACCGCCCCGATCCTGCTTGCGACCCTGCTGTCCCAGGGGCAAGGCATGGCGGGAACCACCATGACCATCACTGAATAGGCTGCCGTTCCGGCCAGGCCGTCACGGTCGTGGCAGCCGCTCGGCCATTCGCAGCGCCAGCGCCTGAACGGTCAGCGCAGGCGCCTCGCCGCCACCGGATGACGGGAAAACGCTGGCGTCGGCGATGAACAGATTCTGCCAGCGATGGCTGCGGCATTGCGCGTCCACCACCGAGGTGGCGGAATCGTCGCCCATGCGGCACGTGCCGAATACGTGGGTGGACAGGAACCGGTCCCAGGTCGTGTAGCTCTCGAATATGTCCTCCGCGCCGCTGGCGAGCGTGATGTCGAGCACCATCCGCGCCATGAATCGAAGCCTCGAGGTGTCGGACTCCTCCATGTGGGCGGATATCCTGGCGAGCGGAATGCCGTAGCTGTCGCGCTGATCGGGATCGAGCGACACCATGCTGCGTGCGTTGGGAATGCTTTCGCCGATCGCGGCGGCGAACAGCGCGTGGCCGAAGGATTTGCGCATCGCTTGCCGGTGCCCGTGTCCCCAACCGGGCACGGCACGCATCGCATAGGCCTGAAGCCCGGCAGGCCCGATGTCCCCGGTGGCGTTATAGAACCGGCAGCCTCCGATCACGCCCGGTATGGCGTCCGGCGCATTGAAATCCCAACTGATGGCATCGCTCGGCAACCCGCGACGGCCATGTTGTGGCTCCGGATGCAGCGCACCGACGCCGGCGAACAGCGTCTCCATGAAATTGCGGCCAACCTGACCGCTTTCGTTGCCGAGGTTGTCGGAGGCCAGCAGCAATCGGGGCGTTTCCACCGCTCCGGCGGCGAGGACCAGGATCGGCGTTGCGATCCGCTCCAGCCGGCCCTCCGGCCCGCCCACCAGAACCGCCGCGATGCGGTCGTTCTCGCCCGCCTCGATGCGAACCACCGCACTGTCGGGACGCACGTCACACCGGCCGCTGGCTTGCGCCGCCGCCACGAAGGTCACGTCGGCACTGCCCTTGGCGCCGTTCGGACATCCTCGCTGGCAGCCGCCGCAATGATTGCAGGCGGACCGGTTCTCAACAGGGCGCGACAAGGCGGCGCGGCTGTTGGTCTGCCAGTTCAAGCCGCGCGCCGCGGCGCCACGGCCGAGCGTCCGGGCCGCCCACGACAGCGGATGAGGCCGCAGGGGAAACGGCCGCGACCGCCAGCGCGCGCCCTGGTCGTCCGGCCCGGCAACGCCGATCAGTTCCTCGGCCTGACAATAATAAGGCTCGAGGTCCGCGTAGCTCAGCGGCCAGTCGGCAGCCACGCCGAAACGCGACCGCATCCGGAATGACGCGGGATGAAGCCGGTGTGCCTCGCCGCTGAAGTGCAGCGTGGCTCCACCGACGCCTCGCACGTGGCTATAGCCGACCATCTGCCGCGTTGGTCCGCGGTTCACATTTCCCGCGACCCGGTTACGTGAGCGCAGCAGGTCATCGCCCCCGGCCAGCATCTGGCCCGGCGCATAGGTGTACGTGCCGCGGCTGCCGGGCTTTGCGGGAAACCGGCGCGATTCCCAATCCATTGCGTTCAAGGGGTAGTCGCTGGACGGCTCGAAGCGCGGACCGGCTTCCAGCACCAGCACCTTGAGGCCACGGCGGCAGAGCCCCCATGCGGCGGCCGCGCCGCCCGCTCCGCTTCCGACCACGACTGCGTCCCAGCGCGGATCAGTGCTCACGAGGCGGGTGCTCGAAATCCGGAAACCCGTCCGGCTGCGGCGGGCCCGCATACCTGAAAGCCGCGACGATACGCGGATGCGCGTAGTAGAGAAGCATCGTCCTTTGCCGCAATGACGCGAACAAGGACGCGCCGTCCGAATCGCCGTTTCGTTCGGCCCGCTCCAGCAGCGATCGCTGTTCGGCCGCTGCCAGATCGCGGAAATTCAAGGCCCGGAAATCCCGGGCGGCGGCAGCATCGAACCAGCGGATCCCGCCGAGCAAGAGCGCGGAGAGCGCCGGGTCGCCATCGGCCGCGGCCAGGATCTGGCGATCGATGCCGAGTGCGAGCGCGCCCGGCAGATCGGCGGCCGGGACGAGATGATCGACAATGGCGCCGAGCGTGCTGCCGACATCGGAATCGCGCGCATTCGCGGCCTCGCGCCGCCACAGCAGATCGGCGCTACCCAGCAGCAGCAGGCCCGTCACCCGACGGAAGAGTTCTCGCCTGAACATCATTGCGGCGCTCGACACCTCCGATGTCAGGATGGGAGTGGTACAGCTGGGTGGGCTCGAACCACCGACCTCCGGTTCCACAGACCGGCGCTCTAACCAACTGAGCTACAGCTGCATCGTGCTCGCCGGACAGGCCTGAAACGAGCGGGCGAAAACTAGGAGCATGACCGTAGTTTGGCAAGGCTCCGGCCCTTGGTCGTGCCGCCGGCGCGCACCGTTCAAAAGAAAAAGCCCGGGCGACGGGCCCGGGCTGCTCACGCTACTGACTGGATGACGCTTAGGCGACCTTCTTCATCGCCTTGCTGACGCCGGTCTTGATCGGCTCGGCGGTGTCGGTCGCGACCTTCTGGGCGAGGCCGGCGAGCTCCTTGCTCTGTCCCGTGAGCGTCTCGAACTGCGCGCGGGCATGCTTGGTCGACAGCTCGACGAACTCCGACGGCGACTTCACGGCGAACATCGCCTCGACGAAGTTGAACATCGCATCGGTGTTGGCGCGGGCGATCTCGATCGTCTTGAGGCCGTACTCGTTCGCGCCCTTGGAGGCGGTCGTGTAGACGGTCTCGAGCATCGCGGTGTTGTCCTCGGCGGTGGCCTTGAACTTCTCGTAGGCTTCCTTGCTCTGCGCGACGCCCTTCTCGGCGAACTCGCGGAACGCGGCCGGGACTTCCATCTTCGGCATATCGAATGACGGCATGTCGAACTTCGGCATCTCGAACATCGGAATCACGGTGGCGGCGGGTTTCGCCGGCTTCGGCTTCATGGTGTCGTTCATGGAATTGGTCCTCTCGCTTGGTTAGCGTGCGGCTGGCTCTCACCAGCGGCCGCAATCTCCCGATAGCCGATAGATAGCACCGATCATGGTGCGGCGCAACAGAAATGTTGCGATGCACAAAAACAATTGGGACGAAGCCGTATTTTCTTAATAAGCCTTTGAAATAGCTATAATTTTCAAATCTTCGGCTTGGCGTCCATTGCAACTTTGGTGGCGGCTGCACCGAGATCCTTGGCCTGCGCCTGCATGGCCTGCATCTGCGACTTCAGGAACTCCTGCTGCAGCGCCATCACCTCCTGGATGTCCTTGGCGCGCACCAGCTTTTGGGCGAACTCGAAGGAATTGCTGATGTTCTGCTCGGCGAAGCCCATGACCTTCTGGCTCATGTCCTTTGCGCCGGACTGGGCCGTGCTGGTCTGATTTTCCAGGGTCACGGCGGTCTTGTGCGCCGCCGTCAGGAAGCCATCCACGGCCTTCTTGGCCTGCTCCACGCTCTGCTCGGCGAACTGGCGCATCTGGGTCGGAACATCCAGGTTCCACATCGGGTCGTTGGCCATCTTGCGTCTCCCTCGTTGCCACCGTGCTACGCCGGTCCGCGCCACTTGGCCAGCCTCCCAGCGCTGATGGCCGGCGACGTTAAGGTTATCCGCGCATCGCGGTGCGTTATCGGGCGCGCGCCGTGGACGGGCGAAAAACCGCGCCGTATTAAGGGTTTGTTTACGCTGCCTTCAGCGCCACGAACCCCGAATGACCGAATCCGAAAGAGCCGCCGCCATCCTCGCGCTGACGCGCGACCCGCGCGTTTCGCCCTATGCGATGAGCGCGATCCCGGCTTGGCTGTGGGCGCCGGATGCAAGCCATGTACTGTGGGCGAACGCAGCCGGGGCGGCGGTGCTCGGGGCCGCGACCCCGGCCGCATTGGCGGAGCGAATTTTCCAGCCCGAGGAACCGGTTGCGGCCGATGTTGCGCGCATCGCGGCATCGCTGCCGCAGAGCGGCGCACCGAAACTCGAGCGGCTGCGCGGCATCGGCAGCAACCTCGTCTGCACCATCTCGCGCGTCGCGCTGCCGACTGAATCGCACGGCATTCTGGTGATCGCATCCGAACCGGCGCGCCCCGCGCTGCCGTTCGCCGAACGCGCCGCGCGGTTGTTCTGCGCGAGCAACGAACCTCTCGCGGTGTTCTCGGCCGAAGGTGCGCTGCTCTACGCGACCGGCGCGCTCGAACCCGGCACGACCCTCGCGACGCTTGGCGCCGAGTCTCTCAAGGACACCGCGATCGCGGACGGCCGCGCCGCGGGCGACAGCGCGCTCGGACCTCTGACGCTGGAGCGGATCGGCCGCGGCGCCACCACGGCGCTGCTTGCGACGCTCGATGCTCGTGAAAGGGCCGAAGCTCGGGAAGAAGTGGCGCCCGAGCAAGCCGATACATCGCAAGAACATCCCGAAACCGCGCCCGCATCCTCGCCGGATGCCGCCGAGATTATCCCCTCTACGCCCGATGCCGCCGAAGTTATCCCCGCACAAGGCCCGCGCCGTGCCCCGCTCCGCTTCGTGTGGACGATGGATGCCGACGAGCGTTTCCAGCTTGCGGCGCCCGCCTTCGCCGACGCGATGGGTCCGCGCACCGTCGCGCTGATCGGCAAGCCGTGGCGCGAGATCGCCGCGACCCTCGGCGTCGACCCGGAAGGAAAGGTCGCGAACGCGGTCGCGTCGCGCGACACCTGGAGCGGCGTCGTGATTGCGTGGCCGGTCGAGGCCACGGGCGAAGCCGTGCAGGTCGAACTCTCCGGCCTGCCGATCTTCGACCGCGATCGCACCTTCCAGGGCTATCGCGGCTTCGGCGTGTGCCGCGACGTCGCGCGCGCAGCGATGCAGCAGTCGGCACCGGCCGCGCCGTCCGAGCCGCCGAAAGAAACGCCTGCGCAAGAACCGGAGCGCCCGCTGCTCACCGTGGTGCCGGCCGCCAGGAACGTCGTGCCGTTCCGCACCGCGGCGCCGGAGAAGCGCCCTTCCCTCACCCCGGTTGAACGCTCGGCGTTCCACGAAATCGCCGAGGCGCTCGGCAAAGGCGAAGCGCCGCCGATCGCGCCCGAGCCCTCCGCGCCGCCCTCGCCCGAATCCGCTGCGCAAGAAACTTCGCGCGAGCCGGAGCCCGCAAAGATTCCGCCGCGCCGATGCCGAGCGCGTTCGCGGTCGCCGCCACGCCTTCGGATGCGGCGGCGAAACAGGCCGACGCGCAGCTCGCCATCCTGGAGCGCCTGCCCGTAGGCCTGCTGGTGCACCGGAACGAGCAGCTCATCTACGCCAACCGCGCGTTCCTCGAATGGACCGGCTATGGCGACCTCGCGGCCGTCGCCGCCGCGGGCGGGCTGGAGCGCCTTGTGGTCGATCCCGACGCGGGCGCGCTCGACCGCGTCAACGGAACGGGGAAGACCTTCACGATCTCGTCCCGCACCGGCGACACGCTGACCTGCGAGGGCCGGCTTTATTCGGTGCCGTGGAACGGCGAGAGCGCGCTGATGCTCGTGCTGGTGCGCACGGCCGCGGCGGACCGGCAGCGCGATTCCGAAATCGCGCTGCGCGCGGCGGAAGCCGAGACGCGCGAACTGCGCTCGATCCTCGACACCGCGACCGACGGCGTGATCGTGACCGACCGCGACGGCCTCATCCTCACCTTCAACCGTTCGGCCGAGGCGCTGTTCGGCTACGAGTATCACGAGATGGCGCGCCGGCCGTTCACCGAGCTGTTCGCGCCGGAAAGCGAGCGCGCCGCGCGCGACTATCTCGACGGGCTGACCAAGAACGGCGTCGCCAGCGTGCTCAACGACGGGCGCGAGGTGATCGGCCGCGTGCGCCAGGGCGGGCTGATCCCGCTGTTCATGACCATGGGGCGCATCGGCGACGGCATGCCGAAATTCTGCGCCGTGCTGCGCGACATCACGCAATGGAAGCGCGCCGAGGAGGACCTGCTCAACGCCAAGCGCACCGCCGAGCGCGCCTCATCGGCGAAATCGGATTTCCTCGCAAAGATTTCCCACGAGATCCGCACGCCGCTCAACGCCATCATCGGATTTTCCGAAGTGATGATGACCGAGCAGTTCGGCCCGCTCGGCTCGGACCGCTATCGCGAATACATGAAGGACATTCATACGTCGGGCGAGCATCTGGTCTCGCTGATCAACGACCTGCTCGACCTCTCCAAGATCGAAGCCGGCAAGCTCGACCTCGTGTTCGCGAGCGTGAACCTGAACGAGCTTGTGCGCCAATGCGTCGCGCTGATGCAGCCGCAGGCAAACCAGCAGCGCATCATCATCCGCTCGTCGCTCTCGCCGACGCTCCCGCCGGTCGTCGCGGACGCGCGCTCGGTGCGGCAGATCGTGCTGAACCTGCTTGTCGAACTCGATCAAATTCACCGGCGCGGGCGGACAAGTCATCGTCTCGACCGCCCTGACTGACCGCGCCGAGGCGATCCTGCGCGTGCGCGACACCGGCATCGGGATGACCGACAAGGAGATTTTGACCGCGATGGAGCCGTTCCGTCAGCTCGCGACCTCGACGCGCTGGGGCTCGGGCGGGACTGGTCTAGGCTTGCCACTGACCAAGGCGCTGGCGGAGGCGAACCGCGCGGCGTTTTCGATCAAGAGCGCGGTGGATGCCGGGACGCTGGTGGAGATTACGTTTCCCGGGACGACGGGTGTTGGCGGAATGAACGGTGGCCCCAAACCGATTCGGGCGATCGAAATCGCCAAGCACACGGGCGTGGTCTGGACCGCCACGTTTCCGTATCCGGGCGAAGAGTTCTTTCTCGATAGCTTTCAATGGCGCGTCTATGACGTGACCGGACGCAATATCGATTTTCAGGCAGTCGGCCTGCAAAAACTGGGCAGCAAGAAAAAGCCGATCCTCCTCATCCGATTTCACGACCGCACCGTACCTCAGTTGCCGGAAGGCAGCTCGGCTCACGATCGATCTCGTATCGCCGATACCGTGAGCAAGCGCAGCCGGATGAGCGCAGCGACATGCGGCTACAAGTCGACTGATCACCCCATCGCGCGTGATGCGCTCTTCAGCGGCATGTCGAGCACGATGTCGCTGTAGTGGACACGCGGCGCAAGCTTTCGCCCGGCGCCCTTCACGAAACGAACGAGGCCATAGCGCTCCATCGTACGGAGCGTCCGGGAGAGATTGGAGCGCGCCCGGCCGGTCTTTTGGGCAAGCTCGTTCATCGACCCCGGCTCGGTTTCGGCGATCATCGAAAGCAGCTCCCGGTTCTTGTCCGACAGAACGCGCGCGAAGCTCTCGATCGACGTGAACCAGACCTTCGGCTCGCCGGCACCGGGCTTAAGCTCTCCGCGCGCGATGGCCATCGTCCGGTTCTTGTATTGCTCGTAGCCGGCAATCCCGATCTTCAGCTTCTTCATCGTTCAGCTCCTGTCTTTCAAGACCGCACCGACCTGCTTCCAGAAATCCGCGAGCAGCGTTGCGGCGTCGCGATAGTCGTAGGGACGTATCGTCTTGAACCGATGCCGGTGGTCGTGTGCAATCCTCCTTCGGCCAGCCGGACCGCGTTGCGAGGACACCGGATGGGCGTTGTCGAACCCGACCAGACGATCGCCGTTCTCGGCGTGCAGGGTGAGGCTGTAACTCAGCCCATGGGGACGCTCGGGACTTGGCTCAACACGCTTCACCACGAACTTGACGAAATGCCTGCCAGCCGCGTCGGCGAAGAAGATTTCCCCGTCGAGCAGCAACAAGGAATCGAGGGCAGGGTCGCGCGCTTCGCTCATTTCCGCAAATATGTTATCATCTAGTGATAGCAAGTAGCAAGCGCATCGACCCGGATTTCGCTTCGCTTCATCCGGGCTACGAAGCTGGCGGAGTGCGCGGCTTCGCGTAGCCCGCATGAGAGAGGCGCCGATCCGAACTCTCGCTAATGCCCGCCGGCAACCCGATAGGCGAAGTGCGCCACGGGTTGGACGAACCGTCCACGGTTCGCGTTTACGTCCCAAATGACGAACGTGACGATGCTCAAAATGAGAAATATGTACGGCATTGCTCGGCACGATACCGACAACAGGTGCGCGAAGCGTTAGGCGGAACCGCGCATAATTCAGAAAAATGCTCCCATTTTTGCGGCCGAATGGCCCAAATCACGACGCACTCCCACCCGAATTGACCAAGAGATTGCGCGCCGGCGAGCGGGAAGTTCCCGCGCGCCCGTTAGTTGGTGGAGGGCGTATGTCACGACAGTTTGCGTTTCCGGTGTTCGGCGCCATTGCCGCGCTTCTTGCATTTTCTGCAATTCCAACATCGAGCGGCAGCGCCACCGAAACCTGTATCGCGGCGCCGAACGCGCCGGCCCCGCAGGGCAGCCATTGGTACTACCGGCTCGACCGCGCGACGCAGCGCAAGTGCTGGCGTCTCGTCAAGCTCGACCAGCAACCGCAAGGCGCCGCGAAGCAAGCGGCGGCAGCGCCGGAACCGGCGGACGACGCGGACGCGGCGCCCGCGGCCGGGACATCGGCCGCGCGCGTTCAATCCCCGCAGCATGGTTGGCTCACGCGGAGCGCCAGCGCGGTTCCTGAAACGATTGCTCCCGCACAGGGCACGCCCGACCGCGCCAGCGAGCCCGCCGGCGATCAGGCCACCGCACCGCCTCCCGTATCCGCCGCACCGCCGCCCGTACCCGTCGCGCAGGAGCAAGCCAGCGACACGGCTGCGCCGGTTGCGCCTGTGCGGGCCGCGGAGCCGAAGCAGTCAAACGTTGCGGCTGCCAGCAGCGGAACGACTCAATTCGTGTTTCTGGCCTTCGCGGGCATCGGCCTGCTCGCGGCCGTGATTTTCCTGATTGTCGATCTGAGGCGGCGGCAGAGCGACGTGCTCACGCGGATCGCGCGCGAGGACATCACGTCGTTCGACGAACCGGAGGCCGATGACGCCCCGACGTTCTCAGCCCTGCCGCCGATGCGCCTGATGCCGCAGCACGACGACGTCGACGAAGCGCTGCAGCGGCGCACGCGCCGGCGCATGACGGCGTGACCGCTCAGGACTTGACCGCTCAGGACTTGCCGTACACCGGCACGATCGCGCTGCGCGTCACCGCGTTGTCCGGCGAGGCCAAGAACAGGATGGTCGCGGCGACCTCCTCGACCTTCGGCCACGTGGCGTAGTCCGCCTTCGGCATCGATTTGCGGTTGGCCGGCGTGTCCATGATCGACGGCGCGACGGCGTTGACCAGAATGCCGTCGGGGGCGACTTCCTCGCCGAGCGCGATCGTGAGCGCCGCGACGCCCGCCTTGGCGGCCGTGTAGGCGGTCATGTTCGCGCCGCTGCGCGGCTCGAGCGCGGGGCGTGCCGCCACGTTGACGATCCTGCCGCCGCCGCTTCCACGCCGGAAGGCCGCGATTGCGGCACGGCTGCACAGATAGGCCGAGACGAGATTGCTTTCGATCTGGCCCATCAGCAGCGCCTTGTCGCTTTTCTCCACCGGCGCGAATGCGAAGCCGCCCGCGATGTGGATCGAGGCCCAGAGTTCCGGCAGCCCGCCGTAATAACGCGTCACCGCCGCTTCGTCGGAGAGATCGCCGAGCGCGGTGAGCACCACGTTTTTGGCATCCCGATGCGGGAAGCGTTGCGCCTCGTCCTCGCTGCGATAGGGGACATGGCAGACCGCGCCCGCCTCCAGCAGCGCGCCGGTGACCGCGATGCCGAGCGCGCCGGTTCCGCCGGTTATCACCACATGGCGATCGCGAAAATCCATCAGTTTCTCCCGCGTCTCGCCCGCGCCGGCAGCACTTGATGCGTGATCCAGTTCGCGATCTCGGCGGTGCGCACGCGCGGGTCGAGCACGGTGGCGTCGATGCCGTAGCGCCACGCGAGCGGCTTGTTGTCCGGCTCGCGGTCGAGCGCCACAAGATCGGCCACATAGCCGTCGCGCGCGGCCTCGTCGGTGAAGAAGCCTTCGCCGATCAGCCGCCGCCCGTAGCGCCGCACGATCGCCGCCATGTCGGCGAGCGAAAATTCCGGGTGATACTGCACGGCCCAGGCCACCGCGCCATCGACCCTGATCTCGGCGGCCTGCACGCCGGACTGCGCATTGGTGGCGAGCACCGTGGTTCCGGGCGCAAGCGTTTCGACCTCGTCGAGATGCACCGTGACGGCGTCGAACACCGCCGCCTTGCCGGCATACATCGGGTGCTCGCGGCCGGCCGAGGTGAGCGCGATGCGCCGCCCGACGCCGATCTCCCTGCCCTTCGGGTTGGCGCGCACCGTGCCGCCCGCCGCCACGGTGATGAGCTGCAAGCCCCAGCAGCTTCCGAACAGCGGTGTTCTGCTCTTGAGCACCTCGCGCGTGAGTTCGATCTGCGGCGCGATCGTCGGCCCGCCGTCATAGACGTTGAGCGCCGAGCCGGTGATCGCGACGCCGTCATAGCCGCCCAGCCCGCCGATCGGCAGATTCGCGCCGGGGTCGGCCGGATAGCAGATGTCCACGACGGCGTTCGGGAGCAGGTTGCGCAGCAGCTCCGCATAGCCGTCGCTCATGACCTGACCGCCGGCCGTCACCTGCCTGGCGCGCAGTTCGGCGGTGTTGCCTTCGATGACGAGGAGACGAGGGACGGCATGCGGGCTCCCTGGGACAGTTCCCTCTTCTTACCGCCATCCGCGCCGAACGCGAAGCTTGACCTCGCTTTCCCCGGTTGGCACGTCATGGCCGGGCTTCGAGGAATCGGCACTTCATGGCGGACTACGACCTCGCCATTATCGGCGGCGGCATCAACGGCGCGGGCATCGCGCGCGATGCGGCCGGGCGCGGCCTGTCGCGTGCTGCTGGTCGAGCAGAACGACCTTGCCTCCGGCACCTCGTCGAAATCCACCAAGCTGATCCACGGGGGCCTGCGCTATCTCGAAGTCTATGCGTTCCGGCTGGTGCGCGAGGCGCTGATCGAGCGCGAAGTGCTGATCCGGAATGCGCCGCACCTGACGCGGCCCTTGCGTTTCGTGCTGCCGCATCATTCAGGGCTGCGGCCGGCCTGGATGCTGCGGCTCGGGCTGTTCCTCTACGACCATCTCGGCGGACGCCACATCCTGCCCGGCACGCAGGTGCTCGATCTCACCCATCACGTGGTCGGCGAGCCCCTGAAGCGCGCGTTCCGCCAGGGCTTCGTCTACTCGGACGGCTGGGTCGACGATGCGCGCCTTGTGGTGCTCAACGCGGTCGATGCGGCCGAGCGCGGCGCGGTCATCCGCACGCGCACCAAACTCACGCGCGCCGACCGCGAGGGCCGCCACTGGCAGCTCGTGCTCAATGCGCGCGGCAACCGCGAGACCGTGACGGCGAGCGCGCTGGTCAATGCGGCGGGCGCATGGACCCCCGATGTCACCGCGCACACTGCTGCGGCTCAAGCCGCAGGCGCATGTGCGGCTCGTGAAGGGCAGCCACATCGTGGTGCGCCGCCTGTTCGAGCACGACCACGCCTACATTTTCCAGAACGCGGACGGACGCGTGATTTTCGCGATTCCCTACGAGCGCGATCTCACGCTGATCGGGACCACGGATGAGGATTTCACCGGCGATCTCGCGGCGCCGACCGCGAACGCCGCCGAGATCACGTATCTGTGCGCCGCCGCCAGCGTGTATTTCCGCAATCCGGTGACGCCGGACCAGGTGGTGCATGCCTATGCGGGCGTGCGCCAGCTCTATGACGACGGCGCGCGCCGCGCAAAAGACCTCACGCGCGAATATGTGCTCGATCTGGAAGCGCGCGCCGGGGAAGCGCCGCTGCTCACCGTCTATGGCGGCAAGATCACCACCTACCGCCGCCTCGCCGAGACCGCGCTCCAGCGCCTCGCGCCCCATTTCAAGCTCGGCGCGCCGTGGACCGCCGAGGCGCCGCTGCCGGGCGGCGATTTTCCCCATGACGGCGTCGAGGCGCTGACCGCCCGGGCGCGCGGGCTCTGGCCGTTCCTCACCGAGCCGAACGCGCGCCGTCTGGTGCGCGCCTACGGCACACGTCTTGATCGAATTCTCGGCGATGCGCGCCGGTTGGGTGATCTCGGCGAATGTTTCGGCGATGAACTCACCGCGGCGGAAGTGCGCTATTTGATGCGCCATGAATTCGCCGAGACCGCCGACGACGTGTTATGGCGGAGATCGAAGCTCGGTCTGCGCGTGGGGGCGGAGGCCGAAGCTGCGCTGAGACAATTCATGGAAAACGGCGCCGCCGCGGAATATTTGAGCATGATCCCGTGACCCACCTTCTCGCCATTGACCAGGGGACCACCTCGACGCGCGCGTTTCTGTTCGACGCGGCGCTGCAGCCGAAAGGATTTGCGCAGCTCGAATTTCCCCAGATCTTTCCCTCGCCGGGCTGGGTCGAGCACGATCCGCAGGGCATCTGGACCACGTCGGTGGCGACCGCGCGCGCCGCGATGGCGAGCGCCGAAGTCACCGCGGAGGACGTCGCGGCAATCGGCATCACCAACCAGCGCGAAACCACGATCGTCTGGGACCGCAAGACCGGCAAGCCGATCCACAACGCGATCGTCTGGCAGGACCGCCGCACGCACGATGCCTGCGCGGCGCTCGCGCGCGCGGGCCACGAGAAACTCGTCAGCGAGCGCACCGGCCTGCTGCTCGACCCGTATTTCTCGGCGACGAAAATCGCCTGGCTGCTCGACAACGTCAGCGGCGCGCGCGAGGCAGCAGTTGCGGGCCGGCTCGCCTTCGGCACCGTCGACACGTACCTGCTGTGGCACTTTACCGGCGGCAAGGTCCACGCGACCGACGCCACCAATGCGGCGCGCACCGCGCTGCTCGACATCCGCACGGGGCAATGGGACTCGGAACTGCTCGACCTGTTCGGCATTCCGGCATCGCTGCTGCCGGAGGTGCGCGACTCGGCCTCCGATTTCGGCACGACGCTGCCGCATCTGCTCGGCGGGCCGGTGCGCATTCTCGGCATCGCGGGCGACCAGCAGGCCGCGACCGTCGGCCAGGGCTGCTTTGCGCCCGGCATGATGAAGGCGACCTACGGCACCGGCGGCTTCGTGCTGCTCAACACCGGCGATACGCCGGTCAAATCGCGCGCGCGCCTGCTCACCACCATCGCGTATCAGCTCGAAGGCAAGCGCACCTACGCGCTGGAGGGTTCGATCTTCATCGCGGGCGCCGCGGTGCAATGGCTGCGCGACGGACTGAAGCTGGTCGCGACCGCGGCCGAAACCGGCACACTGGCCGCCAACTCCGATCAGGACGACGCGATCTATATGGTGCCGGCCTTCGTCGGGCTCGGCGCACCCTGGTGGGACGCGGAAGCGCGCGGCGCGATCTTCGGGTTGAGCCGCAACTCCGGCCCCGCCGAATTCAGCCGCGCGGCGCTGGAATTGGTCGGCTACCAGACGCGCGATCTGCTCGATGCGATGCGCGCCGACTGGCCCGAGGCCGACCGTGCCGGCATGGTGCTGCGCGTCGACGGCGGCATGACGGCGAGCGACTACACCATGCAGTTCATCGCCGACATCACGCACGCGCCGGTGGACCGGCCTGTGTTCATGGAAACGACCGCGCTCGGCGCGGCCTATCTGGCGGGGCTCAAGGCCGGCGTCTGCCCCGATCTCGACGGGTTCGCGGCGACCTGGCGGCTCGACCGCAAGTTCGAGCCGCGCATGGACGAGGCGACGCGCGCGAGCAAATGGAGCGGTTGGCAGGAAGCCATGCGACGCACGCTGACGCGGCGTTAGGGCTTGGGACTGCTCACATTTGCCGGCTGATGTCCGCTTCGCCCCCGGCCCGTGAAGGGCCAGCAAGCGACCTCATTGCGACTTGATATTTGCCCGACGGACGACGTCGCTCCAGAGCTGAAGCTGGGCACCGATCAAGTCACCGAATTCGTCCGGTGTGCTTGCCACGGGCTCATAGCCTAGCGCCTTCAGTCGAGCCTTGGTGTCCGGCTCGGTGATAATCGCGACGATCTCGCGATGAAGCAGGTCGACGATATCCTTGGACGTGCCGGCCGGAGCGAGCACTCCCACCCAACTGTCGCCTGCAATGTCGGGAAATCCAGCCTCAGACATCGTCGTCACGGCAGGCAGAGCTCCCGCCCGTACCTTGCCGGTGACGGCGAGAGCCCGTAGCCGGCGCTCATTGATTTGAGTGTCGGCAGCCGCAAGCGAAATAAACCCGACCGGCGTATGGCCCGCCACAACCGACGCCGTAGCCGGCGCTGCTCCGCCAAACGGGACATTGACGAGGTCGAGATCGAGAGCCAGCCTGAATTGTTCGCCCGCCAAGTGAGCTGGGGTGCCGGTCCCCCCATGCGCGAAGCTGAGTTTGCCCCGGTTCGCTCTGATGTGCTCGATCAGTTCTCCGACAGTTTGCGTCGGAACAGATGGATTGACGACGAGCACCGTCGGAGTTGTCACCGCGAGCGTGACTGGCGCGAAATCCCGTTGCGGATCGAAGCCCGGCTTGGCGAACAGGCTCGGGCTGATCACAAATGATGCGAACACAAACAAGACCGTGTAGCCATCCGGCGCCGCTTTTGCGGCGTGGACCGTTCCGATGCTGCCGGCGGCGCCGGCAATGTTCTCGACATAAAACTGCTGCCCGAGGCGCTCGCTGAGCTTTGGAGAGATTTGCCGCGCCAGGATGTCCACGCCGCCGCCCGGCGCAAACGGCACGATGATGCGCACCGGTCGTGAGGGGTAACCGGGCTCTGCCGGTGAAGGCAGTGCTGACAGCAGCAGAGCAAGGGCCGCCGCGGCGGCCGCCAGTCCGCGCCGGCGCGCGATGTCGCCTCTGTCGATCGAAGACATGGAGGAACATCGCACACGCGATCACAATCCGCGATAGCCGCTCATTGAGATAGCGCGTTGATGCCCGCTATCGGAGGCTAAGCGGACTTCGAAGCCGCGTCGCTTACTGCACCTTGACCTGCGCGGCGCTGGGACTAAACGGCCTGGATGCCCGCGAACTTGATCAACTTGCCCCACTTTTCGGTCTCATCGACGATGAGTTTGCCGAAGTCGGCGGGCGAGCCTCCGAGCGTCGAGACCCCCGCCCGATCAGTCCGCACTCGTATTTCGGGATCAGCAAGCGTGGCATTGATCTCCTTGTTGAGCCTGTCGACGATGTCGGAAGGCGTGCCCCTTGGCGCGCCGATACCAAAGAAACCTCCCGACCGATAACCCGGCAGGAACTCGGCCATGGCCGGTACATCCGGAAGAAGATGCGAGCGCGTCGTGGTGGTAACCGCCAGCGCGCGTATCGCGCCGCTTCTGACGTGTTCGGCTTGGACGACCGGCGCGCCGAACGTGACGAGAACCTGGCCGCCGATCAGGTCGGCCATCATTGCGGAGCCGCCGCCGCGATAGGGCACGTGGGTCATGTCGATGCCGGCCATCCATTTGAACAGTTCACCGGACATATGCGGACCGGACCCGATACCGGGCGAGGCCATGTTGAGCTTCCCGGGATTGGTCTTCGCGTAAGCTATCAGCTCGGAGATGGTGCGGGCCGGAACCGATGGATGCACGACGAGGACTTCAGGTGAGTCGACAATCGACCCGACGGGCGCAACGTCGCGAAGAAAATTGAAACTGAGCTTGTCGTAGAGCGTCGCGTTGATGGCGTTCGGCGCGCCGACCAGAAGCAGCGTGTAGCCGTCTGCGGGCGAACGGATGACCGCCTCGGCCGCGATGTTGGTGCCGGCGCCTGGCTTGTTCTCGACAATGAATTGCTGGCCCATCCGCGCCGACAACCATTGTCCCACCAGCCGCGCGAAAACGTCGGGCGCACTGCCGGCGGCAGTCCCGGCGACAATGCGTACAGGTCGTGCGGGATAAGCCTGTGCTCTTGCAATGCCTGAAGCGGCCACGAGCGCAGCGCCACTCGTGGCCAGACTCAAAAAGCGACGGCGCGGCAACATCATGTGTCCCCCCTGGGGTTTGGTGGCTGCGGCACCTTCGGTCAGCTTTCCTTCACGCCGGAAAGCTTGACGGCCTTGCCCCATCGTTCGGTTTCATCCGCGATCAGTTTGGCAAAGTCAGCCGGTGAGCCGGGAAACGAAGTGCCGCCGAGCTCGGCCATGCGAGACGTGATGATGGGATCGGCGAGAGCGGCATTAACCTCCGCATTGAGCTTATCGATCACCGCTGCCGGCGTTCCCTTCGGCGCACCAAAGCCGTACCACGTAGTCGCTTCGTAGCCCGGCACGAACTCGCTGGCAGCCGGGGTGTCCGGCAAGGCTTCCGACCGCCCCGCGGACGTCACCGCAAGGGCACGAAGCTGACCGGACCTGACGTAGCTGATCGCACCGGACGTCGAGCCGAAATAGACATGCACCTGTCCGCCGATCAGATCCGTCAGCGCGGGCGGCGCGCCGCGATACGGCACGTGCAACATCTTGATCCCCGCCATGGCGCCAAACAGTTCGCCCGCGAGGTGCTGCGGGCTTCCCACTCCCGCCGACGCCATGTTCACCCGACCGGGATTGGCCTTCGCATAGGCGATAAATTCGGCAGCCGTCGCCGCGGGAAACGACGGATTGACCAGCATCACGAGCGGCCCGCGGGTGATGCTGCCGACCGGAGCGATGTCGCGGATGAAGTTGTAGTTCAGCTTGTCGTAAAGCGTGGCGTTGATGGCATTGCTCGCGCTGACGAGCAGCAGCGTATGGCCGTCGGGCGGCGCATGCACGACGGTCTCGGTGGCAAGATTGCTGGCGGCTCCCGGGCGGTTCTCGATGACGAATGACTGACCGAGCCGCTGGGAAAGCCGCTGCCCAATCAGCCGGCCAGCGATGTCCGATGCCCCGCCGGCAGCGTACCCGACAATCACGCGCACCGACCGCGACGGGTATGTATCTGCGCGCGCGGCGCCGGAGGATGCTGGAATGACGAGCGCGCCGACTGTGAGCTTCAGGAAATCGCGACGTGGAAGCGTCATGGTGCATCCTCGATATTCTTGCGCTCGGATAGCGCCAGCCGCCGGCATAGCACCGTTATGGTAGTCCAGATATGATGGCAGTGACGCTAGATCGATACCGATTGGGTATGGCGATGGAATTTCGAAGCTTGCGCTACTTTGTCGTGACCGCCGAGGAAGGCCACATTACGCGCGCGGCGGAGCGCCTCGACATGCAACAGCCGCCGCTGAGCCGACAGATCAAGGCGCTGGAAAAAGAACTCGGTGTACAGCTCTTTCGCCGCAAGGCGCGTGGCGTCGAACTGACCGATGCCGGGAGCACACTCCTGCAGGCGTCCCGCGACATCCTTGCGAGAATCCAGCGCGCGGTCGAAGCCACGCAGCGCACCGCGCAGGGAGAACAGGGCCAGGTTCGTATCGGCGCGGCGCCGACCGCGCCGTTTCATTCCTTTGTGCCGCGTGTCATTCGCGCGTTCCGGGAAGCCGTTCCGGGCGTGACGCTGACACTGGAGGAAAGCCTCAGCAACGATCTGTTCCGGCGGCTGCGCGACGATCAAATCGACGTCGCCTTCTACCGCAGCGCGCCCGCTGACGGGGCAGGTTTGAAGCTCGAACCGTTGCTGCACGAACCGATGATCATGGCGGTACCGAAGAGCAACCCGCTTGCCAAATCGGTTGGCCGGTCGGGATTGTCCCTGCGCGCGTTCGCGGACGAGATTTTCATCGTCTATGGCCGCCGCCTGGGGCCGGGCCTCTACGACGCGACGATCGCAGCCTGTCATGAAGCGGGGTTCAGTCCCCGGCTCGGTCAGGAGGCGCCGCGCATCGTTTCGACTTTGAACCTGGTGGCGGCAGGGCTCGGCGTCGCGATGGTCCCGGCTTCACTCCAGCACATGAAGGTGGATGGCGTTCGCTATTGCCCGCTGCGAGGGCCGGTGCAGCCGAAAGCTCTTTTGGCCATCGCATCGCGGCGCGGAGATCCCTCGGCGGCCGTGCGGCAGTTTTTAAGAATGGTCGCCCGAATGGCCGCGGTTCCTTCAGGTGCCTGAGGAGGCTGTGGCGGCGACGTCACCACTCCGACATCCTCGCCGACATCACGCACGCGCCGGTGGACCGGCCTGTGTTCATGGAGAACGACCGCGCTCGGCGCGGCGTATCTGGCGGGGCTCAAGGCCGGCGTCTGCCCCGATCTCGACGGGTTCGCGGCGACCTGGCGGCTCGACCGCAAGTTCGAGCCGCGCATGGACGAGGCGACGCGCGCGAGCAAATGGAGCGGCTGGCAGGAAGCCATGCGCCGCACGCTGACGCGGCGTTAGGGCAAGGGCGTACTCATAGTGAAAGGACCTGCGGCCTTTCAAGCCGGAAAGGGAACAGATGACAGTTTCAGCCGTCTCCCACTATCGCGGCGGCACCGTCGACGTCATCCCTCCAAACACGGCGCATCGCCTATCGCTATCGGCTGAGCCGCTTTCAAACCGGCCCAAATGTCGGAGACTGGTTCGTCGTTGTGCAGTACGCCGACCAAACGGCTTACGAGAAGGCGCAGGCAGCTATTGGCCAAGACCCCGAGTGCCAACAGGCCTTTGCCGAGATTGCAAAGTTCGCGAAGAGGATTAGCCGAGAGTTGGTCACGGATCTCGATCTTTGACACAGCCGGGTTCTCCGAGCTGGATTCGCTTGGCCTTCGCAAGCGCCCGTCGCGGTCCTGCTTGCGCGATGCAATATGGAATGCTTCCCTGCCGCCCTGAGTAACCTGCTGCACCTCCTGGAGAAACTCCTTGAGCATTGGCAAGTGCGCGTTGATTACCGGCGTTACCGGGCAGGACGGCGCCTATCTAGCCAAACTTCTGTTAGACAAAGGTTATCGGGTATTCGGTGCCGCGCGTCGCACATCGGATATGAATGTTGGGCGCCTCGAAGGACTGGGAATTGCCAAGGATATCGAACGGGTCGACTTCGACCTGCTGGAATTGGCGAGCATGCTTCGCACGATGGAGCGCACCGGCGCAGAGGAGGTGTACAATCTCGCTGCGCAGAGCTTCGTCGGGTACTCATTCGAACAGCCAATCTACACGAGCGAATGCAATGGGATCGGCGTAGCGCGGGTGTTGGAGGCGATTAGGACGGTCAATCCGTCGGCCCGCTTCTTTCAGGCATCTACGTCAGAAATGTTCGGGAGGGCCCGAGAGAACCCGCAGTGCGAGACCACTCCCTTCCATCCGTGCAGCCCCTACGGTGCCTCCAAGGCCTACGGCCATTACATCACGACGAACTACCGCGAAGCTCACGGCCTTCATGCTTCCTCAGGAATAATGTTCAATCACGAATTTACGTTACGCGGCCTGGAGTTCGTAACGCGAAAGATCACGACGTCCCTGGCACGGATCAAGCACGGTAAGCTCGATGTCCTCGAATTGGGAAACCTGAACGCCCGACGAGATTGGGGCTTTGCGCCGGAATATGTATCAGGCATGTGGCTGATGCTACAGCAGCCAGCCGGTGGGGACTATGTGCTGGCAACTGGCGAGATGCATTCCGTGCGCGAGTTCGTACAACTCGCCGGGGAGGCGATCGGCCTCAGTATCGGCTTTCAGAGTTCCGGAAGCGATGAATACGGGGTTGATCAGGAAAGCGGCCGCACCATTGTGAAGGTCAATTCCGCGCTCTATCGTCCCGCTGAAGTCGATGCGTTGTGCGGCAATGCCGCAAAGGCCGAGCGAGATTTGGCTTGGAAAGCCACCACGACATTTTCACAACTGGTTGCGCTGATGGCGGAGGCCGATGATCGTCGCGTTCATGACAAGCGAATTTTTCAAGACTGACCATTTCCGGCTCACATCTGGAAGGCGAAATGTAACCGCGGCCTCTGACATCACCTTCTGATGATGGCCGCGTACGCAGAATAAGCCGCCAACCAGGGCACCCATCGTGCGATACGAACGACGCTATCGAGCGGTTGTCATCGGCCGCTCGCACGACTGGAGTCTCGCCTTTCACCGGATAAACTCACCTTCGCGCGCATCACAGTAACGAGGGTAGCTTTATGAGCAGTATTGCAAGGTTGTGGGGAGCGGTTCGGCGCCGCCAATTGCAAGCGCTGCTTATCGATGACTGGCTGCCGGATCCGCGCCTCGGCGCGGGCGCTCCGCGTGCGCTGGCTCTAATGCGCGCGATCATGGCGGCAGGATGGCGGCTTACTCTGCTTCCAACTGCGACCGACCCGCAGGACACGGTCGACATACGTCGCCTGCTGCCAGACGGTGACGTCGCTATGGGTTACAGTCGCGTTGGGATCGGCCGGCTCCTCGAGGAGCGGCGCGGCCAATTCGATGTAATTATCATTTCACGCCCGCATAACATGGCTGCATTTCGTGAAGCGGTCGCCGCCCGTCCAAACGACGTGGGCTCAACCCCAGTGATCTACGATGCGGAAGCCCTGTTCGCCGAACGCGAGGCTTTGCAATCCGAGGTCATGGGCACGCCTCTGCCATCCGGGGCAGCGGAGCTTGAGCGCAAGCGCGAAATCGCGCTCGCCGAGAAAACTCGAACGGTCGTTACCGTCAACAGAAAGACGGCTGAGGCATTCAAGTCAACCGGTCACGCCGATGTGCGCATTCTCGCCTATTCCGTCGAGCAGCAACCGACAGCAACTTGCTTCGACGAGCGGGACGGCTTCCTGTTTGTCGGGCCGACCTTTGAAGACGACACACCAAATTCCGATTCGATCACCTGGTTCACCGATCAGGCTTTGCCGGCAATCCAACTGGCAATGGGACGACCGGTCCCGCTCGTGCTTGCGGGTGTACAAACCTCGGGCCGAGTTGCTGCGCGTTTGAGTGGCAGCGTTCGCTCTCTTGGAGCACTCTCTGACCTTACTGCTGCCTATTCCGCTGCGCGCGTATTTGTGGCCCCAACTCGATTTGCAGCGGGTATTCCAATCAAGGTTTACGATGCCGCCGCCCGGGGAGTACCAGTCGTAATGACGCCTTTGCTAGCCGAGCAAATCGACTGGCGTCATGAGCGGGAGGTTCTGGTTGCCGGTTCGCCGCAGGAATTTGTAACCCAGTGTCAGCGGCTGCATAACGACCGGGATTTGTGGAAGCACATTCGTGCGCAAGCCCTTAACAGGGTCGAGCAAGATTGCGATCCGCAGCGATTTAGCCGCAATGTAGCTGACCTACTCACCGATGTGAGCGGTCGATGGCGACGCATCTTCTAGCGAAGCCACGTTGAGACTGAATACTTGAGGTGCCTCGGCTCTGAATGTCAGAGCGCCTGTATGAGGGCAGGAAACGACGAAGCCGCCCGGCCATTTGACGAAAATTTTAACCATCGATTTTACGCGACCCTCATCCGCACCTGCTTTAGTGGCGCAAGGACGGAGCCGGATGCTCCGGCTTGCAGGGGCTTTTCGCCGCATGAGCGCGATCTCGACCAGTCGCATCGAAAAGCTGATGCAGTCGCTCACCGTGCTGGTCGTCGACGACAATCAGTACATGCGCAAAGTCGTGCGCAACATCCTGGTCAATATCGGCGTGAAGAGCATCCACGAGGCCGCCGACGGTATCGCCGGGCTCGAGGCGATCCGCATGTTCGCGCCGGACCTCGTCATCCTCGACTGGGAAATGCCGCTGCTTAACGGCGCCGAGCTGGTGCGCATCGTGCGCTCGCCCGGCGTGTTTCCGGTTCCCGACGTGCCGATCATCATGCTCACCAGCCATGTCGAGCGCTGGCGCGTGATCGAGGCCTCGCAGCTTGGCGTCAACGAGTTCCTCAAGAAGCCGGTGTCCGGCAAGGCGCTGCTCGACCGCATCGTGGCGATCGTGAACCACCCGCGCGCGATGGTGCGGCTTGGCGATTACTACGGGCCGGAGCCGCGCAAGCTGTTCTTCGAACCGGTGCAGAAGATGATCGCGGCATCGTGACCTGACACGCGGTCAGGCGTGACCGGTTTTGCAGCTTCCCCAAATATGTTTAGCGTGCCGCCATGGCGGCACTCGTCACGTTCGAGCGAATCACCAAGCGGTTCGGCGATTTCACCGCCGTCGACGGCTTGAGCCTGGATATCCACGAACGCGAATTCTTCGCGCTGCTTGGGCCCTCCGGCTGCGGCAAGACCACGCTGCTGCGCATGCTGGCGGGCTTCGAGACCCCTGACGAGGGCCGCGTGCTGCTTGCCGGCCAGAACCTCGCCGGCATTCCGCCGTACCGGCGGCCGGTCAACTTGATGTTCCAGAGCTACGCGCTGTTCCCGCACCTGACGGTGGCGGGCAACGTCGCCTTTGGCCTGAAGCAGGACAAACTTCCGAAAGACGAGATCGCGGCGCGCGTCGACGAGATGCTGGAGCTGGTGCAACTGAGAAGCCTTGCGGCGCGCAGGCCCGACCAGCTTTCCGGCGGGCAGCGCCAGCGCGTCGCGCTGGCGCGCTCGCTCGCGAAGCGCCCGAAAGTGCTGCTGCTCGACGAGCCGCTCGCCGCGCTCGACCGCAAGCTGCGCGAGGAAACGCGCTTCGAGCTGAAGGAACTGCAACGGCGGCTCGGGACGACCTTCGTGATCGTGACGCACGATCAGGACGAGGCAATGACGGTCGCCGACCGCATCGGCGTGATGAACCACGGAAAGCTCGCGCAGGTCGGCGCGCCGGTCGACGTCTACGAGCGGCCGGCCTCGCGCTGGGTCGCGGGATTCGTCGGCGACGTCAACCTGATCGAAGGGCGCGTGACGACGGTCTATCCGTCGTTCGTCATGGTCGAGCGCGAGGGGATGCGCCTGCGCGTCGCGCACGCGCCGGTCGCGCCCGGCCCGATCGCGGTCGCGCTGCGGCCGGAGAAAATCCGCCTCCTGCATGCGGTGCCCGATGGCTCGTTCGAAAACGGCGCCGCCGGCACCGTCACCGACATCGGCTATCTCGGCACGGTCTCGCACTACAAGGTGCGGCTCGACGACGGGCTGGTGCTCAAGGCCGCGGCGATGAACGAGCAGCCGCCCGCGCGGACGATCCGGGTGAACGATCGCGTGTGGCTGTCCTGGACGCCGGAGGCCGGCGTGTTGCTGACGGAGTGATGGCGTGAAGCACGCGCAACGCCACTGGACCACACGGGCCGCGATCCTCGTGCCCTACGCGTGGCTCGTTGTATTTTTTCTGCTGCCGTTCCTCATCGTCCTGAAGATCAGCTTCTCGCAGACCGCGATCGCGCAGCCGCCCTATGTGCCGCTGTTCGATCTCGCCGCCGGCTGGGAGGGCGTGAAGCAGTTTTTCGCCGCGCTCACGCTCGACAATTACGCCGCGGTGTTCACCGACTCGCTCTATGTCTGGTCCTATTGGAAGAGCCTGCAGGTCGCCGCGATCTCGACCGCGATCCTGCTGTTGATCGGCTACCCGGTCGCCTATGCGCTGGCGCGCGCGCCACGCCGCTGGCAGGGCGTGCTCGTGCTGCTGGTCGTGCTGCCGTTCTGGACCTCGTTCCTGATCCGCGTCTATGCGTGGATGAACATCCTGCAGCACGACGGCCTGCTCAATCAGGCGCTGATGGCATTGCGCATCGTCGACGCACCCATTTCGTGGCTCGCGACCGACTACGCGGTCTATATCGGCATCGTCTACTCTTACTTCCCGTTCATGGTGCTGCCGCTCTACGCCGCGCTGGAAAAGTTGGACGAGACGCTGCTCGAAGCCGCCGCCGATCTCGGCGCGCCGCCCTGGCGCACGTTCCTCGGCGTGACCGTGCCGCTGTCGCTGCCGGGCATCGTGGCGGGCGCCCTGCTCTGCTTCATTCCGGTCATGGGCGAGTTCGTCATTCCCGATCTGCTGGGTTCGTCGTCCACCTCGATGATCGGGCAGATCCTGTGGCTGGAGTTCTTCGGCAATCGCGACTGGCCGGTCGCCTCCGCGCTCGCGGTCGTGCTGCTCGCCCTCCTGGTGACGCCGATCCTCGTCTACCGCCAGCGCGAAGCGCGCCAGCTGGAACGGGGGCGGGCATGAAGCGCTTCGGCCTCACCAACCTCACCGCGCTCGCGCTCGGCCTCGCGTTTCTCTATCTGCCGATCGCAATCCTGGTGATCAATTCGTTCAACGATTCGCGCCTCGTCACGGTGTGGAGCGGCTGGTCGCTGCGCTGGTACCGCGCCTTGCTCAACGATTCAGCGATGCTCGAAGCCGCATCGATCTCCTTCCGCATCGCGTTTCTCTCCGCGACCGCAGCGACCGTGCTCGGCACGCTCGCGGCGCTGGCGCTCACGCGCGGCGGGCGCTTCCGCGGGCGGCTGGCGTTCTCCGGCATGATCTACGCGCCGCTGGTGATGCCCGAGGTCATCACCGGCCTGTCGCTGCTGCTGCTGTTCGTGGCGGCCGAAATCGACCGCGGCTTCTGGACCATCGCGATCGCGCATACGACGCTGACGCTGTGCTTCGTCGCCGTCGTGGTGCAGTCGCGGCTGGTCACGTTCGACAGGAGCCTGGAGGAAGCCGCGATGGACCTCGGCTGTCCGCCGCTGCGCACCTTCTTCACCGTCACGCTGCCGCTGATCTGGCCCGCGGTCGCCTCGGGCTGGATGCTCGCCTTCGCGCTCTCGCTCGACGATCTGGTGCTGGCGAGCTTCGTCACCGGACCGGGCGCGACCACGCTGCCGATCCGGATCTATTCGGAGGTGCGCCTCGGCGTGAAACCGGAGATCAACGCGGTCTGCACCATCATGATCGCCGTTGTGGCGGTGGGGCTGGTCGACCGCCTCGCTCATCACCAAGCGCTCGGCGCAGCGCCAGCCGGCGGCGCTCGGCGCGCGGCTGTAGCTACTCCCGCCGCTCGCCCGGCGGGCGGAACAGGAACGCCAGGAACCACACCGGCACGATGATCAACGAGCCGAGCAACAGGTTCGGCAGCGCCCAGGCGAACGCCTGGCGCGCGAGTTCGGCGAGGCGCTCCGGCGTGATGCCCATGTCCTTGAGGATCTGGTCGGCCGTGATGCCGAAATGCGCCAGCACGGTGCCGACGATCAGCGAGGCCACCGCGACCTTGACCAATGACGATATGAGGCGCGCAAGCATCCGGGTTCCGTCGCGTGATTCGCGCAGCGGATGATAGCAGCGAAACGGGCCGTTAGGGCCTGCTGGCGGGCGGCACGACGCCGTCGCGATCGAGCTGGTCGATCACGGTACGGATCGAGTTCGCGCGTCTTGCGGTCGCGCACCGCTTCGAGCAGCGGAGCGGCCGCGCCGGAGCGCCGGATCAGGCTCTGCGCGTCCGGCAGCAGGATCGGATCGTCCCACGGTCCCTGCACGACGAACGGCAGCTCGAACATCGGCGTGGCGCCGGCCGTGGCGGACACCAGCGTGGCGGTGCCCTTGAGGTCGAGCTCGCGCGCCGGGATCGACGCCAGACCGCCGAGCGTGAGCCGGATGGCGCCGCCCTCGATCCGCACGTCCTCGAGGCTCGCAGTGCCCTGCGCGATCTTCGCGGTCGCATCGAGTTTCTCGAACGGCGTGCGCCCGCGGCGGAAATCTCCGCCGATCGACAGCGGGCGCTGCTCCAGCCGCTTGAGCAACTGCTCCACATTGAAGCCCGCGATGCCGCCTTGCCGCGCGGTCAGGTTCGCCGAGCCGGCAAGCGTGCGCGTCAGCGCCATCACGCTGTCGCCGGACGCCTCGAGCGAGAGCGACAGATTGCCCTTGCCCTCGAGCTTGCGGATGCCGAACAGCTCGCCGAGGCAGGACTCCAGATCGACCTCGGCGAATAGAAGCTGCGACTTGATGTCCGCGCCGGCTGCGCCCTTCGTCAGTATGAGCGCGCCCTTGAGCACGCCGCCATAGGCTTGTGCCTCCACGATCGCCATGGTCAGGCGCCCGTCGCGCAGGTTCGCCGCGACACCGACGCGCCCGAGCCGCGCGTTCGCGACCCTCACGCGCCCCGCCGAAAGACGCAGGTCGACGTCGAATTCGCCCAGGCCGTCGACGGCGATCTCGCTCCGGCTCCAGTCGCGCTCGTTCGAGCGCAGCACGGCGAGCGTGGAGACATACGGCGTGAGATCGAGCGCGTCGGCCGCGAGCGTGCCCTTGACGGACACGCGCGGTTCGGTGGCGAGCGCCAGCACGCCTTCGGCGACATTGCCGTCGAGCTCGATGTTGACGCCCGAGAGCACCGCCGTGCCGCCGACCAGCGTGGTTTGCGCCTTCAGGGCGAATGGGCCGAACCCGGGGCCCGGCAGCGGCTGCCGGCTCGCCCAGCGCAGCGCCTCGCGCAGCGATTTGCCGTCGGCCGCGAGCGTGCCCTCCATCTTGAACGAGGGCCGCTGGCTCATGTTGCCATCGAAGGCGAGCTTGAACGGCGCGCCCGCGAGGCGGAGCTTGAGCCCGGAACGGTCGCCCGAGAGCGCCGCGACCAGGTCGGCCGCGTTGGCGCTGGCGTCGAAGGCTTCGCCGCGCCAGGTGAAGCGCCCCGTGGCGCCGAAGCTGCGCGAGATCGACAGCCAGGCGAACGACAGCTCCACGTCGGAAAGCTCTTCGGTGATCCCGCGCGCCGCATCGGTGATCGTGATGGTCCCGCCGGTCATGCGGATTTCCGAGAACGACAGCACGTGTTCGGATTGGCTGCGGGGCGGGCTTGAGCGTGCGCGCCAGGGTCGCCATCAGGCTGGACCAGTTGGAGCGGCCATCGCGGCTCCACCGCCACAAGGAGGCGCGGGCGGGTCAGCGACATGTCGGCCGCCTCGATCCGCCCCAGCAGCAGCGGCAGTAGCCGGAGTTTCGCGGTCAGCCGATCCGCCACGAGTGCCGGGCTTGCGCGCTCGTCGCCAAGCGTCACGTTGGAGAAGCTCACGGTGGCGCTCGGAAACAGCGAGACCTTCACGTCGCCGCGGGCGACCGGCTCCAGCCCGGTGACGGCATGAATATTCGCGATGACCGCGTTGCGCACCGTTTCGGGCGGGATCAGCGCGGCGGCGCCGACGAGCACCGCAATGCCGGCCGCGGACGACGGCCGCAATGACGAGGCTCAATCGCATGAGGCCGTTGGCCGAGGGCACGGGCTTTTAAATCCGCTCAAGAGGTATTGGCGGCGGCCCGACTATACCGGGCAGCGACTCCTGTGCAACGTCTGGCCGTGCTCTGTGACCCTTTTGGGGCCGGGTGACGACGCCGTTATCCGTGGCCGATGCACGCGGTTCAGTTGCAGGTTCGGCGCGACCTTGTAGGTGGCTTGCGTCTTCGCCTTGATCTCGTCGAGCGTCACGTCGGGCGCAAGCTCGGTCAGCGTCATGCCGCCGCCCTTCTTGTCGATGGCGAACACGCCGAGATCGGTGATCACCATGTCGACCACGCCCGCGCCGGTGAGCGGCAGATTGCACGTGTGCAGGAGCTTCGGTCGACCGAGCCGTCCTTGGCCTTGGCGGAGTGCTCCATGATGACGACGACCTTCTTCACCCCCGCGACGAGGTCCATCGCGCCGCCCATGCCCTTCACCATCTTGCCGGGGATCATCCAGTTGGCGAGGTCGCCGTTCTCGGCGACCTGCATGGCGCCGAGCAGCGCCAGATCGATATGCCCGCCGCGGATCATCGCGAAACTGTCGGCCGAGGAGAA
Source organism: uncultured Alphaproteobacteria bacterium (assembly GCA_963800695.1). GTDB lineage: Bacteria > Pseudomonadota > Alphaproteobacteria > Rhizobiales > Xanthobacteraceae > PALSA-894. Next base: position 54,535 of record CAWDCA010000014.1, on the reverse strand, counting down.
ATAGCTCGTGGTCGGCAGCTCGGTGACGGTCTGCTTGCCGGCATTGATCAGGTCGGGGTCTTCGTCACCCTCATAGGGGAACGGCCCGAAGCCGAGCATGCCGTTCTCGCTCTGGAGCTGCACGCTCATGCCATCCGGAATGTAGTTCGACACCAGCGTCGGAATGCCGATGCCGAGATTGACGTAGAAGCCGTCGCGCAATTCCTTCGCGGCGCGTTCGGCCATCTGATCGCGGGTCCACGCCATGATCAAACCTCCACTCCGGCAGCGGCCGCTTCAGGCCGCTTGCGCAACGTGCGCTGCTCGATCCGCTTCTCGGCGGTCGTGTGAATGATGCGCTGGACGTAGACGCCCGGCGTGACGATGTGGTCGCCGTCGAGTTCGCCCGGCTGCACCAGATGCTCGACTTCGGCGACGGTCACCCGCGCTGCGGTCGCCATCATGGGGTTAAAGTTGCGCGCGGTCTTGCGGTAGACGAGGTTGCCTTCGGTGTCGCCCTTCCAGGCATGCACGACGGCGAGATCGGCGACGAGGCCGGTCTCCATGATGTAGCGCTCGCCGTTGAACACGCGCTCTTCCTTGCCCTTGGCGATGTCGGTGCCGACGCCGGTCTTGGTGAAGAAGGCCGGAATACCGGCGCCGCCCGCGCGCATGCGCTCGGCCAGCGTGCCCTGCGGATTGAACTCGATTTCGAGCTCGCCGGCGAGGAATTGCTGCGCGAACAGCTTGTTCTCGCCCACATAGGACGCGATCATTTTCTTGATCTGGCGGGTCTCCAGGAGGAGACCCAGGCCCGCGCCGTCGATGCCGGCATTGTTGGACACGCAGGTGAGGTTCTTCACCCCGGAATCGCGGATCGCCTCGATCAGCGTCGACGGCATGCCGCACAGCCCGAAACCGCCGGCCATGATCATCATGCCGTCTTTCAACACGCCCGCGAGCGCCGACTTGGCGTCGGGATAGACCTTTTTCATGGGGAAACCCGCCTTTGGAACAGTCCTTCGCCCGTCTGCTTAACCGCAGACCCGCAAACGTCAAGCATCCCGGCGGATGGAAGGCCTCAACGCTAGCGAGCGGCGGACGGCCGATCAAGACCCGCCTTGATGTGGCTCAAAAAGGTGCCGCGATACACCTCTAGGGTGCCGCCTGACTGGAGCACCCGATGGGCAAACGCATTGCGCTGATCGACGGCCACCCGGACCCGAGCCCGGACCGCTATTGCCATGCCCTGACGCAGGCCTACGCGGAAGCGGCTGCCGCGGCCGGACACGAGGTCGCGCGGATCACGGTTGCGCAGACCGTCGTGCCGTTTCTGCGCACCGCGCAGGACTGGAGCGAGGGAACGCCGGTGCCCGGAATCCGCGACGCCCAAGACACGATCGCCTGGGCGGAGCACCTGGTCATCGTCTATCCGCTCTGGCTCGGCGCCATGCCGGCGCTGCTGAAGGCGTTCTTCGAGCAGGTTTTCCGCCCGGGCTTCGCGATCGCCAAGGGCAAGCGTTCGCTCTCGCCCGGTCTGCTCAAAGGCAAATCCGCCCGCATTGTCGTCACGATGGGGATGCCGGCCATCGTCTACCGGCTGTTCTTCCGCGCACACAGCCTGAAAAGCCTGGAGCGCAACATCCTGAAGTTCTCCGGCATCGGCCCGATCCGCGAGACTTCTGATCGGCAGCGTCGAGACAAGCGCGGAAAAGCGCCGTACCTGGCTTGAAAAGTTGCGGACGCTGGGAGGAACCGGGGCTTAGCGCATAGACTCGCGCGATACATCGCGACCTTGATCAAAGCTCGTGAGGGCATCGGTCCCGGGCGCGCTGGCGACAAGATTGCTCGCGGGTATTGTAACTGCCCAATGAAAGCCCTGCTCGGCGAACTCCATGGCAACCGCGCCGTTGAGTGACCGGGCAATCATGGCGTCGATCACCATGTGCCCGAAGCCCTTGTGCGACGGCGCTTGCACGGGCGGCCCACCCTGTTCGACCCACGTCAGCCGGATGTGGCTGGGCTCGTCCGCGTCCGCCATCCAGGACACTTTGACCTTGCCCGTTGTAACCGACAGCGCACCGTACTTGATGGCATTGGTCGCCAGTTCGTGAATGGCAAGACCGATCGCCTGCGCGGCTTGCGCGGTCAGGACGACCGGAGGCCCTTCGAGTTCAACGCGTGCGCTCTGCGCCTCGACAAAGGGGAGCAGTTGTTCGCGCACGAGTTCGGCAAGTGGCGCCCCGAGCCAGTTCTCATTGACCAACACGTCATGCGATGCAGCCAGACCCTGAAGGCGCTGCCCGAACCGGCGCTCAAACTCGTCAAGCGATCCGGTCGATTTGGCGGTCCGGCGCGCGATGGATTGGACGACCGTGAGCAGATTCTTCGAGCGATGGGTCATCTCGCGCATGAGGAACTGGATATGATCCTCGGTCGCCTTCCGGTCGGTAATGTCCGCCACGATATTGATCAGGCGAATGGCCTGGCCGTCCGGCGCACGGCTGACGACCTGGCCCCGCCCAGAGAGCCATAGCGTCGCGCCGTCTGGCCGCACGATGCGATACTCCGCGGCGAATGAATCCTGTTCGTTTGCCAGCCGGCGGAAGTGCTGCACCAGATGGCGGTCGTCCGGATGCAACGACCGAGCGAACTCGTCCGCTTCGCCGCCCACCTGACCGCGGCCGCCGGGAAGCGTGAGCCCAAACAGGGCCATTCCTTCATTCGACCAGGTTCTGGTCTTTGCCACGAAATCCGTCGCCCAAGCCCCCATCCGCCCGGCCGCGATCGCCGAGCGGTAGAGTGCTTCGCTATCCCGCAAGCTCTGAAGCAGCGTGGTGCGTTCCTCGATGCGAGCCTGAAGCATTTGCTCGGCAAGCACGTGCCGCGTCGTCTCGCTGCAAACAACGAGTACGCCCCCCACTCCCCTCGGTGCGGTTTCGTCGTCGATGGGGCTGTAGCTGTACGTCCAGTAGACGTCCTCGCGCCGCCCGTTGCGCGTGATCGGCACAAGATGGTTCTCATGCCAGGTGGCGCCACGGCCAGCCATCACCTGCTCGATTTGCGGACCAATGATGTCCCAGATCTCATCCCACACCTCGCGCGCAGGACGGCCGAGCGACGTCGGGTGGCGCTCGGGCCCGATCGAGAGGCGATAGGCGTCATTGTAGAGACATGCGCCGGCCTCGCCCCAGAAGATGTACATCGGATGGCCGGTGTTGAGCATCAACCGCACGGCGGTGCGCAGGGCCTGTGGCCAGGTGCCGGGGTTTCCAAGCGACGACGTCGACCAGTCATGGGCGCGCATCAGCGCGCCCATCTCGCCGCCATCGGAGAGAAAGGAGTGCGCGTTAGCTGAATGCGTTGCGGTATCGGGCATGCCTACTTCACTTGATCCAAGGGGCCGACTGCGCAGAGGCATTGGGAAACGCAGATTGGAGCATACTAGACCGCTGCATTTGCGAACAAAACCAGAAACGTGATTGGTGGTGCTCCCGTCGCGCGCCCGTGATTCGCATGGACTACCTGGACAAGCTCAATCCCGATCAGCGCGCGGCGGTCGAGCACGGCGTTGCGGACGGCGATGCCCGGCCCCTGCTGGTGATTGCGGGCGCGGGCTCCGGCAAGACCGACACGCTGGCGCACCGTGTGGCGCATCTGGTGATGAGCGGCGCCGATCCGCACCGGATTCTGCTGCTGACCTTTTCGCGCCGCGCTGCCGCCGAGATGGAGCGCCGTGCGACGCGTATTCTCAACCGCGCCTCTGGCACGAACGCGAGCGCGGGGCTCATCTGGTCCGGCACCTTCCACGCCATCGGCGCGCGCTTCCTGCGCGAGTACGCCGAGCGCATCGGGCTCGATCGTTCATTCACGATCCACGATCGCGAGGACGCCGCGGACCTGATGAACCTGGTGCGCCACGAACTCGACTTCTCGCACACCGAGAGCCGCTTCCCGACGAAGGGCACGTGCCTGTCGATCTACTCGCGCGCGGTGAACGCCGAGACGCCGCTCCAGGAGGTTCTGGGCAAGGCGTTTCCCTGGTGCGCGAACTGGGCCGCCGAACTCAAGACACTGTTCGCCGCCTACGTCGAGGCGAAGCAGCGCCAGAACGTGCTCGATTACGACGACCTGCTGCTCTACTGGGCGCATATGCTGGCCGAGCAAGAGTTCGCCGCCGAGATCGGCGCGCGCTTCGACCATATCCTGATCGACGAATATCAGGACACCAACCGGCTGCAGGCCTCGATCCTGCTGGCGCTCAAGCCCGACGGTCACGGCCTCAGCGTCGTCGGCGACGACGCGCAATCGATCTATTCGTTTCGCGCAGCGACCGTGCGCAACATCCTGGATTTTCCCGGCCACTTCAGCCCGCAGGCGCGCATCGTCACGCTGGAGCGCAACTATCGTTCGACCCAGCCGATTCTTAGCGCGTCGAATGCCGTGATCGCACTCGCGGCCGAGCGGTTCACCAAGAATCTGTGGTCGGAGCGCGAGGCTTCGCAGCGTCCGCTGCTGGTCGCGGTGCGCGATGAGTCCGATCAGGCACGCTACGTGGTGGCGCGCGTGCTGGAAAACCGCGAGGCCGGCCTGCCGCTGAAATCGCAGGCCGTGCTGTTCCGTACCTCGCATCACTCCGACACGCTCGAATTCGAGCTCACCCGTCGCAACATCCCGTTCGTCAAGTTCGGCGGGCTGAAATTCCTCGAAGCCGCGCACGTGAAGGACGTGCTGGCCGCGCTGCGCTTTGCCGAAAATCCGCGCGACCGCGTCGCGGGCTTTCGCGTGACGCAGCTCGTGCCCGGCATTGGCCCTGCGAGCGCGGCGCGCATTCTGGATCGGCTGGCAGCACCCGATCCGGCCGCGATGCTTGTGACCTACGCGCCGCCGCGCGCGGGCGCCGAATGGACAAGTTTCGCGGCGCTGTTCGACAGCCTGTTTCGCCGTGCCGCCGGCTGGCCGGGCGAACTCGAAGCGGTGCGGCGCTGGTATGAGCCGCATCTGGAACGCCTGCATGACGACGCGGCGGTGCGCGCGGCTGACCTGGCGCAGCTCGAACAGATTGCCGCGAGCTACCGGTCGCGCGAGCAGTTCCTCACCGACCTCACGCTCGACCCGCCGTCCGCCACATCGGACGAGGCCGGCGCGCCGCTGCTCGACGAGGACTATCTCATTCTCTCCACCATCCATTCCGCCAAGGGGCAGGAGTGGAAATCCGTGTTCGTGCTCAACGCGGTCGACGGCTGCATTCCGTCGGACCTTGCGACCGGCAATGCCGACGAGATCGAGGAGGAGCGCCGCCTTCTCTACGTGGCTATGACGCGCGCCAAGGACCAGCTCGACGTGATCGTTCCGCAGCGCTTCTACACGCACAATCAGGCGAACCGCGGCGACCGGTATGTGCACGCGCTGCGCACGCGGTTCATTCCGACGCCGGTGGCGCGGCACTTCGAGCAGCGCGTGTGGCCGAGCGCGCAGCAGAGTGCGGCGAGCGCAAAATCACAGGCGCAGATGGATGTGACTGCGCGGATGCGCGCGATGTGGCGGTAGACTCTCTCCCGCTCATTCCCGCGGAAGCGGGAATCCAGTTCTTGGCTCTGGACCCCCGCTTTCGCGGGGGTGAGCGGAGAAAAATTACTTCTTCATCCCCTCGGCGGCGACGAACGGAGTACTTGTCGCCGGGCCTTCGCCCCACACCAGAATGGTCGCGGGCTCTGTCTTGGCGCCGTCGAAGTGCACGCCCTTGGCCCAGTGGATCACATGCGTGCCGGCCGGCATCGGCACGGTTGCTTCGGTGTCGAACGTGCCGCCATTGCCGACCCACCATGTGCCGGAGAGCACCATGAAGAAGCGGTCGTTGGGGTGGAAATGCGGCCGGCTCATTTTGCCGGGCAGCCAGGTCAGCAGCGCCGCGTAGGGCCCGGGCTTGCTCGGATCGCCTTGCAGCACCGCGGTGCGGTTGCCGGAGGGATTGTCGGTCCACTTGATGTCCTTCGGCAGCGTGAACCCGACGATTTTCGGATCGAGTTCGATCGCCTGCACGCTGGACACGAGCGTGAGCGCCGGTATTGCGGCCGCGATGAGCCGCGCCTTCCAGGACATGCCTTGCCTCCCTGTTCGTCTTGTGCGCGGATGCTAGCTTGTGCGGCCAACGCGCGATAGCCGGGAGGATTGGAATGATCGTACGCAGCCTCGTTGCGGCGTTCGCGCTCGCACTCGCAGCAACACCCGCAATCGCCGAATATCCCGATCGTCCGGTCAGGATCATCGTGCCCTATGCGCCGGGCGGGCCGGCCGACGTGACGGCGCGGCTGCTCGCCAACAAGCTGCAGGAAAAACTCGGGCAATCCTTCGTGATCGACAACCGCTCGGGTGCGGGCGGCAATATCGGCACTGCGGCCGGAGCCGCGGCGGCGCCCGACGGCTACACGCTTACCGTCATCACGCCGGCGCAGATCATCAACACGACGCTGTTCGCCAAGCCCGGCTATGAGCTCTCCGCCTTCACACCGCTCGCTTTGATGACGACCGCGCCCGCGCTCTTGCTCGCGCATCCAAAGCTCGGCGTAACTTCGGTCGCCGAGATGATCGCGGCCGCAAAGGCCAAGCCCGGCGCGATCTCGTTCGCCAGCCAGGGCACCGGCGTCGCGCCGCATTTGATGATGGAGATGATCAAGAAGTCCGCCGGCATCGACCTGATACATGTGCCGTATCGCGGCTCAGCACCCGCGCTCAACGATCTGGTCGCCGGCAATGTGCCGCTGATGATGGACTCGATCATCACCGGCCTGCCGCATGTCCGTTCCGGTGCGCTGAAAGGTCTCGCGGTCTCGACCGCGAAGCGCTCGGCGCTCGCGCCCGAGATTCCGACCGTCGCCGAGTCCGGCATTCCGGGCTTCGAGGCGTTTCTGTGGTACGGCATCGTGGCGCCGGCGCAGACGCCGCCCGACGTCGTAAAGAAACTCGGCGACGAGATCGTCACCGCCATGAAGCTGCCGGAGATTCGCGAGCGCCTGCTCGCGCTTGGCTCGGAACCCTCCGACTTCGGCCCGGCGCAATTCGGCGCTTTCATCAAGTCGGAAACCGAGAAATGGGGCCCGATCGTGATGAGTTCGGGCGCCAAAGCCGAGTGATTTGCGCGCCGCCCGCGCTAACCTATATTGAGGCAGCCGGACACGCTCAGGAGCTATAGCGAATGCCAGCATTGCCCGACTACAAGGTGTCGCCTTCGGTGCAGCCGAAGCCGGAAGACTACGGCGACTACGACCTGGACAAGGCGCTTTCCTCGGTCATGGGACTGCACGCGATTATCCCAAGCGACGCGTTCACGGCCGAAACGCTTGGAACCGAGCGCGCCGGCAACGGCGTGCTGATCCGCGAGAGCGGCGTGGTGCTGACCGTCGGTTACCTGATCACCGAGGCCGAGACCGTGTGGCTGCATCTCAATGACGGCCGCGTCGTGCCCGGCCATGTGCTCGGCTACGACCAGGCGACCGGTTTCGGGCTCGTGCAGGCGCTCGCCAAGCTCGACCTGCCGGCGCTGCCGTTCGGCGATTCCACCATGACGCCGCTGGAGGAAAAGGTCGTGATCGGCGGCGCGGGCGGCCGGCAGAAATCGGTCGCGGCGCGCGTGGTCGGCAAGCAGGAATTCGCCGGCTATTGGGAATACGTGCTCGACGAGGCGATCTTCACCGCGCCCGCGCACCCGAACTGGGGCGGCACCGCGCTTATCGGCCCGGCCGGCGACCTGCTCGGCATCGGCTCGCTGCAGCTTGAGCGCGCGACTGACAAGGGCAAGAGCGAACACCTCAACATGGTCGTGCCGATCGACGACCTGAAGCCGATCCTCGACGACCTGCTCAAGTTCGGCCGGCCGAACCGCCCGCCGCGCCCCTGGCTCGGCCTTTACGCGACCGAGATCGAGGACAAGATCGTGGTGGTGGGCCTGGCGACGCGCGGACCCGCGCAGGCCGCCGAGATCCGCACCGGCGACATCATCCTCTCGGTCGCGGGCCGCGAGGTGAGCGAGCTTTCCACGATGTTCCGCAAGATCTGGTCGCTCGGCGATGCGGGAGTTGACGTGCCGCTGCTGGTCTATCGCGACGGGCGCACATTCGAGGTGACGATCACGTCGGGCGACCGGACGCGGTTCCTCAAGGGGCCGAGTTTGCACTGACGCATGCGGCTCCTTCGCAACCGATGACTTCGTTCGACCTCACGCAGACCCTCGTCGACTTCTTGCGGCGCTGGGGGGAGATGAGCCCGTCGGCGGCCGCGGTGCTTGCGCTGGTGTTTGTGGCGGGTGGCCTGGTGCCGGTGCCGCGCACGTTCCTCACGCTTGCGGCCGGCGTCGTGTTTGGCATGGCATCCGTGCCGATCATCATGCCGGCAGCGACCATCGGCAGCCTGATCGCTTTCCTGCTCGCGCGCTATCTGTTCGCGGACCGGCTCTGGCGCACGCTGGAGACGCGGCCGAAGCTGCTCGCCATCATGAACGCCGTGAACGCCGAAGGATGGCGCATCGTCGCGCTCTGCCGCCTCGCATCACCGATCCCCTCGACGATCCAGAACGCGATGTTCGGCCTGACGCGGATCGGCCTTTGGCCCTACCTCTGGTCGACGTTTGTTTTCACCATTCCGCAGGTCATCCTGTACGTCTACCTCGGCGCGGTTGGAAAGGCGGCGCTGCTCGGCGAAAGCCAGGGGCTCAACCTCGGCGTCATGGCGGCGGGCGGGCTGACGTTCCTGATCGTCGTCCTGCTGATCACGCGGCGGGTGCGCGCGAGCATGGACCTCGCGCAGAATGCGGCGCGTACAACGGCGCTGTAGCGCCGCGCCTTGCAGGTAGCCTACAATTCCTTCGGGACAATCGCGGCAAGCATGCGCGGGCGCCGTTTCGAGGGGGCGGTCAATGACTGGCGAGGCGTTTCCCGAGCATCCGCCCAAGCCGCGCCTGACGTTGCGCGTCGGCGTGACGGGGAAGCGCCAGCTGGCGCCGGCGGAACATGGCCGCATCAATGGTGAACTTGCGAAGGTCTTTGAAATCCTCGCGCAAATCCTGTCGGACTGCTGGGAGAACAACCGCGACGTGCTGAGTTCCGAGCCGCCGGTTCTGCGCATTGTCTGCGGTCTGGCCGAAGGCGCCGACCAACTTGCCGCGCAGGTCGCCATCGCCCGCATGAGCGGCAAGATACCGGCCAAGGCCAAATGCGAGACGCGGCTTGCCGCGATCCTTCCTTTCTGGCGCGAGGAATTCATCAAGGATTTTGAATTCGATCCCAACCGAGACGACGGAAAGTATCGCCGCACGCCGCAAGAGCTGGAGATCGCCGTCAAGACCTTCGACACATTGCTGGAAGAAGCCAAGAAAAGTGCAGTGCTGGAACTGCACGATGAAGCGCTCACCGCCACTGGAAAGCCCGAGCATCGCGATTTCGCCTATGTGGCGCTGCGCGATCTTCTGGTTCAGCACAGCGACGTGCTGGTCGCCATCTTTGACGAGGCGCAGGAGCGCAAGCCCGGCGGTTCGGCGGACGTGACGCAACTGGCCGGACAGGAGGGCGTTCCGGTCATCCGGATCAGCAGCACCGGGGCGCCGGTGGCCCTGCTCTACCCGGCTGAACCCGACGAGCCCGATCAGAAGCCGAAGCCGGCAAAGAACAAGGCCGATGGAAAGGACGAGGCGCTCGAACTCGATGGCGTCCCTCCGGCCGCTCTGGTCGCACTGCTGGTGCCAAAACTCTCGCCGCCGCCTCCCGGCGAGGAGGCGCACGCTGATGGCAAGCACAAATCGCGGTCGGGCCGCACCCGGTTGACCGATTATCTCGGCGATGAGTTCAAGCCGCCGAACTTCAGCTGGCTGTTCAAGGCGAGCCGCGATGCCCTGATGGTGTGGGCGGAGTGCAACTGGCGGAATTGCTGGTCAAGCACTCGCAAGGCGTTTCGCGAGAGCGCCGATGCCTACGCCAAGAAGTCCAAGGAATCCCCCAAGGAGGCGTTCGATAACCTTTGGCGATCGGACGAAGCGCTGGCAGCGGCCTACACAGAGGACGCGCGCTTCCGCAACATCCTCGCGGTCAGGCACATCTGGGCCGACAAGCTCGCGGTGCGCTACGCCGATGCGACGCGCAGCTCCTACATCGCAATCGCGAGCTGCGGCGCAGTGGCCGTGCTCGTCGGCCTGTTGTCCGTTCTGTTTTGGGGATTTCTCGCGGCCCCGGCAAAGATCGTCTTGCTGGCGCTCGAGGGCGCCATTCTCTGGCAGGCCGGAACACGCCTCTATCGGCCCGCGCACAACAACAGCTGGCACGAGCGCATGGTCGAGTTGCGCGTTCTGGCCGAATTGCTGCGCCATCAGCGATTTGTCTATGCGTTCGGCGGCGCCGAGCGGCCAGACCGGAGCGGCGAGCGCTCGTGGCGCGAGCCCGATGCCTGGTTGAGCTGGTATGTGCGCGCGACGATCCGCGAACTTGGCTTTCCGACCGTCCGGTTGTCCCCCGAGTATCGCCGCAAGGCGCTCGCCGCATTCCAGACCGAAGAGCTTCAAGACCAGATCGGCTACAACGAACGGGAGTTGAACCGCTCGAAGGTGATCGACGAGGCACTGGGTAAATTCGTTGAGGGCGGCTGGTGGTGGGCCGTCGCGATCGCGTTTGGCGGCGCGTTGCTGGTTCCCGTGCTTTACCTGCTCAAGCTATCGCACGGCGCCTACCTGTTGACGATCATCCTGGCATTTCTGCCCGCGCTGATCGCCGCCGTGCATGGCGTCCGGTTTCAGATGGAATTCGCCAACGCGACCAAGCGCGCCGAGACGACACTGCGTGAGCTGCGCACGCTCAACGACGAGCGCGTCAAGCCCTTGCTTGCCGAAGACGCCCCGCCGGGGCGGCGAAAGGCCTATGGGCTCGTGCGCGATGCCAACGAGGCGATGGTGGCGGATTTGACCGGCTGGTCGACGGTCTACAAGCACAAGGCCGCCGAACCGCCCGGCTGACCCATTCACTCCGGCGCGGCCTCGGGCATCAGCGCCAGATCCGCGAAGCGCGCCATGCGGATCACCGGCACGATCCCGGCCGCGACAATGAGCAGCGCGGCCAATGCTCCCTCCTCGAAGTTTCCACGCGTGGCGAACTGGTAGATGTAGGTCGACAGCGTCTCCACATTGAGCGGACGCAGCAGCAAGGTCGCCGGCAACTCCTTCAGGCAATCGACAAACACCAGGAGCGCGGCGCCGCCGAGCGCGGGCCGCGCGAGCGGAATGTGAATGAGCCGCATCACGCCGCCGGGCTTTTCGCCGAGCGTGCGCGCCGCGTCGTCCACGTGAGTCGAGACGCGCGCGAGGCCCGCCTGCGCCGAGCCGGTCGCGATGGCAAGGAAGCGCACCACATAGGCGATCACGATCGCGGCGCCCGATCCCGCCACCACGAGGCCGACGGTTGCGCCGGTGAGCGCGCGCGAGACAACGTTCAATCCCTCATCGATCGCCACCAGCGGCGAGAGCAGCGCAAGCGCCAGCACCGTGCCGGGCACCGCGTAACCGAGGCCCGCAAGCATCAGCGCGGCCCCGGTCCAGGGCTTTCGGATCAGCCGCGCCGCGATGACGGCGCCGAATCCGAGGACGAGCGCCGCCAGGGTCGCGGCTGCGGCGAGCAAGATCGTGCTCAGCGTGTGGCGCACGAGGTCGGGGTCGAATCCGGCGATCAAGCCGCGCGCGAAAACCTCGTGGGCGAGACTTGCGGCCGGCAACGCGAAGCCGAGCAGCACGGGCAATACGCACACCGCGCACGCCAAAGCGCCGGACCGCCCCGTCAGCACAATCGGCGCGGGCGGCTGTGAGCGACGCAGCACTTGATGAAACCGCTTGTCGCGCCGGCCGTAACGCTCGAGCGCGAGCAGGCCCGCAACGGCGATCAGCATCACGCAGGCGATCTGCGCGGCGCCGGGCAGGCTGGAGCGGTTGAGCCAGGTGGTGAAGATCGACAGCGTGAGCGTGCGCACGCCAAGATATTCCGACGCGCCGATGTCGTTCAGCGTCTCCATCAGGGCGAGCGAGAAGCCCACCGCAAGCGCCGGGCGCGCGAGCGGCAGCGCGACGTGCCGCGCGAGCATGATGCGCGTCGCGCCGAGCGTGCGCGCCACCTCGAACAGGCACGCGCTCTGCGTCTGGAACATCGCGCGCGCGGCGAGGAAAACATACGGGTAGAGCACGACCGAGAAGACGAAGACCGCGCCGGGCAGCGAGCGGATGTTCGGATACCAGGAGCCTGCTCCGGGCGTCCATCCGGTCAGCGCGTGCAGTACGTTCTGCACCGGGCCGAACGCGTCGAAGAAGTCGACGTACACGTAGGCGACGATGTAGGTCGGAAACGCGAGCGGCAGCGCGAGCATCCACGACAGCGTATCGCGGCCGGGAAACCGGTACGCCGTGACCAGCCACGCGGCTCCAGTGCCGACGATCGCGGTGACGAACGCAACGCCCGCCAGCAGCAGCACGGTGACGCGCAGCGCTTCGGGAATGACGTAGGCGACCAGATCCGCCCAGATGTCGGACTCGCCCGAGAGCGCAATGCGCACCAGGTTCGCGATCGGGATCACGACCAGCGCGGCGACTGCGATCAGGAACGCCGCAGCGGCAAGGTCGAACGGGGTCCAGACACGACTACGCCGGGCACGCGTGTGTGGCCCGGCGATCTAGTTTTGTCGCGCGCAGCATCCAGGCAGAACTGGATCCCCGCGCGGATGAGCGGCGGATATTCAGTTATCGAACCCGACCTTGTCGACCAGGTTCGCCGCGCCCTTCTTGTGCTTGGCGACCTCGGCAAGCGGCAGGCTGTCCGGCTTGAGCGGGCCGTAGGCGGCGATGGTCGGATTGATCTTCACCTCGCTCAGCAGCGGGTATTCGTAGTTCATGTCCGAATACATGTGCTGCGCCTTCTCGCCGACCAGCCACTCCATCAGCTTGAGCGCATTGGCCTTGTTCGGTGCGTTCTTCGCCAGCACCACGCCGGACAGATTCACGTGCGTGCCGCCGCCCTGGAACGTCGGCAGGATGACCTTGGTGGCGTCGGCCCAAGGCTTGCGCTCGGCTTCCTTGTCGTTCATCAGCGCCCAGTAATAGGTGTTGGCGATGCCGATGTCGCACTTGCCGGCCGCGATGTCGCGCGCGGTCTCGCGGTCGCCGCCGGAGGGCTTCTGCGCGAGGTTCGCCTTGAGACCCTTCAGCCACTCTTCGGTCTTCGCCTCGCCGTGCTTGGCGAGGTAAGCGGCGAACAGCGCGTTGTTGTACATGTGCTGGCCGGAGCGGATGCAGATCTTGCCCTTCCACTTCGGGTCGGCCAGCTCCTCGTACGTGATCGCGTCCTGCTTCACGCGCTCCTTCGAGACGTAGACGACGCGCGCGCGCATCGAGATGCCGTACCAGGCGCCGTCCGGGCCGTGATAGGCCTTCGGCACCGCCTTCTCGAGCACCGCGGACTGGATCGGCTGGGTGATGCCGGCGTCGATCGCATCCTGCATGCGCGCGACGTCGACGGTGAGCAGCATGTCGGCCGGCGAGTTTGCGCCTTCGGTCTTGATGCGCTGCTCGAGGCCCGAGCTAGCCGAGATCACATTGACCTTGATGCCGGTGTCCTTGGTGAAGGCTTCGAACAGCGGCTGGATCAGCTTCTGCTCGCGATACGAATAAACGTTGACCTCGCCGCTTTGGGCGAAGGCGGGGGCGCTGAGCGCGAGGCAGAGCGCGGTGAGCAAGGTGCGGTTGAGCATGGTCACTCCTGGACAAGCGGCGAATGAAAACGTTGCCACTTCCTAGGGCCGCCGGCGCGGCCGAAACAATGAAAATAATCAATGAAAGATCAATTAGTTAGAACGATTCTAATCTCGCTTAGTCTGGAATGAATCGAAAGAGCGGTCGTCGCACTTGATCGTCCGCGTGGAATCTCACGCGGGGCGCCGTCGGCTCTCCGCTGCGTCGGATCGTCTCACGCGCACCTGCGGCGTGCCGCCGGCAAGCACGGTTTGCATCCATGGCCGGTCGATGTTCTGCCCCGAGACGATCACGGCGACGCGCTTGCCGCGCATCCGCTCGCGCTCCTGCATCAGCGCGGCGAATGCCGCCGCGCCCGCGCCTTCGGCGAGCGTGTGCGTGTCCACATAGAGTAGCGCGGATCGCCTCGGCGATCTCGTCGTCGGTCACTTCGATCGAGCCGTTCCATGCCTTGGCGCATGATAGCGAGCGCCTCCTCGTCCGGAATGCGCACCGCCATGCCGTCCGCGAACGTCAATGCCGAGTTGGTCGGCACCGCGCGGCCGGCATCGAGCGAGAGCCGGTAGGTGTTGGCGCGATCCGATATGACGCCGATGACGCGCGCCTTGCGGCCAAGCGCGTCGCGCGCCGCGATCACGCCGCAGATGCCGGAGCCGAGCCCGATCGGCACATAAACCGCATCGAGCTCCGGCTCGGCGGTGAACAGCTCATACGCGTAGGTCGCGACGCCGAGCACCAGATCGCGGTCGAACGACTTGCCGTATTCGTAGCCGCGCTCCGCAGCGATCGCTTCGGCGCGCTCGCGCGCTTCGTCGAAGTCGCGGCCGTGCTCGATCAGCTCGGCGCCGAACGCCTTCATGGCGGCGTTCTTCTCGGCCGAATTGCCGAACGGCACCACCACCGTGCAGGCGATGCCGGCGCGCGCGCAGGCAAACGCCAGCGATTGCCCGTGATTGCCGCGGGTCGCCGTGATGACGCCCTTCACGTCCGGCCGCTCGCGCTTGAGCCGGTCGACGTAAACGAGCCCGCCGCGCACCTTGAAGGCGCCGGTCGGCGTGTGGTTCTCGTGCTTGATCACCACATCGACGCCGGTGCGCTGCTTCAGCAGCGGCCAGGCGAACTGCGGCGTCGGCGGCATCGCGGCGTGCACGATCTTCGAGGCCGCTTCGAGCTCCGGAACGGTGAACATCGGGACGTGCGTGCTATCGCATCAACGCGACCGCGGCGGCGGCAAGCCAGGCGATCTCGGCGATCATCTTCTTCATGATCGCCTGGCCGAACGAATTGTGGTCCTCCGCCACCATGACGAACGAGCCGGGGCCGCCGGATCACGTTGCGGCGGTAGTACTCGTCGAGTCCGCCGGGCGGATTGGTGTGCTCCGGGTTCCACGGCAGCGGCGGTTTGGCTGAGGATCACCAGCCCGTTGATGGTGACGCCCTTGGCGAGCACTTCGTCGCGCACGGTCTGGATGTCGCGGCCGGAATTGTGGGTGCCGTCGCCCGCGACATCGATGGTGCGGCGCGGCGCCTCGAACGGCGCGCGCTCAAGCTGCGCCATGGAGAATTCGAGCCCCGCGCTGATCGAGGTGCGGTCCGCGAACGAGCGCGGCAATTCGAGCATCTGATCGCCGATCTTGCGCGCCGAGGCGGCGTCGCCGACCACCGTCCAGTCGATCACCAGCTTGAGCGAGGTGGCGCCCGACCATTCGACGAAGCAGATCGCGATCTTGCCGTGCGGCCCGGAGCGGATCGCGTCGATCACGCGCGGATTGGACAGCGCCGCCGCGTAGCCCTCGCGCTGCAACTGGAATTTTCGCGAATCCACGCTGCGCGAGACGTCGGAGGCCAGCACCAGCAGCAGATCGACCTGCTCGGCGGCGCGCGCCGTCCCGCTCAGCGCGAACAGGCACGCAAACAGAGCGAGGGCGGTTCGAACGACGCGTGTCATGTCGGATCCTCCGTGTGTGTCCCGGGGCGCTCCAATGTCCGCAGGTGAAACTCTATCCGATTCCCAGCGGCTCCGCATGGCGGATTGTAAGCAATTCGCATGCCTGCGCCACTGTCGGAGCAGCATGCCTGATGTTATGATTTTCGCGATTTGGAGCGACACATGTCAGACGTTCTCGATCCCCTGGTGCGCGACCTGGTCGAATGGGTCGCCAAGGAGCCGCGTACGCACGCGCAAGTGATCGACGCGTGGCGCACGTCCTGTCCGCGCCTGACCGTATGGGAAGATGCGGTCGATCGCGGGCTGCTTGCACGCAAGTCCGCCGGACGGGTCGAGGTGACCGAGGCGGGCCGGCGCTTCCTGCGCAAAGCTAGCTGAGTTTCAGCCGCATCAGCCGCTCTGCATTCCCCACCATGATCTTCTCGCGCGCGGCCGGATCGAGGTCGAGCGCGTCGATCGCCGCAATCGTCTTGGCGATCGGCCCGAGCGGGGCGTCGGTCGAAAACACCACGCGGTCGGCGCCGAAGAAATCAAGCCCGCAGATCAAGCCGTTGCCGGCGCCGAACAGAGCCGTGTCGGCGTAGAACTCGCGGAAATAATCGAGGTGCGGGCGATTGAGCGAGGAGAGCACCTTCGAATAGTCCTCGTCCGAGGTGCGCGAGCCGAGCACCTCCATGCCGGCGCCGATGCGGCCGTCGAAAAACGGAATCATGCCGCCGCCGAGATGATGCGTGACGATCTTCAGGCCCGGATGGCGGTCGAACACGCCCGAGAACACCAGCCGCGCCATCGCGACGCTCGTCTCATAGGGCCAGCCGAAGCACCACCACATCTCGAAGCGCGATTTGCTCTCAGAGGCATAGTCCGGCATCGCGGCGTTGCGCGCCGGATGCAGCCAGATCGGCAGATCGTGCGCCGCCATCGCGGCGAACAAGGGCGCGAAGCGCGGCTCGTCGAGCGGATGGCCCGCGATGTTGGTGAAGATCTGGATGCCCCGCGCGCCAAGCTCGCCGATCGCGCGTTCGGCTTCGCGCA
This sequence comes from uncultured Alphaproteobacteria bacterium, assembly GCA_963800695.1. Taxonomy (GTDB): domain Bacteria; phylum Pseudomonadota; class Alphaproteobacteria; order Rhizobiales; family Xanthobacteraceae; genus PALSA-894. Next base: position 37,808 of record CAWDCA010000014.1, on the reverse strand, counting down.
GGCCTGAGTCCACATCGTCGAGCGACACCGCCGCGACGAACGCCGGAAACCGCCTCGGATGCCGCGCGACCAGCTCCGCCATCGCGTCGTTCGCGACGCGGGCCAAGTGCTGCGCGGTCGCGCCTCCCGCGATCTCCTCCAGCGGCGGGTTGGGCAACGAGATGATCTGCCGGTAGTCGCCGATCCCGTCCATCTCGGCAAAGCGCAGGTCGAGGTCGAACAGCTTCTTCACCCCGCGCAAACGCGCGCCGATGTTCTCCAGTCTGGGCGAGACGCGCGACATCTCCCGGAAGAACGCATCCGGCAGAATGTGGGTGTAGATGTCGAGGATCATGGTGATTTCTTGCCGCTCATGCCCGCGAAAGCGGGCATCCAGTTCTTTGGCCCCTGGGTCCCCGCTTTCGCGGGGACGAGCGGAGACCAGGGATGATCAATGCTGCAGCATCCGCTTCACGCCGGCGGCGGCCGCGGCGTCGGAGACGGTCTTGGTTTGCAGGTCGATCTCCCTGGCGAAGTCATCGGCGCCGCCCGGACGGACGATCTGCCCGGTCAAGCCGATCTTGGCCGACAACTCCTGCTCGCTCGCTGCGGCAATCACATCGGCGGCGATGCGGTCGCGCACATCTTTCGGCAGTTCCTTTGGACCGAACAGGCCGACCAACCCGTCCATCGAAAGTCCGGGGGTGCCGGCCTCGCGTGCGGTCGGCACGCCGGGGAGCATCGGTGCGCGCTCGTTGTTCATCAGTGCGAGCACCTTCACTTTGCCGGCCTGCACCTGCGGCCGCATGATGGCGTAGGCCGCGACGTAAAGCTGGATGCGCCCCTCGGCGAGGTCGTTGATCGCCTGCACGGTGTCGCGATAGGGCACGCGCGCGATGTCGATGTTCCCCTGCTTGAGGAACCCGACAGTGACGAAATCGTTCGCGCCGGTCGCCGAGGCCATGTTCAGCTTGCCCGGCTCGGCCTTGGCCCGCTTGAGCAACTCATCCATCGAATTGACGCCGAGCGAGGCCGGCACGCCGATGGCGATCACCGTATTGCTCACGCGCACGATCGGCACGAGCTCTTTCACGTCGTAGGGCAGCTTCTCATGCAGGAACGGGTGCGCCGTGAACGTGGAGGTCGGCGCCATCAGCAGCGTATGGTCGTCGTTCGCGCCCGTGAAGGCCGTGATCGCCACGATGGCATCGCCGCCCGGCTTGTTCTCGACCACGACCGGCTTGCCCCACTTGGCGGAGAGCTTGTCGGCGATCAGCCGCGCGGTGATGTCGACACCCGAACCGGGCCCAAGGGGCACGAGGAATCGCACGCTGCGCTGCGGCCAGGATTGCGCCGATGTCTGCGCGTGCAGGGGGTGGATGCCGAGTGCCGTCAAGGCCGCAAACGCAAGCAGGGTTCGCCGATCCATGGGTTTCCTCAAGTTTTTTGTGTCGCCGTTGCGGCGAATTTAGCCGGGACGACGCGGGCGGTCCATGCGGCGAATGTCGCGGCGCCGCAGGCGACCGGGACTATAGACAAAACCGCCATCTCGGGTCACACAACGCGCGTTTCGCGGCACGTTTCGCCGCATCTGGTCGATGAGGAAACGATGCCGGGTCCGTTGGCTGGTGTTCGCGTGCTGGAGCTTGCCCGCATTCTTGCAGGTCCCTGGGCCGGACAGGTGCTGGCCGATCTCGGCGCGGACGTGATCAAGGTCGAGCGTTCCAAGACCGGCGACGACACGCGCGCCTGGGGGCCGCCGTTCATCGAGGGGAAGGACGGCAATCTCGGCGCGGCCTATTTCCACTCGACCAATCGCGGCAAGCGTTCGATCGAGTGCGACTTCGAGAGCGATGACGGCAAGCGCATCGTGCGCAAGCTCGCGGCGAAGTCCGATATTCTCATTGAGAACTTCAAGGTGGGCGGGCTAGCCAAATTCGGGCTCGACTACGCGAGCCTCGCGCCCTCCTGCCCGCGCCTGATCTATTGCTCGGTGACCGGCTTCGGCCAGACCGGGCCGGACGCGTCGCGCGCCGGCTACGACCTGATGGCGCAGGGCATCGGCGGCTTCATGGCGCTCACCGGCACGGCGGACGGCGAGCCAACGCGCGCCGGCGTGCCGGTGTCGGACATCTTCACCGGCGTCTATTCGGTGATCGGAGTTCTCGCGGCACTGCAGCGGCGCGAGCGCACCGGCAAGGGCGGCTATGTGGACACGGCGCTCGTCGACTCGACAGTCGGCGTGCTCGCCAATCAAGCGATGAACTATCTCGCCTCAGGCGTGGCGCCAAAGCGGATCGGCAATGCGCATCCCAACATTGTGCCGTACCAAGTGTTTCCGTGTGCGGACGGCCACATCATCATCGCGACGGGGAACGATTCGCAGTACGCCAAGCTCGTGACCGTGCTGGGCGAGCCGGAGCTTGCGAAGAATCCCGAATACCTCGTCAACAAGGACCGGCTGAACAACCGCGCCAAGCTCGTCACGCATCTCTCCGGGCTGACGACAAAATTCAAGCGCGACGGTCTTTTGGAAAAGCTCGAAGCGGTCGGCGTACCGGCGGGTCCGATCAACGATCTCGATCAGGTGTTCGAGAACCCGCAGGTCAAGCACCGCGGCATGCAGATCCATCCCAAGACCGATGCGGCGAAAGCCGGCTCCGTTCCCGGCGTACGCACGCCGATCATGCTCGACGGCGAACCGATGGCCTCGCCGAACCCGGCGCCGCGGCTGGGGCAGCATACGGCGGAGATTTTGCGGGAGATTGGGGAGTAGTCTCGGACGCTCGTCCCCGCGAAAGCGGGGACCCAGAGCCAAGAACTGGATGCCCGCTTTCGCGGGCATGAGCGGAAAGAGCTACACCTTCACCAACTCCTTCGGCGCCCGCGCGCGTTTCCGGATGCCGCCGGCCGCCACGATGGTGCGGCCTTCCGCATAGGCCTCGTGGTTCTTCTCGATGTCGTCGACATCGTAGAGATAATTCACCATCAGGCCATGCGACTGCGCGAGACCCTTCTCGGAAAGATCGGCGAGCACATTGAGCTGCTCCAGCCGCGCGCCATTGCCGAGGTGGAAGCGCGCGACCGGATCGAGCGCGCCGCCGTTGCGGCTGCGCGCGCTCAGAAAATAGGTCGCGGCGGCGTGCAGCAGCGGCTCCTGCAGCCGCTCGGCGGCACCGTCCTGCCACCAATCGGGTTTATCGAGTTCGCTCAACGCCGCGAGATCGTCGGCCAGCAGGATCGGATTGCCGCCGGTGCGCTCGCGTGCAAGCCAGGAGGCAAAACCCGGCACCGGCGAGAGCGTCACGAAGTTCGAGAGGCGCGGAAACTCGCGCGAAACCTCCTCCACCACCTGCTTGATCAGGAAGCTGCCGAAGCTCACCCCGCTCAAGCCGCGCTGGCAATTCGAGATCGAGTAGAACACCGCGGTGTTCGCGCTCTCGGGCGCAAGCTTGGTCCCATCCATGCTCAGGATCGGCGCGATCGCGCGCGGGATGCCGTTGGTGAACGCCACCTCGACGAAGATCAGCGGCTCGTCGTTCAGCGCCGGATGGAAGAACGCGTAACAGCGCCGGTCGGGCGGATCGATGCGGCGGCGCAGATCGTCCCAGTCGCGGATCTCATGCACGGCCTCGTATCGGATGATCTTTTCCAGAATGATCGCGGGCGTACCCCAGTCGATGCGCCGCAGCACCAGGAAGCCGCGATTGAACCATGAGGAAAACAGATGCACGAAGTCCTGGTCGACCGGCGACAGGTCGTCGCGATGCACCATCGCGTCCATCAGGTCTTCGCGCATGGCGACCAGCGCCCTCGTCCCTCCGGGCGCGAGGTTGAGCCGGCGGAACAGTTCCTGGCGGCGCGGTTCGGCGGCAAGGTGCAGTTCGGCGGCGGCTTCGTCGGTGCCCTCGCGTGTCCAGGCATCGACCGCGGCGTCGATCCGCTCGCGATCGACTCCGAAACGCGTCGAGAGCGCCTCGAAGAAGGCGATGCGCGGGCCGGTGGTCAGTTCGTCGTAGACGCCGAAAATCTCGCGCGCGATCGCAACGCCCGAGGCCTCGCCGCGCCCGGTCAGCAGTTCGTCGCACAATTCCACCAGACTGTGCGAACGTGACGCGGCGTCACCGCGCCGGTCGCGGGCACGGTCCATCAGCGCGCGCCCACGCTCCGAGATGGTCTGCAACATCTCACCAAAGAACGAGGTGTTCATGCCAGTCCCGATCCCCGGATGCGGCGCGCTTTCCGATGCCGAAAACACCGGCGCGACCCGCCTTTAGCCCAATTGTCGCGGGCCCAAGGTTTCCCATTGGCCGCCGGACAGGCTATCAGGTATAGGCTGCCGGTTAAGGGCACAAGAACACGCGGAAAAGCCGCGCCATCAGGGTGGAAACACTGGCCGACCAGACCTCGCAAGCGCCGGCGACGACGCCGTTGCTCGAAGTGCGCGACCTGCATGTGCGGTTCGAGACCTCGCGCGGCACCGTCCGCGCCGTCGAAGGCATTTCCTATACGGTCAATCGCGGCGAGGTCGTCGCCGTGGTCGGGGAATCCGGCTGCGGCAAGTCGGTGTCGGCGCTCGCGATCATGCGCCTGCTGGCCAGGACCGGCCGGGTCACAAACGGCGCGATCCTGTTCGAGGGGCAGAACCTGCTCGACCTCTCCGAAGAGCAGATGCGCGAGAAGCGCGGCCGCGACATCTCGATGATCTTCCAGGAGCCGATGACCTCGCTCAATCCGGTCTTGTCGATCGGCGAGCAGGTGATGGAGCCGCTGAAGATCCACCTGAACATGACTGACGAGCAGGCGACCGCGCGGGCGCTCGAATTGCTGCAGCTCGTCGGCATCACGGATGGCCCGCGCCGGCTCGAGCAATACCCGCACCATCTCTCCGGCGGCATGCGCCAGCGGGTGATGATCGCGATCGGGCTTGCCTGCAATCCGAAGCTCATCATCGCCGACGAGCCGACCACCGCGCTCGACGTCACCATCCAGGCGCAGATCCTCGAACTGATGAAGGAGCTGTCGCGCCGGCTCGGCATCGCGCTGATCGTCATCACGCACAATCTCGGAATCGTGGCGCGCTACGCCGACCGCGTGAACGTGATGTATGCGGCGCGCATCATCGAGCAGGGCTCGGCCGATCATGTGTTTCTCGAACCCGCGCACCCTTATGCGATCGGGCTGATGCGCTCGATCCCGCGGCTCGATCTGCCGCGCGGCGTCAAGCTCGAGACCATCGAGGGCTTGCCGCCCGACCTGCGCAATCCGCCGCCGGGCTGCCGTTTCGCGCCGCGCTGCCGCTACCGCATCGAGGCGTGTACGCAGATCGATCCGCCGTTGCTCGAAGTGGGCGCCGGCCATGCCTCGGCCTGCATTCGGGCGAAGGAAATCCTCGCCGGAACGCTGGTAGCGCCGTTCGAGCGCGGCGCGACGTCGACGCAAGTGTTCGCGCAGACCGGCGCCGAACCGCTGCTGAGCGTCGACCACCTGAAGAAATATTTCGCCGTGAAAGCGGCCGGCGCGGGTTTCCTGTCGTCCGAAACCTCGACCGTCAAGGCCGTCGACGATGTCTCGATCCATGTCATGCCGGGCGAGACGTTAGGGCTGGTCGGCGAATCCGGGTGCGGCAAGACCACGGTCGGACGCGCGGTGCTGCGGCTCGATGAGCCGACCGACGGAACGATCAGGTTCGGCGGCGCCGACATCACGCACGCCAATCACGCCGACATGCGCGGCGTGCGGCGCAAGATCCAGGTGATTTTCCAGGACCCGTATTCGTCGCTCAATCCGCGCATGACGGTCGGACAGATCATCGGCGAGCCGATGCGCGTCTACAAGCTCGTGCCCAACCGCAAGGCCGAGCACGAACGTGCCGCCGAACTGCTCACGCAGGTCGGCCTGTTCCCCTACATGGCCGAGCGCTACCCGCACGAGCTCTCCGGCGGGCAGCGCCAGCGCGTCGGCATCGCGCGCGCGCTCGCGCTGGAGCCGACGTTCATCGTGTGCGACGAGCCGGTCTCGGCGCTCGACGTGTCGATCCAGGGGCAGATCATCAACCTGCTCGAAGACCTGCAGGAGCGGCTGGGCCTTTCCTACCTGTTCATCGCGCACGACCTCGCGGTGGTGCGCCATATCTCCGACCGTGTCGCCGTGATGTATCTCGGGCGCGTGGTGGAACTCGCCGATCGCGACGAACTCTATGCCTCACCGCAACACCCCTATACCAAGGCGCTGCTCGATGCCGCGCCGGTTCCCGACCCGATGATTGAGCGCGGCCGCGCGCCCCGGGCGCTCCGCGGCGAAATCCCCTCACCCTTGACCCCGCCGACAGGCTGCGTGTTCCATACCCGCTGTCCGATCGCCGGGGAGGAATGCCGGCGTGAAATTCCAGTATTCCGGCCGTTGAGTTCAGGCCATCTGGTGGCCTGCCATAAAGTCTGATGTGCGTACTTCGCGGGGCGACGCGAAAAAAGAATGTTGGAGGAAATTGGAATGAACTCACTCCTAACGAGACGTTCCGTCTTGATGACCGGAGCAGCGGCCGTCGCCCTCAGCGGCGCGGTATCCGAGGCGCATGCGCAAAGCCCCAAAAAGGGCGGCACGCTGCAATTCGCCATCAGCGCCGAGACGCCGCATTACGACAATCACGGCAGCGACACCTATGCGACGCTGCATTTCGCGGCACCGTTCTATTCGACCCTGCTGCGGTTCAACCTCGATAAATTCCCCGAGGTGCAGGGCGATCTCGCGGCCTCGTGGACGGTCGCGCCCGACCTGATGACCTACTCGTTCAAGCTTCACCCCGGCATCAAATTCCACGACGGCACCGATATGACCTCGGCCGACGTGAAGGCGAGCTACGACCGACTGCGTAGTCCGCCGCAGGGCGTCGTGTCGACGCGGCAGGCGACATTCGCCGACATCGGCACGATCGAGACGCCCGACCCGCTCACCGTCATCTTCAAGATGAAGGCGGTGAATGCCTCGATGCTGGAGCACTTCGCCTCGCCGTGGAACGTGATCTATTCGGCCAAGGACCTTGCCGCCGACCCGAACGGGCCGAAGACCAAGATCAACGGCACCGGGCCGTATATCTTCGTCGAGCACGTCAAAGGCTCGAATGTCTCGGGCAAGCGCAACGAGAACTATTTCAAGAAGGGCCTGCCTTACCTCGACGGCTTCAAGGGCGTGTTCACCCTGCAGGCCGCCGCGATGCTCAATGCGATCCAGGGCTCGCAGGTGCTGGCCGAGTTCCGCGGCATTTCGCCGGCCGAGCGCGACCGTCTCGTGCAGGCGATGGGCGACAAGATCCGCATCGAGGAGTCGAGCTGGACGCTCAATCTGCTGGTCTGCTTCAACGTCGAGAAGAAGCCGTTCGACGACGTGCGGGTGCGCCGTGCGCTGTTGATGGCGATCGACCGCTGGGGCGGCAGCCAGGGTCTCTCGCGCATTTCCACGCTGCGCTCGGTCGGCGGCGTGATCCGTCCAGGCTCGCCGTTCGCGACGCCGGAGGCCGAGCTGGTCAAGCTCCCGGGCTTCTCCAAGGACATCAAGGCGTCGCGCGAGGAGGCCAAGAAGCTCCTGAAGGAAGCAGGCCAGGAGAACCTGAAGTTCGTCTTGTGGAATCGCAATCTCGCGATGCCCTACACGCCGGCCGGCATCTTCCTGGTCGACCAGTGGCGCCAGATCGGCGTGGAGGTCGAGCACAAGCAGTCCGACACGGGCCCGTATCTCGCGACCATGAACGCCGGCAATCACGACGTGGCGATCGACTTCTCCAACCTGTTCATGGACGACTTGAGCCTGGGGCTCGCCAAATATCTCTCCGTCGCGCGCGCGCCGGAAAACCGCTCGCGCCACAAGGACACCGAGCTCGACAAGATCTATGACGCGCACCTGCGCGAGCGCGATCCGGAGAAGCGCAAGGCGCTGATCCGTGCGTTCGAGAAGCGCACCTTCGAGCAGGCCTATCAGGAGCCGCTGCTGTGGTGGCATCGCATCGTGCCGAGCCACAAGACCGTGATGGGCTGGAAGATGTCGCCAAGCCACAATCTCGGCGCCCAGCTCGAAGAGGTGTGGCTGAACGCGTGAGGCTTGTGGCGGTCTCTCCGCGTTTTCTTCTCCCCGCTTGCGGGGAGAAGGTGCCGAGGGCCGGAGGCCCGAGGCGGATGAGGGGCTTCGGCGAATAAGCCAAGAGCCCCTCACCCGGCTCGCTTCGCTCGCCACCCTCTCCCCGTTTCACGGGGAGAGGGGAAGAAAGAAAGTAAGAATGCTCCGCTACACCATCAACCGCGTGCTGCTGATGATCCCGACGCTGATCGGGGTGGCGGTGCTCGTGTTCTTCATGCTGCGCGTCATTCCGGGCGACGTCGTGGAGATCAAGCTGCGCGGCGACGGCGGCAACGTGTCCCAGCAAACCATCGAGATGGAGCGCCACCGGCTCGGTCTCGACAAGCCGCTCATCTACCAGTTCAAGGACTGGATGGTGGGCCTGGCGACGCTCGACCTCGGCAAGTCGATGTGGACCGACCGCCCGGTGACGGAAGAAATCGCGATCCGCCTGGAACTGTCGCTGCAGGTCGCCATCATGGCGAGCGTGATCGCGGTGCTGCTGGCGATACCCTTGGGCACCACGGCCGCGCTGATGCGCGGCAGCTGGGTCGATTACGCGGTGCGCATCATCACCATCGGCGGGCTGTCGATTCCGTCGTTCTGGTTCGGCATGCTGATCATGATCACGCTGCTGTACCTCTTTAACTGGCTGCCGCCGATCACCTTCACGCCGATCTACGTCGATCCGGTCGCAAACCTCACGCAACTGATCTGGCCGGCACTCGCGGTCGGCTACCGCTACTGCGCGGTCGTGGCGCGCATGATCCGCTCGTCGCTGCTCGAAGTGCTGAACGAGGACTACATCCGCACCGCGCGCGCCAAAGGCGTGTTCGAGAAGATGGTGATCTCGCGTCACGCGCTGCGCAACGCGCTGCTGCCCGCCATCACCGTCATCGGCATCGAATTCGCCTTCCTGATCGGCGGGCTCGTCGTCACCGAGCAGGTATTCAACCTCAACGGCATCGGCATGCTGTTCGTGCAGAGCGTCTCGCGCAACGACTTCACGCTGATCCAGGCGATGGTGATGCTGATCGCCTCGGCCTACGTGGTCATCAATCTCGTGGTCGATCTGCTCTATGCGGTGTTCGACCCGCGCATCCGGTATCACTGATGTCGGTCGCAGCCCTCCCCTCCGCAATGCCGCGCCGGCCGGGCGTGGTGATGGAATTCGCGCGCCAGCAGCCGCTCGGCGCGATCAGCTTCGTCATCATCTGCGTGATGATGTTCGCCGGCATATTCTCCCGGCTGGTCTCGCCCTATGACCCGCTCGACATCGACTTCTCCTCCATCCTGGCGCCGCCCTCGTGGGACCATTGGGCCGGCACGGATGCGTTTGGGCGCGACATTCTCTCGCGCATCATCTGGGGCTCGCGCACCGCGCTGGTGATCGGGCTTACCTCCTCGTTCCTTGGCTCCACCATCGGGGCGATCCTCGGCATCGCGTCGGCCTATTTCGGCGGCAAGATCGACGACTGGATCCAGCGCATTGTCGATATCCTGCTGGCGTTCCCGATCATCGTGCTGGCGCTGGTGGTGGTGGCGGCGCTACGCAAGTCGGTGCTGTTCGGCATCGACATGAACCTGATCTACGCGATCGCGATCCCGATCGTGCCACGCGTCGCGCGCGTGGTGCGCGCCGCCGCGCTCTCGATCCGCGTGATGCCGTACGTCGATGCGGCGCGCGCGGCCGGCTATTCCAACAGCCGCATCATCTTCCGTCACATGGCGCCGAACGTGGTCGCGCCGTATCTGATCATGTTCACGGCGTTTATCGCGCAGGCGATCCTGCTCGAAGCCTCGCTCTCGTTCCTCGGCCTCGGCGTCACCGAGCCGACGCCCGCCTGGGGCCTGATGCTCTCCGGCAACGCGGCCGACTTCTATCGCGAGGCGCCGTGGATGATCCTGTTCCCCGGCGCCGCGATCAGCCTTGCGGTGTTCGCCTTCAACCTGTTCGGCGACAGCCTGCGCGACTACCTCGACCCACGCTTCAAGACCTGAGCGGCTTCATGCTAGCCTCTCGGCAAGATTCAGGGAGGCGTTTCACATGCGGAAATTACTCGTTGCAGCGCTTGTAACGCTCGCCGGCATCGCTCACGCGAGCGCGCAGACCTATCCCTCCCGCCCCGTCACGGCGATCGTTCCGGCGTCGGCCGGCGGCCCGACCGACACCATCGGCCGCATCGTGATGGCGCGCGCGCAGCAACTCCTCGGCCAGACCATCGTCATCGAGAACGTCGGCGGCGCCTCCGGGACCATCGGCACCGGCCGCGTCGTGCGCGCCGATCCGGACGGCTACACGATCGGCATCGGCGGCCCGAACCACTACGTGGTCAACCAGTCGGTCTATCCGCTCACGTACGACACGCTGAAAGACTTCGAGCCGATCTCGATGCTGGCGAACGGGCCGATGCTCATCATGTCACGCAACTCCTTGCCGGCGAAGAATCTCGCCGAACTGGTGACATGGCTGAAGGCCAATCCCGACAACGTCACGTTCGGCACCGGCGGTCTCGCCAGCCCGCCGCACATCAGCGGGCTTTCGCTGCAGACCGTTACCGGTAACAAATTCCAGTTCGTGCCGTTCCGCGGCTCGGCGCCGGCGCTGCAGCAGGTGCTCGGCGGCCAACTCGATATCATCATCGATCAGGCTTCCGCCGCGCTCTCCGTCGCGAAAGCGGGCAGCGTGCGCGCCTATGCGGTGACGGCGAAGCAGCGCCTCGCCTCCGCGCCGGATATTCCGACCGTCGACGAAGCGGGCTTGCCGGGTTTTTACGTTTCGATCTGGCAGGCCGTCTGGGCACCGAAGGGCACGCCCAAGGACGTCATCGCAAAACTCAATGCCGCGATTGCGGGCGCGCTCGCCGATCCGGCGGTGCAGAAGCGGCTCGCCGAGATCGGTCAGGAAATGCCGTCGAAAGAACAGACGACGCCGGAAGGGTTCGGCGCGTTCCACAAGTCCGAGATGGACAAGTGGACGCCGATCATCAAGGCCGCCAATATCAAGCCTGAAGGCACATAAGGTCCGCGCCGTGCTTGAAAAGACCGATCGGGGGGTCGTCACGGCGCGCCTGCACCGCCCGCCGTTGGTCGTGCGGCGCATCGATGCCATTGCGGTCGCGCTGCCGCTGAAAAGCCCGATGAAGATGGCCGGGATCACCATCACCAAAGCCAAGAACCTGCTGGTGCGGGTCGAGGCTGCGGACGGCACGGTCGGCTGGGGCGAAGCGCCCTCGGCGCCCACGATGACGGGCGACACGCTTGGCGGGCTGGTGGCGGCGGTACGCGACCACCTCGCACCGCTGTTGATCGGCAAGGACGCCGCAAACGATCACGGGCCGATACTGCGGCGCGCGCTTGTGGGCAACAGCGGCGCGCATTCGGCGATCGAGATGGCGCTGCTCGATCTTAGCGGTCGCGCGGCCGGGACGCGGCTGATCGACCTTGTCGCTCGCCCGCTCCGCCAGCGCGTCGCCCCGATGTGGCTGTTGGGAAACGCGACGCCCGAAGAGGACATCGCGGAGGCGCAGGCCAAGCGAACGGAGGGCTTCAATTTCTTCAAGCTCAAGATCGGCGTGAAACCGATCGCGGTCGAGATCAAGGCCGCGCATGCGATCCGCAAGGCGCTGCCGGATGCAACGCTGTGCGCCGACGCAAACTGCGGGCTGACGCTGGCAGCTGCGCGCCGCTACGCGGAGCGCACACGCGACGCGAACCTGGCATTCATCGAACAGCCGCTGCCGGCCGACGACATCGCCGGCCTGAAGGCGCTCGCCCGCAGCACGAAGGCCCCGATCGGCATGGACGAAAGCATCCATTCGCTCGCCGATATCGAGGCGGTGAAACGCGCGGGTGCGAAGGGCGTGTCGCTCAAGCTCATCAAGCTCGGCGGTTTCCGGCAAGCATTCGCGGCCGGCAAGCTGTGCCGGAATCTCGGGCTGAAGATCAATATCGCGGCGAAGATCGCCGAGTCGAGCATCGGCAGCGCCGCCGCCGTGCATCTCGCCTGCGCGGTGCCGAACGTCGACTGGGGCGTGAGCCTGACGAACCTCTATCTGGCCGAGGATATCGTGAAGCGGCCGCTGCGCATCGTGAACGGCGCGGTCGCGCTGCCCGATGGACCGGGCCTCGGCGTTGACGTAGACGAGGCCGCCGTCGCACGTTTCCGCGTGCGTTAGCCACACAGGAGATTGTCCATGCCCGGACCGCTTGCCGGCATCCGCGTTCTTGAGCTCGCGCGCATTTTGGCTGGCCCATGGGCGGGCCAGATCCTCGCGGACCTCGGCGCCGACGTGGTGAAAATCGAGCGCACCGGCGCGGGCGACGACACGCGCGGCTGGGGCCCGCCGTTCGTCGAGGGCGCGGACGGCAGCCAGATGGCGGCCGCGTATTATCATTCGTGCAATCGCGGCAAGCGTTCGGTTGCGGTCGACTTCGAGACCGAAGGCGGCAAGCGCATCGTGCACAAGCTTGCGAAGCGCTCCGATGTGGTGATCGAGAACTTCAAGACCGGCGGGCTGGCCAAATTCGGCCTCGATTACGCGGGTCTGTCGAAGGACAACCCGCGCGTCGTCTACTGCTCGATCACGGGCTTCGGGCAGGACGGCCCCTACAAGCATCGCGCCGGCTATGATCTTCTCGTGCAGGGCATGGGCGGCATCATGGACCTCACCGGCCAGCCGGACGGCGAACCGATGCGCGGCGGCGTCGCGTTCGCCGACGTGATGACCGGCATCTATTCGGCGCTGGCGATCACGGCCGCGCTGAACGAGCGCCATACGACCGGCAAGGGCAGCTACATTGACATGGCGCTGCTCGACACACAGGTGGCCGTGCTCGCCAATCAGGCGTCCGCCTATCTTGTCAGCGGCAAGGCGCCCAAGCGCATGGGCAACGCGCACCCTTCCGTCGTGCCATATCAGGTGTTTCCGGTCTCCGACGGGCACATCATCATCGCCTGCGGCAACGACACGCAATTCGCGCGGCTGATCGCGCTGCTCGGCGCGCCCGAACTGGCGCAGGACGAGCGCTACCGGACCAACGCGGGCCGCGTGGTCAATCGTGCGACGCTCATTCCGCCGATGATGGAGCTGACCGCGAAAATCGCGCGCGCCGATCTCTTGGCCAAGCTCGAAGCCGCGGGCGTGCCGGGCGGGCCGATCAACACGCTCGAAGATGTGTTCGCCGATCCGCAAGTGCTGGCGCGCAAGATGCGCATCGACCTGCCGAGCAAGTTCGCCAAGGCCGGCTCGATCCCGGGCGTACGCTCGCCGATCACCATCAACGGCGTGCGCATGGCCGCCGAGCGCGCGCCGCCGACACTGGGGGAGCATACGGAGGAGGTGCTGAGGGAGATCGGGGAGGCTTAGAGCCGGCTTGACCTAGACTACGGAATCTCCGTATAAGACATTTCGCATGCACACGGTCGTTGAGACGCCAGCCTATCTCGCCTCCGCGCATGATGTTGGCCTTACCGATCAGGAACGCGAGGAGATCGTCAGCTATCTGGCGCGTCATCCCGATGCAGGCGATCTCATGCCGGGCACGGGCGGCGCCAGGAAGTTGCGCTTCGCCGGACGCGGCAAAGGGAAGAGTGGTGGCTACCGGGTCATCACGTTTTTCGCCGCCGAGGATATCCCGGTATTTCTGCTCGACGTGTACGGAAAAGGTGCGCGTGCAAATCTGTCTCAAGCTGGACGGAACGAGTTGCGCAAGATGCTGACATCCCTTCCACAAGCATGGCGCGCACGTCGCAAAACACGAACCTGGAGAACGAAATGAAAGAAAAGAAGACATCAAAGCCGGGTTCGCGCATCCTGCAAGGCGCACGTGAAGCACTGGCTCTGGCGCGCGGCGAAGCTGATGAGAAAGCCTATCGCATCCATGTGCCCGCGACGGTCGACGTGCGGGCACTCCGCCGCAAATTGCGCCTCTCGCAGGATCAGTTTGCGCAGCGGTTTGGCTTCACGGCGGCGCGCATCCGCGACTGGGAGCAGGGACGCTCGAAACCCGACGGCGCAGTCCGCGCCTATCTGCTGGTCATCGCGCGCGAGCCGGAAACCGTCGCTCGCGCCTTAACCGCCGCGTGAGCTTCACCCAAACACTTCCTTGTTCACCGCGTTCTCCTTGTTCGGCGTACCGTCGAGCACGCTGAGGATGTTGCGCACGGTTGCGACCGCCATGCGGTCCATCGATTCCACCGACACGCCGGCCATGTGCGCCGACACGATGGTGTTCGGAAGTTTCAGCAGCGGATTATCGGCGGGCGTCGGCTCGGCGTCGAACACGTCGATGCCAGCGCCCGCAAGTTTCCCCGCTGTCAGTGTGGCATGCAGCGCTTTCTCGTCGATGATGCCGCCGCGCGCCGTGTTGATGATGTAGGCGCTCGGTTTCATCTTTGCGAAGCGCGCCGCGTTGAACATGCCGACCGTCTCGGGCGTCTTCGGGCAATGGATGCAGACGACGTCGGCGCGCGGCACCGCCGCGTCGAGATCGCCAACCGGCTCGCAGCCCGCCGCCTTGATCGTCGCGGCCGGCACATAGGGATCGTAGATCAGCACGTTCATTTCCATCGCAAGACAGCGCCTGGCGGTCCGCGTCCCGATGCGGCCGAATCCGACGATCAGGATGGTCCTGCCCGCAAGATCGACCGGTATGTCCTTCCAGCGGTCCTGCCAGCGGTTCTCGCGCACCGTGGCGTCGTGGAAAAAGACCTTCTTGGCGAGGCCGTACATCATGAAGATCGCGTGCTCGGCAACCGTCACAGAGTTGGCCGTGCCGACCACCATCAACGGAATGCCGCGCGCGGTGAGCGCCGGAATTTCCACCGCGTCGTAGCCGACGCCGATGCGCGCGGCGACACGCAGCCGCGGCGCTGCGGCGATTTCCGGGCCCTTCAGCGGCGTCAGCGAGAGCGCGATCCCGTCGGTGTCTTTGAGCGCCACCTGCAGGTCCGGCATCGTGATGTAGGGGTCGTAGCCGACCGCCTCGATGTCGTCGCGCCCGATCAGCACGTCCCAGCCGGCTTTCGCCATGGTTTCAGGAAGCATCACTCTCTTCTTGTTCGGCTGCATGGCTCACACTTTTGGGATACGGCCGCCCGGCTCGGGCATGCCAAAGGGGGGAAGCGCATAATCCTGCGCATTTGCATGGGGGGTCAAGCGCAACATGCGATTGACCCTTGCCGCGCCCATGCCCATTGTGGCGCCCGGAAAAACGACCAATCGGGAGAGACGCCTTGCGCGAGAACAAGCTCAAAACCCTCTGGAAAAATGGCGGCGTTGCGGTCAACGGCTGGCTCGGCATTCCAAGCTCGGCCTCGGCCGAGAGCATGGCGCGCTGCGGCTGGGACTCGATCGTGATCGACATGCAGCATGGCCTCGTCGACTACACCGACGCCGTGCCGATGCTGCAGGCGATCTCGCAGACCGAGGCGACGCCGATGGTGCGGGTGCCGTGGAACATGCCGGACGTCATCATGAAATCGCTCGATGCCGGCGCCTACGGCATCGTCTGCCCGATGATCAACACGCCGGCCGAGTGCGAGGAGTTCATCCAGAACTGCCGTTATGCGCCGCGCGGACGCCGCTCGTTCGGGCCGATCCGCGCCGTGATGTATGGCGGTTCCGACTACTGGAAATACGCCAACGAGACGATCCTGACGATCGCGATGATCGAGACGCAGCAGGCGCTCGATAATCTCGACGCGATCCTGAAAACCGATGGCCTCGACGCGATTTATGTCGGCCCGGCCGATCTCGGCCTGTCGCTCGGCTTCCAGCCGGTGCCGGACCCGACCACGCCGAAGGTGCTCGACGCCATCAAGTACATCGTGGAGGGCGCCAAGAAGGCGAAGATTCCGGCCGGCATTCACTGCTTCTCGCCCGAATGGGCGAAGCAGATGATCGGGCTCGGCTATCAACTCGTCACGCTCGGCAACGACAATTCGCTGCTGATGGGCGCGGCGCGAGCAGCCATCGCGGCGACGCGCGAAGGTGCGCCGAAGCCGGGCGAGAAGTCGATGTACTGAACGGCCGGCGGCAATCGCAAAACTGTCATGCGCAGCGAGGCTGCACTGATCGAGAGGCAGCGACATGACAAGCGCGCGGACGCCGTGGTGGGCATGGGTATGGCCGGCATTGGCCGTGGCCGTCCTGTTGGTCACGCCCTTTGCGGGCACGGGCGGGTTCATTGCGGCGGCGGCAGGCACGATCCTGATCGCCACCGTTTTCGCGGCGGTCTATCACGCCGAGGTCGTCGCGCACCGGACCGGTGAGCCGTTCGGCACGCTGGTTCTGGCCGTCGCCGTTACGGTCATCGAAGTCGCGCTCATCGTCTCGGTCATGCTGGCGGCGCCCGCCGAAAAGGCGGGGTTGGCGCGCGACACTGTGTTCGCGGCCGTCATGATCGTATGCAACGGTATCGTCGGGCTGTGCTTGCTGTGGGGCGGCGCGCGTCATCACGAACAGGGCTTTCATCTCCACGGCGCAAGCGCCGCACTGGCTGTGCTGGCTGCACTCACAACCCTCACGCTGATCCTGCCGAACGTCGCAACGACGGCGCCCGGCCCGTTCTTCAGCACATCGCAGCTTGTCTTCGCCGGAATTATCTCGCTCGTGCTCTACGGCTCGTTCGTGTTCGTGCAGACGGTGCGGCACCGCGACTACTTTCTCCCTGTGGCGACCGACGACGAGGAGATGCACGCACCCCTGCCATCCAACAGGACCACGCTCGTCAGCGCGAGCCTGCTGCTTGTCACGCTGGTGGCGATCGTCGGGTTGGCAAAGACTCTGACGCCGACGCTGGAGATCGCCATTGCCCGGTTCGGCGCCCCGAAAGCCGTCGTGGGGATCGTGATCGCGGCCCTGGTTCTGTTGCCGGAAAGCCTGGCGGCGCTGAGAGCGGCGCGCGCCAATCGATTGCAGACAAGCTTGAATTTGGCGCTGGGGTCGGCGCTTGCGAGTATTGGCCTGACAATCCCCGCCGTCGCGGTCGTAGCGATCCTGCTCGAACAGCCGCTCGAACTCGGACTCGGCACCAAGGATCAGGTCCTGCTCGCGCTGACGGTCCTGGTAGGCGTGATCACGCTGGGGACGGGCAGGACCACGGTGCTTCAGGGCATCGTTCACCTGGTCATTTTCGCGGTGTTCTTGTTCTTCGCCGTGGTGCCGTAGCGCGTAGCGCCCGTCACCCGGCGAGCCAGCCGCCATCGACGACCAGAATCGTGCCGTGGCAATAGTCCGCCGCGCGCGAGGCGAGGAACACCGCAGCGCCGCCCATGTCCTCCGGTTCGCCCCAGCGGCCGGCCGGGATGCGCGAGAGCAGCTTCTCGCTGCGCGCGGGATCGTCCTGCAAGGCTTGCGTCGCGTCTGTGCGCACATAGCCCGGCGCGATGGCGTTGACGTTGATGCCTTTCGCGGCCCATTCGTTCGCCAGGAGCTTGGTCAGGCCCGCAACGCCATGCTTCGAGGCGGTGTAGGACGGCACGCGGATGCCGCCCCCAAAGGCGAGCACGGAGGCGACATTGATGATCTTGGCGCCCCCTCCCCGCGCAACCGCGCGTTTGGCAAACGCCTGCGCGAGGAAGAACACGCTTTTCAGATCGACATTGATGACGTCGTCCCAGTCCTTCTCGGAGAATTCCAGCGGGTCGGCGCGGCGGATGATGCCGGCGTTGTTGACGAGGATATCGGCCTGCCCGGCCCAGCGAATCGCTTCGTCGAGAATGCGCTCGACGGGTTCGATGCTGGCGAGGTCCGCCTTGATGGCGAGATAGCGGCCGCCCGCGTCGCGCACGAGTGCGGCCGTCTCGTCCTGCGATGAGCGCGCGACGCCGGCGACGCGCGCACCCGCAGCGGCCAGCGCCACCGCGATCCCCTGCCCGATCCCGTGGCTCGCGCCGGTGACAATGGCGGTCTTGGCCGCAAGGTCGAACGGCGAGGCCATCTCAGGCCGTCTTGCGCTTGGCGTCCGGCCGTTCGGCACAGAAGTCGTTGAGCTGCGTGACCGCATCGCCGTCTTTCGGCGCTTCTACCGCGGCGGCGATCTGCTCGTAGAACCGCGCGATGCCGAGATACATGTCGCGGGCCGCCGGATCGTCCTCCTGAAACTGCGCGATCTCTTCCATCTCGGCGACCCAGCGATAGGCCTTCGGCGGCATGCGGGACACGAAGCCGCGCATCCAGTTGAGCAGCATCGGCTGGCTCTCGGACAACTCCTGCAGCAATGCGTCCGCGGTGCCGCCGCGGGTCGCGCCGAGCATCATGGCCGAGCCGATCGCGGTGCATCCCTTGGTGATGCCCGCATAGGAGAGCTTCATGGCGGACGCCGCCCCGTTCGGCCCGTCCATCACGCGGACGCTCAAGCCGCGCTCAGACAATCGCTCGAACTCTTTCGCGCCCGGCCCGGACGCATAGAAGATCGTGCGCGAATTCGGACCCGGCGGCGGACCGATAATGCCGGCATCGACGTAAATGCAGCCGGTGTCCCGCAACGCCGCGCCGATGCGCTCGGCGGTCTGCGGCGAAACCGCGTTGCAATCGACATAGACCGTCTTGCGTCCCGCGCGCTTGAGCGCCGGCGCGAGCCGCTCGGCCAGCCCGACCGCGTCGCCCGGCGGCACGATCGACAAGATGAAATCCGCCTGCCGCACGAACTCCTCGTCGGTCGCGACGGGGTGCGCCCCTGCCCGCTCGGCGCGCGCCGCGCTCGCGGCGCTCCGCCCGGTGAGCTGCGTGATGACGGTTGCGCCGCGCTCGTGCAGCCGGCGCGCCACGCCCGAGCCCATTTCGCCCATGGCGATGACGCCAATCGTATCGGCCATCGGTTCGTCCTTGTTTTTCAGCGATGTTTCTGCGTAACCCATTGTCGCGCGCACGCGCATTCGTGTCTACGAGGTCGCATGACGTTTTCGTCCGGAAACCCCGTTGTCGATCGCTACATCGCCGACGGCTACGACACCGTGCGCGGCATGTCTTCGCGTTTCGCCGCAACGATCTGCGGCCACATCATCCGCCGCCAGAGCGAGCTTGGCATTTCGGGCCACATCGCGGAGGTTGGCACGTTCGAGGGCCGGTTCTTCATCGCGATGGCGCTGGGGCTTGGCCCCGGCGAGCGCGCGCTCGGTATCGATACATTCAACTGGCCGAACGACGGCCTGCTCGATCTGTTTCACGGGCACTGCGCGCGGCTCGGGCTCGCGAAGGATCGCTACATCGCATTCAAGGGCAACGCGCGCGAGCTTTCGCCCGACGATGTTCGCAGGATGTTGGGCGGCCCCGTGAGGTTCTGGCACCTCGATGGCGATCACTCACGCGATCAACTCACCCTCGATCTCGACCTCGCACTCGCGACGCTGCACCCGCAGGGCATGATCGTGCTCGACGACATGCTGCACCCCGGTTATCCATTGCTCGTCGTCGCGGTCTACGAATGGATGGAGCGCCATCCGGACTTCCGCGTGCTGTGCGTGATTGATCGCGAGGATATCGTGGCGGCGGCGAAGTTCGTGATCTGCCACAAGGACACGGTCCCGCTGTTCGAGCAGGACCTGATGGATACGTTCAAGGCGCAGCACTTCGTGCTCGGCTCGGAGTGGGAGCGCTATTTCTGCGTGGTGCTGACGCCCAAGCCCAGATTGGCGGAGGTGGATTGACCTTTCTTTCCTTCTCCCCGCTTGCGGGGAGAAGGTGGCGAACGGCGAAGCCGTGAGCCGGATGAGGAGCAAACCGATTTCGCAATGCCCCTCACCCGCCTCGGACCTGCGGTCCTCAGCACCCTCTCCCCGTTTCACGGGGAGAGGGAAGCAAGCAGCTACTGCGGCGCCGCCGTCAGCGCATAGACCGACATCTCGGTGCGGGCATCCGCGATCGAGAACCAGCGGTGCTGCTCGGCGCGGAATGCGCGCCAGTGGTCCGACACCTTCTTGAACTGCTCGCTCTTCGCCGACTCCTCGTCGAGCACCTGTTCGAGCGCGTTGCGTAGCGCACGCAAGGTGTCGGGCGTCAGCACGACAATCTGCGCCCCCGCCGCCACCACGCGGTTGATCGCTTTTGCGTTCAGTGCGTCGTAACGGGCGAGCATCTCCACCATCGCGTAGTAGGAGGCTGCGCGCAGGATCGACTGATAGCTCGCCGGCAGCGCGTTGAGGGCGGCCTTGTTCACGTAAAGCGAGGAGTTGGCCTCCATCTCCAGCACGCCGGGGATGTGCATGTATTTCGCGACCTTGTGGAAGCCGAGCTTCTCATCGTCATGCGGCCCGACCCATTCGGCGGCATCGAGCGTGCCCTTCTCGAGCGCCGGATAGATGTCGCCGCCCGCGATCTGCTGCGGGATGACGCCGAGCTTTGCCAGAACGCGCCCGCCAAAACCCGCGACACGCATCTTGACGCCGTTGAAGTCGGCCGGCGATTTGATCTCCTTGCGGAACCAGCCAAACGTCTGCCCGCCGGTGTTGCCCATTGGAATGCTGACAACACCGAAGCCGTCATACAACTCATCGATCAGCTTCTTGCCGTCGCCGATCAGGTACCAGGCATAGTGCTGGCGCGGCGTCAGCCCGAAGGGGAGCGAGCCGTCGAAGATCAGGGCCGGATTCTTGCCGACGTAGTAACCCGAATAGCTGTGGCCGCATTCGACCGTGCCGTTCTGCACCGCGTCGAGCACCTGCAGGCCGGGCACGATTTCGCCGGCCGCGAATGGCTGGATTTCGAACTTGCCGTCGGTCATGTCGTGCACGAATTTGGCGACGGTCGGCGACGCCCCCCAGAGACCCTCGAGATTTTTCGGAAAGCTCGACGTAAGGCGCCATTTGATCGCTGGCTGCTGTTGCGCAATGGCGGGCGCCGCAACGCCAACGGCGGCAGTGGCAACGCTCAGACGCGCAAAATTCCGGCGGGAAACAGTCATCGCATTTCTCCCTTGCCGCGGCACGCGGCTGATCTGCCGGCGGTGTTTTTGTTGATTATTCGGGGATGCCGGCTTGGTCCCGAGGCGAGCCTAGCAAGAAACCGGCGGCTTCGCAGCCAGTATGCGGGCTGTGCAGGGCAGCCTCCCGGTCATGACCGGCGGACCAAAGTTGAGCAGGGCGTGCTAAGACGGCCGAGTTCGCGGGCATGCCGCGCCGGAATGCGGAGCTTCGCAACGAATGGCCAAAACAATCCGGGTTCTTTCTTCGCTCGGCACACGCGAAGTGGTCGAGGCGATTTCGCCGGACTTCGAGCGCGAACATGCCTGCGCGGTCGCGCGGGTCTACGATTCCTCCATTGGGCTTCTGAAACGCGTTACCGACGGCGAGACGGCTGATGTCGCGATATTCACCGCGGCAGCCCTCGACGGGATCATCGCGCAAGGCAAGGTCGCAGGCCGCATCGATGTATCCCGCTCCTTCGTCGGCATGGCGGTGAGAAAGGGCGCGCCCAGGCCCGACATCGGCACGCCCGAGAAATTCAAACAGGCGCTGCTCGCGGCGAAATCTCTCGCACACTCCAAGACCGGTGCGAGCGGCATCTATTTCGCCAGCCTGATCGATCGCCTTGGCCTCCGCGATGCGCTGAAAGGCAAGACGATCGTGCGCGACGGCATCGTCGCCGACATCGCGGCGAGCGGCGAAGCTGAACTGGCCGTGCAACAGATCAGCGAATTGATGCAGTCGCCGGGGATCGACATCGTCGGGCCGCTGCCGGACGAATTGCAGCAGGTCACGATCTTTTCGGCCGGCGTGTTCACAGGCTCGGCACAGATCGGCCTTGCCGAGGCTTTCGTCGCGCATCTCGTTTCGCCGGCGAATGCGGCTCTCATTCGCGCCAAAGGCATGGAGCCTGCCTGATCTCCATGCCGGCACCCAACAGTCGAACGGATTCGAAGCAGCAGTTCCTGCTTTGCTTGTTGCTGCTCTGGCTTGCCGGCATTGGGCTGCGCATCACCATCCTGGCGGTGCCGCCGGTCATCCCGCTGATCCGCGTCGATCTCGGCATGTCGGAAACGCAGGTCGGCATCCTCACCGGCCTGCCGCCGGTGCTGTTCGCCTGCGCGGCAGTCCTCGGCTCCCTGCTGATCGCGCGCTTCGGCGCGGTAAAGACGCTGCTTGCCGGACTCTTCGCCACTGCGGCTGGATCGGCGCTGCGCGGGGCCGCGCCGGACATCTGGTTTCTCTATGCGGCTACCATCGTGACCGGTTTCGGCGTTGCGATCATGCATCCGTCCTTGCCGCCGCTGGTGCGTAGCTGGACGCCGCAGCGCATCGGCTTCGGCACGGCGGTGTTCACCAACGGCCTGCTGGTCGGCGAAATCTTTCCTGTGGCGCTCACCATTCCGGCGGTGCTGCCGCTGCTCGGCGATAGCTGGCGCGCGAGTTTCGTTCTCTGGGCCGTCCCGGTCGTGATCATTGCGCTGATCATCATGGCGCTCGCCCCGCGTCAGCCTGCATCCGCACAACCGAAAGCGCCGCAGCGCTGGTGGCCGGACTGGCGCGATCCGCTGATCTGGCGGCTCGGCATCGCACTCGGCAGCGTCAACGCGATGTATTTCTCGGCAAACGCGTTCCTGCCCGACTATCTGCACCACATCGGGCGGCCGGACCTGGTGAGCGCCGCGCTGACTGCACTCAATGTCGGGCAGATCCCGGCATCGTTGTTGCTGCTCGCCGTCGCCGGGCGATTGGAGCGTGCGATCTGGCCGCATGTCGTGTGCGGCGCGGGCTCCCTCGCGGCGATTGTCGGGATCGCGGTCCTGCCCGGTCCCGGTATCGTTGCCTGCGCGGCGGTGCTCGGCTTTTTCGCAGCCGCAATCCTGATCCTGATGCTGGCGCTGCCGTCGCTGCTGGCGCCGCCGGACGACGTGCACCGCGTTTCGGCCGCGATGTTCACCATCAGCTATTCGTGTGCGGTGATCACGCCGGTGTTCAGCGGGCTGGCGTGGGACTTGAGCGGCATCGCGCAGTCAGCCTTCGTGCCGCTCGGCGCCTGCGCGGTTATCCTGATGGCGCTCGCGCCCACCCTGCGGCTGCCGCGAAAGAGCGACGGCTAGCTCGCCTTCTTCTCGCGCGCGGCGCGGCGGCCTTCGAGCGTGTCGAGGGTTGTGGCGGCGCGCTTGTGCAGTTCCTGATGAAGCTTTTCGAGTTCTTCGTCGGAAAGATCTTCGGCGCTGGCGAAGCGGTTCTCGGCATCGCTCACCGCGATAATGAGCTCGGAGAGTTTGATCTGAATCGCCATCGTGTCGCGGTTCTGGGTGTTCTGAATCAGGAACACCATCAGGAACGTCACGATCGTCGTCGAGGTATTGATGACGAGCTGCCAGGTATCGCTGTAGCCGAACAGTGGCCCGGTGACGGCCCAAATGATGACAAGCGCTGTCGCGATGAGGAACGCGATCGGCTTGCCCATCCAGTGCGCGATGACGCATGCTGCCTTGGAGAACATTTCCGACCAGTGGTTTGTGCTCGCCGCCGGGGCGGATGTCTTTCCACGGGCGGAGTCGCTCGCAGCCTTTGCGGTTGCCTTCGCAGGTTGGGATTCTTCGCGACGACCTTCGGCTTGCTGCGCGTTTGAGCCATCTTGTTTCCTGCCAGAACGCGCGACAGGCCGTCGCATTTATAATGCGGCGCGAGCGCACCTGTTCCCGACATGCGCTCGCGCGCAGGCCGCGAGGAAACCTTAAGTCAGTCGGCAGAAGCCGCTACCCGCGGCCGCCGGCGGCCATGATGGCGCGGGTCGATTGATCGGGGCCGAAATCTTCGGCGCTTTCGATCGAGAGCAGATCGGCGAGGCGCGTGCGCGCACGATTGACGCGGCTCTTGATGGTGCCGACCGCGCAATCGCAGATCGTCGCGGCTTCTTCGTAGGAGAATCCCGACGCGCCGACGAGAATCAGCGCCTCGCGCTGATCGGGCGGGAGCTTGGCGAGCGCCGTGCGGAATTCCTGGAATTCGAGCCGGCTGTTCTGCTCGGGCTGCGACTTCAGGCTTTCCGCATAGCTGCCGTCTGTATCCTCGACCTCGCGGCGGCGCTTGCGATACTCGGAGCGGAACAGGTTGCGCAGGATCGTGAACATCCAGGCGGACATGTTCGTCCCCGGCTGGAACGAGTCGATGTTGGCGATCGCACGGAGCAGGGTTTCCTGCACGAGATCGTCGGCGCGGTCGATATTGCCGGACAACGATATGGCGAAGGCGCGCAAGCTCGGCACCGCGGCCAGCATCGCATCACGCAATGAGGGATTTAACGTCATGCGTTCTACCCCTTATCTTTTTCTTGGTGTTGTTTTGGGTCATCGAGTTGCCGAAGCATCTCGGTGAAGCGGTCAGGAACGCCCGCACTGACGACGTCGTCGTACATCGCCCGGAGCTGTTGCCCGATCTTGCCCTGCACGTCTCGTCCTAGGCGGCCTCGGGCCTTCCGCTGGGTAGCTTCTGTTTGCATTTGTCCGGGCCTGCTTGGCTTGTCTTCTGTTGTCATTGCTCTTATCCCCGCCCACTCGCCGTGGTAGCCCCATCCGCTTAGTGGGGTATAACGTCCGCCGGTAGCGAGTGTTCCCCACCATGGGAACTTTTTTTGGTAACCCGCGTTAGACGGTCCGAGACCTGCAGTGGGACGTGACGGGAGGTTTTCTTGCTGAAATCACAGGCCGTAGCTCAATATCTGCCGTTTTTGCGGCGTTATGCCCGCGCTTTGACGGGAAATCAGACATCCGGAGATGCCTACGTCAGCGCCACGCTGGAGGCCCTGATCGGGGATCCGGCGGTCATTGACGAGGCGGGCGGGCCACGAGTGGCCCTGTATCGGCTGTTCACCAAGCTGTGGAATTCGCTGCCGATCAACAGCCAGACGATCGCCCGCAGACGCCGACATGCCGGCGGACGTGCGCCTCGCGAGCCTCACGCCCAAGCCGCGGCAGGCGTTCCTGCTGGTCGCGCTCGAGGGCTTTTCCGAGGAGGACGCAGCCCGCATTCTCGATGTGGATATTGCCACGCTGCGTTCGCTGGTCGAGGAATCCGGCCGTGAGCTCGCGGCCGAGATCGCGACGGACGTCCTCATCATCGAGGACGAGACCTTCATCGCGATGGACCTTGAGACGTTGGTCGAGAGTCTCGGTCATCGGGTGCTGGGCATTGCGCGAACGCACACCGAGGCCATGGTGCTCGCCCGAAAGAAGGCGCCCGGCCTGATCCTCGCCGACATCCAGCTTGCCGATGGCAGCTCGGGGCTCGATGCGGTGAACGAGCTGCTGAAAACCTTCGAGGTGCCGGTGATCTTCATCACGGCGTATCCGGAACGCTTCCTCACGGGCGAGCGCCCCGAGCCCGCCTTCCTGATCGCCAAGCCGTTCCAGCCCGCGATGGTGTCGGCGATTGCCAGCCAAGCGCTGTTCTTTGCGCGCAACGCAAAGAGCCGCAAGAAGCAGCCCGCGCACTAGGCGCCGACGCGGCGCTTCTAGCGCCGCGTCAAAATCCCTGCCGCCAACGCTCCGACGGCGACCGCGATCGCAAGGACGACCAGCGGCCGCTGCTCGACTTCGCGCGTCAGCTTGCGCAAGGCATCGTTGCCAGCCTGCAACGCGTCGTCACCGAGGTGAGCCACCTCTCCACCGACCGCGCGTGCTTGGCCGCGGAAACGGCCAGCGAAGTCAGTGAGCGCAGCCGCCACCGAATCGCTGACGCGATCGATTGCCGCCGGCGCTGCGCGCGAGGCGCGGGCCATCCGGCCCAGCCGCGCGAGCCGTTGCTCAAGATCTTCCAGCAGACGGTCGAAATCGCCGGTCCGCCTGATGTTTGCCATGTGGCGCATCAAATTTTCTTTCCTGCCAAGCGTGAGCGGCCGGCATGGCCGGCCGCGGAATTCCGGCGCTACGCCGCCGTCAGTTGATGTTCTTCAGCCAGCCGTCGATGTCCTTGTCGGCCTCATCCTTCGCGTAGCCGTAGCGTTCCTGCAGACGGCCGGCGAGCTCCGTGCGCTTGCCCTCGATCACGTCGAGGTCGTCGTCGGTGAGCTTGCCCCACTTCTGCTGAACCTGCCCCTTGAATTGCTTCCAGTTACCTTCCACGCGGTCCCAGTTCATCGTTCGCTCCTTTGTGTCGGGAATTCGCGGGACAACACCGCGATGAAGGGGATGGTTCCGGCCGGCGTCGCCTTGCGCGCTGAATTGGCGCGGCTTTTTCGCTTGAGGGAGCTGGCGGGAACATGTTCCACAGCCCCGCGTTATCTCGCCACAACGCCCATGGCTCGTCCGGCCGGATAGGCGTGCGGCGCGTCCCCTGCCCCGATAGACGCGCAGTTGCGGCTCCGATATGCCATGCTCGTCATGGTTGGGTGCCGCCCAACGTGACCTTAGTGGAAGTCCCGAACGACCGAACAGCCGGCTTGATATCCCGGCAGGAGGCGGCATGAACGCGGATCGCAAGGTCTTGCTGGTCGAGGACGAGGTGCTGGTCGCCGCGCTCGCGGTCGACGCACTGGAGGAACTCGGCTATCGGAGCATCGAGGCGACAACCTCGAAGGCTGCACGCGCAATTGCGTCGGGCGACACGCAACTCGCATTCGCGGTCATCGACGTCGGCCTGCCCGACGGGCGCGGCGACGCGCTGGCAATCGAATTGCGCGGCCTGCGTCCCGATCTGCCGATCATCATCGCAACCGGTTACGACGGCGCGCACCTTGACGCGCGTCTGCGCGGGCATCCGCACACGGCCGTGCTCGGCAAGCCCTACGACATCGCGCAGCTGCAAGCTGCGATCAAATCCATCACGTGAGTCAGTGCGGAGTGACACTTCCGCCAAGGCGCTATCGGCACTAAATTGTATCGCTACGAGTAGTCGCGGCAGATCGATACCCGCTGACGCGAAGTTGGAAAGTTCGCACAATGCATGAGGCCGTGCGCGATCAGCACGAGCAGGGCGGGAGCGTATCCGGCTCTTCGGGTCCTGCGACGGCCGCTGCCCGGTCGTTTCCCGATGTGGAATCGCTCGCCATCGCGCTCGACGCCGGCCAGGTCGGCGTGTGGTCGTGGGACATCAAACCGAACGTCGTGAGCTGGTCGGGAAACATGGAGCAGATCCATGGCCTTCCGGCCGGCACATTCGATGGGACGTTCTCGGCCTTCCAGAAGGATATTCATCCCGAGGATCAGCCCGAAGTGCTGGCCGCCGTTCAGGAGAGCGTGCGCAGCGGCAAGCCGTATCACGTGCATTATCGCCTTGCCCCGCAGGACGGGAAGGAAGAGCGCTGGGTGGAGGCGACCGCCTCCGTCATCCAGGAGAACGGCGCCGCGGTGCGGATGCTTGGCGTCTGCCGCGACGTGACCGACCGGCAGAAGCTGCTGCGCGAACTACGCATGCGCGCCAGGCAGCAGGAAATCCTGGCAAAGCTCGGCGAGCGCGCGCTGACCGAATCCGATCTGCAGGCGCTGTTCGACGAAATCGCCACGACGCTGGCGCAAATTCTCGACGTCGAGTTCGTGAAAATTCTCGAGCTCGTGCCCGGCGACGCGGAGCTGCTGTTGCGTGCGGGCATCGGCTGGCGGCCGGGTGCGATCGGGACCGCGCATGAATCGACCGGGCGCCACTCGCAGGCTGGCTATGCGCTCGGCTCGGGCGGTCCGGTCATCGTCACCGATCTCAAATCGGAGACGCGTTTCGAGGTCCCGGCGCTGCTGCGCGACCACGGCGTAAACTCTGGCGTGAGCGTGCCGATCGCGGGCCGCGATGGCCGCGCCTATGGGGTGCTCGGCGTACACACGGCGCGGCGGCGGCGCTTCAACGAACACGACGTGTCGTTTGTCGTTGCCACCGCGAACGTCATCGCGGGCGCAATCCAGCGCCGGCAGGCCGACCAGCGCCATGAGCTGATGATCCGTGAGCTGCGCCATCGCTCGGGCAACCTGTTCGCGCAATTGCTCGCGTTGTTCTCGCAGACCGCGCGCAATTCGCGTAGCGTCGCCGACCTCATCGTCAAATACGAGGCACGCGTGCTCGCGCTCGCGAACGCGCACCGGCTGATCACCGAAGGCGGCTGGCAGTCGACCTCGCTGAAGGAACTGCTGCGCGTGCTGCTCGCCCCCTACATCGAGCGCGTGACGCTGACCGGGCCCGACGTGTTCCTCGAACCGGACCCGTCATTCGCGCTGTCATCCGCCGTGCATGAGCTTGCCACCAACGCCAGCAAGCACGGCAGCCTGTCCGGCGAGGCCGGGCGGCTCGAGCTGAACTGGAGCGTCAACCGCGGCGCACATGGCCCGAGCCTCGAACTCGACTGGAAGGAGCGCGGCGGCCCGCCGCCGCGGCGCTCGCGGCGCGTGGGCTTTGGCTCGCGCCTGATCGGCATGGTGATCGAGCGCCAGCTCAACGGCGAGGTGAAGCGCACGTTCGGCCCGGAGGGCATGGATGCGCGGCTGGTCGTTCCGCTGACGCACGAGAGATGGCCGGGGCAAGTGGGGCAGGTAATGGGTGAGGGAGACCGGGTGGATCAGAAAATGGAAGAAATGGTGCCCAGGGGCGGAACCGGAATATAGTGGATTGATGCTGTGGCACAGGCACTTATTCGCACACAAGATTGAGAACTACCCCCAAAGATACCCCTCGATTTTCGCGGTATTGGGGTTCGATGCCGGTCGCCCTCCAACAGGGTGGGCGCGATCCCTGCCTCCGACCAGGCAGGCCATCACATGAGCGCCTGTCTTTCGAAGCTCGTCAGGGTCCGATGGCAAAAAGTTGCAATAGGAACTCTTTCCGATCTAGCTTTGTCATCGGTTGGAAAAAAGGCTCACCACTCTCCTTTATGAAGTTGCGGTTTTGCGGAAAGCGGACGGCTCTACGACTGTGCAGTCGAAAATCATCGACCCGCGGCCGCCCAGCTCGAACCGCAAAGATCCAATGGTCGTCAAGGCTCTGAAGCTTGGGGAGCGCTTACGCGACCTTCCTGAGGGCGACCGGGCGCGAATTCTGGGAATGGCCGCGGCTACGGCCGGCGTGGCGCATCTCTTTAAGCTGAGCGCGGACACCGAACGTGAGGTCCAGTCAGCCGCTCCAAAGCTCATGGATCTTCCGGATAAAGCCCCACTCCTGTGGACGAACCGCAAAAGAAGCGACCGCCTCACGCCCATCACATTTCTTGAAATCGTCTATGCTCCTTGGCTGCCGGACAGGATAAACATCACGTCTCTGCGTCACTTTGATAAGGCTCTCCACAACAGGCTATCGTATTACATGAGGCGGCCCGAGACACTGCCGCCTCATCTACTGTCGTTCTTCAGGACGAGGCGCAGACGCACGCCTGAAGAGCTTCGCCAAGAACTGCTTCACTTCAATATTTCGGAGCCGTCTGACGCTTTAAACTTAGATATTTCCCCCACAGAACGTAAGCGCCTCCGCGGCAATGCTTTGAAATACTTGTAGAAATACCAGCGATTACTCAACATATCTTCTCCAAGCGATTTCGCTTGCAAGAGGAGACAACTGATGGCACTCGCGCCCCCGTTTACGACTATTTCAACATCCCCTGCCACCCTTGCGGCCGACCTTGAAGATCTCCGCATGCTGCGGATCGGAGAGGTGTGCGCCATCGTCCGCTACAGCCGCGCCCACATTTACCGGCTGATTGGGAAGGGCGAATTTCCGCCGGGAATCCCGGTCGGTCCAAACCGACGAGTTTGGCCGAGATCGGACATCGTCGACTTCCTGCGCGACAAGCCTCCTCCCCGCCTAAGCGGCCGCAAAAGCGCGTCACCGCTTCGAAGCGGTGAGCGCGCGCTATGGTTTACGCGAATGTGCGCGGCCGCCATGTGCATGGGGCAGGAAGACGAAAGCGACGCAAATCGGCTGCATCAAGCTCGCCGCCGGATGCGACCTGTTTTCTTTTATGGGATGTTCGCGGGCGAGACCGGGAAGAGAGTACGCTCCCGCTCTATTGGACCGATGAAGACGCGTTGACAGCCGATTGGACCGGCAAGGTAGTGTTTGTCCATCCGGATCCGAATGATGAAATCGAGCCTTGGGTCCGCAAGGCAGCTACAGGCGGGGCGTCGATCTGCATTTGCGTGCTGCCGGCCCAACCGCATGCGCCGTGGTTCCGCGATCATGTCTTCGAGAACCCGCGCGCCTGGATGCGGTTTGTCAGGCGACCGATGCCCCCAAATTCGGCCGCCTCTCCGTACTTGATCGTCGAATTCACTCCTGATTGCGAAGTCTCCGATGCACCCGCGCTATGAAGACGCGGCGCACTTACTTCACCTTCTCACCCGCCATGGACTGCTGTTGACTAACCGCGCCGATCATCGCGAGATCATTACCCGGATCGCTGAACGCATGGAGCACTTCTGCCGCGCGCCTGGCAGTCAAGCGGGAGCGGCCGAAACGCTATTGCGAGAACTTGAAGGACACGCGGGCTGCTTCAATTTCTCGCGCCAAACTGCTCGCCGTAATCGGTACCACCCTCGGCAATCAGGTCTCAATGAGACGTCAACGGTGAGAAATTGGGTGGCACCCGAGTTGCCGTCCGGATTCCTTAGCGAAACGCGCAAAGCATCGGTGAGTTTTTGGGCGGTCGAGGGTGAGTGCGCATAAATGTGAGCTCACCTATTGACCGCCTCACTTTTCGCAGGCACTTTGAATTCGTGAGTACACAGACTGTTGCGACCCTTGCCGAAGATTTTGAAAGCCAGAGCCGACCAAGCCTGCGGGGCCGCTGCTCGCGACCGACATCAAGGTCACCGGCCAGCCGCTCGATCCCGACCATATCGGGCGGATTATCAAGCCGCGCGAGCTGGTCGACATCATCGAGGTCACGCCCCTCTCCCGCAGCGAAATCGATCCTCTACAACCAGCTGCTGGCCAATGCCTGGAACGACATCCGCACGCGCCCGTCCATAAGGTTCTGAAGGCGGCAGTTGCGCGGCTCGCACGAGAGCAACGACCGGCTTCGAAGAAGCCTTCGACAAGCTGATGGCCGCCTGGGCCAAGATCCGGGCCCGCGACCCGCAAGACCGGCAAGATGGCGACCTTCCGGCGTCCATCTGCTCGGCACCAACAAGGAAGAGGACGCGACGACGGGTATTTCTACTACACCTTCCCGCCGGACCTGCTCGCCGTCATCAGCGAGAGCACGGCCTGGGCCGCCATCAAGTCCCACATCATGTACGCGCTGCGCTCCAAGTACTCGATCCGCCTGTACGAGATGATCGAGCGGCGCATCGGCCTGACCAAGCAGTACGAGGAGTTCACCATCGACGAATTCCGCGCCATGCTCGGCGTGCCGGAAGGCAAGCTCGAGCGCTTCGCCGATTTCAACAAATACTGCCTCAAGCCTGCCCTCGAGGAGCCGCCCCCGCCCCCACCGAGCCCTTGATAGCTGCGATTGACCGCCCGCCCCGCCGGCCGCACCGACGACATGGACGATCGCGTTCGTCACGCCCGCGGGGAAAACGATGGTGTGCGATTGGTGGTCACAGACGACCAAAACGGTGATCGCCTGCGCCGGACTTGCGACGATCACCGTTGTGCACATGGTGGAAAGGAGGATTGCCGCGCACAGCTCGCTACGGCGGCGCATCCCTCGGCTCCTGAATTGTTTCAAGGAATCCTCGATTCATCGCGGCGAAGGAATATCCATCGCCGGGCACGCACCTGAGTCATGTTCCTGACCATTACTCGGCCGGCGCGCCCCGAAGCGCCGAGGGCATCGCTGCGCCGTCGTCGGCGCAATCTCACCGCCCTCATAGGCGCCCCCGCGGGGTCGTAGATCGAGAACCGGAATGTGTGAAACTTTCGACGCGAAGAATGGCGCGCAACGAGATTCTTTTCGTCACAAAAGAGAGCGCAAAGCATATCTCGGCGTCCTGATCCGCATCGGGTGAATCTTCAGATGAATTCGCCGCGGGGAAGGACGCGCAGCGCGACTAAAGCGCGTTGATGCGCTGCGGCGCCCGCTCGGCGCGGGCGAACGCACGCAGGACTCCGGCCTGTCCGTGTCGCTGCACCGCGAGCAACGCCAGCAGGGCGAACACCGGTGCGAGGACGTCCTCGCGCAGTTCGGGGGCGTCCACCCCAACGCTCACCGCGAGGTCGTCGGAATGCACGGCGATCTCCATCAGTCGCGTGACGAGGAAGTCGTCCAACACGAGCGCCCACGGACCGGAGGGCGGGCGCACGAGGCGATCGACCGGTTGGGTCGGCAGGTCGCGGGCGAGCTCGTCGATCGCCGCCGACGTCCGCCGCACGAGATCGTCCACACCGGTGCCGGCGAGGTCCTCCGACATCTGCCGGATCGTGGCGTTCGTCTCGGAGTCGAGGTCCGCACCGATCCAGCTCACCTGCTCGTAGTGCCCCAGCAGCGACACCGTCGGCTCGTCGGTGACCTCACGAGCCAGAACGCCGGGCACGTTCACGACCTGGGACGCGAGATGACCCGCGAGCGCGCCGACGGTCATCCGGTCGAGCGCGCTGGGCTCGTCCCACGATCGGGCGATCTCCGGCCGGCCGAGGAGGTCGAGCGCGGAGCGGGCAGCAGCGAGGTAGGCATCGCGAATCGTCACCCCCGAAACGCTACGCAGCGTCCCTTCCGGGCGGCGAGCTGTTCACCTCGACGTAACGATCTCCTTGGCGCGCCTTCCCGGACGTCGCCCGGAGCGGTCGTAGCGTCCGTTCCGGTGGCCCGGCCAACCCGGGCGACTCGGGAGGTCCCGAACCGGTGGCGAGATCCAGCGATGGGGCCGGTCGGTCCCCGCGTGCGCAGCCGGGGTTCCGACCGTCACCCAGCAGCGCGAAGTGCGTCCGCACGCCGCGCCGACTCCCCGTCAGGAGTACCTCGTGACCGTTGCCCAGCCCGCCGGCCTGCGCACCTTCGTCCTCGACACGTCCGTCCTGCTCTCCGACCCGGGGGCGTTGGGCCGGTTCGCCGAGCACGAGGTCGTCTTGCCGCTCGTCGTCATCAGCGAGCTGGAGGGCAAGCGGCACCATCCCGAACTCGGTTGGTTCGCCCGCCAGACCCTGCGCGAGCTGGACGACCTGCGGGTCAAGCACGGGCGGCTGGATGCCCCGGTGCCGATCGGCTCGTCCGGCGGCACCTTGCACGTCGAGCTCAACCACTCGGACCTCTCCACGCTGCCGGCCGGTTTCCGCGTCGACAGCAACGACTCCCGCATCCTCGCCGTGGCGCTGAATCTCGGGATCGAGGGACGCAACGTCACCCTCGTGACGAAGGACGTCCCGCTGCGGGTGAAGGCTGCCTCGGTCGGCCTGACCGCCGACGAGTACCGCATGCACCCCGTGGGTGACGCGAGCGGGTGGACGGGCATGCGCGAGCTCGACGTCTCACCGGCCACGATCGACTCCCTGTGGGACGGCACGCACCTCGACCTGTCCCAGGAGCCGGACTTCGCCGAGGTGGACGACTCGCCCTGCCACACCGGGTTGGTGCTGCACTCGATCAAGGGGTCGGCGCTCGCGCGGGTCACGCCGGACAAGCAGGTGCGGCTCGTGCGCGGCGACCGCGAGGCGTTCGGGCTGCGGGGCCGTTCGGCCGAGCAGCGCATCGCCCTCGATCTGTTGCTCGATCCGGAGATCGGCATCGTCTCGCTCGGCGGGCGGGCCGGCACCGGCAAGTCGGCGCTCGCCCTCTGCGCCGGGCTGGAGGCCGTGCTGGAGCGGCGGGCGCACAAGCGCGTCGTCGTGTTCCGCCCGCTGTACGCCGTGGGCGGGCAGGAACTCGGCTACCTGCCGGGCAGCGAGAACGAGAAGATGGCGCCCTGGGCGCAGGCGGTCTTCGACACCCTCGGTGCGCTCGTGTCGTCCGAGATCATGGACGAGGTGCTCGACCGGGGCATGCTCGAGGTCCTGCCGCTGACGCACATCCGCGGCCGCTCGCTGCACGACTCGTTCGTGATCGTCGACGAGGCGCAGTCGCTCGAGCGCAACGTCCTGCTGACGGTGCTGTCGCGGATCGGCGCCGGCTCGCGCGTGGTGCTCACGCACGACGTCGCCCAGCGCGACAACCTGCGGGTCGGCCGGCACGACGGCGTCGCGGCGGTGATCGAGGCATTGCGGGGGCACCCGCTGTT
Organism: uncultured Alphaproteobacteria bacterium; assembly: GCA_963800695.1. Classification (GTDB taxonomy): domain Bacteria; phylum Pseudomonadota; class Alphaproteobacteria; order Rhizobiales; family Xanthobacteraceae; genus PALSA-894. Next base: position 3,680 of record CAWDCA010000014.1, on the reverse strand, counting down.
CGCCCACGTCACGCTCACCCGTTCGGAGCGCTCGCCGATCGCCGCGCTGGTCACCGAGATGCTGGAGGACCTGCCGCTCTGACCGCACCCCCGTAACCGGAGTGTTGTTCCCACCAGTGGGCACAACACTCCGGTTATGCGTCAGTCGGCGAAGGGGACGCGGGCGAGTTCGGTCCAGTCACGGCCCGTCGAGACCCACAGCACGTAGCCCTCGGCCCGGATCTGGTGCGAGCGGAACCCGCGTCGCATCACGTTGGCGGTCGCCCGCGCGACGGCGGGCGAGACGTCCTTCTGGACGACGACGTGCGGGCGGAGCGGGCGCCGGTCGCGCTCGTCGAGGTGGTCTCGCCACTGCTCCTGGGAGTTCGCGGTGCCGGCGAATCAACTCCGGCGAGACCAGCCCGATCGCCGTGCCCCGGGGCAGCGGGAGCACGCCGGCGACACCGATGGGGAAGGGTGCGCCGGCCGAGCGGACGAGATCGACGCGCACTGCCTCCTCGATCGTCGCCGGCAGCGCGTCGGAACAGCACGACGTGCGGGACGCCGCCGTGTTCGGCGCACTGGGCGTCGAAGCGGGCGGCCGCCTCGGGGTCGATGGCGAGGGTGACGGCGAGCGTGTCGATCTCGCCATTCTGCCGACCTTGCCATTCGCGTCCCCATAATCGAACATGTGTACGTGATCCTGCACGCCGACCTCGACTCGTTCTACGCGTCGGTCGAGCAGCGCGACGAGCCGCGGCTGCGCGGCCGGCCGGTCGATCGTCGGCGGCGGCGTGGTGCTGGCCGCGAGCTACGAGGCGAAGGCGTTCGGCGTCCGCTCGGCGATGGGCGGGCGGCAGGCGCGCGAGCTGTGCCCGCAGGCGATCGTGGTGCCGCCGCGGTTCGACGCGTACGTCGAGGCGAGCAAGGCGGTGTTCGCGATCTTCGAGGACACCACGCCGCTCGTCGAGGGCATCTCGATCGACGAGGCGTTCCTCGACGTCGGCGGGCTGCGGCGGTGTCCGGGCACGCCGGTCGAGATCGCGGTGCGGCTGCGACGCGGGTGCGCGACGACGTCGGCCTGCGATCACGGTCGGCATCGCGCGGACGAAGTTCCTGGCCAAGGTCGCCAGCGGCGTCGCCAAGCCGGACGGGCTGCTGCTCGTGCCGCCGAGGGCGAGCTGGCGTTCCTGCACCCGCTGCCGGTCGAGCGGCTGTGGGGCGTCGGCGCGGTGACGGCGGCCAAGCTGCACGAGCGCGGCATCTACACGTCGGCGAGATCGCCGCGCTGGAGCCGAACGTCGCTGATGGCGATGCTCGGCCCGGCGTCCGGGCGGCACCTGCACGCGCTGGCCCACAACCAGCGACCCGCGGCCGGTGCAGGTCGGCCGGCGGCGCCGCTCGATCGGCGCGCAGCGCGCGCTCGGCACGCGGCGGCTGTCCGCCGGCCGAGATCGACGCGACCCTCGTCGGGCTCGTCGACCGCGTCTGCCGGCGGCTGCGCAAGGCCCGCCGGGTGTGCCGCACGGTCGTGCTGCGGCTGCGCTTCGACGACTTCACCCGGGCCACCCGCTCGCACACGCTGCTGCGGCGACGTGGGAGACCGACGCCGTTCTGGCCGCGCCCGCGGCGCTGCTCGCCTCGGTGGCGCCGCTGATCCGCGACAGGGGCTCACGCTGATCGGGGTGTCGCTGACGAACCTCGACGACGCCGACGCGCTGCAGCTCGAGCTCCCGTTCGCCGCCCGCGACGCCGGCGCCGCTGGACCCGCCGTCGACGGCATCCGCGACCGTTCGGGACGGACGTCGGTCAGCGCGGCCGTGCTGCTCGGCCGCGACCCGGCTGGAGATGCCGCAGCTGCCCGACTGAGTCAGCCGGGCGCTTCCTGGATCGCCCAGCGGTTGCCGTCGGGGTCGGCGAAGAAGACGAAGGAGTTGAACGGCGCGTGGTCCGGATCGGGCCCCGCCTTCTGCTCGCCGTGGACGAAGTGCCGGATGCCGCTCGTCTCGACGCCGCGTTCGGTGAGTTCGCGTGGGCCTGCTCGATGTCGGTGACGGTCAACTGCACGCCGCCGAGCGTGCCGGTTGGGGACGGGTTGAGCGTCGGCCCGAAGGTGATCGAGCAGGTCGAGCCGGGTGGCGTAGCTGGACGACCCGGAAGTCGCCGTCGCGATGATCGACGTCGAGGACGAAGCCGAGCTTTTTCTCGTAGAACTCCTTCGCGCGCTCGACGTCGGACACCGGCACCGTGATCACTTCGAGTTTCCAGTCCATCGGATAATCGTGGCAGGCCACGGCGACATCGTTGCTAGCGTCCGGATCATCGCTCGCCGCTCGCAACCACGGGGAGAGCCCGTCGTGCCGGACACCACCTGTCACATGTCCATCTCGTTGGACGGCTTCGTCGCCGGACCCGACCAGAGTCGCGACGATCCGTTGGGCAGCGGGGGCACGAACTGCACGCCTGGCACATCGGAGACCCCCGCGCCACGAGGCCGACAAGGTCGCGGCCGAGTGGCTGCTGCGGCCGCGCGGGGCCTACCTGATGGGCCGGAACATGTTCGGCCCGATCCGCGACGACTGGGACGACGACTGGACCGGCTGGTGGGGCGACGAACCGCCGTATCACGCGCCGGTGTTCGTGCTGACCCACCACGAGCACGACCCGATCGAGATGCAGGGTGGGACGACGTTCCACTTCGTCACCGACGGGTTTCGATGCGGCCCACGCGGCTGCGTGCGAGGCCGCCGGCGATCGTGGGGTGGACATCGCCGGCGGGGCGTCAGCCGTGCGGCAGGCGCTGGCGGCGGGCGTCATCGACGAGCTGACCCTCGACATCGCGCGACCGTGATCTTCGCGCTCGTGGCGGCGTTCATCCTTTCGATGACGCTGATTCCCGCGATGGTCGCGATCGGGATCACCGGGCGCGTTAAGGAGAAAGAGGTCTTCTTCGTTCGTTGGCTGAAGACCATTTATGCCCCGACTCTGCGCTGGGCGTTACGTGGCCGCTGGGTGGTGGTGCCCGCGGCGGTGCTGGCGTTCGTCGCGTCGATCCTCCTGTTCATGCGCCTCGGGCAGGAGTTCATTCCAACGCTGGACGAAGGCAACATCGCCATGCACGCGACGCGCATCGCCAGCACGGGAATCACGCAGTCATCGGAAATGCAGTTCAAGGTCGAGAAGGCGATCCGGGAGCGGTTCCCGGAAGTTGCCTTTGTCTTTTCCAAGACAGGCACGGCCGAGATGGCTTCGGACCCGATGCCGCCCAACGTCTCCGACACGTTCATCATGCTCAAACCTTCTGAGCAGTGGCGGAGCGAGGCGGAACTTGATCGGCTGATCTGCGGAGAAGCAGGACGCACTGGAGAAAATGGGGCGCACGCGGGTGGTCATGAAAGAACACGGACGCGAGCACGGCGGAAGAAGGTGAGGAAGGCACACGGCCACGGCCACGGTCCGCCGCCGACCGGACACAAGGGAAAACTCATCAAGCTGATGGAGTTGGAGTTGAAAGCACGGTCCCGGGCAACAACTATGAGTTCACGCAGCCCATCCAGATGCGCTTTGACGAGCTGATCGCCGGCGTTCGCGGCGACGTTGCCGGCGAAAGTCTACGGCGATGAGTTCGATCAGATGCTGCCGACGGCGGATGCAATCGCTGGGGTGCTCCGCGACATCGCGGGCAGCGCAAGACGTGAAGG
>CAWDCA010000013.1:0-125954 GCA_963800695.1 uncultured Alphaproteobacteria bacterium | reverse complement strand
CCCTGGGCGTAGAACGGCATCATCGGATGCGCGGCGTCGCCGATCAGCACGATGCGGCCGGCCTGCCAGTCGGGCAGCGGCTCGCGATCGTAAAGCGCCTGACGCAGAACGCGCGGTGTTGCGCCGATGATGGTGCGGATCGTCGCGTGCCAGCCGTCATATTCGGCGAGCGCATCCTCCACCTTGCCTTCGGCGAGCCAGGATTCGCGCGCCGGCTCCGAGGAGCGGCTGATGCCGATCCAATTGAAGGTTTTGCCGGCCGACACGTAATACTGCACGATGCTGCGGTTCGGGCCCATCCAGACGCCGACCACGCTGCCGAGATCGAGATGGGCGACGCGCTCGGCGGGCACGAGCCCACGCCAGGCGACGTTGCCGGTGTAGCGCGGCAATTCCTTGCCGAAGAGCTGCGCGCGGACAACCGAGTGAATGCCGTCGGCGCCGATCAGAATGTCGCCATTCGCGGTCTCGCCACCTCAAGCGTCAGCGTCACGCTGTTGGCATCTTGATCGACGCGTTGGACGCGCGAGCCGAGCCGGAACCCGTGCTGGCCGAGGCCGCTCAGCAGCACGGCGAGCAATTCGGCGCGATGCGCCGCATAGTAGGGCGAGCCGAAATGCGCTTCGGCTTTTTGACCGAGTGGCGTGTAATAAAGGCGTTCGCCGGTGTCCCAGCCGCGATAGTCGCGGCCTTGCGGATAGGTGGCGACTTTCCTCAGCGCTTCGCCGAGGCCGAGCTTGAGCAGAATGCGCGCGGCGTTGGAGGAAACCTGAATGCCGGCGCCCACCTGGCCGAACGCGGCGGCCTGTTCGTAGAGCTGCACATCGACGCCGCGCTGGCGCAGCGCCAGCACTGTGGCGATGCCGCCGATACCGCCGCCGACAACGAGAACTTTCATTTCGCGCCTGCGGCTTCGAGAATTTTCACCATCTCGCCGTAGCCGCGCGCTTCGCATGCCCGAGCGGCGTGACGCCCTGGCGGTCCGCGATGTTCAGGTTCGCGCCGGCCTTGACCAGCGCTTCCAGCGTGTCGGTGTGCGCCTTGCCGCCATTGCCGAGCACGATCGACTCCATCAGCGCGGTCCAGCCGAGATTGTTCACGTGATCGAGCGGCGCGCCGGCCGCGATCAGCACGCGCACGACCTCGGCGTGGCCGAGATGCGCGGCCGCGATCAGCGCCGTGCCGTTATACGGGCTGGTGATGTTCTTCGGGTCGCAGCCGCCGGCGAGCGCGAGCTTGAGCATCGGCACGTCGTTCGTCACCGCCACGATCGTGACGATGTCGTATTTCTGCGCGTCGAGCGCGTTCGGGTTGGCGCCGCCCTTGAGCAGCGCCTGCGCCGCCGCCTGATGGCCGAAATGCGCCGCGACATGCAGCGGCGTGCGGCTGTGGCCGTCCTGCACGTTCGGCTTCTCGCCGGCCGCGATCAGCCGCGCGATCTCGGCCGCATCGCCTTTCGCGGCGGCGGCATGCAGGCCGCGCATAGACGCGCAGCTCGGAGGGTCCCGGCGCGATTTGCGCGAGCGCGGGCAGGGCGCCCGCAAGAGCGAAGGCGAGAGCAAGAGCGAGTGCGCATAAAGAAAAAGTCCCGGCTGGTTAGGCCGGGACAGTATCATGGGGTCACTTGGGTCGGATGGGGAGTGGGCATCACTCCCCGGTAGGTGAAAGGCTTTCGCCTCTCAAACACTTATTTGCGGTCCGCCGTCACCACCCGCACCGTGCGGGCCGAGCCGGATTCGGTGCGCGGGTCGCGGACGCAGGAACGGTCGAGGTAAGGCCAGGACTGCTGGCGGCAGGCGAGACGGGCCTCCATGTCGAGGCGGTCGCCCTTGCCGGCGGTCGTCTGGGTTACCGCGTCGCGCGTCGAGGCCGAAACCTGGCTCGAGGCTCGGCGCAACCACGAGCGCGCCAGCGATCAACGCGGCAGCAGCCATGATGCTGTAAATCTTGAACATTTTAGCCACCCTGTCCCCGTTATCGTTGTCCCGCCGGGGCCCTTCACTGTGTTAGACGCGAAATGGGGGCGAAAGGTTCAATCCGGAACGCACGATTTCTCGATCCGGCACTTGATGGATGCCCTTGCGGCGGTATGGGGCGCGGGCTAGACCCGCCAAATGCCGCGAATTGCCCTTTATGCCGGGTCTTTCGACCCCGTCACCAACGGCCATCTGGACGTGGTCCGGCAGGCGGTCGCGGCTTGCCGACCGGCTGGTGCTGGCGATCGGGGTACATCCGGGCAAAACGCCGCTGTTTCCGGCCGATGAGCGGCTCGCGATGCTGACCGAGACCTGCGGGCCGCTGGCCAAGGCGGCGGGCGCCGAGCTTGCCTGCCTCGACCTTCGACGACCTGGTGGTCTCCTGGCCCAGCGCGAAGGCGCCACGATCCTGGTCCGGGGCCTGCGCGACTGCGACCGATTTCGACTACGAAATGCAGATGGCCGGGATGAACGGCGCCATGGCGCCGGGCATCCAGACCGTGTTCCTGCCCGCCTCGCCCGCCGTGCGCCCGATCACCGCCACTTTGGTGCGCCAAATCGCCAAGATGGGCGGCGACATCACGCCGTTCGTGCCGGCGCTCGGTCGCGGCCCGGCTGAAAACGAAATTCGCCGGCAAAACCGGCGCTTAGAACCGGGAGTTCACATGATCCGCCTGCTTGCCTTCGTGGCCGCGCTGCTGCTTGCCGCGCCCGCTTTCGCCCACCGACCGCTGCCGGCCGGCGCCGACCCGCAGAACACGCTGGTGGTCGACACCACGCAGGGCCGCATCGTCATCAAGCTGCGCAACGACATCGCGCCCGGCCATGCGGCGCGGCTGAAGCAGCTCGCGCGCGAGAAATTCTACGACGGCGTGCCGTTCCACCGCGTCATCGCGGGCTTCATGGCGCAGACCGGCGACGGGCAGAACGGCAACGGCACCGGCGGCTCGAAGTACCCGGACCTCAAGGCCGAGTTCTCCAAGTGCCGTACAAGCGCGGCGTCGTCGGCATGGCGCGCAAGGGCAACAGCAACGACAGCGCCAACAGCCAGTTCTTCATCATGTTCGCCGACGGCTCGAGCCTGAACGGCCAGTACACCGTGGTCGGCGAGGTGCTCTCCGGCATGGACGTGGTCGACAAGATCAAGAAGGGCGAGCCGGTGCAGAACCCGGACAAGATGGTCAAGGTTCAGGTCGCGGCCGACGCGAAATGAGGTGGCCGGCGCGGCGGTGCCTGATCGCCGCGCTGATCGCGTTCGGCGCGGGGCTTGTGGTTTGCCGCAGTAGCACGCGTCGGCGGCTCTGATGTCGATCGATCTACCCGCTCGACAACCCGCAGCCGGCGGCCGGACCGGCCGATCAACGACCTCGCGCAGATCTCAGCAGCGCTTGCCGGATTGCTGGAAGCCCGCCGCCGCTCGATTCCGAAGCCGCTCGCCGGTTGACCTGACCTTTCAGGTGAGCTTCAAGCGCTCGGGCGAACTGTTCGGCAAGCCGCGCGTGGTGAATTCGCGCGGCAGGTCACGCGACGAGGAGCGCGAGCGCTATCTACCGGGCGGTCGCCGAAGCGGTCGATCGCTGCTCGCCGATGCCGTTCACCGAGCTCGATGGGCGGCGCAGTTGCAGGCCGGATGTTCCAGATCAATTTATCAGATCACGCAAACGAAGAGAGGCAGAGATCAATGGCCGACAAAGAAAAGCTGACGCTCGAGACCACCAAGGGCAATGTCGTGATCGAGCTGCGGCCCGACCTCGCGCCGAAACACGTCGAGCGCATCAAGCAGCTCGTCGGCGAAGGCTTCTACGACGGCATCGTGTTCCACCGCGTCATCGACGGCTTCATGGCGCAGACCGGCTGCCCGCATGGCACCGGCACCGGCGGATCGAGCTATCCGAACCTGCCGGCCGAGTTCAACGCCGAGCCGCATGTGCGCGGCACCGCCTCGATGGCGCGCGCGCAAAGCCCGAACAGCGCCAACAGCCAGTTCTTCATCTGCTTCGACGACGCCGGCTTCCTCGACAAGCAATACACCGTGTGGGGCAAGGTGGTCGAAGGCATGGACAACGTCGACAAGATCAAGCGCGGCGAGCCGGTGAGAACCCGGACAAGATCGTCAAGGCGACGGTGAGCTGACGACACGAAGGCGAGGGGGCGAAGGGGAATGTCTCTGGTAGGGCAGAAAGCAGCAGTCGTCAGTTTTGGCATCTCGTGCCAGACGACGTTGCAGATCGACGATCATGTCGAGTTGATCGCGCAGGCGGTCGGCGATGAGACGCTGAAGAAGTCCAGCCTTCCGTTCGACGCCGTCCTGACCCATCCGGCATCCACCGCGCAGATGCTGGACGCCGATACGTTCTACCCCGCGAGCAAGCATGAGCTCGTGCTCTACAAGGGAGCATATTGGGCGAAGCAGCAGGCCTACTTTCGGCACGAATGCACCCTGCGCAAGTCGCACCCCATCGAATACCTGCTGGGCAAGGTCAACCTCGACCGCGGCTATCGTGAGTTGGCAAGCAAGTTCGCCCACCTGTCGCAGAAATTCCGCGGCCTCAAGGAGCTGGAGCGGCTCATCTTCGTCGTGAGCAATTCGCAGAACGATCTGCCGGAGATGCAGGCCGAGATCGACAAGGATGCCGGTGCTTCCGTTATTTCAGTGGAGTCGATGCAGCAGCTTTGCGACGCGTGCGACCGTTATTTTGACCGACCCTGCGAATACATCCTGGTGACCTACCCGAACCTCAAGACCGGAACGGGAAACCGCCGCGGCCTCACCGTGTTCGAGCTAACGCCGGACGCAACCCAGTGGGCCGGCGATCATGCCCAGTGGCGGGCACTTTGGACGGACTACTTTCGCGCCAACCCCGTGCCGCTCGCCAAGGCGCAGATGTCGGCCTAGTGGAGCGGATTTGACATTCGCTACCCACCCAGCCGCGGGCTCGCGAAGCGAATGTCAAATCCAAAGCTCCACTAGAACGTAATACTTGCTAGTGGTCCTTTGATTTTAACATTCGCAAGAGAGCCCGCCGCACGGGATGCGAATGTTAGAATTGGACCACTAGCCGTCGAGATAAGGTCCGATCCGCTCGACCACCCGGTGCGGCGAAAGTCGTGTCATGCCGTCCGGTGCCAGTCGGCCGTCGTCCGGCAGGATGGCGTGGATGTGGCGCGAGTAGGTGAGCACCTTGTTGGTCGCAAAGAACCCGAACGCGGGCGTCCCGACCGCGGCGGCGATGTTCATCGGGCCGGAATTCGGGCCGACAAACAAATTCGCAAGTTTCATAAGTGCGGCCGACTCGATCAGGCTGAGATCGCACGCATTGATTATGCTCGCCCCCGCCGTAGACTCGATGAGATCAGTCGCGACTGGCGCGTTCGCGGGCCCGCCGATCAGGAAGATCGTGCCGCGCGTGCGCCGACGGGCAGTCTCGACAAATGCGATCCATTGAGCACGCGACCAGTCCTTGTTTGGAGTCGACGCGCCAAGTCCGATGACGGTCCAGGGCCGGAAATGGACCGCGAAGCGCTGCGTCGATTGAGGTCACGGCTGCCGCCGGCAGGGTCAGGTTCGGCTCGGTCGTTTCCAGCGGAACACCGACCTGTTCGAGCACCGCGACCAGGCACTCGATCGGGTATACTCGTCGTAGCTCGGATCGAGGCCCGGGTTGGTGATGAGCAACCGCTGGCGCCGAATGCCCATGCCGAAGCGCTGCGGAACGCGCGCCAAGAACGCGGCGAGTGCAGGCCGGACGGTCTTGTCGAGAATCCAGACCGTCTGCGGGCGCAGCTCGCGCAGCCTGCGCGTGAGCCGCGCAAGCTGAAACACGCGCACGAGCTCGCTCCCGCCGTGTTCGAAATACAGCAGTTTGGGCCACGCATGTTTCGGCCTGCAAGAGCTCCGCGCCGCGGCTCGACGGGGGCGTCAGGAACGTGATGGCATGCTCGGGAGTTGCGGCCGCAATCGCGCGAATGAACGGCAGGTGCCAGATCACGTCGCCGATGCCCCGCTTGGCCTGGATGATAACTGTCGATGTCACGTTGATTAGCGCGCGGAAGGTTGCGAGAACCGCGTTGTAAGCGGCTCGTGACGGTCAATCAATGCGCACCGACCTGTTCGATTTTCCTCTCCCGCCCGAGCGGATCGCGCTGCGCCCGGCGCGGCCGCGCGATGCGGCGCGGCTGCTGGTGGTGCGGCCGGGCGCGGCGTTCGAGGATCGCGTCGTGCGCGACCTGCCCGATTTGCTCCAGCCCGGCGACCAGCTCGTCGTCAACGACACCCGCGTGATCCCGGCGAGCCTCACCGGCCGGCGCATCGGGCGCGGGCCCGAGACGCGCATCGAGGCGAACCTGATAAAGCGGCTCGATGGCTCGCGCTGGAGCGCGTTCGTGAAGCCCGCGAAGCGGCTCAGCGAGGGCGACGTGGTGCGGTTCGGCGACGAGGGCAAGGTTTGCTTCCTCGGCCAGCTCGACGCGACGGTGGAAGCGAAAGGCGAGGGCGGCGAGGTGACGCTCGCCTTTGCGTTTCACGGGGCCGTGCTCGACCAGGCGATTGCCGAGCGCGGCGACATGCCGTTGCCGCCGTACATCGCGTCGCGCCGCGCGGCCGACGATGAGGATCGCGCCGACTACCAGACGCTGTTCGCGCACGATGAAGGTTCGGTCGCGGCGCCGACCGCCGGACTGCATTTCACCGACGATCTGGTGGCGCGGCTGAAGGCGCGCGGCATCGGGCTGCATACCGTGACGCTGCATGTCGGCGCCGGCACGTTCCTGCCGGTGAAGACCGACGACACGGCCGATCACAAGATGCACGCCGAATACGGCGTCGTCACCGAGGCGACCGCCGCCGCGCTCAATGCGGCGCGCGCGGCCGGCGGGCGCATCGTGGCGGTCGGCTCGACTTCGCTGCGCCTGCTCGAAAGCGCCGCGGATGAAGACGGCACGATCCGGCCGTTCGCCGGCGAGACCGCGATCTTCATCACGCCGGGCTACGCGTTCCGCGCCGCCGACGTCATGCTGACCAATTTCCATCTGCCGCGCTCGACCCTGTTCATGCTGGTCGCGGCGTTCTCCGGCCTCGACACCATGCAGGCGCGCCTATGCGCACGCCATCGAGGCCGGCTACCGCTTCTACTCCTACGGCGACGCCTGCCTTCTTTTCCGCGGATAAATTTGAATCTCATTCCGAAAATCCGCCCGCCCGCAATAACGCTGCGGCAATCGCCGTGCTGCAAACGTGCCTGCACTCAGGGGGCATGGGCAGATCAAGGTGGAAGGAGTTTTCCGATGATTCACGAATACGCGGCCATCGACCCGATGGCGCTGCTGTTTCCCTCCCGCATCTACATCTCGCTGTCGGAGAAGCTGCACCCGCATGTGCCGAAATCGATCGAGATCAAGGAGGCGGTGGGCCGGCTTACGCCGGAGGAGCGGCTCTACATCCTGCAGCGCGCCCGCGTGCTGTCGCACTACAGCAAGGCGGTGGAGGAGGCGGTCGCCGGGATGAAATAGACCGCCCTTGCATCGCTCGGATTTCATGATATGGACGCGGCCGGAGGACCTCCGGCCGCGCATGTCTCAAGCCCACTTCAGCTTTCGCCTGCTCGCAACCGACGGCGCGGCGCGCCTCGGCGAGATCGCGACCGCGCACGGCGTGGTGCGGACGCCCGCCTTCATGCCGGTCGGCACGCAGGGCACCGTCAAGGGCGTGCACGCCGCGACGGTGCGCGCGGGCGGCGCCGATATCCTTCTCGGCAACACCTATCACCTGATGCTGCGGCCCGGCGCGGAGCGCATCGCAGCGCTTGGCGGCCTGCATACCTTCATGAACTGGCCGTACCCGATCCTGACCGACTCGGGCGGGTTCCAGGTCATGTCGCTGTCGGCGTTGCGCAAGCTCGACGAAAACGGCGTCACGTTCCGCTCGCACATCGACGGCGCGATGGTCGCGCTCTCGCCCGAGCGCGCCATCGAAATCCAGAACCTGCTCGGCGCCGACATCGTGATGCAGCTCGACGAATGCCTGAAGCTCCCCGCCACGCGCGCCGAGATGGAGCGCGCGATGCGGCTGTCGCTGCGCTGGGCCGAGCGCTGCAAGCGCGCGTTCGAGGGCGCGGCGCCGGGCAGGGCGCTGTTCGGGATCGTGCAGGGCGGTGACGATGCGGCGCTGCGCATCGAGAGCGCCCGCGCGCTCGTCGATATCGGCTTTCCGGGCTATGCGATCGGCGGGCTTGCGGTCGGCGAGCCGCAGGCGGTGATGCTCAAGGTGATCGACGAAACCGCGCCGGCGCTGCCGGCCGACAGGCCGCGCTACCTGATGGGCGTCGGCACGCCGGAGGACCTGCTTGAAGCGGTCGCGCGCGGCATCGACATGTTCGACTGCGTGATGCCGACCCGCAACGGCCGCCACGGGCGTCGCCTTCACGCGCTACGGCGCGATCAACCTGCGCAACGCGCGCCACGCCGACGATCCGCGCCCGCTCGATGCGGAAAGCCCGTGCGAGGCGGCGCGCAGCCTATTCGCGCGCCTACCTGCATCATCTGATCCGCGCGAACGAGATGCTCGGGCCGATGCTGCTCTCGGAGATCAACCTCGCCTATTACCAGGAACTGATGGCCGGCATGCGGGCGGCTATCGCGCGCTGGGCGGTTCGCCGATTTTCGCGCCGAGACGCGCGAAACATGGGAGCGCGGCGATATTCCTGCGCGCTGACGCGCAAGGCCCCTCGACGCACCTTCGCGGCGAGCTAGAATGCCTCCAATTCAAGCGGCGATATGCGCCGAAATCCCGGGAGGCGTCGCGATGGCGGTCAGCCTGAAAGTGAACGGGGCCGTGCGCTCCGTGCCGGCCGAGCCGGATACCCCGCTGCTCTATGTGCTGCGTAACGATCTCGAGCTGAACGGCGCCAAGTTCGGCTGCGGGCTCGCCCAATGCGGCGCCTGCGCGGTCGAACGGGGCACGAGGGCTGTCCATGAGCGTCATCAATTGCGTCTCCTATGAGGCCGGCCAGCGGCGCGGCGACGTCGATCTCGCGCAGGCGTGCCCGGCGGACGCGGACGGCTGTTTCATCTGGGTCGGGCTGCACGAGCCGGACAAGGAATTGCTGCGCACCGTGCAGCAGCGCTTCAACCTGCATGACCTCGCGATCGAGGATGCGCTGCTGGCGCATCAGCGCCCCAAGCTCGAGATCTATGGCGACTCGATCTTCGTCGCGCTGCGCACCGCGCAATTGGTCGACCGCAAGCTCCAGTTCGGCGAGACGCATATCTTTGCCGGGCGCGGCTACGTTGTGACCGTGCGCCACGGCTCGACCACGGCCTATCGCGAGGTGCGGGCGCGCTGCGAAAACGCGCCGAAGATGCTGGCGATGGGCGAGAGCTTCGTCGTCTATTCGGTCATCGACTTCATCGTGGACAACTATTTGCCGGTCCTGCACGCGCTGGAAACCGAGGCTGACGCGCTGGAAGAGGAAGTGTTCGCCCATAAGAGCGACCGGACCGACGTCGAGCGGATTTACGAGCTGCAGCACGAATTGCTGCTGCTGCGCCGCGCCGCGCAGCCGCTGCAGGAGGTGTGCAATCGCATCATGCGGTTCGACGTGCCGCTGATCGATCATGCGATGAACGACTATTTCCGCGACATTCAGGACCATGTGATCCGGGTCGTCGAGGGCATCGACAATCTGCGCGACCTGCTCAACTGCGGCGCTGGAGGCGAACCTGCTGCTGGTTTCATTGGCGCAGAACCAGGTGACCAAGAAGCTCACCGGCTGGGCCGCCATCCTGTCGATCCCGCTGGGCGATTGCGTCGATCTACGGCATGAACTTCAAATGGATGCCGGAGCTCGAGCTGCCCTACGGCTACCCGACCGTAATGGCGTTCATGATCGGGCTGTGCTGTTTTATGTTCTACCGCTTCAGGCGGGCAGGCTGGCTTTAGCGCCGCGCCTAGGCGTCCTCGAACGCCTCGAATTCGTGCGCCTTGCGGAAAGCATGGCCGCACGACTCGCAGACCCAATGATTGTGCACGAGGCCGGCGTTCACGTGCTCGGCCAGCAATGGCGCGAGCAGCGTGTCGCTGCATTGCGGACAGGACGGTAGGCGGACAGGCCGACCACTGGCAGACGCCTTACAGATCGCGTTTTGCAGTGTCATGGCGAAGTCTCCGTGCGCGGCCTTCTCCCCGGCGACATCCTCACATGACCAAGGGTATGCGGCGTGAGCATGGCACTCGAATGAAACTTTCGTGAAGCGCCGTGCGCGCAGCTTTTCATTCAAAAAAAGAGAAAATTCTCCGATGCCGCCGCTGTGCGGCGCAGCATGAGCCGCTTCACGCACGCGCAAACGAAAACCGCCGGGCGCTGGCCCGGCGGTCTTGTCGAAACTTTGTCAGTCGCGGTTAGCGGCGCGAACGGCCGGTGCCGGCATCCCAGTGCGGATTGGCATCGAACGCCGCCTTCGCGATCCAGCCACCGATGATCGGGAGCACACAGTCCGCGGTCATCATGAACACTTCGCTCGACCTGAGCTCGCGCTTCTCGTTGTGGCTGACCAGCAAGCCGCCGATGATCGGGCTCAGTGCGAAGCAGCCGACCGTGGTCAGGCCGTACCACTTGAGCGAACGCGCGCTGTCGAAGCGGGCGCAGCGGCTAAAGTTGTTGTTGCAGATCGCCGAATAGTAGGCGGCGGTCATGCCGAGGCCGGCGATGATCTGTCCGGCTTGCACGTTCGGGCTGCGGTCTTTGAGCAGGAAGGCGTTCGCGGTGCTCGCCTGCGCCACAAGGCCAAGCGTCGCAACAGCTGTTGCCAGAGCGATAAGACTTTTCTTCATAACTCCCCCCAATCGCTGGAGTCTTCGCGCGTCTGAGGGGCGCGCAGTCCCATCCAGTGGCAGTCTTGTTTTGAAGGTGCGCCAGAACACGCGACGCGGTACGGATTCGCACGCTAGCGGCGCATGGTTAACGGTTCAAACTTATACGCCGCGAGGGAACCGAATTCCGCCGCACCTGTGGCGCTTTCGCCACAAATTCGGAGCATGGCTGGGGACAAGTCGGGCGGCGAACCGCAAGGGGCCGCACAAAGCCTCGCGATGAGCCGACCGGCGAGGCTCGCGGCGGCGGCATGCCTTCGGGTCAATTCGACTGTGCGGAAAAATCAAGTGACATCAATCGCTTGGCATAGGATGCTTGCACCGGGAGCCGATTTGCGAAAGCGGAGGACGATGCAATGCCATCGCCTGCAAGTCCCAAGGCCTCATTGCGCGACCCGTTCCTGCTGCCGGTATGCGACTGCGGCGGGCCGATGAATCTCGCCAGCCTCGAGCCGCACCCGATGCGGGCCGAACTGGAGCTGAAGACCTACAAGTGCCAGCACTGCGCACCGGCAGCAGGTGTTCACGGTGCAACGTCGCGCGGCGAAGATCGGCGATTACCCGCGATAATGATCATGGTGCCCAGGCGTCGCCGGACGCGACGCGTGCCCGGCGGGTCGGCAGAAGTCAGGGCTTGCGCGAAACGTTGGCTTCCCGAAGGGATCGTTGAGCGCTCGACGAAGCGCGGATGCTAGCCCTTGGACTTCGGAAGATCGGCTCGCATTTCCCGAAATTCCGATGGCCCCTTGATGAGACGGCGCTTGCGCTTTTCTCGTTCTTCGATCGGCAGGGTGCCATCGCTTAGCGTGTCGATCATCTGCCCCGCGAGCTTTGATGCCCTCGCTGCGGTCTTTCCCGACGCCCTCCCAATCGTGGGACGCGCGCTCGCCAAGCCCAACTCGACCAGCCGGCGAATGGCTTCTGAACGGGAGGGCGTATCATTCAATTTGGCAGCCCAAGCTTCAACACGCACTCTCAGATCTTCCGGGAGGCGAATAGCGGTCACGGGGTCGCGACCAGTGGCAGGACGACCGCGTTTCTTTTTTCGTAATGGCCGTACCAGGTTCGGCATGTTTCAGGATTGCAACTAACCGAGATTGCAAGAACTGTCTCCGCGCGAGGCCCGCCGGTTTATCGGCCGGCGGGCTTCGTTGTCATTTCACCTTCAGATTTTCGGCCGACTCCTTGCCGCGGTTCGACACGATTTCATAGTCGACTTGCTGGCCCTCATTGAGGGTGCTCAGGCCTGCTCGTTCCACTGCCGAGATGTGTACGAACACATCTTTACCGCCACCGCCCGACGGCTGAATAAAGCCATAGCCCTTTGTCGGATTGAACCACTTCACAGTTCCACTAGCCACGTCGCATCTCCTGTGTTGACGAAGCCCACATAATGGCAGATGCGGGCAGCCCGCAATAGCCTTCAAAAACGTCAATTTCTTGGGATCGCCCGGAGCCAGCAGCAATGCAGGGCGGGCAGGGGCGGCTCTCCTCGACGTGGTTGCGCGGGGCGGATGGCCCTACGCCGGTGTGTCGATCGCGGCGAGGACCTTTGGCGGCGACATCGGCAGCTCGGTGAGCCGCTTGCCGGTCGCCCGCTCAATAGCGTTCGCGATCGCCGCCATCGGCGGACAGATGTTGACTTCGGCGACGCCCTTCGCGCCGTAGGGGTGGTTCGGGTTCGGCACCTCGACCAGCACCGGCTCGATCATCGGCAGATCGGACGCCACCGGAATCCGGTAGTCGAGGAAGCCCGGGTTCTGCAGGCGTCCGTCGTCACCGTAGATGTACTCTTCGTTCAGCGCCCAACCGATGCCCTGAACCACTCCGCCCTGGATTTGACCCTCGACATAGCTCGGATGGATGGCGCGCCCGACGTCCTGCGCGGCGACGAAGCGCAGGATTTTCACCTTGCCGGTCTCTGGATCGACCTCGACGTCGCAGAATTGCGTGCCGTAGCCGGGCGCGACGACCGTCGGATTGACGCCGGCGGCCGCGGTGATGGGGCCGCCAGTACCGGCACGCTTCGCCGCGATTTCCTTGATCGACATCGGCGCGAAGTCGCCGACGTTGCTGCTCGCCGGCCGCGCGTGGCCATTCTCCCACATGACGCCTTCGGGATCGACGCCCCAAAGCTTCGCGGCGCGGCGGCACATGTCAGTGATCACGGTCTTGGTGGCATCGATCACGGCCATGCCGGTCGCGAACGTGACCCGCGAGCCGCCGGTGACGTGCGTGTAACCGATCGACCCGGTGTCGGCCACGATGGCGCGAACCTGATCGTATTCGACGCCGAGCGTCTCGGCCGCCATGATCGCCATCGAGGCGCGCGACCCGCCGACATCGGGACTGCCCGTCGCCACCAGCACGGTGCCATCGTCGTTGACCTGAACGGTCGCGCTCGACTCGCCGCCGCCGTTGAACCAGTAGCCGGAGGCGACGCCGCGCCCTTGGTTCTTGCCGAGCGGCACCTTGTAGCCCGGATGATCCATCAGCGCCTTGACGGTTTCGGCATAGCCGTCATGGCCGAGCGTTGTGCCGGCGAGCATCTTGGTGCCCTTCTTGGCGGCGTTCTTCAGCCGGAACGCCAGCGGGTCCATGCCGATCTTCTGTGCCAGCACGTCGAGCACGCTTTCGACCGCGAACGCGCCGATCGGCGAGCCCGGCGCGCGATAGGCCGCGACCTTCGGGCGGTTGCTCACCACGTCGTAGGCGACCGCACGCGCGTTCGCGATGTCGTAGGGTGCGAACGCGCACATGGCGGCGCCCATGAAGGGCGAACCGGGGAATGCGCCGGCCTGTAGCTTGAACAGGCCTTCGGCGGCCGTGATCGTGCCGTCGCGCTTTGCCCCGATCTTCACCGTCATGGACGAGCCCGACGTCGGGCCGGTCGCGCGGAACACGTCCTCGCGGCTTATCACGACCTTCACCGGATGGCCCGACTTGCGCGCCAGCATCACGCAGACCGGCTCGATATAGACCACAGTCTTGCCGCCGAACGCGCCGCCGATCTCGGCCGGATAGACGCGCAGGTCGCCGATCTTCATGCCGAGCACGTTGGCGGTGTAATTGCGGACGACGAAATGGCCCTGACTCGCGCTCCACAGCTCGCACTGGCCGTCCGAATCGAAGCGCGCCACGCAGCCCTGCGGCTCGATATAGGCCTGATGCACGGCCGCGGTCTTGAACGACATCTCGACGATCTCGTCGGCCGCCGCGAAGCCGGCCTTGATGTCGCCGAGATTGAACTCGTTGCGCTTTGCGATGTTGGAGGGCTTGGGCGGCGGTTCGACGCCGCGCGTGATCATGTTCTCGAACAGCAGCGGCGCGTCCGGCTTCATCGCTTGGTCGACGTCGATGACGTGCGGCAAGATCTCGTAGTCGACCTCGATCAGCGCGAGCGCCTCATCGGCGATCGTCTTGCTGGCGGCCGCCACGGCCGCGAGCGCGTGGCCCTCATAAAGCACCTTGTCGCGCGCCATGACGTTTTGCGTCATGTGCCAGTAGTTCTGCGCGGCGCGCTCCGGGCCAAAGTATTCGTCCTTCGTCTTCGGAAAGTCCTTCGAGGTCACGACCGCCTTTACGCCGGGAAGCTTCTCCGCCTTCGAGGTGTCGATCGAGCGGATGCGCGCATGCGCGTGTGGCGAGCGCAGGATGCGGCCGACCAGCATGCCGGGCATCGCCATGTCGGAGCCGTACATCGCCGTGCCGGTCACCTTCGGCACGCCGTCCGGGCGGATCGGCCGCGTTCCAACCCACTTGAAGCCCTTCGTTTCTGGTGCGGCGACGTCGTTCACGGCGATCTCCTCGCGGCCTTGCGGATGTTTGGGCGAAGGGTCGCGCGGGCCGTGTCCAAATGCAAGCCGTAGACCGCCACCCGCCGCTGGACTAGCGTTCAGCAGGAACGTTCGGGAGACGCCATGTCCGCGCTTGCCTATACCGCCCCATCATCGGTCGAGGAGGCCGTTCGTGCGCTCGCTGGAGCGTCCGGCCTCGCGAAGGTCCTGTCCGGCGGGACGGATCTCCTGGTTCAACTGCGATCCGGCCGGGTGAAACCCTCACTCATCGTCGATACCAAAATGATCCCCGGTATCTCCGGCATTCGCGAGGAGAATGGCGGCTTCGTCATCGGGGCTGCGACATCGGGCGCCGTGATCGGCGAATCCGAGGCGCTCAAGCGCGCCTGGCCGGGCCTCGTCGAGGCGACCAACCTGATCGGCTCGACGCAGGTTCAGGGCCGCGCGTCGCTCGCCGGAAACCTGTGCAATGCCTCGCCCGCGGCCGACAGCGTTCCGGCGCTGATCGCCGCCCGCGCAACGTGCGTGATCGTGGGCAGCAACGGAAGGCGCGAGGTGCCGGTGGAGGCGGTTTGTACCGGGCCGGGGCGCACATCGCTCGCCCGCGACGAGTTCATCATCGAGTTTCGCCTGCCCAAGCGCGCGGCCCGCTCGGCGGATGCCTACCTGCGCTTCATTCCACGCACCGAGATGGATATCGCGGTCGTGGGCGCGGGCATCAACGTCACGTTGGATGCGAGCGGCGTATGCACCGACGCGCGGGTGGTGCTCGGCGCCGTCGCGCCGACCGCGGTGCTGGTGCCGGAGGCCACCACGGCGCTGGTCGGACGCAAGCTTGACGAGACCGCGCTGGCTGCGCTCGATCAGGCGGCGCGCAAAGCCTGCAAGCCGATCGATGACAAGCGCGGGACGATCGAATACCGCATCAAGGTCGCGGGCGTGATGACACGCCGCGCGGCGGCCATTGCCTTCGAGCGCGCCGGAGAGCGTCAATGAAAAAACATCACGTCACCACCACGATCAACGGCGTCGAAACCGAGTTTCTGTGTGAGCCGCAGCTCACACTGCTCGATGTGCTGCGCGACGAACTGCGCATGACCGGCACCAAGGAAGGCTGTAGCTCGGGCGACTGCGGCGCATGCAGCGTCACGATCGACGGCCGGCTCGTCTGCTCGTGCCTGGTGCTCGCCGTCGAAGCCGAGGGCTGTTCGGTCGAGACCGTCGAGGGCATCGCAAACGGACAGGAACTCCACCCGTTGCAGCGGAAATTCCTCGAGCACGCGGCGCTCCAGTGCGGCTTCTGCACGCCCGGGGTTCTTATTGCTTCCAAAGCCCTGCTGGAACGGAATCCGGACCCGACGGAAACCGAGGTTCGCTACTGGCTCGCCGGCAACCTCTGTCGGTGCACCGGCTACGATAAGATCGTCCGCGCCGTGCTCGACACCGCCGCCGAAATGCGAGGAAATTGATTTGGGACGCGCCGACGCTAAAGCCGCTCCACGACTGCGCTTGAGTGTCCGCCGCTCGGCCCGGGTGACATCGGGATGAACCGAACCGTTCGCCGCCAATGCTGCCAGCAATTTCAGCGAGTCCATCATTCAATTTCAGCGAATCCATCATTCGGAGTTTCGCGCGTCGTCGCCTTCGGCGAAGTTGGCCCTCCAGCAAACCGGCCAGACCTGCCGGATCTGATCTGTGCTGACGCCAATTTGTACTGAGGCCGCGACCGGTCGTCGGTCGCGGCTCCCGGCGCGCGTCACTCGTTTCTAGACGTATAACAGAAATGGACCTACTCGGGGTTGCGAAGAGACTTCGCAACGGGCTAGATTCGTGAGGTCAATGACCTCATCCTCAAAACCAGCGCGCCTCCCAGCCCTGACCAGCTTGCGATTTTTCGCAGCCATGGCAGTGGCCATTCATCACAGCATGGGCACGCTGCTGCCGGCCGGATTCGTCGGTCCGGCATGGTCGCTCAGCCGCGGCGTGTCGTTCTTCTTCGTGCTCTCGGGCTTCATTCTCTATTACGTGTATCCGGAACTTCCGACCGTCGACGCCATTCGGAAGTTTTTCATTGCGCGGATCGCGCGCCTTTGGTTTCCGCACGTCGCCGCGCTGCTCGCGCTGGTGATCCTGCTGCGGTCAGAGTTCTATTACGGCGGCATCGGGCCGTTCATCGCGAACGTGTTGATGGTTCACGCATGGATTCCAGAGTGGACCTATTTTTTCAGCTTCAATGGCGTCAGTTGGAGCATCTCGACCGAGTTCGGGTTCTACGTGCTGTTCCCGCTGCTGGTCTGGAAATTCGAGAAAACATGGTGGGCCGTTCTGATCGGTTCGGCCGCGCTCGCGTTCGCGCTGATCCTGTTTTGCACCTTCGCGGAAATTCCGAACTGGAAGCCGGGACAAGGCGGCGTGACGACGCTCGGCCTGCTCTACGTCAATCCGCTGGCGCGGCTGTTCGAGTTCGTGCTCGGCATGTGCGTCGCACTCTGGTGGAAGCGGCTAACCCCTCAATTCAGCACCAGCGTTGCGATCTGGACCGTGGTGGAAATCGTAGCCATCGCACTCGTGGTCTACGATCTTCGGTTCTTTAGCTGGCGGCTCAATCATCTGGCGATGACAAGCCCGTTGCCGTTGACCTACGAATGGACAATCCACGTCGCGTCGTGTTTTTCCTTCGCCCTGCTGATCTTCGTGATGGCCGGCGGGCGCGGCCTGATCGGTCAGGCACTGTCGCGCCAGCCATTCGTGTTGCTCGGCGAGATTTCCTATTCGGTCTACCTGCTGCACCAGCTACTGATCGGTGTGTTCCGCCAGGATTTCGCGCCGACACCCGATGTCGTGACTTTTCTCATCTACTTCGCGGTGCTGATCGCCTTTTCCATCTGCGTCTACTACGCCATCGAGCGGCCGGGTCGCACGCTGATCAACCGGCTCGGTTCACGCGGCCGTCCGGTTGCCGATCTGGCGGCGGCGTGAAGGCCCTACGGCCCAAAATGCGTGGCGTCCGACGGCGAAGCCCTCTTTACATCCTGGACATGAGCGATAGCCAATCGCTTCTGCTAAGTTATTGATCCGCTTGGTGAGCGCGCCGGGATTCGAACCCGGGACCCTTTGATTAAAAGTCAGCGGCCGTGCGGCTTCGCTCCCGTATTATCCACAATCCAGAAAACGTTGACTGGCATGGGTTTTCGCCGCGCATTACGCTGTCGAATGGCCCTGAATATTTCAGGACAATTCTCCGATCGGTGTTACCCCGGTGTTACCCCCGGGCAGAATTGGGAGATCCCTGTCGTGCCTACCAAGAACCTCACCGACCTCTTTTGTGAGCGTGTGAAGCCACCAGCCACGGGCCGCGTGGAATATTTCGATGCGAGCTTTGGCGGGCTTGCGCTGCGGGTTACGGAGAGCGGGCACAAGAGTTTTTCAGTGCACTTCCGTATGAACGGAAAGCTGCGCCGATACACCCTCGGCCGATACCCAGCGATAAGACCGGCCCAGGCGCGCCGCGACGCCAGCGCCGCGCTTGAATTGGCCCGCACGGGAACTGATCCCACCGCTGCGAAGCGCGCCAAACGCTACGAGATACCGCCCGATGCCGACACGGTTAGAACTGTGGTCGACGACTACCTCGATCGTCACATGGCAAAGAACACCGCACCGGGCACTTACGCCGAGGCCCAGCGCACAATGAAGTGCGACATCCTGCCTAAATGGCGCGATCGACCGATAGCCAGCATCACCCGCCGCGAAGTTATAGCGCTTGTCGACGATATCGTCGCACGTGGCGCGGATGTACAGGCCAATCGCGTGCTCGCTCGATTGAGGGCGCTGTTCAATTGGGCAGTCGAAAAAGGCCGGCTCGCCTCATCACCAATCGAAGGTATGAAGCTGCCAACCAAAGAACACGCACGCGACCGTGCGTTATCGAACGATGAAATCTGTTGGTTTTGGCAAGCTGCCGAAAGCATCGGGTGGCCGTTCGGTCCGATCGCAAAACTCCTACTCCTCACGGCGCAACGGCGGGACGAAGTGGCTGGAATGGAATGGTCGGAACTTGATCTCGGCAAGCGAGCATGGACGCTCCCGCGCGGGAGAGCGAAGAACAATCGCGTTCATGAAATCCATCTTTCCGACGCGGCGATGGCGGTGATCAAGGCCTTACCGCGTATCGGTGAGCAGTACGTGTTCACGACGAACGGCGTCGGACCGGTTGCCGGTTTCTCACGCAGCAAACGAAGGATCGACGTCGCGATGCGCGACGGACGCCGCGAGGCGCTTGGAATTCCAGCGGATCATGAGTTGCTGCCCGACGAGATCCCACATTGGACTTTTCATGATTTACGACGAACCGCAGCCACGGGCATGGCTCAACTCAGTGTTACACCGCACGTCGTGGACAGGATCCTCAACCATGTGAGCGGCACGATCCGGGGCGTTGCCGCTGTCTACAATCGCTTCGAGTATCTGAACGAGCGTCGGGAGGCGCTCGATGCATGGGGACAGTTTGTGCTAACCCTCGTCACACCGGCGCCGGCGAACGTCGTGGCGTTACCAGCCTAAAGCGCAAACGTGTCCACCGACTCTCGACTCATTGCGTCTCACAAGATCCACTTCTGGCACGAGTTACTCCGACAGAATTGGCTCTCAGATCGAACTAACATCCACGAACTCGATCCTTGGTCATCGCGCAGTTGGCACGACCCGAAGGATGAGCAAGCGCGGGCGCACGTGCCATCCCTTGAGGACGTTATCTGGTCAAAGCTTGGGGAACTTGCCCAAATTTCTGTCGCCAACATCGATCGCGTTAGAAATGGCCTCGCGTTGGACATAGTTCGCGAATGGCGATGGCATTTGCAGCCTGAGAAGCCAGACACTAAAGCGCATGCGCTCGCGCGGGCCCAAATTCGCCGAGTTGATCATCTGGCGAGCGAGCTGTGTTCCGAGGTACGCAGCTTGAACGAACCCGCTACGGATCACCTGTGGAGAGCGGTAGCTCATCTCCAGAAGGACCCAGACTGGGTGCCATTTGAAGACCACTTGAGCTCTATATTTAGTCAGATTGAAATGCTCGCAGAGCTTGCCGCCTCAGCAAAAAGCAGGCTTCGCCGAATGCCCTCGTGGAATTTCGAAGGCCGTCCAGAGCGCGGCGGCTTCGGAAGGAATCGCCATGGGGGCGACCTCAAGATCTTCACGTTGCGGTTTCTTTGGGACGTCAGAAGTGGTGGGGGCCACCTTACCTTGGACAAAAACACGCGCTCGGGCACCTTGGCTCTGGCCCTTACGCTGTTGCGCCCACATCTTCCCCCAGGATTGATCCCGCCTGCGCTGCCGTTTTCAAGCCTTTCATGGGTGAAGGCGCTGGACGGAAAACTCGCCAATGCCGATATCCGCAATCCCAATTTGTAGTCAGTCGCTGGACAGTAAATCCTCCGCCAGAAATTTGGGTTCGCAGATTTTCGGTCCTCGACTTCGGGCCACCAACTCGGCATCCCTCGGGACGTTAGCGTAGTGAACGTACACGCAACTCTGCGAGAGGCCGACATGCCGAGCAATTCCAAGAAGAACTCCGAACACAACCTCGTCCCAACTCGACCTGCCTTTGAGTTCGACCCCGACGGTTACATTCCCGGTCCAAAGCTGCGAGCGATGCTCGGTGTTTCGGCCGTGACTCTGTGGCGCTGGCGTCAAAGTACGAAGGCCGACTTTCCGCGACCCCTCAGGATCAATGACCGACTTTATTTCCCACGTGCGCAGGTCTCGGCTTGGTTGGACCGACAACCACGGACAACTTGAGCCGGCTTAGCTAACAGAGGGCGTCGCGTCACATAACGTCCGGCCATTCGATGGCCCAGTGTGTCGGGCGATGACGCCCATTTGCTTAGCAGGCCTATTCACCCCCGTGTTACCCGTAAGCTCCTGACCTGCTGCGAGCGAGAAGCAGCGCGTTGATTTTGTTTCCAGAATCTCAGGCGGTCCCCTGTCTCAGGCTCAGATGCTCGTGCGAGGTTACGACCGCCAGCGGATGCCTTGAAGGATTTGAGCCGGGGCCAAGCCTGGGCGCGCGTGCTCCAGAACGGCCAGCCGCACCGCGCTGTCCCTATGCTGACTGAGAAGGCGGGGCTGGGGAAAGGTTCTCTGCGGGCTTCGATTGCGCATACCTGGGCGAGCTGCTCCCGGCCACGAGCCACGGTGGAGCAGGTGATGAGAGGTCGGGATAGGTCTCGCCACGCGGGTTGGTGAGGCTCACAGGCGGCTTGAGAACCGGTGTCGTCCATTCGAATACCTCGATCGTCGTTCTGGTGATTCTGAGCGCAAACGCGAATGCGAGGATGAAAGGCCATTCGAATAGAAGATAGAGTTCTTCCGGTTCGTCTGCGTCACGTGGTAATGGCTGGTGAAGCTCTAGGGACAGCTCTCCGGTGTTTAGTTGCAGTGCCGCCATCCGGACACTGAGCACTTGGCTTTCAAGACGCTTGTATGTTTGCACCATGTAGGCGTCGAGAAGCTGCGTCGGCTGCGCTACCTCAGCCGAGTATGCATCAATCAATGCCTGCCGAGTCTCGTGTGATGATGTAACATCGAGTGTTTCGCGGAATGTCGTTGCTGCCCCACAATATGTTGGCAACGCCCGATGCGTGGCTTGCTCACAGGAGACCCTTTCGAGGATCTCAACTGCGCTCTTCACCTCTCTCTGCGATTTCTCGATCTCGATTCTTAGCAGAGCGCGCGTCTCTCGCTCCTGAACTTCATGACGCTTTTCAGCATAGTTCAGCGCGAAGACAATCACGCCAAAGGCCGCGCTAGTTAGGTAGACATAGTCGATCGCCCGCACGAACCGCGGGTTCAAGTTCTTGATCAGCGCAAATCCAGCGTGAAACGCAAATAGACACAGCGCGCCCCACGCAATCAGGCGTTCGACGTATGTGTCTGAATATTGGTAGCGCCAGTAGAACAGCGCGACGACGCAAAGCGCCGCACCGATCGCCGACACCGTGACGACATAGCGCCGCCCGGTCATTAGGTTATCCTCATTCCCGCTGGATTCTTACATATTGCCCGACCGCAAATAAGCATCCGGGGCAGGCTACGCTAGGCCGAGGAAGAAAGGGGCGCAGGAGTTTGTCCGTGAAGACCGTTTAGAATGAGCCTTGGCCGACACCCTTTGTGTTAAGCCACTCCGATAAAGCAAGCTCCACCTACCGAGACCCCGCTTGTGTCTATCCTTGCACCGTCGCGAAAAGTAAAAGTCGCCGACCGCATCGTACTCACTCGAGCGAGCACCTCGCGTTTTGGCGGTTGGTCTGGACTTCCATATCTTGATTGCACCAGTGCGAAAACGTCATTAAACCGAATGTCACAGACCGTATCATGGCTCTTGCTGTCGTCGGATAAATTGACTCTGAACAATCGCCCTTGCTTCAAAAGAAAGCTAATTTCGTAATCGATCCCGCGAATGCTGACTTTTTCGTCTGTCGATAGTCTCATCCCGTCGTCTTCAGGCTTAGTCTCAGTTATTTTTATTGACTGGCGGAGTTGTTGTTCAGGAAGCCCAAAGACGAATTTCTGATATCCGGGCAGCGTTTGACGATCAACCGCAATCGCGTCCGCGGCAAATGCCAACCATAGCGTTACGAAAGCCACCCTCCGGATCATTCGTTTAAACTCCCTTGTGCACCCCGTTACAAAGCGTCGAGCGTCCGTATCCTCGGAAGCATGTTACTGGCCTGCACCCGGTTCCGAAGACACCGAGTTAGGTGTTTTGATGGAGCCGGAGGTGGGTCATGGAGAGACGGAAGTTTACGCGGGAGTTCAAGCTTGAGGCTGTGCGGCTGATCAAGGATCGCGGCGTGTCGTATGCGCAGGCGTCGCAAGACCTTGGCGTTCATCCGTCGCAGTTGCGCGATTGGGTGAAGCAGTTTGCGGACGATCCGCAACATGCGTTTCCCGGCCACGGCCAGATGAAGCCGGAGCAGCTGGAGATCGCGCAGCTCAAGCGCGAGGTGACCAAGCTGAAGGCCGAGCGAGACATCCTAAAAAAAGCCGCGGCCTACTTCGCGAAGGAATTGACGTGAAGTTCGCCTTCATTGCGAAGCACCGGGGGATCTGGCCGGCGGATTGGTTGTGCGAGGCGCTCGGTGTCTCGCGGGGTGGGTTTTATGCCTGGCTGACACGGCCGCGCAGTCAGCGCAGCCGGAGCGATGAAGAGCTTGGCGCGAAGGTTCGTGCCAGCTTCCTGGCGAGCGACCGGACCTACGGCGCCAGGCGGGTGTGGCACGACCTGCTGGCGGAAGGGGTGTCGTGCGGCCTGCACCGGATCGAACGATTGATGCGGCTGCAGGCCCTCAAAGCGCGCCCGCGACGGCGTCGCCTGCCGCCCGATCTGGGTGAGCGGCAGGTCGCCGCCGTCGCTCCCAACGTGCTCGATCGCAGCTTCGAAGCGCCCGCTCCCAACCGCAAATGGATCGCCGACTTCACCTATGTCTGGACGGCGGAGGGCTGGCTCTATGTGGCGGCCGTCGTCGATCTCTTCTCCCGGCGGGTGGTCGGCTGGTCGATGAGCGCAGCGATGACGGCGCAGCTCGTCACCGATGCCCTGGTGATGGCGATCTGGCGACGGGGCAAACCCGATGCGCTGCTGCATCACTCCGATCGCGGCAGCCAATACACCAGTGAACAGTTCCAGCGGCTGATGGCCGATCACGGCGTCGTCTGCTCGATGAGCCGATCCGGCAACGTCTGGGACAATGCCGCGATGGAGAGCTTCTTCTCGTCGCTGAAGACCGAGCGGACAGCGCGCAAGATGTATCGGACGCGGGACGAGGCAAGAGCCGACGTGTTCGACTACATCGAGCGCTTCTACAATCCGAAACGTCGGCACTCGACGATCGGATATCTGAGCCCTATGGAGTTCGAGACGCAAGGCTGGATTAGCTTAAGCGGGTGTCAACCGAACCGGGTGCAGGCCATACACGCTATTGCTTCGACGCTCATCGGTGTCGCTACGTTTATCAGCTCGCTCTTTGGCGTCATACCGGGCCAGAAGCGAAGGGAGCCCGGTCAGCATAGGCCGACGCGCCCAATGCGACGCAATGTAACCGTTGTGCTACATTGTCCTCATGACCCGGGACTCGAACCTGCCTGGATTGAACGACAGCGCCAGGGGATGGCGCAGCGTGGGATATAATCACCCCGGCGTAACCCCTCGACCCAGGGAGCCGACGTCAGACCGAATTCTGTCTGTAAGCGGAAGGCAATAGCGAAATCGATCTCCTGTCTGGTTGTCAGGTGGCGTTTGGGTGTGCCGCCAGGTAGGCGGGCAGGGCCGTTTGAAGCTCGCCAGTCAACTGTCCCGCCGACAGAATGTTTGTTGGTCCTGACGGCTCTGCCACACACCGGAGCCTCGCCATTCTATGTCTGCTCTGCGGGCAACAGCGGACTCCACATCTGCACCGCGGGCTGTCAGCTCTTGACCCCTTAGCGGACGGTACGCGGTGATGTCTGCTTTGAGGGGAGACGAGCGCGAGCTTTGACCGCTAATAAGCAGAATCGACATCTGGGTCGCATTCGCGACCTACGGCGCGAATGCCGGCGCTGCCTTTTCAAAACGTTGCGCCGCCTAGGCCCCGTTGCCGATCGAGGTATCACCGGCCGAAGAGTGCGGCGAGGCTTAGCTAGGATCCGGCGCACTGTGGGAATGCAGCTCTGTCCGCTCGTCGCGCGCATTGGCGCGCTGCCCCAAAACCCGGCTAAACTCGGGGCGTGCAGCATTGGGCAGAGCGCGACATGGCGTGGCGAGTTGGGGTCGACATCGGTGGTACGTTCACGGACGTGGCGCTGGTCGACGAGGCGACGGGAGAGATCGGCGTCGCCAAGGTGCCGACGACGCCGCGCAACCTGGCAGAGGGCGTGCTGGCGGCGCTGCGCATTGCCATTGACCGCTATGCGGTCGAGGCGTCGAAGGTCGGGCTGCTGGCGCACGCCACCACGGTCGTCACCAACGCCATCCTCGAGGGCCGCGGCGCGCGCGCCGCCCTCATCACCACGCGCGGGTTCCGCGATGTGCTGGAGCTGAGGCGCTCCGCCCGCGCCGATCTTTACGACCTCTTCCAGGATGCGCCGGCCACCCTCGTTCCGCGCCGGCACCGCTATGAGATCACCGAGCGCATCGGCGCCGACGGGGCCGTGGTCACGCCGTTGGCGGATCGGGAGATCGATGCGCTGATCGCCACGCTCAGGGCGGAGCGGGTCGAGGCGCTCGCCGTCGCTCTCATGTTCAGCTTCCTGAATCCCGACCACGAGCGCCGGCTGGGCGCGCGTCTGCGCGCCGCACTGCCGGGGCTACCGATCTATCTCTCCTGCGAGGTACTGCCGGAGATCAAGGAATTCGAGCGCACCAGCACGACGTCGGTGTGCGCCTATGTCGGCCCGATCCTCGCGTCCTACCTGGCGCGGCTGGAGGAGGTGACGCGCAGCCTGGGCCTGCCGCCGCTATACGTCATGGCCTCCAACGGCGGCATCCTGGAGGCCCGCGAGGCCGTGGCCATGCCGGCGGTTGCTGTCGAATCGGGGCCGGCGGCCGGCGTCGTTGCGGCGGCCCTGGTGGCGCGGCAGACTGGCCGTGGCAACCTTCTGTCGTTCGACATGGGCGGCACGACGGCCAAGGCCAGCCTGATCCGCGACGGCCAGTACGAGACCACGCCCGAGTACGAGGTCGGCGGCGGCTCGAGCCGCAGCCGCTGGATGCACGGCACCGGTCACCCCATCCGCGTATCCGTCATCGACCTGGCGGAAGTCTCGGCCGGCGGCGGCTCTATTGCGTGGGTCGATCGCGCCGGGTCGTTGCGCGTCGGGCCGAAGAGCGCAGGGGCCGACCCCGGGCCCGTCTGCTATGCCCGCGGCGGCGTCGAGCCCACGGTCACGGATTGCAACCTGCTGCTGGGCTATCTCGACAAGGGCTCGTTGTTGGGCGGCGAGCTGCCCATCGACCATGCAGCCGCCGAGGCCGCGATCCAAGAGCGCCTAGCCGGGCCGCTTGGCGTCGATCCGCGCACGGCCGCGGCGGCCGTCATCGATGTCGTCAACCATGCCATGGCCGAAGCGCTCAAGATCGTCTCCGTGCAACGCGGCTACGATCCGCGCGAGTTCGTGCTCGCGGCGTTCGGAGGAGCCGGTCCGCTGCATGCTGCCGCCCTGGCGGCCCAACTCGGCATCCGCGAGATCATCTGCCCGCCGATACCGGGTGCCTTCTCCGCGCTCGGCCTGGTCGGAACGGACCTCAAGCGCGACTACGTGCGCACAGTCTATGTCACGACCGCAAACGCCGATCCTGCCGCGCTGGAGCAGGCGTTCGCCGCACTGGAAGAGCAAGGCGCCGCCATGCTCGACCGCGCCGGCGTCGCGGCCGGCAGGCGCCGCTTCGAGCGCTCCGTCGATGCCCGCTACGAGCGCCAGTCCTACGAGCTGTCGATCGCGGTGGCGGCGCGCAGGCTGGATGCAGCGCTGCTGGCCGAGATCGCCGAAACCTTCCACGGCCGCCATCGCGCCACCTATGGACACGACAATCGTGCCGAGCCGGTGCAGCTTGTCAGCGTGCGCCTCACGGCCGTCGGGGAGATCCCGCCGCTCGCCGTCAAGGACCGCACCGCGCCGGCAGGCACCAACGCCATCAAGAGCGAGCGCGAGGTGTGGTTTGCCGGCGCTGGGGCAATGACCGCCAAGGTCTACGATCGGCGGAGCATGCCTGCCGAGCTGGCTGCGCAAGGACCCGTCGTCATCGAGTCGCTGGAGTCCACGATTCTCGTGCCGCCGGACTGGCGGGCCTGCATGAGCGACGACGGTTTCGTGGTTCTGGCGCACGGCAAGGGCGAGAGGTAGTAACCATGCAAGACGTGGCACGCGGCGCCGATCCCGCCACCTTCGAGATCGTCAAGAACAGCTTCACCAAGATCGCGGAGGAGATGCGCGTCGTTCTGGCGAAGACGGCCTACTCGCCCATCCTCAAGTCGGCCGGGGACTACTCTTGCGGCGTATTCGACGCGAAGGGCTCAATGGTGGCACAGGGGCCGGATCTGCCGATCCACCTCGGCTCCATGCCGGATGCCGTGCGCGCCGTTGTCGCCGCCTTCGGTGCCGACGTGCACGACGGCGACGTGTTCATCCACAACGACCCCTATTTCGGCGGCAGCCACCTGCCGGATGTCAACGTCGTACGCCCCGCATTCTACGACGGCCGCCTCCTGGGCTACGCCTGCCTGCGCGCGCACTGGCCCGACGTGGGCTCGGCAACGCCCGGCAGCTACGGCGCCGTCACCGAGATCTACGGCGAGGGGCTGCGGCTGCCGCCGCTGCGGCTGGTGAACAAGGGCGCGATGAACACCGACCTGGAGAAGGTGATCCTTGCCAACGTGCGTACCCCCGACGAGCGCAAGGGCGACCTCGGCGCCCAGCTCGCTGCCACGCTCCGCGCCACCGAGCGGCTGCAGGCGCTGGCCGAGCGCTACGGGGCCGAACGGCTGATCGCCTATATGGCTGAGGTGATGGACTACTCCGAGACGCTGATGCGGGCCACGCTGACCGACCTTCCGGACGGCGAGGGCACCTTCGAAGACTTCTGCGACGGCGACGGCATCCCCGACACCAAGGACGGCGCGGACGCGCCGTTCTGGATCCGCCTCGCTATCCGCAAGACCGGCGACCGCATCGTGATCGACTTCGCCGGCAGCGACCCGCAAGTGAAAGGGCCGATGAACGCACCGCTGTCGGTCACCGCGTCCGGCGTGTTCTGCGGCCTCAAGATGGCGGTGGACCCGAACAGCCTGATACCACCCAACTCCGGCTGCTGGCGCACGATCGAGGTGAAGGCGCCGAAAGGCTCGGTGGTCAACGCCGCGTTTCCCGCGCCCGTGGTCTACGCCAACCACGAGATCTCCCACCGCGTCGCCGACATGGTGATGGGGGCGCTGGCGAGCATTTGGCCGGACCGCGTGATGGCCTGCAGCCAGGGTACGTCAGCGATCCTCACGCTCGGCGGCGTCGACCCGCGCTCGGGGCGCCGCTATGTGTCCTACGAGACGGTCAAGGGCGGCTTTGGCGCGCGGCCCACCAAGGACGGCATCAACGTCGTCGCGAGCGCGCATCTCCAACACCATGAATACGCCTGTCGAGGTGCTCGAGATGGCCTTCCCTGTGCGCATCGAGCGCTATGAGATAAACCCCGACTCGGGCGGCGCGGGGCGCTATCGCGGCGGCTGCGGCGCGCGGCGCACCTGGCGCCTCTTGGCGGGCGCGGATGCCACGGGGTCCCTGTGCATGGAGCGCATGACGTCGCCGCCGTTCGGGCTGCTCGGCGGCAAGGCCGGGACGGCGGCCGTCGTCACCCTGACCACGCCCGACGGCGTCACGCGCCATCTGCCGAGCAAGGGCGCGTTCCTTGCGCCTGCGGGATCAGTGGTCGACATGATAACCCCTGGGTCCGGGGGTTTCGGCGAGGTGGGACAGCGCGCTCGCGCCGCCATCGGCCGCGATCTCGCCGACGGCTACGTCTCCGAGAAGGCGGCGCGCGAGGACTACGGCGTCGCCGATGTGGCGGCACTCGCGGCCGAGAGCAAGGGAGACTGACGGGCCGCTCGGCCGACCCTGCTTCGCCATCGCCACAATCACGATCAAAACGGAGAAAGGCCAATGCCAGCCCCTGCAGTCGCCGAAGGCGACAGCCAACTCATCGAGACCGCGCGCCGCGTTCTGCCTGGCGGTGGCTTCGGTAACGTCTCGCACGAGATCATAATCGCCGAAGGCAAGGGCGGACGCGTCTGGGATGTTAACGGCAAGGAGTATGTGGACTATCTCCTGGGATCAGGGCCGATGATTGTCGGCCATGCACACCCCGAGGTCGTCGAGGTGGTGCAGGCGCAGGCCGCCAAGGGCACGACGTTCTTCGCCAACAACGAGCACGGCATTCGCCTCGCCGCAGAGATCGTCGACGCCGTGGCCTGCGCCGAGCAGGTGCGCTTCGTCAGCACCGGCTCGGAGGCCGACGCCTACGCCATGCGGTTGGCGCGCGCCCACACGGGCCGCGACAAGATACTCAAGTTCGAGGGCGGTTATCACGGCATGAGCGACTACGGCCTCATGAGCCTGGCGCCCAAGCGGGCCGGCAACTTTCCCCAGCCGATTCCGGACTCCGCCGGCATCCCCAAGAGTCTGCGCGATGAAGTCCTCGTCGCCCCCTTCAACGACCTCGAGACGGTCGCGAGCCTCGTGCGCGAGCATGGAGACGAGCTGGCCGGCATCATCGTCGAGCCCTTCCAGCGGTTAATCCCGCCCAAGCCCGGTTTCCTCGAAGGCCTGCGCAGGATCACCGAGGAGAACGGCCTGGTGCTGATCTTCGACGAGGTTGTGACAGGCTTCCGCTTCGCCTACGGCGGTGCACAGGCCTACTACGGCGTGACGCCCGACATCTGCACGCTCGGCAAGGCCATCGGCGGCGGATTCCCGCTGGCGGCGGTGGCAGGCCGCGCCGACATCATGGCCCATTTCGACAAAGGCAAGGTGAGCGAGGACAAATTCATGGTGCAGATCGGCACGCTCAGCGGCAATCCCATCGCCGCGGCGGCCGGCCTGAAGACGCTGGAAATCCTCAAGCGCCCCGGCGCCTACGAGCAGATCTTCAAGACCGGCAGCGCCTTGATGAATGGCTATGCCGAGATCTTAAAAAAGGCGGGCGTGCAAGCCCGCGTCGTCGGCGATGCGCCCATGTTCGACGTCATCTTCACAGCCCGCGAGGTCACCGACTATCGCTCCGCCATGGGCGACGAGGCTAAGATGAAACGCTGCAACCAACTCCTGCGCGAGCGCGGCATCCTCAAGGGTGAGAGCAAGTACTACATCTCGCTCGCCCACACCGAGGCCGACGTCGCCTTCACGCTCGATGCGTTCGCGGCCTCCATCGCGGCCCTTTAACGAAAAGGTGGGCGGAAGCGATCTTCACGCCCGGCTCCGCGCAAGCTCCCCGTGATCATGCATCGGATGGTTCGAGGCAACAAGACTGTTGCTTACCCCATGCAGACTCGCTTGAGCGACCTGATTCCGCTTTCGGCAAATAATTGGAAGTCACTCCGATGGCAGCGCCTCTTCTGTCGAAGCATAAGGCAATCGATGCGCCTCCGCGACAGGAGCGCAAACTACAAGCCCATTGTGAATGTTGAGCCCTGCGCGCAGATGCAAGTCATCGCGTAGAGCTCGCATCCAACCTTTATCAGCCAACATCAATATGAAGGGCAATGTCACGTTGTTGAGTGCGAACGTGGAGGTACGGGCAACTGACGCAGGCATGTTGGTAACGCAATAGTGCACAACGCCTTCGTCCACGTAGGTTGGGTTCGAATGGCTAGTCGGGCGCGATGTCTCAGAACAGCCGCCCTGATCAATCGCGATATCGACAATGACTGAACCAGGCTTCATTGTCCTGACCATGTCCCGGGTGATCAGCTTCGGGGCGGCTGCCCCAGGAACCAGTACCGCACCGATCAGCAGATCAGCCCGCTTCACCAGTTGCGCAATAGCGTCCCGCGTGGAAAAAATGGTGCGAGCCTGCGAGCCGAACTGTACCGACAGCCTGCGGAGCACGTCAGCGGATCGGTCAACGACCGTCACGTTCGCCCCCATGCCGAGCGCAATCGTCGCCGCGTGAGTGCCTGACACCCCGCCACCCAAGATCATCACCTCGGCCGGTGGCACCCCGGGTACGCCTCCCAGCAGTACACCACGGCCGCCTTGCGCCTTCTCAAGGCAATTTGCTCCAACCTGCGGCGCGAGCCTCCCGGCAACCTCGGACATCGGAGTGAGGAGGGGCAGCCCACCCGACGGTGAAGTTACCGTCTCATAGGCGATGCAAGTCGCTCCGCTCGCCGTCAATTCTTTCGTTTGCTGAACGTCCGCGGCGAGATGCAGGTAGGTAAAGAGCGTTTGACCGCGCCTCAATTTCTTGCGCTCGTCCGCAAGAGGTTCTTTGACCTTCACGATCAATTCCGCTTCGCGAAAGATTCGCTCGGGGCCATCTACCAGTGTCCCGCCGGCAACGCGATAATCTTCATCGTCCAGGCCAGCCCCTGCGCCGGCTGCGCGCTCGACGAAGACTACGTGCCCGTGGTGTACAAGTTCGGCCACAGAGGACGGGACCAGACCGACGCGGTATTCGTGGTCCTTGATCTCCTTCGGAACACCGACCAGCATCACCGTCTTCCTTCAACAGACGCTGTACATCATAGCTCGCCTCGCCAGGTTCGGGGTCAGAGAATCGAGCATCTGATGCTTCGACAGTTGGTCGGGCGTTCCACTCGACTGTGATCATTGCGTAAACTAGCGCTTTCAGCGGGTACGATTGGGCCCGGGTTACACCGGGGTGACCGAACGTCCGCCGTCCGATGCTGCAAGCAATTTCAGCGAGTCCATCATTCAGAGTTTCGCGCGTCGTCGCCATCGACGAAGTTGGCTCTCCAGCAAACCGGCCAAACCTGCCGGATAGGATCGCATCACGACGATCACGATGGCAGCGAACAGCACCAGGCTCCATTCGCCGTACGCCTGCAGATAGGTCGACAGGAAATTGATCGGTGGCGCGGCGAGGACCGGTCCGATGAAATATCCCATCCCGCCGATGACGACGATGATGATGATCCTTGCCATTTCGCTGAAGTCGACGATGGCCGGCGTCAGCGTCAGCACGTAATGCGCATAGAGGACGCCGCCGAGCCCGGCCATCGCGCTCGACAGCGTGAAGGCGAATAGTTTCACCCGTGTCGTATCGACGCCGAGCGACTGCGGCGCGCAACTGGTCGTCCTTGACGGCGCGCATGAAATAGCCGATCGGCGAGCGCAGGATCACGTGCGTGAGCAGCACGCACAGCGCCGCGACAGCGACGAATGTGTAGTAATAGTTGATCGGCCGCACATTGCCGTAGAGCGACGGCACGCTCAATCCCGAGATCGCCGCGCGTGAACTCGTAGGCTGCGGTGAGCACGATGCGGTATGTCTCGGCGAACGCCCAGGTCGCGATCGAGAGATAAATGGTGCGCATGCGCAAGACCAGGCGGCCGAGCAGATAGCCGCCGAGCGCGGCAGCGAGAACGCCTGCCGGGATGCTGACGAAGAGCGGTGTCTTCAGATGATAGACCAGAAGGCCCGAGGTGTAGGCGCCGACGGCCGCGAAGGCGTGCTGCGCGAGCGAGAACTGGCCGGTGAAGCCGGCAAGCAGATTCCAGCTCACCGCGAGGATCACGTAGTAGGCGCCGATGGTGAGTACGTGCAGGACGAATTCGCCGGTGACCATCGGGACGGCGGCGAGCGGCAGGCCGACCGCGACCGCGACGAGCGCGACCCGCCGCCAGTCGACGAAGGCACCCAATTCCTTGGTCAGCCCAGCAGACATTCCTGAATCAGTGCCCTAATCGCGCGCGTTGTCGAATTCCCGACCCGGCCCTTCCGCCTTCACCCGGCCGAGATTGAGAAGATAGAGATGATCGGCGAGCGGAAGCGCCTGTTCGACGTTCTGCTCGACCAGCAGGATCGCAACCCCGCTCGACTTCTTCGCCGTCAGCAGGATGTCGTAGACCTGCTCGACCAGATTGGGAGCAAGCCCCGCGGTTGGCTCGTCGACCAGCAGAAGAGTGCGGTTCGGTCATCATCTCGCGTGCGACCGAGAGCATGCGGCCCTGGCCGCCCGAAAGCTCGCCCGCGCGGGCACGGCGTTTATCCGCAAGCGCCGGAAACGTCGCATAGGCGCGCTCGAGCTGGCGGCGCAGCCGCTCGCTATCGCGGCGAAAGACCCATGCGCCCATGTGCAGATTTTCTTCCACCGTGAGTCCGGGGAAGCTGTTGATGTCCTGCGTGACGTAGCTGATGCCGGCGGCTTTCAGGTCGCTCGGACGAAGCCCGGCGGTCGCGCGCTCGCGAAACGTGATGGCGCCCTGGTTGGGGGCGAGGAACGCAAACACCGTGCGCAGGAGGGTCGACTTGCCGGCACCGTTCGGTCCGATCACCAGCGTGATCTCGTTGGGACGCGCCGCGATGCTGATGCCGCGCAGGATGTCGACGCCCGGCAGGTAGCCGGCGTGAACGTCCGCAACGGTGAGCAGCGGGGCGGTCATTGGAACGATCGCCCGAGATAGGCCGTGATGACGTCCTCGCGCCGCGCGATCTCGTCGAGCGGTCCTTCGGCCGCGACCCGTCCGGCGATCATGACGGTCACCCGCGGGCAGATGCGCCGGATGATTTCCATCTCATGGCTGACGATGAGAAACGCTGCACCGTGAGTGCGATTTTCGTGCAGGATCAGGTCGATCAGCGTGTCCTTGACGACCGGATTGATGCCGGCGAACGGCTCGTCGAGCACGTGCACGCGGACGTCCGGAATCATGAATCCCGCGCAGGCTTGCAGCAGCATCCGCTGGCCGCCGGAAAGCGACTTTGCGAGGTCGTGCGCTAGCGGCTCCAGCGTCGAAAGCTTCAGCAACTCGCTCGCGCGCGCCAGCGCACTCGGCCGTTCCCTGCGTGCGGTCGCACGCGAAGTAGGGCACCATCAGGTTCTCGTGCACCGTGAGGTTGCCGAACACGCGCGCGACCTGGAACGAGCGCACCAGCCCGCGCTCCGCGATCTCGTGCGGCGCCGAGGCCCGTGATCGGCGCACCGCCGAGCATCACCTCGCCCCCGTCCGGGCGCTCGATGCCGGTGACGACATTGACGAACGTCGTCTTGCCGGCGCCGTTCGGGCCGATCAGCCCGCGGATCTCGCCGGCCGCGAGCTGCATCGCGACGCCGTCGTTGGCGACAAGGCCGCCGTAGCGCTTGGTCAGGCCCTCGGTGACGAGCAGATCGGCCATCAGGCCTCCCGTCCGCGTTCTCCGAACAGGCCATAGGGGCGAACCAGCAGCACCAGCAACACCAGCAGAAAACCGTAGGCGTTCTGATAGGACGAGGAGATGAAGCCGGCGCCCAGGCTCTCCACGACGCCGAGCAGCAGGCCGCCGATCAGCGCGCCCGGGATCGAGCCGAGGCCGCCGATCACGATGATCTCGAAGCCTTTCACGGTCGTGACCGCACCGTTGGTCGGATAGACCAGGAACAGCGGCGCGAGCAGGGCGCCCGCAAGCCCCGCCAGCGCCACGCCGATCGCGAACGCCATCGCGTCGAGCCGGAAGACGTCGACGCCCGAGGTCTGCGCCGCCACCCGGTTCTGCGCCATCGCTCGCAACGCGAGCCCGATCCAGGTCCTGGAGATGACGAGATAGAACAGCGCCGAGCGCGAGGAGCGCGCAGACGGATGCGGCGACCCGCGCGCCCTCCATCGGCAGCGGTCCGACCCACATGATCGGCAGGTTGGTCTCGGGACGGAATTGGTTGGGGCCGCCGATCGCGACTGCGAGGCTTCGCAGCATCAGCAGGAGCGCGATCGTCACGACGGTCGCGTAGTCGTCGCGCCGTTCCATCGCGCGCGCGTGCATCGGCTTGATCAGGATCGGCTCGAGCAGATAGCCGACGAGGAATGTGCCGGCGGTCGAGATGATGACGGCGAGCCACCACAGATCGCGCCCGAGCGCGTGGGCGACGACCACATACTGGATGTAGCTGCCCAGCATGTAGAACTCGCCCATCGCCCAATTGATCATCCGGACGATGCTGTAGATGAACGTGATGCCCAGCGCCATCAAGGCGTAGAGCACGCCGATCATCAATCCGGCGATGAGCGTCTGGGTGAAGAGCTCGGCACTGAACATCGGGGCTCCAAACTCCGCGAGAGCTGCGACGGCTCGCGGCGCACGCCGACGCGCATCCGCTCAGTTACTCTCCGAGCGTGTACGCCACCTCGGCATCCGCCTGCGTCTGGTTGGCCTTGGTGTACTTCAGGATCATCAGCGGCGGCGACCAGTTGTGCCACAGCGCACCCTCGGCTTGCGGGAACGTCACCGGCACCGACGACCATCCCTTGAACGAGCCGGTCTCGAGCGCCTTGATCAACGCCTTCGGCTCGGTGGTCTTCGCCATCTCGATCGCCTGCGCGAACACGATCGCGTTGGCGAAGCCGTTCAGCGCGGAATAGATCGGCGGTTCGTTGTACTTCTCCTGGTATTTCTTCACGAACCACTCGCCGAGGTCGCTGAGTTTCGATTTCTGCGTATAGAACGCGATGAAGTGGACGCCGACGCCTTGCTCCTTGTGGAGCTGCCAGTGCTGCGGACGGCCAGGCGCGTCGTACGACGTGACCATCGGGACAGTCGGCAGCAGGCCGACGGTGGTCGCCTGGGTGATCATGAGATCGAGCGGCTGGCCGACGCCGACATTGATGATGGCGTCCGGCTTGAACGCCTTCACCTGCAGGAGCTGCGGCAGGAGATCGGTGGTCGTGCGGTCGAACATGATGGTCTGGATTTCCAGGCCGATATTCATGCTCTTGTTCTGCGCCTCGGTCGCCTTCGCGAGGCCGATGCCGTAGTCGGTCGTCTCCGCCAGGATCGAGAGGCGCTTGAAGCCGTTCTTCTTGGCCCAGCCGAGCCAGGTGGCGGCGCGCGGCGGGTCGACCGCGTGGGTGCGGAACGCGATGTCGTAGTGCTTGGCCGTCACGTCGCCCGCGCCGGTCTGAGTGCCCATGGTCGGGACGCCCATCTCCTTGGCGACCTCGTTGACCGCGATGTTGACGCCGCTGTGGATGAAGCCGAAGACCGCGACCGCCTTCTCGTTCGAGACCAGACGGCGATAGGCCGCGACGCCGGCCTCGTTCTTGCCGGCGGTGTCCTGGATCGACAGCACGACCTTGCGGCCGAGCACGCCGCCCTTCTCGTTGAGGTATTCGACGGCGATTTCGCTGCCGCGCTTGACCTGCTGGCCGAGCGCGGTCTCGCCCGGCGGCGAGAGCGGCGTGATCACGCCGAAGACCATCGGCTCCTGGGCCGAAGCGGCGGATGCAGCGACCGTCAGCGCGGCCGCGATCGTCGCAAGCAGTACGCGTCTGTTCATGCCGATCTCCCCAAATTCCTCAGGCGACGCGGCCACTTGTGCCGGCCGTGCGCCGAGCCTCGCGGCTATCTTTGCGTTTTGCGCGACCGCTGTCGAGGGCGGGCAAGCCGCGGCCAACTGACGGCTCTCGCCGTCAGGCAGCGCTGCGTTCAAGCCGCGACCGCAGGTCGTTCATGGCGCGGTAGACGTCGTCGATGTCGCGCACATGGAATCCGTCGGCGAGCTCGGGGCTCAACGCCGCGAGCCGCTCGCGCAGCACGCCCGGTATAGGTCGCGCGCCCGTCCGGGCCGACGACGAGCCCGCTGTCCTGCTCGTAGCGCAGATTCCAGGCGATCGCCTCGCTGCGCGTGAGTGAGGCCGGGAGATCAAGGTCGATCTCACCCGCCTTGAGCCGGACCGGATAGCCGCCGGGCAGGCCGCGCGGTCCCGGCACGTGCCCGCCCCAGTCGCGCCCGTGCGCCATCGCAAGCATCAGCGGCACGCCGCTCGCGCCCGAAATCTCGATCGCCGGTTCGCGGGTCAGTTGGACGTCGGCAAAGCGCGCGATAGACGTCGGCGACTTCCTCATCATCGATCCAGACGCGCGCCGAAGCGGCCGCTGCGCGTCTCGGCGGCGCGCCGCCACGGCGCGAGGTTTTGATAGTGCGCCAGCACCTTGAGCCGTCTGACCGGGCGCGAGCGTGCCGGCGAACGCGTTGGCGAGAATCGCGACATTTCCGACCCCGCACGTGATCGGCAAATCGAGCGCGGCAATCAGCGGATTGACGACATCGGCGAAAGCAGCAATTGATGAAATGGGCCTGCGGCCGCACCGCCTTGACGGCGCGCGCGACCGCGATCGAGAGCGGCGCCTGCAGCACCGCGGTCGCGCTCAAGCCGCCTTCGGCGACGAGCTTTGTCCAGGCATTGCCCTGATTGCTGATGACGTTGCCGGTCTGGAACGAGGCTGCCTGCACGACCACTTTCGGCTCGACCGCCGCGATGGCCTCGGCCGCGGCATCCGCGACCGACAGATCGACCTCATGCGCAACAAAGCGCGCTGGACGATCGAACATCGCGGCGCGCGCATTGCCAGCGGTGCGAAGCCATTTGAGGCGATCGCGATTGCGGCCGGCGATCACGACTGTCACCGGCTCGGATGCCGTCGCCGCGAGATCGAGCGCGATCCGCCCGGCAAAATTGCCGGTTCCGAAGATCAGGATGTCGGCGCGAATGTCTTGCACGATGCCCCGCCGCTGCGATGTACGTCTTCCCGTCTCGATGGTAGACAGCGCCATGCGTACGATCCACCACGACGTTGCGATTATCGGCGGCGGCCTCGTCGGGACGTGGACGGCTTATTTCCTGCGCAAGCGCGGCCATTCGGTCGCGGTGATCGAGAAGGGCGCGGTCGGCAGTCAGGCGAGCGGCGTCAATTTCGGCAATGTCCGGCTGGAGGGGCGTCATCCGACCGAGTTTCCTCTGGCGCTGCGCGCGCACGAGCAGTGGGAGCGGATCGAGCAGCTGATCGGAGAGACATGCGAGTTTTCTCCCTGCGGCCACGCCTATATCGCGCTCGATCCGAAGGAACTGGCGCGGCTCGAACGCTACCAGCGGGAAGGGACCGCGGGCGGCCTGGAAATCGAACTCCTCGGCGCGAACGAAGTGCGGCGCCGATTTCCCTATCTCGGCCCGGACGTCTGCGGCGCGACATGGTCGAAGCGCGACGGCACGGCCAATCCCCGCCTTGTAACGCCTGCGGTCGCGCGTGCGGCGCGCGCACTTGGCGCGGACATCTTTCCGAACACCCGCGTCGTCGCGCATCGAGCCCGCCGGCGAACGCTTTCGTATCGCGACCGACCGCGACCTCGTGTTCGAAGCGCCGATCGTCCTCAACGCGTCGGGCGCGTGGGGCAACGAGATCGCCGAACAGTTCGGCGAGACCACGCCGATGTTCCCGGCGGCGCCGCCGAATTTCGTCACCGAGCCGCTGCCATACTTCATCAAGACGGCGCTGCAGGATGCC
Organism: uncultured Alphaproteobacteria bacterium; assembly: GCA_963800695.1. Classification (GTDB taxonomy): domain Bacteria; phylum Pseudomonadota; class Alphaproteobacteria; order Rhizobiales; family Xanthobacteraceae; genus PALSA-894. The sequence continues at coordinate 88,298 of CAWDCA010000013.1, read as the reverse complement.
GGCGGCGCGGTCATCATCCGGCAGGTCGAGCGCGGCAACGTGATCGTCGGCTTCTACCCGCGCGGCCCGGCCGACCGGGTCCAAAACCGCGCGCCCGTGCCGCCGGCCAAGGTCCTGCTCGGATTGGAGCACATGGCGCGCGTGGTGCCGATGCTCGCCTCCGCGCAGGTCATCCGGGTTTGGTCCGGGATCGAAGGCTATCTGCCCGACATGCTCCCCGTGATGGGCTGGAGCCGCACGACGAAGAATCTGCTGCACGCTTTCGGATTCTGCGGCCACGGCTTTCAGCTCAGCCCCGGCGTCGGCTATACGCTCGCCGAAATGATCGACGAGGGCGCGGCCAGAATTCCGATCGAGGCTTTCGCGATCGACCGCTTTGCCGGCGAGGTGCAACCCGATCAGGAACGCCTTACCGGCGAGTTCGATGCAGCGCTTGCCTCGGCCGCGATGGGCTCGACAGAAACACGGGCCGCGCTCTCATGACCAAGACCGGCAACGGCGCGCGCAAGCGCACCTATTATGGCGTGCCGATCGGCATCCTGATGCTCGACACCAAATTCGAGCGCTTCAACGGCGACATCGGCAATGCGCAAACCTGGCCGTTTCCGGTGCAATACAAGATCGTGCGCGGCGCGGTGCCGAACAAGGTCGTCGACACGCTCAACAACCGCGATCTGTTTCAGCGCTTTGCCGATGCGGCGGACGAGCTGATCGCCGAAGGCGTCGACGGCATCACGACGACGTGCGGCTTCCTCGCGCTCTACCAGCAGGAGCTTGCGGCGCATTGCAGCGTGCCGGTCGCGACCAGCGCGCTGCTGCAAGTGCCGATGGTCGCGCGCGTGCTGCCGAAGGGAAAGCGCCCGGCGATCCTCACGTTCTCGGCCGAGTCGCTGACCGTGCATCATCTCGCGGCTGTCGGCATCGATCCGCAAACGCCGGTGGTCGGCATGCCGCCCGCGTCCGAGTTTCAGCGCTCGATCCGCGAGGGCGATACCTCGGTGCCGTTCGAGGTGCTCAAGGACGAAGTGATTGGCGTCGCCGAGCGCATGGTCGAGGACGATCCGTCGATCGGCGCGATCGTGTGCGAATGCACCAACATCACGCCCTATTCGCACGAGCTCAACCGGCGCCTCGGCGTGCCGGTGTTCGACATGGTCACGCTGGTGCACTGGTTTCATCGCGCGCTGCGGCCGCAGAGTTTCCCGCAAGACTGACCGCGAGCGGGATCGGCTTGACCGGCGGCTGCGCGCGCAGGCGGCCAACGGCTTCGAGCGGTATTCCGAGCGTCTGCGCCGTCAACTCCGCGGCGGCAAGGCCGCAGAAGCGGCCCTGGCAGCGGCCCATGCCGCAGCGGGTGATGGCCTTGAGGCGATTGACCTCGGTTGGGCCGAAGTCTGCGCGGATCGAGGCGCGCAATTCGCCCGCCGTAATGCCTTCGCACCGGCACACCATCACATCGTCGTCGAGATCGCGAATGACGTCGGCCGGCCAAGCGAAGGCGCGAGCGAGACCGCGCTGGAAACGGCGTAGCCGCGCGACCTGGCGCCGCGCGCGCGCGCGATCGACGCCTGCAACCGCGATCTTGAAATCGTCGAGCACCGCGCAGGCGGCGAGCTGGCCGGTGAGCTGCCGCGGCCTGCGCGCCGCCGATGGTCGCGCCATCGCCCGCCACGTAGACATTGCCGCCGCATCGTCCATCCGCGTCGGCGTGCGGCAACCATTGGCGGAAGACCGCGTCGTAGCGAAGCTCCACGCCCGCGAGCTCGGCAAGCTGGGTTTCGGGCTTGAGGCCGAAACCGAACGCGACGGCGTCGCACGCAATGACGTGATCTCGCGGCCGCTACGATCGCGAAAGCGCACTGCCTTCCACGCCGCTCGCGCCCTCGAATGCGCGACAGCGTGACGCCGTGGTGGATCGGCACGCCGGCGCGGCGCAGCGCCGCGCATGTAGCCGAGCCCGCGCGCAAGCGTGTTCGGGCGCCGCCAACGAGATCCACGGCTGCGCGCCACCTTGGCGGCGAATGGCGTCGTGTCGAGCACGGCCGACGATCTCGGCGCCCATGGCGCGATACTGCTTGGCGGCGAGATAGAGCAGCGGAGAGCTGCCGCAGAAGACGATGCGCCGGCCGATCAGGCAGCCGTGCTCCTTGAGCAGCACCTGTGCGCCGCCGAGCGTGAACACGCCCGGCAACGTCCATCCGGCGATCGGCATCACGCGATCGGTGGCGCCCGGTCGCCAGAATGAGCGCGTCGAACGTCGACCGTATCGGCGGCGCTCGCGCGGACGGTATGAAGCTGTTCGCTCGTCAACGCCCCAAGCGAGCGTCTGCGGCCGGTAGTCGATGCGGTCGCGCAAGGCCATCGAACGCCGCATGGAAGCGCCGATAGTTCGCAGCTTCGGCGCCAAGCAGCGCTTCGATGTCGAGCGCAAGCCCGGCGCGCGCGCGCCGATAGATTTGCCCGCCCGGCTCGCGTCCCTCGTCGATCACAGTGGCGGCAACGCCGTGCGCGGCGAGCACGCCCGCAGCCGCGATACCGGCCGGACCGGCGCCGACGATCGCGACCCTAATCACGGCGGCAAATCCCGGCGGCGCACCCGTCAGGACACTGCATGCCATCGGCGACGACGGTCGTGCAGGCGCGCACGCGCGAGTGGTCGGCGAGCCACACCCAGCAATCCTGGCAGGCGCCCATCAGGCAGAAGCCGGCGCGCGCCTCGTCGCTGAATTCGTGCCGGCGCAGCGCATTGCGCGCCGCGAGAACGGCGACCAGCACGCTTTCGCCGGTGTAGGCCGTGACCTCCACGCCATCGACGAGAATGCGCACGGGCGGACCGCCCGGCACAACCGCACGCACCAGCTCTGCCGTTCATGATTGCCTTCATTGCGTGCCAATAACGGCGCATGCATGCTTGCCGAACATGCGGCGTCGTTCAATCGCGCATTTGACAGCCGCAAAGCCCGCCCTTCTATATGCCGGTGCAAGTGGCGGCGAGGAGTAATCACCATGAGCAATGCGGTCATCGTGACCGAGGTTACCGGCGGCATCGGCACGGTCACGCTCAACAAGCCGTGGAAGCTCAACGCCTGGGACACGCCGATGCGCGCCGAGATCACCGCCGTGCTCAATGACTGGAATCGCGATCCGGCGGTCAAGGCCGTCATCATGACGGGGGCGGGCGAGCGGGCGTTCTGCGCGGGGCAGGATCTGGAGGAGACGGAGAAATTCCAGTCCGGCAGTGAGGGCGCCAACTGGTTCCAGTCGTGGCAGGACTTCTACAACGCGATCCGCGGTCTCGATAAGCCATGCCTTGCAGCGCTCAATGGCGTCGCGGCCGGCTCGGCGTTCCAGGCCGTGATGCTGACCGATGTGCGCGTCGGACATCCGGGCGTGCGCATGGGCCAGCCGGAGATCAATGCCGGCATCCCGAGCGTCACCGGCCCGATGCTGATGCTGCCGCGCATCGGACTTGCGCGCACGATGGAGCTGACCCTGACGGGACGCATGATGGAGGCCGAGGAGGCCGCGTCCATCGGCCTCATCAATTATCTGGTGCCGCGGCCCGAGGACGTGATGCCGAAGACGCGCGAGGTCGCCGAGCTGATGGCGTCGAAGCCGGTCATGGCGTTTCGGCTGAACAAGCAACGCTTCCGCCAGGTGACGCAGGAGGCGTTCGACGAGGCGTTCCGCAACGGCGGAAAGATCCAGGCCGAGGCCTATGCGTCGGGCGAGCCGCAGGAGACGATGCGGCGCTTCTTTGCCGAGCGCGCGGCGCGGCGCAAGGCGCGCGGCCAAGCGTAACGCGCGACGTACATCTCACGCGGGCATGATCGATACCGACGACGGATTTCTGCCGCTGCTCGCGCGCCGCGCGCGGGACAAACCCGTCCGGCGTGTTCGCCCGCTACGAAGGCGCGCCGTTGACCTTCGGCGAACTCGACCGGATGGCGACCACGCTGGCGTTCTGGATGCGCGGCATCGGGCTTGCGCCCGGCGACGCGGTCGCGCTGATGATCCGCAACAGCCCGGTCGCGTTGGCGCTGCTGTTCGCAATCGCCAAGGCGCGCGCCGTCTGGGTTCCGATCAACGTGCAAAGCCGCGGCGAGAATCTCGGCTACATCTTCAATCATTCGGCGCCGAAACTGATCATCGCCGAGGCGGCGCTCACGGCGACGATCGAGGCGAGCGGCGCAAATCTTGCCGGCGTACAGGTCTTCATCGACCGGACGCGGTGCAGACCATTGCGAGCGGCGGCTGCGAGCGCTGTCGTGGAGCGAGCCGGCGCCCGCAGCCGACGAGACGTTCGCCGTCATGTACACATCCGGCACGACGGGCCGCCCGAAGGGCGTTCTTGTCTCGCATCGGATGCTGCGCTTGTCGGGCGAAGCGGTCGCGCTCGTGTCGGCGGCGCGCGCCGGCGACGTCATGTTCATGTGGGAGCCGCTGTATCACATCGGCGGCGCGCAGATGATCGTGCTGCCGCTGATCCGCGACGTGACGCTCGCGCTGGTCGAGCATTTCTCGGCGAGCCGCTTCTGGCAACAGGTGCGCTCGTACGGCGCGACCCACATTCATTTTCTCGGCGGCATCCTGCAAATCCTGCTGAAGCAGCCGCCATCCGCGCTCGATCGGACGCATGGCGCGCGCATCGCCTGGGGCGGCGGTTGTCCGCGCGAAATCTGGCGCCCGTTCGAGGAGCGCTTCGGCGTGCAGATCCGCGAATGCTACGGCATGACCGAATGCTCGAGCATCACGACCTACAACGACAACGGCGCGGTCGGCTCGGTCGGCCACCCCGCGCCGTGGTTCGAGGTCGAGCTGATCGCGCCGTCCGGCGCGCCCGTCGCTACCGGCGAGCGCGGCGAGATCGTCGTGCGCACCTCGCTCCCCGGCGCGATCACGCGCGGCTATCTGTCGAACCCGGAGGCAACCGCGCGCGCCCTGCGCGGCGATGCGTTCCATACCGGCGACCTTGGCTCGTTCGATGCCGCGGGCAACATGTATTTCCACGGCCGCATGACCGACAACGTGCGGGTGCGCGGCGAGAATGTCTCGGCGCTCGAGGTCGAGCAGGTCGCGGCGAAGCATCCGGCAGTTGAGGATTGCGCCATGATCGGCGTTGCGGCGGAGATCGGCGAGCAGGACATCAAGCTGTTCGTCAAGCGGAGGACGCGGAGCGGCGCTCGAGCCGCAAGAGTTGTCGGACTGGCTCGCGGAGCGGCTCGCGCCGTATCAGAACCCGCGCTACATCGTCATGGTCGATGATTTCGAGCGCACGGCGAGCCAGCGCATCATGAAGCACAAGCTCTCGGCGTTAAACGTGGTGGCGTGGGACAGAATCGCTGCGCGACCCCGGCGCGCCTAGGGACGTGGTATTGGGTAAGGGCCAGCCGGTGAGCGGTTGTCCATGATCATCTGAGTGTCCGACAGTTGGTCGGGCGCTCTAAGCGCTCGGAAATCTGGGAGTTTCAAGAACTGAAGTCAGCGACCCAGTGTGTGGGGGTAACACCCGGGTTAACGGCGCTCTCGCAAAGTCGCTCAGCTTTAGGCCGTTGCAGTTGCGTACCTCAGCGGCACCTTCGCCGCCCGCCGGAGAGCGCCGGATTTGCCTGGATAAGTTTCTGATTGCGTCCGTCTACCCCTTCGATCGCCTCGTGCCAGGTCAGTCGATAGCAGGCCCAGCGATCATCGAGTCCCCAATGACTACGATCTTGCTTCGTCCCTGCGAGCAGGCAATCACGACGCCGCTCGGCTGGCTTGACATTGTGCTGCCTCCGGAGGCACCAGCTTGAAATCGAACGGCTCTGGCCCTGACTTCGCCGGCTCAGGCAGTGTGGCGGCGGCCGATTTCGAGCGGCAATCACTCATCAAGTGTCGTAGTCTATTCACCTACGGCGGAGCAGGTCGTTGCAGGATTTCGTCTATGAGCGGCCCGGAACCGATCGCGGAGGCCATCGCGGCGATGCGCGCGGACGATGCGCGCGCGCTCGCCGGCGGCACCGACCTGGTGCCGCAGTTGCGCGAGGGGCGGCGCCGGGCCGCGCGCATCATCGACCTGAAACACATTCCCGAGACTGACCGCGATCACGGTGTTGCCCGACGGCGGCGTGTCGATCGGCGCGGCCGCGACCGCGACCGCCGTCGCGCGGCATGCGGCGATTGCGGCCGGCTATCCGGCCGTTGCCGAGTCCGCGCAGCTCATCGGCGGCGTGCAGGTGCAGAACCGGGCGAGCCTTGGCGGCAATATCTGCAATGCGGCGCCGTCGGCGGACGGCGTGCCGGCGCTGATCTGTCATGGGGCGCAGGCCGCTGATTGCCGGCCCGGACGGCACGCGGGAGATGCCGGTCGAGGCGATCTTCGCGGGACCGGGCCGCACGACACTCGCGGCGGGCGAACTGCTGGTTGCGATCCAGCTGCCGCCGGCCGCGCCCGCGCGGCCGCGGCCTATCTGCGCTTCACGCCGCGGCGCGAGATGGACATCGCGATCGCGGGCGCCGCGGCCTGGCTGCGGCTCGGCGCGGACGGCACCATCGCGGAGGCGCGGCGTGGCGCTCGCCTCGGTCGCGCCGACGCCGATCCGCGCGCCGACGGCCGAGCGAAAGCTCGTGGGCGAGCGGCCGAGCGGCGCGCTGTTCGAGGAGGCCGGCCGGCTCGCCGCGCAGGATGCGCGTCCGATCTCGGATACGCGCGGCTCCGCCGCCTATCGCCGCACGCTGGTGGCCGTGCTGACGGCGCGCGCGCTCGCCGATTGCGGCCGCAGGCTCGGTCTCGAGGTCGTGGTCGCATGAAGACGCTTCTGAATTGCACCGTCAACGGCGAGGAGCGGAGCGTGCTCGCCGACACGCGCGACACGCTGCTCGATCTGTTGCGCGACCGGCTCGGCCTGACCGGCACCAAGGAGGGCTGCGGCAACGGCAATTGCGGCACCTGCACGGTGCTGATGGACGGCGCGCCGATCAATGCGTGCCTGGTGCTGGCGCTCGAGGTGCCGGGCCGGGACATCACCACCATCGAGGGCCTGTCCGCCGGACGGCGAGCTGCATCCGCTGCAGCAGGCGCTGGTCGAGCATGGCGGCACGCAATGCGGCTTCTGCACGCCGGGCATCGTGCTCGCCGCCAAGGCGCTGCTCGACGAGAACCCGCGCCCGAGCGAAGCGCAGATCCGCCACGCCATCGCGGGCAACCTGTGCCGCTGCACCGGTTACGGCAAGATCGTCGAGGCCATCGCGGCGGTCGCCGCGCGGGCGCAGGGGCAGAGCCGATGACGCGATGGCAGCCGACGCCAGCGCCGGCGCTCAAGGTGATCGGCCAGCGGCTGCCGCGCGTCGATGCGCGCGAGCGCGTCACCGGCGAGGCGCGCTATCCGGCGGACCTTGCGCTGCCCGGCATGGTGCACGCGCGAGCTGCTGCGCAGCCCGCACGCGCATGCGCGCATCCTGCGCATCGATACGGCGCGCGCGATGGCGCTGCAGGGCGTGCTGGCGGTGGTGAGCGCGGCGGATTTCCCCGAGCTGCCGGTCGGCGCCACGATCCCGATGGGCGAGACCGGCTACGACATGTGGATGGTGGCGCAGATCAACATGGCGCGCCGCAAGGTCCACTGGGTCGGGCAGCCGGTCGCGGCGGTCGCCGCCGTGGACGTGCATGTGGCCGAGGCGGCGCTGGCGCTGATCGAGGTCGACTACGAGCCGCTGCCGGCCGTGCTCGATATCGCGGCGGCCATGGCGGCCGACGCGCCCGTGCTGCACGAGCATGTCTTCACCAAGGGCATCGAGCCGCGCCCGCGAACGCCGAGCAACGTCTGCTCGCGCACGGTGATCGCGCGCGGCGATGCGCAGGCTGCGCTCTGCGCCGCGCGCCGCGACGGCGCGGATCGAGCGTGCAGGTCGACACCGCGCACCAGGGCTATCTCGAGCCGCAGGCGGTGGTGGCGCGAGGTCGACGCCAACGGCTTTGCCACCGTGTGGGCCTCCACGCAGGGGCAGTTCACCGCCGAGCTGATGATTGCCGCGATGCTCGGCCTGCCGGCGTCGAAGCTCAAGGTCGTGCCGCTCGAGATCGGCGGCGGCTTCGGCGGCAAGATCGCCATCCACGGCGAGGCCGTGGCGGTGCGGCTCGCGCAGAAGTGCCGGCGCCCGGTGAAGCTCGTGCTGTCGCGCGAGGAGGTGCTGCAGGGCGGCTCCGGCCCCGCCGCCGCGCGCGCTGATCGATATCGCGGTCGGCGCAGGGGAGGACGGCCGCCTCGCCGCCATCGACGGGCACCTATCGCCTCGATGCCGGCGGCCTGCCGGGCTGAGCCCGTCGCTCGTGATGCAGGCCTCGGCCGCGCTCTACCAATGCCCGAACCTCGATCTGCAGGGCTACGACGTCGTCACCAACAAGCCGCGCACCGAGGCCTATCGCGCGCCCGTCGGCATCCAGGCGGCCTTCGCCATGGAGCAGGCGATGGACATGCTGTGCCAGCAGCTCGGCATGGACCCGCTGGAGTTCCGCCTGCGCAACGCGTCGGTGACCGGCAGCACCATGCCGATCGGCACGCCGTTTCCGGCCATCGGGCTCACCACGATCCTGGAGCGCGTGCGCGAGCACGCCTGCTGGCGCGATCCGCTGCCCGAAGGGCCGCCTGCCGCGCGGACGCGGCCTTGCGCTCGGCTACTGGCGCGGCACGTCCATGACCTCGGCGGGGCACATCACGATCGCCGGCGACGGCCGCCCGATGGTGACGATGGGCGCGGTCGACCTCTCGGGCACGCGCACCACCATGGCGCAGGTGGTGGCCGAGGAGTTCGGGCTCGCCGTCGAGGACATCCACATCCACACCGGCGACTCCAAGTCGGTCGGCTACAGCGATGGCGCGGCCGGCAGCCGCGTCGCGCGCACCATGACGGCGGCGCTGGTCGAGGCGAGCCGCGACGCGCTCGGCCAATTGCGCCGGCGCGCCGCCGAGAAGCTGCAATGCGCGGCCGGAGCAGCTCGACTATGCGGGCGGCACGTTCCGGGCGCGCAACCGGGCGGCGCCGCGATCTCGCTCGCCGAGCTGATGCAGGCGACGCTGACCGACGGCGCCGTGGTCGGCCGCGGCGTCTCGACCAAGCTGCCGCTCGGCGTCGAGATCGGCGCGCATGTGTGCGACGTCGAGGTCGACACCGAGCACCGGCCTGGTGACGGTGCTGCGCTACACGGCGTTCCAGGACGTCGGGCTCGCGCTCAATCCGGCCGCGGTCGAGGGCCAGATCGAAGGCAGCGTGGTGCAGGGGCTGGGCTGGGCGCTGATGGAGGGGTTCGACTACGGACCGGACGGGCGGCTGCGCAACGCGAGCCTGCTCGACTACCGCATGCCGACCGCGCTCGACGTGCCGCAGATCGAATGCGTGATCGTCGAGACGCCGGTGCCGAACGTGCCCTACGGCGTGCGCGGCGTCGGCGAGGTGCCGATCGTGCCGCCGGCCGCTGCCGTCGCCAACGCGATCGCGCGGGCGACCGGCGTGCGCGTGACGCGCATGCCGATGACGCCGGAGCGGGTGCTCGCGGCGCTTGATCTGGTGCGGGCAGGTGAAAATTCGAGAACGCTGGGCTGAAGTCCACGGTAGAGCGCAAGAACCGAGGGGCTACTGCTTGCGAAGACTCCTGCGACATCTCGACGCCCAATTTTGTTACCCCAGGCGTTACCCCGCAAGAAATCTGGAAAACTGATTTCTTCGCATGAACCCGTAAGTCTTTGATTTATCTGGTGAGCGCGCCGGGATTCGAACCCGGGACCCTTTGATTAAAAGTCAAATGCTCTACCGACTGAGCTACGCGCTCCCATTGGTGGGTGTGTAGGGGGCCGCCCAAGCAGGGTCAAGCGGTCAGAACAGCAGCGCCACAGCGACGGACGCGATCAGCAGGATCGCGAAAATCACGTTGACGATGCGGTTCGTCCCCGGATCGCGGAAGAAGCGCGTCAGCCCGGCTCCGGCGGTGAGCCACGCGAGATTGACGGTTGCGATGATCGCGGCCAGCACGATCAGCTTGACCGCGACATCGAGCACGAGGCGCTCGCGCACCAGCACGAAGCCGGAGAACAGCGCCGCCATGGCCGCATAGCCCTTGGGTTGATCAGCGACAGCAGCAGGCCGGCCGCGAACGAGGGCGGGCTTTGCTGTGCGGTGGCTTCCGAGAGCGGCGGCGCCGTGGCGATGCGCCAGGCGAGGTAGAGGAAGTACGCCCCCGCCAGAACCGAGACGATCGGGGTCGCGCCCGGCACTGCCAGCAGGACGCCGACGACGCCGCTCGCCGTGATCGCCATCACGCCGACCATTCCGATGTCGATCCCGAGCATGTAGGGAAGGCCGCGCTGCGCCCCGAATGCGGCACCGGTGGCGGCAAGGCTCAAGGTCGCAGGGCCGGGACTGCCGGCGAGCGCAAACGCCGCGAGGATGAAACCGAACAGAACGTCCATTGGTCTTCCTGCCGCGGCGCGTGCCGCTCGGCGGCGGAGTTAGATCCGCCCTTCCTCGACCGCGTGACAGCGCACCGTCGCGGCGCCGGCCTGGATCGGGAGCGGCAGCTCGATCCGGCAGCGCTCGTTCGCGAACGGGCAGCGCGGATGGAACGGACAGCCGGGCGGCGGATCGATCGGGTTCGGCACCTCGCCCTCGACCGGCTTGCGCTTGCGCCCGGTGAGATCGAGGTCGGGCACCGCATCGAGCAGCATGCGCGTATAGGGATGCTTCGGCGTACGGAACATCTCGCGCGCCGGCGCGACCTCGACCAGGCGGCCCAGATACATCACGCCGATACGGTTCGCCATGTGGCGCACGACCGCGAGATTGTGACTGATGAACAGGTAGGTGAGGCCGAGGCGATCCTGCAGGTCGCGCATCAGATTGAGGATCTGCGCCTGCACCGAGACATCGAGCGCCGATGTCGGCTCGTCGCACACGATGAATTCCGGATTGCAGGCGAGCGCGCGGGCGATCGCGATGCGCTGGCGCTGGCCGCCGGAAAACTCGTGCGGGTACTTTGCGCCGTCGGCCGGATCGAGCCCGACGAGTTTCAACAGGTCGCCGACCTGTTGCGCGGTCTCGGCGTCGCTTTGCGCGATGCCGAAGGCGCGGATCGGCTCGGCCACGATATCGAGCGCGCGCCAGCGCGGATTGAGGCTCGCGTAAGGGTCCTGGAACACCATCTGGATACGGCGGCGCAGGCGGCGCCGGTCCGCATCGTGCTTGGGATTGCTCATCGACACGCCGTCGATGATGACTTCGCCGGTCGAGGGCGGGATCAGCCCGACCACCATCTTGGCGACGGTGGATTTTCCCGAACCGGATTCGCCGACCAGCGCGAAGGTCTCGCGCTTATTGATCGAGAACGTCACTTCCGCCGCTGCGGTGAGCAGCCGGCGCGGCAGGCGTTCGGTGACGCGGTTGAGCCACGGCTTGGAGACATCGAAGATGCGGCCGAGGTTGTGCACCTCGACCAGCGCGTTTTTCGTCTCAGCGGGAGCGGGGGCGTCAAGGACCGAGCTCATACCGCCTCCGCCTGCACCGGGAACGGATGGTAGAGCCAGCACGCGACCTCCGACTTCGCCTCCGGCTGCAACTCGGGGCGGAACGTCGGGCAGGGTACGAAGGCGCGCGGGCAGCGCGGATGGAAGCGGCAGCCGGATGGGATCGCGGTCAGCCGCGGCATCGAACCGGGAATTTGCACCAGCCGGTCGCTTTCGCCGGTGAGGGAGGGGATCGAGCCCATCAGGCCCTTGGTGTAGGGGTGCAGCGGCGCCTTGATGACGTCGCGCACCGGACCGATCTCGGCGATGCGCCCCGCATACATCACGGCGACGCGGTCGGCGGTCTCGGCGATCACGCCCATATCGTGCGTGATCAGCATGACGGCGGCGCCATGCTGCGCACACAGGCGCTTCAACAATGCGATGATCTGCGCCTGCACCGAGACATCGAGCGCGGTGGTCGGCTCGTCCGCGATCACCAGTTCGGGTTCGGCGGCGAGCGCAAGCGCCAGCACGACGCGCTGGCGCATCCCGCCGGAAAACTGATGCGGATAGTTGTCGATCCGCGTGTCGGGCGCGGGGATGCCGACTTCGTCGAGCAGCGAGAGCGCCTTTTTCCGCGCGCCGGATTCCGACAGGGTCGAATGCGTCCGGATCGTTTCGATGAGCTGTTCGCCGATGCGATAGAGCGGATTGAGGCTGGTGAGCGGGTCCTGAAACACCATGCCGATCCGCTTGCCGCGGATCTTGCGCATCTGTTCTTGCGGCAGATTGTCGATGCGCTGCGCCACGCAGCAGCACCTCGCCGCCGGCGATCCGGCCGGGCGGCTCGATCAGGCCGATCACCGCGGTGCCGGTAATCGACTTGCCGGCGCCGGATTCGCCCACAACGCCGAGCACCTCGCCGGGTCCGATGTCGAACGAGATGTCGTCGATCGCGGTGAGAATGCCGCGCCGGGTCGGAAACTCGACTTTGAGGTTGCGGACGGAAAGGACGGGGGCGGTCATCTGAGCTTCGGATTCAAGGCATCGCGCAGCCAGTCGCCGAGCAGGTTGATCGACAACGCGAGCAGGACAAGGTCGAGCGCAGGATAGAGCAAAATCCACCATTCGCCGGAAAAAAGGAACTGCTGTCCGACCCGAATGAGCGTCCCGAGGGAAGGCTGTGTCGGCGGAACCCCGACCCCGAGGAACGAGAGCGTGGATTCGGCGATGATCGCCAGCGCCAGATTGATCGTTGCGATCACCAGCACCGGCCCCATCACATTGGGCAGCACATGCCCGCCCATGATGGCGAACGACGAGCGCCCCATCACCCGCGCGGACATCACATAATCCTTGTTCTTCTCGACCAGCGTGGAGCCGCGCACCGTGCGCGCGTAGGAGGCCCAGTTCGACAGGCCGATCGCGATGATCAGCACGACGATCGCGGCCTGCTCATGGTACTGCGGCGCGATCAGCCCGCGCGCGATGCCGAACACCAGGAGCGCGATCAGGATCGCAGGAAACGAGAGCTGGATGTCGGCGATGCGCATGATGAACGCATCGGTGCGGCCGCCCAGATAGCCGGCCATCAGGCCGAGCGAAACGCCGATCGCGATCGAGAACACGACCGAGGCAAACCCGACCAGCAGCGACACGCGCGAGCCATAGAGGATCGCCGAGAGCATGTCGCGGCCCTGATCGTCGGTACCCAGCATGAACACGCGGCCGGTGACGGCGCTCGGCTCGCCCGGCCTGGTGAAGCCCTCCATCAGGTTGAGGCTTGCGGCATCGAACGCATTCTGCGGGGCGATCAGCGGCGCGAGGATCGCGCCCAACAGCAGGATCGACGCCATTGCGGCTGCGAGGATCGCAACCGGCGAGTGGCGGAAGCTCCAGGCGACGTCGCTGTCCCACGCGTGCCAGAGCCGCGTGCGTAGGGTGGTGCGGGGAGGCGAGGGCGCGCGCATCACTTCGCCGCCGCGGTCGTGCCGCGCAGACGCGGATCGACGGCGAAATAGAGGAGATCGACGGCGAGATTGACGATGACGAACACCAGCGCGACGAACATCAGATAGGCCGCCATCACCGGAATATCGACGAACTGCACCGCCTGCACGAACAGCGCGCCGAGACCGGGCCATTGAAACACGGTTTCGGTGACGATCGCGAAGGCGATGACCGAGCCGAACTGGAGGCCCGCGATGGTGATCACCGGGATCATGGTGTTGCGCAGCGCATGGCGGAACGAGATCGAGCGCTCCGGAATGCCGCGCGCGCGGGCAAACTTGATGTAATCGGTGCGCATCGCCTCCAGCATCTCGGCGCGCACCAGCCGCATGATCAAGGTGAGCTGGAAGAAGCCGAGTGTCAGCACCGGCATGATCAGCGACTTGCGCCCCGTCTCGGTGAGAAGGCCGGTCGACCACCAGCCCAGCTTGACCACGTCGCCGCGCCCGAACGAGGGAAGCCAGCGCAATTCGACGGCAAACAGGTAAATCAGCCCGATGCCGATCAGGAAAGTCGGCAGGCTGACGCCGACGAGTGAAAGCGACATCACCGCATTGGCGAGAATGCCGCGCCGGTTGATCGCCGTGTAGACGCCGAGCGCAATTCCAAACACGAGCGCGAACAGTGATGAGAGGAAGGCCAGTTCGATGGTAGCTGGCACGCGTTCCATCAGCAGATCGCGGACCGGGCGCCCCTGCCGGTACGACATGCCGAATTCGCCGCGCGTCATGTCGCGCACGAAGCTGGCGAACTGGATCGGAAAGGGATCGTTGAGGCCGAGCCGTTCGGCAAGCTCGGCGCGTTCCTTCAGGGAGGCTTCCTGCCCGACCATGTTCGCGACGGGATCGCCGACGAAGCGGAACATGGAGAATGCCAGCAGCGCGACCGCCAGCATCACCATGACGGCTTGCGCGAGGCTGCGCAGGATGTAGGCGATCATGAATACACTGGCTGCGACTTGCGCGTGTCCCGGGCGCAGCGCAGCATGAAATGATGCGCTGCTGACCCGGGACCCCGGTTTTCTAAGTCAACTACGTGACCGGGGTCCCGCATCTGCGGTGCAACGTTACGCGTTGCACCGCGTGCGGGACACGGCATGGTCAGGACTTCTTGAACGCAACATCCTTGAAGAAGATGATGTTGTCGGGCCGGACCGGCACCGTGATGTCGTTCTTCATCGCATGCGCGAGCATCTGGTGATGGATCGCCACGTAGACCTGATCGGCGAGCAGCTTGTCCCAGATCTGCGTGATCGTCGCGTTGCGCTTGGCCAGATCCGTCTCGGCCGAGAGGCTCTGGATCAGCTTGTCGGCATCCGGATTCGAGTAGCGCGTCGCGTTCCAGCCGCCGCGGGTGCCTTCCCGCGTGTGGTAGAGGAAGCTGAAGATGTAATCGCTGTCGTAGGTCGGCACGCCCCAGCCGAGCAGGTAGAAGTCCGACTTGAGATTCTGCAGCGCCGGGAAGTGCAGCGACTTCGATTGCGAGAGCAGGTTCACCTTGATGCCGATCTGGCCAAGCATGCCGACCGAGGCCTGACAGATCGCCTCGTCGTTGAGGTAGCGGTCGTTCGGGCAGTGCAGCGAGACCGAGAAACCGTTCGGATAGCCGGCGGCGGCGAGGAGGCCCTTCGCCTTGGCGACATCCGGCGGGCCGACGTTGTCGTATTCCTTTTTGTAGCCGTTCACGAACGGCCCAACGATCGAGCCGGCCGGCACGGACTGCCCGCGCATGACGACGCGCTGGATCGCCTGCCGGTTGATCGCGCCGTTGACGGCCTGGCGCACGCGCACGTCGGCGAACGGGTTCTTGCCCTTCACGTCGGACGAGGCGAGTTCCTTGGAGCTGACGTCGAAGCCGAAGAAGATCGAGCGGTTCTCCGGACCTTCGCTGACGCGCAGGTTCGGCGAGGCCTTCAGGCGTTCGATGTCCTGTACGGGAACATCCTGCACGATGTCGACTTCGCCGGAAAGCAGCGCGGCAACGCGGGTTGCATCCTGCTTGATGGTGGTCAGGGTCAGCTCGGTGATTTCGAGCGGGGATGCGCCACGGTCCCAGTAGGCATCATTGCGCTTGACCACGGTCTTCACGTCGGGCTCGCGCGAAACCAGCACGAACGGGCCGGTGCCGTTGGCGTTGCGCACCGCGAAGTTTTCTTCCTTGTTCTTGAAATCCTGCGGCTTGGTGGCGTTGTTCGCCTCCGACCACTTCTTGCTCATGATGTAGACGGTGGTGAGGTTGTCGGGAACCAGCGGGTTCGGCCCACTGGTCTTGAGCTGCACCGTGAAGTCGTCGACCTTCACGACTTCCTTGGTGCCCGCCAGATAGCCCTTATAATCCGAGGTCGGCTGTAGGGCGCGCTGGAGCGAGAACACCACGTCGTCGGCCGTGAAGGCGTCGCCGTTGTGGAATTTGACGTTCGGGCGCAGCTTGAATTCCCAAGTCGTCGGATCGGCCAGCTTCCACGACAGAGCGAGTGCCGGGACCAGCTTGTTGGCGTTGTCGCGCGTGATCAGCGCTTCGTAGACTTGGCCGTTGAATGTGATCGTCGGACCCTCGTTCTGCCCGTGCGGATCGAGCGTGAGCGCATCGGCGGCGCGCGCCCATTTCACCGCGCGGGCATCGGCTCCAGTCGCAACAAGCGCCATCGCGGCGCCCAGCATCAAGGCACTGAATTTCAAGCGCATTTACCCCTCCAAATGTGCGTGGCGCGAACGCCAATTGGGGTGGGAGCTTATGGCCGCGCCCGAGGGTTGTCACCGGGGAAAACGGGCCTGCGTCACCGTAACTTCGGATTGAGCGCGTCGCGCAGCCAGTCGCCGAGCAGGTTCACGGCAAGCACCAATGCCGCAAGGGTTATGCCGGGGAAGATCGCGATCCACCATTCGCCGGCGAACAGGTATTTCTGTCCGATCTGGATCAGCGTGCCGAGCGAGGGCTGGGTCGAGGGCAGGCCGAGCCCGAGGAACGACAACGTCGCCTCGGTGATGATCGCGAGCGCGAGGTTGATGGTGGCGATGACCAGCACCGGCCCGACCACATTCGGCAGCACATGGCGGAACAGGATCTTGACCGGGCGGATGCCGATCAGCCGGGCGGCGAGCACATAGTCCTTGTTCTTCTCCACCAAAGTCGAGCCGCGCACGGTGCGGGCGTATTGCACCCAGAACGACAGGCCGATGGAGAGCACCATGACCCAGAACACGATCTGCTCGTTGCGCTGCTCGCCGAACAATGCGCGCGAGGTGCCGTCGATCAGCATCGCGATCAGGATCGCCGGAAACGTGCTCTGGATGTCGGCGGCGCGCATGATGACAGCGTCGACCGAACCGCCCGCGTAGCCGGCGATCAGTCCGAGCGAAATGCCGAGCATGCCGGCGAACAGCGTCGCCATCACGCCGATCGCGATCGACTGCCGCGAGCCGTAGAGGATGGTGGAAAACACGTCGCGGCCCTGATCGTCGGTGCCGAGCAGGAATTGCGGATCGCCGCCTTTGAGCCAGGCGGGCGGGTTGTGCGAATTGAGGATGTCCAGCACCCGCAAATCGTAAGGATCTTGCGTGGCGATCCACGGGGCCAGCACGGCGGCAAGCACGATTGTCAGCGTTACGATCGCGGCCGCGATGGTGATCCTCGAACGCAGGAAGGAATAGACCAGGTCGCTGTCCATGATCGCGGCAAGCCGCGAAGGCCTGCGCGTCATCGCCGCGAGGGGATCGCTGGCCTGCGCCGGCATGATTCAGGCCACCTTCGCGTCGATGCGGATGCGCGGATCGACCACGGCGTACAGCAGATCGACGATCAGGTTGATGGTGACGAAGATGAACGCGACCAGCAGCAGATAGGCCGACATGATCGGGATATCGACGTTCTGCACCGCCTTGAGGAACAGAAGGCCCATGCCGGGCCACTGGAACACGCTTTCGGTGATCAGCGCGAACGCGATGATCGAGCCGAGCTGCAGGCCCGCGATAGTCATCACCGGCACCAGCGTGTTCTTCAGCGCGTGGCCGAAATTCACGGCGCGGTCACTTAAGCCGCGCGCGCGCGCGAACTTGATGTAATCGGTGCGCAGCACTTCCATCATCTCGCCGCGCACCAGCCGCATGATCAGCGTCATCTGGAACAGCCCGAGCGTGATGGCAGGCAGGACCAGCGCCTTGAGCCCCGACGTCGTCAACAGACCTGTGCTCCAGAAGCCGAGCCGCACCACATCGCCGCGCCCGAACGAGGGCAGAATGCCGAGCGTCACCGGGAACAGGAAGATGAGCAAAATGCCGATCAGGAAGGTCGGCAGCGATATTCCGACCAGCGAGGCGGCGAGGAAGACGTTCGACAGCCATGAACGGCGGTGCAGCGCCGTATAGACGCCCATCGGGATGCCGATCAGCAGCGAAAACAGCGCCGACGCGAAGGCAAGCTCCATGGTCGCCGGAAAGCGGTCGGCGATCAGGTCGATCACCGGTGTCTTGAACTGATAGGAGTTGCCGAAACGAAGCTGCGCGGAGTTGCCGACGAAGCGCGCGAATTGCACGATGATCGGATCGTTGAGGCCAAGCTGCTCGCGCAATTGCGCGCGCTCCGCGGCGGTGGTCTCGATGCCGACCATCATGTTGATCGGGTCGCCGACGAAGCGGAACAGCGTGAACGCGATCAGCGCCACCGTGAGCATCACCACGATGGCTTGCAGCAGGCGGCGAATGATGAAGGCGAGCATGTTTTGGGGGCCGAGGGTTGTCCCTCGACCCTATACGCGTTCGCCGCCGCGGAGCAAATCAGGCATCGCCGAGAGTACTTGAATTGCGACGCACGCTCCAGGCCGTCGCCAAAGGATAACGAAAAAGGCCCGCACCGGGTGCGGGCCTTTTGGGTTTGGTTAATCGGCGCGGAGTGAACGCGTCGCCTCACTCTTTCCGGAACCAGTAAAACAGGATCTGGTTGTCGGCGCGCTGCACCACTTTCACCTTTTTCGAGACGCCCCACGCGAGCGCCTGCTGGTGCAGCGGGATATAGCCCCAGTCCGTATCCTGGCCGAGCTGATAGGCGGTCTTGATCAGTTGATCGCGCTTGGCGGTGTCGCCTTCGACCAGGATCTGCTTGATCATTTCTTCCATTTTCGGATTGCAGTAGTTGCCGACATTGTTGTTGCCGCCGGCGCCCTTTTCGTCGCGGCAGCGGTACATGTTGGCGAGCACGTTCCAGCTATCGAACGAGCCGGGCGTCCAGCCGAGCAGGAAGAACGAGGTATCGTAGCCGCCCGACACGAGGATCTTCGCGAAGTACTTCGCCTTCGGCTGCGCCAGCAGATTGATCTTCACGCCGACGCGGGCGAGCATCGAGGTGACGGCTTGGCAGATCGCCTCGTCGTTGACATAGCGGTCGTTGGGGCAGTCCATCGTGACCTCGAAGCCGTTCGGATAACCGGCCTCGGTCAACAGCTTCTTCGCCTCGTTCACGTCCGCCTTCGGGCGCGTGAAATCCTTCGCCAACGGGAACAGCAGCGGCGAGATCATCAGCGCGGACGGCACCGCCGCCTTGCGCATGACCCTGTCGGCGATCGCATTCTCGTCGATCGCCAGATAGAACGCCTTGCGCACGCGCACGTCCTTGAACGGGTTCTTGCCCTTCACGTTCGAGTATTTCAGTTCGTCGCGATACTGGTCGAACGACAGGAAGATCGTGCGCAGCTCCGGTCCCTGCATCACCTGCGCGTTTGCGCTCGCATTGATGCGCTCGATATCCTGTAGCGGGATCGGATCGGCCCAGTCGACGTCGCCGGAAAGGAGCGCGGCAACGCGCGTCGAGTCGTTCGCGATGGTGGTGAAGATCACCTCGTCGAAATTGTGCTCCGGCTTGCCCCACCAGTTCTTGTTCGGCTTGAACACGGTTTTCACGCCGGCTTGGTGCTCGGTGATGACGAACGGTCCGGTGCCGTTGGCATTGAGCGCCGCGTGGCTCATTTGCTGGCCGGCCTGCGGCTGCGGCTGCGCCGAGCCGTTCGCCTCCGCCCACTTCTTCGACAGGATGTACCAGGTATCCCATTCGGCGTGCAGGATCGGGTTCGGGCCCGACAGGACGAAGTCGACCGTGTGATCGTCGACCTTCACGACCTTGACGTCTGCCGGGAAGCGCGTCTTGACGTCCGAAGCTGGCGCATGAAGCCGCGTTGCCGAGAACACGACGTCGTCGGCAGTGAAGTCCTCGCCGTTGTGGAATTTGACCCCCTTGCGCAGATGGAAGCGCCAGCGCGTCGGCTCGAGCACTTCCCAGCGCTCCGCGAGGCCGGGGACGACCTTGAGTTCCTTGTCGCGCTTGGTCAGTCCTTCGTAGACATTGCCGAGCACGCCGTGGGTAAAGGTCTCGTTCAGCGAATAGGGATCGAGCGATTTGAGATCGCCCTGGAACGCAAACTTGAACGTCACGGCCGCTGCCGGCTGCGCGAACGACGCCACCGCAATCGCGGCGGCGAGCATTATGGTCTTGAGCTTCATTCCTCGTTCTCCTTGGCGAACCGCGATGTCCGGGCACCAGGCCACGGTCGGGCTTTCTTTCGTTCAATCCTGATGAGGATGAGCGCCGAGTTTACCCGCGAGAGCCCCGGGCGGTCCAGACCATCCACAAGGTGAAGCTGGTATGTCGCACGTCCGGTTGACCGCTCGGCAGCGCTCCGATTTGGTACCCGCCCGCGGCCCGAACGCGGTTTGTGCTACGCGATGCTACCAGGGAGTGCCCATGCCGATCGTCAGTCGTATCGCCGACATGAAGGCGGAATTCACCGCATGGCGGCGCGACATCCATGCGCATCCCGAGATCCTGTTCGATGTGCATCGCACCGCGGCGAGCGTTGTCGAGAAGCTCAAGGCGTTCGGTTGCGATGAGGTTGTGACCGGCATCGGAAAGACCGGCGTGGTGGGCGTCATTCGCGGTCGCAAGACCGGGGAAGGGGCACGCAAGGTGATCGGGCTGCGCGCCGACATGGACGCGCTGCCGATGGATGAGCAGACCAACCTGCCGTACCGCTCGACCAATCCCGGCAAGATGCACGCCTGCGGGCACGACGGGCATTCCGCGATGCTGCTCGGGGCCGCGAAATACCTTGCCGAGACGCGCAACTTCGCCGGGACCGCCGTGGTGATCTTTCAGCCCGCCGAAGAAGGCGGCGGCGGCGGGCGCGAAATGGTCAAGGACGGCATGATGGAGCGGTTCGCCATCGATGAGGTCTACGGCATGCACAACATGCCGGGTGTGCCGGTGGGCGAGTTTGCGATCCGGCCGGGCCCGCTGCTCGCGGCGGCCGACCGCATCGTTATCGAGATCGAGGGCCTCGGCTCACATGCTGCCAAGCCCCATCAGGGGATCGACCCGGTGGTGGTCGGCGCACATATCGTGGCGCAGACCCAGTCGATCGTGTCGCGCGCGTCGATCCGATCAAATCCGGGCTGATCTCGATCTGCCAGTTTCATGCAGGCTCTGCCGACAACGTGATCCCGCAGACCGCGACCTTGCGCGGTACCGCGCGCAGCCTGCTGCCCGAGGTGCGTGACACGCTGGAAAACCGGCTGCGCGAAATCGTCGAGGGCACTGCAAAGTCCTTCGGAGCCAAGGCGACGCTCACCTATACTCGCCACTATCCGGTCACCCGCAACCATCCTCAACAAACCGATTTCGCCGCGGCCATCGCGGGCGATGTGGCCGGCGCCGATCGCGTGGATGCCAACACGCCGCCGCTGATGGGGGGCGAGGATTTCTCCTTCATGCTGGAGGCTCGCCCCGGCGCGTTCATTTTCATCGGCAACGGCGACAGCGCCGGACTGCATCACCCGGCCTACGACTTCAACGACGATCTGATTCCGGTCGGGGCGTCGTACTGGGCACGGCTGGTCGAAACCGCGCTGCCGGCTTAAGGCGGTGAGATAACAGCGGCTTCCGCGAGCGGAACGACATCGTAGTCGAATACGGCCCGGCGAAACGCCGCATGCGCGCGGATTTCGGCGTCTCTGACCCCAAGATCCGCGTAGGCGGAGTTGTAGCGCATTCCGCTCTGGCGGGCGCCGCGCTGGATTTCGGCGACACGCTCGCGGCGAAGCCGCTCATACATAAGCAGTGACGAGCGAACGTCGCGGCCGTCGTCGCGCGCCAGGATCGTTGCGAGCGCCATGCCATCCTCAATCGATTGGTTGGCACCCTGTCCAAGGTGCGGGAGCATCGGATGTGCGGCATCGCCAAGCAGTGTCAGGCAGCCGGCGCTCCAGATCGGCAACGGCTCGCGATCGTACAAGGCCCAGCGGAACGTCGTCTCGACATGCCGCAGGAGCGCTTCGATGCGCGGGTCCCAACCGCCGAACTCGGCGCGCAGCGCATCTGGATCGCCGGGGGCAGACCAGGATTCTTTCATCTCCTCGTCCGCCGGAACAAAACCCACATAGTTGATGAGCTGCCCGGCGCGCAGCGGGAAGGTCAGGAAGTGCTTTCCCGGCCCGAGCCACATCTGCCACCGGTCCATCGGCCAGTCGGGCATGCGTTCATGCGGGAACGTGCCGCGGTAGGCGATGGTGCCGTGGAACTTCGGTGTCGATTCGACCGACACGTAAGGCCGGAGCACGGAATGAATGCCATCGGCCGCAACGACGATATCGGCTTCGACCTGCGTCCCGTTAGCGAACGTTACCATTCCGCCGTTGTGGTCTTGCGCGAAGCCGGTGCAGCGATGTCCAGTGTGAATGATGGCCGATGGCAGAGCAGCGGCGAGGAAATTCACAAGATCGGCGCGATGCATGCCGAACATCGCGCTCCAGCCCGACGAGTCGGTCACCTGCACCGGGGCGATCGGTGTGCCGTCGTGCCGGAAGTAGTGCGAACCGGGTCCGAAGCGGACACCCCATTTCTCGACCGCAGGCTCGAGCCCGAGCCGACGCAGGTGGCGCACGCTGTTGGGCATCAGGGCGACGCCCGCTCCGACTTCGCCGAGCGCCGCAGCCTGTTCGTAGACGGCGACTTCGAAGCCGCGCGCAATCAGCGCTATCGCGGCGAACAGGCCTCCGATGCCTCCGCCGACGATCGCGATCTTGGGTCGGCGCGCAGCCATCGCGGTGTTTGTCATTCGAGGCGAATGCCCGCCGAGACGATAATCTCGCGCCAGCGGGCAGCTTCGCGTCGAATGAACGCGCGCGTGTCTTCCGGCGAGGAGCCAACAGGCGTCGCCGAAATGTCGCTCAGCCTTGCCACCACGTCCGGCTGGCGGAGCACCTCACCAACCTCGCGCGAAAGTCTGCCTACAATTTCTGGAGGCGTACCCGGCGGCGCCACCATCGCCATCCAGGTCGACAATTCGAAGCCGCGCAGCGTATCGGCCAGCGCCGGAACCTCAGGCAGATCGGCGACCCGTTCGCGGCTCGCGACCGCCAGCGCCCGCAATTGGCCGGAACGGATATGCTGCAGAGCATCCGCGAGGTTCATGAACATCAGGTCGATCCGGCCGGCAAGAAGATCGGTCAGTGCGGGAGCTAGTCCTCGACTGTAGGGGATGTGTTTGATCGAGACGCCTGCGGCGGCCTTGAACATCTCCAACGACAGATGGGGCGTTCCGCCGACACCGGTTGACCCGCCGTTGAGCTGGTCGGGCGAAGCCTTTGCGAGCGCGACAAGTTCCTCGACATTGCGCGCCTTCAGGCCGGCGGTGACGACGAGCACATTTGGCAGGGTTACAAGGATCGTCACCGGGACGAATGCCGCGGGATCGAAGCCCAGTTTCGGAAACAGGCTCTCGTTGATCGCGAGCGGCGGCGGCGGAGACACCATCAGCGTATGGCCGTCGGGCTCGGACCGGGCGACGTACTCGGCGCCGATATTGCTGGATGCACCGCCGCGGTTCTCAATGATGACCGGTTGCCCCAGCCGCGGAGCGAGATGATTGCCCAGGAGCCGCGCCAGGATGTCGGGGATGGTGCCGGGGGCGACCGGCACGACAATCTTGATCGGCTTGCTGGGAAAGCTCTGAGCCCTTGCCAGCGTTGCGGTCGCGCATACGGCTGCGACAAAACTCAAAACCGTGAGAGTTCGCGCAACACTCAAGACCATGTTCCGGACGGATTGCTGAGCGCCGAAGCAGGCGGCTCCTGCCGATCACTGTGCATCGAAAAGGCGCACGCGAGCAATTCTGCGAACGAAGCTCACCAATGCGTCGCTGTCGGGGAGAAGCGGACGTTCGTGTCTTATGATTGCACGCCGTACGCTTACTGCAACGCCAGCCGCTGCCCGTCGAACACGGCCGGCTGGCAGGTCTGGCCGGCGGCGCTGAGCGCCGCGCAGAGCCGCGCCGCGATGCTGGCATTCGGGAGCGGGCCGGCGACCAAGCGCAGCTCGATCACGCCCGGCTTTGGCCCCTCCCGCACGGTGATCAGCGGGCGCAGCCCTTCGAACAGCGCTGGTTGCGCCGCTTTCAGGGTGGCCCAAAGCGTGCGCAGGCCTTCGAGCGAGGCATTGCCGCCGACATCCACGCCGAACTCCGTTCTGGTCGCGACCGACTCCGACGCTCCGGGCGCGCCAGTTGCCAGGTGGCCGGCGGCGATCCGGTTTGATGCGGCCGCATTCGGCTGCGGCAGTTGACGGCAGGGCAGGGAGCTGTGCCGCGACAACCGGCGCAGCGGGCGCACCGACCTTGGAATTGGCTGCCGCGGGCGGAATCGAGCCGGTCACATCCTCGACAGTGCGCTCAAGCGTGCTCAGGCGTGCAAGCAGGCGATCGCGATCGGCGGCGAGCAAGCGAACGGTTTCGCTCAAGCGCCGCTGCTCGGCTTCCTGGTCGGCCTGGCGGCTCGCGATCTGCTGGGTCGGGGCTTTCGTGCTGCGCCCGATCTCCGGCGGCGCGGGCGTGATCAGCATGGCGATGCGGCGGATGCCGGTTTCGGTGCGGGCGGTCAGCACCACGGTCAGAACAGCGACGGTCGCGAGCCCGATCCAGACCCCGAGGCGGGCGAGCTGCATGCGGCGAACCGCCGTCATCGTGGAAGCTCCGGTCGAATCAGAAGCGCCCGAAACGGTAGCAAAATCCGCCGATTCCCGCCGTAAATCGGAATCGCCATCCCCGCTATGCACCTTTCCTCAGCCGCACTGCCCGAGTAAGAGGGCGCCAGCGGAAGTTGCGGATCGACGCAAACGAACCTGCCTCGCGATCGTGCTCGCCGCCGGCGAGGGCACGCGCATGCGCTCCGCGCTGCCCAAGGTGCTGCACCGGATCGCCGGACGATCGATGCTGGCGCATGTGCTCGCTGCCGTGCGCGGCGCCGGGACGCGAAATGGCCGCGGTCGTGGTGGGGCCGGACTCGGATGCGGTCGCCGATGAGGCGCGACGCACGCTGCCCAAGGCTGAGATTTTCGTTCAGGCGAAGCGGCGCGGCACCGCGGATGCGGTGCTTGCGGCGCGCGCCGCGATCGCAAGAGGCGCCGACGATATCCTGGTGGTGTTCGGCGATACGCCGCTGGTCAGCGCCGACACGCTCAAGCGGCTGCGCGGCGCCATCGATCATCATGCGAGCGTCGCGGTGCTCGGCTTCCGTCCCGCCAACGCCGACCGGCTATGGCCGCCTCGTGATGAACGGGCACCGGCTGGTCGCGATCCGCGAAGAACGCGAGGCGAGCGATACCGAGCGCAGGATCGATCTGTGCAATGGCGGGCTGATGGCGCTGCGCGGCGAGGTGGCGCTCGATATCCTTGGGCGCATCGGCAACAACAATGCCAAGGGCGAATTCTACCTGACCGACGCGGTGTCGGTCGCCGACGGCATGGCGCTGGAAGCGGTGGCGCTCGAAACGACGGAGGATGAGGTGCGCGGGATCAACACCAAGGCGCAGCTCGCCGAGGCCGAGGATGTGATGCAATGGCGGCTGCGCGACGCCGCGATGGAAGCCGGCGTCACGATGGTGGCGCCCGAAACGGTGTTTCTGTCGGCCGACACCAAATTCGGCCGCGACGTGACGGTCGAGCCGAACGTCGTGTTCGGCCCCGGCGTGACGGTGGAGGACGACGCCGTGATCCGCGCGTTCTCGCATCTGGAAGGCGCGCATGTCGGCAAGGGCGCCTCGGTCGGCCCGTTCGCGCGGCTGCGCCCGGGCGCGAAGCTCGGCGCGAAGTCGCGCGATCGGCAATTTCGTCGAGGTGAAGGAGGCCGAGATCGGCGAAGGGCGCCAAGGCCAACCATCTGGCCTATATCGGCGACGCCCGCGTCGGCGACGGGCGCCAATATCGGCGCCGGCACCATCACCTGCAATTACGACGGCACGGCAAGCATCGCACCGAAATCGGCAAGGGCGCGTTCATCGGCTCGAACTCGGCGCTGGTGGCGCCGGTCAAGATCGGCGACGGCGCCTATGTCGGCTCCGGCTCGGTGATCACCGACGATGTGCCGGCCGACGCGCTGGCGCTCGGCCGCGGCCGCCAGGTCAACAAGGCGGGCTGGACGCCGCTCGAAAGCGAGCAGCGCCAAGCCAAAGCCGGCTCGGCAAAGAAAACAGCCGGCAAAACCTGCCGCGAATGCAGCCAAGAAACGCTCAACAAAGCGTTAACGATTTTAGCAACACAACGAGACGCTTTGTGATTTCTTCGCCGCATTAGCAGCGTCTAAACCCGATGTGGGCATTGTTCGGGACACATCAGGGGGCATATTCGACGCATGTGCGGGATCGTCGGAATTCTCGGGACGCGAGCCGGTCGCCGAAGCAGATCGTCGAGGCGCTCAAGCGCCTTGAATATCGCGGCTATGACTTCGGCGGGCGTTGCGACGCTCGAAGGCGGCCACCTGACGCGCCGCCGCGCCGAAGGCAAACTCAAGAACCTCGAGAAGCGCCTCGCAGGCGAGCCGCTCGCCGGCCACATCGGCATCGGCCACACCCGCTGGGCGACGCATGGCCGGCCGAACGAGATCAACGCGCATCCGCACGCGACCGACAAGGTCGCGGTCGTGCACAACGGCATCATCGAGAATTTCCGCGAGCTGCGCGAAGAGCTGCAAGCGCAAGGGCGCACACGTTCGCGACCGAGACCGACACCGAAGTCGTCGCGCATCTCGTGACGCACGAGATGAAGAACGGCCGCTCGCCGGCCGATGCCGTCGCTGCCGCGCTGCCGCGGCTGCGCGGCGCATTCGCGCTCGCGTTCCTGTTCGAGGGCGAGGACGATCTCCTGATCGGCGCCCGCAAGGGCTCGCCGCTCGCGATCGGTTATGGCGAGGGCGAGATGTATCTCGGCTCCGACGCGATCGCGCTCGCGCCGTTCACCGACACCATCAGCTATCTGGAAGAGGGCGACTGGGCCGTGCTGAGCCGCAAGGGCGTCGAGGTGCGCGACGCGACCGGCAAGCAGGTCGAGCGCGCAGGTGCAGAAATCGAACGCCTCGGCGTTCCTGGTCGACAAGGGCAACCATCGCCATTTCATGGCGAAGGAAATCCACGAGCAGCCGGAAGTCGTCGGCCATACGCTGGCGCATTATCTCGACATGGCGGCCGAGCGCGTGCGCTGCCGGCCAGCTGCCGTTCGATTTCGCCAACATCAACCGGATTTCGATCTCGGCCTGCGGCACGGCCTATTACGCGGGCCTGATCGCCAAATACTGGTTCGAGCGCTTCGCGCGCCTGCCGGTCGAGATCGATGTCGCGTCGGAATTCCGCTACCGCGAGGCGCCGTTCTGCCGCGGGCGATCTTGCGATCTTCGTTTCGCAGTCGGGCGAGACCGCCGACACGCTCGCGTCGCTGCGCTACGCCAAGGAGCAGAAGCAGCACATCCTCTCGGTCGTCAACGTGCCGACCTCGACCATCGCGCGCGAAAGCGATGTCGTGATGCCGACGCTCGCCGGGCCCGAAATCGGCGTCGCCTCGACCAAGGCGTTCACCTGCCAGCTTGCCGCGCTGCCTGCCTCGCGATCGCGCGCCGGGCGGGCGCGCGGCATGCTGTCCGAGGAGGACGAGCGCAAGCTGGTGCGCGCGCTGATCGAGGTGCCGCGCCTGATGGCCGAGGCGCTGGCGCTGGAGCCGCGAGATCGAGCGAGCTTGCGCGCGAGCTCGCGCAAAGCCGCGACGTGCTCTATCTCGGCCGCGGCACCAGCTATCCGCTCGCGCATGGAAGGCGCGCTGAAGCTCAAGGAAATCTCCTACATCCACGCCGAGGGCTATGCGGCCGGCGAACTCAAGCACGGCCCGATCGCGCTGATCGACGAGACCATGCCGGTGATCGTGATCGCGCCCTATGACCGGGTGTTCGAGAAGACCGTCTCCAACATGCAGGAAGTCGCCGCGCGCGGCGGCAGGATCATCCTGGTGACCGACCCGCAAGGGCGCCGCGCGAGGCGACCGATCGAATCGCTGGTGACGCTGACCCTGCCGGAGATGCCCTCGACCGTGACGCCGCTGGTCTACGCGATTCCGGTGCAGCTGATCGCCTATCACACGGCCGTCATGATGGGCACGGACGTCGACCAGCCGCGCAATCTGGCGAAATCGGTGACGGTCGAATAGGCAATTTGCCCCGCCGGCATCTGGCGCGACATTCCGTCGTCCCCACTTAAGGGGAATGGCGGCTGTCCATGTGCTTTTCGTATATTAGGCCTCGTGCGCCGGGTAGACGGGCGCGACTGGCCGAGAGCCTCACACTGCGATGAGTATACTTGAGAGTTCCGTGACGCCGCCTGAGCCGACGCCGCAGCATGGCTTCGGAAGCCGCGTCCGCACCTATTTCCTCACCGGGCTGGTCGTCGCCGGACCGCTCGCCATCACGATCTGGCTGATCTGGTCGTTCGTCACCTGGGTCGACGACCTGGTGCGGCCGTTCATCCCGATCGCCTATCGGCCCGAGACCTATCTGCCGATCAAGGTCCCGGGCTTCGGACTGATCATCGCGTTCCTCGCGCTGACGATGCTCGGCTTCCTCACCGCCAACCTGGTCGGCCGCACGCTGGTCGAGTTCGGCGAGAGCTTTCTTGAACGCGTGCCGATCGTGCGCCCGCTCTATCGCGGCCTGAAGCAGGTGTTCGAGACGCTGTTCTCGAAATCCGGCTCGACCTTCCGCACCGTCGGACTGGTGGAATTTCCCGCGCCCGGCATGTGGTCGCTGGTGTTCCTCTCGACGCCGCCTGGCGCCGACATCACGGTCCAGCTTCCGAGTGAAGAGAATACGTCTCGGTGTTCATGCCCTGCACGCCGAACCCGACGACCGGATTCTTCTTCTACGTGCTGCGCAGCGAGATCATCGAGCTCGACATTCCGGTGGAAGCCGCCGCGAAACTGATCATGACCGCCGGCATGATCCAGCCCGGCGGCAACGGCGAGCAGCAGAAGAAGCTCGCCGCGCTTGCCGAAACAGCGCGGGCGGCGCAGGGACGTGCGGACCAACGCGGCGGCGGAGTAGGCTCATCATCGCCACCGAGGATGCTGTCGACATCGCGGCCGCCATAGAGAACGCGGTCGATTGTGACGGCTCCGTGTCGACGTGAATGCGATCGTCACCCGGCGCTCAAAGCCAACAGTGCGCAAACCAGGCCGAAGGTCATCACGTTTGGTCCACGCTCCGCGCAACATCGAACGACCCGCAATAGTCAGAGATGCGCTGAACGTACCTGAGCGCAACGGCACTGCTCGTCTGTTCGCAATGTAGTCAATAACGATGAGATCGGCTTGCGCAGCCGGCGACGGACGACTGTTCGTGTCACTTCTGCCGGCCTTGATCCGTGATGCGTGGCGTTCCCTGAGTTCAGCAATTGCCTTCTCAATCGGAATACCTTGGCTGGGATCGGCCTTCATCGATCGTAACCGGCACGACCTCGCTCGAAGCCATCGCTCGATCGCAGCATCGCGCTCTTGTAGGGCCCGCAACCCGGCGCGCACCACTTCGCTGCCTGACGCGTAGCCGCCAGATTTGACCTGTTTGTCGATGAACTTCGCCTGCTCGTCAGGCAGGCTGAAAGTGCGCTTGGCTGTCGCGACCATCGCTGGCTCCGTTCGCGGGTATGAATTTATCATACCGTTGGCAAATTATCCAGCCCGCATCAGCCGGATCGCCTCGTCGCGCTCGAACAGATAGAGCAGATGCCGCAGCGCCTCGCCGCGCGCGACGTGAGCGCGGGATCGCGCGACAGGATAAGCTGCGCGTCGTCGCGCGCGGCGCTCGAGCAGCGGCCCGTGCACCTCGATGCGCGCGACCCGGAAGCCCGGCATGCCGCATCTGCCGCGTGCCGAGCACGTCGCCTTCGCCGCGCAGCCGCAGATCCTCCTCGGCGATGCGGAAGCCGTCCTCGGTCTCGCGCATGATCTCGAGCGCGCCTTGGCGGTCTCGCCGAGCGGCGCGCGATAGAGCAGGAGGCAGGTCGAGCGTTCGCGCGCCGCGCCCGACGCGGCCGCGCAACTGATGGATCTGCGCGAGGCCGAAGCGCTCGGCGTGCTCGATCACCATCACGGTCGCTTCCGGCACGTCGACGCCGACCTCGATCACCGTGGTGGCGACCAGCAGCTGCGTCTCGCCGGCGGCGAAGCGCGCCATCGCGGCGTCCTTCTCGCGCGCCCTTCATGCTGCCGTGGACCAGATCGGTCGACGTCGCCGAAATGCTGCTGCAGCGCGGCGAAGCGCTCCTCGGCGGCGGCGAGATCGCTCGATCTCGGATTCCGCGACCAGCGGGCAGACCCAGTAGACGCGCTGGCCGTCGTCGAGCGCGCGGCCGACCGCCGTCGACCACTTCGTCGATGCGGCCGAGCGGCGACGGTGCGGGTGTCGATCGGCTGGCGGCCGGCCGGCTTCTCGCGCAGTTCGCGACACGTCCATGTCGCCGAAATAGGTCAGCACCAGCGTGCGCGGGATCGGCGTCGCGGTCAGCACCAGCACGTCGACCGCCTCGCCCTTGCGGGCGAGCGCGAGGCGCTGATGCACGCCGAAGCGGTGCTGCTCGTCGACGATCGCGAGCGCGAGATCGCGGAACGCGACCTCGTCCTGGAACAGCGCATGCGTGCCGACCAGCAGGTCGAGGTCGCCGGCTGCGAGCCGCGCCAGGATGTCGGCGCGCTCGCGGCCGCGCTCGCGGCCGGTGAGGATCGCGACGCGCATGCCGGCGGCTTCGGCGAGCGGCGCGATGGTCTTGTGATGCTGGCGCGCGAGAATTTCGGTCGGCGCCATCAGCGCGGCCTGCCGGCCGGCTTCGATCACGGTCGCGGCGGCGAGCAGCGCCACCACGGTCTTGCCCGAGCCGACGTCGCCCTGCAGCAGCCGCAGCATGCGCTCGGGCTTGCCGAGATCGGCGACGATCTCGTCGACGCGCGCGCGCCTGCGAGAGCGTGAGCGAATAGGGCAGCGCCGCGATGATCTTCTTGCGCATGCGCCCGTCGCCGGCGCTCGGCGCGTCCGGCGAGCCGCTGCTGGCTGCGCGCGCACCAGCGCGAGCGCGAGCTGGCCGGCGAGAAGTTCGTCATAGGCGAGCCGCGACCAGGCCGGGCGTCTCGGGCGCGATGTCGGCCGGCTCGGGCGGACGATGCAGGGCGTGAGCGCCTCGCGCGAACGCCGGCCATTCCGCTGCGCGCGAGCCAGGCCGCGTCCTGCCATTCCGGCAGCGTCGGGCACGCGTGCGAGCGCGCGCTTCGGCCGCCTTGCGCACCATGTTCAGGCCGAGGCCCTCGGTCAGCGGATAGACCGGCTCGACCAGCGGCAGCGTCGCGAGGCTCGGCTTCCGCCACCACGCGGTCGGGATGCACCATCTGCAGCATGCCGTCGTAGAAGCGCGGCCGTGCCCGGAGACGTAGCGCAGCTCGCCGACCGGCAGCAGCTTCTCGAGATAATCCCTGCGCGCGTTGAAGATAGGTCAGCGTGAGCGTCGCCGGTCTCGTCGCTGGCGTAGATCTGGTACGGCGCGCGCGGCCGGTTCGGCGGCGGCGGCCGGTGCCGGTCGACCGTCACCGCGACGGTGACGATGGTGTCCGGCTCGACATCGCGCAGCTTCGGCCGCGCGCGGCGGTCGATCGCGCCGGTCGGCAGATGGAACAGCAGATCGACGATGCGCGGCGCTTCGCGGCCGAGCAGGCGCGCGAACAGCTTGACGAGCTTCGGCCCGATGCCGGGCAGGCTCGTCAGCGACGCGAAAAGCGGATCGAGCAGGGACGGGCGCATCGCGTCAGGACTGTGGATCGGTCAGCGGCCCGGCGCGGTGAATACGGCACTCGCCCGCACGATGCGCTCGCCGTCGACCACAAGAAACGCATTGGCGAAAGCAAGCCGGCCGCCGATCTTCTGCACGTCGACATGCGCCTCGACCCAGTCGCCGATCTTGGCCGCACCCGCGAAGTCGGCGGTGAGGTTCGCCGTGATGAGCCCGGCCGGCGGATCCTGGCCAAATGCGGTGCTGATAGCCGAGCGCGATGTCGGCCAGTGTGAGCAGCAGGCCGCCATGCGCGATGCCGCGCGCGTTGGCATGCTTCTCGGCGATGCGCAGGCCGACCATCAGCCCGCGCTCTGGGTCGCGGCGGTAGAACAGCGGCCCGACCGTCTGCAAGGAACGGACTGGTGCGGAACAACGGCTCGAAACCGGGCGGCGGATTGGGCTCGCTCATGGCGTGATTCCAGCGTCATGGCAGTATCGCACCAAAAGCAGCGCCGCAGGCGCTGACATTCGGCGCTTTCCGTCGCTATATCAGCCTCGCCCGGCCCGTCCGGGCTTTTGGCGTTGCGGAGCGTTCATGAGCGGCACGACCCGATCGAGCGAAGGCCTGGACGAGCGGCGGCGCCGGCTGCTGTTCCGCGCCTGGCATCGCGGCATGCGCGAGATCGACCTGATCATCGGCCGCTTCGCCGACGCGCATATCGGCACCCTGAGCGACGCGGAGCTCGACGAATTCGAGCAGCTGATCGAGGTGCCCGGAGCCGCGATCTCTACGCCTGGGTCACCGGCGAGTGCCGACGCCGCCGGACGCCACGACACCGCCGCTGTTCCGCCAGACTGCGCGACTTCCAGCGCGGGGCCGCCTGACGCATGGCGATGCCGCCCGCAAAGTCCCCCGCCGAACTGCTCGCCCCCGGCCGCGCGCTGACGCTCGCCGGCGTCGCCGACGGCGCCGAGGGCTGGTCGTCGCCGATCTCGCGCGCGCGGTCGCGGCGCGGCCGAACGCGCCGGCGACCAGCCTCGTGGTGGTCTGCCGCGACGGGCCGCGCATGGCGCAGCTTGCGCGCGCGCTCGCGTTCTTCGCGCCCGAGATCGGCGGTCGACGAATTCCCGGCCTGGGACTGCCTGCCCTACGACCGCGTGTCGCCGCATGCCGGCGTCGTGGCGCAGCGCATGACGACGCTGTCGCGGCTCGCGCGCCTGAAGGGCCGCGACCGGCCCGGCGTCGTGCTCACCACCGTCAACGCCGCGCTCCAGCGCGTGCCGGCGAAAGACGTGATCGCGACGCAATCGCTCTCGGCCGCGCCCGGCAACGTGCTCGCCATGGACGGCGTGACCGCGCTGGCTGGAGCTCAACGGCTATAACCGCGCCTCGACGGTGCGCGAGCCGGGCGACTATGCGGTGCGCGGCGGCATCGTCGACCTCTTACCCGCCCGGCATGGCCGATCCGGTGCGGCTCGATTTCTTCGGCGACACGCTGGAGTCGATCCGCGCGTTCGACCCCGAGACGCAGCGCACGACCGATACCCTGCGGCGCCTCGATCTGGTGCCGGTCTCGGAATTCCAGCTCACCACCGAGACGATCCGCCGCTTCCGCATCGGCTATGTGGAGGCGTTCGGCGCCGACGCCGAACGATCCGCTCTACGAGGCGGTCAGCGAAGGCCGCCGCCATCCCGGCATGGAGCACTGGCTGCCGCTGTTCCACGGCAAGCTCGATACGCTGTTCGACTACGTGCCGGGCGCCGCCGTCGTGCTCGAGCCGCTGGCCGAAGACGCCGCGCATGAGCGCTTCGCGCAGATCGCCGACTATTACGAGGCGCGGCGCGAGGCGCTCGACGCCGACCGCGCCGGCACGGTCTACAAGCCGTTGCCGCCGGATCGGCTCTATTTCGCCGAGAGCGAATGGACATCGCTGCTCGCGGACACTGCGCTCGCGCGGCTCACGCCGTTCGCCGATCCGGACGACGTCCGTGGTCGATGCCGGCACGCGGCAGGGGCACAACTTCGCGCCCGAGCGCACCGAAGCCGAGGCCAACGTCTTCGATGCCGTGACCAAGCACGTCCACGCGTTGCAGGCGCGCGGCAAGCGCGTCGTCATCGCGATGTGGAGCGAGGGCTCGCGCGAGCGCATGAGCCATGTGCTCGCCGACCACGGGCTGCACAATCTGGCGGATGTTGCGAATTATCCCGATGTCGCTGCGGCGGCCGAAGCCCGAAATCGCGCTCGCGGTGCTGGGGCTCGAAAGCGGGTTCGAGACGCAAGACCTCGCCGTCATCGGCGAGCAGGACATTCTGGGCGACCGGCTGGTGCGGCCGCCGCCGCGCCTCGAAGCGCCCGGAAGACTTCATCGCCGAGGCCACCAGCCTCGATGCCGGCGATCTCGTGGTGCATGTCGATCACGGCATCGGCCGCTTCGTCGGCTTGCAGACCATCGACGGCGGCCGGCGCGCCGCATGACTGCCTCGAACTGCATTACGCCGAGAGCGCCAAGCTCTATCTGCCGGTCGAGAACATCGAGCTGCTCTCGCGCTACGGCTCCGAGGAAACCGACGTCCAGCTCGACAGGCTCGGCGGCGCCGGCTGGCAGACGCGCAAGGCGCGGATGAAGAACCGCATCCGCGAGATGGCGGGCGAGCTGATCAAGATCGCGGCCGAGCGGCAGTTGCGCGAGGCGCCGCGGCTCACCGTCGCGCACGGCATGTATGAGGAGTTCTGCGCCGGCTTCCCCTACGAGGAGACCGAGGACCAGCAGACCGCCATCAACGCGGTGCTCGACGATCTCGGCTCCGGCAGGCCGATGGATCGGCTGGTGTGCGGCGATGTCGGCTTCGGCAAGACCGAAGTCGCGCTGCGCGCCGCCTTCATCTCGGCGATGAGCGGCAAGCAGGTCGCCGTGGTGGTGCCGACCACGCTGCTCGCGCGCCAGCACTTCAAGACCTTCACCGATCGCTTCCGCGGCTTCCCCGTGAAGGTCGCGCAGGCTTCGCGGCTGATCCCGAACGCTGAGCTGAAAACCGTGAAAGAGGGGCTCGCCGACGGGCAGGTCGATATCGTGATCGGCACGCACGCGCTGCTCGGCAAGGCGATCAGGTTCAAGGACCTCGGCCTGCTGGTCGTGGACGAGGAGCAGCACTTCGGCGTCGCGCACAAGGAGAAGATCAAGACGCTGCGCGCCGAAGTGCATGTGCTCACGCTCACCGCGACGCCGATCCCGCGCACCTTGCAGCTTGCGCTCACCGGCGTGCGCGATCTCTCGATCATCGCGTCGCGCGCCGGTCGACCGGCTCGCGGTGCGCACCTTCATCGCGCCGTTCGATCCGATCGTGGTGCGCGAGGCGCTGTTGCGCGAGCGCTATCGCGGCAGGCCAGGCATTCTACGTTTCGCCGCGCATCGAGGATCTCGCCGAGGTGAAGGCCTTTCTCGACCAGAACGTGCCGGAGGCGCGTGTCGCGGTCGCGCACGGGCAGATGCCGCCGACCGTGCTGGAAGACATCATGTCGGCGTTCTACGACGGCAAATACGACGTGCTGCTCTCGACCACGATCATCGAGTCCGGGCTCGATATCCCGACCGCCAACACGCTGATCGTGCATCGCGCCGACCGGTTCGGCCTCTCGCAGCTCTATCAGTTGCGCGGCCGGGTGGGGCGCTCCAAGACGCGCGCCTATGCGCTGTTCACGCTTGCCGGTCAACAAGCGGCTCACCCCGCAGGCGGAGCGGCGGCTCAAGGTGCTGCAGTCGCTCGACACGCTCGGCGCCGGCTTCCAGCTTGCCTCGCATGACCTCGACATCCGCGGCGCCGGCAACTTGCTGGGCGACGAACAGTCCGGCCACATCAAGGAAGTCGGCTTCGAGCTTTACCAGCAGATGCTGGAAGAAGCCGTGCTGATGCATGAAGGCCGGCGGCACCGAGCCCGCCGCCGACCGCTGGTCGCCGCAGATCACCATCGGCATGCCGGTGCTGATCCCGGAGGACTACGTGGCCGACCTCTCGGTGCGGCTCGGTCTCTACCGGCGGCTCGCCGACATCGACGACGACCGCGAGATCGACGGCTTCGGCGCCGAGCTCGCCGACCGTTTCGGTCCGCTGCCGGAGGAAGTGCAGCATCTGCTCAAGATCGTCGCCATCAAGGCGCTGTGCCGGCGCGCCAATGTCGAGAAGGTCGATACCGGCCCGAAGGGCGCGGTGCTGTCGTTCCGCGACAACACGTTCGCCAACCCGGCGGGGCTGCTGCACTACATCCAGGAGGAAGGTCCCGACGCGCAAGGTGCGCCCGGACATGAAGGTCGTGTTCTTCAACGACTGGGAAAGACCCGAGCAACGGCTGAAGGGCACGACCCTGATCCTGCGCACGCTGGTGGCCATCGCGGAGAAGAAGAAGGCGGCGTAGGATTGAGCATGACGTGCCCGGTCATGCCGCGAACTCGGTCTGCTCCCCTCCCCCTCGGGGAGGGGTTGGGAGTGGGGGTCATTGAGGCGCTGCATGCAACGCGGTACCGCACGACCCCCACTCCCCTAACCCTCCCCCACCAGCGGGGAGTGGAGCCCGACTCGACGTTGGGAGCGTTGCACCGATCGTGACTGCTCTGCTTCTCATCAGCCTCTCCACGCCCGCGCTTCGCCCACACCGGCGAGACGGCCGGCGGCTTCATCGCCGGGCTCTCCCATCCGGTCTTCGGCCCCGATCATGTGGTCGCGATGGTGGCGGTCGGGCTGTGGGGCGCGTTCCTCGGCGCGCCCGCGATCTGGATGCTGCCGATCGTGTTCCCACTGGTGATGGCGCTCGGCGGCGTGCTCGGCATCGTCGGCGTGCCGTTGCCGGCGGTCGAGACCGGCATCGCGTCGTCGGCGATCGTCCTCGGCCTGATGGTCGCACTCGCGGCGCGCCCGCCGCTGTGGGTCGCCGCCGTGCTGGTCGGCGCATTCGCGATCTTTCACGGCTACGCACACGGCAAGGAATTGCCGGACGGCGCGAACGCGGTCGCGTTCTCGGCCGGCTTCGTGATCGCGACCGGCCTGCTGCATCTCACCGGCATCGCGTTCGGCCTGCTGGCGCGCTGGCCTGTGGGGCGGCTCGCGGTGCGCGGGGCAGGGGGCGCGATCGCGCTCGTCGGCGTCGTCTATCTGAGCGGCCTCGCGTGATCGCGTTCGCGAACGGCGCGACGCAATTCTTCGTGCCGACACACCTGCTCGCTGTTATGGCGCTTGGTCTGCTGGCGGGTCAGCAGGCGACACGCCTTCCGATCATCCCCATCGCGGCGCTCGCCGCCGGACTTGCCGCCGGCTCCCTCATCGTCGCATCGGCCGTTCCGCGAAAATCCAGCGGCGCTTGCTTTGCTCGTCTTGGCGGCGATCGCTGCCGGACTCGACCATCATTGATCGTCCACTGCCGCCATGGGCCGCCGCGGGACTGGCGTTCGCGATCGGTGGTGCGCTCCCGCTCAATGCGCCGCCGCAGGAATTCACCGATTCACGCCGCCATCGTGGCGCAGCTTGGCTTCGCACTCGCGGCAATTCTCGCGTTGGCACTCGCCACACTCGTCGCCGCGCGGGCCAAGGTCCCGTGGCAGCGTATCGGCGTCCGAATTGTTGCGTCGTGGATTGCGGCGAGCGCGATTCTTGTGTTGGCTCTGAGGCTTGCCCGGTAACCATCAACCCCCGGATTCGGGGAACTTGCCCGTCCGCTTGTTGGTTATCGTTCAGGCAATGTGCTAGCAGCAACCGCATCTCACTTGACCCAAGGCGATAGACCCTTGCGGTTGACCATTCACCGCACCGGGAACTTAAGCCTGATGGATCAAATCACGCCCGCCAGCGACCTGGCCAAAATCACACCGGCAAAAGAAAGCACGGGCCTTCTCGGCCGCCGCGGCGGCCCGCAAAGCCTTGTCCGGCGCGCACTGCGCGGCTTTATCCACTTTTTCTCGTACCACTTCATCCTGAAGCGCCAGGACATCCGCATCTCGCACGCCGCCGGCTTCAAGCTGCGGGTGCGGCCGACCGTGTTCCATCCGAAGTTCTTCATCAGCAGCGAAAAGTTTGCCGAATTCATCGACACGCTCGACCTGACCGGCAAGCGCGTGTGCGAGGTCGGCACCGGCTCGGGCATCCTCGCGCTTGCGGCCGCGCGCGCCGGGGCGTCGCTGGTGGTTGCCACCGACATCAATCCGAACGCATCGCTGTCTGCGAATGAGAATGCACACGGCAACGGCCTGGGCGACCGCGTGACCGGCGTCTGCATGAATTTGCTCGCCGCCATCGCACCGCGGTCCGCGCTTCGACGTCATCATGTCGAGCCCGCCCAAACACGCCGGCGAGCCGAAAGACCTTACCGACCGCGGCTGGCACGCCGGTCCCGCGTACCGCGACATCATCGCGCTGTTCGATCAGTCGCGCGAAGTCCTCGCACCCGGCGGCAAGATCTATCTGATGGTTTCGTCCGATACGGACCACGACCTGTTCGGTCAGGTGATCGACAAGGCCGGCTTCAACGCGCGCAAGGTGCGCGAGCACTCGCTCGTCGTTGAGTTGCTGATCCTCTACGAATTGCTGCCGCGCTAACTATTCGGCAGCCGTCGCGGCGTTGCCGCGCTTTTCCACCTCTTCGGCCGCGCGCGCCATCGTGTCGGCCAGAGTAGCCGGCTCCTGCGCGCCCGATACCGCGAGCACGCCGCCGAAGATGAAGCACGGCACGCCGTCGATGCCGGCGCTGCTTGGCCTGTTCGGCTTCCTGCGTGACCCGCTCGACATCGCGGTCGCTCGCGAGCAGTTCACGCGTCAGGTCCGCATCCATGCCGCAATCGGCCGCGGCCTTGACCAGCACCTCGCGGTCGGTGAGGTCGGCGCCCTCGGTGAAATAAAGCTCCATCAGCCGCTGCTTCATTTTTCCCGGCGGCGCCGGTGTTGCGCGCCCACAGGATCAGCCGGTGGCAGTCGAGCGTGTTCGGCTGGCGCGCGATCTTGTCGACCTGGTAGTCGAGCCCCTCGGCCTTCGCGGCTTGCGCGACGCGCCCCGCGATCTGCTTGTAGCGCTCGGGCGAGCCGAACTTCTTGGTCAGGTACTCGTCGCGGCTGATGCCCTCGCGCGGCACCCAGTCATTGAGGAAATAGGGCCGCCAGTTGATCTCGACCGGAATGTCCGGGCGCAGTTCGAGCGCCTGTTCCAGCCGCTTCTTGCCGATGAAACACCACGGGCACACCACGTCGGAAACGACATCGATCTGGAGCGGAGCGGTCATGAGGCACCTTCGGGTTATCGCCCGAAGGTATGCGTTGCGTCAGCCTGCCGCAACCGCTCAGCCGGATAGCGCGGCGCGGTGATCGATCGTGCGCGCCACCAGCGACGTCACCGTATCGCGCGCGCGGAACGCCGCGAGCGCGACGGTGGGCCCAAGGCGCGTGCGCTCCGCGCCGACCGCGAGCGTCGTGTGCTTGAGCACGCTTGCGATGCGGCGCGCCACCACATGCGCGGTGACGAGATCGGTCTCCATGAAGGCGATCAGGATCGTGCCGTCCTCGTCGCAGCAAGCGATATCGCTCGCCCGCAGCAGCCGCCCGGTGATGCGCGCGGCATCGAGGCTCGCACGGCGGTTCGAGAGCGTATCGAACGACAGCCTTGCGAGCGACAGGCCCGCGCCGCGCGACTGCGCGGTCGCGGCCGCGCGCTCGAGTTCGCCCATGAAGGCAGTTTGCGTCATCAGGCCGGTGTCGGGTGCGAGCACGCCCTTCTGGTCGAGCGAGGCCATCATGCGCTTCAGGCGCGCCGCGAAAGCGTGCAGCCGCGCGAACGGCAGCATGTGGGCTGCGACCTTGTCGGGATCGCCGCTCAGGCAATCCACATTGGGCATGCGCTCGGGATCGAAATCGCGCACGCTGTCGCGCGGCACGATCACCGGCAGGTCGCGCCAGCGCGGATCGGCGTTGAGCTCCTCCATGAAGTCCTCGACCACGGAGCGGTTGAAGCCGTCGCCGATCACCACGCCGTCGATATCGCGCGCGCCGAGGTAGCTGCGCGCGGTCTCGATCGAGAGCGCGCCGATCAGCCCCATGCGCTCGCCGACCGCCACGGTGAGCGCCGGATAGCCGCGTCCGCGTCCTGCGACCAGCACGGTCGCGTCTTCGAGCGGGTCGTGTTGGGGAAATTCTGGGGCATCGCTGCGCTCGGCCTGTTCTTCGGCGCGGCGCAGAACGGTGGCGTGCAGTGCGCGCACACGCAGCGCCGCGCGCAGGCGCGGGATGAGCCGCGTGGCTACGTCTTCGGCGGGAATTGGTAAAGCATTGGCAAACGCGGGCGCATCGGAGTCCTGCACGATGGCCAGCAGGGGAACCAGCGGTCCGTCCAGCGTTGCCAGCCTGGCGGCGATCGGCCGCACAATGTCCTCGGGGCAACCGGCCAGCACGACGGCGGAAGGCTTGTTCTTGCCGATCGCCGCCACGGCATCGGCGGGCGCGGCTTCGCGCATGGGGAGATTGCCCCCGCGCGTCAGCGCTTCGCACACCTCGTTTGCCTCGTCGGCAACGACGAGAACCGGACCCGACAACGCCATGGCTGATACGCCGCCCTTACAAACTTCAGGCGGCACGCTAGCCGTCCCGCGTAAAGGACGCGTCAACGCAAGCGGCGCAGTTTGCTAACGAAAATTAAGCAGCCGATGCCTGCTGTGACGATTTCCGGGCACGAAATGCCGCGACCAGGAGAGGGTTCGCACCGTGTGCCAGCAGCGCATCGCAGATCGCATCGCGGTCGGCGCCCGCACCCGCAAGGCGGTGCCCGGCGAGCAGATCGGGCAAGGCCGCGAGCGTCGAGCCGTCCTCGATGCCGGCGAGGAGATCCTGCGCGGCGCGCAAGGCGAAGCGGTATCCGCCGACGCTGACAATGCCGGCGGGCGGGCCATCGACGGTGAGCATTTTCGTTTCGCGATCGGCGCGGCACGCATAGCCGGTGTCGATCGCGCCGTCGGCGATCTTGAGCCGTGGAGAACTGCTTCGCTCGGCGCCGGGCGGGAAGGGCGCGTGCGGCACCATCGGGCCGGAGAGCGCGAGCGTACCGCCCGGCGTGCGCGCGACGCTCAGCACATGGATGCCTTGCACGGCGCCACGCGGCAGCACGACGCGGCCGTTTGGAATGGAAGCGGGCTTGCCATCCGTGCCGCGGCGCACGGGTATCAGTCCGATTTCACCGAATACCGGAATGTCCACCAGTGTCCGGCCGGACCATACAGGGCTTGCGGAGAGCCGCTCCGGCGCGCGCCACACCGCCAGCACGCTAGGCAGACTACTCGCGCCGATCAGTCCGGCATCCGCAAGGCGCATCACCATCGCGCCGGGCAGCACCGCGACCGTGCAGCGCTCCTCGGCGCATTGCGTGGCGAATACTGCGGGCGCGAACGGATGATGCAGCACAAGCGTGCCGCCCGTCAGCAGCCACGGCACGATGGTGGTCGCGAGCCCGGCGAACGAAGCGAGCGCAAGCGCGCCCAGCATCACGGCCTCGGGCTCGATCCGCGCTTCAAGGTGCACCGCGAGCCCGCCCGCGATCAGCTCCGCATGGCTGCGGGCGATCGGCACGATGCCCTCGGCGGTGATGTCGAAGGTGACCAGCGCGACGTGATCGGAGGCATCGCCATAGCGCTCGATCGGCGGCGGCTCGGCGCCACTCGCGAAGATGTCGTCGATCGGCACCACGCCGTCGGGCAGGTTGTCGCCGAAGCCGCAGAGGAAGCGGATCGTGAAGGTCTCCATCGCGATATGCATCGCGAGGTCGCCATGCACCGTTTCGCCGATGCGCTGGCAGCCGATCAGCGCGCGCGCCGCGACCCGGCTCAAGGCGGCGGCCGCATCCGCATGGCGCCACAAGAGCGGCAAGGGCGCGGCGATCAATCCGGCGCGCATGACCGCGAGCAGCGCGATCGCGCTCTCGACCGTGTTGGCAAGCTGGATCGCGACCACCGAGTTGGTCGGGAGCCCGAAGCCGCGCAGCCGTGCGGCGAGCGACGAGATCGCCCGGTCGGCCTGCGCGTACGTCAGCCGCCGCACCGGGCCGTCGGTGAACGAAAGCCGGTCGGGCGGGTCGATCAGCGCGAGCGCATTGGGCCGCGCTTTCGCGGCGCGGCGGAACAGATCGTCGAGCGTCGCCCGCACGGCGGGCAGGTCATTCACGGCTTCGCTTCCGCTCTCCGGTCCTGATGCGCCTCCCAAGGTATCCCCCAAGATCACGTTTTGCTCATTGCGTTTGCTGCCGACGCCACCAGGTTTCCGGCAGGGT
Organism: uncultured Alphaproteobacteria bacterium; assembly: GCA_963800695.1. Classification (GTDB taxonomy): domain Bacteria; phylum Pseudomonadota; class Alphaproteobacteria; order Rhizobiales; family Xanthobacteraceae; genus PALSA-894. The sequence continues at coordinate 46,425 of CAWDCA010000013.1, read as the reverse complement.
GCCATGCATCGAGTTTGCTTCCGGCCGCTCGATGTAGGTCCAGCGCGCGATCCACTGCTCCGGAGCATGAAACAGCGGAACGACGTAGCTCCCCGACATCAGCACCCGGTCGAGCGCACGCACTGCCGCCACCACATCCGCACGCGTCTCGGCTTTGAGCAGCGCGGCGATCATGGCGTCCGCCGCGGCGCTTTTCATTCCCATGTAGTTGCGGCTGCCGTTCGAGTTGGCGGCGGCCGAACTCCAGTAGAACGCCTGCTCGTTGCCGGGGGACAGCGACTGGTCCCAGCGGTACTGGATCATGTCGTAATCGAAGGCGATTCGCCGCGTCTCATATTGTACCGCATCCAGCAGCCGCACCTGCGCGGTGATCCCGGCGCGCTTGAGCTGGCTTGAGAACAGAAGGGCGAGGCGCTCCTCCTCGCGGTTCAAGGCGAGGATCTCGAAGGCGAAGGGCTTTCCGCCGGCCTTTTCCACCAACTCGGTGCCGCGCAGCTCGTAGCCCGCCGCGCCGAGCAGGCCGAGCGCGCGGCGCAGGAGAGCGCGGTCGCGGCCCGAACCGTCGGTCACCGGCGGTTGCCACGTGCCGTCGAGGATTTCGGGGCGGACCGCGCCGGAAAACGCCGCGAGCAGGGCGCGTTCGCGCTCGTCGGCCGGGCGGCCGCGCGCGGAGAGCTCGGAGCCCTCGAAGAAGCTCGCGCTGCGGCGGTAGAGGTCGAAGAAGATCGAGCGGTTCACCCACTCGAAGTCGAACAGCAGCGCGACCGCCTCGCGGACGCGACTATCGGCGAACAGCGTGCGCCGCGTGTTGAAGGCGAAATTGAAGCTCGGCTTCGGCAGGCCGGAGGAGAAGGTCTCCTTGATCACGCGCTTCTCGCGCAGCGCGGGGAAATCGTAGCCGGTCTGCCAGCGGCCCGGATCGTCCTCCTTGCGGACGTCGAACAGGCCGGCCTTGAAGGCTTCATGGTAGGCGCTGGCGTCGCGATAATACTCGACGCGGACCTCGTCGAAATTCCAGAAGCCGCGATTGACGCCGAGATCGCGCCCCCAATAGTCCGGGTTGCGCGCGAGCGTGATGCTCTTGCCCGGATCGACGCGGCCGACGCTGTAAGGTCCGCTGCCGATGGGCGGCATCATCGAGGGCTCCTCGAACGTGCCCGGCGTTGACGGCGTGCTTCGCCAGCACCGGCATCAGCCCGAGGATCAACGGCAGTTCGCGATCGTTCGCGCCGGTCAGATCGAAACGCACCGTGCGCTCGTCCATCACGTCGGCCTTCACGACCTTGGAATAATAGATGCGGTGGTTCGGCCGGCCGTGATCGCGTAACAGCTCCCACGAAAACACCACGTCCTGCGCCGTGACCGGCTTGCCGTCCGAGAATCGCGCTGACGGATTGAGCGCGAAGGTCACGTAAGTGCGCGCAGCGTCCGTCTCGACTGATTGCGCGAGCAGCCCATAGAGCGTGAACGGCTCGTCATAGCCGCGCACCATCAGGCTCTCGACCACGTACCCGGTGACGATGTTGCTGCCGCTGGTGAGCGGCGCACGCAGGCCCTGCGGCGGCAACCCCCTGACGATAAACGGATTGAGGTTGTCGAAGCTTCCGACCACGCCCTGCACCAGTCGGCCGCCCTTCGGTGCAGCCGGATTCGCATAACGGAAATGGCTGAAGCCCGGAGACAGCGCCGGATCGCCGTGCATCGCGATGGCGTGGCTCGGCTCGCCGCGCGCGTGCGCCGACAGGGCGCCGCCGATCGCGATGGTGGCGGCAAGCACGGCAAGACGTCGCGCGAAAACTCCCGCATGGAGGCGCGCTCCATGGCTGATGGACATGCGGCTGATCAATCCGGCTCCGATTCGCTGCTGATCGGGCAAATCTATCACAGGCCCGGCCGAGGCCCCGTGTGGAAGACCGGCTGGAACCGGAGCGCGAATTGGGCTACGTCACGAGCGCCGCAACGCTGCGGGGTCACGGTGTCGCCTCATTTGGCTCCGAGACAACGCGACGGGGGCGCCCGCGCCGGACTTCGGCCGCGCAGGGCAAAAGACATTAGCTGAGAGGATGTTGATCTCATGACCGTTGGTATCGTGGCCGCGCCGGCGCGGCATCGCCGCGCGGCAACCTGCATCACGGCTCTGAGCGCGCTCGCTCTCGGCACATCGCTCGCGTTTGGGAGCAGGCCCAGCCGCAACCGGCACCCGCGGTTCCCGCGCCGAAGGCGACGCCGCGTCCGGTGCAGCCGGCGCAGAAGGCGCCTGCCAAGCAGCCGCAGCAACCCGCGCAGCAAGCGCCGCAGATGCCGGGCGATCAGCAGGCGGGCGCGCCGGCCGACCAGCCGCCGATCGTGTATTCGCCGTGGACCAAGTTCTGCGGCAAGGACAACAACAATCCGGCCGCGAAGGAAGTCTGCCTCACCGTGAAGGAAGCGCGGCTCGAGACCGGCCAGTTCCTCGCGGGCGCAGCGCTCATCGAGCAGCAGGGCGAAGAGAAGAAGCTGTTCCGCATCACGCTCCCGCTCGGCATGCAGTTGCCGCAGGGCACGCGCTTGCTGCTCGACAAGGAGGCGCCGATGCAGGGCCGCTACATCGTCTGCCTGCCGAACGGCTGCATGGCCGACTTCGACGTGACGCTGGACTTCGTCGGCAAGCTCAAGAAGGGCAAGGAGCTCGTGCTCCAAGGCATCAACCTGCCCGGGCAGGCCGCGACCTACATGCTGCCGCTCACCGACTTCGCCAAGGCGAACGAGGGCGCGCCGACCGATCCGAAGAAGTTCGAGGAAGACCAGAAGAAGCTGCAGGACGAATTGCAGAAGAAGGCCGAAGAGGCGCGCCAGCGCCTGCAGACAACCCCGCCAGCCGGGCAGAAGAAGTAGCCGTTTCCTCTACCCGGGCCGGGATCTAAGGCGGAAGACGCAATCCGGCTTCATCTTCGGCCTCACGATCCGTCAGGCCTGCACGGGCCATCGCTTCGCGCAGCTCCGCCGCGGCATGAAGCATATCGGCGACGCGTTTGTCATAATCAGCCTGGAGCATGTCGAGGTCGCCGCCGCAGAAGGGGCAATCCTCCTCGTTCGGGCGAACGAATTGGCGGCAGCCGCGGCAAAGCCGCAGCGGCGGCGGGACGCGGCCCGGTTCAGCCATGGATGGAGATGGGATCCGCGACCGGCGCGGCGGCCTCGACGACGATCTCCCACTCGCCATGGTCGAACGATTTACCGCCGGCATCCTTGATCTTCACCAGACGCTCGCGCAGACCTTTTCGGTCCATCTCGCTCGCCCGGTGATAGCACATCGGGTTATTGCCGGCGCGGCCCATCAGGGCGTGCGCCGTCCAGGTGCAGCCGGCCATGCAGGTTTCCGCATAATAGCAGGTGCGGCAAAAGCCCCACAGGTCGTCGACGGTTCGGCGACGGACAAACGCGAGCGGATCGGCGTTTTCCCACATGTCCCGCAAGCGCCTTTGCCGGATATTGCCGCCGGCGTATGGACTGGGCAGACCCGGGCAAGACTTTATGGTGCCGTCTGCCTCTATCCCCATCACGGTCTCGCCGGCATTGCAGCCGCGGAAGTAGAGCTCGTCGTCGATGACATTGCGGATGGTGGATTCATACGGCCCGTAATAGCCGACATTGCTCGCCGGCTGCAGGAAGAGGCCGCGTTCACGCCCCTCCACGGCGAGCTCCGCGAGCAACGGCATGACCTCAAGCATTTGCCATGGCTGCAGCAGCAGCTCCGGATGATCGGCGGCATTGCCCATCGCCGTCATGATCGCCAGCTGCCAGTTGGTCGCGCCGGCATCGATGATGGCGTCCATGATTTCGCGCAGTTGCGGCAGCGAGCGCGCGTTGATGGTGGTGTTTACGGATGACGACAAGCCGTGGGCCCGGACACGCCGCAGCGCCGCCAGCGCGAGCTCGTAAGATCCGGGCACGCCCCGGATCCCGTCATGGGTCGCGCCGATGCCGTCAATCGAAATGCCGACACCGCTGAGCCCCGCCGCAGCGGCACGCGCGACGCGCTCTTCGCTCAAGTTACGCCCGCCGGTTTGCAGGTCGCATCGCATCCCGGCGGCGCGGATTGCGGCGACAATCTCAAGCCAGTCCTTGCGCAGATAGGCCTCGCCGCCGATCAGGCCGATGTCGCGCGCGCCGAGCTCGGCAATCTGCTCGACCAGGTCGAGCGCCTCGGCGGTGTTGAGCTCGTCCCGGCGGCGGCGGCCGGCGCGAGAACCGCAATGCTGGCACGCAAGGTCGCAGGCGAGCGTGATCTCCCAGACCACGCTCACCGGCACGCGGTTTACCAGGTCGTCGATTCCCGCATAGCGGACGGGCAGAGCCTCGGTCCGTTGCTCGGTCACCGCTATCCCTGCACCTTTTTCGCAGCGGTTTCGAGTTTGGCAATCAGGCCGTCGAAATCTTTAAATTTCGTCTTGGCCAACTTGGCTCCCCTTATCAGCGTCTTGATCTCAGCGAGGTTGCCACGCTTGAGGATGTCATCAACGGCGGGCCGATAGAAAACGAGACCGGGCTGCTTCACGATTTTTGCCATGCTTCATCTCCCTGAGAGAGCGACCTCAGTCGCCTTCAAGTAGAATGGTGCAAAATGTTGCCTGCTGACAAGATCAAACGTCGCCGGGAGGCTTTGAGCACAGCATGCGGCGATGTATCGGAAGACGGCACGCACCGAAAGATCATTGCGCCGCTCAGGACCCCGAGCGTCCACGCTCCAGTCTCTTCAAGGCGCGCGCGACCAGTTCCAGCGGGGAAGTCCCCGGTTCCGGCGTGGTGGATGGCGCGTCGTGCTTTTCGCGCAGGAGCTGGATTTCGCGGTCATGAAAGCGTTCCAGCCCCGCCCGATGGCCGGCATGGATCACCATCGTATCGGGCAGGAGATCACGCACGTATTCCATCATTCTGAATTGGCTGAGTTCGTCGAGCCACGATGTCGGCTCGTCCATGATGAGAATGTCGGGCGGATGGATGAGCACGCGCGCGAAGGCGAGGCGTTGTTGTTCGCCGCCGGACAGGAGCGATCCCCATTGGTCCGTTTCGTCGATGCGTGGAATCAGATGTTCAAGGCCGCAGCGCATCAGGATGTCGCGAATTTTCTCGTCGCCTACCTGTTGCTCCGCGTGGGGATAGAGCAACGCGGCACGCAAGGTGCCGTGCGGGAAATACGGGCGCTGCGGCATGAAGGCGATGTCAGCACCTTCCGGCCGCAAAATTTCACCGCTTCCCCAGGGCCACAATCCGGCCATCGCGTGAATGAGCGTGCTTTTTCCGCTGCCTGTTTCTCCCTTCACGAGGACTTTTTCGCCGGGTGCGACGGTGACCTCCGCGCCGTCGATCATGAGCTTGCCGTCGTGCAGCGTGATATTGAGCTGACGGAGATACACGCGATTGTCAGGGCTCACGCCCAATTTGATTGTCTCGCCCCGCCCGACGGGCCCGAGGCTTGCCTCCAGACGGTCGATCGCATCGGACAGTTGCGTCACACGGTGTGACGAGGCGAACCAGTCGGCCAGACGCAGCGCATTGTCGGCGAGCCAGTTGAGCGCGAACTGGACCTGCACGAAGGCTGTGGCGGCCTGCATCAGCGAGCCGAGCGTCATCTCGCCGGAGAGATATTTCGGTGCCCCGAGCAGGAGCGGAACAACGGGCGCCAGAACCAGGTTTGCGCCGTTCAGCCACATCATCCGCCCCTGCCAAACGATCACCCCGAGCCAGCGTTGGACGAGATCGGACAGGGTTACGTCCAGGCGCTCGCGTTCGTCTTGGTCGCCGCCAACGAATGCAATGTTTTCCGCATTGTCCTTCACGCGCGTGAGCTCGTAGCGCAGCTGTGCTTCGCCGGCTGCCTTTTCCTCGACGCGGCGCACCAGCGGCCGGCTCAGCAGGAACATGCTGGACGTGGTGATCGCCGAATAGATGATGCAGGCGAACACCATGTAGCCGGGAATGGAAAAGCCCATCACGGTCAGGGCGCCGCCGACGACCCAGAGGATGCCGACGAAGGAGACCGCGGCGAGCAAGGCGTTCAGAATGCCGAGCGACATGTCGACCAGGAGCTCGATCGAAATCCTGCCATCCTCGGCGATGCGTGCTTCCGGATTGTCAGCCTCGGTGTGCACGATGGCGAGCTGATAGTAATGCCGGTCCGCGAGCCAGCGCGCGATCAATGTGTGCGCCAGCCATTGCCGCCATCGCACCTGCAGGCGCATGCGCGCTTGCAGCAGTCCCACCGAAAATGCCGCCGAGAGTAGCGCCAACGCGAGAATGTAGCCGAGACCGAGAATGACGGTCTGCGTGTCCCGCTGTTCGAGTGCATCAAAGAAGTATTTGTTCCAGCGATTGACGGCGAGGGCTGCGCCGAGATTCGCAAGAAGAAAAAACAGAATGGCGGCGGTCAGAAGCCACGCCTGCGCGCGCGTCTTTCCGCGCCAGTATCCGAGCGCGAGGCGCAGGAAACGTCGAGACCGGTCTGGACGTATTCTGTCTTCCGACACGTAACTCACCGAAGTCCCACGACAAACGGAAAGGCCGTCTCAAGCCTGCACGGCTTGAGGTAACATCTGCAAGGTGACAGCCGGGTTGACGCGAGCTTGCATCTTTGCGGCGCCCCGGTCTCAGACCACCGTCCCGAACAATTTCCCGATGCCGGCGGTCAAGGCCATCGCCAGCGCGCCCCAGAATGTCACGCGGGCCGTCGCGCGCAAAACGTTTGCGCCGCCCGCTCTTGCGCCGATCGCGCCGAGGAGCGCGAGAAAGCCCAGCGACGCCGCGGACACGATCGGGACAAGCGCACTCGGCCGGCGATACCACAACCATGAGCAAGGGCATGGCGGCGCCGACGGAGAACGTCGCCGCCGATGTCAGCGCGGCTTGCATCGGGCGCGCGGTGGTGATTTCCGAAATCCCGAGTTCATCGCGCGCGTGGGCACCGAGAGCATCCTTCGCCATCAATTGCTCGGGCGACCTGGCGCGCAAGCGCCTGATCGACGCCGCGCTTGACGTAGATGTCGGCGAGCTCGTCGACTTCAAATTCCGATATTTTCCTTAGCTCCTTGCGTTCGCGCGCGAGGTCGGCCTGTTCGGTATCGGATTGCGAGCTGACCGACACATACTCGCCGGCGGCCATCGACATCGCGCCGGCGACCAGTCCCGCGACACCGGCGATCAGGACATCGTTCTGCGTCGCGGCCGCCGCCGCAACGCCGACGATCAGGCTTGCGGTCGAGACGATGCCATCGTTGGCCCCGAGAACCGCTGCTCTCAGCCAACCGATGCGGCTGACGAGATGGTTTTCCTGGTGCAGTCGCAGGCGGCTCATCCAGATACTCCGCGGGTCAAATCAAAGCCGGCCCATGAGGAGCAGCATCGACGAGGACGATTAGATGATGCCGATGACGCCGATGCCGCCATGGCCGAAGCCGTAGCCGCCGAAATCAGCCTTCTGTTCGGGCGAGAACTCACTCATCCTTCGCAGGTCGGCCTTTGCTCGCATTGCGACAGATCAATGTTTTCAGCCGCCCTGTCGCGGTGCGTCCCCGAACGGCTGGCCGCGCTTCCAGCCAGAGCCCTTGAGATCACTCGCGAGCGTCAGCCGCCATCAGCGCTGCGCAGTCCCGCCGCTGTCGATCTGCCGGCCCATCAGCGCGATCGCCTGCTGATAGACCGTCGCGGCGTTCCAGCCCTGGATGGCGGCGAAATTCGGCTGACCTTCCTGATACCCGGCACCGGCCTTCCAGCCGTGCCCTTTGAGGAAAGCCGCCGTCGAGGTCAGCGCGCCCGACGGGCTGTCGAGGTTTCCGGATCCGTACTGCAGGATGGCCTTGGGCATGAACTGGGTCTGACCGTACTCGCCGTGCATTGAGCCTCGCGTGGTGGCCGAGAGCCGGCCGCTGTCGACCAGCTTCAGCGCCGCATAAAGGTGGTCGGTGAAGAACTCCGGCCGCCGGCAGTCGTAGGCCAGCGTCGCGACCGCGGACACGAGGTTCTCATTGCCGCGCAGCTTCCCGAATGCCGTCTCCATGCCCCAGATGGCCATCAGCGGACCCGGCGGCACGCCATAGCGCTGCTCGATCGAAGCGAGCAGTGCCGCGTGGGTCTGCTTGAGCTTGCGCCCTTGCGCCACAATCGTGGCGGCGCCGCGCTTCACCAGGAACTCGTCGAGCGACAGCTTGAAACTGCGCATGCCGCGGTCGGCGTTGATCGTCCGGGTCGCGTAGGTCGTTCCCATCAGGGCCGCGATGCCTGAGGGGCCGACGCCCTTTGCCCTTGCTTCGCCGGCGAACTGTTGCTTCCAGGTTTCAAAGCCGGCGGCGCCGTTGCCGCATTGCGCGGCGAGCGCGGGAAGGGGGAGGGCGAATACGAGCAAAGCGAGAGCGAAGCGGCGCAGCATTTCGAATCCTCAGATTGTCCCAGCGTCCGGCAGTCAAACCCCGCATTGGCGACACAATTGAGGCAGAACCGGACCCTGTTTACAAAGTAGCATGGCGCAGGCATCTGCGGGCGAACGACAGGCAAGCGACCATGAAGAAAACCAAGACCGCCCCGAAGCCAGCAAAAGCCGCCGACTCCCCCTCCCATCTCATCGACGCGCGCATCAAGAAGCTCGGCGACTGGCGCGGCGCGACGCTCGCGCGCGTCCGCGCGCTCATCAGAGCAGGCCGACGCGCGAAGTGGTCGAGGAGGTGAAATGGCGAAAGCCCTCGAACGCGATGCTGGGCGTTCCGGTGTGGGAGCACGCCGGCATCGTCTGCACCGGCGAGACCTACAAGGAATACGTGAAGCTCACCTTCGCCAAGGGCGCCGCGCTGCCGGACCCCGCGGGCCTGTTCAACGCCAGCCTCGAAGGTAACGTACGGCGCGCCATCGATATCCACGAGGGCGACAAGATCGACGACAAGGCATTCAAGGCGCTCATTCGCGCCGCCGTCGCACTGAACACCCGGAAGAAACTAAAGCGCGCTTGAGGCGCGTCCGGCGCTTAGCCGGGCGCTGCACCTTGCGTCGCGGTGTAGACCGCATAGAGCGACTGGCTTGACGCCATGAACAGGCGGTTGCGCTTGGGGCCGCCGAAGCAGACGTTGCCGCACACTTCGGGCAGGCGGATGCGGCCGAGCAGCTTGCCTTCAGGCGACCACACCGTCACGCCGCTGTAGCCGACGGCGCGGCCGGCATTGCTCGAGAGCCAGACATTGCCGTTGACGTCGCAGCGTATGCCGTCCGGCCCGCACTTCACGCCGTCGACCATGCAGTCGGTGAACAGCTTCTGGTTCGACAGCTTGTTGTCGGAGCCGACGTCGAACACGTGGACGTCGCCCTTGCCGCCCGGACCTGTGTCGCCCGGACCCTTTCCGGTCGAGGCCACGTAGAGTTTCTTGTGGTCGTGCGAGAAGGCGAGCCCGTTCGGGTCCGGCACCTGATCCTCAGTGACGACGAGATCGACGCGGCCGGTCGGATCGACGCGATAGCAGTTGGTCGGAAGCTCGCGGCGCCCGGGCACGAAGCCGGCAGGCTGGCCGATGCGCGGATTGAGCCGCCCGGCGGGATTGCTCGGGCCGCCCGCGACATCCGGCTCGCCCTCGTAAAGCTGGCCGCCATAGGGCGGATCGGTGAACCAGTAGCTGCCGTCGGGATGCGGCACGACGTCGTTCGGCGAGTTGAGCTTCTTGCCCTGATAGGCGTCGGCGATCACCGTCGAGGTGCCGTCGTGCTCGTGGCGCACCACGCGGCGCGTGAGGTGCTCGCAGGAGAGCTGCCGGCCCTGAAAGTCGAACGTGTTGCCGTTGCTGTTGTTGGAGGGTGTGCGGAACACGCTCACGCGTCCGTCGTCCTCCGACCATCGCATCTGCCGGTTGTTCGGAATGTCGCTCCACACCAGGTAGCGCCCCTGCGCGCTCCATGCCGGCCCTTCGGCCCACAGCAGCCCGGTGTACAGCCGCTGGATCGGCGCATTCGGTTGCGCGAGGCCGTTGAAGCTCGGATCGACCGCGATGACGTCGGGGTCCCAGAAGTATGTGGTCGGTGCGCCCCTCGGTGAGAAGTCGCGCGGCGGATTGGTGATGGTGCTCGGCGGCGCGGCGGGTGCGGATTGCGCCGCCGCGCTACCGGTTCCGGCGACCATCGCTCCGGCGCCGGCGGCCAGCGCCTGCACCAGCGTTCGGCGCGATAATGTCTTGTCGTGATTCAGCGTCTCACGGTCTGTCATGAGTGCCTCCCGTTGAATCTGACGGCCGGTTAATCCGGCGCTGGTGCGGATTTTTGCGCCGTTGTGGGCGCTGGCAAGGCGGGGAGGGAGATCGGCCTGACGGCTTAGTTCAGCCGCTGCTCGCGCGGCTTGTAGCTACCGTCCTTGGCGCGCAGGAAGGTTTCCTTCACCTGCGGGTGGCGCACCGGCTCGCCGGATTCGTCCGGCAGCAGGTTCTGTTCCGACACGTAGGCGACGTATTCGGTTTCGGCGTTCTCGGCGAACAGGTGATAGAACGGCTGATCCCTGCGCGGGCGCACCTCGGCCGGGATCGCCGCGTACCACTCCTCGGTGTTGGCGAACTCCGGGTCGATGTCGAACACGACGCCGCGGAACGGGAACAGCCGGTGCTTGACCACCGCCCCGATCGGGAATCTCGCCATGCGCGCCTTGGCCATTGCGTTGAAATAGTACGGTTTTTGCCCCAGCGCCAGTGAACATTCGGCAATTTGTGGCTTCTGTGAAGAACGTCACAGCGGGCTCGGCGGCCCGCATCTGGTCAAGCGGCGCTCAAGCGATGGTGATCCGTGGGCGGTCTTTCGGGCGTCACACGCGAACCTTATCTCCTCCCGGCGCGACAAATGGCGAGAGTGCGGCGGAACAGCGGCCGCATTGGCGCGTTTGGGCTTCAGCCGGACGCCAGGGATCCAGCCAAGATGATGCCAAGCCTGCTCAGATACTTTGCCATCGTCGGCGGCATCCTGTTTGCCGGGCTGATCGGGCTCAACGCGCTGCTGGAACCGGGCGGCCCGGGGCCGACGCTGGTCAAGGCCGAGGCGCGCAAGCCGGTGATCCAAGTCGATCCGCGCGCCTCCAAGGTCGAGCGCCTGCGCGCCGAAGAGGCCGCGCAAAAGGCTGTCGCCACGCGCCCGGCGCCCGCCGCAGAGCCGATCCGCGCAACCGGCACCGGTTACCGCCGCCAGTCCAGCCGGCCGAACCCGCGCAAACCATCGCGCCGGTCGCGCTCACGACCAGCCCGGATGAGGGCGAGGCGGAACGTGCCGTGCGTGCCGCGCGAGAGAAGGCGAAAGCCGGAAGGCGCGCAAGCAGCGCATCGCGCGCGAACGCGCCAGGGCGCGCGCGCTGGAGGAAGCCAGCGCCCAGCAGGTGCCGCAGTATCATTACGGCTATGCGCCGCGCCCGACCTACGGGCCGTTCGGACAGGGCGGCGGCGGTGGGGCCAGCGCTGGTAGACGCTTCGCCCCCTGCACGCGCGCAGCACACGAGCACTCACGACCCCGTCGCACCGCCTCCCAACTGGCGGAACGCGATCGCGCCCGAGATCGAGCGCGGCCGTTCGCGCACCGCATTGCGGTCATTGCCGCTCTTCACGATCCACTGCGAACCGGCGCGTCCGGTGATGATGCCGACGTGATTGCGCCACACCACGACGGCACCGATACGCGGACCGCCGGCGTTGCTGCCGACCGCGGCCCAGTTTCGCGCGACCCACAGGTCGCGCCGCGGCATTCCGAGCTGCTGGCCGAGCCACCATCCGCACCACGCGGCGGGCCGCCCGCCGCCGCGCGCCGCATCCACGCGTCCGCGACGGACATGGCGGCGCAGGCCGCGCGGCACATGAACCGCGACGCGATGCTTGAGCACCGCGCGATGGACCGAATGATTTTGGTGTCTGAGGACGCGCCTGCGCGTCGGTTTGAGAAAAGGCGATGACGCCGGCGAACGCGAAAAACGCAGCGACGAGTTTCTTCTTCATTCTCACTCATGGGTTACGAGAGCCGAGCGGCCCGGGGTATGCGAGGGGCCGTCTTTCAAAGGCTCAATCTGGCGAGAAAATGGCTTACGCAACGCGACGGATCACGCATTGCGGCCTGCGAAAAATGCACGCGGCGGCGAAATTCGGGCATCGCGGCGGACAAACGCGCGCCACTTGGACAGCGCACCCGCCGCCGTGTCAGATAGCCCGAACAAGGAGCATCGGGATGGAACGCGAACTCATCGAGGCGGTCGCCGACGGCGTCGCGACGCTTGACGCTCAACCGGCCGGAGCGGCTTAACGCGCTGACGGCCCCGATCCTGGAGGGCCTGCTCGAAGCGCTGCCGCGCCTTGCCGCCGACGCGTCCGTCGGCGCCGTCGTGCTGACCGGCGCGGGCCGCGCTTTCTGCGCGGGCGGCGATGTGAAGCGCATGGCCGAGCAGCCGGTCGAGCGCAATTTGGAGGAAGACGTCGCGAAGCTGCGCGGCCGCATGGAAGTCTCGCGGCTGCTGCACGAGATGCCCAAACCCACGATCGCGATGGTGAACGGCCCCGCGGCCGGCGCCGGCCTCGCGATGGCGCTCGCCTGCGACCTGCGCATCGCCGGGCAGTCGGCGCGCTTCGTCACGGCGTTTGCGAAGGTCGGATTTTCCGGCGACTTCGGCGGCAGTTATTTCCTCTCAAAGCTGGTCGGCACCGGCAAGGCGCGCGAGCTTTATTTCACCGCCGAGCCGCTCGACGCCGCACAGGCGCTCGCGCTCGGCATCGCCAACCGCGTCGTTCCCGACGCCGAGCTTGCCGCCGCCACGATGGAGTTCGCGCAAGAAGCTCGCGGCCGGCCCGCGCATCGCGCTCGGGGCGATGAAGCAGAACCTCAACGCCGCCGAAAACGGCACGCTCTCCGAGCTGCTCGATCTCGAAGCGCGCCGCCAGATCGAGACCGGCAACACCGAGGATCACAAGGAAGCGGCGAAGGCTTTCGTGGAGAAGCGGGCGCCGGTGTTTCGGGGGAGGTGAGGGGGAGAGGTGGCCCGGATGATGGACTCATGATCCCGAACCGCCGTGCTCCCGTTTTGCGCGTGATGCGTGCTCGGCGCGCTGCTCGCGCTGCCGGGGCAGGGCGCACATGCCTCCAGGATCGCGCCGGTGGAATTCACCTGTCCGATCGGCGGCGCGAAATTCAAGCAGATGATGGCGCTCAGCGGCACCCAGTCCGGCCGCCGGCTCGATACGCGCCCATACGGCCGGATCAGGTCGCCGTCTCCGCTGCCGAAGTGCAAGAGCAACGGGTTCGTGGTCTATCAAGAGGAATTCACCGCCGAAGAACTCGCAAAGCTCAAGCCCATCGTGCGCAGCAGGGCCTACCAGGACCTGCGCAAGAAGCATCGCTCCTACTATCTCGCGGCGTATCTGCGTGAGCGGATGGGTGCGGCCGCGCTTGAGCTCGGGCTCACTTACCTCAAGGCGAGCTGGCAGGCCGAAGGCGCGTGGTCGCCGGATCGCGACGCGGACACGCCGCCCGCCAACACCATGCTCGCCAACGAATACCGGCTGCTCGCGCTGCAAAAACTGGATTCGCATCTGGCCGGGAGCGGCGACCGCTCTGCGCAATGGTGGAACGCCGCGATCGTCGCCGCCGAGCTGGAACGGCTGCTCGGCCGCTTTGCCCAGGCCGAGACACGGCTCGACGGGCTTTCGGCCGGTGAGGCGAACGCCTCGCCCGGACAGCTCCGCGCGATCGCGCAAATCCGTGCGCACGCCGCCAGTGGGAACGCCAGGCCGCAGGCTCTGGCGCCTGACCCGCCGCGCCGTAGGGCGGGCGGCCGGATCGAGGCGGGGAAGACGGAGGATCACGAGGCGAGGGCTTCGTGGAGAAGCGGCGCCGGTTTTCAGGGGGAGGTGAGGGGGACTGACTGTATCTTGACATTTGTCTAGACAGGGACCAATCCGCGACCCATTAGGCGAACAACGGGAATGGTCGCAACTATGCGCAAGGCTGTGGTTCGTGCCGTTCTGGTGAATGGCAAGGCCTATGAGAAGAAGCGCGACGGCTCGTTGGTGCCGCTAAAGGACCGTACCAATTGGGCGAAGCTTGCGCGGATGACCGATGCCGAGATCGAGGCGGTGGCGCAAAGCGGCGAGGATACGCCGATGACCGACGAAGAATGGGCGCGCGGCGCAATCAAGAACCCCGACAAGGTCGCGGTTGGCCTGCGGCTCGACGGCGACGTGCTGCGCTGGTTCAAGGCGCGCGGGAAGGGCTATCAGACGCGGATCAATGCGGTGCTGCGGCGGTATATCGAGGCGCAGCGGAAGGGAGATCGACCGTCAAGCCCTGGGCTCAAGACAGGTGCCTTTTACTGCGCCGTTATTTTGGAAACATCGACCTAATTATCTTCCCGATTGGATCAGTCCAATCAGACAGATTAGACAGTAGCCGCGCATCGCCCCCCTTTTGCCAGATTTGGTTTGATCTACCCCGTAATTCACGCCGAAAAATGTACGAGTAGCCTGAACACCTGGAAATTGCTGGAGTTTATCCATAACAATAAACCTCGGATCGTCCAACGATGCGACGGAAAATTCCAATATTACGACCTTTCCTTGTGGGGCACTTTGTATATCCTCACTCAGATATGAAGGCCGTGGAACTCCTTCAATTTGCTCAAATGTCTGAACGACGCCTGCAAATCTCAGATATTCTCTTATTTCATAACGTTTGAGGTACTCCTCAAATGTGTTTTTGTGCTCGCTCTGATTCATGTCGTTTTGCTGCACACAGATTACGATAATAAAATTTTCCCGTATCTGTGTGCGTTGATCATCGAAAAGGGGAACAACCTTAGCGATGGTCGCATCATCTGGACGATTTCCACAACCAAGCGTTTTATCTCTTGAATAATAAACGCTTCGGCGCTTCCACTCGACCATTTTAATCTAGCGGCGACGTCGAGTCCTTCCAAAAAGGGCATCGGCGAAGACAATGCTGTCCCTCGGTAGATTTGAATAGAGGTACTCAAAGGAGCCCTTTGACTGGCGGGCCGGAACGTTTAGGAACACAATCCCCTGTAATTCAGCGCCTGGCATCATACAACTCCTTGTCCCCAATCTAATGTAGCGTCTGTTTGCTGATTGAACAACCTGGCATTGCCAAAGAACTAAGTTGCGTGGGAGAGTAGGGAAAAGCATGATGGCCGAACATTGCAGGTCAGACCGAGATGACAACTTCATCAAAAGTCTATGTCTTATATACCGGCGGCACGTTTGGAATGCACGAGTCGCCTGATCTTCCGGGAAACCCGTTGGTTCCGATGTCTCACCGTGACATCGAGCGCTTGCTTCCCGACCCGACGCGTTTCAAGAAGGGAGCAGACATCAGAGTCGATTTTGATAGCTTATCAAGACTACTCAATTCCTCGAGCATGACGCCGAAAGATTGGATAGAAATAAGTAGACGCATCTACGACAACTATCGTGCCTATGATGGCTTCGTAGTAATTCAGGGAACGGATACTCTTTCGTACACAGCATCAGCCTTGAGTTTTATGTTTGAGAATCTTGATAAGCCGATTGTCATCACAGGTTCGCAGCTCCCTTTGATAAACCCGAGAACTGACGCGGCCCTTAATTATGGCCATGCAGTTATGATTGCAGGATACAAAGCGTCCGAATTGCCTCTTATACCGGAAGTCATTGTTGTATTTGCTGCAGAACTAGAAAGATGAGCGCCAGTGCTTGGACTGGTTTCGAATTGCCAAATGCTCCACCGCTGGGCGCAATCGGCGAGCACGTCAGAATATTTGATTCTCAAAATAAGGCCGGCACCAGCTCGCGACTTGGATGTTCAGTTAAACACCGAGCTAGTAACAGAGGTTTTGGATATTTCAGTGTATCCAGGACTGCAAGCGGCACACCTTCGATCAATATTGAGCCTTGACAATGTCAGAGGGGTGGTTTTGCGCACGTATGGCACCGGCAATGCGCCTGAGGATCCCGAGTTTCTGAGCGCTTTGGCGGATGGAATTAGATTGGATGAAAAGACTGTCGTGAACGTGACGCAGTGCCCGCAAGGATCGGTAGAAATGGGCCTGTATGCAGCGAGTGTCGGGTTACTTGATTGCGGGATAATTTCAGGTACGGACATGACGCCAGAAGCCGCGTTAACTAAATTAATGGTAATTTTGGGCAGCCGAATTGGTGATCAGATCAAGCTACAAATGCAAATTGATCAGCGGGGGGAACAGTCGCAAAATCTTTTTGATTTAGTTTATAGAGCGTCCAGGACCGAAAGAACGAACAGCAGGTATTCGGAGTACGTCGTTCCTGATCGACGTTTCAACCGCGCCGAATTGAACGCTGTCGTTTTGCGTGTTCGTGGCATGAGGGTAGAGATTGATCAATTAAAGGCGGCTGGGTCGGCAATATACGTATTCATGAACCATCCGAATGCTAGACTGGCAGACTTGTTAAGTCCAGAATCCGGTTGGGAGGAGGATCATCCCGTCTCGTTTGCAAGATAGATTTGAATCAAGAAGAATTTGGATCACGAATTCGTGGTTGTTGAATCTCTTTCAAAGGAGAGGGTAAGGAATATTATTGGCGATAGTGATATCGTTCTAACGTTAGTGCCTACCGCCGCGGTCAAATTTTCATTCGAGAGACTATCCTTGTCGCTTTTTACGAGAGCACAATAGTCAACGGCCAATGGTGGGTGAATAAAACCCATACCTCTCCCCCATCTCCTGATCCTTCCCCGCGCCACGATCCGCGCCAGATCGACCACCACCTTGGCCTGCTTGCCTGTGGCGTCGTGCCTCACATCTTGCCGTCGATCATGACGGTGCTGTCAGCGGAAGCTCCAGTTCGACGCGGTCATGCGTGACCTTCGGGGCAATCCGGCCGCGCTCACCGCGCACGAGGCGGACAAGGCCATAGCCCTCCATCGTCTTGAGCGTCCGTGACAAATTCGACTTCTTGCGGCCGGTCAGTTCGGCCAGTTCGTCGAGCGAGCCGGGGGCCTTCTCCGCAATGATCCGAAGCAGGTCGCGATTGCCCGCCGACAGCACCTTCGAGAACGACTCCGTTGAGGTGAACCACACTTTCGGCGCGCCGCGCGCTGGCCGCTCGCCACGCGCGATTCGCATGGTGCGCGCCTTCATGTCCTCGTAGCTCGCGATGCCGACCTTCAGCGTGCTCATTTGATCATTCCTCTTTCGCGCAAAATCGCGTCAACCGTCGTCCAGAAATCCGCAAGCAAAGTCGCGGCGTCGCGATAGTCGTAAGGCCGTACCGTGCGCAGGCGGTGCCGATGGTCCTGCGGCGAACCGCTGCGTTGCGGCCCAACCCGATGCGCATTGTCGAACCCGACGAGCCGTTCGCCGTCCGGGCCGTGCAGCGTCAGCGAATAGTCGAGGCCATGCGGCTTTTCCGGCGTCGCCGGGACGCGCGTCACAACGAACCGAACCCAATGGCCGCCCTCCGGATCGACGACGAGCACTTGTCCGTCGAGATCGAGAAGCGCGTCGAGCGTCAGGTCGCGGTGTTGCGCCACATCAAATGGTTATCACACTGAGATAATCAAGGGAAGAGCACGGAGGAGCTCAGAGGCCGTATTTCGCGCCCATCTCCTTATCCTTCCCCGCCACGATCCGCGCCAGATCGACCACCACCTTGGCCTGCTTCCAGGTGGCGTCGTCCTGCATCTTGCCGTCGATCATGACGGCGCCGGTGCCGTCGGGCATCGCGGCCAAAATCTTCAGCGCGAACTTCACTTCCGCCACGTCGGGCGAGAACACGCGCTTGGCGATCGCGACCTGCGAGGGGTGCAGCGTCCAGGCGCCGGCGCAGCCCATCAGGAACGCGTTGCGAAACTGCGCCTCGCAGGCGGCCGGATCGGAGAAGTCGCCGAACGGCCCGTAGAACGCCTTGATGCCGGCCGACGCGGTCGCGTCCACCATTTTCGCAATGGTGTAGTGCCAGAGGTCCTGCTGGTGTTTTTCGCGCGGCGCGCCGTGGGCGATCCGCGCTTCGCCGGGCGGTGCGGCGGGGGAGGCGGGCGCGCCCGCATGCGGGGGAGGGGTCGCGGGCGCATCCTCCAGCACGACGTAATCCGGGTGCCCGCCGCCGACGCGCGTGGTCTTCATCGCGCGCGAGGCCGCAAGGTCCGCGGGGCCCAACGAAATGCCGTGCATGCGCGGCGAGGCGGCCGCGATCGCCTCGACGTTCTTCACGCCCTCGGCGGTTTCCAGGATCGCGTGGATCAGGATCGGACGCCGCACGCCGTGGCGCGCTTCGAGCTGCGCGAGCAGCTGGTCGAGATAATGGATGTCCCACGGCCCCTCGACCTTGGGCAGCATCATCACGTCGAGCTTGTTGCCGGCCGCCGCCACGATCTGCGTGATGTCGTCGAGCGCCCAGGGGAGTTGAGCGCGTTGATGCGGGTCCACAGGCCGGTGGTGCCGTAGTCGAGCTTGGCCATCTCGATGAAGCCGGCGCGCGCCGCCTCCTTGGCGTCGGCCGGAATCGCGTCCTCCAGGTTGCCGAGCACCACGTCGACCTGGGCGACCAGCTCCGGGATTTTGCCGCGCATCTTTTCCACATGCGGGGGGATGAAGTGGATCATGCGCTCCAGCCGCACGGGAAGCTCGCGCAGCGGCTCGGGCGCGCCGATCGCGAGCGGCTTGAAGAAGGCGCGGGGGAGTTTCATCGAGGATCGTCCTGATCTGCTGCTCGGCGCAGCACTCCTTGCAAAACTTCGGCCATTCTACGAGCTTCTGCCACGCCGCGCAGGGTGGCGCGAGCATCGCTATTCGGGGCACATTGCGCCGATGCTCGACGTGATCAACCTCGCGCTCCCGTTCTTCGGGCTGATCTTCCTCGGGCTTGCCTGCGGCAAGCTCAAGCAGATCCCGGAAACCGGGCTCGCGTGGATGAACTTCTTTTTGATCTACGTGTCGCTCCCGTGCCTGTTCTACCGCGTACTGGCGCAAACACCGCTCGAGCAACTGAGCAATCCGCGCTTCATCGCCGCCACCACGCTCGCGACCGGCACCGCCTTCGCGCTCGCCTGCACGATCGGCTGGGCCTTCCGGCGCAACATCGGCGAGGCGACAATCGCAGGCCTGTCAGGGGCTTACGGCAATATCGGCTACATGGGGCCGGGGCTGGCGCTCGCGACCTTGGGGCCGGCCGCGAACGTGCCGGTCGCGCTGATCTTCTGCTTCGACACGCTTGTTCTGTTCGCGCTCGTGCCGTTCCTCATGACGCTCGGCGATCCTCGCCACGAGAGCATCGCGGCGACCGCGTGGCTTGTGGTCAAGCGCATCGTGCTGCACCCGTTCATCATCGCGACCGCCTTGGGCGTGGCCTCGGCGGCGATCCGGTTCGAGCCGCCTATCGCCTTGGACCGATTGATGCAATTCCTCCAGAACGCCGCCGCGCCGTGTGCGCTTTTCGCGCTCGGCGTGACGGTGGCGCTGCGGCCGGTGCAGAAAATGCCGTGGGAGGTGCCGTTCACGATCTTCGTCAAGCTCATCGTTCATCCGGCGCTTGTTCTTGCTCTTCTGTCGTTGCTCGGACCGTTCGACGCGACGTGGGTCTACACCGCCGTGCTGATGGCGGCGCTGCCGCCCGCGCTCAACGTGTTCATCATGGCGCGGCAATACGATACCTGGGTCGCGCAGGCGTCCGGCTCGGTGCTGTTCGGGACGTTCGTCTCGGTGGTCACGCTGACCACGACGATGTGGCTGGTGAAGACTGGCGCACTTCCGGTAAATCTGTTCCGGTGACATCCATGCAGCAACTCACCAATTCCCGAATCGAAACCGAATATCGCGCCCGCACCACGCGCTCCGCGCAGCTCTATGCCGAGGCCTGCAAGGCTATTCCGGCCGGGCTGACGCACGATTCCCGCACGCTGCTGCCGTATCCGGTCTACGCGGCGCGCGCGGCCGGATCGCGCAAATGGGACGTCGATGGCAACGAGTACGTCGATTATTTCGGCGGGCACGGCGCGCTGCTGCTCGGCCACGCGCATCCGGCGGTGGTCGAGGCGGTGCAAGCCCAAGTCACGCAGGGCACCCACTGGGGCTCCTCGCACGAGGCCGAAGTGCGCTGGGCCGAACTGGTGCAGCGCTTGATCCCATGCGCCGAGCGGGTGCGTTTCACGGCGTCAGGCACCGAGGCGTCGCATCTCGCGCTCCGCCTTGCGCGCGCCTACACCGGCAAGCCGAAGATCGTGCGTTTCGTCGGCCACTTTCACGGCTGGCACGATCAGGTCGCGGCCGGCTCCATGTCGCACTTCGACGGCTCGGTGCCGGCGGGAATTCCTGCGTCGCTCGTAGAGCAGACAATCCTGCTGCCCGCGGATGACATCGCGGTCGCGGTGGAAACGTTGCGCACACGCGACGACATCGCCGCCGTGATCCTCGAAGCGTCGGGCGCCTCGTGGGGCATGGTGCCGCTGCCGGAAGGGTTTCTCGCCGGCCTGCGCGCAGTCACCAAAGAGCGCGGCGTCGTGCTGATCCTCGACGAGGTGATTACCGGCTTTCGCTGGTCGCGCGGCGGCGCGCAGGCGCGCTTCGGCGTGATCCCGGACATGTGCGTGCTCGCCAAGATCGTCGCCGGCGGGCTGCCGGGCGGCGCGGTCGCGGGGCGCGCCGACATCATGGACCAGCTCGACGCAGCAGCCGCAAAGGCGGCGGGACGCGAGAAGATCGGCCACCAGGGCACCTTCAACTCCAACCCGCTGTGCGCGGCGGCGGCGGTCGCGACGCTGTCGATCGTCGAGCGTGAGGACGTGTGCGCCACGGCCGAGGCAACGACCGAAAAAATCCGCGCCGGCATGCGGCAGATCCTCGCCGAGGAAGATGTGCCGTGGGGCATCTACGGCGACGCGTCGGCGTTTCTGATCTTCCAGAATCCGAACGGCCTCGACATCGATCCCGATGACCTTCGATCCGCTGCGCCACGGGTTCCGGGAACTGAAAGCCGTGCGCAACGCCAATCTCAGCCATCGGCTGCGCATCGCGATGCTCGCGAACGGCGTCGACATCATGGGCGCGCCGGGCGGGCTGGTGTCGGCCATACACGGCGCGGAGGACATCGCGCGCACGCTCGAGGCGTTCCGCACCAGCGTGCGCTGGATGAAGACCGAGGGCGACATCGCGCCGTGACACATGTCCAGCCGCTCTCCGGCGTCCTTGTGCTTGATTTCACGACGCTTTTGCCGGGGCCGCTGGCGACCCTGATGCTGGCGGAGGCGGGCGCCGAGGTGATCAAGATCGAGCGGCCGGGCGGGGAGGACATGCGCATGATGCCGCCGCGCCACGATGGCGAGGCGGCGGTGTTCGCGCTGCTCAACCGGGGCAAAAAAAGCCTCGTTCTTGACCTGAAGAATGAGAGCGAACGCAAGCGGTTACGGCCGCTTCTTGAGAAGGCTGATGTGATCGTCGAGCAGTTCCGGCCGGGCGTCGTAGAAAGGCTCAAGCTCGGCTATGAGGACGTCCGGAAGATCAATCCGAGGATCGTGTACTGCTCGATCTCGGGCTACGGTCAAAAAGGGCCCCGCGCGGGCGAGGCGGGGCACGACATCAACTACCAGAGCCTGACCGGTCTGCTGGCATTACAGCCGGGACCGATCGACCGGCCGGTGATCCCGCCCGCGCTCGTCGCCGACATCGGCGGCGGCACCATGCCGGCGGTGATCAACATCCTGCTCGGTCTGCGCCAGCGCGACGCCACGGGTGAGGGCGTCTACCTCGACGTCGCGATGACCGACGCGATGTTCACGTTCGCCTGGTACGCCTACGCGATCGGGCAGGCGACGGGGAAATTCCCCGGCCCCGGCGAACTGCGGCTCGCCGGCGGCTCGCCGCGCTACCAGCTTTACCCGACGCGCGACGGCAAGCTGGTCGCGTGCGGCGCGCTGGAGCAGAAGTTCTGGCTCGCGTTCTGCAACACCATCGGACTGCCGGCGCCGCTGATGAACGATCTCGCCGACGAGAAGGCGACCCGCGCGGCGGTCGCGGCGATCATCGCGGGTGAAACCGCCGAGCATTGGCGGCCGAAATTCGCCGCTGCGGATTGCTGCGTCACCATCATGGCCTCGCTGGAGGAGGCGCTGCACGATCCGCATTTCGTCGAGCGGGGATTGTTCGCGCATCGGGTTTCCGGCGCGTCGGGCGCCACCATGCCGGCGCTGCCGGTTCCCGTCGCCGCGACGCTGCGCGAGCCCGCCGGCACCGTGAAGCCCTCGCCGAAGCTCGGCGCGGATAACGGCTTGCTCGGCTAAAGCGCTTCGCCGCGCATCAGGCGCGGCTGCGCGGCGGGCTCGACGCCCTCGCGCATGACGGCGCGGCGCAGCGGCGCAATGCGATCCAGCAGATAAAGCCCGACCCCGCGCGCGCCCTGCACGGGGAGAAAATCCGACAGCAGGCTGCGGTTGAGCGCATCCACCGCAAAAGCGCGCGACGTCACATCCGCGCGCCGCAGCCGGTCATATTCGGCGAGCAGGCCGGGCGCACCGGCATCGCCGCCGTCGCGGCGCGCCTCCACCACGAGCTCGCCGATGGTCGCGGCATCGCGCAGACCGAGGTTGAGGCCCTGCGCGCCGATCGGCGGGATCACATGCGCGGCCTCGCCGACCAGCGCGATGCGATCGCGCGCAAAGCTGCGCGCCGTCACGATGGCGAGCGGGAACACGCCGCGGCCCTGCTCGACGCTGACCTTGCCCAGAATCGAATGCGCGCGGCGCTCGATCTCGGCGGACAGCGCAGGGGCGTCGAGTGCGGCGAGGTGCTCCGCCTCGGCCGGATCGACCACGCACACGAGGCTCGAGCGCAGGCCGGGCAACGGCACCAGCGTGAACGGGCCGCGCTCGGTGTGGAATTCGGTCGAGATGCCGTTGTGCGCCCGCGCATGAGCGAGATTGAGCGTGAGCGCGGCCTGCGGATAGCTGCGGTGCTCGGTTTCGATGCCGGCCGCGGCGCGGCAGAGCGACTTGCGGCCGTCGGCACCCACGACCAGCCGCGCCGTGATCGTGCGACCGTCCGCGAGCCGGATCGTCACGCCCGTATTGCCCGGCTCCACGGCCGTGACCGCCGCCTCGATGCGCTGGAGCTGCGGCAGCATGGCGGCGCGGCGGTCGAGCGCCGCAACCAAATGCCGGTTCTCGATATTGTGGCCGAACGCCTCAAGGCCGATCTCGGCGGCCTCGAACCGCACTTCCGGCGCGCGGATCAGCCGCGCCGTGTCGTCGATCAGCCGGATCGCGGTGAGCGGTGCCGCGTGCTCGCCGCACAATGCCCACACGCCCAGCGTTTCAAGCGCCGCCACCGAGCCGGACAGCAGCGCGGTGGTGCGGGTGTCGGCCGGAGGCGCTTTCGCGATGAGCGCGGTCTCGATACCGGCCGCCGCAAGCGCAATCGCGGCCGTGAGCCCGGCCGGCCCGCCGCCGATCACTGCAATCTCGACCTGTTGTCGCGCCTCAACCATTGCTAAGGACATAGCATGTCGATCGTTGCGGATCACAGCGGCGCGCTTGCGCCAATACGGCTGCTGTCGCGACCGAAACCGATCGCGCTCGCCTGTATCGCGGTGCTTGCCGCCGCTGGCTGGGCGGCGCTCGGGCTGATGCTGGCGGACACAAGTCTGTTCGCGGCGCTCTGCCGCCCAAGCTTCGGCGCGTCATCCCCGGACGCCGCGCAGGCGGGCCTCGTGTTCGCCATGTGGTGCGCGATGGCGCTCGCCATGATGCTGCCGACCGCAGCCCCGATGATCCTCACCTATGCGGAGCTTGCCGGGACGGCTGCGGAAAAACGCGAGCCCGCGGCCTCGCCGCTGGTGCTCGCTGCGGGGTACGTCGCGGTGTGGTTCGGCGCCGCGCTGCTCCTCACAGTCCTGCAACTCATTCTCATGCGCGTGTCGTTGCTCGATCCCGCGATGGCATCCGCAAGCCCGCTGTTCTCCGGCGCGGTGTTCATCGCCGCCGGTCTCTACCAGTTCTCCGCCCTGAAACACGCATGCGTGACGCAGTGCCAGCATCCATTCCGCTTCTTCTTTGCCAATTGGACCGCCGAGCCGCGCGGCGTGTTCCGGCTCGGGCTGCGTCAGGGGCTCTATTGCCTCGGCTGCTGCTGGGCGATGATGCTGTTGATGTTCGCGGTCGGCGTGATGAACGTCGCCTGGATGGCGGCGCTCGGGGCCGTGATGGCGGTCGAGAAGATCAACACCACGACGCGGTTTTCGCGTGTGCTCGGCGCCGTGTTCATTCTGGCGGGCGCGGCTTTCATCGTAACGTCCGTGGTCGCGCATTGGCCCGTGCGGGCAGGGTAGGGAGTAAAACGTGGCGGACAAGGATAACTGGAAGCTCAAGGGCGATTTCGTTCTCTCGTGCAATTGCACGGTGTTCTGCCCGTGCGTGATCTCGCTTGGCCAGCATGAGCCGACGGAAGGGCGCTGCCAGGCCTGGGCCGGCGTCCGCATCGACGAAGGCCATCACGAGGACACGGATCTGGCGGGCGTGAAGGCCGGGCTGCTGCTCGATATTCCGGGCCCGCTCGCGCGCGGCAACTGGACCGCCGCGCTATATGTGGACGACAAGGCCTCGATCTATGCCGTGAAGGCGCTGACCCGCATCTTCAGCGGCAAGGCCGGCGGCTCGACCGGATTGCTGAAGATCCTGGTCAGCGGCTTTCTCGGCGTGCGGACAGAGCCGATCGTCTACGAGATCAAGGACGGCACGCACATCTTCCAGATTCCGAAGATCATCGAAGGCGTCGTGAAACCGATCAAGGGCAAGGAGCCGGGCGAGAACGTCGTCATCCGCAACACCGGCTATTGGGTCGCCAGGGATGTGACCGTCGCACGCGCCGAGACCTCGCGCGTGCGCGCGTTCGGCCGCAACTGGAATTTCGCCGGCCGCTCGGCCGAGATCATGCGGCTCGACTGGGGCAGTTGATGCGCGACCCTGAGCCGAAAGCCGCTTCCCCGTTCGCCAACGCGCTCGCGTTCTCGGTCCACATCTTCACGGCGTCGGGCGCAGTCCTCGCGCTGTTCGCCCTGATCGCCGCGGTCGAGCGCGCCTGGCCGCAAATGTTCCTGTTGCTCGGCGCAGCGCTCCTTGTGGACGGCATCGACGGGATATTGGCGCGCCGGCTCGATGTCGCGGGGCGCCTGCCGCGCTGGTCCGGCGACGTGCTCGACCTGGTGGTGGACTATCTCACCTACGTGTTCATTCCGGCCTTCGTGGTGCTCTGGAGCGACCTGTTGCCAGGGCCGCTGTCCGTTCCTTGCGCGATCGCCATCATCATCAGCGGGGCGCTTTACTTCGCCGATACGCGGATGAAGACCAAGGACAACTTCTTTCGCGGCTTCCCGGCTGTGTGGAACGTGCCGGTGTTCTATCTGCTCTTGCTGGAGCCGCCCGCACCGATCGCCGCGGCCGGCATCATGGTGCTCGCGGCCGCCACGTTCCTCCCGGTTCCCTTCGTGCACCCGTTTCGGGTCGCGCGGTTCCGTATGCTCACCATCGCGCTGCTCGGCATCTGGTCCGTGCTGGCTTTCATTGCGCTGATGCGCGACATGATGCCCGGGCCATGGATAACGGCCGCGTTGTGTGCCATCGCGCTCTACTTCCTCGCCTCGGGGCTGATCCGGCTCCGCAAACCAGAGTGACCGAAACGCGATGCTCCACCTCCTGACCGACCCCAATGCCTGGGCGGCGCTGGTCACGCTGACGGCGCTCGAAATCGTGCTCGGCATCGACAATATCGTGTTCATCTCCGTGCTGGTGTCGCGCTGTTCGCCGCAGG
Organism: uncultured Alphaproteobacteria bacterium; assembly: GCA_963800695.1. GTDB lineage: Bacteria > Pseudomonadota > Alphaproteobacteria > Rhizobiales > Xanthobacteraceae > PALSA-894. The sequence continues at coordinate 20,645 of CAWDCA010000013.1, read as the reverse complement.
ATGCCAAACGCGCGCGGCAGATCGGCCTTGCGCTGGCGCTGATCTTCCGGATCGTTCTGCTGTTCGGCTTGACCTGGCTGATGAAGCTGACCTATCCGGTCCTGACCCTGTTCGCCCGCGAATTCTCCTGGCACGACATCATCCTGATCGTCGGCGGGCTGTTCCTGATCGCCAAGGCGACGCACGAAATCCACGCCGAAGTCGAGGCCGACGACCACGATGAGACCGCCGCGAAGGTCTACGCGGCCTTCTCCATGATCGTGCTGCAGATCGTGGCGGTGGATCTGATCTTCTCGATCGATTCGATTGTGACGGCGATCGGGATGGCCAAGGACATCGAGATCATGATTGTGGCCGTCGTCATCGCGGTGATCGTGATGTATGTGGCGTCCGGCCCGGTCGCGCGTTTCGTCGCCAAGCATCCGACCACGAAAATGCTGGCGCTGGCGTTCCTGGTCATGATCGGTGTCGCGCTGGTGGCGGACGGATTCGAGTTCCACATTCCGCGCGGCTATATCTATGCGTCGATGGGGTTCGCCGGGTTGGTCGAAGTCTTCAACGTGCTGGCGGGCCGCAATCGCGTGCGCAAGGCTGCGCGCACGAAAGCGCAAGGAATGCGGGAGCGCCATCAGTGAGCAAGGTTCTTCTCGTGACCGGCGCGAGCCGCGGCATCGGCGCGGCCACGGCGAAACTCGCCGGCACGCGCGGCTATGACGTGGCGGTGAACTATCTGCGCGACGCCAAGGCGGCCGATGAGGTCGCCGCGGCCGTCAAGGCGGCGGGGCAGCGCGCGGTCGCGATCCAGGGCGACATGGCGCGCGAGGAAGACATCGAGCGTACGTTCGCCACCATCGACAGGGAGATCGGGCGACTCACCCATCTTGTCTACAACGCGGGCACAACCGGCGGGAACTCGCGGGTCGAAGCGGCCGAGGCAAAGACGATCCGCGACACGATGGAGCTTAACGTGGTCGGCGCGCTGCTCTGCGCCAAGGCCGCGATCCCGCGCATTTCGAAAAAGCACGGCGGGCCGGGCGGCGCGATGGTGCTGATCTCCTCGATGGGGGCCGTGCTCGGCAGTCCCGGCGAGTATGTCTGGTACGCGGCCTCCAAGGGCGCGGTCGACTCCATGACCATCGGGCTATCGAAGGAGCTTGCCGGCGATGGCATCCGCGTGAACGCGGTGTCGCCGGGCATCATCGCAACCGAGATCCATCCGCCCGGCCGCATCGAGCGTATCGCGCCGACCGTGCCGATGGCGCGCGCGGGCAGCGCCGAAGAGGTCGCCGAAACAGTGCTGTTCCTGCTTTCGGAGGCATCGTCCTACACCACCGGCACCAACGTGCGTGTCGCGGGCGGGCGATAGCCCCGACCACCTCGGATGCGCCTTGCTTCTCGGCCGCTGAAACCTATGATCCCGGCCCGGCGCGGCAGGAGTGCCGCATGATTTCAAGCGCGCTGGCGTCAACGGCGCGCGCAATAGCGGGAGAGTGCCATGGTTGCGGCGGTTCGTATTCACAAGGCGGGCGGTGCTGACGTCCTGACTTACGAGGATGTCGACCTTCCGGCGCCGGCGCCGAACCAGGTCCGCGTCAAGCAGGGCGCCGCCGGCATCAACTTCATCGACGTCTATTTCCGCAACGGCGCCTACCCGCCTCCCGGCGGGTATCCGTTTATCGCCGGCAACGAGGGCTCGGGCGATGTGACCGCGGTCGGGTCGGGCGTGACCGACATCAAGGTCGGCGACCGTGTCGCCGCCGTCTTCCCGTTCGGCGGTTATGCGGCCGAGCGCAACGTTCCGGCCGACCGGGCCGTGAAGGTGCCGGCCAATATCAGCCACCAGCAGGCGGCCGGCATGATGCTCAAGGGCATGACGGCGCAATATCTCGTGCGCCGCACCTTCAAGGTCGAGAAGGGCCACACGGTCCTGATGCACGCGGCGGCGGGCGGCGTCGGCCTGATCTTGTGCCAGTGGGCGGCGCATCTCGGCGCGACCGTCATCGGCACCGTCGGCTCGAAGGACAAAGCGGAGCTTGCGAAGAAAAACGGCTGCCACCATACGATCCTCTACAAGGACGAGGACTGGGTCGCCAAGGTGAAGGAAATCACCGGCGGCAAGATGTGCGACGTGGTCTACGACGGCGTCGGCAAGACGACGTTCCCGGGCTCGCTCGATTGCCTGCGTCCGCTCGGGATGTTTGTCTCGTTCGGCGCATCGTCGGGCCAGATCGACGCGTTCAACGTCAACCTGCTGCAAAACAAAGGCTCGCTGTTCGCAACGCGCCCGACGCTCAACCACTATGCGGCCAAGCGCGAGGACCTGCTCGCGATCGCCAAGGACCTGTTCGACGTGGTCGGCTCCGGCGCGGTGAAGATCGACGTCGCGGGATCCTACCCGCTGAAGGAAGCCCGCAAGGCGCACGAGGACCTCGAAAGCCGCAAGACCACCGGCTCGCTGATCCTGGTGCCCTAGCTGCTTCTTCCCTCGCCCCGCGAAGCGGGGAGAGGGTGCCGAGCGGCGAAGCCGTGAGGCGGGTGAGGGGCATTTCTCATCCATCTCAGCGTCTGCCCCTCATCCGGCTTCCTCGCTGCGCTCGGAACCCACCTTCTCCCCGCAATCGCAGGGAGAAGGAAAAGCGACTGCCGCATTTCACCGCAGCGGCTGCCCGAATTTGAAGCCTTTTGTCGGACGGCTTTTTGTTGGAACATGCGGGCTGCCGGCCAGGTCGCCGGCGGAGTTGCGTTTCCATGGGCCAAATCACCACACATGTCCTCGATACCGCGTCCGGACGGCCGGCGGCCGGGCTCAAGGTCACCCTGACGCGCCTCGACGGAACGCCGGCGGTGATCGCCGAAGCCGTCACCAATGCGGACGGCCGCGCCGACAAGCCGTTGCTTGAGGGTGCGGCGTTTGCTGTGGGGCGTTACGAGATCGTGTTTCACGTCGGCGACTATTTCCGCCGCAGCGGCGTCGCGCTGCCCGATCCGCCGTTCCTCGATCTGGTGCCGGTGCGCTTCGGCGTCACCGAGGACACGCACTATCACGTGCCGCTGCTGGTTTCCCCGTACGCGTATTCGACCTACCGGGGCAGCTGATGCGCGGCGACATCCGTTTCCTGCGGCGCGGCAAGGTGGTGAAGCTCGCCGGAATTGCGCCGACGCTGACGTTGCTCGACCATCTGCGGCTCACCGAACGTGCGACCGGTACCAAGGAAGGCTGCGCCGAGGGTGACTGCGGCGCCTGCACGGTCGTGCTGCGGCGGCTGCGCGGCGAACGCCTCGTGTACGAGCCGGTCAACGCCTGCATCCTGTTCGCCGGTCAGGCGGACGGCTGCGAGATCATCACGGTCGAGGATCTCGCGCGCGATCGGACCCTGCACCCGGTGCAGCAGGCGATGGTCGATTTGCACGGCTCGCAATGCGGCTTCTGCACGCCGGGCTTCGTGATGGCGCTGTTCGCGCTTTATCACCGCGCCGACGCGCGGCCGGTGGACCGCCAGCGCGTCAACGACTGGATCGCCGGTAATCTGTGCCGCTGCACCGGTTATCGCCCGATCGTGGACGCGGCGCTCGCGTCCTGCGCGGCGCCTGCGAACGACTGGTTCTCGACCGAGGAGCCGGACGCACAGCGCATGCTTTCCGAACTGAGAGACAGCGAAGACGTGTTCGTCGGCGGCCGCGACCGTTTCTTTGCCGCGCCCGCGAGCATCACGGCGCTGGCGAGGCTCTATTTCGCCAATCCGAGCGCAACCCTGATCGCCGGCTCGACCGATGTCGGGCTGTGGGTGACGAAACAACTGCGCGACCTGCCCAAGGTCATCTGGCTTGGCCGCGTGAAAGGGCTCGAGGAGATCGAGGATCGCCGCGACGCGGTGAGTTTCGGCGCGATGGTCACGCTCACCGAAGCGATGCCGTATCTGGCAGCGATCGATCGCGACCTCGGCGAACTGACGCGCCGCTTCGCCGGCACGCAGGTGCGGATGGCCGCGACCGTCGGCGGCAACATCGCGAACGGCTCGCCGATCGGCGACCTGCCGCCCGTGTTATTGGGGCTGTGTGTGTCGGCTGGAGGTGGTGCTGCTGGTGCTGCTGCTGGAGTGATCAGAGCAAGACTAACTGTTAGGGGTGACAGAAACATGGCAACATTTAATTGGAAGTGGTCAAGAAATGTGAAAGTATAACAAAAGATGTGAAATAAAATCTACTGGAAGCTGAAGTTAAGAAGCTTAAGACTGGAAAGGAAGTGGGATTAGTATATGGAAAAAATCAGCTGTAACTGTAAATTCTTTAAAAAACATCTTCCCCTTTTAATAAAGGAACTTGAAGGAGAATATATGATTTCACCTTCTATTATAGCAGGAAATAGTGATAAGGAAAGTTTTGAATCCAAAATCGAAACGGTTGAAAAATTCGGTGCTGATATGATTCATCTTGATGTTATGGACGGAAAATTTGTACCAAATTCAACTTTTTTTTATGATACCATAAAAAATCTTCGTGGAATAAGCAAATTACCTTTTGATACGCACCTTATGATAAATAATCCATATGAGGTTATAGATTCATACATTGATGCCGGGTGTGATATAATCACGACTCATGTTGAAGTGTTTGATAATGAAAAAGAATTTGAAAAAATAAATGATAAAATACTCTCTAGCGGTGTTAGCCCTGGTTTAGCAGTTAATCCGGATACAGAATTACCAAAATGGTTATATAACTATCTTGATCGTTTAGATGTAATAATAATAATGTCCGTTAATCCTGGCTTTGCAGGACAAAAATTTATTCCTTCGGTTCTACCCAAAATGAAAAACTTGATTCCTGATCTTAAAAGAAATGGATATAGAGGATATTTTGAGGCTGACGGAGGTATTGATTTGTCAACAATATCATCCTGTTTTGAAGCAGGTTGCAGAATTTTTGTTATGGGTAATGCTATTTTTGGCTCTGAAAATATTGTTGAATCTATTAAAAATACAAGATTTTTATTAAATTCTACACTTGAAAAGGAATTACTGATGGAATCAGAATCATTTGATATAAAAGAAGACTGGATAAAAAATAGAAAGGATATTTTAAATCGATTTAATGTGGTCAAAGAAATATGCTAGGATAAAACAACAACAACAACACAACAACAGAAATAATCATTAAAAATGTCTTTGAAAATATTATAACAAACGTGGTCAAACAATAATGTCATCGTCTTCGTTTTCTTTGAGTAATAGTGTACGAATTTCAGAAATGCGCTCTGCATACGGAGAAACATTGGTTAATTTGGGTACCGAATATTCTAATGTTGTTTGCGTAGGTGGGGATACCACCGATTCCTTAAAAACAAAAACATTTGGAGAGAAGTTTCCGGATAGACTTTATAATGTCGGAATTGCTGAAGCTAATTTGGTTTCCATCGCTGCAGGTTTAGCGATAGCAGGAAAAATTTCATTTGCTAGTACTTATGCTGCATTTATTCCTGGTCGATGTTTGGATCAAATCAGAAATGCAATTTGCTATCCAAACCTAAATGTAAAAATTGTAGTTTCTCACGCAGGATTGTCAGTAGGACCTGATGGTGCTACTCATCAACAAATAGAAGATATTTCTGTGATGAAATCTCTTCCTAATATGAGAGTTTTAGTCCCATCTGATTCTATAGCCACCAAAAAATTAATAAAACAAATAGCCCATATTCCTGGACCGTTTTATGTAAGGCTGGCTCGACCTTCAACACAAGAAATCTATACTCCTGATTCTGAATTTCAGATAGGTAAGGGTAATATAATTAGTGATGGAAATGATGCAAGTTTATTTTCATGTGGTACAATGGTATCTGCCTGCATTAATGCTAAAAATATTCTAAAAAAAGAACATGATATTTCTTGCAGAGTTATTGATATGTATTCTATAAAGCCAATTGATAAAGATTTGATTAATAAATGTGTTAAAGAAGCAGGAGATATTGTTTCAATAGAAGAGCATAGCATTATTGGCGGTTTGGGCTCTTCTATATCGGATGTTACCTCTGAATATTGCCCAACTATTGTTAAAAAATTAGGTATACGTGATATGTTTGGTGAATCGGCAAGGGATGATGAAATAGATCAGTTGTTTGATAAGTATGGCCTATCTTCAAAAGAAATAGTAAAGAATGTGGTTGAATTAAAAAAAAGTGATAGAAAATGAAAATATTTTTAGATACTGCTAATATTGACTCGATAAAAAAATATCTTGAACTTGGAGTAGTGGATGGCATTACTACAAATCCGAGCCTTCTCTTCAAAGAAAATAGCGGCGATCCAATAGATATAATGAAAAAGATTGTCAAACTTGTAGATGGCCCAGTAAGTTTGGAGATAGTTGCAACAGAGTTTGATGAAATAATGGAGGAGTCGTTAAAACTAGCTAATTATGGTGATAATGTGGTAGTTAAAATTCCTATGAGCAGTGTGGGCTTGAAGGCTATTAATATGTTGACTAAAAAAAATATTAAAACCAATGTAACACTAATTTTTTCTGCAAATCAAGCATTACTTGCTGCAAAAGCTGGAGCAACCTATGTTAGCCCATTTATTGGTAGATTGGATGATATAGGTCAAGATGGGCTAACCTTGATTAGTGATATAGTTCAAATTTTTGCAAATTATGATATATCCACACAAGTACTAGTTGCTAGTGTTCGTCATCCAATCCATGTAATTGAATCTGCCAAGCTAGGTGCAGATGTTGTTACTTTACCGCCTGAAATACTCCAAAAAATGATACATCACACGTTGACTGATAAGGGCTTGGATACTTTTCTGGGAGATTGGGAAAAACTAAAAAAAACAAATCCAGATTTACAATTTTAAATTATTTTTTATTATTATAATGTAAAAATATATTTTAGTGTATATTTATGTGCTGTTACTTAAATAGCGATATTCAATTTTTTATATTCTCTACATCCATAAATAAGAAGCGTCTAACAAAGATAGTGATTGATTCCATGGAAAAGATACATCATTATATTTGAATTATCTCAAATTATACATTTAATATTTTGATATGCTATACAATACACCATTTAATCTTCAATTCAATCTCTGTAAGAGGCAGAGAATAGTTAGCAGCGGTATTGTACTTCTCCCAAACTAAACCATGTAATTTTATCAATATCCTCCCGATTGCATTTTTATATGATGATGAGCTTACCGGCAAAGGATTGCCGTCGAATTATTTATAATTTTCTCCTTTTAGCTTTTCTGTTATTTTAATATTAAATAATATCATTGAAATACTGATAACAAAACCCATATGCAGATTTACTATACAAACTTTAAATTTTACAATTTTATATCATTTTTATGGATAACATAGACGAACGGTTCAGGCAATCAAATAAGTCTGATCTAGGTGTGTATATCAGAACAAATATCCACGGCTACAAACGACGACATTTTAAAAGAAATCCAAACTACGAATGAATATCTAAAAACAATGATAGATAAAATGGATGAAATTCTTATTTACCTGAAAGGCAACATTACAATTTCTTAATACAAGAGTTAATTTTTTTATCAAACTATTTTGCAAATATTATATTGATTTTATCCGAGGGAAGATCGAGAAGCCCCTCTCTTTCATTCAAAATTTAATCAAATAAATAATCATTCTAGGGTCAACAAGCCAAGTACCTTTTTTGGTAAATCTTGCAGTCTCTTTTTAGATAATGACAATGTTTTTTCATAGTTCAGGTATTTTAGGTTATATCCAATACCTATTGCATCATTAATATCCACACCTAAACCAATTGCAATCATTCTTATTCCATTTCTTTTATATGATGTTACCGTTTTTCTTACCGCGTCCATATCCGATGGCTCTCCATCTGTTAGTGTAACAAAAATATCTGGCTTAAAAGAATTAATAGCTGGCTGTAATATTCCATAAACCTCTGCTAGTGGAGTTCCACCCAATGGTTTTATTTTCATTAATCTCTTTGCGTAAATTGATCCCCATCTAACATTTTGGGGTTTTATCATCCAACATTTAATAGCTCTTGATTCAGTGTTGAATGCATAAACTGAAAATTTAATACCTAAATATTCTAATCCCTCACAAAGAGCCACAGCTGATTTTTTATATTCTATTTCGTTATCTTCTATACTACTTGAAAGGTCTAACAGAATTGAAATCTTGACATTTATTGAAATCTTTTTATCATTTATGAAAACTTTTTGATGTCTTTCAATATAATGCTCGACTTCTAATTCTTCACCTTGGTAATCGTAATTTTCTTTCCATCCTGATTTCCATTCTTTCAATGCTGTTTTTACTTTATTAATTAAATTATAGTCATAAATCTTACTTTCGTCTATATCTATATTAATTATCTGGTATTGTAATTGAAAGATTTTCTATAGATTCAAAACCTTTATTATCATTTTTTTTACTTTCTTTTACAATCGCCCTGAATTCTTCTTTTATGTCTTTACCTTGTTCTATATCTTTTTCTAATTTTTCTATTTCTATTTCTTTATTGCTTTTTAATTTAACAATCTTTTCTATTTGGTTTATTATTTCCTCATGACTCATAGAGAGGCCGAACTTATTTTTAGGCATGAGAAGGGGAATAGGTGGTATAGACATTAGTGAATCTATTTGAAGTATCTTTATTACTTGTCTTGTCTCACTTTCAAGCCATTTTTGATCTGCAATAGGATCTATATGTTTATGGTTTTTTTTATAATTTTTAACATATTCTTTAATCGTATTTTTTGCATATTCTGAGGCTTTCATTACCCTTTCACTTTCGCCACCAAAAATTTCGCCCTTAAAAAAACCTGTTAAAAAAAACTGGGAGAAAGCTTCAATTATTTTAGTTTTTCCATGGAGTGAATTTAGTAGTGGTTTGTTATTTCCTGATAAAACTTCGAAATATATTATTTCTTTGATCATGCCCTTCCATTCATCTAGGCCCAATATTTCAACTCTCTTTGTTTCTATTATGTTAAAAATATATCCAAATGCTATATCGGTGTCATAAATTTTAAATGAATATTTTAATCTCATAGATTCATACCATAATAGCGTTCTCCATTGACGATACATTTGGAATGTATTCCCATAAAAGTATTCTAAATCAGGTAAAGTTATTTTTCTTTTTTCTATATTTGTAGATATTTTTCTTTCCCTTGAGATGGTAACTATTACATTATTCATGTTTGACCATCTTCTTGCTAAAAAAGTAGATATTTCTATTAAAACATCGTTTCTAATAGAAATATCTTCGATTTCAGTATCATATTCTTTTATAGTGGATTTTATCTGATTGTTTTTTTTTATATTATCATCTTTTTCTTCTTTTCCTTTTCCTTTTATGTTCCAGAAAATTGACAATTTGTTAGATCAAACCAGATTAGATAAAAATTGAAGTTATAATGTCCATTACTTTTCTATATTCTATTTCTCCCCACTGATGGTATACGTTTGCAAAAACTATTTCTGCAGCATATTTTGAATCGGTGTTATTGATAATAAGTTTTGAAAATGCAATTGTTTCTCTTATACTTGGACTGTAAAAAATTTCCTCTAGAGATGCTGCTCTTCTTAAATTATTAGCTAATTTTATTGCACTTTTAACTATCTCTTCTTCGGTATAGTTTAAACTCACATGTTTTTTTATTATTTCTAATTCTGTATCCTCTGGAGGATAATCCAGCATTATTCTAATCGGAAATCTGCTTATTATCTGAGGGGGTAATTCTTTTGTTCCTACATGAGATAAAGGGTTTATGGTTCCGATTGAAAACCAGCCTTCTTTTGCCATTATTGTTTGACCCTCAGATTCTTTCAAAACTATCTGTCTTCTATCATCCAGAGCCTCGTCTAATCTGAGCAGTACATCTGGTTCTGCTGCATTAAGCTCGTCTAAATATAGTAGATTGCCTTCAGTCATCGAGCGAATCAATATTCCATTAACAAAATTTATTTGACCGTTATCAATTGTATTTGTTCCAATCAAATGTGATTCTCTTGTTCTAAGGCTAAAATTGACTGAAAATAGTTCTTTGTTTATCGAATTGGCAAATTTCCTTACCAGAGTCGTTTTACCAGTGCCTTTGGGTCCAATAATTAAAACAAAAAGGCCAAGTCTATATGCTTTATCCAATATTTCAAACTGTATTCCGTTAACGCCGCGCCGGCGCCCGCGCCGCGCGCCCTGACTATCCCGGTGCTCAATATCACGATGTCGGCTTCGGGCTCGGCACCTATCAGGTGACGCTCGCCGCGTTCACCCAGCAACTCGACTGGTTGCGGGCGAATGGTTACACCACGGTCACGCTCCCACAGGTTTACGAGTACATGTTCGAGGGTGAACTGTCCCCCAGGCCAGTCGTCCTCACGTTCGACGATGGCCGTGCCAGTCAGTGGAACGCTGTGCGCGAACTGAACGCGCGCGGCATGACCGGTGTTTTCTTCGTGCTCGGCGGGGGCAATGGCCTCACCTATGCCCAGTTGCGGCAGATGATCGCCTGGGGACATGAGATCGAAGCCGATAGCATGAGTCACGCCCAGTTACGGTTGAGTCTGACCGCGCATGGGCCAGATTGCAGGCGCGAAGCAAGCCCTGGAAGGTAAAGCCGCGCGTTCCCTATCTGCTACTTTGCCTACCCCTACGGCGACTACAACGGGCGCGATGTTTAACGCCGTGATCGCGGCGGCATGTATACGACGGCGTGCTCGCCGCCTGGGGCGGTGGCGGCTGGTCGCCCTAGTGGTGCTGGCAGGAGCCGCGCATCATCATCAGCGGCTACGCCGGCTGATGAATCTGCACGCCTTGTACGGGAGGCTATGCGATGACAATTGCGCGCGCTGTGCCCGGGACGGGGACGGAACTCCCAGGACGAAGTGCCGCATAGCGTCGGATTCTCCCCCCGGCCGCCTCCCTGAAGAGGCTAGCTTTCCTAGAGGTCGATATGAGCCGATGCCGACGTGATGAACAGCGACCGTGACCGTCCAGGGCTACCCGGGGAAATGCTGGTGGAGCCGTCACCTTCCGCCGTCGACCCGTTGCGGCGAGGCGATGGAGCCGGGCTGCCGGTTGTGGGTTGAATGACGATGGGGCGAGCCCCGAGGACGCGGGGATGACATCAGGTGGTGCAGTTGGAAGTATATGCTGAGCGAGACCATAAATACTGCTCGCGGCCCGGTATCTTACTCCAGACTTTTTCGTAAGCGCGCCGCGGCCTTTTACCGCGAGATCGACATCGTGCGCATCACCTTCCGCGATCTCGGCGAGCTTTTCTTCGGTCGCGGAATCAATCGACGCGAAATGTTTGTCCGAATGCGGCGCGCGAAATTTCCCGTCGATGAAAAGCTGATAGCGCGATTTGATTTTGATGTAATCGCTCTGCTCCGGCGCGGGAGCATAAGCCCAGCGGTCGCCGAAGGTCAGGCTCCGCTCGTTAGGCAAAAGCGCTCCGCCGTTACGAGCGAGAGCTTTCGGCTCGCGCAGGACGAGAACACCGGCGGCGCGTTTCTTTTTGCGGGCCATGATTCTGTCGACGCCTTCGGCTGACCGCGCACGATAACAACCCGCCTGGCGTCCGCGCCTAACGATTGGCACCAGCCGGTTGCCGGAAGATAATGCGCCATGCTTGATGTTGTCGCGACGCCGATCGGGAATCTCGACGACATTACTTTGCGCGCGCTGCGATCCTCAAATCCGTCGACCTCATCGCCGCCGAAGATACGCGGCACTCGGGTAATTTGTTGCGGCATTTTGAAATTCGGAAAGCCGCTCGTGAGTTACCACGAGCACAACGAAGCGATGCGCACCGCCGAGCTGATCGACGCCTCGCGACCGGCGAAAACATCGCGCTTATCACCGATGCGGGAATGCCGGCGTTGTCCGATCCCGGCGCGCGCTTGATTGGCAAATGCATCGCACGGGAATTTCTTTCACCATTATTCCCGGCGCGTCCGCGATCCCGACCGCACTCGTCGGGGCGGGTTTTGATCTCGAGAAATTTTGTTATCGTGGTTTTCTGCCGGTGAAGAGCGGGCAACGCGCGCGCGAGTTAAAAGCCGCAGCGGACCACGAAGAGACCACGGTTTTTTTCGAGTCCCCCTATCGCTTGAACAAAACACTGGCGGCCTGCGCGGAGTTGATGCCGGAACGACAGCTTTGCGTGGCGCGCGAGTTGACGAAAAATTTGAGGAATTTCGCCGTGGGACAGGCGCGGAATTGCTCGCACATTACGAAGCCCATCCACTAAGGGCGAAATTACACTGGTCGAAGCCAGTAAAGCGAAGGGGTAAACGTCGCCCGGGGCGAGGCACGAAGTTTGCGACTGTACCCTGCGAGCGTATCTTTTGCCGCAAGGACAAAGGGAATGAGCGATCAGCGATTCGAAGAAGAAAATTCGCCTAACGACGAACAGCCGATCAGCCTGCTCGAAGCTTTCGATCGCGCGGTTTCGCTTTTGCCGCCGGGCGATTTTGTGCGCGAGCAATTTCTGATTCTGCGCGCCGAGATCGAAGCGCAGGAGGAGATGGTCGGCGACGCGCGCCAGATGATCGAGAAGCTGGAGCAGATCATCAAGAAAGTGACTTCGCCGGCCAATCGCATCGGCACTTTTCTCGGCAGCCCCGCGCGCGACACCGCGCAGATCGTGGTCGGCGGCGCGGATTATTATTGCAACGTCGACCCGCGGATCAGCCTCGCGAATTGCAGACGGGCACGCGCGTGCTGGTCAATGAAGCTTATGTCATCGTCGGCGATCTCGGTTTCGAAACGGCCGGCCCGGTGACGAAAATCGCCGAAGTGCTCGGCACGGATCGGCTGCGCGTCGGCGCGGAGCACGGCATGCAATCGCTCGTGCTCCAGCGCCGGCGAGCTCGCGAAGGAGAAGCTGAAAGCCGGCGACGAAGTGCGCGTCGACGCCAACTACGCGTCGCGATCGAAGCTGCTCGCGCGGCCGCAAGCGCACGATTACTATCTCGACGAAGTGCCGGAGTTGCCGTGGGAAAAAGTCGGCGGACAGGAGGAAGCGCTGCAGGCGATCCGCGACGCCATCGAGCTGCCGCTGCTGCACGCCGATCTGTTCGAGAGATTCCAGCACGCCACGCCGAAAGGTTTTCTCCTCTACGGCCCGCCCGGCTGCGGCAAGACGCTCATCGGCAAAGCCACCGCCTACAATCTCACGCAACAGCTGCGCGACAAGATCGGGCGAGGAAATGCGCGAATATTTCATGCACATCAAGGGGCCGGAAATCCTCAACATGTGGGTCGGCGAATCGGAGCGGATGGTCCGCGAAATCTTCGCCACCGCGCGCGAGAAACGGCGCGAAGGCTACCTGCCGTTCCTCTTCATCGACGAAGCCGAGAGCATCCTCGGCACCCGCCGCGCCTCGCGTTACTCGAACATTCTTTCCACGCTCGTGCCGATGTTTTGCACGGAGATGGATGGCATCGATTCGCTCAACGAAGTCGTCATCATCCTCGCCTCGAACCGCGCCGATCTGATCGACCCCGCGATTCTGCGTCCCGGCCGCATCGATCGCAAAATCAAAGTGAACCGGCCGAACAAGCAAGGCGCGCGCGAAATCTATCGGATCTACCTCACGAACGACCTGCCCTATGACGCCGCGCGCTGGCCGAGGAAGCGGAATCGAAATCGGCGCGCGATCGATGGCTGATCGAGCGATTGATCGACACGCAATTCGCGAAGCGCGACGAAAACCGTTTCTCGAATCACGCTGCGCAGCGGACGCAAGGAAGCACTTTACCGCAGCGACCTGATCAGCGGCGCGATCATCGCCTCGATCGTCGAGCGCGCGAAAGGCCTGGCGATCAAACGCGCGATCGCCAGCGGCAAAGAGGAAGGCATCAGCGAAACGCGATCTGCAGCTCGCTTTCAACGCCGAGTATCCGGAAAACGACATCTTCCCGCCGACCGATATCACCGAGGACTGGCTGAAGCTGATCGATTACGACCCCGAGAACGTGGTGAAGATTTCTCCGGTGCGGAACGATCGACCGGACGAAGGCGAAGACTTCTTCCGGCGTAATCTAAGTTGGGACGCCGAAGCGCCTAACGAGTTCCGTAACTCCTCCGGGGAGGACGGGCTGCCAGCCCGTCGTTCGGCAGAGTCTCTGCCGAACCGAGCGCGATGAGCGCGGGGCCTAACGAGAGTCTGACTCATCGTTACCGTGCGGCCGAAGAAGGCCTTGGCTAGACTCGCCCTAGCGCCGGCTATAGCCTTCCTGCAGCAGTTGCGCTTTTCTGCTTCTCGTCGAGGGAACGCTACCTACGATTTCGGCGGTGAAGAAATCCATTCTCGCAGCTTATGTTTTTGCTCTCGTTTTACTCGCTCAGCCCGCTCTCGCACAACCGATGCCTCACTCAAGTCCCGACGTTTCCAACAAGGCGCTGATTACAACCGCCACGCCGAATCTGTCCCCGAGCAGCGCTGCGAAATCGGCCGCGCTGCACAAACTCGCCGACGATTATTACACCTGGCGCAACGAGCAGTTTCCGGTCGGAAGCAGCGATGCCGGTCTGCACACCTGGGACGATCGCCTAACGGATTATGCGCCGGCGAAAATCGCCGAGCGCGCGGAACACGTTCGCGAATTGCTGGAAAAGGTGCAGGCGATGGAAACGGCGAACTGGGCGAAAGACGATCACATCGATTGGCTTTTCTTTCGCGCGCAGCTCGAAGCGGTCGACTTCGACGATCGCATTTTGCAATCCACGAGCCAGCGATCCGCAGATTTACATGAGCGAATGCAGCAACGGCATCTTCTCACTCCTGAAAAAGGAATACGACACGCCGCAGAAACGCGCGCTCGCCGCGACCGCCCGGCTGAAGCGATGCCGGCGATGTTCGCGCAAGGCGAAAAGAATTTACAGAACCCGGTCAAACTTTTCGCGCATCTGGCTATCGCTTCGGCGCGATCGATCGATCCGCTTTTCAACGACAGTCTGATGACGCTGGCGAACGATCTTCCCGCCGAACGAATGAACCTCTTGTGAAAGCGCGCGACGCGGCGATGCAGTCGCATTCACGCCTTTGCCGATGATCTCGAGAAGCGGCTCCGAAGATGGTCGATTTCGCACCGATGGGGACGGAGAATTACAACTATTATCTCCATCACATTCTGCTCCTGCCGCTCAATGCCACTGAGGTGGAAATGATCGGACGCGTTGAGTTGGCGCATTATCGCGCGCTACGAGGCCTGGCTACCCGATCCTTCGTTGGCCGATCCCGATCCGGCGCGCAGCAAAAACATTCCTGCGGATCAGGCGGCGTTTCTCGAAGCTTACGAAAGTCGCGAGGAGGAGATGATCAAGTTCTTGAAAGACCACCAACTGGTCACGCTGCCGGATTATCTCGGCCCGTTCGAAATTCGCCAGCTCCCGGAAGCGTTCAAGCCGACCAGTCCGGGCGGATTCATGAATCCGCCCGGGCGTTTACGACAAGGATCCGACCGGATTTTATTTCATCCCGACCTACAATCCGGAGTCGAAGAATTTTTATATCCGCGCGGCGATCGAAGATCCGCGGCCCATCCTCGGGCACGAAGGAATCCCCGGACATTTTCTGCAGCTCTCGATCGCGAACCATCTGCCGAACGAAATCCGCCGGCAACATGGCGACAACGTCTTGGTGGAAGGCTGGGCGCTCTACGGCGAGGAGATGCTCATGCGCGACGGTCTTTATCCCGCACAACTCCGCCGTCGCAGGGACAAGTGCTGCGACTCTCGCGCTATCGCGGCGCGCGCATCGGCGTGGATGTGAATCTTCACACCGGCAAGTGGACCTTCGAGCAGGCGGTCAAATATTTCATGGAGGCCGGCGGACTCGATCGCGAAGCGGCGGAAGGCGAAGCCGCGGGCGCGGCTTCGAGCCCGACGCAGAAGATCAGCTACATCGTCGGCAAATGGCAGATCATGCATTTGCTAGGCCGTTACCGTGACATGATCGGGAAATGGTTTTCGGCTCGGGCAATTTCACGACGACCTGATCAAGAACGGCAGCCTGCCGGTCTCGGTGATTGAATGGATCCTGCTCGACGATCGTCCGCAACGCAAACAGCGCTGGGCGAGAAGTAAGACCCTCAAAGACTGTTTTCGCTGCGAGAGACTTAGCCGCCGCCGGGCGGGCGCATTTTCTTCGGCGTCGTGGGTGACATCGGGCGGCAAGCTCCTCCGCGGCCGCGCGGTGGGCGTCGGGGTCGGGTGCACCTTTTTTCTCGCTCGTATCGGACCGCGCCTTGCGGTTTTTCGCATCCGTATTGTTCGGGTCGATGCTCAGAACTTTATCGCAATCCGCGACCCCCTTCGCCACGTCCTTCTTTAATTCGTAAACGTAACTTCGGTTGAGATACGCCGTCTTTATCCGTCGGCTTCGCCTGAATGACCTTGCTGTAATCGGCGATCGCTTTGTCGTATTCCTTTAAATTCCAGAGCGCAAAAGCGCGGCGATCGAGCATTTCGAGATCGTTCGATTTTTCCTTGAGGATGACGTTAAAATCCTCCACCGCCTTCGCGTAATCCTTTGCCTCGAGATAAGCGGCGGCACGCAAACGACGCGCCGGCGTGGAGTCGGAGTTCTCCGTGATCGCGTGACTAAAATCCTCGATCGCCCGATCGGACTTATGCTGCGCGAGATAAACCAGCGCCGCGACTCAAATAGGCGGTACCGTTCGCGGGTTCCGCTGCAATCGCGCCGGAGTAGGCTTTGATCGCGTTGTCCAATTTCCCGGCGTTTTTATTAGCAAGGCCGAGATTGTTGTAATTGTTCGCGTCTTTCGGATCGGCCTTTACCGATTTCTCGAAAAGCTCGATCGCTTTGTCCCACTGTTTGTTGCGAGCCGCTTCGACTCCTTCCTTCCCATATTTGTAAGCGTCCGCCTTGTCGTCGGCGCGCGCGCACCGACAGGAAAACTAAGAGAGCAGCAGACGCTCGGAAGGCTGTCGGGTGAAGATTTTCATAAGAAGGTTTCCCAATTTATTCGAGCGCGCGGCCATTTTGGCTGCAAGAAAACGGCCCGGCAAGAGGAAGCTCGGGCCGCGCCGTACTTGTACCGGATTCGCGAACGAAGGCCAGCTCATCCACGCGCGTGATGCTCACGCGCGCGACCGGTTGTTTCGTCGATCTCGACAGCGCGCCGCGCAAGCGCACTGCTCACCCTGCGCGACCGGGAAAGTCGCGGGAAGATTCGAAATAAAACGCTCCGACGATCGGCTCGATCGCGCGGCCCAGAATCGAATGCACCGCGCCCGCACATTCCGGCATCGCAGATAAATGCCGTGCCGCGCGGAAGATTTGTTCGTCCGCGGTCTGCATGTGGGTGTGGGTGCCGATCACGGCGGAAACGCGTCCATCGAGAAATCGGCCGATCGCGATTTTCTCGCTCGTCGTTTCGCCATGGGCATCGACCAAGATGACCGGCGTCTCCGCGCGCATCTTCGCGCACGGCGGTCGAGCAGCGGAATGGATTTTCCAGAATCGGCTGCATGAAAGTGCGCGCCTGCACGTTGATCACGCCGACTTTTCCTTTTGGCGTCTCGAGCACGATCGAGCCGCGCGCCGGGCGCGCCGGCGGGATAATTGATCGGCCGCAGCAGCCGCGGCTCAGTGTCGAGGAAGGCGACGATTTCCTTTTGATCCCAGATGTGATCGCCAGTCGTGATCACGGCGACGCCGGCGCGCAACAGATCGATCGTGATCTTCGGCGTGATGCCGCGACCGCCGGCGGCGTTCTCACCGTTCACGATCGACGAAATCGATCTGCCACTGCTCCTTCAATTCCGGGAGCCGCGCGATCACCGCGCTGCGGCCCGGCTCGCCCACGATGTCGCCGAGGAAAAGCATCGTGAGCATCGCCGATCATCGTATTAAACTGAGAAATCCCAAAGACGATGTTTCGCTGCCTTTCTTTCTTGTCCTCGCGACTTTGCTTCCGGCCTTTAGCGTCGGCGCGCGCGGTCAACCAGGAAGTGCCTAACGATCCGACGACGAACCTGAGTACGCTTGGGCGGAAGCCGGATTGGAACGAGCTGGAAAAATATCAGGGCGACGATTACACACGACGAATTCGTCCAACTCCTGAAAGATGTTTACTGCCCTCACGGCATCAGTCCGGAGCTCATTCAGGTGAAAGCGGACCAGGCCCGCATTCTCAAACAAAAAGGGGCGCACGATTTTTTTCTTCTCCGCTTCGCGCGGAATGAAGCCGCGCGCTGCCGCTCGATCGCAATTGGAATGCCGCCGACCGACCCGCCGGCCGAACGACCAAGAACCGCTCGCCGGATTTCGGATCGCGCTCGATCCCGGCCATCTCGGCGGAACCTGGGCGAAAATGGAGGAGCGCTGGTTCGAGATCGGGAAAGCTCCGCCGGTTGAGGAGGGCGATCATCACGCTCAAGGTCGCGCAGCTGCTCGCTCCGCGCTGACAATCGTTAGGCGCGAAGTCTCCTTAGTGCGCGCGAGCGCGGAACCGCACACTCCTTATCGGCCGTCCGATTTTCGCGAGATCGCACTCGCCGCCTTGTCAAGCACGCGGGCGTGACCAAACCGCGAGAGGATTTCAATGGTTCCGCCGATCCGGAGAAAAGAAAACCGTCCGCTGGCAGGAGGAGCTGCTCTTTTATCGGAACAGTGAAATCCGCCGGCGCGCGAGCCTCGTGAATTATCGGCTGCAGCCCGATCTCGTGCTCTGTTTGCATTTTAACGCCGAGCCGTGGGGCGACGCGGCCATCCCAACCCTGGTCGATAAAAATCATCTTCACCTCCTCGTTAACGGCTCCTATCTCCCGAGAGTGAGCTCGACCTCGACGACGTCCGTTTCGAGATGCTGCAGAAACTTCTCAGCCGTCTTATCCCGGAGGAACTCGAGATCTCGCCGACGCAATCGCCCTAACGATGGCGAGAACGACGGGCTTGCCGGCCTATCGTTACAAGACTGACGAACGCCACCCTCGTCGGGAAGAGCGGTTACGTTTACGCACGCAACCTAATGGCGACGCGGCTCTATCGAATGCCCAACGGTTTATCTCGAGCCCTACGTGATGAACAGCCATGAAGTTTTCGAGCGCGTGCAAGCGGGCGATTACGAAGGCAAAACGTAAAGTCGCCGGCGCCAAAAACGGCCGAGCATCTATCGCGAGTACGTCGATGGCGTGGTCGAAGGTTTGCTCGCTTATTTCAAGAAGTTGCGTCCGAACAAAATAGCGGCCGCGTTTAAATCTTCCATCGTCACATTTTCCGCGACGCTCGCTTGCCCGATGGCGTGCGCGACGACGAAACGAATGCGGCCGTTGGTAAACTTCTTGTCGTGCTGCAAAGAGGCGAAAACTTTTCTCCCGCGGTAAATCTGCCGGCAGCTCTGTCGGAAGTTGACGACCGCGCAAAGTCGTCGACGATTTGCTGGTAATCGCCTAACGATAAGCTGGCGCGCCGAACCGAAACCCGCGCCGCCGCGACCATTCCCAAGCTGATCGCTTCACCGTGCAGAAAATTGCCGGTAACCGGCGGCCTGCTCGATCGCATGCCCGATGAGTGTGTCCAAAATTCAAGAGCGCGCGCACGTCTTTTTCACTCGCGCTCATCTTCCTCCACGATCGCCGCCTTGAGCGCGATGTTTCGCGCGATGAACTCCTCCGGGTTTTCCAGCGATCGACGCGCCCCGATCGATTCGAAAAGTTCTGCATCGCGCACGATTCCGTGCTTGACCGCTTCGGCGAAACCTTCATTCCAGATGCGTTCGGGCAGCGTGCGCAGAGTGTCGGTATCGGCGATGGACCAGCGCCGGATGATGTCACGTGCCGATGAGATTTTTCTCCGGCGGCGGCGTTCACGCCGGCTTCCTGCTGATCGGAGCTGTCGATCTGCGCGAGCAGCGTCGTCGGAATCGAAACATAAGGAATGCCGCGCAAAAAAATCGAAGCGACAAATCCCACGAGATCGCCGATCACCCCTCCGCCTAACGACACCAAAAACGACGAACGATCGAGCCCGGCCGCGCTGAGTTTTTCGCAAAGCGCACCGGCTTGCGCGAAGGATTTTGTTCCTTCACCGAACGGAACGGTCAACAGCGTTGCGACGCAGCCGGCGCGGCGCAGACTCTCGAGCACAATATCACCATAGCGCGACCCTACATTCTCATCTGTAATCACGGCGCAACGTTCGTTAGGCAAAAGCTGCCTAACGAATCTATCGATTTCCGCGAGAAGGCCGGCTCCGATGAGTGCGTCGTATTGGTGCTCGCCGACGCGAACCACGAGGCGCTTCACGGAGTAAGGTGCCAGCGAGCGTGCGCGTCCGGGTCGGTGCTGGTCACGGTATCTCGATGGAAGTTATCCCAAGCTTATATTTTCGCTGTGCAGGTCAGCAAAAAGAGCGTTGATCCGTTTGCGTCCAGTCTGCATTCCGCCGTCGCCCGTCGCGTGCGTCACCGGGACCGCGGTGTCGGCTTTTCCAGAGAATTTTACGACGCCGCCCGCGTCTTGAGCCGGAGCGAAGAGAATGAAAACGGAAGGCTTTTCGATCTTTTCTACGAGCAGACCGACGGGGTACGTCGATTCGCGATTCACGCCGTAACTGATCGGCGCCGTATCAGTTTCCGCGGAAGCGCGTCGATCGAAAGG
>CAWDCA010000012.1:0-195526 GCA_963800695.1 uncultured Alphaproteobacteria bacterium | reverse complement strand
TTGGACCGCGGGGCCGGAATGTCGTGATGGAAGAGCCCTTAGCTCTTTGCGTTTTTCTCGAGAAATTTGACGGCATCGCCGACGGTAAGGATCGTCTCGGCGGCATCGTCGGGAATTTCGCACCCGAATTCTTCCTCGAATGCCATCACCAGTTCGACGGTGTCGAGGCTGTCGGCGCCGAGATCGTCGATGAAGCTTGCCGCCTCGGTCACCTTCTCGGGCTCGACGCCGAGGTGTTCAACGACGATCTTTTTGACCCGGTCGGCAATTTCACTCATCGCTGTCACCCTCGCATTTTTCTCTATCAGGCGGCGCCGCGCGACCCGAGCCGTCGCGGCCTTGTCGTGGCGGAAGGTGGCGAACGTGCGTCCCCGGCAGGGATCGTTCGGTGGCCCCCAATTGCCCGGTTGCCCCGACCAAGCCGGGTTCGGTTACCATACTTCCCATGACATGGAAAGCACACTCACCCGCTCTCCGCAACACTGTTTAAGTGCGTGAGTTGTCACTCAAAATCATTGCCCTGCCGAAGCTCGCTCGCACCGCTTGGCCTGTGAATACCGGCGATCATCTTGCCGGAAAACCTGACGATAATCTCTCGCGATTCTTGGCAGCGCTATCTGGTGCGCGCTGCCGTGAAGGCCGCCACATCTTCCGGAGTTCCGATCGCCATTCCGGTCGCGCCCTCCGCGATGCGTTTCATGAGTCCGGACAACACCTTTCCGGCGCCGACCTCATAAAATGAATCAACGCCCGCGCTTGCCATGAAGGCGACCGACTCGCGCCAGCGCACGGTGCCGGTCACTTGCGCGACGAGCGACGTCACGATCTCGGCCGGATCGTCGATCGGACGTGCGAGCACATTCGCGACCAGCGGAACGGCGGGCGGCTTCACGGCGATCTTCGCGAGCGCCTCGGCCATCGCATCGGCAGCGGGCCGCATCAGCGCGCAATGGAACGGCGCGGACACCGGCAGCAGCATTGCGCGCCGCGCGCCCTTGCCCTTGGCGATCTCGACCGCGCGCTCGACCGCGGCTTTGTCGCCCGACACGACCACCTGCCCTCCTCCGTTGTCGTTTGCGGCCTGGCACACCTGGCCCTGCGCTGCCTCAGCAGCAACAGCAGCAGCAGCATCGAACTCGAGCCCGATGAGCGCCGCCATCGCGCCGGCACCGACCGGCACTGCGGCCTGCATGGCGCGGCCACGAATACGCAGCAGGCGCGCGGTATCCGGAACGCTCAGCGCGCCGGCCGCCGCGAGCGCGGAATATTCCCCAAGCGAGTGTCCCGCGACGAACGCGGCATCGCGCACAAGCTCGACCCCGGCTTCGCTTTTCAGCACGCGCATGGCGGCGAGCGAGACCGCCATCAACGCGGGCTGCGCATTCTCGGTGAGCGTGAGCCGGTCCGCAGGCCCTTCCCACATGATGGCGGTGAGCTTCTCGCCCAGCGCGTCATCCACAGCTTCGAACACGTTGCGCGCCGCAGCGAAATTGTCGGCGAGAGCCTTGCCCATGCCGACAGCCTGGCTGCCCTGGCCCGGGAACACGAATGCGGATGACATGCTTACCCTCTGAAAAGACGCGGGTTTTAAGACAACGCCGCCCCTCATTCTGTCAAGCTGCCGGAACGGTTCCAGGCTTGGGAACCTTTGGACAACCTTTCGGCGCGAAACTGTCCGAATCGTTCGTCCACATGCGGCGGTGGGACATGGCTCTGGCGATTACCGAGGCGGATATCGCGCGTTCGCGCGCCGACCCGCGTTTCAAGCAGGTGATGCTGGCAAAGGTGCTCGAACAGCTGCTCGGCGCGCTCTACCGGTTCCAGCACGACCCGAAACAAGACGAAGCCGGCGCACGCGGCCTGCGTGACGGCGCCTTGATGGCCGTCCAGCTCGCCGATCTGATCCGCTCGATTGACGACAGATTGCGTGTCGCTGGCGGTATGCGGTAGCGCCGCCTGAAAAGCCCTCCCCCGACTTGTCAGCCGAGGCGCGCATTGACAGCGGGCAGCCGGATATACGACGTTTTTCGGAAGCCGCGCGAACATCGAAAAGCATTGGGAGAGATGCATGGACCGCCGCAGCTTGCTCAGGACGGCCGCGGGCGCCGCGGCATTCGGCGTCATGCAAGCACCGGCCGTGCATGCGCAGGGCGCGTGGCCGGTACCAGGCCGCACCGTCAAGGTGATCGTGCCGTGGCCGCCGGGTGCCGCCAATGACGCGCTCGGGCGCCTGCTGGCGCAAAGACTGCAGGAGAAATTCGGCGCATCGACCGTGGTGGAAAACCGCACCGGCGGCGCAGGCCTCGTCGGCACCAATGCGGTGATCCAGGCCGAGCCCGACGGCTACACGCTGCTTGCCAGCGCCTTCAACACCGCCGTGATGCCGATGGTGATCAAGGGCGCGACGTTCGATCCGGAGGTCGATCTGGAATTCGTGGCACGCACGGCGGTCGCGCCGCTGGTCTGCCTGATGACCGGAACGCGTCCGCAGAAGAATCTCGCCGAGATGCTGGCGGCCGCGAAGGAGAAGCCGACGGACTGGCTGTTCGCGATTTCCTCGCTCGGCTCCGCCGGGCACCTTGCAACCATCGAGTTCGCGCGCCGCACCGGCATCAAGTTCGATCTCGTGCCGTATCGCGGCACGACGCCGGCGCTGACCGACATCATGGGCGGTAACGTGCAGCTCCTGATCGATCCGGCGTTCGCGCTGTTGCCGACCGCGAAGGACGGCACGCGGGCGCGAGCGCTCGGTATCGCGTCGAAGGAGCGCTCTCAACTCGCGCCGGACCTTCCGACCTTCTCCGAGCAAGGCCTGCCAGGCTTCGAGTTCAATTCGTGGTACGGCGTTTGGGCGCCGAAGGGCACACCGCGCGATATCTGCGACAAGGTGAACGCGCTGATGCAGGAAACGATGCGCGATCCGGCGATCGTTTCGCGGCTGACAGGGCAACTGCTCGAACCGGTGGCGGAAAGCAGCGCCGACGCGAAGAAATTCATCGCCAGCGAAATCACCCGCGCGCGTGAACTGCTCAAGCTGGTGAATTTCCAGCCGGCGTAATTTTGACATGCCGCACGCCATCGTCACCGGCACGAGTTCCGGGATCGGTCAGGCGATCGCGCGCCGTCTCCTCGACTGCGGCTGGCAGGTCACCGGCCTCGATCTCGCGAAGCCGACGCTTGGCCACGCCGCGTTCAAGGCCGTCACGCTCGACATCACCGACGCCAAGGCGCGTGCCGACGCGCTCGACGCGGCCGACGGCGTCACCGCACTGGTGCATGCCGCGGGGATCATGCGCGGCGGCAAGCTTGGGGAACTCGATCTCGCGGCGGGCGAGACGCTGTGGCGGCTGCATGTCGATGCCGCGATCGCACTTGCTGACCGGCTGGCGCCGCGCCTGGCCGCAGGCGGCCGCATCGTATTGATTGGCAGCCGTGCGGCGCGCGGCGTGATCGCCAAGAGCCAGTACGGCGCCGCCAAGGCGGCACTGGTCGGTCTCGCGCGGGCCTGGGCGAAGGAGCTTGCACCGCGCGGCATCACGGTGAACGTTGTCGCGCCGGCGGCAACCGAGACCGCGATGCTCACCGACCCGGCACGCGCCGCCATCCCGCCGGCCGAAGTCCCGCCGATGGGGCGCCGCATTTACCCCGAGGAAGTCGCAGCGCTTGTCGCCTTCTTGCTTTCGGAAGAAGCCGCCGCGATCACGGGGCAGGAAATCGCGATCTGCGGCGGCGCGTCGCTTTAGACCGTCCGTAATGCACGCCAGCCCGGACCATTGACTGGCAGCCTAACTGATCGCGATTCATGTACACGAGCCAAGTGGGCACATCGTCTTGGACGCGAACCGATTTCCGTCCCGCCGGATCATGTCCCGCGATCAAACCGGGCCCCCTTCCCGGCTTGCGTTGCCGCCAAATCCCGCTATAAACCGCGCTCTCCGCTCGATCCCGGCCGGGAGCTGAACGGACGGCCGTCCCGTAAAGGGCCGGTAGGACCGCATGGTCCGGCGTCCCGTGTTCCCGCCTTCCTGAGAACTTCTCTGCCTTTCCCGAAGGGCACGAGGGGCTTGGCGCCGGACGAGCGACAACAAGGGAAAGGCATTCGATGCCATTGTACGAACACGTCTATCTGGCGCGCCAGGATCTGAGCGCGCAGCAGGTCGAGGAAATGACCGCCACCTTCAAGGGCGTCATCGAGGGGCTGGGCGGCAAGCTGGTCGGCGACCCGGAATACTGGGGCGTCAAGACGCTCTCCTACCGCATCCGCAAGAACCGCAAGGCGCATTTCACCCTGCTCAAGCTCGACACGCCGCCCGCGGCGGTGACCGAAGTCGAGCGCCAACAGCGGCTCTCCGAAGACGTGCTGCGCTATCTTACGGTGCGCGTCGACGAGCACGAGGAAGGTCCCTCGGCAATGATGCGCAAGGTCGATCGGGATCGCGATCGCGACGACCGTGGCGGCGGCGGCCGCTTCGACCGGGGCGACCGCTTCGATCGCGGCGACCGGGATCGTGGTCCGCGGCGTGACGACCGGCGTCCGCGCGACGACGCCGACGCGCCCGCAGCGGCCGAGGAGTAAGCATCATGCAATTCGCATCATCTCAAGGGCGCCGCCCGTTCTTCCGCCGCCGCAAGACCTGTCCGTTTTCCGGCACCAACGCGCCGAAGATCGACTACAAGGACGTGAAGCTGTTGCAGCGCTACGTCTCGGAGCGCGGCAAGATCGTGCCGAGCCGCATCACCGCGGTTTCGACCAAGAAGCAGCGCGAGCTTGCGCGCGCCATCAAGCGGTCGCGCTTTCTCGGGTTGCTCAATTACGTGATCCGTTAGCGCGCGATTAGCAAAAGTGGGCACCGGTTTTGTGTTAAAATCGCGCGCCAACTTGTAGACAGTCACAAGAGGCTGCCGGACTTATCCGGCGGTCGATGGTTGGGGCGAGGGTCACTTGCCTCTAACCGCTCGGAGAGCGGGACAGCTGGCGATGATGCAGATCGTTCTCATCGGCCTGGGCGCAGGCGCGGCATCCGCGTTGCTGTTCGCATCGATTGCGTCCGGCTCGCCGCTCTCGTTCGCGCTCGCCAATTTCGCGCAGCTTCCGATCATGCTGGCGGCGATCGGCTGGACGCACCTGGCCGGCCTGCTCGCCGCGGTCGTCGCATCTCTCGGCCTCGCCCTCGCGACGACCGGCTCGGTCGCGGTCGCGTTCCTGCTCGGGATCGGTCTGCCGGCCTGGTGGATCGGTTATCTGGTGCTGCTGGCGCGTCCCGCCCCCGGCGCCGATCCGGCGGCGGTCGAGTGGTATCCGGTCGGCCGCATCGTGGTGTGGACGGCGATCGCGGCGGCGCTGGTCGTGCTGGTGACGATGCTGCGCTACGGCTTCGACGCCAGCCAGGTGCAGGCCGGGCTGCGGCGCGAGCTTGAGCGCGCGCTGCGATTCCTCTCCGGCTCTCCCGCCAACTCCCCGCTGCAGCTTCCAAGCGTCAAGGACCCCGAGCGGCTGCTCGATATCCTTGTGCTCATCGTTCCGCCAATGAAGGCGTTCGCACTGACCACGACCAGCCTGCTCAATCTGTGGCTCGCGGCGCTGATCGTGCGCATCTCCGGCCGGCTCAAGCGGCCCTGGCCGCAAATCGCGCAGATGACGTTTCCGCCCTTCGCCGCGACCGTGCTGGCAATCGCGGTCGCCGGTACGTTTCTCCCCGATATCATCGGCCTTGCGAGTGGCATCTTCACCGCGAGCCTGCTGCTCGCGTTTGCGCTGCTTGGTTTCGCGGTACTTCATGCCGTGACAGCCGGCGTCACCGGCCGCGGTTTCATGCTGACCGGCCTTTATTTCTCGGTCGGCCTGTTCGGCTGGCCGATCGTCCTGATGTCGTTCCTCGGGCTGATCGAAACCATGGTGGCGCTGCGCGCGCGCGTCGCGAGGCGCAAGCCGCCATCCCCGCCCGGACCGATCAACCGCATCTAGCTCACAGACAACAACGGAGAGACACCATGGAAGTCATTTTGCTCGAACGCGTCGGCAGGCTCGGACAGATGGGCGAGGTCGTGCGCGTGAAGGACGGCTTTGCGCGCAACTTCCTGCTGCCGCAGGGCAAGGCTTTGCGCGCCACCAAGGACAATCGTTCCAAGTTCGAGGGCATGAAGGTGCAGCTCGAAGCGCGCAACCTTGAGCTCAAGTCCGAGGCCGATGGCATCGGCGGCAAGCTCAACGGCAAGAGCTTCATTGTGCAGCGTCAGGCTTCCGAGACGGGTCAGTTGTTCGGATCGGTATCGGCGCGCGACATCGCGACCATTCTGGTCGACGGCGGGTTCACGGTCACGCGCAGCCAGATCGCGCTGCATGCGCCGATCAAGATGATCGGCCTGCATACGGTGCCGGTCGCGCTCCATCCGGAAGTCGAAGTCACGATCACGATCAACGTCGCGCGCAATGCCGACGAGGCCGAGCGGCAGGCGCGCGGCGAGAACATGACGCAGCGGCGCGAGCAGGCCGACGAAGAAGCTGAGATCGCCGCGGAGGCGGCCGCCGCCTTCTTCGAGAAGCCCGAAGAGGAGACGGATCAGGGCAAGGGCGAGGACGCGAAGACCGACTGAACAAGGTCGGCCGGCGGCGCGTCGGGCATCGGCGGCAGCGGGATATCGAGCACCATCGGCGCGGGCTGCGCCGGTGCCGCGGCGACGGGCTCAGCCGCGGGCGTCACGGCGGCAGCAGCCTGTTTCATCTCTTCGGCAGCGGGCGTAGCCGCTGGCGGCACATGCGCCGGCGCTGCTGCCTCGTCCTGCGATTTGGCCGCGCGCTGTTTGCCGCGCAGCGTGCGCTGCTGCAACGCCTCCGCGGCGTCGGCCGGGGATTGCGCGGCGACCTGGTCTTGCTTCTTGCCCTTGGTCTTTGCCGCAGTGCCATCGGCCGCCGTTGCGGCAGTCTTTTTCTCAGCTGGTGCGCTTCCCGCAGCCACCAGATACGCCGCCATGGCGGCGCTCATCTCGGAACCCGTGGTGTAGTGCTGGCGCAGGAATCCCGCGACCTGCCCGCTCTTGGCGAGGCCGCGCGGGCTTTTGTGGCAGGCCGAACAATTCGACGCGAAGGTTCGCGCGGCATCTCGCGGGTCGCCGAGAACCGTCTGGGCGCGTAGCCCCGCGATTCCCAGCCCGCTCGCCAGAAGCGCCCCGACCAAAACGATACGTCCGATACCGGACACTTGAATCCCCCGCAAAACATCTTCCGCGAACCGAACAGCCCGATCTTTACCGCATTCTGCAACAGATGGGAGCAATTTTGCGGACTTCGCTCTGTCAGCTCCGGATTGCCGATAGAGTGGAACTTTGTTTTAATGGTGATGTCACGAGTTGTTAACCTGCCGCTTGACGCAGGTTATTCGTCTTCCTTGTTCGCGGCCTCGTACCCTTTTCGCCGCGGCCGCAAGGTCGGACGGAGTTGTGGTGTGGGGCGGTCGATGGATCGCGTACTGCAAGTCGTGTTGCGGTCGTTCTTCCGGCACGGAACGCTGCGCCTGACAACGGCGGGCGGCACCGTGATGGAATTCGGCGACGGGACCGGCGAGCCGATCGCCGTCCGTTTTGCCACACGTACCGCTCAGTGGGGCGTGTTGCTCGATCCCGAGCTTGCCGTAGGCGAAACCTACATGAACGGCACGCTGGTGATCGAGCACGGCACGATCGCCGAATTCCTCCATCTCGCAATGTCGCAGGATCATAGCGGTAAGCCACCGTTCTGGGGGCGGCTGCAATGGCTCGCCCGCTATCTCTGGCGGCGGCTCGCGCAATTCAACCGCCCGACGCGCGCGCGCAAGAACGTCGCGCATCACTACGACCTCGACCAACGGCTCTATTCCCTCTTCCTCGACGCCGACCGGCAATACAGTTGCGCGTACTTCGAGCATCCCGAGCAGTCGCTCGACGACGCGCAACTCGCCAAGAAACGCCATCTCGCGGCGAAGCTGCTGGTCAAGCCCGACGAGCGGGTGCTCGACATCGGATCGGGCTGGGGTGGCCTTGGTCTTTATCTCGCCGATATCTGCGGCGCACGCGTCTCCGGCATCACGCTGTCGCGGGAGCAGTTCGCGCTCTCGCGCCAGCGCGCCGACGAGAAGGGCCTCACCGACCACATTGAGTTTCGGCTGCAGGACTACCGCGACGTCGATGAGCGTTTCCACCGCATCGTGTCGGTCGGCATGTTCGAGCACGTCGGCGTCGGCTTCTACGATGTGTTCTTCCGCACGTGCGCGAAGCTGCTCGACGATAACGGCGTGATGCTGCTGCACTCGATCGGCCGCTCCGAAGGCCCCGGCATCACCAATCCGTGGATCAACAAGTACATTTTCCCGGGCGGCTACATCCCTGCGCTGTCGGAAGTTCTGCCCGCGGTGGAGCGCGCCGGGTTCCTGGTCACCGACATCGAGATCCTGCGGCTGCATTACGCCGAAACGCTGAAGCACTGGCGCGAGCGCTTCCTCGCGCACCGCGAGGACCGGGAAAAAGTCTACGACGCGCGCTTCGTGCGCATGTGGGAGTTCTATCTCGCGGCGTCCGAGATGACGTTCCGCGAGCAGGGCATGATGGTCTTCCAGTTGCAACTTGCCAAACGGCAAGGTGCGGTTCCCATCACGCGCGACTACATCGCGCATCAGGAAGCGCACCTGCGCGGGCTGGAAAGCGGAAGCCGCCCGCCATTGCGGCTCGCGGGCGAATAGTTTCCAACGCGCCGGACACAAATCCGTCAAGAGCGATTGTGAAATTCGGATTGCAAAATCGAATCGCGGTGGGAATCGTGGACAACGGTAGCTGGGCGATTCTGGTGTTCGCCACCGCCGTAACACGGTGCTAAGACGCGAATCCGGTTAGCACACGAGTGCGTTCATCAACATGGCAGTCGACCAAACGGCGCGGAGATCCGCGCCCGAGAACACACCTGTCTTTCGCGCTGCTCCGCACAACATCGAGGCGGAACAGGCGCTGCTGGGCGCTGTGCTCGTCAATAACGAGGCGTTCTATCGCGTCTCCGACTTCCTCGAGCCGGTGCATTTCTTCGAGCCGATTCATCAGAAAATCTATGAACTTGCCTCGAGCTTGATCCGCGCCGGCAAGGTCGCAAGCCCGGTCACGCTCAAGACCTTCCTGCCGCCCGATCTCGACGTCGCGGGCCTGACCGCGAGCCAATATCTCGCGCGCCTCGCCGCGGAAGCCACCACCGTCATCAATGCCGAAGACTACGGCCGCACGATCTACGATCTCGCCATCCGACGCACGCTGATCATCGTCGGCGAGGACATGGTCAATGTCGCGTACGACGCGCCGGTTGACCTCAGCCCGCGGGACCAGATCGAGGACGCCGAGCGGCGGCTCTATGAAATCGCCGAGACCGGCCGGTACGACGGCGGCTTCCAGCGCTTCGCGACTGCGCTGACCACCGCGGTCGACATGGCGGCGCGCGCCTACCAGCGCGACGGCAAGCTGTCGGGGCTTGCGACCGGCCTTGCCGACATGGACCGCATGATGGGCGGCTTGCAGTCGTCCGACCTCGTGATCCTCGCGGGCCGTCCCGGCATGGGCAAGACGGCGCTCGCGACCAACATCGCCTACAACATCGCGAAGGCCTGGCGCGGCGAGGTGCGGCCCGACGGGCGCACCGAAAGCGTCAATGGCGGCATCGTCGGGTTCTTCTCGCTCGAAATGTCGGCCGAACAGCTCGCGACCCGTATCATCTCCGAGCAGAGCGAGATTCCCTCCTACCGCATCCGGCGCGGCGAGATCGACCCGGCGGATTTCGACCGCATCGCGCAGATGGCGCGCGAAATGGAGACGATCCCGCTTTACATCGACGAGACCGGCGGCATTTCGATCGCGCAACTGACCGCGCGCGCGCGCAGGCTCAAGCGCCAGCGCGGGCTCGACCTGCTGGTCATCGATTACATCCAGCTTCTGTCCGGATCGAGCCGCCGCGCGCAGGAAGGCCGCGTGCAGGAGGTGACCGAGATCACCACCGGACTCAAGGCCTTGGCGAAAGAACTTAACGTTCCGATTCTGGCGCTGTCGCAGCTCTCGCGTCAGGTCGAAAGCCGCGACGACAAGCATCCGCAACTTTCCGACCTGCGTGAATCAGGCTCGATCGAACAGGACGCCGACGTGGTGCTGTTCGTGTTCCGCGAGGAGTACTACCTGAAGAACAAGGAGCCTCGGATGGGTACCGAGGAGCACTTCAAGTGGATGGCCGAAATGGAGCTGGTGCACGGCAAGGCCGAGGTCATCATCGGCAAGCAGCGCCATGGCCCGACGGGGACGATCCAATTGCACTTCGAGGCGAACGTGACGCGGTTCTCCGATCTGGCGGATGCCGCAAGGTTGCCGGACCGGCACTGACCGCGCGGGCTTGTTCGCGGCGCTGCCGCGCCCGATGATGCCGGCATGACAGACGCGAGCGGGCCGGATGAACCCGAGGCCGGCGGCATCCTGACGATCGATCTTGCGGCCATCGTCGCAAACTGGCGTGCGCTTGGGTCACGTGCGGCACCGGCGGCCTGCGCCGCGGTGGTCAAGGCGGACGGCTACGGCTGCGGCATCGAGCAGGTCGCGGGCGCGCTGGCCAAAGCCGGGTGCAGGACATTCTTTGTCGCGAACCTCGCCGAGGCGCGCCGCGCGCGGGCCGTTGCTCCAGAAGCGGCCATCTACGTTCTCAACGGCATCCTGCCTGGCACTCGCGCCGGCCTATGCGGACGCCAACGTTCGGCCGGTGATCGGCAGCAGCGCCGAATTCGACGAGTGGCAAGCTTTTCGTAGCGGCTCCGGATGGAGCGGCGGCGCGGCGCTGCACATCGACACCGGCATGAACCGGCTTGGCCTTTCGCGCGATGAAGCCGCACGGCTCGGCAACGATCACGGCATCGCGCTGGTGATGAGTCATTTCGCGTGTTCGGAGGAGGATCACCCGCTCAACGCGCTCCAGATCGAGCGCTTTGGCGAATTGCGCAAATTGTTTCCGCGGCATTGCGGGTTCGCTGGCGAATTCCTCCGGCATATTCTTAGGCGACGACGCGCATCACGATCTGGTGCGCCCGGGCGTTGCGCTTTACGGCGCCAACCCGACCCCCGGAAAGCCGAACCCGATGCAATCGGTCGTGACCTTGCAGGGGCGCATCGTGCAGCTGCGTTCGGTCGAGCAAGGCGCAACCGTCGGCTACAGCGCGACGTGGACCGCGCAGCGGCCGACCCGCCTCGCAATCGTGTCGGTCGGATACGCGGATGGATTTCTGCGCGCGGCGAGCGCGAGCGATGCGCGGCCGGGCGCCGAAGCAATCGTCGCGGCGCGGCATTGTCCCATGGCGGGGCGGGTTTCGATGGACCTGATCGCGATCGACGTAACCGATGTGCCGGACGGCAAGGCCACGCGCGGCGATCTCGTCACCCTGCTCGGGCCGGAGATCGGTGTCGATGAACTAGCGGCACGCGCCGGCACGATCGGCTATGAAGTGCTGACCAGCCTTGGGCGGCGGTACCGGCGGGTGTGGTTGCCGTCCGAGCCTTCATTCGCGTCACGACTCATGTCGATTCCCTCGGCCGACTTTGAACGCGACGATACTCCGGTGCGGGACGGTGATGTGTGATCGGCGTTCCGAATTGTATGTTCTTGTATTGTTCTCACCGATCTGCTAGGCTTCCGGGCCTCAACGCCGCATAGCGAGACGCGGCAAACGCGCCTCGGGCCATGGCCAAACAGACCGCCTCCTTCACCTGCCAGAACTGCGGCGCCGTTTACGGGCGCTGGCAGGGCAAGTGCGAATCCTGCGGCGAGTGGAACTCGATCGCCGAGGAAGGCGCCGCAGCCGACCGGGCGATTCCGGGCCGTTCTGCGCGCAAAGGCCGGGTGTTCGCGCTCGAGCCGCTCACCGGCGAAACCCATGAGGCCCCTCGCCTGCCCTCCGGCGTGCCGGAGCTCGACCGGGTCACCGGCGGCGGCTTCGTGCGCGGCTCGGTGCTGCTGATGGCCGGCGATCCCGGTATCGGCAAATCGACCTTGCTGATCCAGGCCGCCGCAGCGCTCGCGCAGACGGGCAATCGCGCGGTTTATATTTCCGGTGAAGAAGCGGTCGCGCAGGTGCGGCTGCGCGCCGAGCGCCTCGGCCTCGGCAAGGCGCCGGTCGAGCTTGCGGCGGAAACCTCCGTCGAGGACATCATCGCGACGATGAGCCAGGGCAAGACGCCGCGGCTGATCGTGGTCGACTCGATCCAGACCATGTGGACCGATGCGGTTGAGTCCGCGCCCGGCACCGTAACGCAGGTGCGCGGCTCCGCGCAGGCGCTGATCCGCTTCGCCAAGCGCTCCGGCGCTGCCGTAATCCTCGTCGGTCACGTCACCAAGGACGGCCAGATCGCAGGTCCGCGTGTTGTCGAGCACATGGTCGATGCGGTGCTCTCGTTCGAAGGCGACGGCGCGCATCAATTCCGCATCCTGCGCGCGGTGAAGAACCGGTTCGGCCCGACCGACGAGATCGGCGTATTCGAGATGACGGGCGCGGGCCTGCGCGAAGTGCCGAACCCGTCCGAACTGTTTCTGTCGGAGCGCGATCTCGGCAGTCCCGGCACGGTCGTGTTCGCCGGCATCGAGGGCACGCGCCCGCTGCTGGTGGAAATCCAGGCGCTGGTCGCGCCCACGTCATTGGGAACGCCGCGGCGCTCGGTCGTCGGCTGGGATTCGAGCCGGCTCTCGATGGTGCTCGCGGTGCTGGAGGCCCATTGCGGCGTGAAGCTCGGCGGGCATGACGTCTATCTCAACGTCGCGGGCGGATTGCGCATCCAGGAACCCGCTGCTGACCTGGCCGCCGCCGCAGCGCTGGTGTCCTCGCTCGCGGGAGCTTCGCTGCCGCCCGAGGCGGTCTATTTCGGCGAAGTATCGCTGTCGGGCGCGGTGCGCCCGGTGGCGCATACCGCGGCGCGGCTGAAGGAAGCCGCCAAGCTCGGCTTCACGCGCGCATTCGCACCGGACGCCCGGGAAACCGGAACCGATTCCGGCCTCGCATTGAGCACTATCGGCAACTTGACCGACCTCGTGGCCGACATCGCGGCGAACAGCAAACGCGCCAAAGCACCCGTGCGTCTTGCACTGACAAGACGGGTGACGCGGCCAATCCCGCCCGCTATACACAGGCCGCGCTGCGCACCTCCCCGATTCCGCCGGTTTCGGGCCGCGCCAGCCGTGCGGGCGGGCCTCAAGAGCAGTCGATGCCGATCACGTTGCTCGATGTGATTCTGCTGGTGGTGATGTTGATCTCGGCGCTGCTCGCGATGGTCCGCGGGTTCATGCGCGAGGTGCTGTCGATCGCCTCGTGGGGGGCGGCGGCGCTGCTCACGCTTTACTCCTATCCGCGGCTCAAACCCATTGTTCTGCAATACTTTTCCAACGACATCGCGGCGTCGGCGGTGACCATCGGTGGGGTCTTCCTCGGAACGCTGCTGATTGTGTCGATCGTCACCATCAAGATCTCCGACATGATCCTCGACTCGAGGGTCGGCGCGCTCGACCGCACGCTCGGATTCGTGTTTGGCCTCGGACGCGGCCTCGTGATCGTGGTGGTGGCGTACCTGTTCTTTGCCTGGCTCGTGCCCGACCGCAGCCAGCCGGAATGGGTCAAGAGCGCGAAGTCGCT
The DNA here is from genome assembly GCA_963800695.1 of uncultured Alphaproteobacteria bacterium. Lineage (GTDB taxonomy): Bacteria > Pseudomonadota > Alphaproteobacteria > Rhizobiales > Xanthobacteraceae > PALSA-894. Next base: position 181,868 of record CAWDCA010000012.1, on the reverse strand, counting down.
CGTGGTCCTCAAGAAGACCGGCGATACGGCTGATGTCGATGTTGCCGGACGACCCCGAAAGCACCATTTTGAAGCGGTTGAAGCGGAACAAGCCGGAAGATCAGGACCCGCCAGAGGCGCCACCCGCGGGCCGTTCGAGCCTTGGACCGCCCGCGGCGACGCCTTGTGGACGCTGCGCCGAAACCCTAACCCCAGCCGGGGCCCGAAAGGCGAGATGATGGATCAACCTGACGGCCTCGACCCAAACCATCATCGATCTCGAAGACGACCGCCTGCATGAGGAATGCGGCGTGTTCGGCATTTTCGGGCATCCCGACGCAGCCGCCATAACGGCGCTCGGCCTGCACGCGCTGCAGCACCGCGGCCAGGAAGCCGCCGGCATCGTGACGTTCGACGGCAAGCGCTTTCATTCCGAGCGGCGCATGGGGCTGGTCGGCGACACGTTTTCCCGCCCCGAGGTGATCGCCAAGCTGCCGGGCAACGCGGCAATCGGCCACAATCGCTACTCGACCACGGGCGAGACCATCCTGCGCAATGTCCAGCCGCTGTTTTGCGAACTGGATGGTGGTGGCTTCGCCGCCGCCCACAACGGAAATCTCACCAACGGCCTGACCCTGCGCAAGCAGTTGGTGCGCGACGGCGCGATCATGCAATCGACCAGCGACTCGGAGGTGATCCTGCACCTCGTGGCGCGCTCGCAGCGGAACCGCTTCATCGACCGCTTCATCGACGGGCTGCGCCAGCTCGAAGGCGCCTACTCGTGGGTGGCGCTCACCAACAAGAAGCTGATCGGCGCGCGCGATCCGCTCGGCATCCGCCCGCTGGTGATCGGCGACCTCGACGGCCATCCGATCCTCGCCTCGGAAACCTGCGCGCTCGACATCATCAATGCGCGCTATGTGCGCGACGTGGAGAACGGCGAAGTGGTCGTGTTCGACGAACAGGGCGTCCACTCGCACAAGCCGTTCCCGTTCATGCAGCCGCGCCCGTGCATCTTCGAATACATCTATTTCTCGCGGCCGGATTCAATCGTCGGCGGCCGCGCCGTCTATGACGTGCGCAAGACCATGGGTGCGCAGCTTGCCCGCGAGTCGGGCGTGGCGGCCGACGTCATCGTGCCGGTGCCGGATTCCGGCGTGCCGGCCGCGATCGGCTACTCGCAGGAATCCGGGATTCCTTACGAGCTCGGCATCATCCGCAATCACTATGTCGGCCGCACCTTCATCGAGCCGACGCAGCAGATCCGCCAGCTCGGCGTGCGGCTCAAGCACTCCGCCAACCGCGCGGTGGTGAACGGCAAGCGCATCGTGCTGGTCGACGACTCGATCGTGCGCGGCACGACCTCGACCAAGATCGTGCAGATGATGCGCGACGCAGGCGCAACGGAAGTGCATTTCCGCATCGCCTCGCCGCCGATCACGCATCCGGACTATTACGGCATCGACACGCCGGAGCGGGACAAGCTGCTCGCCGCGACGCACACCGTCGAAGAGATGCGCCGTTTCATCGGCGCGGATTCGCTTGCGTTTCTGTCGGTCGAGGGCATCTACCGCTCGATGGGCTTTGAGCGGCGCGACCCGGAGCGTCCGCAATTCACCGATCACTGCTTCACCGGCGAATATCCGACGCCGCTGACCGACCGCAACGCGCGCGACCACCAGCCGCGGCAATTGTCGCTGCTCGCGGAAGCGAGCTGACGCGCATCTTTCCTGAATGACCAAACCCCTCGCCGACCGTATCGCGCTGATCACCGGCGCTTCGCGCGGCATCGGCCATGCGACCGCGCTCGCGCTCGCGAAGGCCGGCGCGCATGTCGTCGCGGTCGCGCGCACCGTCGGCGGGCTGGAAGAACTCGACGACGCCATCAAGGCGGCGGGCGGCACGGCAACGTTGGTGCCGCTCGACCTGACGGACTACGACGGCATCGACCGGCTCGGCGCCTCGCTCAACGAACGCTACGGCAAGCTTGACGTACTGGTGGCGAATGCCGGCCTGCTCGGCGCGCTGTCGCCGATGAGCCATGTCGAGCCGAAGGTGTTCGACAACGTGATGGCGGTGAACGTCACCGCCAACTACCGGCTGATCCGTTCGCTCGACCCGCTGCTGCAGAAGTCCGACGCCGGGCGCGCGGTGTTCCTTACCTCGGGCGCCGCGTGGACGCCGATGGCCTATTGGGGGCCCTACTCGGTGTCGAAGGCCGCGGTCGAGCTGATGGCACGCATCTATGCGGCCGAGACAGCGACCACCAAGCTGCGCGTGAATATCTTCAATCCCGGCCCGATCCGCACGCGCATGCGCGCGACCGCGATGCCGGGCGAGGACCCGATGACGCTCGATACGCCGGAGAACTGCGCCGAGAAGATCCTCGACCTCTGCCTGCCGGGCTACACCGAGACCGGTACGCTCTATAACTATCGCGTCAAGAAGTTCCTCGCCTGGACCCCGCCAGCTTAAGCCTCGCAAGAACTGGCTTGGCCTGAACCCGTCCCGCAAGCCGCCTTGGAGGCCGCATGGCGCTGCTCATCATCAAGCTCGACAAGATCATCGGCGCCGCGCAGGCATGGCGCGATACGTTTAAGGAACAGATGCCCGATCTTGAGGTTCGCGTCTGGCCCGATGCGGGCGACGTGAAGGACATCCACTACCTCGCCTTCATGCATCCGGATTTCGACGTGCTCCCCGCGTTTCCGAATTTGAAAGCCATGTTCAGCCGTGCGGCCGGCGTGGATGACATCGTCAAGCATCCAAAACTGCCGAAGGTCCCGCTTGGCAAGGTAGAGCCGCCGGGCGGCGACCCGATGATGACGGAGTATGTCATCATGCATGTGCTGCGTTTGCATCGCGACATGCCTGGCTATCAGGCGGCGCAGGCGAGGCGAGAATGGCTCAGGGTGCCGATCGCGCGCCCCGAGCAAAGGCGCGTCGGTTTTCTTGGCTTCGGAATGATGGCCAAGGCGCCGGCACTGATCCTCAAATCGCTCGGCTTTCCTGTCTCCGCGTGGGTTCGCTCGCCACGGCAGGCCGCGGAGGTTCCCATTTTCCACGGGTCGGATCAGCTCAAGCCGTTTCTCAATCAGACCGATATTGCGGTCTGCCTTTTGCCGTTGACAGCGGAGACCGAGGGCATCTTCTGCGCGCGCACGTTTGCCATGATGCCGAAAGGCGCCATGCTGGTGAACGTCGGACGCGGCAGGCATGTGGTGGACAAGGACCTGATCGCCGCGCTCGACTCGGGACAGTTGTCACATGCCGCACTGGACGCGTTGTGGCCCGAGCCGCTGCCGCCGGAGAGCCCGCTTTGGCTGCATCCCAAGGTGACCGTGATGCCGCATGTGGCACGGCGGCCAACCGTCGCGCAGCTGGTGACCGAAATGGTCGCGAACATCCGAAGCATCGAGGCCGGGGGACGGCTTCTGGAAGAAGTCGACCTCGCGCTGGGATACTGATCCGCCATATCGCGGGCTCGTGATATTTCGCCGCGCGATACCGGATGAGGTAGCAGAATGACCGACCGGAAGATCGACAGCGAGGCCGACAGGCTGGACGCGATTGTGGTGGGGGCTGGGCTCGCCGGTCTGTACGCTCTCCACAAGTTGCGGACGAAGGGACTGCGGGCGCAGGTCCTCGAAGCCGGCAAGGATATTGGCGGCACCTGGTTCTGGAACCGCTACCCCGGCGCGCGTTGCGACGTCGAGAGCCTGAATACTCCTACTCGTTTTCCGAGGAGTTGCAGCAGGAATGGAACTGGCCGGAGCGCTTTGCCGCTCAGCCCGACATCCTGCGCTACATCAACCATGTTGCGGATCGACTGGAGCTGAGACCGTTCATCCGTACGGGAACGCGCGTCGTGTCGGCCGCCTTCGACAAGGCCACGCATCGCTGGACGGTGACGACCGACAAAGGCGAGGCCTTGCAGGCCCCGTTCTGCATCATGGCGACGGGCAACCTCTCGCTGCCTCGGGTACCGAACTTCCCAGGATTGGAGAGCTTCAAGGGCCGCCAGTACCACAGCGGCCTGTGGCCGGAAGACGGGGTCGACTTCTCGGGCCGGCGCGTCGGCGTGATCGGCACCGGCTCCTCGGGGATTCAAATGATCCCGGTCATCGCCGAGCAAGCCAAGCATCTCTTCGTATTTCAGCGGACCGCGAATTTCAGTGTGCCGGCCGTGAACCGCCCGATAACACCGGAGCTGGATCGGAACCACAAGGCGAAATACCGCCACTGGCGCGACGAGGCCAGGCGCACGCCGTTCGGGATCGCCGGGCACCCGCCGCCCACGAAATCCGCTCTCGATGAAGCGCCGGAAGAACGCGAGCGCAACTACGAACAGAAATGGCGCAAGGGCGGCAACATCAGCTTCCTCTACGCCTACAACGATCTGCTGGTGAACAAGGATTCGAACGAGACCGCGTCGGAGTTCGTTCGCAAGAAAATCCGCAGCATCGTGCGCGACCCGAAGGTCGCCGAGCTGCTGTCGCCCAACGATCATCCGATTGGAACCAAGAGGCTTTGCGTCGATACCGGGTACTTCGAGACGTTCAACCGCGAGAACGTCACGCTCGTCGATGTCAGATCGGACCCGATCGTCGAGATCACGCCGTCAGGGTTGCGGACGCAGACGCGCGAATTCGAACTCGACGACATCGCGTTCGCGACCGGTTTCGACGCCATGACGGGAGCGCTGCTCGACATCGACATATCGGTCGACGGCGGTCCGCGCCTCGCCGACAAATGGGCTCACGGTCCGCGCACATATCTCGGGTTGATGACGGCGGGTATCCCGAACCTGTTCATGATCACCGGACCGGGAAGCCCGGCGTGAAGTCCAACATGATCGCGTCGATCGAGCAGCACGTCGACTGGATCGCCGAGTGCCTGCAGTATCTGAGGGACAGACAGATCAGGCATATCGAAGCCGATGAAGGCGCGCAGAACAATTGGGTCGCGCATGTGAACGACGTTGCCGACGCGACGCTCTATCCGCTGGCCAATTCCTGGTACGTCGGCGCGAACATACCGGGTAAGCCGCGCGTGTTCATGCCGTATGTTGCCGGTTTGGATAAGTACCGAAAGATCTGTGACGAGGTTGCGGCGAACGACTACCGGGGATTCTCACTAAAACTGCGGATCATCGGAGGCAGTCAATTATGGATTTCACCGGCAAGGTTGCGCTGGTCACAGGCGGCGGCAACGGAATCGGCCGCGCGGCATCGGCGGCTTTCGCACGCCATGGCGCGAAGGTGGTGGTGGTGGACCGCGACCGCGCGGGGGCCGAAGCGACCGCCGGCATCATCCGGCAAAACGGCGGGGACGCCATTGCGGTGACGGCCGACGTCACCCGGTCGGAGGACGTGAAGGCGTATGTGCGGACGGCGATCGAGACATACGGCCGGATCGACTGCTTCTTCAACAATGCCGGCATCGAAGGCAAGGTTGCTGCCACCGCGGAGTACGACGAGGCGATGTTCGACGCCGTGATCGGCGTGAACCTGAAGGGTGTTTTCCTCGGCCTGCGCCATGTGCTGCCGGAGATGATCCGTCAGGGAAGCGGCGCAGTAGTCAACACTGCCTCTGTCGCCGGACTTGTCGGAACGCCGGGCATGCCGGCCTATGTGGCGTCGAAGCACGCCGTAATCGGGCTCACCAAGACGGCGGCGGGCGAAGTCGCGCGCCAGGGCATCCGGGTGAACGCCGTGTGCCCGGGGCCCGTCGACACGCGCATGATCCATGCGCTTGAGGAACAACTCGCGCCCGGCAACGCCGCTTCGGTCGAGGCGCGCTACCGGGCCGCGATTCCGAGCGGGCGCTATACGACAGCGGAGGAGATCGCCAACATGGTGCTCTTCCTCTGCTCCGATCTCGCCTCCAACACGACTGGCGGGCAATTCGTCGTCGACGGTGGGCGCACTTCGACGGGCGGCGCGGTAACAAATCTGATGGGGCGCTGAGGATCACGCAATCGGCGTCCCGATGACGCTCGGCATGCCGGCGAACTTCGCCGGGAACACCTGGGCCAAGCCTAGCGGCGATCCGGCCATCCCGATGGTCAAGCGCCCGAGACAGGGGGAAGAGCGCCATCTATTCGATCCGCCATTGTCTCCACATCGACGACATCGCGTTTCAGGGAAGCCGCGATCTCAAGCAACGGAGTTCCGCGGCGCAATTCGTACGCAAGAAAATCCATGTCGTCACGGGACCAGCCGTCGCCGAGGCCGCTCATGGGGAAGCCTTCATTTTAAAAATTAAGGCGCAGTCCTTCAAGAGAAGCGCGCCCCGCGCCGCGGCGACAGACGTGTTGAATACGTCCGGCTCCTCCGCTCAGTTTTTGAACACCCAGTCGTTGAACCCGTCCTTGTAAAAATAGTGCGTGACACCATTGCCGTACTGCTTTGTTTCGCGGCTGCCATCAGTCCAACCGAGGACGTATGTGTAAGTCACGCGCACCGGGCACGTATCCTGAAGGATGCCCGCCAACTCCGCCTGATAAATTCTTCCGAACTGCATGGCCCCGAATTGAAAGCCGCCCACCGATGTTACTCGATAGGACTTATAGTTGATCATTCCGGATTTCTCGATTGAGCCTTTGACTTCGCTCTCGGTGGGGCATGCGGTCAGCTTTCTGCGCATGCACGGATCCAACAGTCATCACGAGTGCCAATGCACCCAAAGCGATTTGTCGTAGCACTGATGTTTGCTCCCGATAGAAATTATCTGGTTAAGCCATAATCACGCGACCAAAGAGGCCTCGCAGCCGGCCGACTCAAGCTGACACAATCGATCTGCATATACCAGCGGAAGCCTGCTCTCCGCCTCGATTAAACGTCGCAACCTTACGCACTCATGTGTCGTGAGATCGCCTCTACCGCCGCGTTGCGCGCCACGCGATCGCGCAAGCCGCAAGCAGCAGCAATGCGGCGAGCGTGAACGGCGTGCCGGGTAGGTTCAACCCGAGTTCCGGCCGGATCGCCCAGGCAAACGACAGCGAGAACAGCCCCGGGCCGATCATGCTGGCGATGCCGGAGATGCTCGCGTTTGCGCCCTGAAGCTGGCCCTGTTCGTCGGCGCCGACGTGGCGGCTCATCAGCGCGAGCGAGGCCGGATTGGCGATGCCCCAGAGCGCCTGCAACGGAATGCCGGCGAGGAACAGCAAGCCGGTCGGCGCGATCGCGTAGACGAAGAATCCGGCGGCCCCCAGCAGCAAGCCGCCGACGAGCGCCTTGCGCTCGCCGAACCATTTGATCGACGGGCCGATCAGCGCGCCCTGCACCACCATCGAGCACACGCCGACGATGGCGAGCAGGAAGCCGACCGCGCGTTCGTCCCAGCCGTATTTGTAGTTCAGGTAGAGGACCGACACGATCGGCAGCACCGCATGCGCGAGCATGCTGAGGAAGTTGACGCTCGCAAGGCCGGACAACTCGCGATGCGAGCGCAGCAGCTTCAGGGCGCCGAGCGGGTTGGCGCGGCGCCACGAGAACGCCATGCGAGATTCCTTCGGTAGCGACTCCGGCAGGATGAGCCAGCCGTAGAGCGCATTCGCGAGGCCAAGACCCGCCGCAATCCAGAACGGCAGGCGCGGATCGATGCTGCCCGCAAGCCCGCCGAGCGCGGGGCCAAGGATGAAGCCGGCGCCGAACGCGACGCCGAGCATGCCAAAGCGCGCGGCGCGCTGCTCCGGCGGCGTCACGTCGGCGACGTAGGCAAAACCGGTCGAGAAGCTTGCGGCCGTGATGCCGGAAATGACGCGGCCGACGAACAGCCACACGAGCGAGGGCGCGAGCGCCATCAGAATGTAGTCCAAGGCGAGCCCGAGACAAGAAATCAGGATCACCGGCCGGCGGCCAAAGCGGTCGGACAGCGCGCCAAGCACCGGCGAGAACAGGAACTGCATCAGCGCCCAGGCGGTACCGAACAGTCCGAGGATTTCCGCGCCGCTCGCCGTGTCGCCGCCCATGAAGCCGACGACGAGGCCGGGCAGCACCGGGATGATGATACCGAGCGCCAGCATGTCGAGCAGCACGGTGATGAAGATGAATGCGAAGGCCGCGCGGCTGGGCGCACTGACCTGCGGCGCAGCCTCGCTCATCTTTGTTTCGATTTCTTGTGACCGTACGGATTGGCCTTCTCGCGCAACGTGATGCGGATCGGCGTGCCGGGCAGGTCGAAATGGTCACGCAGGCCGTGGGTGAGATAGCGCAGATAGCTCTCAGGGACGGCGTCGGCGCGCGAGCAGAACAGTACAAAACTCGGCGGGCGGGATTTCACCTGCGTGATGTAGTTGAGCTTGAGGCGCCGGCCGCTCACGGCGGGGGGCGGATGCGACCCTACCGCATCCTCGAACCAGCGGTTGAGCGGATTGGTGGCGACGCGTTTGTTCCAGACGGCGTAGATATCGACCACCGCCTGCATCAGCCGGTCGAGCCCGTCGCCGAGCCGGCCGGACACTGCGACGATCGGCACGCCTTTCACCTGCGGGAGCCAATGATCGGCTTCGTCGCGCAGCTTGCTCGCCGCGCCGGGCTTGTCGACCAGGTCCCATTTGTTCATGCCGAGCACCAGCGCCCTGCCCTCGCGCTGCACCAGATCGGCGATGCGCAGATCCTGTTCCTCGAACGGGCGCTCGACGTCCATCAGCACGATCACGACTTCGGCGAAGCGGATCGCGTTGAGCGTGTCGGCGACGGAGAGCTTCTCCAGCTTCTCCTCGATGCGCGCCTTGCGCCGCATGCCGGCGGTGTCGAACAGCCGGAATTCGCGGCCGTGCCATTCGAGCGTCACCGCGATCGTGTCGCGCGTGATGCCGGCTTCCGGCCCAACGAGCAGGCGCTCCTCGCCGAGCAGGCGATTGATCAGGGTGGACTTGCCGACATTGGGGCGGCCGACGACGGCGACGCGGATCGGGCGGGTGGCGATGTCGGCTTCGGTCTCTTCTTCCTCCTCCTCGGCGGGCGCGGTGTGCTCCGGCAAGGCCGCGCGGATCGCGTCGTAGAGATCGGACAGGCCCTCGCCGTGCTCGGCCGAAATCGGAATCGGATCGCCAAGGCCAAGCTCATAGGCCTCGACGGCGTTCTTTCCGGCACGAGACTCGCTCTTGTTGGCGACGACGACGACGGGCTTGCCGGTGCGGCGCACGACATCGGCGAACTGCCGGTCGATCGGGGTCAGGCCGGAACGCACATCCATCAGGAACAGCACCGCGTCGGCGCTCTCAATCGCCGCGGCGGTCTGCTCCATCATGCGGCCGATGAGGGTATCCGGTGCGCCTTCGTCGAAGCCCGCGGTGTCGACCACCGTGAAGGCGAGATCGCCGAGGCGCGCCTGCCCCTCGCGGCGGTCGCGCGTCACGCCGGGGCGGTCGTCGACCAGCGCGAGGCGCTTGCCGACGAGGCGATTGAACAGCGTCGATTTGCCGACGTTCGGCCGTCCGACGATCGCGAGTGTGAAGCTCATGGCAAAATCAAACCGGTCAGCCGCGCGAGATGCGCGGCTCTATATAGTCTCTACAATTCGAATTAGCGCTGCGGACCGGGCCAGGCGGCGGGGGCCGGCGGTGCGTTGCTCGGCCAAGTCGGCTGCGAACCAGGCATCGTCTGCATCTGGCCGGCGTTCTGCTCGACCTGTTGCGTCGTCGTCCGGCTTTGCGCCGCGGGAGCCTGCCGCATCTGCTGTTGCGCCTGCGGCTGCGGCGGAGGGGCGCGGCGCGGCACACTGGCGGTTTTCTTCGGCTTCGGCTTTTTCTCGGGCTTTGCCTCGACCACCGGCGGCGGGGTTTCGGGCGGTGCCTGATAGCCCCTCACCATTTCGGGCGGCACGCCCTGCGGCACGCCGGGCACGCCGGAGTCGAACACCGGGCGGCGCTCGCCCTGCAGGGGCTTCTTCGAGATGCCCATGATGTCGAGCTCGGACAACTTGTCGAGCGGATCGAAAGATTTGCATCCCGCAAGCGCGACACTGAGCGCGAGAGCGGCGGCAGTGAAAACGCGGCTGCGCATCCGGGGCTCCGTCACATCTCGCTTCATGTCTTCGCCTTGTCGCCGGACAGCGTCAACAGCACATCCATGCGCTGGCGCGTTCCGGCCGGCGTCTCCGCATCCGTCGAGATCATATCGAACCAGCGCTTGGCGGCGGCCGTGTCTCCGGCGCGCCAGGCGGCGAGCGCGAGAAGCTCGCGCGCGGTATGGCGGAACGGTCGGTTCGCCGCGGTCAGCGGCTCGAGCCGCGCGGTGATTTCAGCGAGCGGTGCGGTGTCGACCATGATCAGCCCGCCGCGCACCGCCGCGAGGTCTTGCGAGGTGCGGTCGAGGCTGGAATTGGCGGCGAGCGCCGCATAGGCCGCGATGGCCGCCGGCGGGTCGGTGCGGCCAAGCTCGGCCGCTTCGCGGAAGCGGGCGAGCGTGCGGTAGCCGGAGCTTCCCTCCTTGGAGAGCTTGGCGAATGCGGCTTGCGCCTCCGCCTGCTTGCCGCCCTCGGCGAGCAGGACGGCGGACTCGAAGGCCTCGCCGGACTCGGCTGCCTTCTTGGTCTCCCACCAGTCATAGCCGCGCCAGCCGCCGACGCCGAGCACGACGAGAAGCGCGAGCGCGACGATGAGATTGCTGTGCCGCTCCCAGAGCTGCTTCAGCTTCTCGCGCCTTACTTCCTCATCGACTTCCTGGAAAATGTCAGACACTTCAACGCTCTCCGGCCCGGACTGAAAGCACTTTCAGCGGGGTCCCTCGCCATCCCGATGACTGCGGGCGGTAAACTAGCGATATGGCAAGCGCAAGGCAAAAGCGTCGCCCCGTGGGATCACGGTTTACGGCCCGGACCGCTTCCGGACGGCCTATCGGCCGAAAGCCGGCACCCCGACCACATAGGGATGGAACAGGAAGCCGAGCACCAGGAACAGCACCGTGCCGCCGGCCACCGCCACCACGTCCTTCATCGGCCCGCCGACCGGGATCGGCGGCGCGCCCGGATCGGTACGGCGCTTCAACGAAATCCGGTCGAACACCGCCCAGCCGAGGATCGAGCCGAACAGGATGATGGAACCGAGGTCGCCGTTCGAAATGAGGTGCGCGACGGCCCAGAGCTTCACCCCGACCAGCATCGGGTGTTTCAGGGTCGTCTTGATGCGGCCCGGCGAATAGGCCGCCACCACGCAGATCGACGCGATCAGGACCAGCAGCACCGTGACGTGGCGCGTCCAAGCCGGCGGATACCAGATGTCGACCCAGCCGGCCGCCCGGTACATCCCGAAACCCCAGCCGATCAGCACCACGCCGACGATCGAGGCCGCCGAGTAGAGCCCCTTGTACGGCCCCTCGCCGAGCCGCGCGATCAGCGCCGCGCGGGTGTCGCGCTGCGTCGTGATGACGTGCGTTCCGATGAACACCGCCAGCCCGAGGATCATGATCGCCAGGCCCATGCCGCCCTCCTTGGTCGCTGCGAAGCAGCCCCGTGAGACCACACTTCCCTTGACCTGCGCAACCGGCGCCGGACATATGCCACAGTAAAGCAGCGCCCGGAACGCGCCTTGGGAGGATCAATTGAGACGCATCGTCGCCATAGCGCTGTTCGTTCTCTGCGCCGCCATGCCGGCGCTCGCGCAGGACTGGCCGTCGAAGACCGTGCGCGTGATCGTGCCGTTCGGCGCGGGCGCCACCCCGGACATCATCGCGCGGCTGATCGCCGACAGGCTGCAGCAGAAGCTCGGCCAGAACTTCATCGTCGAGAACAAGCCCGGCGCGAGCGGCATGACCGGCACCGACACCGTCGCGAAAGCCGAGCCCGACGGCTACACGATCGGCATTTCGATCGGCGGGCCGCTCGCGATCAACACGCTCTTGTTTTCCAAGATGCCGTACGATCCCTTCCGGGATATCGCGCTGATCACCATCCTGACGACGCAGCCAAGCGCGCTCGCGGTGCCAGCCAACCTCGGCGTCAATAATGTCGCAGAGCTGGTTGCGCTGATCAAAAAGAATCCGGGCAAATACAATTTCGGTTCGATCGGCAACGGCTCGCTCTCGCATCTCGCCATGGAGGCGATCGCGATCAGGAGCGGCGCGAAGCTGGTGCACGTTCCCTACGGCTCCTCGCCGCAGGCGATGACCGCGGTCATTCGCGGCGACGTGCAGATGGTGGTGATGCCGGCGATTTCGGTGCTGCCGCATGTGCAGTCGGGCGCCGTGAAGATGCTCGCCGTGACGACGCCGAAGCGCTCGCCGTTCTTGCCCGACGTGCCAACCTTGAAGGAGAGCGGCATCGATGTCGAAGCCGACGCGTGGAACGGTTTGATCGCGCCCGCCGGTACGCCGCCCGCCGTGCTGGCGACGATCCAGCGCGAGGTCGCCGAGGCGATCAACTCGCCCGAGATGAAAGCGAAATTCGCCGCGCAGATCATGGAGCCGGTCGGCAATACGCCGGCGCAGTTCAAGGCGCAGATCGACGGCGATCTCGCGCGCTGGACGCCGGTGATCAAGGACGCCGGGATCAAGGTGAATTAGCGGCGCCAATCCATTTCCCGCGCTCTCCCGCGCGCGCGTCCCCTCTCCCGCTTGCGGGAGAGGGTGCCTGAGCGAAGCGAAGGCGGGAGAGGGCATCTGCTTCGTACATTGGAAAGAACCCTCTCCCGCAAGCGGGAGAGGGGAAAGAAGGAGTTAGCCGCCCGCGCGGCGTTTCGTGCAGCTTTCACTTCACATACCGCCCGCCATCCACCATCAGCACGCTCCCCGTGACGTACGACGCCTCGTCGGATGCGAGCCAGAGGATCGGAAACGCGACCTCGCGCGGATCGGCCCAGCGGCCGAGCAGGCAGCCGTCTTCCGTCTCGCGGTCGATCGTCCGCCCGGCTGCGGCAGCGCGGCGCTGGTGAAACGGCGTGAGCGTCGCGCCGGGGCACACCGCGTTGGCGCGCACGCCGTGCCGCGCCTCCTCGAACGCGAGCGTCTTGGTCATCGAGACGATGCCGGCCTTGGTCACGTCGTACTGCCCCATGCCGGCGCGCGGATTGACCGCGTGCGTCGACGAGATGTTGACGATGCTGCCGCGCTGCGCGCGCAGGTCCGCGATCGCGGCCTGCGTAAACCATGCATAGCTCAACAGATTGACCGCGAGGATGCGCTCCCAGGTCTGCGCCTTCGCGTCGGCGAGCGGCTCGTATGAGCGCATGCCGGCGAGATTGACCAGCACGCCGATTGCGCCGAAGGCTTTGCGCGCCGCCGCGACGGCTTCGGCGGCCGCCTGCTCCTTGCCGACGTCGGCCACGATGCCGATGACCTGTGCGCCCGGCACGTTCGCGCGGATATCCGCAAGCGCCGCATCCATCGCGTCACTCTCGCTGTCGACCAGCGCGACGCGCGCGCCTTCCTGACAGAACAACAGGCCGGTCGCAGCACCGATCCCCCCTGCCCCGCCGGTGATGATCGCAACCTTGTCGGCAAGCCGGCCCATCGCGTTTGTTCTCCCTGCCCTGTGCTAACGTTATCCGCAGTGTACGCATTTTCACATGAGAGCGCGCATGGACATCATCGACCTGAGCATGCCGATCGGCCCGCATTTCCGCTGGAATCCGGCGCTGACAATCAAGGGCGACATTGCGGCCGGCGATCAGTTCCGCGTGTCGCATCTGGCGACGACGTGCCACGGCTTCTCGCATGTCGACGCGCAGGCGCATTTCGTCGCGCACGCGCCGACCATCGAGGCGACGCCGCTGAGCCAAGTGGTCGGGCCGGCGCGGGTGCTCAATTTGCGCGATGTCGAGCCGAACACGCCGATCGATGCGGCGCGGCTCGCGCAGGCCGATCCCGGCGGCGCCGAGGGCGAGATCCTGCTGCTGTCCGCCGCGTGGGACCAAAAGCGCGACAACACCACGGCGGCGTTCTGGAAGGATGCGCCGTGGCTGACGCGCGAAGCCGCCGAATGGCTGCATGCGCGCAAGCCGACCGCGGTCGCGTTCGATTTTCCGCAGGACTACCCGATCCGGCTGCTGCTCGACGGCGTGATGGCGCCGACGCCCGAGCACGTGACGCACGACGTGCTGCTGCGGGCGGGCGTGACGTTGATCGAGTATCTGGTGAATACGTCGGCGCTGAAGGGACCGCGCACGTTCCTGTGCGCGGCGCCGCTGAAAATCCCCGGCGCCGACGGCGCGCCGGCGCGCGTGTTTGCGATCGAGGGGATGGGAGTTTCGATCACACCACCGGCGATCGCCCGCCGTCGACGTTGATCGCCGTGCCGGTGATGTAGGAACCGGCATCGGAAGCGAGGAAGCACGCCATGTTGGCGAACTCCTCCGCCCTGCCGAAGCGGCCGAGCGGAATGTCCTTCGCCATGCCCGCCTTGTACTCGTCGAGCGAGACGCCGCGGCTCTTCGCCTTCTGCACATGCTGGTCGGCATCGATCAGCCCGACCAGCAGGCCGTTCACCAGAATGTTGAACGGCGCGTATTCGCTGGCGAGCGCCTTGGTGAAAGCCATGCCGGCGGCGCGCGTGATCGAGGTCGGCCCGCTCGCGGCGCGCGGCGCCTTGGCGCCGATGTTGAGCACGTTGATGATGCGCCCCCAGCGGCGCTCCTTCATCTGCGGCAGCACGAGCCGCGAGATGCGAACCGCCGCGAACAGCTTGAGCTCCAGGTCATCTTGCAGCACCGCGTCCGACATGGCCTCGAACGGGCCCGCGCGCGAGGTGCCGGCATTGTTCACCGCGATGTCGAGCTTGCCGAACGCCGCCATCGCCTCGTCGTAGGCGCGCTGCACGTCTTGCGCCTTTCCGACATCGGCCTGCACGCCGATCACGTGGGAGTTCGTGCCGGCCTTGATCTCGCCGACGGCCGCATCGAGCGCCTCGCGCCCGCGCGCCACGATCGCCACGTCCGCGCCGTCGGCCGCGAAGCGCTTCGCGATGGCAAAGCCGATGCCCTTGGAGCCGCCGGTGATAATGGCGGAGCGGCCTTTGAGCGAAACGTCCATGGGGTGTCTCGTTTGGTGGGGTGCGATGGGACGATCGTAAAGCACGCGACCGCGCGCGAACAGGAGGCTAGCGAACGATCGCCTCGTATTGCTCCGGCTTGAACCCGACCAGCATTTTGCCGCCGCCAAGCTCCAGCACCGGGCGCTTGATCATCGAGGGCTGCGCCAGCATCAGCTTGATCGCCTTTGCTCTCGGTCAGGCCTTCCCTGTCCTTGTCGGGCAGCTTGCGGAACGTGGTGCCGGCCTTGTTCAGCAGTGTCTCCCAGCCGGCTTTTCTCGCCCAGCCCTCGAGTTTCGCCCGCTCGATGCCGGCGGTCTTGTAGTCATGGAAAACGTATTCGACGCCGCGCTGGTCGAGGAAGGCGCGCGCCTTCTTCATCGTGTCGCAGTTCTTGATGCCGTAGATGGTGGGCACGGTTCCTCTCACTTGCCGTCGTCGAGGCTGACGATCACCGCCGCGTTGGCGATCAGGATGGGGTCGCTGCCGGTTTGCGAGGGAATTTCGAGCCCGCCCTTCACGGCGTTCACCGTCACGGTGCCGTAGGGCAATTCCTTCGCGACGGCCGCTTTGTCCACGTCTTCCGGGTTCGGCACGCCGATGGTGACATCGACGAACATGTCGTGCGGCGTCTTGCCGAACAGGCGCACGAAGCCGAGGCTGGAATGGCGGATCGCGTCCGAGACCGCGCGCTTGGCGGCCTTGGTGGCGTCGCGCCCGTGGACGTCGACGCCCATGCCCATCTCGGTGATGCAGCGGATGCGGGGCATTGGGGTATTCCTCTCACGTCAACTCACAGAACGCTTTTGATGTCGGTCTTCGCGAAATCTTTGCCGACGTAAAGCAACGGGCAGGCATTTTCCTTTGCCAACTCATAAGCAAAGCAATCGCCGAAATTCAGGGCCGCGCGGTGATTGCCCCTGCCAAAGCGCGCGTAGGCATCTGCGGCGCGCTCTGCCGTGCCACGCGTGACTGGCACAACCTCGATGCGGAGGTCATCGATCAGGCCTGCGACCTCCTCGCGGACATTCTTCTGCGCGGAAACGATCAACGCCTCGGCGACTGTGCCGGCCGAGATCACGACTTTGTCCTCGGCTTCGAGCGCCGCAATGCAGGCATCAGATTCAGGCTCGCCACGCACGATCGCTATCAGTGCCGACGTATCCACGGCAATCATTTCGGCAGGCCGTCGTCGCCGTACAGAAAGTCCTGACTGCGGGCCGCGCTCGGCCCCTTCGTTGCCTTCGCGGTGCCGACCTTGCGTGCCGCTTCGAGCACAGCGCGCCGGTGAGCACGATCAAGCGGACGTGTGGCCGGCACCAGCCGAACCGCCGGATGGCCGTGACGCGTCAGAATGACTTCCTCACCCCCTTCGGCGCGCCGGACGAGTTCGGTGAGTTGGCCCTTGGCTTCGGAGACGGTGATTTTCATACAGATATATTTAGACCATTGATTGGTCCAAATCAAGCGAAAGTGGTTAATTGCGGATCGCGTCCGAGACCGCGCGCTTCGCCGCCTTGGTGGCGTCGCGGCCGTGGACGTCGACGCCCATGCCCATCTCGGTGATGCAGCGTACTTTAGCCATTACTCTCGCCTTTCATCCCGTCGCGATATTGCCAAAGAACTTCATCGCGAAGGCGGAACCGCCGCAAGTCCCATCTGCCAGAAATCCGCCTCCAGCCGCGACGCTTTGCCGAACAATGCGGCCAGTTCGACGAATCGCTGTTCCGTCATCGCGCGCGCGGCCAGGTCGTCGAGATGACGGCGCGCTTTCATGGCGACCTGCCTGATACCCCTCGCCCGCGTACTCGCCGATCCATTCTCGATAGGGATGCGCGCCGAGCGCGTCCGCGCCGTTGGGCGCCAGCTTGCGGCCGATCTCGGCGTAACCGATGACGCACGGCGCGAGCGCGACATGCAGATCGAGCAAATCACCGGCGGCGCCGCAATCGAGCACGAAGCGCGTGTACGCAACCGTCGCCTGATGCTCGGGCGCAGCCTCGATCTCGGCGGGCGTGAAACCCCAGCGCCCGCACAGCCGGACGTGCAACTCCATCTCGTCGAGAATGGAAGCCAGCCCCGCCTGCGCGGCCTTCATGTCGGCGAGCGTGCGGCTCTTGTAGGTGGCGAGCGCATAGGCGCGCGCGAACTGGATCAGGAAAAGATAGTCCTGCACGAGGTACATGCGGAACGCCGCCTCGGGCAGCGTGCCGTCGCCCAGTTGCCGGACGAACGCGTGATCGACATAGCTCGCCCAATCGTCAGCGGCGGCGGTTTTGAGGCGGGAGAAGATGGCCATGGGTTAGGTGGTGTCCGATCCGGCATTAGGCCCAGTGGTTCTAGCGCAATTGCTTTGCCCTGAAGGCAGCGAATCGCCACTCAAGGCAACGCCTTGATGCGCTGCTCGACACATCGGTTGTACGCAGTTTGCGGCCTTCCAACTGACCGTATGACGAGCCCTTTAGCGCGTCAGAAATCACAACCGTTCGCGAACTCGGCTCGACGGCGATCAGCCAGCAATCGAATAGAGTGTGAATGTCAGTCCGCAACAGCAAACCGTTCGAGACGTGATTTGTCAGCCTTCCCGTGTATGGACGGATATGCGCAGCTTCCAACACATCCTCGACAGCGCATCCTGTTATCGCGCAGCGTCGGCCATAAGCGGTCATAAGCGTTGTCCGGAAAGCAGCCTGCCCCCGTCGAATTCGAATTGCGCGAATGGCGCGCTCTCGCTCGTCACTTATGCTGTCTGGATCGAAGCTAGGATCGTCCGCGTCGTCGCTGCCGAGCGGCGATACTTCGTTGACGAGCGCAAGTCGGTTGTCCAGTTCGCGCTCTACCTGGTCGGGAACGCGATTGCCGCTCTGCTGCGCATCAACCAGAGTTGATGGGACGATGTCCGCGATTGCGTCGTAGTCAAGCAAGAAGGCCCGCGCGGGATTTACGAGGTGTGTAAACCGAATCTTGGCGCGATCCGTTGCACCGGCATCAATATCGGTTGGGTCAACTTGTTCGCGCGGAGCCTCAATCAGCTCGCCAACGCCGAATATGCCTCTCTGTCCTGAACCTTGCTTAAACAGATATACTCGATCGCCAACCGAAGCCGCTCTCGAGGATGCTATCCGCCACAACGGTGTTGCGCTCGCTCGATCAGCTTCGAAGCTCCGGACCAAAGCGTCCATCTGCTCTGAAGGCCACCCTCTGGGCGCTTGGGGGCTCAGTGGTTTGTAAGTTAGCCAGAATGCGGTCAATTACCATGTACCTTCGTTGTCTTCATCATCCTCACTCCCACTCGATCGTCCCCGGCGGCTTGCTGGTCACGTCGTACACCACGCGGTTGACGCCCTTCACCTCGTTGATGATGCGCGTCGCGACGTGGCCGATGAATTTCATCTCGAAGGGATAGAAGTCGGCGGTCATGCCGTCGGTCGAGGTGACGGCGCGCAGGCCGACGACGAAATCGTAGGTGCGGCCGTCGCCCATCACGCCGACGGTCTTCACCGGCAGGATCACGGCGAAAGCCTGCCAGATGTCGTCGTAGAGGCCGGCGCGGCGGATCTCCTCGATGTAGACGGCGTCCGCGAGCCGCAGGATGTCGAGCTTCTCAGGCGTGATCTCGCCGGGGCAGCGGATCGCGAGGCCGGGGCCGGGAAACGGATGACGGCCGACGAACTTCTCGGGCAGCCCAAGCTCGCGGCCGAGCTTGCGCACCTCGTCCTTGAACAATTCGCGCAGCGGCTCGACGAGCTTCATGTTCATGCGTTCGGGCAGGCCGCCGACATTGTGGTGCGACTTGATCGTGACGGACGGCCCGCCGGTGAACGACACGCTCTCGATCACGTCGGGGTAGAGCGTGCCTTGCGCCAAGAATTCGGCGCCGCCGATCTTCTTCGCCTCGGCCTCGAACACGTCGATGAACAGTCCGCCGATGATCTTGCGCTTTCGCTCCGGGTCGCTCACGCCCTCCAGCTTGTCGAGAAACATTTTCTCGGCCTGCACGTGCACGAGCGGGATGTTGTAGTGATCGCGGAACAGCGTGACGACCTGCTCGCCCTCGCCGAGCCGCATCAGGCCGTGATCGACGAACACGCAGGTGAGCTGCTCGCCGATCGCCTCATGGATCAGCACGGCCGCGACGCTTGAATCGACGCCGCCGGACAGCCCGCAGATCACCCGGCCCTTGCCCACCTGCGCGCGGATTTTCTCGATCGCCTCGTCCTTGAAGGCGCGCATCGTCCAGTCGGCGCGCGCGCCTGAAATCTTGCGCACGAAATTGCGCAACAGCGCGGCGCCGCTCGGCGTGTGCACCACCTCGGGGTGGAACATCACGCCGTAATATTTGCGCTTCTCGTCCTGGATGACGGCGAACGGCGCGTTCGCCGACACACCCGCCACCTGAAAGCCCGGCGGCATTTCGGTGATGCGGTCGCCGTGGCTCATCCAGACCGGATACTGCTCGCCCGCCCGCCAGACCTCGTCGAACAGATGGCTTGGCGCTTTCACTTCGACCTCGGCGCGGCCGAATTCGCGGTGATGCCCGCCCTCGACGGTGCCGCCGAGCTGGGCCGCCATGGTCATCTGGCCGTAGCAGATGCCGAGCACCGGGACGCCGGAGTCGAAAATGGATTGCGGCGCGCGCGGGGAGCCTGCCTCGTGAACCGATTCAGGCCCGCCGGACAGGATCACGCCGCGCGGCTTCATCTCGTCGAAGGCCGCTGCGGCCTTCTGGAAGGGGACGATCTCGCAATAGACCCCCTCCTCGCGCACGCGGCGGGCGATGAGCTGGGTGACCTGGGAGCCGAAATCGACGATGAGAATCTTGTCGTGCGTCATTGCAAGCAGGTAGCGAATCGGACGGCGGCCCGCAATGGCGTGGCCGCACCGCCAACAGCTAACCGCGCATCTTTCTGATCGCCTCCACCTCGCGCTCGCCCGAGCGGATCGCCCCCTCGATGAACGAGGGCCAGACCGTCGAGGTTTCGGTGCCGGCCCAGTGCATCGGCCCTACGGGATCGCGCACCGCCGAGCCGAACAGCGTCGTGGCGCCGGGGGTGAGGAAGCCGGTGAAGCATCCGCGCGTCCACTGGTCGGTCGACCAGTTGGACTCGTGATAGTGCTCCGGCTCCAGGGCCTTCGGCCCGAAGCGCTTGGCAACCTCTGCGAGCAGGAGCTTCTTGCGCTGCTCCGGCGCCATGAGCGACACCGTGCGGGCATTGTCGGTGTAGACGAAGCCAGTCAGGATGCCGGCCTTGGAGATGGCCTCCGGATTGCTGGAATCCGCCGTCTCGCCCATCACCGAGATATGGTCGTACGAGGCACCGTCCAGGCCGTCGTCGCGCCAGAACGGCCGCGCGTAGATCATCGCCACCTTGATGGCGATGCCCTGCGGCCAGCGCTGCGTCACCTGCACACGGTTCACCGGCGGCGACGGCGAATATTCCAGCGCACCGGCAAGGTTCGGCGGGATCGCCACGATCACATGGCGTGCTCCGACGCTGAACTGGTCGGAATGAACGACCGCGCCCTTCTCGCTCCATTCGATCTTGCGCGCGGGCGCGCCGAGCTTGATCGCACCGCCCAGTTTCTCGGCCAGACGGCGCGCGACCGTCTGCGTCCCGCCGATGACGCGATCCTTCTGCGCATCCCCGTACAATTCCTTTAATCCGTCGCAGCAACGGATCAGCCAGGCGAGCTGCAGCACCGAGATTTCCTCAGGGCTCGCGCACGCCACCGAGCCCGCCTCGACCCCGATGAACTTGCGCGCACTTTCGTTCTCGACGTTCTGCCGCAGCCATTCGGCGAATGTCATGGAATCGAGCCGCGCGGCGTCCGGGTGCTTCCACGGCGCCTCGGGGTCGATCGATCTCGGCGATCGCGTCGAGCACGTCGTTGCCGTCGTTGACGAGCTTCGAGCCCGGAAAGGTCTCTTCGCCTTCGTCGTCGATGCGATGATACTCGTCGATGTTGAGGATGCCGCGATGGAGCGTCTTGCCGAAACCCGGGGACGGATAGGTCTCAGCCCCCATCTCCTTGATCAGCGAATAGAACCGGGACTGGGTCGAGCCGACCCACTGGCCGCCGAAATCCACGAAGGTGCCGTCCTTCATCTTGACCGACCACGAGCGGCCACCGACGCGCTTGCGCGCCTCCAGCACCACGACACTCGCGCCGGCCTGCTTCAGGCGATATGCGGCTGACAGGCCCGCGAAGCCCGCGCCGATCACGCAGACATCGGCGCGCAGACGCCCGCGCGCGGGCGCGGCTTCGGCTGTTCCGATACCGGTGCCGACCGTGATCGAGCCCGTGACGGCGCCGCCGACGATCTGCCTGCGTGAAAATTTCGACATGGTAGCCCCGCGAATGCGTACGAATCCCCGACCCACGCCGCTCTAGCAGATGTGTGCGCGTCGAACTGTTACGAAAGCGAGGCCATCATTCCGCCGGGCCGCGCCAGCGGTCGTTTTCCATGAGGATTTCGCACGGCTGGCCTCGCTTCTCGCACGACTCCAGCGCCGCCTTGCGGGCGTCCTCGAGCGATCGCGACCCGTGCGTTTCGGTCAGAAACGTCCCCGCCTTCTGCCGCGCCAGAGCGCGCTCGGTCGGCCCCGCGACGTAATTTTCGAGGAAGGCGCGCGAGGGCTCCTTGGCGTTGAGCTTGCGCATCAGCACGTTCACGTCGTCGCGCGTCCAGGTCGGCAGCTTGTGGAAACGCAGGAACGCGTCCATCTGCGGCAGCCATTTGAAGCGGCCGGATGCCAGCCCGAAGATGAAATGGCCGTCGGCGCGCTCGTCCGCCTCAAGCATCACGAGCTTCACGTCGCCGCCGCCGTCGAGAAACGCCGCCTGCATCCGCTCGACCACGGCGGGGCTG
The DNA here is from genome assembly GCA_963800695.1 of uncultured Alphaproteobacteria bacterium. GTDB lineage: Bacteria > Pseudomonadota > Alphaproteobacteria > Rhizobiales > Xanthobacteraceae > PALSA-894. The sequence goes on along the minus strand of CAWDCA010000012.1, from coordinate 160,047 downwards.
AAGAAGCTGTCGTTCTTGGCATAGACCCACAGGCTGGGCACCCGGCTCTTCGCCCCATAGGCCTTGAAGGCGGCGACCAGGGAGTCTTCCTTCGGGCAGCTTGGGAAACGCAAGCCCCCGGAAATGTTGACGGCGCCCACAAGACCTTTGGGATTGCGTGCCGACAGCGCCGTGACGGCGGCCCCGCCCGCCGAGACCCCGATGGCAATCATGCGCGAGGGATCGGCGTCGGGGCGCTTGCCGATTGTCTCGAGCGCGGCCTCCAGATCGTCCGCGTCGGCATTGAACCGGTCGACCAACGTGGTGCTCGCGCAACTGAGCGGCACCGGAGCGGGCCCGTCCGAGGCGCCGAAGCCGCGCCGCATCACCGAGACGGCGAGCCACCCGCGGCGCGCGAGATCGCGCGCCTGACGCGCATAGTCGGTCGAGCGCTGGTCCAGCATGCTCCCTTGCGTGGTCGGCTTTCCGTGCGCGATCAGCGCGATCGGCAGTTTGCCGGTCAAGTCCGCGCGCTTTACCGCAAACGCTTCGAGCCGCACGCTCTTGCCCCCGATCGTAACGCGCAGAAAGCTTGAGTCTTCGGTCAGCTCATTTTGCTGTGCAGGCGCGGCGCCGGCGCAAAGCACCGCCGCCAAGGTCAAGAATGTATCGCGACATTCGCATTCGCCGGATCAATCCCCGCGTCGCAACACACTAACGAAAAATCCGTCGGTGTCAGTGCGGCGCGGCGTCATCAGCAGGCCCTCGTCCGACATTTTGCACGGCGCGGCGGAACAGAAACGCACGTTCGCCCAGCGCACTTGTGACTTCGGCGGGCGGTACGATGGAAAATCCGCCGTGGCGCGCGAGAAAGGCGCGTACCTGTCCGCCGTTCTCGTCGTCGACCACCGAGCAGGTGACATAGGCGATCCGCCCGCCGGGCTTGACCAGCGCGGCCGCATGATCGAGCGCCTCGGTTTGATCCTTCAGCCGCTCGGCAAGCGCGCCGGGGCGCACGCGCCATTTGGCGTCCGGGTTACGCCGCCACGCGCCCGTGCCAGTGCACGGCGCATCGATCAGCACGAGATCGGCGTGGCCTTTGAGGTCGGCGAGCATATCCTTGTCGCCGCGCGGCGTGATCACCTGGACGTTGCGCGCGCCGGAGCGCTCCAGCCGCTCATGGATCGGCGCAAGGCGGCGCTTGTCGGTGTCGGTCGCGAAGACCTGCCCGGCACCGTCCATCGCGGCGGCAAGCGCGAGCGTCTTGCCGCCGGCGCCGGCGCAGAGATCGATCACCTGCTCGCCCGGCTTCGCGCCGCTCAGCAGCGACGCAAGCTGCGAGCCTTCATCCTGGATTTCGATATGGCCCTTGAGAAAGGCGGGCTCGGCGTGGATCGCCGGGACTTTTTGAATCCGGCGCAACCACGATGCGCAGGCCCCAGGGCGACCAGCGCGTCTCCGACGGCTTGAGTTCGGACAGCGCCTCCCCGCCTCCTCGCGTGTCGCTTTAAGCATGTTGACGCGCAGATCGAGCGGAGCGCGCGCCGCAAGTGCCACCGCCTCCTCCACCCGGTCGTCCCCGAACGTGGCCGCGAAATTGGCATCGAGCCAGTCCGGATAATCGCCGAGGACATGCGGCGGCGCGCCTTCGAGGCTCGCGGCGCGCAGGCGCGCGTGCTCGTCATCCGAGAGCGGCTCGGGAGCGAAGCGCGCGCCATCGCTCAGCTTTGCAATCGCCTCGACATCGAGCCCGCGCTCGCGCGCCAGCATGCCGAGCAGCACCGCGCGCGGCGTGTCGGCGCCCATGATCCAGGCGGATGATGATTTGCGGCGCAGCGCGTCATAGACGAGGCCCGCGATCGCGGCGCGGTCGCCGGACCCGGCGAAGCGGTGCGACAGGCCCCAGTCCTTCAGCGCCTGCCCGGCCGGGCGGCGGCGCGCCTCGATGTCGGCAAGAGCTTCGATCGCGGCCGAGAGCCGTGCGGATGGTGTCATTCAGTCTTTCAAGAGATCAGGATGCGGACGGCAAAGATGATCCACATGACCAGCAGGACCAGCACTCCGACCGCGAAGGCGTTGAAGCGCGTCGGCACATGGTTCGACGTCGTGTGGATGTAGGCGTGAGCGAGCCGCGACAGTACGAAGATCCACGCCATCACGACGAAGATCAGATCGGCCTGCCGGGTGATCCAGGCGAGGATCACAATGACGTAGAACAGCAGCGGCACCTGGAACTGGCTGTCGTAGCAGTTGCTGGCCTGTTGCGGTTTGGCGGGCCATGCGGATTGACCGAGCGCGATGTCGCGTATCTTGGTTTCGCCGCGCGTAAGGCTGGCGCGGCGCGTATACGCCATCCAGAGCAGGAGCCCGAAAGTGAGCGCGACCTGCACGAAGACCGGCAGCAGAACCATCTGGATTGTCATGACCTACTCCGCGATGCGGACAAGCTGCTTGCCGAAGTTCTTGCCTTTGAGCAGGCCCATGAAGGCCTGCGGCGCGTTCTCCAGCCCCTCGGCGATATCCTCGCGATACTTGATGTGGCCTTCCTTGATCCATTGCGGCACGTCGCGGATGAAGTCCGGAAATTTCGCGGCGAAATCCGTCACGATGAAGCCGCGGATCGTGAGCCGCTTGGTCAGCACGGCGCGAAAGATCTGCGACGTCTTGTATTTCATTTCCGGGGCCTCGGTCGCGCTGTACTGCGCGATCAGCCCGCACACCGGAATGCGCGCGAAGGTATTGAGCAGCGGAAACACCGCGTCCCATACGGCGCCGCTCACGTTCTCGAAATAAGCGTCGATCCCTTTCGGGCACGCAGCCTTGAGCTGCGCGGCAAAATCCGGCGCGCGGTGATCGACGCATTCGTCGAAGCCGAGTTCGTCCTTGACGTATTTGCACTTGTCCGGCCCGCCCGCGATGCCGACGGCGCGCGCGCCCTTGATCTTCGCGATCTGCCCGACCACCGAGCCGACCGCGCCCGAGGCGGCCGAGACCACGACCGTTTCGCCGGCCTTGGGCTGGCCGATTTCCAAAAGGCCCGAATAGGCGGTCATGCCCGGCATGCCGAGTACGCCAAGCGCGGTCGAGATCGGCGCGACGCTCGGATCGAGCTTGCGCAGGCCGGCGCCGTTGGAGAGCGCGTGGGTCTGCCAGCCGGTGTGGCCGAGCACGATGTCGCCCTTGGCGAACTTGTCATTGTTCGAGGCGGCGACCTCGTTCACGGTGCCGCCTTCCATCGTCTCGCCGATGCCGACCGGCTTGGCATAGGACGGCGCGTCGCTCATGCGCCCGCGCATGTACGGGTCGAGCGAGAGAAATTTGGTGCGCAGGAGCAGTTCACCCGGTCCGGGCTGCGGAACGGCAAAGTCTTCCAGGCGGAAGTCGGACGGCTTCGGCTCGCCCACCGGGCGGGACGCAAGCACGATACGGCGGGCGGTTTCGGGCATGGGGAGCTCCAGTCAGGCGTCAGGGCCGCTGTCTAGCGCCCCAGCCCGTCGAGCGCCAGCACGGCGACGTGCCCTACCAGCACGACAATCGCGGCGAAATTGATAAGAAAGACTTGGCCCCGCAGCGGGACGTTGTCGGTCAGAGTCTGTACCAGCGTGTGGATGACCCGGCCCGCGACGAACACCCAGGCGGCGATGACGTCGGGCGCGGTGACATTCTTGGTCGCGACCAGCAGCACGACGAGTACGTAGAAAACCACCGGCAGCTCGAACTGGTTGGCAAGATTGCGGGTGATGCGCGCGACGTGGTGTGGCTCCTCCCCGTGCGCGAAACCCGCATACTCGGCCTCGCCGCGCTTGACCGCGCGCTGCCGCGCGACTGTCAGCCATGCATAAAGCAGGAACGTCCAGCCGATTTGGGCGAGCATCGGCCAGAGGATGGACATCGCAATGACCTCAAGGTCCGCGGCTGCGTTCGCATCATGCAACGGGATCACGCGGCGAATGGCAAGCCGGTCCGCCGTGCCCCAGACGGGCGAATCACGCGACGCTCGCGTAGAATGGCGGTAACGCTGCCATCGGGAGAGGATGCGCCATGGATCAGATGCGCAAATACGTCGCCGAGGCCATCGGGACGTTCTGGCTCACGTTCGCGGGGTGCGGTTCGGCGGTCATCGCCGCAGGGTTTCCGCAAGTCGGAATAGGCTTGCTGGGCGTATCGCTCGCGTTTGGGCTGACCGTCGTCACGATGGCGTACTCGATCGGTCACGTTTCGGGCTGCCATCTCAATCCGGCCGTCACGATCGGGCTCGCGGCCGGCGGGCGCTTCCCGCCGGGCCAGATTGCCCCATACGTGATCGCACAGGTCGTCGGCGCCATCGTTGCGGCCGCGGTGCTGTATCTGATCGCCAGCGGCGCGCCGGGCTTCGATCTCGCCAAGGGCTTCGCGTCGAACGGCTATGCGGAACACTCGCCCGGCAAGTACAGCCTCGGCGCCGCGTTCCTGACCGAGTTCGTGATGACCGCCGTGTTCCTGTTCGTCATCATGGGCGCGACACACGGCAAGGCGCCGGTCGGCTTCGCGCCGCTCGCGATCGGCCTTGCGCTGACGCTGATCCACCTCGTATCGATTCCGGTGACCAACACGTCGGTCAATCCGGCGCGCAGTACCGGCCCGGCGCTGTTCGTCGGCGGCTGGGCGATTCAGCAGCTCTGGCTGTTCTGGCTCGCGCCGATCCTCGGCGGCGCCGTGGGCGCGGCCGCATATCGCTGGCTCAGCGAGGAGCCGTCGGCGGCGGTCACCGGCACGGCGAAGCCATAGTAGATCGCCGCTACGGCCGGCTCGGGTAGTTCGGGCTCTCGCGCGTGATCGTCACGTCGTGCACGTGGCTTTCGCGCAGGCCCGCCGACGAGATGCGCACGAACTGCGCCTTGTCGTGCAGTTCTGCGAGCGTCGCTGCCCCGACATAGCCCATTGCGGCACGCAGGCCGCCGGCCAATTGGTGCAGTACGGTCGCGACCGGGCCCTTGTAGGGCACCTGGCCCTCGATCCCTTCCGGCACGAGCTTCAAGTGGTCCTTGATGTCCTGCTGGAAGTAGCGGTCGGCCGAGCCGCGCGCCATCGCGCCGACCGAGCCCATGCCGCGATAAGCCTTGTAGGAGCGGCCCTGCCACAGGAACGCCTCGCCCGGCGTCTCGTCGGTGCCGGCGAACAGTGAGCCGACCATCGCGCAGTCCGCGCCCGCCGCGAGCGCCTTGGCGAGGTCGCCCGAATACTTGATGCCGCCGTCGGCGATCACCGGCGTGCCGGATTTCTTCGCTTCCTCTACCGCGTCCATGATCGCGGTCATCTGCGGCACACCGACGCCGGCGATGATGCGCGTGGTGCAGATCGAGCCCGGCCCGATGCCGACCTTGATGCAATCGGCGCCGGCATCGATCAGCGCCTTGGCGCCTTCGCTGGTCGCGATGTTGCCGGCGACCACCTGCACCTTGTTGGACAGCCGCTTGATCTGCCGCACCGCGTCGAGCACGTGGCGCGAATGCCCGTGCGCGGTGTCGACCACCACCAGATCGACACCGGCGGCGATGAGCTGCTCGGTGCGGGCGAAGCCCTTGTCGCCGACCGTGGTGGCCGCAGCCACCCGCAGGCGCCCCTGCTCGTCCTTGGCGGCGTTCGGATTGGCGACCGCCTTCTCGATGTCTTTCACGGTGACGAGGCCGACGCAGCGATAATTCTCGTCGACGACCAGAAGCTTCTCGATGCGGTGCTGGTGCAAGAGCCTCTTCGCCTCGTCCTGCGTCACCCCTTCGCGCACCGTGATCAGCTTTTCCTTGGTCATGAGCTCCGACACCGGCTGCTCCGGGTCGGTCGCGAAACGCACGTCGCGGTTGGTCAGAATGCCGACCAGCTTGCCGGCACGGCCGTGTCCGCCACCCTCCACCACCGGAATGCCGGAAATGCCGTGCGCCTTCATCAGGTCGAGCGCCTCGACCAGCTTCGCCCTCGGGCCGATGGTGAGCGGGTTCACCACCATGCCGGATTCGAACCGCTTCACACGGCGCACCTGCTCGGCCTGGATCTCGGGCTCGAGGTTGCGGTGAATCACGCCGATGCCGCCGAACTGCGCCATGGCGATCGCCATCTGCGCCTCGGTGACGGTGTCCATCGCCGAGGCGATGATCGGGATGTTGAGCGGGATGTCGCGGGTGATGCGGGTGCGGATGTCGACCTCGGACGGCAGCACGTCCGAGAGGCCGGGCTTGAGCAGCACGTCGTCGAAAGTCAGCGCCAGTTCGGGGCTGCCGTTCGGTTTTTTGGCCATTGCCAACTCTCCTCGACCGCCGGGTATAAATGAGGCGCCCTGCCCGGCTCATGAAAGCCGGGGCGGCGACTCTGGCCCCTGTGCGGAGTTGGCGAGGGGCGATAGCACGCCGGAATGCCGATTCCTAGGGGTGCCGGGTGCGCCCAATGCCGGCATACTGGCACCGCTTGGGGAGGCCGGTGATGCCTTGCCGTCTTCATGGCTTGATGCCTGTTCTGTTTATGCTTTTCCTTGCCGCGGCGCCGATGGCGGCCGCACAAGGCAGCCAGCCGCTTTCCGCCGAATGGGAGCGTTGCGCCAAGAGCGATGCGGTGCCGGACGACGGCATCGCGGCCTGCACGGCGATCATCGATTCAGGCGCCGAGCGCGGGCAGAACCTTTCCATCGCGCATTTCAACCGCGCCAATGGCTGGCTCGCCAAAGGCGAGCTTGACCGGGCCATCGCGGACCTGTCCGGCGCGATCGGTCTCGATCGCCGCAATGCAAAGGCCTACTTCAATCGGGGCAATGCGTGGGGCCGGCTGCGGGCCTACGACCGCGCGATTGCGGATTTCGACGAAGCCATCAAGCTCGACCCGGGTTTTCTCGCGGCTCTGGGAGCACGTGGCAGCGCATATCAAGCCATCGGTGACCTCGACCGCGCCATCGTCGACTTCGACAGTGCGATCCGGCTTGTGCCGGGCGATGTCCGTTCGCTGGCGATGCGCGGCGTTGCGTGGCGCGCGAAGGGCGAGATGGATCTCGCGATTGCCGACTTCACGCGCGCCCTGGAGATAGCCCCGAACGATCCGCGCGTGCTGAGCGAGCGCGGCGCGTCGCTCCATGCGGCCGGTCAACTGGACCGCGCGATTGCCGATTTTGCCGAAGCCATCCGGCTCGACCCCCGGCTCAGCTCGGCTTACGAATACCGTGGCCTCTCGCATCTGGCGCGCGGCAACCTCGATGCCGCGATTGCGGACTTCGATGAAGCGCTTCGGCTCGACCCGGCCGATGTCGACACGCACGTCAGCCGCGGCACCGCGCGCCTGCTCAAGGGCGATCACGACCGCGCGTTGGCGGACTTCGAGGCCGCCTTGCGCATCGCGCCGGAACACGCCTTGGCGTGGAGCGCGCGCGGCAATGCCTTTCTCGGGCGCGGTGAATTCGACCGCGCGATCGCCGACTATGACCGCGCGATCACGCTCGCGCCGAACTATCCCGTCACCTATTCCAACCGTGCGCGCGCCTGGCGCAACAAGGGCGATTTCACGCGCGCCCTCGCCGATCTGGACAATGCGATCCGCCTCGCGCCGACCGATGCCTCCTCGTACAACAGCCGCGCCTGGACCTATCAGCTTGCCGGGCGCGACGCGGAAGGGCTGGCCGACGCCAACAAGGCGATCGAGCTCGATCCGGGCGACGCCAACTCGTTCGACACGCGCGGCACGATCCACGTGAAGCTGGGCTCACGCGACAAGGCGGTGGCGGATTTCCGCAAAGCGCTGGAGCTCAATCCCGCCCTGACGGCGAGCAGCGAGGCGCTGAAGAAGCTCGGCGCCGCGCGCTAGTAATTGCGGCCATACCCCGGCGGCGGGCCGTGGCGTTCGATCGCCTCGACGACCTCGCGGTGCTTGCGGTCCTCGCGCTTCATCGCCACCGCGACAACGCCGTGGATCGACGGCACGAGGAACAGCACGGGGAAGAGCCACCCGAAGATGAAGCAGAACACGATCAGCAGCACGCTGAATACGGCCGAAAACGGCTGGCCGTTGAACAGAAGGCCGAGCGGCGGCAGAAGAAACGCCAGAATGTAGATCATCTCTCCCTCCATGCCCCTCGCGGGTGCGGACAATTATGTAGGTACCCCTGCGCGTTCTGCAATGCTCCCGGCGGCGCCCTGCGGTAAAAGGACTCGCCCGCACTTCCGAGTCCCGCCATGAGCCGCGACCGCCTCGTTCCCCTCATCATCGCGGTCGCGCTGTTCATGGAGAACATGGACTCCACGATCATCGCGACGTCGCTGCCGGCGATCGCCGCCGACATCGGCGCCAACCCGCTGGCGCTCAAGCTCGCCGTCACCTCCTACCTGCTCTCGCTCGCGGTGTTCATTCCGGCCAGCGGCTGGACCGCCGACCGCTTCGGCGCCCGCACGGTGTTCCGCGCCGCAATCGCGGTGTTCGTGGTCGGCTCGATCGGCTGCGCTCTCGCCAATTCGCTGGAAGGCTTCGTGATCGCGCGCATCGTGCAGGGCATGGGCGGTGCGATGATGACGCCGGTCGGACGGCTGGTGCTGGTGCGCTCGATCGACAAGCGCAATCTCGTCGACGCGATGGCGTGGGTAACGATGCCGGCGCTGATCGGGCCGATTATCGGGCCGCCGGTCGGCGGCTTCATCACCACTTACGCGAGCTGGCACTGGATCTTCCTCATCAACGTACCGATCGGACTGATCGGGATCGTGCTCGCCACCCGCTACATCGAGGATGTGCGGGTCGAGGGGCTGGAGCGCTTCGACCTCGCCGGCATGGTGCTCGCCGGGCTGGGTGTCGGGGGGCTGGCATTCGGCCTGTCGGTGGCAGGGCTCGGGTTGCTGCCGCCGATCGTCGTGATCGGCCTGATCGCCTTCGGGGCGATGTTCATCACCGCCTACGTGCTGCACGCCCGGCGAACGCCGACGCCGGTGCTCGATTTCTCCCTGATCCGCATCGCGACATTCCGCGCCAACGTGGTCGGGGGCTCGCTGTTCCGGCTCGGCATCGGCGCGCTGGCATTCCTGCTGCCGCTGATGCTCCAGCTCGGCTTCAACTACACGCCGCTCGAATCCGGGCTGGTGACCTTCACGGCGGCGGTCGGCGCGTTCACGATGAAGACGTTCGCGGCGCGGATCATCCGGCGCTTCGGCTTCCGCCGCATCCTCATCGTCAATTCACTGATCGCATCGGCGCTGACCGCCGCCTGCGGACTGTTCACGCCGCTAACACCCATCGCCGTGATGGTCGTCGTGCTGCTGGTCGGCGGATTCTTCCGCTCGCTGCAATTCACCGCCACCAATGTCATTGCGTACGCGGATGTGGACGCGCGGCTGATGAGCCGGGCGACGTCGCTGGTCAGCGTCGCGCAGCAGCTCTCGATCGCGGCCGGTGTCGCGGTCGGCGCGCTCGCGGTGGAAATCGCCGTGCAGGTCAACGGCACGGGAGTCATCACGGCGGAGGACTTCCACCCGGCATTTTTCCTGATCGGCGCGATTTCGGCGTCGTCGGCCTTGTTGTTCTGGACATTGCCGCCGGATGCGGGCGCCTCGATGGCGGACCGCACGCCGATCGCCGCGCCCGATGCGTCGGATCAGCGCGTGGGTTGAATGTAACGCACGATCTTGCGACCGATACGAAGCACGGGGCGCTCGATCACCAGGTAACAGATCACGCCGGCAACGATGGCGATGAAGAACGCGCTGAAGATGTAGACCGTCGGGTTGATGTTGGGGAGGCCGATCGTGTGGATGACCGCGAGCAGAAACACGCGCTGCGCGAACGGGTGGATCAGATACATCGAGTAGGAGGCATCGCCCAGCAGCAGGCCGATGCGGCTCTGATGCGCGCGCGCCCACGGCTCAATCATCAGCGCGCCCGTTACCGCCATGATCGACGGGATGGCATGCGAGACGAGGCGCGGAAGCGCCATGTCATATCCATAGACCACGCCGATCCAGACGACGCCTGTGGCAACCAGAAGGGCACCGAGCACGGCCCCGCAGCGCGCAAGGTATGGCGAAAGAATCGCCAGAATGATGCCGGAGAGAAACTCCAGCATGATCGGGTCGAGATAGCTGCTCAGGATGGGCCCGGTCGGCTGCAGCCACATACCAAGGACGGTCTGGATGCCAAAAAGCGCAGCGATCACGATGAACCGCACGCGCAGGTCCGCGATGAGCAGGCACAGTCCGAAGAACAGGTAAAAAAACGCCTCGTAATTCAGCGTCCAGCCGAGCGTGAATACCGGCGCGGCCAGCCCGAGATTGGGATGCGTGGCCGGAATGAACAGGTAGGACATCAGGATGTGCCAGGAATCGAGCTTCAGCTTGAAGAAGCTTGCCGGCGTGACTAGCGCTGCCATCACGTAAGCCGTCGTGAACATCCAGTAGAGCGGCACGATGCGAATGGCGCGCGCGAGCCAGAACGCGCCGGGGCCGCGGTTCTGGCCCTGCGTCGTCGTCCACATGATGAAGCCGGAGATCATGAAAAACAGATCGACGCCGACGGTACCGAAGTGCGCCGTGTAGTAGACGAACGCCGGAATACCCATCGCGTGCTGGAACACGATCAGTGCAGCCGCAACGGCGCGCAGATACTGGATCGTGACGACCGTCTCGACCGGCCGGGTTTGGCTTAAGGATTCAGGCACTGCTGGCGGCTCCGCGAAATCCGGTCGCCAGCAGATAGAGCTCGGAGGAATCCGCGCGGCTCGCCTGCGGCTTGACGTGCCGCACGGTCGCGTAGTCGCGTTTCAATTCCGCGAGCAGCTTCGGCTCGGTGCCGCCCTGCAGCACCTTGGTGAGAAAGCTGCCGCCCGGGCGCAGCACCTCGCGGGCGAACTCGATGCCAGCCTCCACCAGCGCCATGATCTTCAACTGATCGGTCTTCTTGTGGCCGGTGGCGTTGGCCGCCATGTCGGAGAGCACGAGGTCGGCGCCGCCGCCCAGCATTTCATGAAGGGCGGCCGGCGCTTTCGGATCGAGGAAATCGATCTGGCGAAACGCCACTCCGGCGATCGGTTTCATCTCCAGGATATCGATCGCCACGACCTTGCCCCTGCCCTCGCCTGCCCCGACGCGTTTGGCCGCGATGTCGCTCCAGCCGCCGGGCGCGGCGCCGAGATCGACCACGCGCGCGCCGGGCTTGAGCAGGCGATACTTGTCGTCGATCTCGATCAGCTTGTAGGCGGCGCGCGAGCGCATGCCCTCGCGCTTGGCGCGCGCGACGTAAGGGTCGTTGAGCTGACGCTCGAGCCAGCGCTTCTGCGAGACGGTGCGGTTCTTCTTCGTCTTCAGCCGCACTTTGAGCGGACGCTCGTCGCGCACGGTCACGGCGCTTACCCGCGCGCCCAGACGTCGTCGGCGCGCATCAGCTCGACCAGCATGCCTTCGCGCAGGCCGCGGTCGGCGACGCGCAGCCGCTCGCAGGGGAACACCCGGCGGATCGCCTCGAGGATGGCGCAGCCGGCCAGCACCAGATCGGCGCGCTCGGCGCCGATGCACGGGCTTGCGACGCGTTCGTCGTAGCTCATGGCGCGCAGCTCATCGAGCACGCTCTGCACCTGACTGTCGACCATCCAGCAGCCGTCGACCTGGCGGCGGTCATAGCGGCGGAGCCGCAGATGGAGCCCAGCGATGGTCGTCACGGTGCCGGACGTGCCAAGCAGGTGCATCGAGCTCAAGTCGAGGCTAGCGCAATGCTCGGCTGCGAAGCGCCGCACGAGCGCCTCGACCTCTGCCGTCATGGCTTCGTAGAGGGCGTAGTCGACCTTTACGCCGCCATAACGCTCGGCGAGCGACACAACCCCAACCGGCAGCGACGCCCAGCCGCGAATCTGCGGGACCGGCGGCCCGCCGTCGGCCGGATGATTGCGTCCGAGCCGGACGATTTCCGACGATCCCCCACCGATGTCGAAAAGAATCACGCCCTCCGCGGCGGGGTCCATCAGCGGCGTACAGCCGATCGCGGCCAGTTCGGCTTCGGTCTCGCGATCGACGATTTCCAGATCGAGGCCGACGTCGCGCTGCACGCGCGCGCGGAATTCCATGCCGTTCTCGGCGGACCGGCATGCCTCCGTGGCGATCAGGCGTGCCCGCGTGACGGCGCGATTGCGCATCTTGTCGCGGCAGATCGTGAGCGCCTCGATCGCGCGCTCGATGGCCGCCTCGCCAAGCCGCCCCGAAGCCGCCATGCCCTCGCCGAGCCGGATGATGCGCGAAAACGCGTCGATCACACGGAATCCCTCGCGCGCCGGGCGGGCGACCAGCAGACGGCAGTTGTTGGTGCCCAAATCCAGGGCGGCGTAGGCCGGACGCGGATGGTCGTGACTAAACCCGCCCTCCGGACGTGGATTGCGGGTTGGCCAGCGCCGACCCCACGGTGGCCGCCCTCGCGGCTCCCGCCGATGCACGGGGTCGAGGCCGGACGGAGTCCGGGCCTCGTCGTCCATCAAATTTAACCGTCCTGCCGCGCCGGAGCCCTTTCCTGTGAGCTCGACGGCCGCAGCCTGTTTTGTGCCTAGATCGAAAAAAGAGTATCAGCCCTGCAACCCGACGCAATAGTTGGGCGTTATGGAACTCGGCTGCAAAATGCAACCGCCGGTCCTTGAATTGGATATGGAGCGCGAATTAGCCTGCAAGTTCAATTGCCGCAAAGCCAAGTGTTGCGAAAGTACAGTTTACGTTACGTCGTGCGTATCTGTGAGAGTCGCAACGTGAAAATCGGATTGCGGGTTGCCGAGTCACAATCCGCTATGGTTGTTTCGAATAGCGCGGAAGTAGCATCGGCGATTTGGGGGTCACCTTAGCTATGACCGCGCGGCAACTGCAACATAAACGAGACGAGAACAGAAGATCCAAACATGAAACAGGCCAAGGTAAGTGACAAGCACGTGCGCGCCAGACGTGCCGACAGCCGCGACGCGGAAGTCGGGCGGCGCGTGCGCTCACGGCGGCTGGAATGCCGTCTCTCGCAGACTGAACTGGCGGATCGGATCGGGGTAACCTTCCAGCAAGTTCAAAAGTATGAGAAGGGCGTCAATCGCATCGGCGCAGGCCGGCTGCAACGCATCTCCGAGGCGCTCGAAGTGCCGATTTCGTTCTTTTTCGGCGGCACGGGCGGCGCTCCGGCGCGCGAAGCCGGGACTGCGGCGGAAAGCATTTTCGGCTTCATGCAGACGTCCGGTTCGGTCCGGATCGTCAAGGCGTTCCACAAGATCAAAAGCCGCAAGGCACGCCAACTGCTGGTCGAAATGGCGGAAGAGCTGGCCGACGCGACGGGCTCTTAAGAACCGATCGGTGGGGAGTGCCGCCATCAGACGTGGCGGCACCCATCTTTCCTTGTTGTAGGGGCGTGTTGCGGCTGTTCATTAGGCCGACTTGATGTTGTGCGCCGTGCGAAAACAGCAGCGCCCCGATTTCAGCAACATCTCTCCCATGCTAGGCTTGGGGCTGCGCGCATAAGCGCGCGTTATCGTTGCGGCGAGAACGATCATGGCGCTTGAGGCGCTCGGATATATCGGAATCCGCTCCCAGGACCTTGAAGGCTGGGCGGGCTACGCCACGCGCTTCCTCGGCATGCAGCTCGTCGACAAGAGCAGCACGAGCTTGTCGCTGCGCATGGACGATCGCAAGCAGCGTGTCATCGTCAACGCGGGGCCGGACGGCGGCGCTTCGTTCTATGGCTGGGAAGTCGCGGACGGCACGGCGCTCGATGCACTTGCGGCTCGCCTCGAACGCGCCGGTGTCAACGTTGCGCGCGGCAGCCGGGCACTGGCCGGCGAGCGGCGCGTGCGCGACCTGATCGTGTTCGGCGATCCGATCGGCAACCGGCTCGAAGCGTTTCATGGACCCGAGATCGCCACGGCGCCATTCTCCCCCGGCCGCAGCATTTCGGGCTTTCGCACCGGACCGCTCGGCATGGGCCATGCGGTGCTGACTGTGGAGCGGCTCGACGATGTCATTCCGTTTTACCGCGATGTGCTCGGCTTCCGCCTGAGCGACTACATCCTCAAGCCGTTCAAGGCGTTTTTCTTCCACGTCAACCCGCGCCATCACAGCCTCGCGTTCCTCGAAACCGGCAAGAACGGCATCCATCACATGATGGTCGAGCTGTTCAGCCTCGACGATGTCGGGCAGGCCTACGATATCGCGCTCAAGGATCCCGACGGCATCGGCTCGACGTTCGGGCGCCACACCAACGACTACATGACGTCGTTCTACTCGTGGTCGCCATCCGGCTTCATGGTGGAATACGGCTGGGGCGGCCGCCTCGTCGAGCCGGACAACTGGAAGCCTGAGGAATACACCACAGGCCCGAGCCTGTGGGGCCATGACCGCGCCTGGCTGCCGGACGACAAGCGCGCCGAGGCGCGCGCGATGCGCACGAAACTCGCCGAAGACGGCGTGCGGGCGCCCGTGCAGGTGCTCGAGGGCAACCACCGGCTGATGCCCGGCACCTGCCCGTGGTGGGATGCGGCCGCGGCGGAGCGGAAGGCGGGCTGATCCCGGCATTCGGCCTTCCGGACGCCGTTTCGATCGTTCGATGTTGCGCCGCGCGCCCCGCTGAGCTAATCCGCCTTGCCGCAGGCGCCGGACGTTCGCGTTCCTGGTTCCTGCGCCCCTGGTGGGGGATGGTGAAATGGTATCACAGCAGACTCTGACTCTGTTTTTCTAGGTTCGAATCCTAGTCCCCCAGCCAGCCTTCCTTTTCCATTCGCACGTTGATCCCCATGTGGTGCGCCGCAATCGCGCAGAGACGCGCGTTGCATCTTGGAATGATTTCAACCATTGATCCGGTGTCCCGTCGCAACGTAGAATTTACGGCGACACGGGGGCGACGATGGCGACCAGAGCACCGAAGGCACCGAAGCATTTTCTGCAAGCGCACAGATTGATCTCGGGACGCGCCAAACTGCACGCGCAAGTCTCACGGCAAAACCGAATACAAGCATCTGTCCGCAATTCGTGACCTGTTCAAGGACCCGAACATCGTCGGTCTTGGAATTGCGGATAAGATGACCGACGGCAAAAGGACGGGCGAGCCGACGTTGCGCTTCTACGTGAAGAAGAAGCGAAAGCGTCTGGGATCGGACAAGCTGATACCTCCCGTCATCATGCTGGGCGACAAGGCGATCTTGACCGATGTCTACGAGATGAACAGGCCGTTCAGGGCGCTGACCAATGTACAGAACAGTCCGGTCGAAAGCGGGTTCAGCGTGGGCATCAGTTCCGATCCCCGCGCAGGAACGGTCGGCGCGGTCGTCGCTTTCGGTACGACATGCTACATTCTGAGCAACGCGCACGTGCTTCGCGGCACGCCCAGTTCGACGAAGATCGCATACCCGGCAATGGAAGACAGTCCAAACAACCCGACCAACATTGTCGGTGTTCTCAGGCACCGGGCCCCTCTGAAGGCGAGCGGGAACCGCGCGGACGCTGCACTGGCTGAGATCAATTTCGAAATCGATATCGATCCGACAATTCCAGGGGCCACTCCTCCCTACACGGTCGGGACTATCGCAAAGGACTTGCGGGTCACCGGCACGGGTCGCACCTCGGGGAAAATCCGCGGCATCATCCGCTGCACGGATTACGACGGCGATGTCGATGTCGCAGGCGCCGCTTTGGGCTTCGAAGATCAAATTGTCTGCGAGGGACACGCAGACGATGGCGATTCAGGAACGCTGATCGTTGCTGAGGATACAGGCCAAATTCTGGGCCTTCTGTTCGCGGCCTCCGACACGGAATTCGTGTTCACGCCCATCGGAGCAGTGCGCGACGTTCTCGACGTGAATTTCAGGTTCGTCAGCCCCGGCGAATAGGGCGGCGTACTTTTCATTTCTTTGGAGGAGTGACGCACCTCTGCGGCCTCACGTGGTTGGCGTCGAGCCACGCATGCACTGTTCTCGTTCCGACCAGAGTGTTGATCGATCCGCCGCCGCAGTGGCCGCCTACCAGGGGCTGCGAAAAGGGCGCCGCACGCGAGGTGACTGCGACAAGCACATCCTGCACGACCGTGATCTTGTCCCTTTCCTTTTTGTACTCGTATGGGATCGAGGGCTCCTCCAGCAATCCCGGGCTCTCGGGGCCGACTGTTTCACAGGCGGGTAATTTCACCTCGGCAAGAATATAGACAGGTCCCCCGCTATCGCCTTCGCAGGAATCGCGCGGAACACGGGAGCCTGTGCGATCCGCCATGATCATTTCCTGGAATGGCGCGCAATCGAGCAGGAACGCCGGGTCGAAACAATCGGTGCTCAGGACCGGAATCATCGCAAGCTTACGATTCGCGATGCCGCCGGTTTCGGTCTTGCCGTAGCCGACAACCTTTAGCGCTTCTCCCAGAAGCATTCTTTCCTGAAAATCGATCGCAAGCGCGAACGCCGGATACCCGAAGTCCCTTGGGGTATCGAGCAGGTCCGTTGAAAGACGGAGCAAGGCCAAGTCCTTCCCAGGCGCGACGCCGAATGCACATGCAAGCGGGTCCAACAAAATCGGTGCTCGCTCAATCGAAAACAGTTCGCCGACGCGCTGGGGCTGTCGAGCGAACTGGTTGAATGTGACCTGATACGATTTGGGGTCGCCACATCCGCAGTGACCGGCGGTCAGGACATGACGATTGTCCAACAGGGCTCCGGTGCAAATGTTCGGCTTTCCCTTCGCGTCGGTGTAAAAGATCGCCGCAGTAAATCGCTCGTCCGGCGCATCATTGCCGCCGGTCATCCTTGCTCTAAAGCGCATACCGGGGGGCAACGTCGGGCGGGCACACGTCGACGGCGCCGGCTTTCCTGTGCGCCGGTCAACCGCCGACGACTCCTGGCACTTGGATATCTCCGGCCCACCTTGGGCTGCGAGGCCGGTGAGCGCTCCATCCGCCGCCAGGAGCAATAGCAGCCCCAGCAGCCTCCTCATTGCGTCCCCATGATCTTTGCCTTGCAAAAGTCCGGCGCGCCGCCCAGCTGCAGGCAGTGGTCGAACAGCTGTTTCAGCTTGTCCGGGATTTGCCCAATCGGCAGTCCCATCGTGGCGACCGCGCCCGGGTTATTCATGGTCGTCTTGTTTAAGTCAGCGAGCGTGGTGATCAGTGTAGTCTGTGCACTGGCGAGCTCTGATTGACCCTTGGTGTCGTTGATGCGGAGCTGGATGATCTCGGTGGGCAGGTTGACGATGGCCTGTGCGACTTCAAGCGGAATTCTGGAGAACGCCTCCAGTTCGCTACCCTTCTCGATCCGGACATTGGTCAGGACGCCGTTGGCAAACGTCAGACTTGTCTCCCGGTTGGTGAAAATCGCGCGGTGAACACCGATAGAGAATATCGGCGAGACGTTCGGCATCTCCATGTGCTTCGTGATGTAGAGCGACCAAGGCTCGCGCCCGGTCGGATCGCTTTTGCGGCGAATGACCAGTTTGTGCGTGGTATTCGGACGATACAATATGCCCCCATTCATCGCCTCGGGCCGGGCCGGCGTGGTCGCGAGCAGGATATTGTATTGGTTGACGTAGCGCTCCTGATGCGGATCGGAGCACCACGCTTGCGGATTGACCGTACCTTCCGGGAAATTGTGGTTTTCGATGTAGACGCACAATCCGAATCGCCGCAACGCGCGATTGACCTCCGTCATCTCAAGCGGATCGAACGGATCGAACATGAGATCGGGCGGTGCCTCGCCGGCAGCTGCGCCGTTGAGTACGCTGGTGCGCGCGCCCGCCTGCGCGAACAATGCCCCCGCCTTCACCAGGGTGATCGCGATTTCCGCCGAACGGTCCACCACGTTGCTGAAGACCTCTTGCAACAGTCCGTTGGCGCTGCGCTTGATGGCGACCACGTCCCTTGACGTAGGCGACGCCAGATAGTCCAAACAATAAGGTTGATGACGAAAATCGGCCACGGTCGCAAAAGCCGGCTGATCCCGGTCGACCTTGAAGCCGCGCCCAATGTCGTTCGGCATGACTTTTACGCGTACCAGCGTGCGCGGCAGAAAATAGGCTCCCGCCGTGGAACGGCATGCGACGCCTTCGATCTGATTGAGCGCTGTCGTTTCGTACACCGCGCATCCTGATAGGGCCGCCAGCAACACCACTGGAAGTGCGACCGCGCGGAGCAATTTGGAAAAGGACAGCACGGCGGGCTCCATCACTGACTTTCTTCCGCGGGAAGATCGACGATAAGGGGCGAGTTGTCGCAAAGGCGATTGATGACATCTTGCTGCCTCTGCTGCGCCTCACCAGTGAGCGTGAATTTGTTGGCCGCAGGGTCCAGCCCCGTAAAGGCACCCTTCTTGAACAAGGCACTGACCTTGGTCGGCTGCTTTGCCTCAGAGCTGTCGCCTTTCGGACCGGTCTGCGGCTTCTGCGTTAGCTGTGTCTTCAGCATCTGTGCCTGGGCCTGAATAAGAAGGTTCTCCACCCGAGCAAGCTCGTCTTCCTTGGCGAACCGATTGACTTTCACCTGAACGATCTGTGCCGGCAGTGCCACGATGCTGCGGGCAATCTCGAACGGAATTGCCACGAAATTCTCGATCTCGCTGGATTTCGCGATGCACACACTCCTCAGGGTCCCCTCCTCGAAACTCAGATAGGCATTGCGACGCGCGAAGATCGCGCGCGAGATCCCAACTGAAATAACCGGGGACATGTTTTCGAGTGCGACGTCGAACCGGCGGCTCAGGTTCCAGCGGCCGCGCCCGCGCGGATCATCCTTGCGATAGACGGAGACCATGTAGCTCTGAAGCGGGCGATAGAGGACGCCCTCCACGTTCGGCGGAATTGGCTCGCGCGATTTCTGGATATAGAGTTCTGCGACCCGCGGCGGATGATCGCGAGCCTTCAACGGAGCGCCGCAGTATTGGTCGACGGTCAATGAATTTCTGTCGAACGTGAACCCTTCGAGCACAAGACAGAAGCCGAAGCGCGCCAGCCTCTCGTTTGCCTCGGCTGCGTCGCGTGTGTCGAAGGGGTCGAATTCCAGATCAGCAAGGATTTCCGGATCGGTGTCAGCCGCAATGACGCCGGCCCGTTCGGGCCCAAATGACGGATCTCCCGACAGGCCGATGAAAGCAGCCCGGATCAGATTTCGAGCGATCTGGACGCTACGATCCGTCGCGCTGACGATGATCGAGCGCAGGAACTGCCGGCTGGTGGTCGCGTCGGTCCCGGCATCCTTCAACGATCCGTCGGCGTTGACCTCCTGCTTGATGACGGTGAGCCGGTCATGAGCAAATGCCGACGCCAGATAATCGAGACAAACAGTCAGCGCCGGATCTGCACGCCGGACAACGTCGAGCTTGAAATGCTCCGGAACGTCTTTGCCGTCCACGACAAAATCCGGGCGCCCGCCCTTCGGTTGTCCGAGTACAACGCGAATAAATGACTTGGGCAGCGCGTATGACCCGAGCGATGAGGAGCAGACAACCGTGCCCGGCGCGTACGGAATGCGTAGATCGACAATCGTCGAATCCGCGATGGCACAGCCGCCCAAGCCGATAGCGAGCCAGAAAATATTCCAGCGGCTGATTGAACTCTGTACACAACGCGACATAACAACAACTTCTCTCGACTACGCGCTACGCGACTGACTTCCGACTGCCCTCAACTATTCTTGGCCTGGTGCGACCGGTCCGAGGTCCGCCGCACAGCGAAGTATCACGTCCGTCTCCTGGCGAAGCGTGACCATTTGCGATCGATCCGTTGGCACCTGCTCGGGAACGATGCGCCAAGTGTTCTGGAGTTCGTTCCATTCGGCACGTGTCATGTGCAGGCATTGAAATTCGACAGCCAGCCCTTTGACGTCGTTGCTCGCGAAGGGCACCGGATCGTCACCACAGAGCTTCGCGGGGGTAAGCTTGGTGCCGCCGGTCCCCGGGTACGGGCAGCTCCCCTTGCCCTGGCAAGCAGTTCGGACCTCATTGGTGGCGTCGCACACGCGCGGCCCGGTTCCCGTCTCGGGATTGATTCGCAATTGTCCCCGTGCAGCACGACGGGCGTAGTGGAGGTCGCCAAACCAGGCCTGCACGATGTTGATAAATGGTCCGAGCTTTACGTCAGCCGGAGGCAACGCTTCCTCAAGCGTCTTTAGCGCGGCCTTGAGATCCGCATCGGCGAGTTTCGGCCTGCGGTCGTGAAGTATGGCGGAGAGATCCTGAGCCCAAACAGCGGCGGCATATGTCGGATCGAGCAGTTTGGTGGAGATATCGGTGGCAAGCTTGTTCAGTTCAGTACCGTCGATCAGAGCAGAAACCGCGCCTTCCGCCGGTTTGAGTTTCGCCAGGATTTGCTCAAGCGCCACGATCTGATCGTCGACGTCCGCATCGGCTTTGGGCGCGGGCGGTGCAGGCCGCTCGGCAATCTTAAATCTTGCGATCGCCACGGCGAGGGTACGGATCGATTTTCTCAAGTCCTCGTCGAGGACGTTAGGCTTTCTCGTCGTCAGCACTGTTGTGAGGTTTTTCGCCCAATTCGTCGCGGCAATTGTCGGGTCCAGTACCTTGGAGCTTGTGGTCGCGAGCCACGCCAGTTCTCGTTGGTCGTACTCGACCTTTGGCTTCCCCAGCGCCGTTTCGAGATTTTGGATTTGCTTGGTCAGAGCCTCTTTGGTCGGCGTATCCTGGGCCCACACCGGCGCGGCGGCGAAAACGCTCACTCCGACAATCACATAAAACAGAAACCTGCGCGCACTTCGCACGCGAATGACACAACGCCACCCCATAGCCCCAACCCCTTTAGCCCGACCTTACCTTGGGGCGAGCCACGCAGCACAGTCGCCATCCAATTGTTCACAATCCTCGATTGTCCCCGTTATCCACAGAAATTCGGTATGTACTATTTTGCCGCATTGACTATGCTAACTGTCGGGAGCGGTAAACAAATCTAGTGGGATTATGAGCACCGCCAGCGACGGGCAGCACTCGGATTAACAGCTTGTCCACAGCCGTCCGCGTTTGTGTCGGCCCATCGCTCAACTACACAAACTGCAGCGAAATACTCCCGAGCGTGCCGAAATCGGCGCGCACGGTGTCGCCCTTTTGCGCCCAGATGACGCGCGTGAAGGAGCCGGCGAGCACGAGATGGCCCGCCTCCAGCGCGACGCCGTGTGCCCCAAGCTTGTTGGCAAGCCATGCGACGCCCATGGCCGGATGACCGAGCACGCCGGCAGCGACGCCGGTTTCCTCGATCTCGGAATTGCGCATCATGATGCCGCCGACCCAGCGCAGGTCGATATCCATCGGCCCGACGGGGCGGCCGCCGACCACGATGCCGGCCGCCGCGCCATTGTCCGAGATGGTGTCGAAGATCTTGCGCGGATTGATCAGCCGTGCGTCGACGATCTCGATCGACGGAACGACGTATTCGGTCGCGCGCAGCACATCGGTCAGGCCGAGGCCGGGGCCCTTGAGCTCCCTGCCGAGGACAAACGCGAGTTCGACCTCGACGCGCGGCGCGCAATAGTTCTCGTGCGGCACCTTGGCGCCATCCGCCACCATCATGTGGTCGAACAGATAGCCATAGTCGGGCTCGTCGATCTGCGATGATAGCTGCATCGCCTTCGAGGTAAGGCCGACCTTGTGGCCGATCAGCTTTGCGCCCGCCGCCATCTTGCGCTTGGCGCATTCGGTCGAGATTGCGTAGGCGTCCTCGAAGGTGATGCCGGGGAACGTGACGGAAAGCTGCGTCGCCTGTTTGCGCGTCTTCTCGGCATTCATCAAAATGTCGGCGGCCTTCTGGCGATCGGCGTCGGACAGCATTCGTTCCTCGTCTTTGGTTGCCGTGTTTGTTTACTCGGCGGCGGCTGCGACCTCAGGCGTCGCGGCAGGCAGCAGGTGCGCGATCGAGTTCGCGTAGTAGCGCAGCAGCACTTCCTCGCGCGGGCTGGCGCGATAGAGGCCGTTCTCTTCCTCGACCAAATGGCGCAGCAGCAGCATGCGCAGGCCAACCTCCACGGCGTAGTCCTGATCGGCGCGCGGAATGTGGATGTGCGCACCGCCCGCGATGAGCCTGCGAATGAGGTTCTCGACCTCGCCCTTGAGTTCCAGCACCGACAGTGGCTTCGCGGCGCCGAGCATGACGGTCGCGACCAGCGAGACCGGGAGCGCCGGCACCACCTGACCGACTTTCTCCATCAGCAGCGCGCCGAGCCGCTCGATCTCGGCGAAACGGCGCGTCTCGTCGAGCATGCGGAAATCGATGCCGCGCTCCGTGACGTACTGGCGCAGCGACACCGGCTTGCCGAAGCCGACACAGGCGTAACCGTAGCGATACAGCTTGCCGCGGAAACGCAGCGCCACATTGTGCATCAGATAGCCGAACAGCACCTTGGGGCTGAACTTGAAGCGCGGCTTCTCGCCTTCGGGCGTCATCAGCGCGGCGACCTGCACCCGGTCCTCGATGACGCGGTCGTAGTTGATGCCGACCGGCACAAACACCGCATCGCGCGGCCCCTTCGGATCGAAGCCGGACACCATGTAGCTGAGCAGCCCGAGCTTGGGCGGGCGCAGTTTGCCGTCGCGCGTCAGGCCGCCTTCGGGGAACATCGCCTGCGCAAGTCCGCCGCTCACTGCGAGATGGACGTAACGCGACAGAACTTTCCGATAGAGCGGCTCGCGCGAGTCGCGGCGCACGAAATAGGCACCCATCGAGCGGATCAGGCTTTGCAGCAGCCACACGCGCGCCCACTCGCCGACCGCATAGCTCAGCGCCGACGAGGTCGCGACCATGAACGTGACCAGCACGTAGTCCATGTTGGAGCGGTGATTGATGACGAAGATCACGGCGGCATCCGGATCGACCGTCTTCATCGCCTCCTCGTCCATGTAGCCGAGGCGCACACGATAAAGAAACATCGAGAGCCGCCGCGCGAGCCGCGTGCCGATGCCGAAATAGGCGTAGGCCGAAAACGACGGCACGATCTCATTGGCGTAGTGATGCGCCCTTGCCTGTGCGGCCGCGCGCGGCACCTTGTTGGCGGCGGCGTATTCCTCGATCGCGCGCAGCACTTCGGGATCGAAGATGAGCTGGTCGATCATCGCCTGGCGCTTGGCGAGCTTGAACGGCTGGATGCGCAGCTTGAGCCGCGTATTGAGTTCGTCGATGGTGCGGTTGAAGCGCCGGCGCATGAAGGTAGCGCACGCCCGGCACCAGCACGCGGTCGAACGCCGCCCAGATCGCGAGCGCGCTCACGATCAGAGCCAGCCATAACGGCAGCGTGACCTGCGATGTCATTCGCCCCGGCGTCCTCCCGGTTCGAACCTAACACGAAAACCTCATCCTGAGGCGGCCGCAAAGCGGCCCTCGAAGGATGGCCACAAACGCCGAGCCTGTTGCCATCCTTCGAGACGCGATCCTTCGGATCGCTCCTCAGGATGAGGCCGGGTGTCAGCGCGCGGTCGGCTGTCTTGGGTGCACGAACCCTTTGAACAGGTCGAAGCCCTTCCACGCGGGCTCGACCGGATCGCAGCCTGGCTGCGGCACATAGACCGACGGCTCGGCGAGCTGCATCTTCGGAATGTAGCGCGGGCAATTCGGGAAGATCGCGCGCGCCGTCACGCGCACGATCATCTGCGCGCCGACCGTCTCGGCCAGCAACGGGTCTTCGCGCGACACGGTCGCGGTGCCGTTGACGCGCAGCCGTCGCGGGCGCTCATGCAGGTCGATGAACAGCAAGCCGACGTTGGGATTGACCAGCACATTGCCAAGACTCTTGAACATGCCGTTGCCGTCATAGTCCGGGAACGCCAGCTCCGACTCCGCGGTGACGCGCACGAAGCCCGGCAGCCCGCCCTTGAACGAGCAGTCCGGCCGCCCTTCGGCGTCAGCCGTCGAGATGAAAAAGTAGATCGCGCTCTCGATGAAGGCCTTGTCGTCGGCGGTGAACGCCGTGCGCGTCAGCTTTTCTTCCAGGCGGTCGGAGATGCGGCGGCTGTCGAACGCATCCTGCAGGCGGCGATTGCCGTCGTGATACATGATCGTCATGGGGCCCCTCGGGTTAGACCGCACACATTTTCCTTCTATGCGGTCTCCTCCGCAATGCGCTTGCGGCCGCCCATGTAGGCACGGCCGTCATTGACGGCATCGACCGCGATCAGGCGGCCGGCCTTGCGGTATTCGACCGAAAAGCGTGCGGCCGAAACGTCGCCGACCGTCCGCGCGTCGTCAAAGCCGTCGCTCAAGCCCGCCATCTGGAGCTTTAGCTCATACTGGTCCGACCAGAACCACGGCACCGGATCGTAGGTTTGCGGGTTGCCGAGCAGCGCGCCCGCGACCGCCTTCGCCTGATCGATCGCGTTCTGTACGCATTCGAGCCGCAGCTTGCGGCCGTAGCGGCGGCTCGGGAAACGCGTGCAGTCGCCCGCCGCATAGATCGCCGGATCGGCCGTGGAGCCGTGCTCGTCGACCACCATGCCGTCCTCGCAGGCCAGGCCCGCCGCAGCGGCCAGATCGTCGTTCGGCCTGGCGCCGACCGCGAGCAGCACGAGATCGGCGGCCAGCGTCGCGCCGTCGGCGAGACGAACCTGCGCGACCTTCCCGTCGCCTTCGATCGCGGCAAGCCGCGCGCCAAGCCGGATATCCACGCCACGGCTGCGGTGAAAATCCTGCATGAAGGCCGAGATCACCGGCGAGGTGACGCGCTTCATCACGCGATCCTCGGCTTCCAGCACCGTGACCTCACGCCCCTCCCCGCGCGCAACGGCCGCGACCTCGAGTCCGATATATCCACCGCCGACGATGACCACATGCTGCGCGGCATCGAGCGGAGCGCGCAGGCGGCGCACGTCATCGATCTTGCGCAGCGAGAACACGCCGGACATGTCCGCGCCCGGAACCGGGAGCGGACGCGCGCGCGTGCCGGTCGAAAGAAACAAGGTGCTGTATTCGGCCTCCCCGCCCTTGAAGGTCACGCGCTTGTTGGCGCGGTCGATCGTCTCGACGGACACGCCGTACGTCGCGGTCACGCCCTGCTCGCCCCAGAACTTCTCCGGACGGAAATAGAGCGTGTCGGCAGGCGGCCGCTCGGTGAGAAATTTCTTCGACAGCGGCGGACGCTGATACGGCGCGTAAGGCTCGTCGCCGATCATGCGGATCGGCTCCTTGTAGCCCCCCTGACGCAGACTCAGCACAAGCTGCGCGGCCGCCTGCCCCGCCCCGACGATCACGATCATGCGGCTTCCCGCGTGCGGATATCGATTTCGCCGTGCAGCGTGCGGTGCACCGGGCACTTGTCGGCGATCTCCATCAGCTTTGTGCGCTGCTCCGCGGTAAGATCGCCGTCCAGCGTGACCTCACGGTCGATGCGGTCGATCTTGCCTTCCTTGGTCTCGCAGTTCTCGCAGTCCACCGCATGGATCTTGTCGTGCTTGAGCCGCACCGCCACGTGCTCGAGCGGCAGCTTCTTGAGGTCCGCATAGAGCCGGATGGTCATCGAGGTGCAGGCGCCGAGCCCGGCGAGGAGATATTCGTAAGGACTCGGCCCCGAACCGTTGCCACCGACCGAGACCGGCTCGTCGGCGAGATAGCGATGCGGGCCTGCGATGATCGACTGCTCGAACTTGCCGTTGCCCGTTTCCTCCGACCAGCACGCCGTCAATCGGCATCTCGTCCGGCTCCGGCACCATGTCGAGATAGCGCTCCGACCACGCGGCGATGACTTCGGCGACATAGACGGCATCGCGCCGCTTGCTCGAGCAGATGATCGGCGCCGTGAAGCGACACGAAGCTCTTCGGATGCTTCGCGGCCGTGAAGATCGCGCTCGCATTCTCGATGCCGACCAGATCGTCGGTCGGCGAATGCAGCACCAGCAGCGCCTTGCGCAGATCGGCGAGGCACTGCTGCGAGCTTCTGCTCCGCGACGTCGTCGAGAAATTCCTTGCGGATGCGGAACGGGCGGCCGGCGAGCGCGACCTCGACCTCGCCCTTTTCATGGATATCGGCGACATGCTGCTGGAACAGGCCGGTGACATGCGCGGGATCGGCCGGCGCCGCGATCGTCGCGACGGCGCGCGCTTCCGGCACCTGCGACGCGGCCGCCAGCACCGCCGCGCCGCCGAGGCTGTGGCCGATCAGGATCGCGGGCGCCTGATGCATCCTGCGCAAGTGATCCGCGGCCGCGACCAGATCGGCGACGTTGGAGGAAAACGTCGTGTTGGCGAACTCGCCCTCGCTCGCGCCGAGCCCGGTGAAATCGAAACGCAGCACCGCGATGCCGCGCGCCGTCAGTGCTTGCGCGATGCGCTTTGCCGCGAGATTGTCCTTGCCGCAGGTGAAGCAGTGCGCGAACAGCGCGAACGCGACCGGCTGACCCGCGGGCTTGTCGAGCAGCGCGGAAAGCTTCTCGCCGCGCGCATTGGGAAAGTCGAAGCGTTCGGACGGCATCGCGTCCTCCCTATTGCTTGCCCTGCTCCGCCGATGCGCCCGGCTCGGGCGGCGTCTGTTCGACGGATTTCTCCGGCTCCGGCAGCGTTCGGATGGTCCCTCCAGTATTGCCGGATCACCGCGCCGATCACATTGGAATAGTCGTCGGTCCAGATGCGCTGGCCGGCGGGCGGCTCGATGACGGTCCAGTCGGCATCCTCGAGCAATGCGCGCGAAATCGGCTTCCTGGCGCGCACTGATCACCACGGTCGAGGTGAAGATGTACTTGGCATCGTCCTCGTCGTCGCGCGCGGCACGACCGTTGACGCGGCTCACCAGGCCGTTCGCATGGGCGATGCCGGCCACCACGGAGGCAAGCTCCATGTGCCGGTTCGATACATGCATGATCACGATGCCGCCGGGCGCGAGCTTCGACACATAGGTCGCCATCGCCTCGCGCGTCATCAGGTGGATCGGAATCGCGTCGGACGAGAACGCGTCGAGCACGATCAGGTCGTACGTGTCGGGGCTTTCGGCGAGCGTGAGACGCGCATCGCCGAGCACCACCGGAATGTCCGGCGCGCATTCCTTGATGTAGCGGAAGCGGCTGGCATCGCGCGCGAGCTTCTCGACGCTCGCGTCGATCTCGTAGAACTTGAACATGTCGCCCGGCTCGCGAGAAGCAGGCGAATGTCCCCGTCCCCAAGCCCACGACCGCGACCTTGACCGGGCCGCCGACGCGTTCGCGCACCGCCTTGACGGTAACGCCCATCGGGGAATTCACATGATAGTAGGTGATCATCGGCGGCGGGCCGGTGATCGGCTCGCCGGCATCGTCGCGCAGGCGCTCCGCGCCGTGGATCGTGGTGCCGTGCAGGAACACGCGGTACTGGCCGTCGGACGTTTCGGTGATCTTGTGCACGCCGAAGAAGCTGCGCATCGTCTCGCGCACTTCGCTGTCGGGCTTGTAGGCCGTGCCGATGACGAACACGACCGCGATCACCGCCGCGAACGGCAGCGGCTTCGCGCGACACGAGGCCCGCGACCACCAGCATCGCGCCGATGGTCCAGTTGAACGCCTTTTCGTCGGTGACGTAGCGCTCGGTCAAGCCCGGGAAAGCCACCACCGCCACCACTGCGGCGGCGCCGAGCCATAGCAGCCGCGTGCGCGTGTCGGTCGGCATCACCAGGCCGGGCCGGCACAGGATCGCGAGCACGATCAGCACGGGATACTCGATCACCGAGGAGAAGATGTTCGGCGCAATCAGCCCGGCGAAGATGCCGCCGATCACGCCGCCCGCCGACATCCACATGTAGAACGCGGTCAGGTGCTGCGCGGCCGGCCGGCTGCGGCTGAGTTCGCCGTGACACACCATCGTGATGACGAAGAACGCCGCGACGTTGAGCGCGAGCTGCGCGAACAAGTATCCGCGGATGTCGAGCACCATCACGCCGACCAGCGCGACGATGAACACCGGCTCGATCGCGATCATCCACGCATGGCGGCAGGATCGGCCTGGTCGAAAACACGATCACGAATGTGACGAGATAGAGCGCGAGCGGGATCACCCACATGAACGGCGCGGCCGCGATGTCGGTCGAGATGTGCGAGGTGACCGAAATCAGCAGCGCGGAAGGAACGGCGGCGAGCACGACCCAGCGCGCGGCATCGCGCCAGGCCGGTGCGGGCTCGGACGATGCCTCGGTTTTCAACGCGTCGGCCGGTGCGCGCGGAACGCAGCATCAGCACGCCGCACCACGCGATCAGCGCGATCAGCACGAAAAACAGAACGGCCCAGCCCCATCGCTGCTGGCCGAGGGTGGTCAGCGGCTCCATCGCGAACGGATAGGAGAGCAGCGCAAGAAAGCTGCCGATGTTGCTCGCCGCATAGAGGAAGTACGGATTCGCCGCCGCCGGGTGGTCGGTGCGGGCGAACCAGGCTTGCAGCAGCGGGCCGTTGGCGGACAGCGCGAAGAACGGCAACCCGATCGACACGGCGAACAGCCCGAGCAGCCAGATCGCGGCGGTCGCGTCGGCGGGCGGGCGGCCCCACCATCCGGCGATCGCCAGCGGCAGGAACAGCGTCGCCGCGCCCATCACCACGAGATGCACGATGATCGAGCGCCGGCCCGGCAGATAGCTGGTCAGCGCGTGCGCGTAAGCGTAGCCGGCGAGCAGCACGGCCTGGAAGAACACCATCGCGACCGACCACACCGCGGGCGTGCCGCCGAGCCGCGGCAGCACCATCTTGGTGAACATCGGCTGCACGGCGAACAGCAGCGCCGCCGACAGAAAAATCGCGGCTGCATAGACGCGCAACAGAACGGCAGGGCTGGTCGCCATCTCGTTGTTCTATCGGTCTCGAGGTAGCCCGACGCGCATCACGGCCGCCCCGGCGCGCCGCTCCCATACCGCGCCGCAGCACCACGGGCAATCATGGCCCAATTCCTGACTATCGCTTGGGCAGATCGGTGCTACAATTTCGGGCACGGGACGGGGAGAGCGCCAACAACCACACACAAGCGCATGATTTGACGAAGGTATACCTGCGGCACGGCCCTTGCTCCCATCGCGCCACTGTTTTCGTCACCAAGGAGCCTCCAATGCGCCGACGCGATTTTGCCAAGCTCGCCCTCGCGAGCGGAGCCGCGACGATTGCCGCCCCCGCAGTCGTGCGGGCGCAAACCACCTTCAACTGGAAAATGACCAGCTTCTATGGGCCGAACGCGGCGTTCTATTCGACCGGGCCGGGCAGCGCGAAGGATCTGGTCAGCCGCATCGAGGCGATGTCGAACGGCCGGATCAAGATCCAGTTCTATGGCGCGGGCGAACTGATCCCGGCGGCCGAGGGCTTCGACGCTGTCTCCTCCGGCACGGTCGAGATGAACTACGCCAACTCGTATTTCTGGACCGGCAAGAGCTTCGCCGCGCAATACTTCACCGCCGTGCCGTTCGGCCTCAATTTCCAGGGCTTCAACGGCTGGTACTACGACGGCGGCGGCGCCCGCTCTGGCGCGAGGTCTACGACCGCTTCAATCTCGTGCCGATCCTTGCGGGCAACACCGGCGTGCAGATGACCGGCTGGTTCCGCAAGGAGATCAAGACCGTTGAAGATCTCAAAGGCATCAAGATGCGCATCCCCGGTCTCGCCGGGCGCGTCTACAAGGAGCTCGGCGTCGACTCGCGCCTGATCGCGCCGGGCGAAATCTTCCCCAACCTCGAGCGCGGCGTGATCGACGCCGCCGAATTCGTCGGCCCCTTCCTCGACCGCCAGCTCGGCCTGCACAAGGTCGCGAAGTACTACTACACGACCGGCTGGCACGAGATGGCGACCGGCCAGCGAGGTCATCATCAACAAGGCGAAGTGGAACAGCCTGCCCGCCGATCTCAAGGCGATCGTCGAGAACGCCTGCGCGGCCTGCAACGTGATCAGCGAGGCGTGGTGCCAGAAGAACAACGCCGAGGCGATGGAAGACCTGGTGAAGAACCAGGGCATCATCGCTGCACCCCTGCCCGACGACGTGGTGAAGGCGCTTGCGCGTCGCCACGACGAAGATTCTCGACGAGGCGGTCGCGCGCGATCCGGTCACCAAGAAGGTCCACGACTCCTACATGGCCTACAAGGCCAAATACGACGCATGGGCCGACCTGAGCGAGACTCGTCTACCACACGAAAATCCGCAAGGCCTGATCGCGCATGTCGGCAAAAGCACTGGCCGACGGGATCGACCGCTTCACCGATCTCGTCGGCCGCGCCACGTCGTGGCTCGCACTCGGCATCGCGCTCGTCATGGGCGCGAACGTGCTGCTGCGCTACGGCTTCTCGATCGGCTCGATCTGGATGCAGGAACTCGAGTGGCACATCATGGTGCCGATCTGCCTGTTCGGCATGTCGTACGCACTGGTCCACGGCGAGCATGTGCGCGTCGACGTCGTGTTCCAGTATTTCTCCCAGCGTAACAAGCATCTGGTCGATGTGATCACCGCGATCCTCGCGATGATCTTCTGCATCCTCGTGATCTGGCTGTCGCCCCCTACGTCTGGCAGTCCTGGAGCATCGGCGAAGGCACCGCCAACCCCGGCGGCATCGACTATCGCTATGTCGATCAAGTCGCTGATCCCGATCGGCTTCGCGCTCTTCTTCATTCAGTCGCTCTCCGAAGCGATCAAAAGCTACCTCGCCTACCGGGCCGCCTGATGTCGATGGAAATCCTCGCCGTCCTGATGCTGGTGTCGTTCTTCGTCCTGCTCATGGCGGGGATTCCGGTCGCCATGACGCTCGCGGTCTCGGGATTTGTGTTCGGCTATCTCGGCTTCGGGACGACGCTGTTCAGCCTGCTGCCGCATCGCATCTTCGGCGTGGTGACGAATTCGACGCTGCTCGCGATCCCGCTGTTCGTGTTCATGGGGATGATGCTTGAGCGCTCGCGGCTGGCCGAAGACCTGATGGACGTGATCGGCCATCTGGCAGGCTCGCTGCGCGGCGGGCTTGGCATCGGCATCGTGCTGGTCGGCGTGCTGATGGGCGCGACCACCGGCATCGTGGGCGCGACCGTCGTCACGCTCGGCCTGCTGACGCTGCCCGGCATGCTGCGCCGCGGATACGACAAGGGCCTCGCCTGCGGCGTGATCTGCGCCTCCGGCACGCTCGGGCAGATCATCCCGCCGAGCCTGATCCTGATCCTGCTCGCCGACATCCTGAACGAGTCGGTCGGCACGCTGTTCGCCGCCGCGATGGTTCCCGGCCTGATGCTCGCCGGCATCTACGTGCGTCTACATCATCATCCTCGGCATCGTGCGGCCCGAAATGGTGCCGGCGATCCCGGCCGAGGAGCGCGCCCTGCTCCCGCGCGCCGAACTGATGCGGAAGCTCATCAAGGTCGTGCTGCCGCCGGTCGGGCTTGTCGGCGCGGTGCTCGGCTCGATCATCGCCGGGATCGCGGCGCCGTCCGAAGCCGCCTCGATGGGCGCGCTCGGCTCGATCCTGATCACCGCCGTCACCGGCCGGCTCTCCATGCGGGTGCTGCGCGAGACCTGTCAGGCGACGATCAAGACCACCGCGATGATGATGTTCATCCTGATCTGCGCGCAGGTGTTCGCGCTCGCGTTCCGCGGCTTGCAGGGCGAGAAGATCGTTCACGACCTCTTCGCGCTGCTGCCGGGCGGCATCAATGCGGACATCTGGTTCCTGATGCTGATCATCTTCATTCTCGGCTTCTTCATCGAGTGGATCGAGATTTCCTACATCGCGGTGCCGCTGTTCCTGCCGGTATTCGTGGCGGCCAATGTCGACATGGTGTGGCTCGCGACGTTGATCTGCGTGAACCTGCAGACCTCGTTCCTCACGCCGCCGTTCGGCTGGGCGCTGTTCTTCCTGCGCGGCGTCGCGCCGCCTGAGGTCACGACCGGCGACATCTATCGCGGCATCATTCCGTTCGTCGGGATGCAGATCATCGCGCTGGTGCTGTGCTTCTGGTTTCCGCAGATCGCGCTCTGGCTGCCGCGCACGATCGGCTGGTGACACGGTAGCCGTCTCTTGCGCGCCCGCTTTCGCATTTGGCATGCGAGACGCATGGCCCTGCCTCGCGTGACCTATTCGAATATCCGCGCCGACTTTTCCGGCGTGCACGACCTGCTCGACCGGCGTATTCCGGCGTTCCGCCAGGAGATGCTCGGCAAGAGCTGGCCGCAACCGCGTCGGCGGGCAGGATGACGGCGGCGGGGAGCGCTATGCGGCCCCCTGCCCGATCGACCGGCGCGTCACCCTGGGCGAGTTCGTCGCGGGGGATGCGGCCGCAGTTGATCGCGCGGTTCGTGCCGCGAATGAGGCCTTCGCAAGCTGGAGCCGGACCGCCTGGCAGGAGCGCGTGCGGCTGACGCGCCGCCTTGCCGACGAACTGGAGGCGCGCAAATACGAACTCGGCATCGCGTGCCTGCTCGAAGTCGGCAAATCGCGCTTCGAGGCGATGGGCGAAGCCGAGGAGGCGGTCGACCTCGCGCGCTATTATGCCGACGAAATGGAGGCGAATGCCGGATTCGCGCGCGACCTGCGGCGCGCATTCCCGCAGGAAGCGACGAGCGACCGCCTGCGCCCGATCGGCGTGTTCGCCGTGATTGCGCCGTTCAATTTTCCGCTCGCGCTGTCGGTCAACATGATCGCCGGCGCACTGCTGGGCGGCAACACGGTGGTCTACAAGCCAAGCCCGTTCGCCGGCCTCACCGGCCGCCTACTCGTGCAAGCGATCGAGGCCG
Source organism: uncultured Alphaproteobacteria bacterium (assembly GCA_963800695.1). Taxonomy (GTDB): domain Bacteria; phylum Pseudomonadota; class Alphaproteobacteria; order Rhizobiales; family Xanthobacteraceae; genus PALSA-894. The sequence goes on along the minus strand of CAWDCA010000012.1, from coordinate 127,472 downwards.
CGGGCTTTCCGCGCGGCGCGGTCAATTTGCTGTGCGGTGGCGCGGCAACCGGTCAGGCGCTGGCCGATCATCCCGGCGTCGATGGCTACGCGTTCACCGGCTCGCACGCGGTCGGGATGGGTCTGCTGCGCGCGGTCGCGGCGGGCCACTTACAACCGGCCGGTCATCGTCGAGATGGGCGGCAAGAACCCGAGCTATGTGACCCAAATCAGCCGACCTCGATGTCGCGGCCGAAGGCGTGATGCGCTCGGCTTTCGGCCTGCAGGGACAGAAATGTTCCGCCGGCTCGAAGGTCTATGTCGAAGCGGTGGTGAAGAACGCATTTCTCGAAAAGCTCCTCGCCCGCACGGCCGCGATCAAGATCGGCGATCTGGCCGGGCGCGACATCTTCATGGGCCCGCTGATCGATGAGCGTGCGCTGACGCGCTTCCGCAACACCGTTGCGACGGCGCGGCGCGATGGGAAACTACTGGCGGGCGGCGACGTTCTGAGTGGAGGCCTGCACGAGCACGGCGCCTACGTCACACCGACGATCGTTGAAACGCCGGCCGCGCATGCGATCAACAAGGACGAGTTGTTCCTGCCGCTCCTGTCCGTGCTCACCTTCTCCGATCTCGCGTCTGCCATCGCGGATGGAAACGACGTGCAATACGGCCTGACGGCGGGCTGCTACGCCGCTGATCAGAGCGAGCTCGATCTGTTTCTCGAGCGCGCGCAAGCCGGCGCGCTCTATGTCAATCGCGCGAACGGCGCCACCACCGGCGCATGGCCGGGCGTGCAAAGTTTTTGCGGCTGGAAAGGCTCCGGCGCCACGTCCAAGGGCGGGCTTGGGCCGTACTACCTCACACAGTTCATGCGCGAGCAGAGCCGCACGATCTGGAGCGACTGATTTCCCGAGCGCGTCTAGTGCCCGTGCTCTTTCGTCTTCATGCCGGCCGGGCTGCCGCCGATCGCCTCGACGGCAAATTCCACGTCGACTTTGCCGGCCTTCTCGAAGGTCAGCGATCCCTTGACCTTCTCGCCCTTGGTCAGCGGCCGCGACAGGTTCATCATCATGATGTGATACGAGCCGGGCCTGAGCTCGACGGTCGCGCCCGGCGCGATGTCGAGCCCATCCTTGAGTTCGCGCATCTTCATCACGCCGCCATCCATCTTCATTTCATGGATTTCGAAGCGCTTGGCGACCTCCACCGAACCGCCGGTCAGCCGGTCCGGCGTTGTCCCGGTGTTGGTAATCTTCAGGTAGCCGCCTGCGACCGGCGCGTTCTTCGGGGTCGCGCGCGTCCAGGGATGATCGATCCCGATCGATCCGGCCGTATAGTCATGGGCCTGCGCCCCGGTCGCGATCAGGGCCAGCAGCAGCGCCGAGGCGAAAACACGAACTATCATCGATAAGTCTCCAATAGCTGCCGTGCCCACGCGGCGGCGCTTCGTATAGATGATGCCGCCTTCGTGCGCCATAATCGCCTGGCGAATCCCCTGCGAGGAACGCATGACTGCTGCCGAAAAATCAGGGGACGTGTCCGTTCTGCGTGGCACCGTCCTGACCTGCCGGGACGATCCGTTTCTCTCCGATCCGGCCAAAGCCTTCGCGGTCGAAACGGACGGGATCGTGATCTGCCGCGACGGGCTCATTGAAGCTGTCGGGCCCGCCGCGGAGCTGCGAGCGCTCGTTCCAACCGGCGTTGCCGTGACCGACTATTCCGGTTGCCTGATCGCGCCGGGATTCATCGATACGCATGTGCACTACGTGCAGACCGGGATCGTCGCCTCCTACGGCACGCAACTGCTGGATTGGCTCGATCGCTACGCGTTCCCGGCCGAAATGGCATTCGAGGATGCCGCCCATGCCGCCGCAATGGCGAAGGTGTTCTGCGACGAGCTGTTACGCAACGGCACCACGACCGCGCTCGTGTTCTGCGCGGTCTATCCGCAATCGGTCGAGGCCCTGTTCGCCGAAGCAGAACGGCGCGGCATGCGCATCGCTGCCGGCAAGGTGCTGATGGACCGCAATGCGCCGGAAAAGCTGCGCGACACCGCGCAGCAGGGCTACGACGATTCCAAGGCGCTGATCGCGCGATGGCACGGCCGTGCGCGCTGCCTCTATGCCATCACGCCGCGCTTTGCCGGCACCAGCACGCCGGCGCAGCTCGATGCCGCCGGAGCTCTGTGGCGCGAGCATCCGGATGTGCTGGTGCAGACCCATATCGCGGAAAACCGCCGCGAGATCGAATGGACCGCCGAACTGTTTCCCGAGCGGAAGAACTACCTCGACATCTACGATCACCACGGGCTGATCGGCCGACGCGCGGTGCTGGCGCATGGCGTGCACCTTTCCGAGGATGAGCTTTGCCGCTGCCACGAGAGCGGCACGGCGCTCGCCCACTGCCCGACCTCCAACCTGTTTCTCGGCTCCGGCCTGTTTCGCATCGGCGCCGCGAAGGATGCGCGGCGCCCCGTGCAGGTCGGGCTCGGCACCGACATCGGCGGCGGCACCAGCTTCTCGCTGCTGGCCACGATGGGGGCCGCTTACGAGATCGCACAGCTCAACGGGCATGCGCTGAGCGCGGTGGAGGCCTTCTACCTCGCCACCCTCGGCGGCGCGCGTGCGCTCGCGCTGGAGGATCGAATCGGCTCGATCGCGCCCGGCAAGGAAGCCGATCTGGTCGTGCTCGATCCGAAGGCAACGCCATTGCTCGCGGTGCGCAATGAGCGGTCGGAATCGGTTGAAGATACTCTGTTCGCCCTGATGATGCTGGGGGATGACCGCGCCGTGCGGGCAACCTATGTGGCGGGGAAGCCGGCACACGCGCGGGATGCATGACAGGCTTGCGGGCGAAACGCGTTGCAGCCGTGCAAAGGTGCTAGAATCACGATCATGCCGCCGAATGCACCCGAGCGGGACGATGAGCGCGGGCAGATCCTGCCGTTTCAGCGGCGCGGCCCGACGCGCCCGCGCGTGCCGCCCACCGAGGCGCCGGTCGAGGATGTCGGGAAATACGCGCACAGCGAGGAGCCGGACAACTATCGCCAGCGAATGATCAATAACGGGCTGGCGTTCGCGTTCTGCCTCGTCCTTGTCGCCATTGGCGTGTGGCTCGCGACCACCATTGCGGAGATGCGGCGCAATCAGGACTGCGTGCTGTCGGGCCGGCGGAACTGCGCACAGGTGAACGTGCCGCCCGCCAACCCGACAAAATGACCTGAAGTTCAGCCCTTACCCACGACCGCAAGGGAAACGGGCGCCAGACCCGACATTCCGATCGCGCGAGCACCCGCAGCACTCAGGTCGATGACCCGGCCGCGCACAAACGGGCCGCGATCGTTGATGCGCACGACGACGGACTTTTGCGTGCGGTTGTTGGTGACCCGAACCATCGTGCCAAACGGGAGGGTCTTATGTGCAGCCGTCAGCGCGCCAGCATTCATGCGCTCGCCGTTCGCCGTGCGGCGGCCAGCGTATCCGTCTCCCTTCGTGCCGTACATCGAGGCTATGCCGGCGTGAGCGCTCTGAGTGGAATGAGAATGCTTTGAGTGATGTCTCTTGGTTTTCGCTTCCGCCGCCCCCGCGACGGTGAACATCATCGAACCGACAACAACCCAATATCCAATTTTCCGCACGATCATCAGCGGTGTCCCTTCTTTTGTTGTGGATGGGAATACCGCTTGGCCAGCAAATCGTTCGAATTGCCGACGGAGAAGAGGCCACGAGAAGGTAATAATGTGGCAGAGCTAGATCACTGATGGCTATAGATAATCTTCCCTAAGGTCATATTGGGGAGATCAAATGAAACAAATCTTGAACTCGATTGGACGTATTGTTGCGCGCAAGGCTCTCTGAACTGTCCCAATTGGCTTTGGAAAGCTGAATCAGCTCCATTTGATTGTCTTGGGTTGTATGATCTGCTGGACGCGGAGTTGGTACTGGCGTCTTGTTCACACCCCTTCCAAGACTTCAACAAAACGATTTGCGGCCGATGCCGTTCCGTCGGGTCGCTTCCGCGGCCGGCATTGAACTCACCCGATCCCTTGGCTATACGGAGCACCGCACGATAAGACGGGCGGACGGGGAGTCAGGCTCTCCGACCGGGGGATGCGCGCGATCCGGCGCCGCTGCCAAAAACCGACACATTTCAGAGGGTTGCCGATGTCTTCGACTTTCGACACCGTGGCGAACATCATTTCCGAGACCTGCGACATCGAGCGCGACAAGATCACACCGGAAAGCCACGCCATCGACGATCTCGGCATCGACAGCCTCGACTTCCTGGATATCGCCTTCGCGATCGACAAGGCTTTCGGCATCAAGCTGCCGCTCGAGCAGTGGACCCAGGAAGTCAACGACGGCAAGGCCACGACCGAGCAGTATTTCGTGCTGAAAAATCTCTGCGCGCGCATCGACGAGTTGATGGCTTCCAAGGGCGCGGCGCCGGCGTAATTGAGGTCGCATGCGCCTTGAGTATTTTCTTCTCATCGACCGGATTGTCGAACTCAAGCTCGGCGACCACACGATCCGCACCGAAGCGACCGTTCCGACCCAATCCACCATCTTTGAAGGACACTTTCCCGGCCATCCGCTGATGCCCGGCGTGCTGCTGATCGAGACTATGGCGCAGACCTCCGGCTGGCTGCTGATCGCCATGCACAAGTTCACCCGCATGCCGTTCTTCGCCGCCGTGAAGGAAGCCAAGCTGCGCACCTTCGTGACACCGGGCCAGGTTCTCAGCGTTTCGGCGAAGCTGGTGCACGACGGTTCCGGCTTTGCGATCACCAAGGCCGACATCAAGTGCGAGGGAAAGCCGGTCTGCAACGCGGAGCTGACGTTCCGGCTTGTCGAATTTCCCAATCCGTCATTCCGCGCCAGCATGGAAAAAGTCGCTGCCGAAGTCGCGTTCCCCATGGAGGTGCTCCATGGCTGAAGCGCGCGAGGTCTGGATCACCGGAATTGGGCTTGTCACGTGCCTCGGCGAAAGCCTGGACGCGCATTGGCAGGGCCTGTCCGCACCGTCCAGCGCGGACACCACGTCGTTTGCGCCCTATGTGGTGCACCGCGTCGTCGCGCTCGACCTCGACAAGCAAATTCCGAAGAAGGGCGACCAGCGCCAGATGGAAACCTGGCAGCGCATCGGCGTCTATGCGGCGGGTCTGGCGCTCGACAGCGCCGGCGTCAAAGGCAAGCCCGAGTTTCTTTCGAAGATGGATATGATCGTCGCGGCGGGCGGCGGCGAGCGCGACGGCAAGGTCGACATCAGCATTCTCGACGGGCTGCGCCATGCCGAAAACCGCGAGGTCTATCTGAACCAGCGGCTCTTGAGCGATCTGCGCCCTACCCTGTTTCTTGCGCAGCTCGCCAACCTGATGGCGGGCAACATCTCGATCGTGCACGGCGTGACCGGCTCATCGCGCACCTTCATGGGCGAGGAAGCGGCGGGCGTGGACAGCGTGCGCATCGCGCTTGCGCGCATCGCGGCAGGCCAAAGCGAGCTCGGGCTTGTCGGAAGCGCGTACAACGCGGAGCGTTGGGAAGTTGTTTTGCATTACGTGCTCGGCCGCACACTCATACACGACAAGCACACGCACGTATGGGGGCGCGCCGCGGCGGGCGGCGGCATGGAGCTCGGCACCGTCGCGGGCTTCCTGGTGCTGGAGGAAAAACAGCACGCGCTCAACCGCGGCGCCAAGCCGTTCGCGCGCCTGACCAGCATCGAATCCGATCACGTGAAGCGCACGCCCGGCGCGATCAAATCCGCACTCGACCGCATGTGGTCGGGTGTTGCGGCGCGCGTAAAGCCGGACAATGCCGCCGTGATCTCGGGCGCAACCGGCATTGCGGCGGTGACCGCGGAGGAGCGCGCCTTTCTGGAGAATCATCCCGGCCTTGCCGTGCGCGCCACCGGCACCCATCTCGGACATGGGTTGGAGTCACAATTTCCCGCTAATATCGCGCTTGCCGCGATGGCCCTGCAGCGCGGGCAACTGTACCCGCCCTGCGATTCCTCGGGCACCGAACGCCCGATGGACGCGGCGCTGCGGCAGGTCGTGGTCACAAGCGTCGGAAACTGGCGCGGCGAGGCGCTCGGGCTCGTCGAAGCCGTCGAGTGAGGGGAGACGGGAATGGCCAAGACGGATCGGATGGGGCGGCCGGTTGTCGTCGTCACCGGAATGGGCGTCGTGACCTCGCTCGGCGCGGGCCGCGAGGAGAACTGGCGCAAGCTCACCGCGGGCGAATCCGGCATCCGCGAGATCACGCGATTTTCCACCGCGGGCCTGAAGACGCGCATCGCCGGCGCAATCGACTTCGTTCCGCTCGAACAGCACACCTCTCCGGCGTTGTCCGAACGTCTTGCCGAGATGGCAGCCGAAGAAGCAATCGTTCAGTCCGGCATCGGCAAGCAGGGCGATTTTCCCGGGCCGCTGTTCATCGCCGTGGCGCCGGTCGAGATCGAGTGGGAACAGCGCGAGGAGTTGGTACGGGCCTCTGGCGCAAATGATGGCCTCGGCTACGCCGATCTGATGCGCGCCGGGGAAACCGGAAACTTCCACGCGATCTATGAGCGCTTCCTGTTCGGCTCCGTTGCCGACGGCATCGCCGAACGCTTCGGCACCAAAGGCTCGCCGATCTCGCTCTCGACCGCCTGCGCGTCCGGAGCGACCGCCATTCAACTCGGCGTCGAGGCGATCCGGCGCGGCGAAACCGATGCGGCGCTGTGCATCGGGACCGACGGCTCCGTGAATCAGGAGTCGCTTATCCGCTTTTCGCTGCTCTCCGCACTCTCGACCAGTAACGAGCCGCCGCAAGGCGCCGCGCGTCCTTTCTCGAAGAACCGCGACGGCTTCGTCATGGCTGAGGGCGCCGGCGTGCTCGTGCTCGAAAGCCTTGAAGCAGCGCAGGCGCGCGGCGCGAAGATCCTCGGCGTGATCGACGGCTGCGGTGAGATGGCCGACAGCTTCCATCGCACGCGTTCCAGCCCCGACGGCAAGCCGATCATCGGCTGCATCCGCAACGCGCTGCACGACGCGGGGCTCGCCCCCGACGACATCGACTACATCAATCCGCACGGCACCGGGACGCCGGAAAACGACAAGACCGAGTATCTCGGCGTCTCGACTGTGTTCGGCGAGCGTGCACAGAGCATTCCTATTTCGTCGAACAAGTCGATGATCGGGCACACGCTCTCGGCCGCCGGTGCGATCGAGTCGGTGATCAGCCTACTCACCCTGGAGCATCAGCGGCTGCCGCCGACCATCAATTACGACGTGCCGGACCCGACGATCATCCTTGACGTCGTGCCGAACAAGGCGCGCGACGCGCGCGTGACGCACGTGCTGTCGAACTCCTTCGGCTTTGGCGGGCAGAACGTCTCGCTGGTCATGAGCCGGGAGCCGCGCTGATGGCCGAGACCCCCGCGTCACGGCGCGTTCTGGTCACCGGCGGTGGACGCGGGCTTGGCTCGTCGATCGTGCGCATGCTCGCCGCAGCCGGCCATGATGTGACCTTCACGTATCGCTCCGCCAGCGCGGAAGCCGATGCACTGGTGAAGGAACTGATGGCCGCGTATCCGGGACGCATATTCGCCGCGCATCAAGCCGACCTCGCCGACAAGGCCGGGGTGAATGCGCTGGTCGCGACCATCGAGAAGGAAGCGCCCTACTCGGCCTTCGTTCATAACGCCGGGCAATCCTACGACACGCTCGCGGTGATGCTCGATCAGGAGAAGGCCGAAGTCGCCATGCAGGTGAACTTCTGGTCGTTCACGCGCCTTGCCGCCGGACTAGTCCGCACGATGATGCGCGCGCGCGATGGCCGCATCGTCGCGATCGGCTCGGTGACGGCGGAGCGCGGCAATCAGGGCAATGCCGCCTACGCGGCGTCGAAGGCCGCGCTCCTCGGCTACACGCGCACGCTGGCGATCGAGAGTGCAAGTCGCGGGATCACCGTCAACTACGTGGCGCCCGGCTTCATCGACACCGACATGCTGGCCAAATACGGCAAGTACCGCGAATCGATGGAGAGTCAGATTCCTGCGAAGCGCTTCGCGAAGCCGGAGGACGTCGCCGGCATCGTGGCGTTCCTGCTCTCGCCGCACGCCTCCTACATCACCGGCGCCTACCTGCCCGTTGACGGCGGGCTGACGGCGGCGATGGGCATCCACCGTTGAATATCCTCATCCTGAGGAGCGACCGAAGGTCGCGTCTCGCAGGATGGCGGCATGCCCGGAATGTGCGGGCATCGTTCGAAGCCCCGGCTCAAGGCCGGGGTCGCGCCTCAGGATGAGGTCTGAAAGGAAATTCGATTTCAATGCGTGCGCTGACCCTCGTTGCTGACCGCAAACTTGAGCTGATCGACGTGCCCGAACCTCCGCCGCCCGGCGAAGGCGAAGTGCAGATCCGCATCAAGGCGATCGGGCTCAACCATCTCGACGTGTGGGGCTGGCGCGGCATGGCATTCGCCAAGCGCAAGCTGCCGCTGGTGGTCGGCGTCGAAGCGGCGGGCGAGATCGCGGCGGTCGGCAGCGGCGTGACGGCGTTCAAGGCCGGGGATCATGTCGTCGCCTATGGCGGGCTCACCTGCGGCACCTGCAAGGCATGCCGCGAGGGGCGCGACAATCTCTGCGAAAACGTTTCAGGCGTGATGGGCTTCCATGCCGACGGGTTCGCGCGCGATCTCGTCAACATGCCGGCGCGGCTGGTGGTGCCCGTCCCGGCCGGCGTGAGCTTTCGTGACGCCACGTGTGCGCCGGTCGCATTCGGCACCGTGCAGCACATGCTGTTCGACAACGCCAAGCTCGAAGGCGGTGAGTTGATCCTCGTGCAGGCGGGCGGCTCCGGTATCGGCACCACGGCGATCAAGATGGCCAAGGCAATCGGCGCGACGGTGTTCACCACCGTGGGCGACGACGAGAAGATCGCAAAGGCCAAGGCGATCGGTGCCGATCACGTCATCAATTACCGCACCGACCGTTTCGAAACCGCGGTGCGCAAGGCGACCGCTAAGAAAGGCGTCGATGTGGCGTTCGAGCATGTCGGACCCGACACGTTCAACGGCTCGCTGCTGTGTCTCAAGCGCGGCGGCCGGCTGGTCACCTGCGGCTCGACCTCCGGCCAATCCACGCAAATCAACCTGTTCCAGCTTTACCTGCAGCAGTACCGCATCATCGGCTCATTCGGCTGCACGATCCGCAACGTGCACGAAAGCCTCGCCAAGATGGCGGCGGGCCTCACACCCGTGATCGACACCGAAGTGCCGCTCGCCGACTTCGAGAGCGGGCTTGCGCGGCTCGAAGGCCGCAAGGTGTTCGGCAAGATCATCGTGGCGTTTTAGTTGGCCAAGATGGCGCGCAAGGGCAAATCGCTCGCCTACCTGCTGCCGCTCAAGCGCGCGTTCGAGCGGGTGCTCGGCTGGATCGTGGTCGGCACGCTCGCGGTTCTTCGCCGTATCAACCGCCAGCGCATGGCCAACGTTCTCGGCCGGCTGATGCGGTTCATCGGGCCGTGGTTTCCGGAGCACAAGATCGGGCGCGCGAACCTCGTCGCGGCATTCCCGGAGAAATCCGCGGAGGAGATCGAGAATATCCTCGGCGGCGTTTGGGAGAATCTCGGTCGCGTCGCCGCCGAGTTCGCGCATATCGATCGCATTATCATTCACGATCCCGCGCGTCCCGATCGTTCCGCCGATCCCGATACGACGATCAGCGAGCGCACATACACGAACTTGCAGACGCTCGGCGACAGGAGCCGGCCCTGTCTTGTCTTCGCCGCACATCTGGCGAACTGGGAGATCCCCGCGACCGCGCCCTTCCAGTTCGGCTTCAAGACCTCGATCCTCTACCGCCGCCCGAATATCGGCGGCGCGAGTGATGCGATCGTCGCCATGCGAGCGCGCTGCATGGGCAACATGGTGGCGTCCGGCCTCGATGCGCCGCTCAAGCTCGCGCGCGCGCTGGAGCATGGCGAGAATGTTGCCCTGTTGGTCGACCAGCACACCACGCAGGGCATCGACGTGACGTTCTTCGGCCGCCACGCCAAGGCCAACCCGCTCGTCGTCACGCTGGCGAGGCTGACCGGCGCGCCGATTCGCGGCGTGCGCGTGATCCGCCAGCCGGACGGCAATCACTTCGTCGCTGAACTGACGGACGAAATCCCCCCGGTGCGCGACGCCGAAGGGAAGATCGACACGCCGGCGACGCTCCAGGCGATCACCGACGTCGATCGAGGGCTGGGTGCGCGAGCACCCGGAGCAGTGGCTCTGGCTGCATCGCAGATGGCGGTAGCGCCCCCTCACCGCCCCGTCTTGATCTTCGTCCACAGCCGGTTCATCAGCCGCTGCGTTTTCTGATCGTGCGACTGGATCGTGTAAAACGTCTTCATCGTCGCTTCGTCGGGATAAATGGTCTTGTCTTTGAGGATCGCCTTGTCGATCAGCGGGCGGCTCGCCGCGTTGCCGTTGGCGTAGGAAATGAAATTGGAATTCTTGGCCGCCACTTCGGGCCGCAGCAGGAAATCGATCAGTGCGTGCGCCTCGGCGGCGTTCTTCGCATCCTTCGGGATCGCGAGATTGTCGAACCAGAGTTGCGCTCCCTCTTTCGGGATCGCGTAGCCGATCTCGACGCCGTTCTTCGCCTCGGCGGCGCGCTTCTGCGCCTGCTTGATGTCGCCGGAATAACCGAGCACGAGACAGATCTCGCCCGAGGCGAGCGCGTTGAGATATTCGGACGAATGGAATTTGCGCACCGACGGCCGGATTTTCATCAGCAGGTCGCCGGCCTTTTCCAGATCGGCTTGCTCTTTGGTGTTCGGATTGAGCTTGAGGTAGGCGAGCGCCGCCGCGAACACGTCGTCGGCCGCATCGAGAACATGCACGCCGCAATCCTTGAACTTCGCCAGCACCTCCGGCTTGAACATCACGTCCCAGCTGTCGATCCTGCCGTCGGCTCCAAGCACCTCCCGCACCTTCTTCACGTTGAAGCCGATGCCGGTCGTGCCCCACATGTAATTGACGGCGTACTGATTGCCGGGATCGTAGGCGGCGAGCCGCTTTGAAATCTCGTCCCAGGAATTGTTCAGGTTCGGCAGCTTACTCTTGTCCAATTTCTGGAACACGCCTGCCTTGATCTGGCGTTCGAGAAAGTAGGCGGTGGGAACGACCAGATCGTAGCCGGCGCGGCCGGCGAGCAGCTTGGTCTCCAGCATGTCGTTCGAGTTGAACGTGTCGTATTTGACCTTGATGCCGGTATGTTTCGTGAAGTCCGCGAGCACCGTCGGGTCGATGTAGTCCGACCAGTTGTAGACGTTGACCGTGCGCTCCTTCGCGGGTTGCGCGGCGAGCGGCCCGGCGACAATCAGTAGCGCGATTGCGATCAGTGTTCTGATGCGCGGCATGTCAGGTCCCATGCGTTGGTTCCGTTACGCTAGCGGCCGGGTTCCACGATTTGCAACCGTTAACAAATGCTTGACGCACAGGCATTTCCGGCGCGCTGCGCGGAACTTTTCGTGACAAAAAACACACACAGCCGACTGCACACGTATCGTCGCGGGAACGTGCCGCATTTTGCTGCGTTCTCGCCCCAATTGGGACGCGAGGGCGCACTACGCACCCCGCCTTCGAGACGTTCCTGTGGGGCGTGACACTCAACTGGAGAACAAGATGCATAAGGGCACGATGCGTCGTGGTTTGCTTGCCTTGGTGGGGCTGGCGGGCGCGGCGGTTTTTTCAGGCGGCGCACTGGCGGCGGATATCAGCCGGCCGGTGTACAAGGCTCCCCCTGCGGGCCTGATGCCGGCCACGTATGACTGGACCGGATTCTATGTCGGCGGCCACGTCGGCTACGGCTGGGCCGAGAAGGACTGGCGCGATGCGTTCGGGCTGAACGTGTCGAACAAGGCCGATGGCTTCCTCGGCGGCGGACAGGTCGGCTTCAACTACCAGATCGGCATGTTCGTGCTCGGCGCGGAAGGCGACTTCTCGTGGAGCGGCATCCAGGGCGGAACCAGCACGGCGGCCATCATCGGAGCGCCGCTCGGCAACACCTTCAACACCGACGTGAACTGGGTCTCCACGCTCACCGGCCGCGCCGGCGTCGCGTTCGACCGCTGGCTCGTTTACGCCAAGGGCGGCGTTGCATGGGCGAACGACACGTTCACCACCAACCGCTACACGGCTCCGGCGAGCATCGAGGTGACCGAAACGCGCATCGGCTGGACCGCGGGTGCGGGCGTCGAGTACGCCTTCGCACCGGCATGGTCGGCGAAGCTCGAATATAACTACATGGACTTCGGCAACCGGGCGGTCTCGTTCGCGCCCGGAACCTCGACGGACATCGACCAGCAGATTCATGCAGTCAAGTTCGGCGTCAACTACAAGTTCGGATTTCCGGGCGCAGGGCCCGCGCGTTACTGAGCACCCACAACTGCCAACTTGAAAGCCCCGGGGCGAACGCCTCGGGGTTTTTGTTTGCGCGCGCGCGTGTGCCGTCTATCTTGCGCGCGGGTAGCCGGGGAATTCATGAATCTTGTGCTTGGAATTTGCGCCGCCGTCGCCGCGCTCGTTGCCATCGGCCTGTTGTGGTGGCGCGGCAGGGTCGGAAAAGAGCTCGCCCTGATGGCCTCGCTCGAGACGAGCGGCGCCGGCAGCACCGCGCAGCTTTCGCCCGGAACCGCGGTCGAGGTGAAGGGCACGCTGCGCGTGCGCAGCCCGCTGACGGCGGAGTTCTCCGGAAAGCCCTGCGCGTATTTCAGCGCCGAAATCCTGCGTGAAGAGGTCTATTACGAGCGCGACTCGCAGGGACGCGACCAGCGCAAGACCCGTACCACCACAGTCTATTCCAACATGAAATACGGCCAGTGCCTGGTCGAGGATCAGACCGGGCGGGTTGGAATCGATTTCGACGGTGCGACCATCGAGGCGGTTGAGACCGTGAATGAGCCGACCGCCGCACCCAGCAGCGGCAGCGGCAGCGGGATCATCGGCGGCGTGCTGTCGGCGCTGTCCAACTCGAATTCGAGTTTCCGGCGCAAGGAAAGCATCCTCGCCCCCGACATTCCGGTCTACCTGCTTGGCGAGGTGCAGCAAGGCGGACTGATCGGGAAGCCCGCCACCGGTTCAAAGAACAAGACTTTCGTCATCAGCCACAAATCCGAGGAAGAGCGCACCAAATCCTTGACCAAGACGACACGCTGGCTGCTTGCCATCGCGATCAGCCTGTTTGTGGTCGCGGCAGGGCTTGCAGCTCTCGGGATCAAGGAAGGCCCATCAAAGACGACGGCACTTGAATTCACGCAGCCCGCTTGAGCGCGCCCGCGAGCCGGTCGAGCGCCAGATCGAGCGTCGCGTCGTGCTTGGCAAAGCAGAAGCGCACGACAGAGCGGATCGGATCGGTCGCATAGAATGCCGAGACCGGAATCGCGGCGACCTTGTGCTCGAGCACGAGACGCTTGCAGAAGGTCTCGTCGTCTTCGTTGAGGCCGAGCGAGGCGAGATCGACATTGACGAAGTACGTTGCCTCCGCGTCGATCACCGGAAAGCCGAGCGAGCGTAAGCCCTGCGTGAAGCGGTCGCGGCTGCGTTGCAGATCGGCCCGCATCCCCTCGAAATAATCGTCCGCCTTGCCGAGACCATAGCTCACCGCGGTCTGCAAGTTCGGCGGCGTCGTGAAGGTGATGTACTGATGCGCCTTGGCGAGCACGCGCAGCACATTCGGCGCGGCGCACACCAGCCCGACCTTCCAGCCGGTGAGCGAAAAAATCTTTCCCGCCGAGCCGATCTTCACGCAGCGCTCGCGCATGCCCGGCATCGCGATCAGCGGAACGTGGCGGCGCCCGTCGAACATGACGTGCTCCCACACTTCGTCGCACACCGCGATCGCGTCGAATTTCTCGCAGTAGCGCGCCAGCAGCTCCAGATCCTCGCGCGGGAACACGGTCGCCGACGGATTGAGCGGATTGTTGAACAGCACGACCTTGGTTTTCGGCGTGAAGGCGCGCGCGAGTTGTTCTTCGGTGAACCGCCAGTGCGGCGGCTCGAGGCGCACGAAGCGCGGCACGCCCCCTGCCCGCTGCACCAGCGGCAGGTAGGCGTCGTAGAGCGGCTGAAACAGCACGACCTCGTCGCCCGGCTCGATCAGCGCCATCAGCGCGCCCGCAATCGCCTCGGTCGCGCCCGAGGTGATCATGATCTCGCTGTCGGGATCGAAATCGAGGTTCTGCCAGTGCTTGTAGTGAACGGATACGGCCTTGCGCAGTTCGGGCAGGCCCATCATCGGCGGATACTGGTTCCAGCCGTTGACGACGGCGTCGGCGGCCTTCGCCAGCACGTCCTCGGGGAACGGACCGTCGGGAAAGCCCTGGCCGAGATTGACCGCGTTCTGCTCGCGCGCGAGCCGCGACATCACCTCGAATACCGAAACCGGCAGATTGGCGAAGACGGAGTTCATGCAGCTTCACTCCGTCATGCCCGGCCTTGTGCCGGGCATCCCGCTTAGGCAAGCACCATACATTCCTTGTCGGGATGGCCGGGACAAGCCCGGCCATGACGAACGGAAAATCATGCTCAAGTCTCGGTCGGCAGGCCGGCTTCTTTCCAGCCCTTGATGCCGCCGGCAAGATGCGCATTGTACGGCAGACCCGCGTCCTGGGCCACGAGCGAGGCGGTCACCGACCGGTTGCCCGAGCGGCACGCGAACACGACCTGCTTGCCGCCCGGATCGGGCAGCGCGGACGGATCGAACTCCGACATCGGCATATAGACGGCTTCCGGATAGCGCTCGGCATCGGTCTCGCTCGGCTCGCGCACGTCGACGAGCAGGATCTTGCCCTCGGTGATGCCCTTGGCGACCTCTTCCGGGTAGAGATCCTGCACATCGTCGCGGCCGAGCGCCATGCGTTTCTCCCTCACGCAACAATACGATTGCCCGTCCTTATCGCGTGGACGGGCAATCCGCAATGTTGGCCGCTATACCGCGACCTGCGTACCGATCTCGACCACCCGCCCGGTCGGGATCTGGAAATAGTCGGTAGCGTCGTTGGCGCTGCGCGCAAGCTGAATGAACAGCCGGTCCTGCCAGCGCGGCATGCCGGATTTCGCGGCGGGCTTGAGCGCGCGCCTTGAGAGGAAGAACGAGGTCGACATGATGTCGAATTGCCAACCGAGCTTGCGCGCGATCGCCAGCGCCTTCGGCACGTTCGGCGTCTCCATGTAGCCGAAATGCAGCGTCACGCAGGAGAAACTGTCACCGATCTGTTCGATCTGAACGCGATCCTCCGGCTTCACGTGCGGCGTATCCGCCGTCTCGATGGTGAGAATGACGTTCTTCTCGTGCAGCACTTTGTAATGCTTGAGGCTGTGCATCAGCGAGGTGGGCGCGCTGGTCGGATCGCTGGTGAGGAACACGGCCGTGCCCGGCACTTGCGTCGGCGGCTTCTTCTCCAGCATCGCGACCAGCCCGCGCAACGGCGTCTCCTGCCTGCGCGTCTTGTCGAACAGGAGCCGGCTGCCGCGCCGCCACGTGTACATCACCAGCATTACCAAGCCGCCGAGCGCCAGCGGCATCCATCCGCCCTCGTGAACCTTCAGCATGTTGGCGCCGAGGAAGATGAGATCGATAAGCAGGAACGGCAGGATCAGCGCGGCCGCCGCCCACGGCGACCATTTCCAGCTCTTGGTGATGACGATGAAGGCCATCATGGCGGTCACCACCATCGTGCCGGTGACGGCAATGCCGTAGGCGGACGCGAGCGCGCTCGATGAACGGAACAGCACGACCAGCAGCAGCACGCCGATGAGCAGCAGCGTGTTGACGCGCGGCATGTAGATCTGGCCGACCTGCGTTTCCGAGGTGTGGCGGATTTCAAGACGCGGCAAGAGGCCGAGTTGAATTGCCTGCCGTGTCAGCGAGTAGGCTCCGGTGATGACGGCCTGACTGGCGATGACGGTCGCGGCGGTCGCGAGCACGACCATCGGCAACAAGGCCCAGTCCGGATAGAGCAGGAAGAACGGGTTCTCGATCGCTTTCGGATTCGCGAGCACAAGCGCGCCCTGCCCGAGATAGTTCAGCACCAGCGCGGGCAGTACGAGCACGAGCCACGCGAACTGGATCGGATGGCGGCCGAAATGGCCGAGATCGGCGTAAAGCGCTTCCGCGCCGGTGACCGCAAGGAACACCGCGCCAAGCGTTATCAGACCAATCGTGCCGTGACTGCCGAGGAAGCTGACGGCATGCCAGGGATTGAGTGCGTAGAGGACCGACGGCATGGCGGCGATCTGGTAGATGCCGGCAATCGCAATCGCGATGAACCACACCAGCGTGATCGGCCCGAAGAACGCAGCGACCTGCGCGGTGCCGCGCGATTGCACGGCGAACAGTGCGATGAGGATCATCACTGTCAGCGGCACCACGTAAGGCTCGAAGGCAGGCGTGGCGATCTTGAGGCCTTCCACGGCCGACAATACCGATAGCGCCGGTGTGATCACGGCATCGCCGTAGAACAGCGCGCCCGAGATCGTGCCGAGAAGGAACAGGAGCGGCGTGCTGCGCCCAAGCGCGCGTTGAGCGAGTGCCATCAAGGTGAGGGTGCCGCCCTCGCCGTTGTTGTCGGCGCGCAGCAGGATCAGCACGTACTTCAGCGTGACGATGACGATGAGCGCCCAGAAGATCAGCGACAGAACGCCAAACACGGCGGCCTGGGTCACCTCGCCGCCCGCCTTGGCGGCGACGATTGCTTCGCGGAAGGCATAGAGTGGGCTGGTACCGATGTCGCCGTAGACGACACCGATGCTGCCGACAGTCAGGGCCCAGAAGCCGGTTGCGGGACGCGCGTCGGCATCGTGGCGAGCGGATAGGTCGCTTCCCTGGGGAGCGGTGAGACTGAGCATCATGGGGTTTTTCAGGCCGTAGCCTGCTCCGAATGCTGCGCTGCAATATGCGCAGGGGCCGGGCTTATACGCCTGCTCAACGCGGCAGTCATCGGGGCTGGTCAGGCAATGGAACCGGGTCAGGCATGCGGCCGGCGCGGGTCACCGCGCCCAATGCGCTGGGTCTCCTAATTCAATAGATTTCAAAGATTTACCACGAGAAAGCGGCATTAAACCGCCACCTGCGTCCCGACCTCCACCACGCGCCCGGTGGGTATCTGGAAGAAGTCGGTCGCGTCGTTGGCCGACCGCGCGAGGGCGATGAACAGCCGGTCCTGCCACGCAGGCATGCCGGATTGCGCCGACGGTTTGAGCGAGCGGCGCGACAGGAAGAACGACGTCGACATGATGTCGAAGTGCAGTCCCTGTCTGCGCGCAACTGCCAGGGCCTTGGGCACGTTCGGCAATTCCATAAAACCGAAGCGCAGCGCCACGCGGGTGAACCGCTCGGAGATCGGCGTGATTTGCACCCGTTCGTCCTCGTCGGTGCGCGGCGTATCGGCGGTGACGATGGTGAGGATGATGTTCTGATCGTGCAGAACCTTGTTGTGCTTGAGATTGTGCAGCAGCGAGGCCGGTGCGAAGTCCGGATCGCTGGTCAGGAACACCGCCGTGCCGGGCACGATATGCGGCGGTTTCTTTTCCAGACTGCGGATCAGCGAGTCGATCGGCACTTCGACGCGGCGGGTTTTCTGAACGAGAATACGGCTACCGCGCTGCCACGTCAAAATCAGCATCACCATGGCGCAACCGAACAGCAGCGGCGCCCAGGCGCCTTCGAACAGCTTGAGCAGGTTGGCGCTCAGAAACGTCGCGTCCACGACCACCAGCGGTACGACCAGCAGCGCCGCGCTCCACCATTTCCACTTCCACAGCTTCCAGATGACGATGAAGCCGAGCAAGCCGTCGACCACCATCGTGGTCGTCACCGCGATGCCGTACGCGTGCGCGAGCTGGCTTGAGGTTCGGAACATCAGCACCAGCAGCAGCACACCGGCGAGCAGCGCGGTATTGACGCGCGGAATGTAGATCTGGCCGAAATGCTCCCCGGAGGTGTGCAGGATCGCAAGCCGGGGCAGGAGGCCGAGCTGTATCGCCTGATAGGTCAGCGAGTACGCACCGGTGATGACCGCCTGGCTCGCGATCACGGTCGCGGCGGTCGCGAGTACGACCATCGGCAGCAGCAGCATCTCGGGAAACATCTTGTAGAACGGATTGGCTATCGCCGCGGGATCGCTCAACACCATGGCGCCCTGCCCGAAATAGTTTAGCATCAGCGCCGGCAATACCAATCCGAACCAGGCGAGCTTGATCGGCCTGCGTCCGAAGTGCCCGAGATCGGCGTATAGCGCTTCGCCGCCGGTCACCGCGAGAAATACCGCACCCAGTGTCACCAGCCCGATCAAGCCATGCTGCGCGAGAAAGGTCACCGCGTAGTACGGGTTGATCGCCAGGAAGACGCGCGGATCGTCGTTGATGTGCAACAATCCCGCACCCGCGAGCGCGAGGAACCACACGACCATGATCGGGCCGAAGAAGGCCGCGACACGCGCGGTACCCCGGCGCTGGACGGCGAACAACCCAATCAGAATCGCAATCGGCGATTGGAAGGACGTAGTGCTCCGCGGCGGGTATCGCGAGCTTCAGACCCTCAACGGCGGACAAAACCGAAATTGCCGGCGTGATCACGGCGTCGCCCAGAAACATCGCGGCGCCGACGATCCCGAGCAGCAGCACGACCGGGGTGCGTCGTCCGATCGCGCGGAATGCGAGTGCGGTGAGCGACAGTGTTCCGCCTTCGCCGTTATTGTCCGCGCGCAGCAGGATGAGCACATACTTGATCGTCACCACGACGATCAGCGCCCACAGGATCATGGAGAGCACGCCGAGCACGATGTCGCGCGTGATCGGGCCGGATGCGCTTGCCGCAACGGCCGCCTCGCGAAACGCATAGAGCGGGCTCGTGCCGATGTCGCCATAGACGACGCCGACGCTGCCGAGCGTCAGCCCCCAGACGGTCGTCGGGCCGGGCGCCGCTCCCGGAACGGGCGCGGACGCATCAGCCGTCCGGGCGGAAGCGGTCGTTTCGTTCATGAGGCTGTCTTGGGCTGCGAGCCGCGGTGCTAACCTTGAGGTAGCGCGCCTTATAGCACCCGCGAGCGTGAAACGAACGTCAGTGTTGTCCCGCAGGCCGAGCGTCAACCGGCAAGGCCCGGGGCGGCGTTCCGCACCCCGGCGGCGGGGTCAATAGAGCGCATCGACGGGGAATGCAATGCGGTCGATTTAGCCTGAAGCGGCAGCAGCTTACGGACGAAAGCCAACCGGCAGCGGCGGGGCTTCGCGCATCAGCGTGATGGTCACGCGGCGATTGGCCGCGATATGCGGGTCGTCGGGAAACAGCGGCTGGCTGTCGGCTTTGCCGGCAACCATGAAGAAATGGGAGCCCGGCATGCCCTCATCCTGGAGGACCTGACGCACCGCGTTGGCGCGATCCGCGGAGAGTTCCCACTGCCCGTATCCCGGGCGCGGCGGCATGCGGGTCGCTGCCGTATGCCCGGTGATCGACACACGGTTGGGCAGCGCCTTCAGCGGGACAGCGAGTTTCTGGATAATGCGGCGGGTACGCTCGAAAGGCTCCTTGGCGCCATCCGGAAACATCGAGCGGCCATCCTGATCGACGATTTCGATGTTGAGACCGGTTTCGGTCTCCTCAACCATGATGTGCTTGGACATTTCGGAGATTTCCGGCGTGTCCTGCATCGCTTGACGCAAGGAAGCGGCCGCGAGCGCGAACGAGCGGTCCTCCTTGAGCTTCAGGCCCTCCTTCTGGCGATCGTTATCGTTCGGGCCGGGGGCGTTCGTGGACTCCTCCGGATTGACGCGCGAGGCGTTCTTGACTGCGGTGCGCGTCGGAACCCCGTCCTGCTCGACGATTCCGCTGAAACGGACCTGCTGCACGCCAAATGCATCGCGCATCGAGCCCGCGACGATCTGCATCTTCGCCTTGTCCTGCGTCGAGAAGGCGACGAGCATCACGAAGAAGCTCATCATCAGCGCCATGAGATCGGCGAACGTCACGAACCAGCCGTGACCTCCTGCGTGGCCGCCTCTTTTCTTCGCCATGACGCTACGCCTTCAGGCGCAGCCGTCACGCCGGCGCCAGTTCGGCTTCAAGCTCGCGGTGCTTTTCAGGCAAATAGGCGAGCAGCATTTCGCGCACGAGAGTCGGGCTCTTGGATTCGCGGATCATCAGGATGCCGTCGATGATGATGCGTGCGGTTGATCTCCTCGGTCAGCAGCTTCACGTGCAGCTTGTCGGCGAGCGGCAAGCAGAACAGGTTCGCGACCAGCGCGCCGTAAAGCGTCGCAAGCAGCGCGACCGCCATCAACGGGCCGAGCTTCGAGGGGTCGGTCATATTGGCGAACATCTGCACCATGCCTATCAGCGTCCCGATCATGCCGAATGCCGGGGCGCAATCGCCGATGGCGCGATAGATCTTCTGCCCCTCGTCGAGATGAGTGAGGAAGTTGTCGCGGTCGCGCTCGAGATTGTCGCGAATGAAATCGGCGTCATAGCCGTCCGCAACGAACCGGATGCCCTTGGCGAGGAACGGGTCGTCAGGCGTGATCTTCTCCAGCCCGACAGGACCGGATTTGCGCGCAACCTCGGCAAGGCTGGCGAGTTCGTCGACAAGTTCGCGCGGCGTCGTGCTGCTCATCGTGAATGCGAACTTCGCGCCGAGCGGCAGACCATGCATCATGGCGCCGAGGGGAAACCGGATCAGAGTCGCCGCAAACGAACCGCCGAAGATGATGATAATTGCGTGGATGTCGTAGAACATCCGCAGATCGCCACCCATCAGAATGAGCGTGACGATAACGGCGGCGCCGGCGACCAACCCTAAGCCGGTTGCGATATCCATTTACGACCCCAAACACGACGCGACGCAGACCCGTGCGATCCCCACCGGCGAGAGCACGACGAACCGTAGCGTGGCGGGTGTTAAGGGGCCGTAAAGCATATGTAGCCGATCAGCGTCAGCCGATCATGTCGCGGATGCGGGCCGCCAGCGCGTCGACGGCGAATGGCTTTGTCACCATCTCCATGCCGGGCTCGAGGAAGCCGTTCGCCATCGCGGCGTTCTCGGCATATCCGGTGATGAACAGAACCTTAAGATCGGGGCGGTGCTCGCGTGCCGCCTCGGCGACCTGACGGCCGTTCATGCCCGGCAGGCCGATATCGGTGACCAGCAGGTCGATGCGCTCCGGAGACCGCAGAATTTTCAGGCCTGACGGTCCGTCAGCCGCCTCGAGTGCGCGGTATCCCAGATCGTGCAGCACTTCGACGATGAGCTCGCGCACGAAGTCTTCGTCCTCGATCACCAGGACGGTCTCGCCGGCCTGCGCCTTTGCGCAATCCCTCGGCCGTCGCCGCGGCAGCCACCTCCTCGGCGGCGCCGCGGTAGCGCGGCAGATAGAGCTTTACCGTCGTGCCCTGCCCGACCTCCGAATAGATGCGGACATGGCCCTCGGACTGGCGCGCGAAGCCGTAGACCATCGACAGGCCGAGCCCGGTGCCCTGCCCGATCGGCTTGGTGGTGAAGAACGGATCGAAGGCGCGGGCGAGCACCGCGGGCGACATGCCGGCGCCGGTGTCGGTGACGGACAGGCACACGTATTGGCCCGGTGCGACGTCGCGCAGCTCAGCCGCATAGAAACTGTCGAGATGGGCGTTCGCGGTTTCGATGGTGAGCTTGCCGCCGTCCGGCATCGCGTCGCGCGAGTTGATGACCAGGTTGAGCAGCGCGCTTTCGAGCTGATGCGGATCGCAGAAGGTGCCCCACAGCCCGCCCGCCGCGACGATCTCCAGCTCGATCGTCTCGCCGATGGTCCGGCGCAGCAGTTCCTCGATCGAGTGCACGAGCTGATTGACGTTGACGGGCTTGGGATCGAGCGGCTGGCGGCGCGCGAAGGCGAGCAGGCGGTGCGTCAGTGCGGCGGCGCGATTGGCGGACGTCGTGGCAAGCCCGACGTAGCGTTCGACATCGGCGAGGCGGCCTTGCGCGATGCGCTTGCGCATCAAGTCGAGGGAGCCGATGACGCCGGTCAGCAGATTGTTGAAATCATGCGCGATGCCGCCGGTGAGCTGACCGACGGCCTCCATCTTCTGGGACTGCCGAAGCTGCTCCTCGGTCCGGTGCAGCGCCTCCGCGGCGTCGCGCTCCGCGGTCACGTCGCGCCCGAGCGCATAGATGAAGCTCTCCTCGGCGGTCGATGACCATGAGAGCCAGCGGTATGAGCCGTCCTTGTGACGATAACGGTTCTGGAAGCGCACCGTCGGGCCGCCTTGTACCAGCTGCTCGCGGTGCTGGCGTCGTGATCTCGACGTCGTCGGGGTGCCAGAGCGAGGCGATTGGCATGCTGAGCAGCTCGGCTTCGCTCCAGCCGAGAATTGCCGTGGCGGCAGGATTGATGGCCGCCCAGTAGCCGTCGAACCTTGCGACGCCAATCAGGTCGTCGGACACCCGCCATAGCCGGTCGCGCTCGCGCGTGCGCTCCGCGACCTGTTGCTCCAGTGTTTCGTTGAGCCTGCGCAACGCCTCCTCGGCGCGCTTGCGCTCGGTGATGTCGATGTGTGCACCGACGAGGCGCAATGCCTTTCCGTTCGTCTCGCGCTCAAATTCGGCTTTCACCGAATCCAGCGAACCTGCCCGTCGCTTGGCCGAACGATGCGATATTCGGAAAGATATTCGCGTGCAGTGCCGCGCGCGGCTTCGAGGAATCGGCGCTCGGTCTTCTCCCGGTCCTCCGGGTGGATGACGGCGCACCCAATCCTCGTGCGTCTCATTGACGGCGTCGGGCGGGAGGCCATGGATCAGCAGGTATTCGGGCGAGCGCCGATTGCGAAAACCATCGGTAGATCGACTTCGACACCGCCGACCTGCCCGATCTGCTGCACGCGCGCGAGTTCGGCCTGACGCTCCTGCAACGCGCGCTCCGCCCAGACGCGCTTGGTTGTTTCGACCGCGGTCATCAGCACGCCGCCGACGCCCGACGGCGCGGTGTCGTCCGGCATCGGGCTGTAGCTCAATGTGAAGAACGTATCCTCGGGCTGCGCTGCCGTGACGCGTGATGCGCAGTGCCAGTCTTCGGCGAAGAACGCGCCTCGCTCGCCGGCCAGCATTGCGCGATGCAGCGGCGCGAACTGCTCCTGCACTTCCGGCCACGCGTCGCGAAACGGAATTCCGAGCGCTTGCGGATGCTTGTCGCCGAGCATCGGCAAATAGCCGTCGTTATAGATGAGGACGAAGTCCGCTCCCCATCGCACCGCCATCGGAAATCGCGAGGCAAGAATGGTGGATACGATCAGCTTGAGACTTGCCGGCCAGCCCTCGCGGGACCCGAGCGAAGTGGCCGCCCAATCATGCGCGGCAACCCGCGCAGCCATTTCGCCGGCCGGACTTGCGCGCGCGCTCTCAGGGGTGGCGTCGATGACATACAGGCTGCTTAACATCCTGTCCTGGCTTACGAAACGGCCTTACACGAAGACAACGCGAAATTAGCGAACGCTCAACGCGGAACTTGGTTCCGCCGCAACCGGCCTTCGCCTTCCGGCCACGGGTTGGGCGCTTCCCGTGTCAGGCCGCCTGCGCTATCACACTGACATTTGCCCAAGAAACACGGCCGGGAGCATCTTATGCGTGAAATCGGACATTTTATCGGTGGAAAGCAGGTCGGCGGGACCTCGGGCCGTTCGGGCGACGTGTTCAATCCCAATACCGGCGACGTGCAGGCCAAGGTCGCGCTCGCCAACAAGGCCGAAGTCGAGAAGGCGATCGAGAACGCGCAGGCCGCATTCCCGGCCTGGGCCGCGACCAACCCGCAGCGGCGCGCGCGCGTGATGTTCAAGTTCCTCGAACTGATCCAGGCCGAATACGACGATCTCGCACGGCTTCTGTCGTCCGAGCACGGCAAGACCTTCGCGGACGCCAAGGGCGACATCCAGCGCGGGCTCGAAGTGGTCGAGTTCGCCTGCGGCATCCCGCATCTGCTGAAAGGCGAGTACACCGAAGGCGCGGGCCCGAGCATCGACCTTTACTCGGTGCGCCAGCCGCTCGGCGTCGTCGCCGGCATCACGCCGTTCAATTTCCCCGCCATGATCCCGCTGTGGAAATGCGCACCCGCCATCGCCTGCGGCAACGCCTTCATCCTCAAGCCGTCCGAGCGCGATCCGTCCGTGCCGATGCGCATCGCGGAGCTGTTCATCAAGGCGGGACTGCCCGAGGGCATGCTCAATGTCGTCAACGGCGACAAGGAAGCGGTCGACGCACTGCTGACCGACGCGCGCGTGAAGGCGATCGGCTTCGTCGGCTCGTCCGACATCGCGCAGTACATCTATTCGACCGGCTGCGCGCACGGAAAGCGCGTGCAGTGCTTCGGCGGCGCCAAGAACCACATGATCGTGATGCCGGACGCCGATATCGACCAGGCGGTCGATGCGCTGATCGGCGCCGGCTACGGCTCCGCCGGCGAGCGCTGCATGGCGATCTCGGTCGCGGTGCCGGTCGGCAAGAAGACCGCCGACATTCTGATCGACAAGCTGATCCCGCGCGTCGAGAGCCTGAAGATCGGCCCGTCGACCGACCTGCAGGCCGACTATGGCCCGATGGTCACCAAGGCGCACATGCAGAAGGTGCGCAACTACGTCGACATCGGCGTGAAGGAAGGCGCCAAGCTCGTCGTCGACGGCCGCAACTTCAAGCTCCAGGGCTACGAGAACGGCAACTTCATGGGCGGCTGCCTGTTCGACGACGTGAAGCCGGACATGCGCATCTACAAGGAAGAGATTTTCGGCCCGGTGCTCTCGGTGGTGCGCGCGAAGGATTACGAGGAGGCCGTGCGGCTCCCGACGAGCACGAATACGGCAACGGCGTCTCGATCTTCACCCGCGACGGCGACACCGCGCGCGATTTCACCAGCCGCGTGCAGGTCGGCATGGTCGGGGTGAACTTCGCGATCCCCGTGCCGCTCGCCTATCACACGTTCGGCGGCTGGAAGCGCTCGGGCTTCGGCGATCTCAACCAGCACGGGCCGGATTCGGTGCGCTTCTACACCAAGACCAAGACCGTCACGGCGCGCTGGCCGTCCGGCACCAAGGAAGGCGCCGAGTTCGTCATCCCGACGATGAAGTGACGGCGAGGATGCGCCGCCTCGGCCCTCATCGCGTTTGCGGCATTCGCTGCTCGCCGTCTGCGCCGGCGAGCGGCGTCACCGGCGCACCGGCAGCCGGCACGCCCTACGGCGCGCCGCCGCGAGCCGATGGCGGGCCGCTGGCAGCTTGCGGCCGCCGGCGCGAGCCAGTGCGTCATGAATTTCGGCGCCACGCCGGACGCGGGCGAAGGCACGATCGCGCCGGAAGGCGGCTGCCCGGGGAATTTCTTCACCAGCCGCAAGTGGACCTTCGAGCAGGGCTCGCTCGTCATCCGCGACCATAACGGTCAGCCGCTCGGCCAGCTTGCGCTTGCCTCCCCGGGCCGCTTCGACGGCAAGGCGGCGAACGGGCAGCAGGTGACGCTGCACGCGGTGATCGGATCACGATCACTCATTCGCGAAGTTGATCGCTGCTCGCTGCTGAATCGCGTTTGCTGCGGCGCGACCTGGTTTTCCGTTCGGACGCACAAGCTCAGCGCGTCCTCAAAGAAGGTTCGCTGTTCGGCGCATTGGAGCGGGGCGCCACCGTGCTGGTCGATCCTCGCTACCGGTGCAAAGGGA
The DNA here is from genome assembly GCA_963800695.1 of uncultured Alphaproteobacteria bacterium. GTDB lineage: Bacteria > Pseudomonadota > Alphaproteobacteria > Rhizobiales > Xanthobacteraceae > PALSA-894. Next base: position 101,794 of record CAWDCA010000012.1, on the reverse strand, counting down.
CAGCCCTGAAGCGTGACCGGCAGGCTCCTGCGCATCCCAGCGTCGGCCACTCTACGTCTGCTCGCCAGCCACCCGCCCGCGGCGCTCTGCCGCGGGCTCTCTCAGGGGACCCATGCCCGAATACGAACTCTATTGCTTCGCCCAGTCCGGCAACGCCTATCGCGCCGCGCTGATGCTCAATTTGATCGGCGCCGACTGGAAGCCGGTCTTCGTCGACTTCTTCAAGGGCGAGACGCGCACGCCCGAATATCGCGGCGGCATCAACGAAATGGGCGAAGCGCCGGTGCTGGCGCACGGCGAGAAGAAGCTCACGCCAGTCGGGCGTGATCCTCACCTATCTGGCGAGGCGCTCCGGCAAATATCTTCCGAGGGCGAGGACCAAGAACTCGAAGCGCTGCGCTGGATCATCTTCGACAACCAGAAGGTCAACGGCTTTCTCGGGCCGTATCGCTTCCTGAAGAACTGGGCGAAGCCCGCGGGCGATCCGGCCGTGCTCGCCTTCTTCAAGGGCCGCATCGACGGCAATCTCGGCATCATCAACAAGCGGCTCGAGAGGCCGCCATTCCTGCTCGGCGACAGGCCGACCATCGCGGACGTTTCGCTCGCGGGCTATCTCTACTATCCGGCCGGAGGAGTTCGGCTTCGACTCGGCAAGGATCATCCGGCGATCGCCGCCTGGCGCGAGCGGATGAAGGCGCTGCCCGGCTGGGCGCATCCGTACGAGCTGATGCCGGGGCATCCGCTGCCGCGGGGTAGTTCACTGCGCCGTCAGCCCGCCATCGATGGCGAACTCGGCGCCGGTGACGAAGGCGGATTCGTCCGACAGCAAATACGACGCACATGTCCGCGACCTCGCGCGGCTTGCCGAAGCGATGCAGCGGGATCGACTTCTCCATGCGGCCTTCGCTCTCCTCCGGATTCGGCACGGAGCTCGAACAGCGCATCCGGTCATCGGCCCTTCGATGAAGGTCGGATGCACCGAATTGCAGCGCACCTGCGGGCTTGAGCCGCGCGCCGTGCAGCGCGACCGACTTGGTGAGCAGCCGCACGCCGCCCTTCGACGCATTGTAGGCGGCGAGATTGTAGCCGCCGACGATGCCCGACACCGACGAGATGTTCACGATCGAGCCGCCGGTTTTCTTCAACAGCGGCATCGCATATTTGCAGCCGAGAAACGTGCCGTCGAGATTGACCGCCATCACGCGGCGCCAGGTCGCGAAGTCGGTGTCCTCAACGGTGCCGAGCGACCGCGATGCCCGCCGAATTGACCAGCCCATCGAGCCGGCCCGGCGCTCGCGCCGATCGCGCCGATGACGCGCTGCCAGTCCGCCTCCGACGTGACGTCGAGCGGGTGATCGACGCCGGCGCGGCCCGCGAGATCGCTGGCGATCGCGATGCCGCCATTGCGCACCACCGCTTCGGCAACCGCCGAGCCGATGCCGCCGGCAGCGCCGGTGATGAGAATGACCTTGTCGCGCAGGCGGCCCATGAATTGCTCCGGTGTTCTGGCGCGCTACGCGTATCAAATATCGCCGAATTCGCCATGGCGTCCCTTGCCGGAGGAAAAGCGCGCCGCGCCCGCCGCGCCTTCGCGCTCGACCATGGCAGACGAGCACGCCCATTCGGAGCGCAATCCGTCCATTTCGGAAAGTCCCTCCTGCAGAAACACCGAACGGCGGTCGGCGCGCATGCACCCTTGCGGAAAGCGCGCGATCTCATGCGCCAGCGCTTCGGCCGCCGCGCGGCTTTCGCCGTCCGGCACGACGCGCTCGCACAGACCGATGCGATGGCATTCCTGCGCCGTCACCTTGCGTCCCGTGAGGATGAGGTCGAGCGCGGTGCCCGCGCCCGACGATGCGCGGCAGCCGCACTGTGCCGCCGTCGATCAGCGGCACGCCCCAGCGCCGGCAATAAACGCCCATGTAAGCGCTCTCTTCCATCACGCGCAGATCGCACCACAGCGCAAGTTCCATGCCGCCCGCGACCGCCGGCCCGGCGACGGCCGCAATCACCGGCTTGGACAATTGCAGCCGCGTCGGCCCCATCGGCCCGCGCGGACAGGCCCCTCGCCTTCCGGGAAATTCAGCGGCGCCATCGGATCCTTCTGACCCAATTGGGACGCCGCGTATTTGAGATCGAAGCCCGCGCAGAACGCGCCGCCCGCGCCCCACAACACCGCGACCGATTGCGACTCATCGCGGTCGAACGCCAGCAAGGCTTCGGTGAGCGCCTCGGCGCTCGCGGGGTCCATGGCGTTGCGCGCCTCGATGCGGCTGCGAACGATCGTGGTTACCGGGCCGTCGCGTTCGACGCTGAGCGTCATGATCGTCTCCTGTGCAGGCTCGCGAGGGAACTTTTGGCCGCGCTCGGGCTTGTCGTGCGCATTCCATTCCGTTGAGGTCATCATGCCCAGGCGGCGCAGCTCCAATCTTGGCACGGACAGCATGGTGGCTGCGACATCCACCATGATGACGCTTTGGCATCGCCTTCCGATGTTCGGCTTCGCTTCGCTCGCAACCACCGCGCAACGTCAGGCGGAAGCAACGCGCATGGTTGACGAGAAAACCGCAGCCTTCATCGAAGGCTGCGTCGCCGCCAACATCGAAGCCGTGCGCATGTTCAGTGCGGCCGCGATGGGACAGTTCGCGCCGCTCGCCAATGCGCCCCTCGCGATCGCCAGCGCGGGGCTCAAGCCGGCATTCCGCACCGTCAACGCGAACGCCAAACGGCTCAATCGGCGCGCGACGCGCCATGCGTTCGGCGGCTAGTCGCGCAAGCCGCTCGACGTATCCATCACCATCATCGAAGCTGTCATCAGCGCGACCTGCTTGCGCTTGCCGCCATCCTCGGCGAAAACCTCACCGAGACAAACCATCAGTCTTTTGCCGGGGCGCACGACGCGACCGTGCGCGATGAAGCGCTCGCCCCTCCCCGGCGCGAGTAGATTGATCTTGAATTCCGTGGTGAGAACGGCCGCATCATCCGGCATTAGCGAGAGCGCGGCGAAACCGCAGGCGCTGTCGCACAGCATCGTGATGACGCCGCCGTGAATAAATCCGTGCTGCTGCGTCAGCCGCGGCGAGAACGGCATCTCGATCTCCACCTCGCCGGCCGTGACTGACAGCACCGACGCACCGATCGTCGTCATTGCCTGCTGGGCGGCAAACGAATTGCGGCAACGCGCCTCGGCTTTCGGGTCAAGTGCCGACATGTGCTAGCGATGTTCGTGATGATGGTGATCGTGACCACAATGGTCGTGGTCGTGGTCGTGCCCGTGATGATCGTGCTGCGCGGCTGGCGTCGCATACGCGCCGCCCTCGGGATCGAACGGCGCTTCGATTGCGGTCAGGCGTCCGCCCAGGCTACCCAGCAGTGCCTCGAGCGCCGCATCGCGCCGCATCCGCAGCCGATTGGCCAGAACCTGCACCGGGACGTGCCGGTCGCCGAGATGCCAGGCGAGCCGCGCGAGGTGTGTCAGATCGTTGCCGCGAACCTCGATCAGCGGCTCCGGCTCGGCCACCACATCGACGAAGCTGCCGTCATCGAGTTCCAGCAGGTCGCCATTGCGCAGCAGCACTGGCTCGGGAAGCATGACGCCGATGGAGGTGCCTTTCACGCCGGTCAGATGCGCGGTCTGCACGCGGCGCTGATCGCTGGACATGATGACGCTATCGATCGGCGCGCGATCGCCACTATCGGCAAGGACACGGACAACGCGCCGCATGGTTAGTTGAGCCGCGCGGGACGTTCGTCGTCGGGCTCGCGTGCGGGCGGCGCGGGCACGGCCGGATGATCGCTCGATGCTGCCGCTGCTGCTACGCGGGCCGCGGCGTCCGCCTGCTGATGGCGGCGGTAGGAGAACCAGCCGAGCGGCAGCAAGACGAGATACGCGAGCGAAACAAAGCTGAGCAACTCCCACGGATAGCTGATCAGCAAGGCGATCAGCAGCACCGCCACGATGATGACCGGCGCCACCATTTCGGGCGCGCACGCGCGTCCCTATCTTCTTGCCCGACAGCACGGGAAGGCGTGAGACCATCAGCCCGGCAATCGCCAGCGTGAAGACGAAGGTGAGGACGACCGGCACCGGCACGCGCAGGAAGGACAGATAGATCGGCAGCAGCACGACGATGGCGCCGAGCGGCGCCGGAACGCCGGTGAAGAAATTGCCGGCCCAGGCCGGGCGCAGCGGATCGTCGATCTGGACGTTGAAGCGGGCAAGCCGCAGCGCCGTGCAGATGGCGAACACCATCGCGGCGATCCATCCGAGATTGCCGAGCGCGTTGAGACCCCAGAAATACAGGATGAGACCGGGCGCGACGCCGAAATTGAAGAAGTCCGCCAGGCTGTCGAGTTCCGCGCCGAAGCGCGAGGTCCCCTTGATCATGCGCGCGACACGCCCGTCGATCGCATCGAGCATCGCGGCGAACACGATCGCGCCGAGCGCAAGCTCGTAGCGGTTTTCCAGCGCCAGCCGGATACCGGTCATCCCAGCGCACAGCGCCAGCAGCGTGATCACGTTCGGCACAAGGATGCGCACCGGGATCTGGCGGAATCGGTGCAGCCGGCGCTGGCGGCGGTCAGGATCGAAGCCCGAATACGGCATGGACAGGAATATAGCGGTTCGCGCGTTGGCCCGCCACTGGCTCAGGCCAAACAGTTAATGCGCGGCGCAGCCTTCAGCGGATGCGTCGGTCCGCCCTGCGCGGCACCATCTGCTGCAGGATGCGCTCGGCGGAAGCGCGTTGCAGGCCGGAGAAAAATGCGAGCGCGGCGGCAGCGGCTTCTGGAGCCGTGATTGCGGCGGCGGCGCATGCGCAGCAGCGCCGAGAATCCATTCAGGCTGAATCCGGCCGCGCGGCACATCACCGAGATCGGCTCATCGGACTCCGCGTCCAACGCGCGAGCGACGACGTCAGGCTGCAGCCGGACCCGCTCGGCGATCACGGCCGCGATGGTGACGACGCAATTGGCGTCGGCGAGCTCCGCAAGCGCCTCGTCGAGCGCCAGCAATCCTTGCGCCCTGCGGCCGAGGATCGCGGCAGCCTGCTCGTCGTCTTGCGCCTGCGCCATCGATCAAGTCCCACCGTACGGCCCCGCCCGGGAATTCCCGGTGCGGGCAGATAAGTCGAAAACTTGATCGATTGTGCTAAGCGGAGTGCAAGCAGCCGGTTAACGCGCGTTTACTGTCACCGTTATCCACATCAATATGAATTGATCAGCCGACGCGGAATGAAAGGCTCGAAGGCACTGCGCCGAGTTCGGCGATGATGGTCTCGCCGGCGAGCGACGTCTGCCCTACGGAAACGAGCGGCACCGTGCCGGCCGGCAGATACACATCGACGCGCGAGCCGAAGCGGATCATGCCGATGCGCTCGCCCGCGCCGATCTCCTGCCCCTCCTTGACCCAGCACACGATGCGCCGCGCGATGAGCCCGGCGATCTGCACCACGCCGACGCGGCCCGCGGTGCCGGTGATGACCAGCGCGTTGCGCTCGTTGTCCTCACTCGCCTTGTCGAGGTCCGCGTTGAGGAATTTGCCCGGCGTGTAGACGATGCGCTCGATCCGCCCCGAGACCGGCGAGCGGTTCACGTGGCAATCGAACACGCTCATGAAGATCGAGACGCGCGGCAGCGGCCTGTCGCCGAGCGCAAGTTCCGGCGGCGGGACCGCGTTGGCGACGAGGCTGACCCGGCCGTCGGCGGGCGACACCACCAGTTTGTCGGAGATCGGCGTCACGCGCACCGGATCGCGGAAGAAATACGCGCACCACAGCGTCAACACCGTGCCGAGCCAGCCGAGCGGCGTCCACAGCCAGAACAGGACCAGGCTCGCGAGCGCGAACGCGCCGATGAACGGATAGCCCTCGGGGTGGATGGGCGCGAGTTGAGAGCGGATGGAATTTACGATGGACATGCGATCCTCTACCCCACCACCGCTGCGCTGACATCCGGCGCCGTTGCTTCCCCGTCCACCGCAGGGTCGTCCACGGGCGGCGGGTTGCGGTTCGGCGCGGCTTTTTCTTCCTCGACACGGGCGAGCTTCTCGCGCGCCTCTTCGGCCTCGCGCTGGCGATTCCACATGCTGGCGTAGAGCCCGTTCTTCAACAGAAGCTGATGATGCGTGCCGCGCTCCGCGATCACGCCCTGATCGAGCACGATGATCTCGTCGGCGCCGACGATGGTCGAGAGCCGGTGCGCGATCACCAGCGTGGTGCGCCCGCGCGAGACGCGATCGAGCGCGTCCTGGATTTCCTTCTCGGTGTGGCTGTCGAGCGCGGAGGTCGCCTCGTCCAGCAGCAGGATCGGCGGACTTTTCAGGATCGTGCGCGCAATCGCGACGCGCTGCTTCTCGCCGCCGGAGAGTTTCAACCCGCGCTCGCCGACCTCCGTCTCGTAACCGTCCGGCGCCATGCGGATGAAGCCGTCGATCTGCGCAAGTGCTGCCGCCTCCTCCACCTCGGCATCGTTCGCATCCCAGCGGCCATAGCGGATGTTGTAGCGGATGGTGTCGTTGAACAGCACCGTGTCCTGCGGCACCATGCCGATTGCCGAGCGCAGCGAGCGCTGCGTCACCTCGCGGATATCCTGCCCGTCGATGGTGATGCGCCCGCCCGTCACGTCGTAGAACCGGAACAACAGCCGCGAGATGGTCGACTTGCCGGCGCCGGACGGACCGACGATCGCGACGCGATTGCCCGCCGGAACCTCGAAGCTCAGGCCCTTGAGAATTTGCCGCGCCGGCTCGTAGGCGAATTGCACGTTTTCGAAGCGGATCGCGCCGCTCGGGACTGCAAGCGGCGCGGCGCCGGCCTTGTCCTCGATCTCGGGCTCACGCGCGAGGATCGAAAACATGAGTTCGATATCGGTGACCGCCTGTTTGATCTCGCGATAGACCATGCCCATGAAATTCAGCGGCTGATAAAGCTGGATCATCATCGCGTTGATCATCACGAAATCGCCGACGGTGTTGGTGCCGGCGCGGATACCGCGCACGCACAGCACCATCGCGGCGGCGAGACCAAGCGTGAAGATCACGGCCTGCCCGGCATTGAGCACGGCGAGCGACGTGTAGGCCTTGACGCTCGCGTCCTCGTAGCGCGCCATCGTCCGGTCGTAGCGATTGCGCCTCGCGCTCCTCGGCGACGAAGTATTTCACCGTCTCGTAATTGAGCAGCGAGTCGATCGCCTTGGTGTTGGCCTCGCTGTCGCTCTCGTTCATCTTGCGGCGGATGCCGATGCGCCACTCGGTCGCGTAGTAGGTGAAGGCCATGTAGAGCACGACCGTCACCATGATGATCAGCACGTAGCGCCAGTCGAACATCCACAACAGCACGCCGACGATCAGCGCGAGTTCCACGATGGTCGGCACAAGTTGCAGGATCACCATGCGCACGATGGTCTCGATCGCGTTGCGGCCGCGTTCGAGCACGCGCGTCAGGCCGCCGGTCTTGCGCTCCAGGTGGAAGCGCAGCGACAGCTCGTGCATGTGCTGGAATGTGCGATAGGCAAGCCGGCGCACCGCATGCATCGCGACCTTGGCGAACAGCCCGTCGCGCACTTGCGTCAACACCGCCATGACGATGCGCGTGCCGCCATAGGCGACCGTGAGCACGATCGGCGCGGCGAACATCCACATGCGCCCACGCGGGAGCGCCCTCGGGCGGACGAACTTCGCCGGTCAGCGCATCGACGGCCCACTTGAAGGTGAAGGGGACCGCGATGGTGGCGAGCTTGGCGAGGAACAGCAGCACGGTCGCCAGCATCACGCGCCATTTGAGATCGGCGCGGTCCGAGGGCCAGATAAACGGCCACAGATGCGCGAGCGTGCGCAGCAGCGCGCCGCGCTCGGCGGAAACCGGCTTGAAGCTCGCGGGAGGGTGCGGCGCGTTCATGAATTCTGGAATCGGTCCAAGTTTGCCCAGCACATATAGGGGGTTTGGGCAGCGCCGGCACCTTTCCCGATTTTGAGCCTGCGGCTATCAGTCCGGAATGCGCAGGATCAATGGCCCGGGCTGCACGTAAGGCACCAGCCGTATTGCCTTTGGGCGCGGGCCGCGAATGACCGTGAGCAGTGGATGCGCGGCCGGTTGCGCCGGCTCGATGCGGCCGACGAGAGCGTAGCGCGCGCCGCGCACGCCGCGCAGCACGAGAATCGGGGGCGCGTCGGTTGCGGTTAGGACGGGCGAGGAAGCGGGCGGCAAGGCCGCGAGCCGCGTGTTCTCTTTCGGCTTTTCTGCCGCCGGCGCGCGCGAAGCAGCGGGCCGCTGGCGGCCGCCGCGGATCACGGTGATCTGCGGCTTGTCGGCCGCGATCGGAGCCGCACCCGGCGCCGCGCGGGGCGCCGCTGTTTCGCTCGGTGGCAAGCGCGGCGAGCTTTTCCGGTGCTGCTGCCGGTTGAGGTGGCGGCGGCGAGGCTGCGGGTTGAGATGGCGGCGGCTGGTTTGCTCTTGGCGCGGCACGCAGAATGCGCGCCGGGGGTGCACGCGTTTCAGCCGGTGATGCAGGCACGATCGCAGGAGGTGGCTCGGCAAGCGGACGAGCAGTTGGCATCTCTGCCTTCGGCGGCGCGGCGGGCGGGGTTTCGGTCCGCAGTGATTCCACTGGCGGCGCGATGGCAACGATGCTCGGACGCGCGGGCGGGACAGGTGGAGTCACAGTATTCGAGGCGTCCGGCGGCTGCACGGGCGGAGACACGGCCACGCTCGGCGCCGCGGCAACGGGTGGCGTGACGGGTGACGGTTGAGGCGCAGGCCGCGGCCGCGACCGGTTTCTCGGCCTGCGATTTCTGCGCGGGGGGACTGGGGGCCGCGATGGCCGAGGCGGCAGTTGGACTGGTGGAGCTGCGGCAACCTTTGGAGGCGCGGGCGGCGACGTGACCGGCGCCGGAGTGCTGGCGCAGCTACCGGTGCTTCGATCTTTGGCGGCGCAGCTTTCGCCGCAGGGGCAATCGCTGGCGGCGCTTTGGCCTCTGCCGGCGCTGACGGCGCGCTTTGCCTGGAGGGAGTCGGGGCCGACTGCGGCGGTGCGGATGCTGCAGCCGCCGGCGGTGCCGCGATCGGCGGCGGCGGCGGCTCGCTGCGTACTGGCGGCTGAACGGCCGAGACGGCTGGCGCTTCCGTGGGCTTCGCGCTCGGGCCGGGAACTGGCGCCGCGACGGCTGGCGGCGCGCCAGCGGCGCAGGAGTTGGCGCTGCGACGGCTGGCGGCGCGGGCGGCTCCGCTGCGGACATTCGCCACGGACGGACGGCGCGGGCGCGGACGGCTGCGATTGGAGCCGTCGCGACAGACGGCGGCGGCTCGATGTCTTTCACCGCCGGTGCCCTAGCCACCGGCGGTCCAGGCGGCACGACCATCGCGATCGGCGGCGGCGCCTCGGGCTCGTATGACCAGATCACCGCATAGCCGAGCGCCCCGGCCGATACGCCGGCCGCCACCATGGCCACATAACCCACGCTTGCACGCATCATCGATATCCTGCCGCCCGCCCCATCCGGCGCGAAGTTTAGCAGCGATCCGGACATTGCAATGAAAAATTAGCCCGATTTTGCGGTTCCCGGCCCCGGTTCCGGCTGCGCAATATGCCGAAACGGCGCGCCTTGACCCCTTGGGAGGGGCGATGCCACATCCCCCTCATGAGCAAGATTCGAACGGTTTGCGTCTATTGCGGCTCCAGCCCGGGCACCGACCCGGCTTTCATGGAAGCGGCGCGCCGTTTCGGTGAGCTTTTGGCCATCGACGGCGTCGGTCTCGTCTATGGGGGCGGTTCGCGCGGCCTGATGGGCGCGGTCGCGACAGCCGTGCTCGACCATGGCGGGCACGTCACCGGCATCATCCCGGAGTTCCTGCAAAACCGCGAGCAGACTCTGAAGCGTGCTCAGGAAGTCATCGTCACGCCGGACATGCATGTCCGCAAGCAGACGATGTTCGACAAGGCCGACGCGTTCGTGGCGCTGCCGGGCGGGATCGGCACGCTGGAGGAACTGGTCGAGCAACTCACCTGGGCGCAGCTCGGCCGGCACAAGAAGCCGATCCTGATCCTGAACATCAAAGGTTTCTGGGACCCGCTCTGCGCCCTGCTCGATCATATGCGCGGCATGGAGTTCATCCGGGCCGAGCTTGGCGTGGCGCTGCTCGTCGCCGAGACGCCGGACGAAATACTGCCGAAGCTGCGCAAGGCGGCCGCGCAGGTCAGCGAGAGCGAGAAGCAGGGCAAGCCCGAGACCGTCGAGCGGATGTAGCTAACGGCCGGGCAGTCGATAGCTGCCGTCGGTTGATTCCGTGCCGTTGAGCACGGCACCGATCAGCTCGTCCGTCAGGCGCCGCGCAATCGGCAATCGATAATGCAGCCCGTCCCAATAATTTTCGTCCTTGGTCGTGATCGGCGAAGCGATACGCCAGTCGATCACCTTGGCGCCCAATTTGCGGCCGATCGCCGCGATACGCGCCTTGCACTCGGCCTCGACCGCGGCGTCGCGTGTGCCGGGCCAGGCCTGTGCGGCGACGTGCACCGGCATGAAGGCGAGCACCTTGGTGGTGGCGGCGGGCAATTCACCGACCATCGTCTCCATCCAGGCGAGTGCGGGGAATTTCAGCGCGCGCTTCTCTTCGTCGGAGAGAGACGGCGGCGGCACGTCCGGCAGCGGCTGCGGCGTTCGCCCGGTCCAGATGGCGAGCCCGCGCGCGCGCGCGATCGTAGTCGCTCTCCGGCGGCGTAAAGACCTCGAAGCCGTCGTATCGGCTGCGCGCGCGATAAAGCCCGAGATGATAGCCGACGAGGCGCGCGGCGATCTCGAGCGTGCCGCTGTTGAACAGGTTGGCGTAGTCGTTCCAGCGGTCGTCATCGTAGAGCCACTCGGGAAAGCCGTGCCGGATGCGGTCGCGGTCCGCGTTCGGATCGCACCAGCCGTCGTCGATCCCGACGATCAGCACTTTCGGCGCAACCGCGTGCCGCCGGAAATACTCGAACGTGCGCCATTGCTCCCATGCGCTCGAAGCGTTCATCGCCATGTTGGCAAAGCGCGCCGCGAACGGACCGTTGAGCTGCTCGGGATCGATCAGCCGCGCGGTCGAGGAGCCGACGATGATCGAGTCGAAGCGCTTGCTGCGCATCACCTGCGGATAGGCGAAGCGCTGACTGCCGCTCAGCAGCGGCCGCTCGATCGGGAGCGAGAACGGCACCATGTCGTAAGGGTCGAGCAGCAGGATGAAAAGCGCTGCGCCGACGATGCCGCCGACGAAGGTGCCGAGAAACAGCATGACGAAGCGGCGCCAGCCGCCGCGCGCCGCACATCGGTCTGTGGGTGCGTCTGTTGCGGCATCGTCAGAACTGGAAATAGATGAAGTTGACCGGCGCGCCCTTGCCGACCTCGAAGACGCAGAATGCTGCCAGCAGCGCGGTCACGACCGCGACCACCGGCATCGGGCGCAGCAGCCGGTCCTTCATCTCATGCGCCGAGGGGATGAGCGCGCTCGCGAGCGCCGCGATCGCGATCAGCTTTGCCTCCGCCAGCACACCGCCGAATCCGTTCAAGCCGGCGAGAGAACCGAGGATCGAGCCGGCCGACGCAAAGCCGGTCGCGCGGAACACCACCCATCCGACGAGGACGAACAGCACCGTGATCGCCCAGCCGGCAACCGCCGGCAGCGGGCGCCCGAGCTGTTGCCATGCGCGGCATACGATCAACCCGATGCCGTGCCACAGCCCCCAGGCGACATAAGTCCACCCTGCCCCATGCCACAGCCCGCACAGCCCCATCGTAACGATGGTCGCGAGTGCGTAACGCGCCGCGCCGTGCCGGCTGCCTCCGAGCGGGATGTAGAGATAGTCGCGCAGGAAGTTCGACAGCGAGATGTGCCAGCGGCGCCAGAAGTCGCGCAGGTCGGTCGCGAGATAGGGCCGGCGGAAATTCTCCGGCAACACTAGGCCGAACAGCAGCGCCGAGCCGATCGCCATCTCGGTATAGGCGGAGAAATCGAGAAAGAGCTGCAACGAAAATGCCAGCGCCGCAGTCCATGCTTCGCCGAAGTCGAGCACGCGTTGCGCACCTTGCGCGAACAATTGGTCGACGGTCGGGGCGAGACGGTCGGCGAGCAGAACCTTCTTGCCAAACCCCACCGTGAAAATCACAAGGCCCGCACCGATGCGCGCCCACATCCCGTCGCGCAGCGGATTTTCGGCAAACTGCGGCACCAATTCGTTGTGCCGCACGATCGGCCCGGCGATCACATGCGGGAACACCAGTACGAACAATGCGAACGGCCGGAACGGATAGAGCGGCGCGTTCCCGCGCATGCGGTCGACCAGATAGGAGATGAGCTGGAACGAGAAGAAGCTGATGCCGATCGGCAGGATCAGATGCGCGCGCGGGAACACGATGCCGCTCGCGGTCTCGAACGATACAAGCAGGAAATCGAGATACTTGAACGTGCCGAGGGAAGCGAGATTGAGAACGACGCCGGCGACGAGCCAGGCCCTTGCGCCGGTTCGCTCATAGGCGCGCGCGAGCAGCCAGGTCGCGGTGATCTGGCTGACCACGAGAATGATGAAGCGCGGGTCCCACCAGCCGTAGAAGACCAGCGATGCGGCGATCAGCACCCATTGGCGCGCAGCCGGCGAGCCCGCCGCTGCGTAATACAGCGCGACGGTGAGCGGCAGGAACGCAAGCACATAGATCTGGCTCTGGAACAGCATGCGCGGGCCCGGAAGGTTGGTTCTCTTTCCGGGACGCCGCGCGGCGCCGTCAAGGGCGGGGCACGAACGTCACCGCCTCGATGCGGTTGCCGTCGAGGTCGCGGATGAAGGCCGCATAGTAGCCGTTCGGCCCGTCATGCGGGCGCAAGCCGGGTCGCACCGTCGGAGCGGCCGCCGTTCGCGAGCGCGGCCGCATGAAAGGCATCGACCAGTTCGATCGAGCGCACCCGCAGGCACACATGCGCGCCGGGATGTGCCGGCAGCGGCGCCATCTCGGGCCGCGCGTTGAGCCAGAACTCGGAATATGTCTTGCCGAAGCCGACGGTCGAGCCGCGCACATCCAGCGGCGCGTAGCCGATTGCGCCGAGTACCGCTTCGTAGAAGCGGGTGGAACGCGACAGATCGCCCACCGCGACGGACACATGATCGATCATCGCGGCGCTCCCGCATCCGTGGCGTCGGGGCCGTGGTACATGCGCGCGAGTTTCGCTTGCGCGGCAGCGCGCTCGCAGGCGCCGCACGGCCGCGAGGTCGAATACATCACGCAATCCGACAGGTCGTCTCGCGCCAGCCGCCGCTGCGCGTCGCGCATGGCCACGCGTTCGGCATGTCCGACCCATTCGCCGAGTTCGCGCACGCGGCTCGGGCCCCAGCCGACGATCTCTCCGTCGCGCACCACGACCGCGCCGTAGGGCTGGTCTCCGGCGCGCACCGCTTTCTCCTTCATGTCGAAGGCCGCGGCGACAAAGGCGCGGTGATCAGCGGCGCGCGCAGGAACAGCGATGCTGGCAATCGCACCGGCCGTCATCAGCATCGCGGACCGGCGGGTGCACATGGTCATGCCGGCGCGCCGGATTTCACAAGCTTGTAGACAATCGAATCCATCAGCGCCTGGAACGACGCGTCGATGATGTTGGGCGACACGCCGACCGTGGTCCAGCGCTCGCCGGTTTCGTCCCGGCTCTCGATCAGCACGCGTGTCACCGCTTCGGTGCCGCCATTGAGGATACGCACGCGGTAATCGGTCAGCTCCAGGCCGCTCGATGTATTTCTGGTACTTGCCAAGGTCCTTGCGCAGCGCGACGTCGAGCGCATTGACCGGGCCGTTGCCTTCGGCGGCCGAGATCAGGCTTTCCTCGCCCGACCTTCACCTTGACGACCGCCATCGACACGGTGACGCGCTGGCCGAGCGCATTGATGCGCTGCTCGACGCTGACGTCGAACTTCTCGACCGCGAAATAGTCCGGCACGCGGCCGAGCACGCGGCGCGCCAGCAGCTCGAACGAGGCGTCGGCCGCCTCGTAGGCGAAGCCCGCGGCCTCGCGCTCCTTCACCTCGTCGAGCAGGCGCGTCACGCGCGCGTCGTTCCTGTCGACGGTGAGCCCGATGCGCTCCAGCTCGGACAGCACATTCGAGCGGCCGGCCTGATCCGAGACCAATATCCTGCGCTCGTTGCCGACGAGGTTCGGCAGCACGTGCTCATAGGTCGCCGGGTCCTTGGCGATCGCGGAGGCATGAATGCCGGCCTTGGTGGCGAACGCGCTCTCGCCCACATAGGGCGCGTGCCGGTTCGGCGCGCGATTGAGCATCTCGTCGATGGTGTGCGAGGCGTGCGCCAGTGTCTTCAGCTTGTCGTCCGAGATCGCTGATCTCGAATTTTTCCGCAAATTCCGGCTTCAGCTTCAGCGTCGGGATGATCGACACCAGATTGGCGTTGCCGCAGCGCTCGCCGAGCCCATTGAGCGTGCCCTGGATCTGCCGCGCGCCGGCGCGCACCGCGGCGAGCGAATTCGCCACCGCCTGTTCGGTGTCGTTATGCGCGTGGATGCCGACATGGTCGCCCGGCACGTGCTTCACCACCTCGCCGACGATCGCCTCGACCTCGTGCGGCAAGGTGCCGCCGTTGGTGTCGCACAGCACGACCCAGCGCGCGCCCGATTCGTGCGCGGCTTTCGCGCAGGCGAGCGCATAGTCCGGATTGGCCTTGTAGCCGTCGAAGAAATGCTCGCAATCGATCAGCACCTCGCGGCCTTTTTGCCTTGCGCGGCCTGCACGCTGTCGCGGATCGAGGCGAGGTTTTCCTCGTTCGTCGTCTCGAGCGCGACGCGCACGTGGTAGTCCCACGACTTCGCGACGAAACAGATCGCGTCGGCCTTGGCGTCGAGCAGGGTCGCAAGCCCCGGATCGTTCGAGGTCGAGCGGCCGGGCCGCCGCGTCATGCCGAACGCCGTGAATGTCGCCGCCATGTCGCGCTTCGTGCCGAACAGTTCGGTGTCGGTCGGGTTCGCGCCCGGATAGCCGCCTTCGATGTAGTCGATGCCGAGGCCGTCGAGCAGCCGCGCGATGGTGAGCTTGTCGTGCAGCGTGAAATCGACGCCGTTCATCTGCGCGCCGTCGCGCAGCGTGGTGTCGAAGAGATAGAGGCGTTCCTTGCTCATGCGGCCGCCCTTCCCGGTTGCCAGCGCCTTGTCCATCGTGGTGTTGGCGAGCCATTCGCCGCCGCGCAAAACCGTGTTGCGCTGCTGCGCCGTGAAGCCGCGCTTCTTGAAGAAGTCCTGCGCGGTGTCGCTGACGTCGGCGGTCAGGCGCTTCGCCCCGCGCGCGGCGGCAAGCTTCTCCAGCGCATCGACCAGCATGGTGCCGGCGCCCTGCCCGGCCACGCCCGGATGAACATAGAGCAGGTCGATCGTCTCGTTGTTCGCGAGCGACGCGAAGGCGACCGGCGAGCCATTCATGGTGGCGATCAAGGTGAGTTGGTCGCCGAGCCGCTTGGCGAAGGCTTCCTCGTCATCGGCCGCCGAAGCCCAGGCCCGCCGCGCGCCTTCGCTGTAATCGTCCGCGGTCAGTTCCTCGATGCTGGCGCGGAAGATCTCGGTCAGCAGCGGCGTATCCTCGATCAGGAACGGCCGCAGCGCGAACGATGGGTGCGCGCGCGCCATCATTTTGGCTCGTCCGGTTGCGGAAGACGCCGAAAGTCCGGCGATTCTTCCGGGATCGATTTCGCCGCTCATCGATGGCTTGGTGGTAAAGGTCTTTGCCACTTCCTCGATTGCCGCAACCGCATCGACATTGATGCCCCACTCGACGAGTTGTCGGGCAAAGCGACGCGTCGTCATCAACATGATCGGGACGCGCGTCGATTGCAGTACGGAACGGAACGTCTTCGTCCTCGTACACGACGAGCGCACCGTGAGTCGCCGGCGCCCACTCTTCCAGAAAATCACGGATCGCCTTCTCGCCCGAATTACGCAAGGCGGCCTTGAGAAGGCGCTGCTGCTCCGGCGTACTCGGCTCAGATTCCAACTTTTCGACGCCGGCGCCAACGACGGTGCGTGGCCGCTCGATGGCATCGCTATTGCGGGCGATCCATTCGGCGATTTCTTTCGCATATGGCTTGGAACGGTCTTGCGTCGCCTCCGCTTCGACGCGATCAACAATGACGACACGCCGGTTGGTCGCGCGCAATCCATCGAGCAGCCCGGCCGCCGCCAGCCGGATCAACGGGCCGGTGTCCGCCATGACGATGGGATCGCGCTCGTCGAGCGTCATCGCGCCTGCTCCCAGGTGGTGCCGTCCTTGGAATCCTTCAGCACGATGCCCAATGCGGCGAGTTCGTCGCGGATGCGATCCGCCTCGGCGAAGTTCTTCGCCTTGCGGGCAGAAAGCCGCGCCGCGATGCGGCGGTCGATCTCCTCCGCCGGCAAGGCGGGTGCGGGCGCGCGTGCCTCACGCCATTCCGAAAACGCATCCGCGCGGAAGCCGAAGAACGCGAGCGTGCCGGCCAGCGCCTTGCGGCCGGCCGCGTTGCGCAGCGCGTGCATCTCGGCGATCGCCTTCGGCGTATTGAGATCGTCGGCAAGCGCCTCCAGCACGCCCGGCGCCGGGCGCGGCTCGGCATCGGCGGATGCGGCATCGAAGAAATTCGCCAGCGCCTTCTCGGCCTCCTCCAGCCCCTTCACGGTCCAGTTGATCGGCTGGCGTGTAATGCGTTGAGAGCATTGCCAGACGGACCACGTCGCCCTGCCAGTCGGCCAACACCTCGCGGATCGTGAAGAAGTTGCCGAGGCTCTTCGACATCTTCTCGCCTTCGATCTGCAGGAAGCCGTTGTGCATCCAGACGTTCGCCATCACGGGCGTGTGGAACGCGCAACGCGACTGCGCGATCTCGTTCTCGTGGTGGGGAAACACGAGATCGATGCCGCCGCCGTGGATGTCGAAGGTCTCGCCCAGATGCTTCCAGGCCATCGCGGAGCATTCGATGTGCCAGCCCGGCCGCCCCGGCGTCTGCGATCCCGGCGGGCGACGGCCAGCCCGGCTCGCCGTCCTTCGAGGGCTTCCACAGCACGAAGTCCATGTCGCCGCGCTTGTAGGGCGCGACATCCACGCGCGCGCCGGCGACCATCTCGTCGAGCGAGCGCTTCGACAGCCGCCCGTACTCCGGCATCGAAGGCACCGAGAACAGCACGTGACCCTCGGCCACATAGGCATTGCGGGACGCGACGAGGCGCTCGATCAGCGTCTCGCATCTCGGCGATATGCTCGGTGGCGCGCGGCTCCACGGTCGGGGCCAGGCAGCCGAGCACCGCCACATCCTCGTGGAAGTTGGCGTAGGTGCCTTCGGTCAGCTCGCGGATATCGAATCCCGCGCTCGGCCGCGCGCGCGTTGATCTTGTCGTCCACGTCGGTGATGTTGCGCACATAGGTGACGCGCGTCCTGCCCATAGAGATGGCGGAGCAGGCGGAACAGCACGTCGAACACGATGACCGGGCGCGCATTGCCGATATGGGCAAAGTCGTAGACTGTCGGCCCGCACACATACATGCGCACGCGTGAGGGATCGAGCGGGGCGAACGGCCGCTTCTCGCGTGTCAGCGTATCGTAGAGTTTCAGTTCCACGGACATGACCCATGCGTTCGCGATTTTTCAACGCGGAAAAATCGCCTGGACCTGCTGGCCGGGCGTCCTTTTGGTCTCGAATTTTGAGAAAAGACGGCCGCAGCCAGCGTGAGCTAGCGAATAATCTCCCGGCAAATGCCGCAGATTGCGAAAAGGCCGTTCATGGCGGCCGTTATGCGAGCGAGCGGCCGCTCCGTCAAGTATTTCCGGTCGCGGGGCCGCCAAGGTTCGCGCCACGATCCCGCCGCAACAAAGCCCGGGATCGTCCCGAAGCCTCCCGATTTCAGCCCGGTTAACCGAGGAATTTCATCGCGGCTGGGCAACCAATGAACCTTTAGCCGCGTTAAGCGACTAACGAGGACGGCGTGCTGAAAAGCACGCCCTGGGACCAGACCATGAGCAACCCGCTCCTGCGCACCCCGTTCGGATATGTCGAGCTTCGGCCGGCCGCAACGCCGCCCGGCGCCGAGGACATGCAGACCTATGTTCTGCTTCCCGATCTGGACGAATTGCTCGGCGTCCCCGGCTTCGGCCTGCGAAGCCCGATCCTCGTCCGCGGCAAGCCGGTCGCGCTCAGCCTTCACTGATTTCCCCGCCCCGCTACGGTTAACGAACTGTCAACGCCTGCGCGCGTAGGCTGCGCCCTCGTCGGCTTTCCACAGCCGGGGGATGGGCTATGGGGATTTTCGCGCGATTGGGAATTGCGGCCGCGTGGCGCGCTGCTGTTGTCCGCGCCCGCCGCCGCCGAAAATCGCATGTTCATCATCGCGAACAATGCCGACGGCTACGGCATCGACCGCTGCCTCGCCAATGGCGAGCCTTGCGGCGTGACGGTCGCGACCGCCTATTGCCAGTCGCAGTCGTTCGCGCAGGCGAAATCGTTCCGCAAGATCGAGCGCGACGACATCACCGGCGCGGTCCCGACCAGCGGGAAAAACGCGTGCGCGGGAAGCTGCGACAGCTTCGTTGCAATCGAGTGCTCGCGCTGACTCAGTGAACCGCTCGTCCACGCGAAAGCGGGGACCCAGTTCTTCGGCCTCTGGATGCCCGCTTTCGCGGGCATGAGCGGAAGCCTTACTTCTCAACCCAATCCGCGCACTTCGGCACATCGCTTGTGCCCCACGGCATGATCGGCACAGTCGAGGTCGAGTTCTTCGGCGAGCCTTCGATGATGCGGTCCGAATAGACCATGTAGACCAGCACGTTGCGCTTCACGTCACAGCCGCGCACGATCTGCATCTTCTTGAACAGCAGCGAACGACGGCGGCGAAACACATCGTCGCCCTGCTCGAACTTGGCCTTGAAGGCGATCGGGCCGACCTGCCGGCAGGCGAGCGAGATGTCGGACACCTCCTCGGCGACGCCCGATCCAGCCCTTGAAGCCGCCCTTCTCCGGCACGGTGAAATGGCAGGCGACGCCGTCGACCGCCGGATCGTCGATCGCATAGGTCGCAAGCTTGTCGTTCGGCGACACCCAGTGAAACACCGTCGACTTGCGGAAAATGAGATCGGGATCGTCGGCCGCGTGCGCGAATGGCGCGAGCGACGTCAAAACAAAGGCGAGAGCCAAAATGGCGAAACGCTTCATCGGTGCGCCCCTCCTGCGGGCAGCGCACATGTGGGAACGCTTGCGGGCTTGCGAAAGACCTACTCGGCTGCGATTGCAGCCGCAGGCTGATGGCACACGACGCAGATCTTGTTGCCGTCGGGATCGCGCACATAGGCGCCGTAGTAATTCGGATGATAGTGCTCGCGAATGCCCGGCGGGCCTTCGTCGCTGGCTCCCGCAGCCAGCGCCGCGGCATGAAACGCATCGACTGCCGCGCGTGTCGGCGCCTCGAAGGCTACGGTGACGCCGTTGCCGGGAGTTGCGTCCTTCCTGTCGTAAGGGCGCACCACCCAGAACGGTTCGTTGACGCCGGAGAAATCCGGCGGCGCGTAGCTGATCGCGATCTTGAAGGTTCGCTTGCGTTTCATTCCCAACGGCGCCAGCACGGCGTCATAGAACCGCATGGCGCGGTTCATCTGCGACGTGCCGACGGTGATGTGGCTGTACATCAACGCCGCCTTGCGTCGACCGAATAAGCCCCCGGACCGGTGATCATCAGCGCGAGGCAGCCACCGATGACGGCGAGGCACTTGAGGAAGTGGTTCACCTGATTGCCATCGGCGAAATTGGTGTGCGCGATGAGGGCCGCAAAGACGACAAGGATCGCAAGACCGAGCGCCGATAGCCGCGTCATGAATCCGATTGCGACCAAGAGACCGACGACAACTTCAAAGCCCGCAACGAACGGCGTCATGATTTGCGGCGCCGGAACACCGAGCCGCCCGAAATAGGCTGTCGACCCGCCGAGCGACTTGAAGGCATTGTATCCTGCGATGACGAAAAGCGCGGCGATCAGAAGTCTTGCGATCAGCAGCACGACATCGTTGTGCGACATCGAATTTTTTCTCGATTCTGGCGATCATGATCTCCCCCCGTTTTGGCCGCGCGTCTGGTGCGGCAGCTCGCAGCCAAAATACCATAGGCGGCAAGGCCGGGGATCACGAATGCGCGCGGCTGGTTGGGCGGCAGCCCGCTATTCCATCCTGATACCCGCACGCCTCACCAGCGCGCCCCAGCGCTCGGTCTCGGCCGCCACATGCGCGCCGAAGGCTTCCGGCGTATCGAGCGGGAGCACGGCGCCCTGCCCGGCAAAGCGCTCGCGCACCTCCGGCGCCGCGAAGGCTTTCTTCGCCTCGCGATTGACCCATGCGATTGCGGCGGGCGGCGTCCCGGCGGGCGCGAACAGGCCGAACCAGGCGCCCGCTTCCATGCCGGGCAAACCGGCCTCGGCGATCGTCGGCACATTCGGCAAGGCCTTGACGCGCTCGGCCGCGCATACGGCCAGCGCCCGCACATTACCGCTCTGAAGGTTCGATACCGCCAGCGGCACGATGTCGAACAGCATGCTGACATGGCCGGCGACCAGATCCTGGCTTGCCGGCGCGGCACCGCGATACGGCACGTGGGTCAAATCGATCCCGGCCATCACCTTGAACTGCTCGCCGATCATGTGGCCAGTCGAGCCATTGCCCTGGACGCGAAGGTGAGTTTTCCGGGATTGGCCTTGGCGTACGCGATGAGTTCGCGCAGCGAATTGGCGGGAACCGAATTGTGCACGAGCAGCACATTCGGCACCGTGGCGGCATGAATGACCGGCGCGAAGTCCTTCGCGGGGTCATAGGGCAGCTTCTGCAGATGAACGAGGATCGCCTGTGTGGCGTGCAGGCCCATCAGCAGCGTGTAGCCGTCCGGCGGCGACTTCGCGACCGCATCGGCGCCGATCACGCCCGAGCCGCCGGTGCGGTTCTCCACCACCACGGTCGCGCCGGTCGCCTCGGTGATCTTCGCCGCGATGGTGCGCGCCAGGATATCGGCCATGCCGCCGGCCGCGAGCGGCACGATGATCCGGATCGGGCGTGAGGGATAGTCCTGCGCGCGCAGAAGCCCCGCGCTCCCCGCGAACGCGGCACCGCCGAGCAGTAACGTTCTGCGATTCAGCATAAGTCCCCCGGATCAGATCTCGCGCCCGATCTTCGCATCGAGCGACCACGGCCCGCCGCCGTGCACGAGGAAATGAAGTACCACGATCGCCCAGAACAGCGGATACTCGATGCCGCGGGCCTCCCAGTTGTAACCGAACTCCCAGTGATGGGTGACGATCGCGACGATCAGGAAAACGATGATCGGCCCGGCCGCGAGGCGCGTGAACAGACCGATCGCAAGCAGGATGCCGCAAACGAATTCGAGGATGCCGACGATCCAGGCCCACATCAGGCCGTTCTCGAAGCCGACGCTTTCGAAAAAGCGCCCCGCCCCCTCGATGTTGCCGAACAGGATCTCGTAGCCGTGATACGCGAGCGAACCGCCCGGCGATCAGGCGGATCAGCGGCAGCGTGATGGGCGCGAAGATCGCGTAGAGGCGGCCAAGCGGCGGGATCAACAGTTTCGTGTCGGCCATGGCCGCCTCCCCAGGCTAAGGCTCGTAGCGTACCACGTCCTGCTCGATTGCGCCGAAGATCGAGCGGCCCTGCGGGTCGCTCATTTCGATGCGGATGCGATCGCCGTGGCTGAGGAACGGCGTTTTCGGCGCGCCGTAGCGGATGGTCTCCACCGAGCGCAGTTCGGCGATGCACGAATAGCCGACGCCGCCCTCTCCGATCGGCTTGCCCGGACCACCATCCGCGTCGCGGTTCGACACCGTGCCGGAGCCGACGATGACGCCCGCGCCGAGCGGGCGTGTTCTGGCGGCGTGCGCCACCAGAGCCGGGAAATCGAACGTCATGTCGGCGCCCGCATTCGGCTTGCCGAACGGCGTGCCGTTCACGAACGAAAGCAGCGGCCCCGACAGTTTCGCGCCGTCCCACGCAGCGCCAAGCTCGTCCGGCGTCACCGCAACGGGCGAGAACGCGGTCTGCCCCTTCCCTTGCAAAAAGCCAAAGCCCTTCGCGAGTTCGCCCGGGATCAGATTGCGGAAACTCACGTCGTTGACGATCACGATCAGCCGGATCGCTGCCCCTGCCGCCGCGACGCTCGCGCCCATCGGCACGTCGCCGCAGATCACGCCGACTTCGGCTTCGAGATCGATGCCCCATGCGACATCACCCGCGATCGGATCGCGGGGCCCGAGAAACGCGTCCGAGCCGCCGCGATACATCAACGGATCGGTCCAGAACGAGGCGGGCAGTTCCGCGCCGCGCGCGCGCCGCACCAGCGCGACATGGTTCACATAGGCCGAGCCGTCGGCCCAGCCGCGCGAGCGCGGCAACGGCGAGGCGCATTTCGTTTGGTCGAACGGCACGTGCGCGATGCTTCCGGCTTCGACAGCATCGGCGATCTCAGTCAGCCGCGGCTCGGCCGCTTCCCAGTCGTCGAGTGCCGCCTGCAGGGTGGGCGCGACGGCCGACGCATCCGCGCAACGCGAAAGATCGCGCGAGACGACGACCAGCCGCCCGTCGCGGCCGTGCTTGAGCGAGGCGAGCTTCATTCAGGCTCGCGCCTGTTCGGATTGAACCGCTTGTTCAGCCCGGTCCAGCAGTCGACGTAATCGTCCTGCAGCGTGTCGGACTCCGCCGCGTACTTCGTCACGCGCTGGCGGAAACGCGTCTCGAACATGAAGGCGAGCGTGTTCGTGAGTTTCACCGGCTTCAGCTCGACATTGCTGGCGTGATTGAACGCGTCCGCGTCCGGGCCATGCGGCAGCATCTGGTTATGCAGGCTCATGCCGCCCGGCACGAACCCCTCGGGCTTGGCGTCATAGACGCCGTAAACCAGCCCCATGAACTCCGACATGATGTTGCGGTGATACCAGGGCGGACGGAACGTGTTCTCGGCCACCGCCCAGCGCTCGGGGAAAATCACGAAATCGATGTTCGCGGTGCCGGGCGTTTCCGACGGCGAGGTCATCACGGTGAAGATCGACGGGTCGGGATGATCGAACGCGATGGCACCGACCGGCGAGAAGCGCCGCAGATCGTATTTGTAGGGGTAGTAGTTCCCGTGCCACGCCACGACGTCGATCGGCGAATGCGGCACTTGCGTGCGGTAACAGTTCGCCGCCCCATTTCACGATCAACGTGTGCGGCGCATCGATATCTTCATACGACGCGACAGGCGTGAGGAAATCGCGCGGGTTGGCGAGGCAATTCGCGCCGATCGGTCCGCGATCCGGCAGCGTGAAGCCGCCGCCGTAATTCTCGCACACATAGGCGCGTGCCGGGCCGTCGATCGGCTCGACGCGGAAGATCACGCCGCGCGGAATGACGCAGACCTCGCCCGGCTCGATCTCGATCACGCCGAACTCGGTGCGGAAGCGCAGCCGGTTCTGCTGCGCGACGACGAGCATCTCGCCGTCGGCATTGTAGAAATGCTCACGCACCATCGGCGCGGTGACGAGCGCAACGTGCGCAGCCATGCCGGCGTGCGTTTCGCAGTCGCCGGCTGTCGTCATGGTGCGCAGGCCGGTGATGAAGGTGAGTTTCTCGCTTGGCACCGGCGTCGGGGCCCAGCGCAACGGCCCGATCGGCAAGTCGCTTTCGCGCTGCGGCGCGGTGCGGATCAGGCCGGCGTCGATGCGCTCGAAGCGGCCGGTGTGGCGCACCGCCGGGCGGATGCGATAGAGCCACGAGCGCTGGTTCGAAGCTTGCGGCGCGGTGAACGGCGAGCCGGAAAGTTGCTCGGCGTAAAGCCCGTAATTGACCTTCTGCGGCGAGTTGCGGCCGACGGGCAGCGCGCCGGGCAGCGCCTCGGTCTCGAACGTGTTGCCGAAGCCGGACATGTATTTCGCGCCGAGCGCGGTGCTCAGGCCCGATCGTCGGCGAAACAAGCTCGTTCATGGCATTCCTCCGGGCTTGTTATTCGTTGCTCAACTTAGCCGGACGGGAAGCGCGGTGAAACCGCGGAAACGCGCACGGCGGCTGCGCGTCGGCACGCCATCCGGCTCATAGCTCGGAAATCGCTTGAGAAATCGCTCGATCGCGATGCGGCCTTCCAGCCGCGCCAGACTCATGCCGGCGCACATGTGGATGCCGGAGCCGAAGGCGAGATGACGTGTCGGATTGCGCGCAGAATCGAAGCGATCCGGATCGGGGAATGCGTCGGGATCGCGGTTGGCGGCGCCGATGCCGATCGTCACCAGCGTGCCCTTTGGCATGAGGATACCGCCGAGCGTCGTTTCCTCGGTGATGATCCGGTTGCCGAGCTGGTTCGAGCTTTCGAACCTCAGCGCTTCCTCGACGGCGCTCTTCATGAGCGATGAATCGCCGATCAGGCGTTCGCGCTCGCCGGGAAAGCGGATGAAAATCTCCAGCGCATTGCCGATCAGGTTGGTCGTGGTCTCGTGACCGGCGTTGAGGATGAAGATGCAGTTTTGCACCAATTCGGATTCAGATAGCTGGCGGCCTTCATGCTCGCCGCGGATCAGGCGCGTCACCAGATCCTTGTCCGGATCGCCGGGATTGCGGCGGCGATCCGCGATGAGGCCTTTGAGGTAATCCGAAAAATCGCGCACCGAGTTGTTGCCGAGCGCAAGCTGCTCCTCCGTCAGCACCGGCTCGAGCGCACCCAGGATCGCGAGCGACCAGCCGCGCAGCGGTCCGCGGTCCGCATGCGGGACGCCCAGCAGATTGCCGATGATCTCGACCGGAATAGCGGCGGCGAAATCATCGATGACATTTACCCGGCCCTTTTCCGCCATCGCGTCGAGCAGCCGGTCGACCAGCGCGACCAGGCCGGCCTCCATCTCGGCGATCACGCGGTTCGACAGCGCCATCTGGATCGCGCGGCGCACATGGGTGTGCAGCGGCGGGATCGTTGAACACGAGGCTGGTGGTGTGATGCTCGTAGAGCGGCGCATCGCCGTATTTCGGCTTGAACTCGATCTTCTTGTCGGACGAAAACACGCGCGCGTCGCGGTAGACCGCGTCGCAATCGCGCCAGCGCGTGATCAGATACGCGCCGTCCGGCATGCGATGCACCGGATCGTGCTCGCGCAGCGCGCGGTAATACGGAAACGGGTCGGCGATGAAATCCGCCGGCAGGCGCTTGAGGTCGAAATCGCGCGCGGCCGCGCGTGCCGCGTCGGGCGGGAAGCGAACGCTGTCTGCCACCATGCTCATGCCCGGCCAAGCCAATGAAAGTGCGCGCGGCTTGTCAAGCAACGCTGATATGCGCCGGTCCCCGGCGTCATTGACGCAGGGCGGCTGGGGCATCTACCAAGACCGGACAGAACGCCGAAATGCGCGAACCGCGAGGAAACGTCCGTGAAACTCTATGGCTATTTCCGCTCGTCCGCGGCCTACCGGGTGCGCATCGCGCTCAACCTGAAGAAGCTGCCCTACGAGCAGTCGTCGGTGCATCTGACCAAGGACGGCGGCTGGCAGTGGAGCGAGGAATTCCGCGCGATCAATCCGCAGAAGCGCGTGCCGGCGCTCGCGCTCTCCACCGGCGAGGTGCTGCTGCAGTCGCTCGCCATCGTCGAATATCTCGATGAGGTGGAGCCCGAGCCGCCGCTGCTTCCCGCCGATGCGGTCGAGCGCGCCCAGGTCCGCGCGGTTTCGCAGATGATCGCCTGCGACATCCACCCGGTGAACAATCTGGCGGTGCTGAACTATCTGAAGGGGCCGCTGAAGCACGATCAGGCCGCGGTGGACGAGTGGTACCGGCATTGGGTGAAGGAAGGCCTCGACGCGGTCGAGGCGCGGCTGCGCCCCGGGCCGTATGCGTTCGGTGCGCACGTCACGGTCGCCGACCTTTGCATTGTGCCGCAGGTCTTCAACGCGCGGCGCTTCAAGATGGACATGGATAAGTATCCGAAAATTTCTGCCGTCGATGCCGCCTGCCTGAAGCTGCCCGCCTTCGACAAGGCGCGGCCGGAGAACCAGCCGGACGCCGAATAGGGCGCGGCCAAGAACAACAAGAAGGAATTGCGCGTGACGACCGTCACTCCCGTCGAGGCGGGCGCTTTGGGAGAACCCGAGCAACCCCCTCCGCGCACCTCCAACGTTCCGGCTGCCATCTTCTGGATGATCGGCACGCTGGTGTCGTTTTCGCTGATGGCGATTTCGGTCCGCAATCTCGGCGGCGTGCTGAACCTGTTCGAGCTGCTGATGGTGCGCGCGGTCGGCGGCCTCATCATGCTGCTTGTCGTGATCGCGCTGCAGCCGTCGCTGTTTCAATACCTGGCGCTGCGCAAGCCGGTCACGCATCTCGTGCGCAACGGCACGCACTTCATCGCGAACCTGTGCTGGACAAATGCCGTGATCGTGCTGCCGCTCGCGACCGTGTTCGCGATCGAGTTCATGATGCCGGTGTGGGCCGGCGTCCTCGCGGTGCTGTTTCTCGGCGAGAAAATGACCGTGAGCCGCGCCGGCACCATCGCGCTCGGCTTTCTCGGCGTGCTGATCATCCTGCGTCCCGGCATCGAGGCGTTCCAGCCGGCCGCGCTCGGAGTGCTTCTCGCGTCGCTCGGCTACGCAATTTCAAACATCGGCACCAAGAAGCTGATCCCGATTCAGAGCACGATCGCGATCCTGTTCTGGATGAACGTGATGCAGCTCGGCTTCGCGCTGATCGGCATCGACCCGCTGTTTCCGCTGCGCCTGAACGGCACGCAATGGATGTGGGCGGCCGGCATCGCGCTTGGCGGAACGTCCGCGCACTACTTCCTCACCAACGCGCTGCGCGTTGCCGATGCAATTGTGGTGATCCCGCTCGACTTCCTGCGCATTCCGCTGATCGCGTTCGTCGGCTGGATGTTCTTCGGCGAGCGGGTGGACGTGCTGGTGTTCGTCGGCGCCGGCATCATCATGGCGGGCATCATCTGGAACCTGCGCGCCGAAATGCGGTGAAATTGCCACTCCGGGGACGTGGGGTCGCAAAGCCTGTTTCATCGCACGAAAGCACCGTGTAAAAGCCGAATTGTCCGCGGTTTCGATTCACATTTTCGACACGTTTGACGGGCTTCTTCGAAGCGTAGCGCGGGGGCCTCAATTGGAATCAACGATGCGCTTGATGGCCCGATATGGTGCGCTCGCGGCCGCTACAGCGGCGACGCTCGGCATCTTCCTCCAACCCTCGCTCGCGCAACCGTGGCCGCCGGGTCCCGGCAGCGCGCCGCCGCCCGGCCAGTCCTATCAGAGCCAGCTCTGTACGCGCCTCGAGGGGCAGCTCGCCTCGATCGACCGCGGCGGCGGCGGCGACCCGGCACGCGCCGAGCAGGTGCGGCGCTACGAGGAGGCATCGGGCCGTCAGCAGGGCGAACTCGACCGCATGGTGGCGCAGAGCCGCCGCGCCGGCTGCGAAGGCACCGGCTTCTTCCTGTTCGGCGCGCTGCAATCGCAATCGCAGCAGTGCGTCGATCTCAACCGCCAGATCTCGAGCATGCGCGGCAACCTCGACCGCATCAACATCGATCTGCAGCGGCTGCGCGGCGGCGATACCGACCGCGGCGAGCAGCGCCGTTCCGTGATGGTCGCGCTGGCGCAGAACAATTGCGGCCCGCAGTATCGCCAGGCCGCACGCGCGCCGGGCGGATTCTTCGATCAGTTGTTCGGCCGCGACAGCGAAACGACGCCTTCCGGCGATCTTGCCAATCCGGACGCGCAGAGCGGAAGTTTCCGCACGGTCTGCGTGCGCACCTGCGACGGATTTTATTTCCCGATTTCGTACGCGACGTCCTCGTCGCGCTTTGCGCAGGACGAGAAGACGTGTCAGCGCATGTGCCCGGCATCGGAAGCGATGCTGTTTTCCTATCGCACCACCGGCGAGGACATCACGCAGGCGACATCGATCAATGGCCAGCCTTATTCGGCACTGCCGAATGCGCTCAAGTATCGCACCGAATTCAATGCCGCGTGCAGCTGCAAGCGGGCAGGCCAGAGCTGGGCCGATGCGCTCGGCAAGGACGAAGCGGTCGAGCCGGGCGATGTCATCGTGACTGAAGAGCGGGCCAAGCAGTTGCAACAGCCGCAGCCCCAAAAGGGTCAAGCGAAGGGTAAGCAGCCCGCGGCACAGCCGGCGGCCGCATCAACGGGCTCGACCGCGGCCCCGGCCGCAACACCCGCCGCTCCTGCGAGCGCCGAAGGGCCCGCGACGGACAGCAAGAAAGGAATCCGCGCGGTCGGCCCGACGTTCATCGCGCCGGCAACGAAGTAATTTCAGAAATCCATCGCGCCGGTTTTCGTGACGGCGGCGGCGCTGACCGTCGCATCAGGCTTCGGCAATGGCGTGCCGGGATCGCGGAACTTGTTGACGATCGGATAGCGCCGGTCGCGGCCGAAGTTGCGCAACGTGACCTTCACGCCGGGCGCGGCCTGACGGCGCTTGTATTCGGCGAGATTGAGCATGCGGTCGACGCGCATCACGGTCTCGCGGTCGAAGCCCTCCGCCACGATGTCGGCGATCGGCGTCTCCCGCTCCACCAACCGCTCGAGAATCGCATCGAGCACGTCGTAGGGCGGCAGCGTGTCCTGGTCGGTCTGGTTCTCGCGCAATTCCGCGGTCGGCGGCTTGGTGATGACGCGGTCCGGGATGACGACGCCGTCCGGCCCGAGCGCGCCGGCAGGCTTCCAGGTGTTGCGCAGCGCGCTCAAGCGAAACACCTGCGTCTTGTAGAGGTCCTTGATCGGATTGAAGCCGCCGTTCATGTCGCCGTAGATCGTCGCGTAGCCGACCGACATTTCCGACTTGTTGCCGGTTGTCACCACCATCACGCCGAACTTGTTGGAGATCGCCATCAGGATGGTGCCGCGCGTGCGCGACTGGAGATTCTCCTCGGTGATGTCGCGATTGGTGCCGGCGAACAGCGGCTTTAGCGCCGCCTCGAACCCTTCGACCGGTGCGGCGATCGGCACGATGTCGTAGCGGATGCCGAGCGCCTTCGCGACCGCGGCGGCGTCCTCCAGCAAGTCCTGCGAGGTGTAGCGATAGGGCAGCATCACGGCGCGCACGCGGCTCGGCCCGAGCGCATCGACCGCCATCGCGGCGCATAGCGCCGAGTCGATGCCGCCGGATAGTCCGAACACCACGCCCGGAAAGCCGTTCTTGTCGACGTAATCGCGCAAGCCCAGCACGCAGGCCGCATAGTCGCCTTCGTCGCCTTCCTCGATCTCGGCATTCGGGGCCGGCAGGCAGCGCCACGTTCCGGCCTCGCGCACCCATTGCGTGGTGACGACGGTTTCGGAAAATGCCGGAAGCTGGAACGCGGATGAACGGTCGGCATTCAGTCCGAACGAGGCGCCGTCGAATACCAGTTCGTCCTGCCCGCCGACCATATTGAGATAGACGAGCGGCAGTCCGCTCTCGACCACGCGCGCGACCGCGATGTTGAGCCGCGTCGCGGTCTTGTCGCGCCAATAGGGCGAGCCGTTCGGCACGAGCAGGATCTCGCCGCCGGTCTCCACGATGCACTCGACCACGTCCGGGCCCCAGATGTCCTCGCACACCGGAACGCCGATGCGCACGCCCTTGAGCACGATCGGCCCCGGCATTGGCCCCGGCGAAAACACCCGCTTCTCGTCGAACACGCCATAATTCGGCAGATCGACCTTGTAGCGCGCGGCGGCGACCTTGCCGCCTTCGAGCAGGAGGTGCGCGTTGTAGAGCTTGCCGTCCTCCACCCAGGGCGCGCCGACCAGCACGGCCGGGCCACCATCGGCGGTCTCGCGCGCGAGCGCCTCGACGGCGGTGCGGCAGGCGGCCTGGAACGCCGGCTTGAGCACAAGGTCTTCGGGCGGATAGCCGGAGATGAACAGCTCGGTGAAAATGATGAGATCGGCGCCCTGCGCGGCCGCGGTTTTGCGTGCGGCACGCACCTTCCCGGCATTGCCCGCCACATCGCCGAGGATCGGGTTGAGCTGCGCGAGCGCGATGGCGAGGCGGTTGGCGGGAGAGGTCATGAACAGGATTTAGCGATGCGGCTGGCTGACGGCAATGCGCTCAGAGCATGATCCCGAAAAGTGGACACCGGTTTTCGGAAAAGGTCATGCTCCCCGCTAGAGCAGCCCCAGCCATTCGGCCAGCGCGAGCAGCCATGTGAAGCCCGCGATTGCGAGGGCGACGCCGACCGCAGCCGAACCCATGTCCTTGATGCGGCCGATATCCGGATGGTGGGTCGCGGTCACGTGATCGGCGAGCTTTTCGATCGCGGTATTGAGCAGCTCGACCGCCAGAAGCAGCAGGATCACTCCGATCAGCGCGAGGCGCTTCCAGGCAAGCGGCGTGATGAAGAAGGCGAGCGGGACGCTGAGCTGCGAGCGCGATCAGTTCTTCGCGGAATGCGGCCTCCGAGCGCGCCGCGGCCTTGAGCCCGGCCCACGAATTCAGCGTGGCGCGCCACATGCGAAGCACGGAAAATCCCCCTCAACGATACGGGCGCGGCATCGGCCGCGCCCGCTGTTCTAGCAGGGATTCGATTACTGGAACGAGGTGCGCATTCCGACGCCGCTGCCGTTCGTCTTGATCGAGCCGGTCAGCTTAGCGGTCTTGCCGTCGAAGGAGAACACCTGAAGCACCTTCTCGTGGGTCGCCTGCACGACGATCCGCTTGCTGTCCTTGCTCCACACCGAGCCCTGTGCCCAGACGCCGATCTTGGCGGTCGCGGCCAGCGTCAGCTTGGTGCCGTTGACCTTGAAGATCTTCATCAGGCCGTCCGCGTTATAGGCCGGGTGGTCCTTCTTGCGCGGCGAGCCGTTGTGCATGATGACCGCGACGTAGGCGCCGTTCGGTGACATCGACACGCCTTCCGGCGTCTGGCCGACCGCGATGGCATCCACGATGCGCATGGTCTTCAGATCGATCACATTGATCTGGTCGATATCGCCCTGCCCGCCGCCCTGATTGCCGAACACCGCGACGTCGCCCTTCGGTGAGATCACGAGACTGTAGGGCCGGAAGCCGCCGACCATGAACTTCTTGGTGTCGGTCGACCTTGTCGCCGTCGATCGGCGAGAATCGACACGCGGTGATCGCCGTCGCGCGTCAGGATCGCGGTCTTGCCGTCCGGCAGGAACGCCACATGGCTCGGGCCGGAGGTCTTGGCACCGAGGTCGAGCTTGCCGGCCGCGGTCAGCGTCTTGCCGCTGATCGTAAAGATCGACACCGAGCCGTCGTTGCGATTCGCGGTCAGCGCCAGCTTTCCGTCGGGGCTGATCGAGACGCCGGTGACGCCGGGACCGGCCTGCAGCGTCTGCGTGACGGCCGGCGGATTGGCCTTGAGATCGATCACCGAGACCCTGTCGTCGGGCGCGGTCTTTTTCGGGTCGGCCGGATCGACCTTCATGGCGGAGGTCACGATTGCGAAGCTCTCGTCCTTCGATACCGCGACGCTTTGCGGTACGCCGACCACGCTGCTCGGCGCCTGCACTTCGCCCAGCACCTTGGGCGGCGAAACGCCGATATCGACGATCGTCACGGTGTCCGGCGGCGGATTGGCCGGCACGGTGTTGGCGCCGTCGACCAGCGCGATCTTGTTGTCATTGGCGGAAACCGCGATCTGCGCGGTCGCGGCAGAGCAGAACATCGGCAGAGCCAGCGCGGACGCAAGCGCCGTACCCCGCATCAAGTCGCGGATCATGTGTCGCCTCCCACCTCGGATTACGTTATTGCGCCGTGCAGCACGCCGAGTTCGCGCCGCGCGATGAACTAAAGCCCCGCCGCAGCCTGCAGCGGTTTCGCCTTCCCTGCCCGTTCGGCCTTGAGCAATTCGGCCAGCAGGAAAGCGAGCTCGATCGCCTGCTCGGCATTGAGCCGCGGGTCGCACAGCGTATGATAGCGGTCGTTCAGGTCCTGATCGCTGATCGCGCGCGCGCCGCCGGTGCATTCGGTGACGTCCTTGCCGGTCATCTCCAGGTGCACGCCGCCGCCATGCGTGCCTTCCGCGGCATGGACGGCGAAGAAGGTCCTCACCTCCTGCAGGATGCGATCGAACGGCCGCGTCTTGTAGCCGCTCTCGGCCGTTATCGTGTTGCCGTGCATCGGGTCGCACGACCACACCACCGCGCGGCCCTCGCGCTGCACGGCGCGCACCAGTGCCGGCAGATTTTCTCCGGCCTTGTCGGCGCCGAAGCGGCAGATCAACGTGAGCCTGCCCGCCTCGTTCTCGGGATTGAGCGCGTCGATCAGCCGGATCAGCTCGTCGGCTTTCAGCGACGGGCCGCATTTGAGCCCGATCGGATTCTTGATGCCGCGGAAATATTCCACATGCGCGTGGTCCGCCTGGCGGGTGCGGTCGCCGATCCAGACCATGTGGCCGGAGGTGCAGTACCAGTCGCCCGTGGTGGAATCCTGTCGCGTCATCGCCTGCTCGAAGCCGAGCAGGAGCGCCTCGTGGCTGGTGTAGACGTCTGTCCCGCGCAACTCGGGATGGTCTTCCAGATCGAGCCCGCACGCCTGCATGAAGTTTAGCGTCTCGGTGATGCGGTCGGCGACTTCCCGATAGCGGTCCATCGCCTTCGGGTCTTTCACAAATCCAAGCATCCATTGGTGGACACGGCCGAGACTCGCATATCCGCCATGCGCGAAGGCGCGCAGCAGGTTCAGGGTCGCGGCGGACTGGTGATACGCCTCGATCAGCCGTTGCGGGTCGGGCGTGCGCGCGGCCGCGGTGAACTCGGCACCGTTGACGATGTCGCCGCGATAGCTCGGCAGCTCGATGCCGTTACGCTTCTCGACGGATGACGAACGCGGCTTCGCAAACTGCCCGGCGATACGGCCGACCTTCACCACCGGCGAGGCGGCCGCGAAGGTCAGTACCACCGCCATCTGCAGGAAGACACGGAAGAAGTCGCGGATCGAGTTCGCGCTGTGATCCTCGAAGCTCTCCGCGCAGTCGCCGCCTTGCAGCAGGAAAGCCTCGCCCGCCGCCACGCGCGCGAGCGACTTCTTCAGGTTGCGCGCCTCGCCGGCAAAAACCAGCGGCGGAAATGATGCGAGTTTGGCCTCCACGGCGCCAAGCTTTGCGGCGTCCGGGTACTCGGGCAACTGGGCGACGGGCTTTCCACGCCAGCTGTCGGGGGTCCAACGCTCGGGCATGACGCATAACTCCTTGCAATTGCCCGGGTTTATACACCAGAAACGTGCCCTGTCATCCCGGAAGCGCGCAAGCGGCGATTGGGAACCCATCCAGCATCTGAGTTCCATGCCCCTTCATCCAGCCTACGCCCAGGTCTCAGCGCTCCTCGCCGCGGTCTTCATCCTGATCGCCGGCAACGGGCTAGCCAATACGCTGATCCCGCTGAGCGCGACCGCGGCGTCGTTTCCGCCGCTCTCGATCGGTTTGATCGGCTCGGCCTATTTCGGCGGCATGCTGATCGGTTGCCTGGCGGCGCCGCGCATTATCGCGCGCGCGGGGCACATCCGGGCATTTTCAGCGTTTGTCGCGATCAGCGCGGTCGCAACGCTCGCGCATCCGATCTTCGTCGAGCCGGGCGCCTGGGCGGCCATCCGCGCCGTCACGGGCTTCTGTTTTGCCGGGCTCTACGCCGCGATCGAAAGCTGGATGCACGACAAGGCCGACAACGTGGTGCGCGGCCGCGTACTCGCGCTCTACCAGATCGTCCACTACGCGGGCAGTGCGACCGGCCAGCAGGCGATCCGCTTCATCTCGACCACCTCGTTTGTGTCGTTCTCGATCGTCGCGTCGGCGCTCGCGCTCTCAGTGCTCCCCCTCGCCTACACCCGCAGCGATCCGCCAGAGCCGCCGCCGGTGCCGCGGCTGCGGCTCGGCTGGCTGTTTCGCATCTCGCCGGTCGGGGTCGTCGGCGCGCTGGTCTCAGGGATAGCGAACGGCACGTTCTGGTCGCTCGCGCCGGTATTCGCCGAGCGCAGCGGGCTCTCCGCGGGAGGCGTTGCCAGCTTCATCACCGCGGCGATCGTCGGAGCTGCGTTGGTGCAATGGCCGGTCGGACGGCTCGCCGATCATCGCGACCGCCGTCACATCATGCTGGTCGCCGTCGCGGTCGCGATCGCCGCTCAGAGCGCGCTCGTGTGGTTCGCGAAGAGCGACGCATGGGTGCTGATCGCGCTCGCGGCGGCCGTCGGCGCGTCGTCTTTGATGCTTTACCCGCTCGCCTCAAGCCACGCGCAGGACCTCGGCGGACGCGAGAACGCCGTGGAGGTTTCGACCGGATTGCTGCTTGCCTACACGATCGGGGCGATCGTCGGCCCGACAACGGCCGCATGGATGATGGGCTGGATCGGACCGCAGGCGCTGTTCATCCATAACGGCGCATTCCATGTCGCATTCATCATCTTCATCGTCTGGCGTCTGTGGCAGCGCCCGCCGCGCCATGAGGCGAAACCGTGAGCGAGGTGCTGATCCAGGACACCAGCATCGCGGCGCGCGACGGCTACGCGCTCGCCGCGACCGTGTTCACGCCGGCCGCAGCACCGAGCCGCGCGGTGCTGATCAACTCGGCGACCGCAGTGCCGCGCAAGATCTATCGCGGCTTTGCCGCCTATCTCGCCGAGCAGGGCTACGCGGTTGTCACCTATGACTATCGCGGGATCGGCGGCTCGCGCCCGGCTTCGCTGCGCGGCTTTGCGGTGCGGATGCGTGACTGGGCGGCGCTGGATGTCGCGGCCGCGATCGATCACATGCGCGGCGTTTGGCCGAACCTGCGGCTCGTCGCGGTTGGGCATTCATTCGGCGGGCAGGCGCTCGGACTTGCGCCGAACAATCGCGAAATCTCGCGCGCGCTGTTCATCGCCGCGCAAGCCGGTTACTGGCGCCTGTTCCACGCGCCGGAGAAATATCGCGTCTACGCGATGCTGCGCCTGATCGGCTCGCCGATCGCGCGGGTGCTCGGTTACGTGCCGGGCAAACTCGGGATCGGCGAAGACCTGCCGCGCGACGTCTTCCTGGAATGGACCGATTGGGTGATGAAGCCGCGCTATTTCTTTGATGACGTTACACTTCAGGCTCTGGAGAATTTCCCGAAATATCGCGGCGCACTGCGCGCGATCTGCCTGACCGACGATCCGTGGGCGACACGGCCGGCGGTCGATCTCCTGTGCTCCGGCTTTACCGGCACCGTGCCCGAGCGCGTTGACATCCGCCCCGGCGATGCCGGGGCGGCCAAGATCGGTCATTTCGGTTTCTTCCGCCCCGAGCATCGCGACACGCTGTGGCGCGATGCGGCGGAGTGGCTGGCGCGCTGAGGGCTTACTTCTTCTGCGGCCCGTAGCCCTGGCACTTCCATGCCAGGCAACCGCCGCACCCGCTCTTCTTGGTGCAGACCGCCTTCAGGAAGAAGTTGCAGTCAGGCTGCGGCTTCGAGATGCAAATGCCGATGCCGCCGCCCCTCTTCTTCATTTCGGCCGACGCATCGCTGAAAGCAGCAGATACCGCGAGACAGGCAGCCACGCTGAGCGCGCCGACAATTAAACCCCGTACGGTCATGAATTCCTCCCCCATGATTCGCCCGTTCTCCAGCGGCCGGGCGTGGAGCATCTTTCGTTGCAACCGGTAAATAGTCAACCAGACGGATTGGCGTCGCTACTCCGCCGCTTCGCGGACGTAGCTCGCCGTCATGGTACGCATCGTGACGAGCTCTTCGCCGACGGTGGGATGCACCGCAACGGTCGCATCGAAGTCGGCCTTGGTGGCGCCCATCTTGATCGCAACGCCGAGCGCCTGGATGATCTCGCCGGCATCCGGCCCGACGATGTGGCAACCGACCACGCGATCGGTCGCGCCATCGACGACCAGCTTCATCAGCATCCGGGCTTCGCTGCCGACGAAGACGGTCTTCATCGGCCGGAACGTCGTCTTGAAGATCTCGACCGTGTTGAATTGCTCGCGCGCCTGCGTCTCGGTCAGACCGATGACGCCGATCTCCGGCTCGGAGAACACGGCCGTCGGCACGTAGGCATGGTCGACCGCGGTCGGCTTGCCGCCGAACACCGAGTCGGCAAAGGCATGGCCCTCGCGGATCGCAATCGGCGTCAGCGCGAGGCGGTCGGTCACGTCGCCGACCGCGTAGATGTGCGGCACCGAGGTGCGCGAGAACTGGTCGACTTCGATTGCGCCCTTGTCGTTGAGCCGCACGCCTGCGGCCTCAAGCCCGAGACCCGCAACATTCGGCCGCCGTCCGGTCGCGAACATCACCGTGTCGACGACGATATCGTCATGGTCCGACAGTTCGACACACAGCCCGTGATCGACCTTCTCGACGGCCTCCACGATGCGCTTGCAGATGACGCGGATGCCGCGGCGCTCCATCTCGGTGCGCAGATGCGCACGCACGTCATCGTCGAATCCGCGCAGGATGTTCTCGCCGCGATAGACCAGCGTCACCTCCGAGCCGAGGCCGGCGAAGATGCAGGCGAACTCGACCGCGATATAGCCGCCACCCTGGATCAGGATGCGCTTCGGCAGCTCGGTCAGATGAAACGCTTCGTTCGACGAGATGACATGCTCGATGCCGGCGATACCGGTGCCCATGCCGGGCCATGCCCCGGTCGCGATCAGGATGTGCTTGGCGCGCACGCGGCGGTCGTCGGCGAGCAGCCGGACCGTGTGAGCGTCTTCCAGCACCGCGCGCGTCTTGAGGATAGAGACATTGGCGCGGTTGAGGTTCGCCGTGTAGGCGGCTTCGAGGCGCGCGATCTCCCGGTCCTTGTTGGCGATCAGCATTGGCCAGTCGAACGAGGGCTCGCCCAGGGTCCAGCCATAGCCCGCCGCATCCTCGAATTGGTGCGCGAAGCGCGACGCATAGACCAGCAGCTTCTTCGGCACGCAGCCGCGGATCACGCAGGTGCCGCCGACGCGATATTCCTCGGCCAGCATCACGCGCGCGCCGTGCAGGCCGGCGATCCGCGCCGCGCGAACGCCGCCCGAGCCGCCGCCAATGACGAAGAGATCGGTGTCGTACTCGGCCATGATGGGGCGCTACAATGCGCTGGCGTTAGAGGTTGTGGCCCTTTTTCTTCATTTCGGCGCGGAAACGGTTCATCACTTCCTCGCCAACCCGCGGCGCCCATTGCTGCATGAAATTGAACGTCTGATCGAGCACCACCGGCTCGCGTTCCAGCATCTTCTTGCCGAGCGTCGACTTGTAGAACGCAATCATGTCCTTCAGTTCCGCCTCGGTGAAGGCCACCGCATAGAGCCTCCCGGCTTCACTGATGAGCTCGGCGCGGCGTGGCGCGAACTCGTTGCGCAATTGCGCGCTCACGTCGTTGAGATCCTTGGCGAGTTGCGGATTGGTCTGGAGCAGCGCGCCTTTGGTCTGTTCAACCACGTTGACCACGATGGGGTCGAACATGCCGGCACCGCCCTTGAGCTCGACCAGTTCGCGCCCAAGCGCAACTGTCGCGGGGCTCGGCTGTTGCGCCAACGCTCCGCCGAGAAGCAGGTAGCAGGCAAACATCAGTGCGCCGACGCGGGCGAACAGAAGCGAATTGAGTTTCATGGGTCGATCCTTCTCTATCTCGTGACAGGCCGCTCGACGATACGCCGGCCTTCCGGCCCGGCGATCACGGCCACATGGGCGAGCCCGATGAAAAGCCCGTGTTCGACAACCCCCGGAATAGCCACCAAACGCTCGGCAAGCGAGCCCGGATCGGCGATCCTTTGCAGCGCAGCATCGAGGATGAAATGACCGCCGTCCGTGACGAAAGCATGGCCGGCCTTGTCGCGGCGCAGCGTCAGCGGCCCGGGACTGCCCGCCGCGGCGATCGCGGCTTCGACCGCGCGTTTGGTCGCCGCAAGGCCGAACGGCACCACCTCGATCGGCAGCGCAAACTGGCCGAGCATCGCGACCCATTTCGACTCGTCGGCGATCACCAGCATTCGCCTGGACGCGGCAGCGACGATCTTTTCACGCAGCAGCGCCCCGCCGCCGCCCTTGATCAGCGTGAGGTCGGGCGCGATCTCGTCGGCGCCGTCGATGGTCAGATCGAGTTCGGGTGTCTCGTCGAGCGTGGTGAGCGGAATCCCGCACTGTTCGGCCTGCAGACGCGTCGCCTCCGAGGTCGGCACCGCGATCACGTCGAGGCCGGCGCGGACCCGCTCGCCGAGCAGTTCGACGAACGGCCGCGCGGTCGAACCGGTGCCAAGCCCGAGCCGCATGCCGGGTTCGACGAAATCGAGCGCGCCGGCGGCAGCATCGCGTTTGTAGGTTTCGGCACTCATCGAAGGCGGCAACTCGCGGATTGTGGGGAAAACCGAACGCCTGCCCATAGCGGGCACCGCATGCGGCTGCAAGGTGCCGAAAATAGGGACCGGAGCGTGGATGCGCCAGCCCGGGGCGTTTGGTCAGGCCGCGTCCACCATACTCTCGGCGCGCGACGGGAAGAATTGCCTGATCTCCCCGGCGGATTTCGCCGCACTGAACAGATAGCCCTGCATTTCAGAGCACCCGAGCTTGAGGAGTATTTCCCGTTGCTGTTCTGTCTCAACACCCTCCGCCGTCGTCGTCATGTTGTTCGCGGCGGCGATGTTCACCACGGCCTGCACGATGGAAAACGACCCTCCGGGTTCGGCGATGCTCTTGATGAAGCACCGATCGATCTTGATCCTGCCGAACGGGAAGCGCTGCAGATAGCTCAGCGAGGAATAGCCGGTGCCGAAATCGTCGAGCGCGATCCGCACCCCGAGTTCCCGCAGTTGATGCAACACGACGAGCGCTGCCTCATCGTCGCGAATGAGAACCGCCTCGGTGATCTCAAGCTCCAGCCGGTGAGGCGAAAGGCCCGAGAACGCAAGCGTGGCGGCGACCTTGAGCGCAAAGGACTTACTCCGGAACTGAACCGGTGAAACATTGACCGCGATCTTGATGTCACTCGGCCATGTTGCAGCCTCGGCACAAGCCGTGGTCAGCACCCACTCGCCGAGCGGAATGATCAGACCGGAATCTTCGGCAACCGGTATGAAGTCCGCGGGCGGGATCATGCCGAGCTCGGGATGGCGCCAGCGCAGCAGCGCTTCGCAACCGGTGACCTTGTTATCCCGAAGATTGACGATGGGCTGATAGTGAAGCTCCAACCCCCCGTCCTTGATCGCCTGACGCAAATCCAGTTCCATTTTGCGCATGGCGGTCACGCGCGCTTCCATCGCGGGCTCGAAGAAGCGATAGGTCCGGCGTCCATCGGCTTTGGCCGCGTACATCGCCAAATCGGCATTCTTGAGCAGTTGATCCAGATCGGTGGCGTCATCCGGAGCCAGCGCAATACCGATACTGGCGTCCGTGGTGAGCAGATGACCGGCACATTCAAAAGGTTCCCGGATCGCCTCGTAAATCCGCGCGACGAGGTCCGTGATATCCGCTGGCCGCTCTACCTCCGTCTGAATGATTGCAAATTCATCGCCGCCGATCCTAGCTGCGGAGTTGGTCGCGTCGAGGCAGCCGCGCAGGCGACCCGCTACGGCCTTGAGCAATTCATCGCCGACCGAGTGGCCGAGCGAGTCGTTGATGCTCTTGAATTCATCGATGTCGATATAGAGTACGGCCAGTTGCTCGCCGCGCTGAAGCATCGTGAGCGCATGATCGAGCTGCTCATGAAACAACAACCGATTTGGCAAATCGGTCAGCGCATCGTAGTGCGCCAGATGCGTGATCCGCTCGTCAGACCGCTTGCGCTCGGTGATGTCCTCCATCGTGACGACCCAGCCGCCATCTCCCAGCGGCTGATTTACGATCTGAATCGAACGTCCGTCGGCCGCCTCCACGATGGTCCGCGTGGGTTTTCCCAGCGCTACATTGCGCAAGATAGAGGAACAAT
This sequence comes from uncultured Alphaproteobacteria bacterium, assembly GCA_963800695.1. GTDB lineage: Bacteria > Pseudomonadota > Alphaproteobacteria > Rhizobiales > Xanthobacteraceae > PALSA-894. The sequence continues at coordinate 61,937 of CAWDCA010000012.1, read as the reverse complement.
ATTCATCGACGTCGCCTTTGAAGGTTCCCGTCTCTTTTCGATGCGCAACGAGATCCCGAAAACTGCAACCCGGCCTGACCACGTCAGCGGACAGGCCATACATCTCGATATAGCGCTGATTGCAGACGACGATCCGCGCCGATGAATCATACAGCAGCAGCCCGTGCGTCATGTTGTTGACGGCGATATCGAGCCGTTGCTTTTCCACCGCCTCCAATCGTTGCGCATGGAGAAGCTTTTCGTTGAGATCCTCGATGTCGCGTCTCTGCCGTTCGAGAGATGCGGCGGTACCGTTCAGAACGGTCATCAAGCGGCCAAGTTCGCCTTTGGGATAAGGCGGCAAAACGCGCGCACCGAGATCGCCGGCGCCCAAGCGTTCGGCCATGGTCGCGATGCGGCTGATCTGGAAGCGAATACCGAGTTCCGCCAACAGCCATACGCCGGCGAACAGCAATATCGACAAGATGCCCAGGATGCCGATGTCCTCGGCGAGACGCCGGTTCGGGGCCGCGACCAGTTCCGATTTCGAGCGGCCGACGACGACATGCATATTGACGCCACCGATGCGGAGCGTATCGACGGCCGCCCAAACCTGGGTTTCGCCACCAGGATTGACCAGTTCTTTGGTGGTGCCGGCGCTCTCCGCGGCAAAGCGGAACAGCGCGGAATTTGCGATCGACGTGCCGGGCCTGTCGGCCCTGAGTTGCGCCGGTGACCAAGTCAATACCGTACCCTTGCTGTCAGCCAGGAGCACTTCGAAGCCGTGCGGCAGGTTTTCGGTTTGCTCTTTCATGAGCTTATTGAGATCGAGCGAGGCCAGGAGCACGAACTGCAGCCGCTGAGATTCATCGCGCACCGGATACGCGATTTGCAGCACAGCCGCGCCTGTGAGCCGGCCGAACACGGGCTGTATGACGATGGAGCCGGTGGTGTTGAGCGCCTGCTGGAAGTACCCGCGATCACGCAAGTCAAGCACCCGCCCGGTGCGCAGGGAATCGCAAAACAAGCTTGCCGTAGGTTCTATAGTCAGGATCCCGGTAAACTGCGGGTTTTTCTCGAGAACCTGCGCAAGGAAATCGGAACATGCCGCCTTATCGCGGTCGCCGAAATCGCGGGCGCGCGCCAACCCGAAATGGAGCTGAGCCGTCGCCTGAATCTTGCCGTCGATGTTGGATGCGATCGTGCGCGCCGTAGCGGTCAACCGGCCGATGGCAACCTCGATGTCCTTCCCACGCTCCTGGTAGTACCGCCAGCCCACAAGGATGGCCGGCAGGAGAATAGCTCCCAGCACCAGCAACAGCAGGCGGAGTTCGGATACTCACAATCGGTACATCCTGAGCGACTTGGGAAGCACGCCTTGAACATCGAGTCCCGACCTCGACAGTGATACCGTTCGCTTCAATCCGGCATTCGCCGCACACCCTATTGCAGGCGCCATTAACGCTTGATTGCAGTTTTCGCTCGTACTGCTACGTAGTTGTCCCGACCAGTTGGCTATGCTCCCCGGATTGCCTGCAGTTGCGCCCCGGGCGTTACGCCTTGCCTCGCCCCCTGCCCCGCGCTAGCGCTGCGGCATGCCCGCCCCCACCATTGTGTTCGATCTCGACGGAACGCTGGTCGATACCGCGCCCGATCTGATCGGCACGCTCAACGTCATCCTCGCCCGTCACGACGTTGCGCCCGTGGACTTCGACGACGCGCGCTCGATGATCGGCGCCGGAGTGAAGCCGCTGCTTGTGCGCGGGCTTGCGTCGAAGGGCGTGCAGCTTCCACCCGACGAGATCGACCGGCTCTTTACGGAATATCTCGACGTTTACGCCGCACACATCGCGGATCGCTCGCTGCCGTTTCCCGGATTGGAATCAGCACTCGATGCACTTGCCGCGCAGGGCTGCCGCCTCGCGGTGTGCACCAACAAGCTCGAATGGCTTTCGGTGCGGTTGCTCAACACGCTGGGCCTTAGCTCGCGTTTCGCCGCGATCTGCGGGCAGGATACCTTTGCGATGCGCAAGCCCGATCCCGACATGCTGCGCCTCACCATCGCGCGGGCGGGCGGCGATACCGGTCACGCCGTGATGGTCGGCGACTCGATGACGGATGTCGCAACCGCGCGAGCGGCTGCCGTGCCGGTGATCGCGGTCGATTTCGGGTACACCGAAATTGCGCCCGCCGAGTTGGGCGCCGACCGGCTGATCAGCCATTTCGACGCGTTGCCGGCGGCTGTGACTGGAGCTGGTCTCGATCAGGACCTGAGCTTCGCGCTTTAAGCTTGGGTTAACCATTAAGTAAGCGTTTACCCGGATAACCGTCGTTGGCGCGAAGCGCTTGGCGCGCCGTTACGGCCGCACGCGCCCTCGCCGGTACCCTTCATGCTCCCGAACATTCTGGATTTTCTCACCCGCCGCCGCGATGCCGAGGACGGCGCCGCGCTGCCCGCGGCCGACGCTCCTTCGACGATGCCGGATATGGATGTCGATGAATTGCAGACACGCCTCTCGGCGATCCGCGAAACCATCGACCTGATCGAGACCGATCTTGCGGCGATGATCCGCGACGTTCAGCGCGCCGCCGATGCGGTGCGTGGCGGCACGCGCGCGACGTCCGAGGTGCTCGGCGTGATCCGTGACCAAAGCGGATCGCTCGAGACTCTCGCCGGCAAGGCGACCGAGAACGCGCTGCACCTTGCGTCGGCGACGGAGGAATTCGCGCAATCGGCCGGCGAGATCGGCCGGCAGGTGCGCGAGGCCGGCACGCTGACTGACGATGCCGGGCACGCCGCGACGGCCGCCGGCAAAAGCGTCGACGGCCTGAAAGCATCGTCGGCGGAAATCGGCAATGTCGTGAGCCTGATCTCGGCCATCGCCAAGCAGACCAATCTGCTCGCGCTCAACGCCACCATCGAAGCCGTGCGCGCGGGCGACGCGGGCCGCGGATTTGCCGTGGTGGCGAGCGAAGTCAAGGCGCTTTCGAGCGCCACGCAAAACGCGACCGAAGAGATCGGCCGAAAGATCGACCAGTTGCAGCGCGATGCGCAGGAATTGATCGCGGCCGTGAACCGTATCATGCGGGCGATCGCGGCAATCCGGCCGGTGTTCGCCGCGGTTGCGAGCGCGATCGAGGAGCAGATCGCGACAACCGGCGAGCTTTCGCGCAGCGCGGCCGATTCCTCGCGCTTCGTCAGTTCGGTGGCGGAGAGCGCGGCGGAGATCAAGGTTGCGTCCGCGCGCGCCGAACAGAGCGGCGCCGCGATCGACCGCTCCGGCCAGGATGCCGCTACCCTCGCGGCCAAGCTCCAGACCCGCTTCGTCACATTCCTTCGGCAGACCGAGATCGGCGACCGGCGCCGGCATGACCGGCTGCCGTGCGATCTCGCGGTGGTGCTGCGGCAGGGAAGCCGCGAGATCCGCGGGCAAACCGCGGACCTCTCCGAGGGCGGGATGCTGATGCGCAGCGCCGACGGCGAGAAGCTTTCGATCGGCGCATCGGTCGAGGCGGATTTGTCCGGCATCGGCCGCGGACGCGCGCGGATCGTCGGGCGCTCGACGCTCGGCCTGCATGTGGAATTCACCGCGCTGGAGGCGGACGCGGAGAGCGCGCTGCACGAGCGGCTCGCTGCCATCCGGGCGGAAAATCAGGAATTCGTCGATCGCGCCGTCGATGCGGCCGCGATGGTCTCGATGGCGTTCGAGGAAGCCGTGAGCGCCGGCACGCTGACGCGCGAGGCGCTGTTCGATACCGACTATGTGCCGATCGACGGCACCCAACCGATCCAGTTCCGCACCCGCTCGCTCGACGTGCTGGAAGGCCTCCTGCCCGACATTCAGGAGCCGCTGCTCGCCGGCGACAAGCGGATGATTTTCTGCGCGGCGGTCGACCGCAACGGCTACCTGCCGGTGCACAACACCATCTATTCGCGGCCGCAGAAGCCGGGCGAGCTCGCGTGGAACACGGCGAACTGCCGCAACCGCCGCGTCTTCGACGACCGCGCGGGCTTGAGCGCTGCGCGCAACGTGCGCCCGTACCTGATCCAGAGCTACCCGCGCGACATGGGCAACGGCGTGGTGATCATGATGCGCGAGATCGATGCGCCGGTACGCGTGTTCGGCAAGCACTGGGGCGGTTTCCGCACGGCCTATAAAATTTGATATCTCAACAGTTTGGGAGGAATTGTTCTGATGAAATCTCCCATCCAATCGCGCGAGTCAGGTTGCACCGCGAACGCGCTCCCCGTATGGTCCGCCCGGGCGGGCAGCCGGGGGGCGACCGGGGACGCAGTTGCAGCAATGAGATCTCTTGTACGCGTATGCGCCATCGCCAGCGCCCTGTTGGTCGCCGGTTGCGCCTCATGGACGCCGAGCTGGGATTTCCTGCCGAGCAGCCTGTCCGGCAGCGCCAACGTCTCGCTGACCATTGAATCCGACCCGCCGGGTGCCGACGCCAAGACGTCGCTTGGTCCAAGTTGCCGCACGCCCTGCATGCTCCCGGTTCCGGCCGACCGCGAGTTCACCGTGAATTACTCGCTCAACGGCTACGTTCCGCAAGTCGTGCCGGTGCGCCCGCGCAGCGTCGAGAGTTTCAGGTCCGACGGGGATATTGGCGGAGCGCCCACGGCCGAAGTTTCGCCCAATCCGGTCTACGCGCAGCTTGAGCCGGCCCCGCCCCCTGCTCCCACGAGGAAGCGGGGCGGAAGGCCGAAGCAGCCCGCAAGGCCGCCGCTGCGCTGATGCTCCGGCGGCGGGGGGCCGTGTTTGGTTGACACCGGTCCGCGCCGCCCCTTAAACAGCGGCCGCATCGACCAAGGCTTTCGGGCGCTTAGCTCAGCGGGAGAGCGTTCCCTTCACACGGGAGAGGTCATAGGTTCAATCCCTATAGCGCCCACCATTTGCGTCTGTGCATTCTCATTCGGGCTCCGTCTGCGCGAGACACTGGAAACGCGGGTGTCCTGCGCGCCACAGCGGCCGAAAAGCGGACCGCGCGGCAGCACATTTCGGTTGCTGCCTTTCGCGAATTGTGGCCTTTCTGACGCCAAGGCGGGTCGCCGAGGGCGCGCGGCCAACCTGAACCTGTTGAATGTCCGAGGGTTTTCGATGCATTCGCGATTCGCTGCCGCCTCCATCGCGCTCTCACTTCTTGGCGCCGCCTCCGCCGCGCAGGCGCAGCATCTGGGCGATCCGGACGGCCGCTACTCGGGCGGTCAGCTCGGCACCAAGCGCTACGAATTCCTCGGCGGCATGTCGTATGTCGGCGCGATCAAGCGCGAGACGGTCACCGCGCCGGGCAAATATGCGCCGGGCACGATCATCGTGAACACCACCGAGCGCCGCCTCTATCTCGTACAGGACGACGGCACGGCGCTGAAATACGGCATCGGCGTCGGCCGCGTCGGCTTCACCTGGGCGGGCACGACCTCGGTCGTCGCCAAGAAGGAATGGCCGGACTGGACGCCGCCTTCGCAGATGCTCAAGCGCCGCCCCGATCTCCCCCGCTTCATGAAGGGCGGGCCGGAGAACCCGCTCGGCGCGCGCGCGATGTATCTCGGCTCGTCGCTCTATCGCATCCATGGCTCGAACGAGCCGGAGACGATCGGACAGGCGGTATCGTCGGGCTGTTTCCGCCTCATGAACGACGACGTGATCGACCTCTACAGCCGCGTGAAGGTCGGCGCGAAGGTCATCGTGATGCGCTGATGCGCATCAGGCTTTGTCTCGCGTCATCCCCTTGGCGGCGAGTTCGTCGAGATAGTCCTGCCAGTACTTCGGCTGATTGCGGCCGAGTTCGAGCAGGTAGTCCCAGCTGAAGATGCCGGTCGAGTGCAGGTCGTCGAACACGAGCCGCACGGCGTAGTTGCCGACCGGGTTCACCTCCAGGATCATGACGTTGCGCTTGCCCGGCACGGTCTTGCGCTCGTCCGGCGAGTGGCCCTGCACCTCCGCGCTCGGGCTTTTCACCCGCAGGTATTCGGCCGGAAGCGCAAAGCTGTCGCCGCCGTCGAACGCGACGGTCAGCGTCTTGCGGTCCTTGGAAAGGCGCAGCTCGGTCGGCCAGTTGTCGGTCACGCTTTCAATCCTTTGCACGGCGCCCTATATCATATTGAATAGTCTGCCAAACGTGCCGGAAAACAATGGATTTCGAACGCGCCGCAACCGTGCTGCCCGCGCCGCTGATCGACCCGTTTCAGCGGGCGATCACCTATTTGCGCGTCTCGGTGACCGACCGCTGCGATTTCCGCTGCGTCTACTGCATGTCGGAGAACATGTCGTTCCTGCCGAAGCAAGACCTGCTGACGCTTGAGGAACTCGACCGGCTGTGCAGCGCCTTCATCGCGCGCGGCGTGCGCAAGCTGCGCCTGACCGGCGGCGAGCCGCTGGTGCGGCGCGCCATCATGACGCTGGTGCGTGGGCTCTCGCGCCACCTCGGCGACGGGCTCGATGAACTGACGCTGACCACCAACGGCTCGCAGCTTCCGAAATATGCCGCCGAGCTTGCCGCTTGCGGCGTCAAGCGCATCAACGTTTCGCTCGACACGCTCGACGCCGCCAAGTTCCGCGCGATCACGCGCTGGGGCGAACTCGACAAGGTGATGGCCGGCATCGACGCCGCGCAGGCCGCCGGCCTTCACGGTGAAGATCAACGCGGTCGCGCTCAAGGGCGTCAACGAGGACGAGCTTGGCGATCTGCTCGCGTGGTCGCATGGCCGCGGCATGGATCTCACCATCATCGAGGTGATGCCGCTCGGCGACATCGAGCGAAGAACGCCTCGACCAGTATCTGCCGCTGTCCATGGTGCGCGCCCGCCTCGCCGAGCGCTACACGCTGACGGACATCGATTATCGCACCGGCGGCCCTGCCCGCTACGTGCGCGTCGCCGAGACCGGCGGGCGGCTCGGCTTCATCACGCCGCTCACGCATAACTTCTGCGAATCCTGCAATCGCGTGCGGCTGACCTGCACCGGCACGCTCTATATGTGCCTCGGCCAGGAAGACGCCGCCGACCTGCGCGCGCCGCTGCGCGCCTCCGAAAGCAACGACCTCGTCAATGCGGCGATCGACGCCGCGATCCTGCGCAAGCCGAAGGGCCACGACTTCGTCATCGACCGCCGTGCCCGCCGCCCGGCGGTGTCGCGCCACATGAGCGTGACCGGCGGCTGAAGTCTCTCGCGGCCATGTGCCATGCGCACAGCCGTCATTCGCAGCGGTATCCTCGACGAGCGCCCGCGACGCGTGTTAGCGCTCGCCATTCCGCCGCGGTGAATTGCAATCCCCTCGCCTGCGGCCTTCCAACGGAGTGTCTGGTGTCGTCAGCGTCCGCCAATCGCCGCGGCATGTTCGCACTTATGGGTGCGATGGCGGCGTTTGCGATCAACGACATGCTGCTCAAGCTGACCGCGCAGCACTATCCGCTTGGCGAAGTCCTCACGGTGCGCGGCATGATCGCGACCTTGCTCGTCGGTTCGTTCATGATCGGTCTCGGGCATGTGTCCGCGTTGCGCCTCGTGAACCCGCTTGTGCTTAGCCGAACCATGTTCGACGGCCTGGCAATGGTCATGTTCACCACGGCGCTGATTCACATGCCGCTGGCCGAACTATCCGCAATCAATCTTGTCTCACCGCTGATCATCACTGCGGCGGCGGTGGTCTTCTTCCGCGAAGAAGTCGGCTGGCGGCGCTGGACCGCGATCGCCGTCGGGTTCGCTCGGCACGCTGTTCATCGTCAAGCCGACGCCGGCCGACGTTCAACGCCTGGGCACTGCTTGGTATCGCCTCTGCGTTCGCGGGTGTCGGCGCGCGACATGATCACCCGAAAACTCGACCCGCGTATTCCGAGCATCATGATCTCGTTTCTGGCAGCGCTCGGGTCGATGATCATCGGACCGTTCATGGGCCTGTTCGAGGAATGGCGGCCGATGGCGCTGTTCGACGTGGGGATGCTGGCAATATCGCGCAGCGTTCGTGGCAAGCGGCCATTTCCTCGTCGTGATTGCGTTCCGCGGCAGCGTCGACGTCTCGGCGATCGCGCCGTTCCGCTACACGCTGCTGATCTGGGCCGGCGTGTGCGGTTATCTCGCCTTCGGCGAGGTGCCGGACCGCTTCGCAATCTTCGGATCTGTGCTGATCGTCGGCAGCGGGCTCTACGCGCTGCACCGCGAGGTCGTGCGCCGCCGCACGGTCGCGGCCTCGGTGCCGCCTGGCGAGCCTGGCGCCTAAGCCGCTGCGGGCATCGGTCGCCGAGACGAGCCAAGTTTCAGATTGACGCCCCATGTGGAATTCGGGCTAAGGTGCGACAAGCTCGGCGCAGACCGGGGCTGAAAGAACAGGTGGGCACAGCAGAGACGGACGGCAGGCCGCGCCGCGGTCCGGAGGGGATGGAAATTGAGTGTGCTGCTGGGCGTGAGCCGCGTCATCGACGCGGTCAATTTCCGCATCGGCAAAGTGCTGGCCTGGCTGATCCTGGCCGCCGTCATCGTGTCGGCCGTCAACGCGATCATCCGCAAGCTGTTCGACATGTCCTCGAATTCGTGGCTCGAGTTGCAGTGGGTGCTGTTCGGCGCGGTTTTTCTGATTGTCGCGTCATGGACCCTGCTCGACAACGAGCACATCCGCATCGACATCGTGAACAGCACCTTCTCCGCAGCGCACCCGCAACATCATCGACGTCATCGGCCACGCCTTCTTCCTGCTGCCGCTGACGATCATCATGATCATCACGTGCGTTCCGTTCGTCATGAAATCGGTGCTGCTCAACGAGCAGTCGATGAACGCCGGCGGCCTGCCGCAATGGCCCGCGAAAATCGCTGATCCTGATCGGCTTCACGCTGCTGTTCTTCCAGGGCTTCTCCGAACTGATCAAGCGCATCGCCGTGATGCGAGGCATGATTCCGGATCCTTATCACACCGCCGGCGGACTGCGCGCAGCCGCCGAAGCCGAGGTGGCGCGCCTGCTCGCCGAAACCAAGCTCGCCGAAGACAACGCCAAGTCCCACTAACCTCGAACATCCTGGAGTACCGACCGTGGTGGACCTTCTCATCCATTACATGGCGCCGATCATGTTCGTGGCGCTCGTGGTGTTCTTGCTGCTTGGCTACCCGGTCGCGTTTTCGCTCGGCGCCGTGGGGCTGATCTTCGGCTTCATCGGAATCCAGGTCGGGCTGTTCCGGCCGGATTTCCTGCAAGCCCTGCCCGAACGCATCTACGGCATCATGAACAACGACGTGTTGCTCGCGATCCCGTTCTTCACATTCATGGGCCTGATACTCGAACGATCCGGCATGGCCGAGGATCTGCTCGATACGATCGGGCAGCTCTTCGGCACCATCCGCGGCGGCCTTGCCTATGCGGTGATTTTCGTCGGCGCGCTGCTGGCGGCGACCACCGGCGTGGTCGCGGCCTCGGTCATCTCGATGGGCCTGATCTCGCTGCCGATCATGCTGCGCTATGGCTATGACCGGCGCGTCGCCTCCGGCGTGATCGCGGCATCCGGCACGCTGGCACAGATCATCCCGCCGTCGCTCGTGCTGATCGTGATGGCCGACCAGCTCGGCAAGCTCGGTCGGCGACATGTACGAAGGCGCGTTCCTTCCGGGCCTGGTGCTGGCCGCGATGTATGCGGGCTACATCTTTCTCGTCAGCGTCTTGTATCCCAAGGCGGCGCCTGGCCTGCCAGTTGAGGACATCGGCTTCCGCGAGCCCGACGGCGCGCGCGGCGTGTGGCAGCTCGGCGTGCTGGTGGTGTTCTCGGCGTTCGTTGCGTATCTACCTGATGAAACAGACCAACGTGCGCGCCGGCGCGGACTTTGTCGTTCTGACCATGTCGATCGGCGTGGTCATTTCGTTTCTCTGCGCCGTGTTCAATCGCATGTTCGGAGCGCGGTACTTCTACGTCACAGCCATTCTGGTCGTGTTCTTTGTCGCTACCTGGTACTACCTCAACACCCACAATCACCAGAACTGGGCGCTGCTTTCCGCCGCACTCGCGGCAGGCACGGTCTACGCGCTCATCGCCGGCTCTCATAGAGCGCGTAACCGGCTTTCGTCTCGTATCGGCCATGGCCGAGCAGACCACCTTCGTGATGGTGCCTCCCCTCGCGCTGATCTTCCTCGTGCTCGGCACCATCTTCATCGGCGTCGCGACGCCGACCGAGGGCGGCGCGATGGGCGCCGCGGGCGCGATGCTGCTCGCGATGATGAAACGCCGGCTCACCTTCGATCTGACGCGGCAGGCGGTGGAATCGACGGCGAAACTCTCGGCCTTCGTGGTCTTCATCCTGGTCGGCGCGCGGGTATTTTCGCTCACGTTCTATGGCGTCGACGGGCACCGCTGGGTCGAGGAGATGCTGGTCTCGACTGCCGGGCGGGCAACTCGGCTTCCTCATCTTCGTCAACATCTTCGTATTCCTGCTCGCGTTCTTCCTCGACTTCTTCGAGATCGCGTTCATCGTCATCCCGCTGCTCGGGCCGGCGGCGGAGCGCCTCGGCATCGACCTGATCTGGTTCGGCGTGATGCTTGGCGTGAACATGCAGACCTCGTTCATGCATCCGCCGTTCGGATTCGCACTGTTCTATCTGCGTTCGGTCGCGCCGCGCGAACCCTATATCGACCGCATATCGGGCAAGCTCACCGATCCGGTGACGACGGGCCAGATCTACTGGGGCGCGGTGCCGTTCGTGATCATCCAGTGCATCGGCGTCGCGCTCGTGATCGCGTTCCCCGCGATGGTGATGCACTACAAGGGCACGGCCTCGACGATCGATCCGTCGAAGGTGAAGATCGAGATCGAAATGCCTGACCTGGCGCCGCCGCTGCTCGACTTCGGACAGCCGCCGGCGAAACAATAGGCACGAAAAAAGCCCCGGAGCATCGCTCCGGGGCCATTTCTTCGCGCATCATCTTTCCCGAAAACCGGTTTCCCACTTTTCGGAATCATGCACCTCAGGTGCGCGTGCGCATCCGCATCATGAAGCTGTCGAAACCGAGCTCGGCCACCTGCTGCCAGGCAAACGAGTCGTTGCGGAACGGCGATCAGGCTGTCGTAGCAGCTTCTTGAACATCGGGTTGTTCTTGTTGTGCTCCGCGTAGATCTCCTGCGCGGCGTTGTAGCAGGCCTCGAGCACCGGCTGCGGGAACGGCCGCAGCACTGCGCCCTGCGAGATCAGCTTCTTTAGCGCGGCCGGATTGGCGTAGTCGTACTTGCCGACCACCCAGGCCCAGGCATTCGCCCGACGCGACCTCGATCATGCTCTGGTAGTGCTTGGGCAGCTCGTTCCACTTGGCCAGGTTGATCAGGTTGTGGCCCTGGCCGCAGCCTTCCCACCAACCCGGATAGTAGTAGTTCTGCGCGACCTTCACGAAGCCGAGCTTCTCGTCGTCGTAGGGACCGACCCATTCGGCGGCGTCGATGGTGCCCTTTTCCAGCGCCGGATAGATGTCGCCTGCGGCGAGCTGCTGCGGCACGACGCCGACCCTCTGGCAGGATCGTGCCGGCGAAGCCGCCGACGCGGAATTTCAGGCCCTTGAGATCGTCGACGGTCTTGATCTCCTTGCGGAAGAAGCCGCCCATCTGCGCGCCGGTGTTGCCGGCCGCGAAGCCGATGCAATTGTACTTCGCGAACAGCTCGTTCAGCAGGTTCTGGCCGTCGCCGTGGCGCAGCCATGCATTCATGCCGCGCGTATTGACGCCGAAGGGAAGCGCGGTGCCGAACGTGAACGCCGCGTCCTTGCCGAAGTAATAGTAGGAGGCCGTGTTGCCCATCTCGACGGTGCCGTTCTGCACGGCATCGAGAACCTGCAGGCCGCCGACGATTTCGCCGGCCGCGAACGGCTGGATCTGGAACTTGTTGTCGCTCATCTCGGCGACGCGCTTGGCAGAAGTATTCGCAGCCGCCGTAGAGCGTATCGAGCGACTTCGGCCAGCTCGCCGCCAAGCCGCCATTTGATCTCCGGCATCGACTGCGCGATGGCGGGCGCGGCGACGGCGGTCGAGGCGGCGAGCCCGACGCCCGCCGATTTCAGAAATTCACGACGTTTCATTGGCGTTTCCCCTTCTAGTCGACTCTCTGCCGACGCGACCGGAGCGATGTTGAAACCGTCTTTTCTTATTGGCCAGCCACCGACGAGCGACTGGCGGCATTCTTACGGAACTATTCGCCAATTGCCAATCGAAAAAAACCCGGGGCAAGTGGCCCCGGGTCCGAGCTTCGGCCGTGAACAGGCGAGGTTCAGGCCCGCGGGCGGGTCCGGATCATGAAGGTGTCGTAGGTGTATTCGGCCACCTGCCACCACAGATATTCGTCGTTGCGGAACGCGACCATGTTGTCGTAGACCTTCTTGAAGTCCGCGTTTTTCGCGGAGATCTCGGCATAGATTTCGTTCGCTGCCTTCAGGCAGGCTTCCATGATCGGCTGGCTGAACGGGCGCAGCTGCGCGCCCGCCGCGACCAGCCGCTTGATCGCCGGCGGGTTGCGGGCGTCGTATCGGCGCGGTCTCCTCGATATTGGCCGCGCCCGCCGCCGCCGTCACGATCGCCTTGTAGTTCTTCGGCAACTCTTCGCACTTCGCGATGTTGAACATGAAGTGCTGCGTGGTGCCGCCTTCCCACCAGCCCGGGTAGTAGTAGTACGGCGCGACCTTCTGGAAGCCGAGCTTCTCGTCGTCATAAGGCCCGACCCACTCGGCCGCGTCGACCGTGCCCTTCTCCAGCGCCGGATAGATGTCGCCGCCGGCGATCTGCTGCGGCACGACGCCGAGCTTGGCCATGACCTGGCCGGCAAGACCCGCGATGCGCATCTTGACGCCGTTGAGATCGGCGACCTCCTTGACCTCCTTGCGGAACCAGCCGCCCATCTGCGCGCCGGTGTTGCCGCCGAGCAGGCTGACGATGTTGAACTTCTTGGTGAAGTCATCCATCAGCTTCTGCGCGCCGCCGTCATAGAACCAGGCGTTCTGCTGGCGCGTGTTGAGGCCGAACGGCACGGCGCAGAACAGCGGGAAGGTCGGGTCCTTGCCGACGTAGTAGTAGGCCGCCGTGTGGCAGCATCTCGACGGTGCTGTTGCTGACCGCGTCCATCGCCTGCAGCGCGGGCACGATTTCGCCGGCCGCGAACGGCTGGATCTGGAATTTGCCGTCGGTCGCCTCGGAGACGTATTTCGCGAAGGTCTCGGACGCGCCCCACAGCGTGTCGAGCGATTTCGGAAAGCTCGACGTCAGCCGCCATTTGATTTCGGGCGATCGACTGCGCGATGGCGGGCGCGGCAACGGCCGACGCGGCGAGCCCCACGCCCGCGGTCTTGAGGAATTCACGGCGTTTCATGATCTCTCCTTGTCGTTCTGTTCAGGACCCGCGTCAGCGCATCGGCCGAGCCGCCCCCACGACCCACTGCCACGCACGAGTTGACTGGCGGTATAGCCAATTGCGGCGCGTTGCGGAAACGAAAAAACCCCGGAGCGGCAGGCTCCGGGGCCGCATCGTCAGAGATCGGGTGGGCAGATCAGGTCCGCGTGCGATTGCGGATCAGGAAGGTGTCGTAGGTGTATTCGGCGACCTGCCACCAGAGATACTGGTCGTTGCGGAAGGCCAGCGTCGATTCCCAGACCTTCTTGAAGTCGGCATTGGAGGCCGAAACCTCGGCGTAGAGCTCGAGCGAGGCCTTCAAGCACGCATCCATGACGGCCGGCGGGAACGGACGCAATTGCGCGCCGCCCGCGACCAGGCGCTTGAGCGCCGCCGGATTGACCGCATCGTACTTCGCCTGCATCCACTCATGCGCCGCCATCGAGGCGGTCCTCACGATCGACTTGTAGGTCGGCGACAGCGCGTTCCATTTCTCGAGGTTGATGAAGTTGTGCAGCATCGCGCCGCCTTCCCACCAGCCCGGATAGTAGTAGTACTGCGCGACCTTCTGGAAGCCGAGCTTCTCGTCGTCGTAGGGCCCGACCCACTCGCAGGCATCGAGCGTGCCCTTTTCCAGCGCCGGATAGATGTCGCCGCCGGCAAGCTGCTGCGGCACGACGCCGAGCTTGGTCAGCACGCGGCCGGCAAAGCCGCCGATGCGCATCTTCAGGCCGTTGAGATCGGCCGACGTCCTTGATCTCCTTGCGGAACCAGCCGCCCATCTGGCAGCCGGTGTTGCCGCACGGAATGCCGTAGATGTTGGCCTTCTTGTAGAACTCGTTCATCAGATCCGAGGCCGCCGCCGAAATACTTCCAGGCGGTCTGCATGCGGCTGTTGAGCCCGAACGGCACCGCGGTGCCGAATGCGTAGGTCGGATCCTTGCCGACATAGTAATAGGAAGCGGTGTGGCACATCTCGACCGTGCCATTGGTGACGGCGTCGGCGGCCTGCAGGCCGGGAACAATTTCGCCGGCGGCGAAAACCTGAATCTGGAATTTGTTGTCGGTCGCCTCGGCGACGGCCTTGGCGAACACCTCGGCGGCGCCGTAGATCGTATCGAGCGACTTCGGAAAGCTGGAGGTCATCCGCCACTTCGTCTCGGGCATGGACTGCGCGATGGCGGGACTTGCAATCGCGGTCGCGGCGAGAGCAGGCGCCCGCGGTTTTCTGAAGAAATTCACGACGCTTCATTCGGAACGGTCCTTTTTGTGATCGGGAAAAACGGTTGTGCGACGCGCGGCTCGTTAGCACGGTTTGCGCCGGCAAGCGAACGCGTGTAGCGGCCAGTAAACGGGCCGGAATACGACGAAAGTCGAAGGCCTGTTGGCTAGCTATTTGGCAAAGTCGCGGTTCTCGCGCTCTCGCGTGGGCAGAATATCAAGATCCCGGCGAGCGCGATAAACCAGCCGAACGGCCGCACCATCCAGATCGCGTGCAGCAGCGTGTGACTGAGGAAAACGACACTCCAGATCGGCATCACCAGCGCGGATGCAAACAAGATGAGGAGCCGCGTGCGGGCGATGGCGTCGTTCGAGGCGCGCGCCCGGCGGATCAGCAGGGCACCGGTCGTCAGAACAGCGGCCCCCATGATCGCCATGCCCACCGCCGGCGAGCCGTAACCGATGACGAAGGTCGCGTAGCCAAGGCGCGCCAGCATATAGAGCACGGCGTAGGCCCAATTGCGGTCGAGCGACGAGACATCAATGCCGAACGCCGACACCCAGGCGATTTCCTGCGGCGGCAGATTCGCCACGAACGAACTGCCGACGCGCGTCGAAAGCGCGCCGCGAAAATCCGCGAGCGCGTTGGGATCGACAAGCAGCATCACCAGCGCGAGCTTGATCGCGAAGGTGAGCACGATCGCGAGCGCGAAGATCATCGTGCCGTGAAATGCGCGGCGCAGCAGCGCCTTGCGATCCGGCGGACCGTCGATCGCGACGATCCCGAGCAGCAGCGCGAGTCCGAACGGAATGCCGCCGGTGAGGAATTCGAAGATCGCGGTTGCGGCGCCGAACAGCGCGACGGCGAGCGCGAATGCTCGCTCGGGCGCATGCGCCACGCCGCGATGATACGCGCAGGCGAGGAATGCCGAGAGCACGAGGTCGGAGAGGCCGAACGAGAAATAGATCCCGAACAGCCAAAGGCCGTCGAACAACAACAGCGTCGCGCCGATTGCCGCGAAGCCGCGCTGCCGCCACTCGCCCTCCCGCCAATTCCGCAGCGCGGGCAGCAGGACCGAGAGGAGGCAGACGACGTTGAGAGCAAGCGTGATCCAGCCAAGCGCTTCCGGCGAGACGACCGCCAGGGCAAGCGCCGCGAACACGCGCTGGCCGTGCAGATAGCGGTGGTAATAGATCGCATCTCGGATCGGCATGATCGGCCCGCTCGAGCGCGGCGATCAGTTGCAGGCACGCCGGGATGGTCGGATCGCCCGCCCGCGCGGGCGGCTGGGCGTCGGCCGGCGGAATGCGTGCCGAGATCGTCTCGGCAAGGCGGCTCGGATAGTTCTGCAGCAGGGCCGCGAGCATCAGGCAATCGTTGCCGCCGAAGCGCGGGATCGCGCGGCCGGTCCCCTTCGCCCAGGTCTGGGTAACGCCTGCTGCGCGTTGGCAGCTTCAAGCTTCGCCGCAATGCCCTGCCGGTCGACGAAGGTGGATGCATAGGACAGGACAAAAAACAGCGCGACCGCCGCGACCGCCGCCAAGGACGCGCGCAGATAAAGCCCCGCCGAATGGGTCAGGACGCTGCGTGTGATTGCGAGGAGATGGAACAAAGTGAGAATCCGGCTTTGCGGTGCGTCTAGCTTCACGGGCAATGAGGAGCCTATCCGTACACGTCACGCCTGTGGCCGACCGTGACGATCATCACCCGAATTTCCTGATCACTGATATCCGCCACAATCCGATAGTCGCCAACACGATAGCGCCAGAAGCCTTTCAAGTCGCCAAGGAGTGCGTGACCAAACCGCCTCGGATCGTCGGCTGTAGCAATACGATTTCGGAGATAGGCTTGGATCGCCCGCCGGGCTTCATGACCGAGCTTCCGAAGCTCGCGGGCAGCGTCGGGATCAAACTCGACGCGCCAGGCCGGCGCATCGCTCACCGCGTTTCCTCAGCCAGTTCCTGTTCGAGCTCTTCCAACGTCACGGGGGTCGATTTGCGGGCAAGCCGGCGCTTGGCGAGATGATAGTCCTCCAAGTCCTCGATATGCCGCAGGATCGCCTCGCGCGCGTAAAAGCTCTTGGTGCGCCCCGTTTTCCTGGCGAGCGCATCCAGTCGTTTTTCCAGCTTGGCAGGCAGCCGCAGGGCAAGCATCAGGGAGATCCAGTTGCTATACATGTATAGCAAATGGAGCGAAGATTGGAAGCCTACGCCTCGATCACGATCTTCGGCGCCGCCCTGCCCGCGCCCTTGCCGGCAAGCTGCTCGCGCACGCGCTGCGCGATCTCGCGATAGACCTTCGCGTGCGGCCCATCCGGATCGGTCGCGACCACGGGCCGGCCGGAATCGGATGTCTCGCGGATCGCCATGTGCAGCGGCACCTCGCCGAGGAACGGCACGCCGAGCCGCTCGGCTTCCTTGTGCGCGCCGCCGTGGCTGAAGATGTCGTGGCGCTCGCCGCATTTCGGGCAGACGAAATAGCTCATGTTCTCGATGATGCCGAGCACCGGCACGTTGACGCGCTTGAACATCTCCACGCCGCGCCGCGCGTCGATCAGCGCCAGGTCCTGCGGCGTCGAGACGATCACCGCGCCGGCGAGCGGCACCTGCTGCGCCATGGTCAGTTGCGCGTCGCCGGTGCCGGGCGGCATGTCGACGATCATCACGTCGAGCGTGCCCCACTCCACCTCGCGCAGCATCTGCGTGAGCGCCGACATCACCATCGGGCCGCGCCAGATCATCGGCGTGTCCTCGGCGACCAGGAAGCCGATCGACATCACGGTCAGGCCGTAGCCCTGCATCGGGCGGAGCCGGTTGCCGCCGAGC
The DNA here is from genome assembly GCA_963800695.1 of uncultured Alphaproteobacteria bacterium. Taxonomy (GTDB): domain Bacteria; phylum Pseudomonadota; class Alphaproteobacteria; order Rhizobiales; family Xanthobacteraceae; genus PALSA-894. Next base: position 44,563 of record CAWDCA010000012.1, on the reverse strand, counting down.
GTTTCGGGGCGGCCGCGGATCGCGAGCAGCTTCGGCACCGAGGGGCCGTAGATGTCGGCGTCGAGCACGCCGACTTTCAGGCCGAGATCGCGCAGGCCGAGCGCGAGATTGATCGCGGTGGTCGACTTGCCGACGCCGCCCTTGCCGGACGCGACCGCGACGATGGCGGCGACCCCGGGCGGGCCTTGCACCGGCCGCTCGCCGCGCGGCGCATGCGCATGACCGTGTCCATTACCCGCTGCTGTCGTGGGCGGAGCGACGGCGCGGGCCGCGCCCGCCGCGCGCTCGCCGGTCAGCGCCACCATCGCGGACTTCACGCCCGGCACAGCGCGCACGGCAGCTTCAGCCGCCTTGCGTACCGGCTCCCATTGCTGAACCACTGCGGCATCGACGGTGATCGAGAAAAATACCTTGCCGTCGCTCACGACGACGTCGGAGAGCTTGCCGGTTTGCGGCAAGGGCGCGCCATCCGGACCTTTCACCGCGGCAAGCGCCGCGAGCACGTCTTCCTTGGTCGCCATTCATGTCCCCTGCGTGTGCGCCGCCTGTGTAGATAAGCCACCGCAAGGGTCAATGCCATTCGGCGGTTGACGGACCGCGGCTCCTTCGCGCAAACACAAGCGATTGAATTTCGGCCATCAGGGAGAAAAAGCCATGGCAAAGGTCGCGTTTCTGGGTCTGGGCGTGATGGGCTACCCGATGGCCGGGCACCTGAAGAACAAAGGCGGCCACGAGGTGACGGTCTTCAATCGCACCGCCGCGAAGGCGGACGCGTGGGCCAAGGAATTCGGCGGCAAGGCCGCCAGGACACCCGAGGAAGCCGCCGAGGGCCAGGACTTCGTAATGATGTGCGTCGGCAACGACGATGACGTTCGCAAGGTCGCGGGCGCGGCGTTTCCGAAAGTTAAGAAGAGCGCGGTGTTCGTCGACCACACCACCGCCTCGGCCGAGGTCGCGCGCGAACTTTACGCGGACGCAAAGAACCGCGGCTTCGATTTCATCGATGCGCCGGTGTCGGGCGGACAGGCAGGCGCGCAGAACGGCGTGCTGACCGTCATGTGCGGCGGCGATGCGGAAGCTTATGGCCGCGCCGAGCCGGTGATCGCGGCTTACGCGCGCATGTGCAAGCTGCTGGGTCCGGCAGGCTCCGGCCAGCTCACCAAGATGGTCAACCAGATTTGCATCGCGGGCGCCGTGCAGGGCTTAAGCGAAGGCATTCACTTCGCCAAGAAGGCCGGCCTCGATGTCGAAGCCGTGATCGAGACGATCTCGAAGGGAGCCGCGCAATCGTGGCAGATGGAGAACCGCTACAAGACCATGAATGCCGGCAAGTACGATTTCGGCTTCGCGGTGAACTGGATGCGCAAGGACCTCTCGATCAGCCTTGCCGAGGCGCGCCGCTCGGGCGCTCACCTGCCCGTGGCGGCACTGGTCGACCAGTTTTACTCGGAAGTGCAGAAGATGGGCGGCGGGCGCTGGGATACGTCGAGCCTGCTGGCAAGATTGGAGAAATGAGACTGCCCTCTCTACGCGCTCGTCTTGGAGATCTGCGCAGCGGCCTCCCAATAGCGCCTCTGGCCCCATGGCTTACCCCCGCACAGCTCCGAGCTAGGCCCGGCGGTGCGGTACGCAGTTCCTCGATATCAGCCAGTGAGCGCACTGCCGTTGAGCGCACCGGTCGGATCGAATTCGCGACGCAGCCGCAGAACCCGATCCCACGCCTCACGGCCGAAGTGCTGCGGCCAGTAGTCAGGCTGCGGGATCGGTGCGTAGGGCGGATAGATCTTGGCACCCGCCTTGATCACGTCGGCGAGCAGCATCTGATTTACCTTCAGCATCGCGGCGAGAACGTCGGGCTTGTCCTTCGGCGCCGTCCGCAGGAGGCGAACCACGCAGGCATGGCGCTCGCCCGGCATCTGAAGGTTGGGAAGCCTGAAGGCCGACCGGTCGACGGTCATGATGTCGAACCGACGAACACCCCTCATAAGGTGTTCGTTATCGATCCGCGCGTTCAAGAACTGTCCGGTCTGTTCGAAAGACATGAAGAACTGAAACGACGGATGGGGCGCGGTCCAGTCACCGCTCGATCTGGCTGCGGCGACGACGGGGTCCAAGCGGTTGAGGTAGGACACGAAGGACGTCTCTTGCGGCTGTGCCGGCTTGGCCGCCTCAAACGTCGGCCAGTCACCGTACGATGTCTCGCCAGCACTGAGGAAACGACCGGCATCCAGCCGGAACGACCAAGCGTTTGTGCCCTGACGCAGCACGCGGCCGGTCAAATGATCGACGGACGCCTCGGTCGAGAGCTGTCGCTGCGCCGCCAGATACGCGCCGACGTCGCCGAACGTCCAGCTCCTGATCGCCACCGAGGCTGGCGCGAGCCGCAGCGCAACCTTGGCGCGGAGAATGACGCCGACCTGACCCAGGCCGGCCAGCACGGCGAAGAACAGCTCGCTCTCCTTGGTTTCGGAACACACCACCCTCCGCCCCGAAACGGTCAACACGTCGAGTTCCCGGACGTGATCGACCTGGGCACCATGCCGAAAGCTCGTGTCGCCTAAACCGCCAACGCTCAATGTGCCGCCCACACTGAGCATGAGAGCGTCGGGCAATACGGGCGGCACCAGGCCGCGCGGGAGGGTAACGGCAACGATATCTTCCCAGCGCGCACCGCTTTCGACCGAGATGGTTTCGCCGTCGATCTCTCCGACCCGCGCCAACGACGACATGTCGAGCACGATGCCGCCGTCGATCTGCGCTTGCCCGTAAGACGAATGGCCGCGACCCCGCACGACTACCTTCGTGCCGCCGCGGCGCGCATGATCGAGAATTTTTGCCACGTCGTCGCCATCACGCGGCCGGACGACATGGCGCGGAATGCGCCGCACGAAGTGTCCGTAGTCGTCAGCCGCGGCCATGCGCGAGGCCTCGTCGTCCGCAAACGGCACACCCTCGATTTCATCCGCACGCGCAAGCGCTGGCTGGCATTTCAGCGCGACAGTTCCACCCGTGATGAACGCAAGGACGGCGCGCCGGTCGAAGGACTGCTGCATTGCTGCGAGCCGCTGTGCCGGTTTGATCTGCGCCATGGCGAGTTCTTCTCCGGTCGAACCTGCGTCGCCGTCCGTAACGACGGCGCGCACGATGTCTCCAACCGGCGCAGCTTGTCATGATGCGGAGGTCCCGTCACGCGCAGGGAATTCACGGGGATTCGAAGCCGCATGCCGCAAAATCCGGGATATGGGTCCCGCCGCGGTCCCGCATCACCTGCCGATCAGCGTGATCGCTACCTTCGGGCGCGATCTACCGTCGGGATCACGCCGACCTAGTTGCGCCGCGTCGAACCGATCAACCGATTATACCAAGCGTGCTCATCAAGTCGCTTCCGGGTCACTCGCGACCGCGACAAGCCCAGCAGCAAGCTCCACCATGTGGCTATGTCCCCGAAAGGGGAAGCAAGACATGATAGCATCGTGTTCACAAACGGCGACGACCCCGGTCTGCGGCCAAAGAAAATACGCTGACTCTCTGACGTTGTAGAAGCATTATCGCGCGGCTGGAGCGCCACGGTGGGAGGTTCGCTTGACCACGATCCGCAAGATCGTCTTCGTTGAAGAACGCGTTCTGGCCGAGGCAGGACGGGCGGCCGCAAGGCCGACCACGCGCGTCGCCGGCATTGCGGTGATCGCCAATCCGTTCGCCGGCCAGGGCCACGTCGAGGATTTGTCCGCGCTGTTCGAGGTCGGCGCAAAGCTCGGCGAAGCCATCATGCCCGACGTGGTGCGCCGGCTGGAAAATCCCGCGACCAGCTACGGCAAGGCGGCGATTGTCGGCGTTGCCGGCGACTTCGAGCATGGCGGAGCGCTGATCCATCCCAAGCTCGGCAAACCGATGCGCGCGGCGGTCGGCGGCGGCGAGGCGATCATCTCGTCGAACGTGAAGGTCGCGGCCGCCGGCACCGCGATCGACGTGCCGCTCGCGCACAAGGACGACATCTGGTCGTTCGACCACTTCGACACCATGACGGTGATGATCGCGGATGCGCCGCGCCCCGACGAGATCGTGGTGATCATGATCGCTGCCGATGGCGGGCGCCCTGCCCCGCGCGTCGGCAAAGGCCGCGTGCTCTGATCCGGCCACCTTGTTAACCAATCGGTCCTACGCTGCACCTCCCGGCAAAACAAAGGAGGGCGCGATGTCCGACGATCGCATCCGCGCGCGTTACGACGCATTTTTCGAGGCGGACTTTCTGCCGCTCATCCGCCACGACCAGACCCAGGGCGCGGAGGAGCGCATCGCCTACGCCAACGAGTACGCGGCGTTCCAGCTCGGCCAGATCAACCTGAAACTCGGCCGCCTGATCGACCTGATGGAGCGCAACGCAACCGCGCAGCCTGCCCCGGCACTTGCCCCGAGCGAGTGACGGGAGGCTTGCAGGCGGTCCGGGAATCGCCGCAGAACGTGTGCTAGCGTCCGAAGGTTCACGCTCGGACCAATCGCAGGAGGATCGTCATGGCCAAGGGTCAAGCGCGCAGCAACAAGGAAAAGAAGAAGCCGAAGGCTGACTGGAACAAGAAGCAGAAGGGCGCAATGGTTGCCGGCGGGCAAGGCAAGCAGGGCCCCGTCAGTCTCGGCAGCAAGAAGTAGGCTTCATATCGCGTGAAGCGGCGCGTCCCTAGTGTCCCGATTCCGAAGTTCGCCACAACGTGCGGCAGGCTCCATGCGAACTTCGGAATCGAAAGGACACTAGCAACCTATTGATCTAGTGTGGCTTTGGTTCAGAAGTCCGCATTGCGGACTCGCTGCGAGAATGATGCGGACTTCTGAACCGCCACACTAGCGGCGCGCCGCGCACCGTCAGCGCATATTCTGCCACGGATCGAATTTCTTCTCCGGCAGGCGCTCGATTGCAGCCTTGTATTGGCTGTCGTCCTCTTTCTTCTTCGGCGCTGCTTCGTCCTTCGGCGGGGACTTCTTGAATTGCGCGTGGCCAGGCGCGGCTGCGAGCACGAACAAACCCGGCGCTGCTGCCAGCGCGATCGTGATTGCGGCCAGAATCCTGCGCATGACTTGCTCCATGGGTCAGCACCAGCGGGCGCCTATTATTTGCCCGTGATTGCGGCCCTCTTCAAGGCGCGGACAGCATTCAAGGCGCGCACGGCTGCTTGCCGCCCACGACCGCGCATTTCGGCAGTCCCTGCGGCCCCTTGGCGGCGGGCGGCGGACCCTTCTGCGCCTGCGGCGGCGGACCCGGAGGCGGCCCCCGCTGTATCTGCGGCGGCGGCCCCGGAGGAGGACCGGGCGGCGGCCCTTTCACCTGAGGCGGCGGAGGCGGCGGAGCGGGTGGCTTCGGCGGCGCGGGCGGCGGCGGTGCCGCGACCTGCGGAGCCTTCGGTGCCTGCTGCTGCAATTGGGGCGGAGGCGATCCCCGCTGGATCGCCGGCGGTGGACCCTTGATGGCCTGCGGCGGCGGTCCCGACGATGGGCCCTTCGATCCGGCAGGTGGCGACCCCCCAGATGGCGGCTGGTTGACGATCTTCGGCTGGCCCTGCGGCGGCGGACCCTTCACGCCCGCAGGAGGTGGCGGCGGCGCACCGGCGGGAGGCTGGCTGACCACCGCCGGTCCCTTGGGCAGACCTTGCGGCGCGCCTTGCTGCGGCGGCGCCCCCTTGATGCCAGGCGGCGGACCGGGCGGTGGTCCCGGCGGCGGCTGGTTCACGACCGCGGGTCCTCTCGGCACGCCGGGCGGCAGGCCTTGCTGCGGCGGCGGCCCCTTGATGCCAGGCGGCGGACCGGGAGGTGGTCCCGGCGGCGGCTGGTTCACGACCGCCGGTCCCTTGGGCAGACCTTGCGGAGACGCACCGGGCGGCCGGCCAGCCTGACCCGGCCGCTGTGGCGGCGGCGTCATGATCATCGGAAACGCCGGCTGCGGGCCGCGCCACAATCCCCCTCCTCCCGGACGAGGCGGCGGCGGCAGCCCAACGATGAAGGCCGGCGGCGGCGCAAGATATCGCCGCGGCGGCGGCGCCGGCGGCATGATGCCGATGAAGCGCGTCGGCTCGCCCGCGAGCGGCATCGGCACGTCATCATAAGCCCGCATGCGCCAGCCGGGCGGCGGACGATCGCCCGCCGAGAGCCTGCGCAGGCGACGGCGCGCGTCGAACACGTACATACCTTCCGGGTAGCGCTCGATGTAGGTCCAGTACGATTCGGGCGAGTTTTCCAGCAAAGCGTGGCGCCAGAGCAGCGCCTCGCGCCGCGCGCGGATCATCGCCCAGACGCGCGACGCGTAGGCGCTGTCGGGATAGATGCGAACATATTCGGTGTAGGTTGGCAGATCGTCCTGCTCGACCGCGTAGGCGTAAGCGTCCTCCGGTCCGATGTCGCGGATCGGCCGCGGCGGCGCACGGCGGCGCACCAGCGGCGCGCCGACTTGAGTCTGCGGCGCCGCCAGGAAGCCTTGCGCAACAGGCGGTGGAGCGGCCTGCCCGGGAACCAGCATGACCACCTGCTGCATCTGCGAGACATCCCACGGGGTCTGTACGCCGTTCGTCGTCTCGTTGGTGCGCAGGCGGATGCGCGCGAACAGCGTGTCGATGTCGAGGCCGGGCTCGCGCACCATTTCGGCGATGGCGGTAGCGTAGGCGCCGTAAGACCCCTGTCCGTCCTGAGCGACCGTGCCGGGCGCTGACGAGAACGCCACCAGCATGCCGGGCGCGGATTCGATCGCGCCGAGACCGGGCGCGATCTGTCCGCCCTGAAACTGGAATGGAGTCGGCCGCGCGGCATCGAGCACGACGATCTTCGCAACGGCGGGCGTGTCGGAGAGCGGACGAAGCAGATCGAACAGGCGAATGCCCTGTATCGGGATTTCGCTATCGCGATTGAGCTGCGCGTCAACCGGGATCAGATAGTTGTCGCCTTCGAACTGAATGGCGTAGCCGTTGTAGTAGATGAACGCGATCGTACCCGGCCCGCCGGCGTTCACCTTTTGCAGGAATTCACCGAACAGCCGACGCATATCGCCGGAGTTGACGTCGGCGCCTTCGACGATCTCAAAGCCGATGCTGGTGAGCGCTTCGGCGACGAGCCCCCCGTCGGCGAGGGAATGCTGGAGCGGCCCCTTCGGGTACGCGGCGTTGCCGATCACCAGCGCGATGCGCTGCTGCGCGGCGGCCGGAACAGCCAGAACGAACAGCAGCGCCGCTAACGCGGCGAAGCCGGAGAAGAGCCTGCGTAACATTATTCGTTCTCGTGTGAGAGGCAGTTCGGACTCACCATTGGCGCGGAACTGTAGCGGATTCAGGGCAAAAAACGCACGTAACGCCAACTACTTCGTTCATCCGGCATTCACAAATCGAGCACCAGTCCATCCTCGGCGATGAGCACGCCGGCAGCTCTCGCCTCATCGAGCCGCGCAAGCATTGTGTGATTCATGTGTGTCAGCATCACGCGCCGCGCCGTGAAATCCGCTAGCCGCTGCTTGATCGTTTTCCAGTTCATGTGGCCGGTCAGGTCGCGTTCGTACTCGTAGCATTCGACCATGAAAAGGTCGGCGCCGGCCGCGATTGGCAGCAACGCTTCGGTCCATTGGGTGTCGCCCGAATACGCGAAGGTCTTCTGCCCATCGGTCAGGCGCAACGCGGTCGACGGTGCGCCGGAGGAATGAACCACCTCGGCACTGAGGACGTGGAACCCGACGATGTCCGTCGCCTGCCCCACCGGAATTTCCGTCACACTCCACGGGAAGCGATACTTCGTCTTCGTGGAGCTTGGATAGAACACCTCCATCGCGGCGTTGATGCGGTCCGTGGTGCCCGGAGGGCCTGCGAACAGCAGCGGTTTCTCGCGCCGGCTGAGATACTGCCCGTCAAGCATCAGAAACGGGATGCCGCCGAAATGGTCGCCATGCAGGTGACTCAGAACAATCGCATCGATGCTGTTCGGATCGATGTTGCGTGCGCGCAAGCCAACCGGAGCGGATGCGCCGCAATCGACCAGGATCGTTCGTTCACCGGATGCGAGATGGAAGCAAGTGTTATGGCGCCCGCCGGACCCGAAGGCATCGCCTGAGCCGATGACGGTCAGACGCATTGTCAGGCCGTGGCGCTCGATCGCTCGCCGACCTGTCCGTGCCAGCGGCGAAGATTGACGAATTCTTCCGGCATGATCAGTTTGGCCGGGCGCATGAAGTCGACCGCGACCAGCGCCGTGATGTCCGCAACCGTGTAGTGATCGCCCGCGATGAACATGCGGTTCTTCAGCTCGCGGTCGAGCAGGCCGAGGAACTCGAACACCCGCGGCCGGTTCGCCTCGCCCCATTCGGGGACCTGGGACTCCATGTCCTTCATGGCGGGATGCAGGTGGCGGAACACTGCGGACACCGCCTGGTACAGATTGAGTTCGACGCGCCGGTTCCACATTTCGACCAGCGACTCTTCGAGCGCGCCGCGCCCGAACAGCGGAGGCTCCGGGCGCAGCCCCTCGATGTAGCGGCAGATGGCGATCGACTCCGTGATCACCGTGCCGTCATCGAGCACCAGCACCGGAACGCGCTGCAGGGGGTTGAGCGCGGTGAATTCGGCGCTCTTGTGCTCCAGGGCGCCGAGGTCGACCTTCTCGACCGGGATCGACATGCCCTTTTCGGCGAGGAAGATGCGCACGCGCCGCGGATTGGGTGCGCGCCCGCCGTCGTAGAGTCTCATGCAAATCCCCCGGATTTCGCGCCGAGACTAGCCGCCAACGCGGCGTTAACCAAGTCTTTCAGCCCGCCCTTAAGGTTTATGATGCACAAACGACCGGCATTTTTCAGGCACCGGACGCCCTCGCATGACCGCGATGACGAGCGAAGAGCTCGGCATTACCTCGCCGGCCGAGAAGGCCGCCGCGGCCCGGCGGCGCGACGCGACCAAGCGTGTGCGCTGGGTACGCGACCGCCTGACATCGACCAGCGGGACGCCGGCATTCGACTATGAGCTGCTGCGCCAGTTCGCGCAGAACCGCCATTCGGCCTCGCTTCCGATCCTGCTGCTGGTTGCGGCCGTCGGCTTCCTCTCCGGCCTCTGGACCGGCGTGCTACTGGCGGGCGCCTGGACGCTGGCGGTCGTCGGCATCCACAGCATCATCGCGGCGCAGTGCCGCAAGTTTCTCAACGAAGCCACCGGCCGGGTGAACATCGGCCGCTGGCGCGCACGCTTCGTCATCCTCGACCTGTGCTTCGGCATTGCCTGGATGTCGAATGTCGTCGCGGTTGTGCGTGTCGACGAAGGCGCCAGCACCTTCATCCTGTTTGTGATGCTGCTGGTCGTCGCCGTGTCGAGCATGCTGGCGTCCAGCCTGCCGCTCGCGATGTTTGCCACGACCGCCCCTGTGACCATCGCGGTCGCGCTCGATTTCGCGCTGCGCGGCGGGATGCACAATTTCATCCTCGCCGCGATGACGCTGACCGCGCAGGCCTATTTCACGATGCTGGCGCAGCGGCTGTATTCGACCACGCTCGCGACGCTCGAGGCGCGCGCCGAAAAGGATGCGCTGATCGGCGAACTGGAGCAGGCCAAATCGATTTCCGACGAAGCCCGGCGCCGCGCCGAGGCCGCCAACATCTCCAAGTCGCGCTTCCTCGCGCAGATGAGCCATGAACTGCGCACGCCGCTCAACGCGATCCTCGGGTTCTCGGAAGTGATGAAGAGCGAGGTGTTCGGCCCGCACGCGGTGCCGACCTACAAGGAATACGCGGGCGACATCCATAATTCCGGCGTTCACCTGTTGAACCTGATCAACGAAATCCTCGACCTGTCGCGCATCGAGGCCGGGCGTTACGAGCTCAACGAGGAAGCGGTCGACCTCGCGCAGGTCGTGACTGACTGCCACCGGCTGATGCAATTGCGCGCGCATAATCGCGGCCTCACGATCCACGAGGTGTACGAGCCGGAGCTGCCGCGGCTTTGGGCGGACGAGCGCGCCTGCCGCCAGATCTGCCTCAACCTGCTGTCCAACGCGATCAAATTCACCCCGCAAGGCGGCGAGATCTGGCTCAAGGTCGGCTGGACCGCGGCCGGCGGGCAATACATGAGCGTGAAAGACAACGGCCCGGGCATTCCGGACGACGAGATTCCGATCGTGCTCGCCTCGTTCGGGCAGGGCACCAACGCCATCAAGTCGGCCGAGCAAGGTACCGGGCTCGGCCTGCCAATCGCCAAGAACCTGATTGACCTGCACGGCGGCACGTTCACGCTCAAGTCCAAGCTGCGGTTCGGCACCGAAGTGATAGTCACGTTCCAGCCGGAGCGCGTCATGTCGGCCCTCGGGCCCTTCGAGGAGCCCTCCCCGCCGATCCAGCCCAGTTCGGAGCCGGGCACCGTGCGCAAGCGCGCGCAATCGCAGCGCGCCGGCTAGGTTCGCATTGCGTTCGGCGCCATGACCCTTATCTTGCCGGCGAATCGCAGCCAGGCCCCAATGCCCATCGCCTCTCCATGCACCAAGGTCTGCACCATCGACCCGCGATCGGGACTGTGCCGCGGTTGCGGCCGCACGCTCGGCGAGATCGCACAATGGACGTCGCTGGACGAGGGCGAGCGCGAGCGCATTATGGGTGAATTGCCAAGGCGGCTTGAGATCAATGGATTGTCGACCCGTGCCGGCCAGCCGCGCCGCGCGGAGGCCTGATCGTGCGCAGCCGCCTGCTCTGGGTCCTGTTGTTGTTGATTGGCATCGGTCTGCTGGCGCTGGTACTGCGCCACGATCAGGGAACGATCGCGGGCTTCGAAACCGGCGACTTTGCCTCGCTGGTCTACAAGATCGCGCTGCTCATCTTCATCGGCGGGGCGGTGCTGGCGCTGTTCCGCGACCGCATTGCGGAAGCGTTTCAGGCGGCGGCCTTCTGGGTGGTGATCGGGCTGCTGCTTGCGGTCGGCTATACCTACCGCCACGACCTGCGCGACATCGGCGACCGCGTGTTGTCCGAGCTGATGCCTGGACGCGCCGCCTCGCGCGGAGGAATCGTGGAAATCGCGCGCGGCAATCGCGGCGAGTTCCAGGTGACCGCCGAGATCAACGGCGCGCGTGTCGCCACTGTTTACGACACGGGGGCCAGCGCGGTCGTGCTGACACAGGAGGCCGCAAAGGCCGCCGGCCTGCCGCTCGATTTCCTGAACTATTCGGTCACGGTCGAGACCGCCAACGGCCGGACGCGCGCCGCACCTGTGACGCTCGACCGCATCAAGGTCGGCGGCATTGAGGAGCGCGCCGTGCCCGCGCTGATCGCACAGCCGGGGCAATTGCGCACCAGCCTGCTCGGCATGAGCTTCCTCAATCGGCTCAGGAGTTCTGAAGTGCGCGGCGACAGGCTGATGTTGCGCGCGAACTGAGCTTCACGGGATCAAGCTCACGGCGAAGCGCACCGAGACCGCCAGCAGGAAGACTCCGAACGCGATCTCCAGCTTCCGGCGCGGGAGTGCATGCGCCACGCGCACGCCGTAGATCGCCGTGAAGCTCGACACCGGCGCCATCAGGATAACGCCGAGCAACGACACGAAGCCGAGCGAGAATGGCGGCGTCAACGCCTGGTGCGGGAGGCCGGCGAGCACGTAGCCGATGGTCCCCGCGATGGTAAGCGGCACGCCGAGCCCCGCCGCGGTGCCGACCGCCGTGTGGATGGGTTTGCCGTAGAGCGTGAGCACCATGCCGGACATCGAGCCGCCGCTCACGCCCATCAGCGATGACGCAAGCCCGATTCCGAGACCGTAGGCCGACATGCCGGCGCGGCCGGGCAACGTGTCCCCGAGCCGCCATTTGTCGCCGCCGAAGAGGCGTCCCGCAACGATTGCCGCCAGCACGATGAACGCGATCTTGAACACCGCCGGCGGCGCGAAGGTCGCGAGGCCCGATCCGACGGCGACGCCCACGACAGTCGGGATTGTCCAGGCGCGCAAGACGTCCGGCAGCACGGCACCGCGCGCGCGATGGCCGAGATAGGAGCGGATCGTGGTCGGCACGATGATGGCGAGCGATGTGCCGATGCAAAGCTGCATGCGCACCTCGTCCGCCACGCCGACGATGCGGAACACCTCGTACAGCACCGGCACGATGATCGCGCCGCCGCCGATGCCGAACAGCCCTGCGAGAAATCCCGCGAGCACGCCGCCCGCCACAATGACGGCCGCGAGCCAGGCGAGTTCGCTGAACGGAATGCCGGAGATCACGCCGCGATGTGCGCCAATTCCGGCTTCGCGTCCATCACGAGGCCAAGCGCGTCACGCAGGACCGCAATGCCGGCGCCGGGCTTGACGGCCTGCGTGGCGATATGGCGGCGGAACGCGCGCGCGCCGGGCACGCCCTGGAACAGGCCGAGGATGTGGCGGGTCATGGAATGCAGCCGCGTGCCGCGCGCAAGCTCGTGCTCCACATAGGGGAAGAACGCTTCGAGTGCGGCCTTGGGCGAAACAAACGGCGCGGACGCGCCATAGATCAGCGGATCGACGGCGAGCAACCGCCACGCCTCCTGATAGGCGGCGCGGCCCATCATCACGCCATCGACATGTGCGAGGTGCGTGGCCGCCTGCTCCACGCTCGCGATACCGCCATTGATGGAGATGTGCAGATCGGGGTTGGCGCGCTTGAGCCGGTACACACGATCGTAATCGAGCGGCGGGATGTCGCGGTTCTCGCGCGGCGAAAGCCCGTCGAGCCAGGCCTTGCGGGCATGCACGATCAGCGCGTCGACTTTCGCTCCGACCACAATGCGGGTGAGCGTATCCAGCGACTCTTCCGGGTCCTGCTCGTCGATCCCGATTCGGCACTTCACCGTGACAGGCACGGCGACCGCCGCCTTCATGGCGGCGACGCATTCGCCGACCAGCGCCGGCTCGGCCATCAGGCACGCGCCGAAGCGCCCTTCCCGCACACGATCGGACGGACAGCCGACATTGAGATTGATCTCGTCGTAGCCCATGTCCGCACAAATGCGCGCGCATTCGGCAAGCGCGCGCGGGTCCGATCCGCCAAGCTGCACCGCCACCGGATGCTCGGCCGGATCGAAGCCGAGCAGGCGCGCGCGATCGCCGCGCAGCACGGCGCCGGTTGTGATCATCTCGGTATAAAGCAGCGCGCGGCGCGTGAGCAGGCGATGGAAAAACCGGCAATGCCGGTCGGTCCATTCCATCATCGGCGCGATGCTGAAGCGGTGATCCCGCTGCACGTGATTGTCCTTGAGTGAGGCGCGTGCTGGAGATAGCCCGCCCCGGCCATCAACACAATTGATGGTTCCCTGCCCCGTGCATTCGCGGCAGCAAGCTCCTATATCGCGTTGCGTCCCCGAATCTCCCGGTCCCTCCCCGCATGCAGCCTGTCATTTCGGTCACGAACCTCGTCAAGACGTATGCGTCCGGGCTGCATGCGCTCAAGGGCATCAATCTGGACATCCGGCGCGGGGAGATTTTCGCGCTGCTCGGGCCCAACGGCGCCGGCAAAACCACGCTGATCAATATCATCTGCGGGATCGTCAATCCGACCTCCGGGTCGGTGCTGGTGGATGGGCATCACTTCATCAAGAACTACCGCGCGGCGCGTTCGCTGATCGGCCTGGTGCCGCAGGAGTTGACCACCGACGCCTTTGAATCCGTTCTGGCGACGGTGAATTTCAGCCGCCTGCTGTTCGGGAAACGGCCGAATCCGGCGTTCGTTGAAAAGATTTTGAAAGACCTGAGCCTGTGGGACCGCAAGGACAGCAAGATCATGACGCTGTCCGGCGGCATGAAGCGCCGCGTGATGATCGCCAAGGCGCTCTCGCACGAACCGCAGATCCTGTTCCTCGACGAGCCGACCGCGGGCGTCGATGTCGAATTGCGTCAGGACATGTGGCAGATCGTGCGCGATTTGCGCGCGTCCGGTGTCACCATCATCCTGACGACGCACTACATCGAGGAAGCCGAGCAGATGGCCGACCGGATCGGCGTCATCAACGGCGGCGAAATCATCCTGGTGGAGGAGAAGGCCGCGCTGATGCGCAAGCTCGGCAAGAAGCAGTTGACGCTGCATTTGCAGAAGCGGCTCGACGCGTTACCGCATGAACTCGCGGCGCATCATCTGGCTCTGGGCGCCGAAGGGATGGACCTGATCTACACCTACGACACGCAGGGCGAGCGGACCGGCATCACGGCCCTGCTGCAGGATCTCAACCGCGCGGAAATCCGCTTCAAGGACCTCCACACGACGCAAAGTTCGCTGGAGGACATTTTCGTTGGTCTGGTCAGGCAAGAACGATGAACCTTCACGCCGTCCGCGCGATCTACGTCTTCGAAATGGCCCGCACGGGCCGCACGCTGCTGCAAAGCATCGTGTCGCCGGTGATTTCGACCTCGCTCTATTTTGTGGTGTTCGGCGCCGCGATCGGCTCGCGCATCACCGAGATCGACGGCATCAGCTATGGCGCGTTCATCGTGCCGGGCCTGATCATGCTGATGCTGCTGACGCAGAGCACCGCGAACGCCTCGTTCGGCATCTATTTCCCGCGCTTCGTCGGCACGATCTACGAGCACCTCTCGGCGCCGATCTCCTATATCGAGATGGTGCTTGGCTTCGTCGGTGCGGCGGCGACGAAATCGATCATTCTCGGGCTGATCGTGCTCGCCACCGCCGGGCTGTTCGTGCCGCTGCGGATTGAACATCCATTCTGGATGATCGCCTTCCTGCTGCTTACCGCGGTGACGTTCAGCCTGTTCGGCTTCATTCTCGGCGTCTGGGCCGACGGCTTCGAGAAATTGCAGGTCGTGCCGCTCTTGATCATCACGCCGCTGACGTTCCTCGGCGGCACGTTCTACTCGATCGACGTGCTGCCGCCGCTTTGGCAGAAGATCGCGCTGTTCAACCCGATCGTCTATCTCGTCAGCGGCTTCCGCTGGAGCTTTTTTGAATCGTCCGACGTGCATGTCGGAGTCAGCCTCGCGATGGCGCTGTTCTTCCTCGCGCTTTGCGTTGGAACGATCGCGTGGATTTTCAAGACCGGCTATCGCCTCAAGAATTGAATGCCGCTAGTTTGGCATTGAACTCCGCTCGTCCCCGCGAAAGCGGGGACCCAGGGCCAAGAACTGGATGCCCGCCTTCGCGGGCATGAGCGGAATAGGGAATGGAGGAAGCATGCCGCGCCGGATCATCGATATTTCGGTCGCCCTCAAGGCCGGGATCGCTTCCGATCCGCCCTACATGCTGCCGCAGATCAGCTACGTCGATCACAAGGCCGGCGCGGAGAACTTCCATCAGGTGTTCGGCGTCCCGATCGATCAGCTTCCCGATGGCGCCGGGCCCGCGGTCGAGAACGTCGCGATCTCGACCCACAACGGCACGCATCTCGACGCGCCGTATCACTTCCATCCCACGATGGATAACGGCAAGCCGTCGCTGACGATCGACGAAGTGCCGCTCGAATGGTGCTTCAACGATGCCGTGAAGCTCGACTTCCGCGCCAAGGCGGACGGCTATGTGTGCACGGCCGACGACGTGAAGCGCGAGCTCGACCGCCTGAAGTATCAGCTCAAGCCGCTCGACATCGTGCTGGTGAATACGTCCGCGGGCAAAGCCTACGGCCAGCCGAACTTCCTCGACACCGGTTGCGGCATGGGGCGCGAGGCAACGCTGTTCCTGCTCAGGCAGGGCGTTCGCGTCACCGGCACCAACGCATGGAGCTGGGACGCGCCGTTCAGCTATACGGCGAAGCGCTACAAGGAGACGGGCGACGCCAGCATCATCTGGGAAGGCCACAAGGCGGGGCGCGAAATCGGCTATTGCCACATGGAGAAGCTCTCCAACCTCGATGCACTTCCCGACCACGGCTTCAAGGTCGTGTGCTTCCCGGTGAAGATCGAGAAGGCGTCGGCGGGGTGGACAAGAGCCGTGGCGATTATCGAGGATTGAGCCCGCTGTCATCCCGGGGCCGAGCGAGTGAGAGCCGGGATCCATAACCACGACTCTCGCGATCATGATCGGTCTGTGGTTATGGATTCCGGGCTCGCGCCTTTGGCGCGCCCCGGAATGACAGCCGGCGAGCGGCGGGATATATCAGGCGGAACGGTTGGCGGGATCGGCAATGGCATTATCGTTCGGCGTCTTCGACCACCTGGATTCCTCCGGCGCGCCGCTGCGCGATTTCTACGAGGACCGGCTGAAGCTGACCGAGCTTTACGACCGGCTCGGCTTCTACTGCTATCAGGTGGCCGAGCATCACTCGACGCCGCTCGGCATGGCTCCCTCGCCGAGCGTGTTCCTGTCGGCGGTCGCGCAGCGCACCAAGCGCCTGAACTTCGGGCCGCTCGTGTACACGCTGCCGCTCTATCACCCGATCCGGCTGATCGAGGAAATCTGCATGCTCGACCAGATGAGCGGCGGGCGTTTCCAGTTCGGTGTCGGCAAGGGCATCTCGCCCATCGAGGTGCGCTATTACGGGCTCGATCCGGAAAAGCTCGGAAAGATGTTCGTCGAGGCGTTCGACGTGCTGATGCGCGGCCTGCAAAGCCGCACGCTCGATTTCGAGGGCGAGTTCTATCGCTTCAAGAACGTGCCGCTGGTGCTGGAGCCGTTGCAGAAGCCGCACCCGCCGCTGTGGTACGGCGTCGGCACGCCGGAGAACACCGAGCGCCCCGCGCGCAGCGGCATGAACATCGTGACCAACACGCCGGCGCATGTCGCGCGCAAGCTGGTCGAGCATTATTGGTCGCTGCATCCCGGCAACGTTGCGGGCTCGAAGACAGGCGTCGCGCGGCACATCGTGGTCGCCGACACCGACGAGGCGGCGCTCGCAATCGCGCGGCGCGGATACCGGGGCTGGTACGCGAGTTTCATGAAGCTCTGGCTCGATCACGGCACGCGGCCGGTCGGGGTCGTGTATCCGGCGGAATTCGACGGGGACGGCGCCAATGGCCGCATGATCGCGGGCTCGCCGCAGCAGCGTCGCCGATCAGTTGCAGGCGCAGGTCGATGAGTTGGGCGTGAACTATATCGCGTGCCGGTTTGCGTTTGGCGATATCACGTTCGACGAAGCCCGCCGCTCGGTCGAGTTGTTCGCTGAAGGCGTGATGCCGCGCCTGCGCGCAAAGGAACGCGTTGCCGCCGAGTAATCTTCTCACGAAAGGACCGCACCTTGCCGATCCCCGTCCAGTTTCACGGCCGCCTGTCGATCCCGGCGGTCGCCGCGCCGATGTTCCTCGTCTCCAATCCGGACCTGGTGGTGGAATCCTGCCGCGCCGGGATTGTCGGCACGTTTCCGGCGCTGAACAGCCGGTCGAGCGAAGGCTACGAGGCCTGGCTCACGGAAATCCGCGAGCGGCTCGACCGCATCGAGCGCGATACCGGCCGCGCGACCGCGCCGTTCGGCGTCAATCTCATCGTGCACAAGAGCAATCCGCGCCTGCAGGCCGACCTTGAGATTTCCATCAAGCACAAGGTGCCGCTGATCATCACCTCGCTCGGCGCCGTGAAGGAACTGGTCGGCGCCGTGCAAGGCTATGGCGGTCTCGTGTTTCATGACGTGATCAACATGCGCCACGCGCGCAAGGCGGCGGAGGCCGGCGTCGACGGGCTGATCGCGGTCTGCGCGGGCGCAGGCGGCCATGCCGGCCTGCTCAGCCCATTCGCGCTGATCCCGGAGATCCGCCGGCATTTCGGCAAGACCATCCTGCTCTCCGGCGTGATGTCGACCGGACGCCACATCGCGGCGGCGCGCATGCTCGGAGCTGACTTGGCCTATCTCGGCACGCGCTTCATCGCGACGCGCGAGAGTATGGCGGCGCCGCAGTTCAAGGACATGATTGTCGAGACCAACGCCAACGACATTGTCTACACGGCGGCGATCAGCGGCGTGCACGGCAATTTCCTCCGCCCGAGCATCGACGCCGCGGGGGCCACGGATGTCGACTTGGCGGCGACGACGAAGCAGCTCGATCTGAATCACGAGAAACGCGCCTGGAAGAACGTGTGGTCGGCCGGACAAGGCGTCGGCAGCATCGACGATGTGCCGAGCACCGCGGAACTGTGCGCGCGGCTGATACGCGAATACCGCGAGGCGATGAACGAAGCGGCTGAGGAATTGTCCCAGTCACGCGCCGCGTGATGTGCGGAACAACTGATGCAAGCCGATAAGGAACGGGTCGCGCTGACCTCGATCGTCGCCTCCGGCGGCCTCACGATCGCAAAAACCGTCGTCGGCGTGTTCTCGGGCTCGCTCGCGCTGCTCTCCGAGGCCGCGCACTCGGCGCTCGATTTCGTCGCAACCGTGATGACATGGTACGCGGTGCGCATCTCCGGCAAGCCCGCCGACGAGGAGCACCACTACGGCCACGGCAAGGTCGAGAGCGTCACGGCGCTGATCGCGACCGGGTTGTTGTTCGTCCTCTCCGCGGTCGTCATCTGGGAAGGGACGAAGCGGCTCCTCGGCTCTGAGGGGCACGCGGTCGAGGCGAGCATCTGGGCTTTCGCGGTGATCATCGTGTCGATCGTCGTCGACTTCCTGCGCGCCCGTCTGCTCTACCGCACCGCCAAGGAGACCACGAGCCAGGCGCTCGAGGCCGACGCACTGCATTTCGACTCGGACATGTGGTCCTCGCTCGCCGTGCTGATCGGGCTTGGCGGTGTCGCGCTCGGATACGCCTGGGCCGATGCGGCCGCGGCTCTGATTGTCGCGGTATTCATCCTTGTCGCAGGCTGGCGGCTCGGCCGGCGCACGATCGAAACACTGACCGATACCGCGCCCGAAGGGGCCGCCGCGCGCATTTCGGACATTGTCCGGCGCGTCGGAGGCGTCGTCGCGGTCGAGCGTGTCCGTGCGCGCGCGGTCGGTGCCACGCTATTCATCGATCTCGTGGTCGCGGTCAGCCGCACGCTGCCCCTCGATCGTGTCGCGGAGATCAAGACCGCGGTTGAGGACGCGATCCGCGCCGAAATGCCGGAAGCCGAGGTCGATGTCGTCCCGCAGCCGCGCGCGCTGAGCGACGAAACCGTGCTGGAACGCGTCATGGTGATCGCGCGCAATCGCGCCCTTGCGGTGCATCACGTGACCGTACACGCGATCGGCGGGCGGCTGTCGATCTCGCTCGACCTCGAAGTGGACGGAAAGCTGTCGCTCAGCGCGGCCCATGACATCGCGGACGGGCTAGAGGCGGCGTTGCGCGAGGAACTCGGACCCGAGGTCGAGGTCGAGACCCATATCGAGCCGCTGCAGATGTGGGGGCTTGCCGGGCGCGATGCGCCGCCGGAACGGGTCGCGGCGGTGCGCGATGCGCTAAGCGCGATCGCCGCCAACATCGCCTTCGTCGGCGAGGTGCACGATGTGCGGGTGCGCGAGACCGTGGAGGGCGAAATCGTCAACTTCCACTGCCGCGTCGATGCGATGCTGACCGTTCAGGACGTGCACGAGAAGGTCGATGAGGTCGAACGCGCGCTGCGGCGGAAGTTCCCGACAATCAAGCGGGTGATCGGCCACGCGGAGCCGCGGCCGTGATTTCAGGCTTAATCGTGAAATGCGATTTACGCGTGCGATGCACTTTTTGCTCGTCTGATTGGATGACGCCATAGGTCTCTCGGTGGTTATATTC
Organism: uncultured Alphaproteobacteria bacterium; assembly: GCA_963800695.1. Classification (GTDB taxonomy): domain Bacteria; phylum Pseudomonadota; class Alphaproteobacteria; order Rhizobiales; family Xanthobacteraceae; genus PALSA-894. The sequence continues at coordinate 24,986 of CAWDCA010000012.1, read as the reverse complement.
CGTTCTCCCGAGCGGGGCAGCGAGACTATGACCACGCCTTTGACCACGACGCTGCGCGAGAATTGCGGTTATCTGCAGGATGAGGGCTGGCATCAGACCGCCCAGTTGATGACGCTCGCCGCAAGTGAAATCGAGCGTCTGACCGTGCGTATTCGGCAGCTCGAAGAGCATTTGGCTTCCCTTGAGGACCCATCCGGCCTGCACACGCCAGAAGCCTCCAACCAGAACGGCGTGCGCGTCGCCGCCGTTGCATCGCGGCGCTGAGCTTTCGGCAGCCGGTCTACCTCCGGTGCAACAATCAGCCTCCCCGGTTGTGTGAACTACTTCACGCTTGATTTTTCGCGTTTTACGATAGTGTGCGCGATACTCTGGGTCCAATGGGTGGATGGGCCATGGATATCGAGCGCTTTTCTGAGCTTGTGGCGGATATTTACGATGCCGCGCTGGACCCGCCGCTCTGGCGCAAGGTCCTCAAGGGCGCGTGCGTCTTCGTGCACGGCGGCCCGTGCGCAAGTCTGTTCTGGGAGGACGCCGCCAAAAGAACCGGACGCATCTACTTCGTCGTGGGCGGCGACCCGCACTTCCAGCAGCTCTATTGGGACAAATACCTTGCGCTGAACCCGCTGACGGCGCCCGCCGGTTCGTATTCCGGTCGGCGAGCTCTACAGCGCAACGGACATTGTTCCGGCAGCACAATTCGCCGAGACACCGTTCTACAAGGAGTGGATGGCGCCTCAAGGGTGGGGCGACCTTCTTGCGGTGAATCTCGACAAGTCGGCGACCAGCCGCGCGACCTTTATGGTCGCGCGCCATGCCTGTGACGGTTTGGTCGACGACGACATGCGCCGGCGCATGCGCATGCTGGTACCGCATGTGCGGCGGTCCGCGATTATCGGCAAGCTGATCGAGAATCACCGGGTCGAAGCCGCCGCGCTGGCGGATACGCTCGACGGTCTCGAAGCCGGAATGTTTCTGGTCGATTCCGCCGGGCGTCTCGTGCATGCCAATGCGAGCGGGCGCGTGATGCTGAATGAAGGCAACGTGCTGCATGCGAACGGCAAGCTGGTCGCACGCGATGCGCAGGCCGACGATGTGCTGCGTGACGCATTCTCGGCGGCGAGCCGCGGCGATGCCGCGCTCGGCGCCAAGGGAATTGCCGTGCAACTGACCGCGCGCGACGGCGGCCAGTTCATCACCCATGTGCTGCCGCTCACCTCCGGCGCGCGCCGTCAGGCCGGCGTTTGCTACACGGCGGTCGCCGCGGTGTTCGTGCAGAAGTCGGGACGCCCGGCATCCCTCCCGCTCGATGAGCTGGCCCGGCAATACGCGCTGACCGCCGGCGAAGTACGCATGCTTGACGCCCTGATCGAAGTTGGCGGCGTGCCCGAGACCGCCCACGCGCTCAAGCTTTCGCCTGCGACGGTGCGGACGCACTTGCGTCACGTGTTCGAGAAGACCGGCGTGCGGCGGCAGGCCGATCTGGTCAAGCTGATCGCCAGCTATCCGTCGCCGATCCTGGCGCAGGTGCCGATCGCGGAGGCGGCGGAATAAGCACCGCCTCCAACTGAAAGACCGGCTCAGTTCGTCCCGACGCCCGCGTCGCGCAATATCTTGCCGTAGCGCTCCGTGTCGCTCTTGATGATGGCATCGAACTGCTCGGGCGTGTTCGGCGCGGGAATCGAGCCCTGCACTTCGAGCTTCTGCTTCACGTCCGGCAGCGCCAATGCTTTCGCGATGTCCTGGCTGACCTTTGCGAGGATCGGCTTCGGGGTGCCGGCCGGCGCGAGAACGCCGAACCATGACTCATACTTGTAATCCGGCAGGCCGGACTCGGCGACGGTCGGCGTATCCGGCAATTGCGGGACGCGCTTCTCGGAATTGATCGCCATCACCCGCACCTTGCCTGCCTGGCCGAGCTCCTTGGCCGACGGTATCGGCGCGAAATACATCTGCGCATCGCCGCGTACCACCGCAGTGACGGCCTCCGGCGCGCCCTTGTAGGGCACGTGCACCATGTTCACGTTGGCGTTCTGGCGCAGGATTTCGGCGGACAGGTACGACGTCGAGGCGACGCCCGCGGAGGAGAAATTGAGCTGGCCGGGCTTCTCCTTCGCCATCGCGAGGAAGTCCTTCAGCGTCTTCGCGGGGAATTCGGTCGGCACGATCATGACCATCGGGACGGCCGCGACCTGGCTCACGCCGGCGAAATCCTTCACGGGATCGAACTGGAGGTTCTTGTTGATGACACCCGCGATGGTGTGCCCGTTCGAGGTCAGCATCAGCGTGTAGCCGTCCGGTGTGGCCTTCGCGACGCTGGTCGTGCCGGGCAGTCCTGCCCTGTTCTCGACGATCACTTGCTGCTTCCACATCTCGCTCAGCTTGTCGGCGAGGATGCGGGCCAGGCCGTCGGTGATGCTGCCGGCAGAGAACGGCACCACGATCCGCACCATCTGGTTGGGATAATCGCCCTGGGCGAAAGCCGGGCCGCAGGCCGCGACGGCCGCCGCGACGCCGAGCAGGAAACTGCGAACGCGCTTCATGTGATGTCTCCCTGTGCGTTTCTTAACCTTTGGGGCAGACTGCTCTGCCGCAAGCTCCATCGCTAGCATATTCCGGATATCGGTTCCGAGAGCCCTGAGGGTCGCACGACGCGCCTTGGGGCCTTTTTATTGCCCCCTCGCCATTCTAGACCAGCGCTCCCGCCAAATCCGACCCTCCAGGACCAAGCATGCGAACCGAACAGGCCCGTCCCGTCCGTCTTGAGAATTACCGTCCGCCGGACTGGCTGGTCGAAACGGTGGAACTCGACGTTTCGCTGCATCCGACCGAGACGAAGGTACGCGCCACGCTGAAGATGTCGCCGAACCCGAAGGCGGGTGCGCCCGCCCCGATCGTGCTCGACGGCGACGGGCTGACGCTGATCTCGCTCAAGCTCGACGGCTCGGAGATGCACCCCGACGGCTACGTGGCGACGCCCGACAGCCTGACCATCGCGCAGCCGCCGGCCGGGATTTGCTATCTGCAGATCGAAACACTGGTCGATCCGTCGGCCAACTCGCAGCTTATGGGCCTGTTCCGGTCGAGCGGCGCCTATTGCACGCAATGCGAGGCGGAGGGGTTTCGCCGCATCACCTATTTTCCCGACCGGCCCGACGTGATGGCGGTCTACACCACGCGGATCGAGGCGGAGAAAAGCGACGCCGCGGTGCTGCTCGGCAACGGCAATCTCATCGACTCCGGCGACGTGCCCGGCACCGCGCGCCACTTCGCGGTATGGCACGATCCGTTTCGCAAGCCCGCTTATCTGTTCGCGCTGGTCGGCGGCAACCTTGCCTGCGTCGAGGACACATTCGTCACGATGTCCGGCCGCGCGGTGACGCTGCGCATCTATGTCGAGCCGGGCAAGGAAGATCGCGTCGGCTGGGCGATGGACTCGCTCAAGCGCTCGATGCGCTGGGACGAGGAAGCGTTCGGGCGCGAGTACGACCTCGACATTTTCATGATCGTCGCGGTTTCCGACTTCAACATGGGTGCGATGGAGAACAAGGGGCTCAACGTCTTCAACGACAAGCTGGTTCTTGCGACCCCCGACAGCGCGACCGACGCCGACTATACGAGCATCGAAGCCGTCATCGCGCACGAGTACTTCCATAACTGGACCGGCAACCGCATCACCTGCCGCGACTGGTTTCAGCTCTGCCTCAAGGAGGGCCTGACCGTTTTCCGCGATCAGGAGTTCACCTCCGACCAGCGCTCGCGCCCGGTCAAGCGCATCGCCGATGTACGTGCCCTGCGCGCGCAGCAGTTCGTCGAGGACGCCGGCCCCCTCGCCCATCCGGTGCGGCCATCCGTCTATAGCGAGATCAGCAATTTCTACACCGCGACCGTCTACGAGAAGGGCGCCGAGGTGGTGCGGATGCTGAAAGCCCTGCTGGGGCCGGGCGGATTCCGCAAAGGGCTCGACCTCTATTTCACACGCCACGACGGCGAGGCGGCGACGGTCGACCAGTTCGTGCAGTGCTTCGCCGACGCCAACAACACCGACCTGACGCAATTCATGCGCTGGTACGCGCAAGCGGGTACGCCGGAAGTGACCGCGAACGGCAGCTACGACGCATCGGCGCAGACCTACCGGCTCGACGTCGCACAAACTATCCCGCCGACGCCCGGTCAGCCCGTGAAGGAGCCGATGGCAATCCCGCTCGCGATCGGGCTTGTCGGCTCCGACGGACGTGACATGTCGCTGTCGCTGGAGGATGGGCGCCCGGTGGTACGCGGCGTGCTCGCCGTGACGCAATCCACGCAGACATTCGAATTTACCGGCGTGCAGCAACGCCCGGTGCTGTCGCTCAACCGCGGCTTCTCAGCACCGATCAAGCTCACGTCGAACACGTCGGTGGAGGATCTCAAATTCCTCGCAGCGCACGACTCCGATCCGTTCAATCGCTGGCAGGCGATTCAATCGCTGGCGAGTACACTGCTGATCGAGAATGTGGCGGCGATCCGCGCCGGCGGGGAGCCGCATGAGGATGAAGGCCTCCTCGCCGCACTCGCAACCGTCCTGGCGGATGCAACGCTGGAACCGGCTTTTGCCGCACTCGTGCTTGCGTTGCCGAGCGAATCCGATCTTGCGCGCGACATCGGCCGCGACGTCGATCCGAACAGCATTTTCCTGTCGCGAACCTGGCTGCGCGCCACTCTCGGGACGCGCCTCGGCGCCACGCTTCGCGAGACCTACCGGCGCATGCACGATGACGGGCCGTACAGTCCGCACGCGGCGAGCGCCGGACGGCGCGCGCTGAAGAATGCCTGCCTCGATCTTCTGGCCGCGGCGGGCGCCTCGGCGATCGCGCTGGCAGCGCGTCAGTATCATCAGGCCACCAACATGACCGACCGCATGGCGGCGCTCACGACGCTGTCGCTGCATGCGGTGCCTGAGCGGCAGGCCGCGCTGGACGACTTCTACCGGCGCTACTCCGGCAATCCGCTCGTGATCGACAAATGGTTCACGCTGCAGGCGACCGTCCCGGATCCGGCAACACTCGACCGGGTCAAGACGCTCATGGCGCATCCAGCGTTCTCGATCGCGAATCCCAATCGCGTGCGCGCATTGATCGGCGGGTTCGCGCAGGCCAACCAGACGCAGTTCAATCGCGCCGACGGGCTGGGCTACGAGTTTGTCGCCGACACGGTGCTCGCGCTCGACAAGAAGAACGCGCAAGTGGCGGCGCGGCTCGCCACCGCTTTCCGCTCATGGCGCGCACTCGAGCCGGCGCGGCGCGCACGGGCCGAGACCGCGTTGCGGCGGGTCGCCGCCGAGCGCAAACCTCTCGCGCGATGTGCGGGACATTGTCGATCGTTCGCTCGACGCGGGCTGAACAGATACGCGGCGGAATGCAAGAAAAGCCGATGGAATCGGCGGTTGTCGCGCTTGCGCGCAAGTGTGCGTACTATTGCTGACGCGCTGAAATTATTTCACTCAATCGATTCGCAGACTCTCGACAAATCAGCCGAATTGGATTCAGATCGGCGTGATTCGGCAAAGATGCGGCACATCCTTCCGAGTCAAGGGTGATTGGGGATAAGTCCGAACGGAGGCCTGAATGGCGCGCGCCGAAAGCGCGAGCGCGTCTGCGCATTCCGATTCCATCAAGGGGTTGGCGCAAGCGGTCGCAAGGCCCGCCTATCGGCGGTTGCTCACGGCCGAGCCTTTTTTGCGCCGCGCCGTACCGGTTCTCATCGTCGCCTTCCTGGTGACGCTCGGGATCGCGGCGGTCGTCGATATCCGTGAACGGTTGCGCCAGGCCATCGCCAAATCCGCCGACGAACTCGATTTGACCGCGACCGTGATGGCGGAGCGCATCGAGCGCCTGTCCGTCAATGAATCCGGCGACCCGGTGGTGCGCGGCTTCCGCGCCTTCGAGCGCATCGACTGGCCGCGCGCAACGGCCTCGGGCCGCCTGGTCCTGCTGACGGACGCGAGCAGCACGATCATCGCGACGCAGCCCGCGGTGAACGGCTACATCGGCCGCAAGCTCAACGAGGCGATCGGCCGCGACCCGCGCATCTCACCTGCCGTGCTTCAGCCCGGCGTCTCGGAGCTGACACTCGGCGACGGCTCCGGCATCCTGCTCGCTCAACGCAACCTCAACGCTCCGCTTGGCCAGCTAGCCATCATGCAGCGCCGCGGCGTCGTGCTCGGCGAATGGCGCGCCGACACGACGCTTGCGGTCACGCTGTTCTCGGCGACCGGCTTCGTGGTGCTGATGCTCGGCTTCGCGTTCCTGTGGCAGTCGCGCCTGATGCGCGAGACCGCCAGCATCGAGGACACCGTGCACAGCCGCATCGACACCGCACTCAACTGCGGGCGTTGCGGACTGTGGGATTGGGACCTCGCCAGCGGGCGCGTGTTCTGGTCGCAGTCGATGTTCGATATCCTCGGGCTGCCGCCGCACAACAAGCTGCTCGGTTTCGGCGAGATCAGCGGCTTCGTGCATCCCGACGATGTCCAGCTCTATGAGCTCGCGACAAAGCTTGCCGACGCCAGTTCGTCCTCGATCGACAGCGTGTTCCGCATGCGTCACGCGAGCGGCAACTGGGTGTGGCTGCGCGCGCGCTGCGAGCTGGTGCGGCAGCCGGGAGAGTCCCACGCTCACCTCATCGGGATCGCGGTGGACATTACCGAGCAGAAGCGGCTTGCCGAAGAGAGCGCCACCGCCGAAATGCGGCTGAGCGATGCGATCGAGGCGATCTCGGAAGCCTTCGTGGTGTGGGATGCGGACAATCGGCTCGTCCTGTGCAACTCCAAATTCCAGAGCCTGCATGGCCTGACCGACGAGGCGGTCGCCGCCGGAACGCCTTACGAGGACATCTCGGCGGCCGGCAGCAAGCCGATCGTGCGCATGCAGTTGTCGAGCGAGGGGCGCGCTGTCCCGGGCGCGCGCACCTTCGAGGCGCAACTGGACGATGGGCGCTGGCTGCAGATCAGCGAGCGGCGCACCAAGGACGGCGGATTCGTCTCGGTCGGCACCAATATCACCCAGCTCAAACTGCACGAAGAGAAGCTGATCGAGAGCGAGAAGCGCCTGAAGGCGACCGTGGTCGATCTGCGCTCGTCGCAGCAGGCGCTGGAGCGCCAGACCGAACAACTGGCCTACCTCGCCGAGCGCTACGCCGAGCAGAAGGACCGCGCCGAGGAAGCCAACCAGGCAAAGTCGGCATTCCTCGCCAACATGAGCCACGAGTTGCGCACCCCGCTCAATGCCATCATCGGATTCTCCGAGATGATGGAATCCGGGATGTTCGGCCCGCTCGGCGACGTCAAATATCTCGAATATTGCCGCGACATCGGCGAGAGCGGACGCTATCTGCTCGACGTCATCAACGACATTCTCGACATGTCGAAGATCGAGGCCGGGCGCACCAGCCTTGAATTCGAGACGTTCGAGCTCGAACTCGTTCCTCGCCGACATCATGCGTCTGGTTGCGGTGCGGGTCGACGAGAAGCGGCTCACCGTCAACGCCGAGATCGAGCCCGCGATCCGGCTGCGCGCCGACCGCCGTACCGTGAAGCAGATCGTCATCAATCTCTTGTCCAATGCGGTGAAGTTCACGCCCGACGGCGGCCGCGTCACCGTGCGGGCGCGCATCGTCAGCGGCTTCGTCAACCTCGCCATCGAGGACACCGGCATCGGTATCCCGAAGGAGGCGCTGAAGAATCTCGGCAAGCCGTTCGAGCAGGTGGAAAGCCAGCTCACCAAGACCCATCGGGGCTCGGGCTTGGGGCTCGCGATCGCGAAATCGCTGGCCGAACTGCATGGCGGCGCGATGCGCATCCGCTCATCGCTTGGCGTCGGCACGATCGTGATGGTGCGGCTGCCGGTCGGCGGCACGGCGACGATGAATCCCGCTGAGGAATTGAGCAAGGCGAGCTAGTGTCCCGATTCCGAAGTTCGTCTTATCGTGCAGCACCCTCGTATACGAACTTCGGAATCGAAGGACACTAGCCGCCTTATCGATTCTAGTGTGGCTTTGGTTCAGAAGTCCGCAAATCTGGACTCGCCGCGAATTTGTTGCGACTTCTGAACCGCCACACTAAGGCGCCTTCCCCAATATCCGCACGAAGCTCGCGCGCACGCGCGCCTGCGTCTCGGTGAGGTGCGCCTCGAGCGTGGTGAAATCCGGAACGTCGGCGGCGCGCGCCAGCAGACTGAGCAGTCCCGGCCCCGCCGATTTCGGATCGAACGGACCCGAGAGGCACAGCCGCAGGATCTGCGTCAGGTTCTGGTAGAGCCGAACGGCCGGGCGCAGCACGTCGGCGTCTTCCGGCGTCAGCACGCCAAGCCGCGTGGCCTTGTCGAGCGCGCGCGCGGTCGAGGTATCGAGGATTTCCGGCTTCTCGGCCGCGTGCACGAGTTGCAGGTATTGCGCGATGAATTCGAGGTCGACCAGCCCGCCCGCGACATATTTCAAATTCCAGCGCTCGTTGTCGCCTTTTTCCGTGGCGATCGCGGTGCGCATTTCGACCACATCGCCGGCGATCGTTTCGGCGTCGCGCGGGCGGCACAGCACATCCCGGATCACATTCTCCACGCGGGCCGCAAAGGCGGGCGGAGCGGAGACGACGCGCGCACGCGTGAGCGCCAGATGCTCCCAGGTCCAGGCCTCGTTTTCCTGATAGCTCTCGAACGAGCCGATCATCGTCGCAACCGGCCCCGAGCGACCCGACGGCCGCAGCCGCATGTCGACATTGTAGAGCGCGCCGTAATTGGTGGGCGCGGCGAGCGCGCTGACCAGGCGCTGCGTCACGCGCGCGAAATACTGGCCGCCATAGAGCGGCCGTGGCCCGTCGGACTGCGGTTGCTCCTCGTCGAAATCGTAGACGATGATGAGATCGAGATCGGACGCGGCCGTCATCTCGCGCCCGCCGAGCTTGCCAAGCGCCAGCACAGCGCTTTGCTGACCTTTCGTGCGGCCATGCGCAGTGATGAAATTGTCCTCGACCGCACGATGCACCGCACGGATGATGACATCGGCGAGCCGCGCGAACGCCTCGCCCGCCTGTTCGGCCGACACGGTGCCGGACAAGATGCGCGCACCGATCAGGAACATGTGCTCCTGGCCGAACTGCCGCGCGCGGTCGAGCAGATCTTCGTACGAGAGCGCCTGCCCGAGCGAGCCGGAAAGCTCGACGGCAAGCTTGTCGGCGTCCGGCAACGCGCCGAAGAACGACGGCTCGATCAGCGCATCCATCACGTGCGGATAGCGCGCCAGAATGTCGGCGAGCCGCGGCGCATTGCCGAGCGCGAGCGCGAGCAGCGCGACGAAATCCGGATTGCGCCGCAACAGCGACAATAGCCGCGCGCCGCCGTGGAGGCCCGCGAGGAAGCGATCGAGCGCGACCAGCGCCTGATCGGGATTTTCCGAGCGCGCAAGCTGGTCGATCAGCACGGGTACCAGTTCGGCCAAATGCGAGCGCGCGAACTCGCCCTTGAGCGAGCGGTACTCGCCGGCAAGCCAGCGCCGCACCGCCTGGCTGACTTCGAGCGGACGGCGAAAGCCCATTGCGGCGAGCTTGTCGAGCGTCTCGGTGTCGTCTTTGTCCGGGGGGAAAAGAAGCGCGCGGCGTGACGCTTCGGCGGCGGGCGCATCCTCGAACAGCCGCGCGTAATGGCGCTGCACCTTGCGCAGATGTTCGAGCAGCACGGCCGCGAAGGCATCGCGGCTCTCGTACCCGAGGAATCGCGCGAAGCGTTCGAGCGCCTCACGCTCGTCCGGGAGCGTGTGCGTCTGTTCGTCGGCCACCATCTGCAGCCGGTGCTCGGTGACGCGCAGAAAGCGGTACGCCTCGGCGAGATCGCGCGCGGCATCGCGGCTGATCCAGCCGCCCTTGGCGAGGTCTTCGAGCGTGACCAGCGTCTGGCGGCCGCGCAACTCGGTATGACGCCCGCCCGCGATCAGCTGCTGCGTCTGCACGAAGAACTCGATTTCGCGGATGCCGCCGCGCCCAAGCTTGATGTTGTGACCCTCGATCGCGATCTCGTCGTGGCCCTTGTAGGCCGCCATCTGGCGCTTCATCGCGTGCACGTCCGCGACCGCGCCGTAATCGAGGATATTTGCGCCAGACGAACGGCGCGACTTCCTTCAGGAACGTCTCGCCGACCGCAATGTCGCCGGCGCAGGCGCGCGCCTTGATCATTGCGGCGCGCTCCCAGTTCTGCCCGGTGCTTTCGTAGTAGTTGAGCGCGGACGCGATCGAGATCGCAATCTGGGTGGAGGCGGGGTCGGGGCGCAGGCGCAGATCGGTGCGGAATACGTAGCCGTCCGCCGTGCGCTCCTGCATCAGCTTGACGAGATTGCGCGTGAGGCGGACGAACAGCGCACCCGGCTCGACACCTTCGGCGAGCGCTGGCGCGCCGGCGTCGTAGAGCACGATAAGATCGATATCGCTGGAATAGTTGAGCTCGAAGGCGCCCATCTTGCCCATCGCGAGCGCGACGTAGCCGCTGCCCTGCTCGGGTTTTGCAGCGTCGGCCGGCTTGAGCTTGCCGGATGCCGCGGCGCCGCGCAGCAGATAGCGCACGGCGGCACCGAGCGCCGCATCCGCGAATTCGGTGAGCGCGCGCGTGACGCGCTCGACCGGCCAGACGCCGCCGATGTCGGCAAGCGCGATCAGCAGCGCGGCCTCGGCCTTGCCGCGCCGCAAAGCCCGCATGATGTCGGCGTCGTTCGCGGCGCTTCCCGCGCGCCCAACGTCCGCGATCAGCGCGGCGAAATGGTCGTCAGGGGCGGCTTCGAGGATGCCGAGGAAGCGATCCGGGTCCGCGCGGATCATATCCCAAAGATAAGGCGAGGCTTCGGCGATCGAGGCCAGCAACTCGCCGAGTTTTGAGTCGCGCGATTTGGCCGGTGCGAGAAGGTGTTTGATCGCCTTGCCGGTCGTGCTGCGTGCGATTTCGCCCAGCCACTCCTCGACGCGTGCGCGCGCTTCCTTCGGTGCGGAGAGCTTCGGCGCGATCTTGATGACCGCGGCCAGCCCTGTCCCCGGCGCCTCGGTCTTCTTTGCGGCGCGTTTCGCCGGTCCGGCCATGATCTTCTTTCACTTTTCGCGCGGCGCGCTCGGCATAGCAAATTCAAAATCCTCCGGGCTGGTGGCATGCCGCGCAACTCATTATTTCAACATTCATTGAAATGTCGCTTGACAAGCGAGGGAACATTTCGATAATCGTTGAAATATGGAAAAGACCACCGTCATCGACGCCCTTGCGGCCCTTGCGCAGGAAAACCGGCTCGACACCTACCGGCTGCTGATCCAGGCGGGACCGGACGGCCTTTCGGCCGGCCAGATCGCAGCTTCGCTCGGCCTGCCGCCCAACACGCTCTCCTTTCATTTCGACCGGCTGCGCCAGGCCGGCCTCGTAACCGTGCGCCGGAACGGCCGCTCGATGATCTACGCGGCGCGCTACGACACCATGAACGCGCTGATCGGCTTCCTCACCGAAAAATGCTGCGCCGGCCAGCCGGAGCTCTGCGCACCGGCCGCCGCATGCGGGCCAACGCGTTCAGTCGAGGAGAGCACATCATGACGAGGAACCAGGATTTGCCGGTCGCGGTCATCGGCGCCGGGCCGGTCGGGCTCGCGGCTGCCGCGCACCTGGTGGCACGCCGAATACCGGTTCGTCTGTACGAAGCGGGAAATTCCGTTGCATCGCATGTGCGCGACTGGGGCCATGTCCGCCTGTTCTCGCCGTGGCGTTACAACATCGACGAGATGGCGAAATCGATCCTGTTCGATCATGGCTGGCGCGAGCCGCCGGCCGATGTCTTGCCGACGGGACGCGAGCTGTACGACGCCTATCTCAAGCCGCTTGCAGAGACACCCGAGATCGCGGCCATCACCGAGACCGGCGCGCGAGTGGAATCCATTTCGCGCCTGGGGATCGACAAGGTCGTCAGCCGCGACCGTGCCAAGCACCCCTTCAGCCTCACGGTGACGACCGCAGCCGGTCCACGCATCGATCTGGCGCGCGCCGTCATCGACGCATCGGGAACGTGGCGCAATCCTAGTCCGCTCGGCGCCTCCGGCCTGCGCGTGCCGGGAGAAACCGAACTCGATGGCGCAATTCGCTATGGCGTCCCGGATGTGCTGGGCTTTGACCGCGGCGCATATGCGGGCCGTCGCATTCTGGTGATCGGCGGCGGCCATTCGGCGGCGAATGTCGTGCTCGATCTCGCACAGCTTGCCGCGCAGGACGCCGCGACCCGAATTATCTGGGCGGTGCGCAGCCAAAGCCTCGCGCGGATTTTCGGCGGCGGCGACGCCGACAAGCTTCCGGCGCGCGGAAAGCTCGGCAGCGACCTCAAGCGTCTCGTCGAAGCTGGCGGCCTATCGATTGTCACAGGATTTTCCGCGGAACATGTCGAACGGACGGTCAAGGGAACCGTGGTCACCGGCCGCACGCAAGCGGGGCTCCGGCTTTTGGATCCGGTCGACCGCGTGATCGTGTCGACGGGTCAGCGGCCGGACCTCGACATGTTGCGCGAGTTGCGGCTCGATCTTGATGCGTGGCTCGAAAGCCCTCGCCTCCTCGCGCCCATGATCGATCCGAATGTGCATTCCTGCGGCACCGTGCCGCCGCATGGTTATCGTGAGCTTTCGCATGCAGAGCCGGATTTCTTCACCATCGGCATCAAGAGCTACGGCCGCGCGCCGACTTTCCTGATGGCGACCGGTTATGAGCAGGCGCGCTCGGTGACAGCTTATCTTGCGGGAGATCAGGCGGCGGCGGACGACGTTCGGCTTGTCCTCCCCGAAACCGGCGTATGCAGCGCGCCGTATGAAGTTGCCGTGAAGGACGGGGCCGGATGTTGCGGAGGTCCCGCGCCGGAAGAGGTCGATGCCTGTTGTCTCGCGGATGCCGAGGCAAAAGCCGAAGCCAAGTCCGGATGCGGCTGTGCCAAGGCTCCTCCTTCTCTCACGGTCGCCACGGCAACCGCGTCTGGATGACAGCAAACGCAAGATTGCACCGTGCCACTTCGGAGCAACTCCATGACGGACACGCCCTACAACGTCCTGTTCCTCTGCACCGGCAATTCGGCGCGCTCGATCATCGCCGAGGCGATCCTCAACCGTGAAGGTCGCGGGAAATTCCGTGCCTTCAGCGCGGGAAGCCATCCCAAGAGCATGGTCAACCCGCACACCATCCGCCTGCTGCAGCGGCTCAACCACGACACGTCGGCTCTGCGCTCGAAATCCTGGGAAGAATTCGCGCAGTCAGGCGCGCCGAAACTCGATTTCGTGTTCACGGTTTGCGACGACGCGGCGGGCGAAAGCTGTCCGGTTTGGCCCGGCCAGCCGATGACGGCGCACTGGGGAATTCCCGATCCGGCGGCGGCGCAAGGCACGGACGCGGAGATCGCTGTCGCGTTCAGCGACGCCTACCGGATGCTGAACCAGCGCATCGGCATCTTCGTGGCGCTGCCGATGCAGTCGCTCGATACGCTCACTTTGCAGGCGCGCTTGCGCGACATCGGACGCATGGCAGTCGCGACCGCGCGCGCCGAAGCCTGATGCCGACGCCGCGCGCGCTGGCGGCCGAAGGGCTCGGCACCGCATTCCTGCTCGCGACCGTCATCGGCTCCGGGATCATGGCCGAGCGGCTTTCCGGTGGAAACGTTGCGCTGGCGCTGCTCGGCAACACGCTGCCGACCGGCGCCATTCTGGTGGTGCTGATCCTCGTGTTCGGCCCGCTCTCCGGCGCGCATTTTAATCCGGCGGTGAGCCTTGCGTTCGCGCTGCGCGGGAAATTTCCGTGGAATGCGGTCACGCCATACATCGTGGTGCAGATCGCCGGCGCCATCCTCGGGGCATGGGCCGCGCACCTGATGTTCGATCTGCCGGTCCTGCAGCTTTCGACCAAGATACGCAGCGGCAGCGGCCAGTGGTTCGCCGAGGCGGTCGCGACCTTCGGCCTCGTGCTCACGATTTTCGGCTGCGTCGCGCGGACGCCTGCGGCGACCCCTTACGCGGTCGGGCTCTACATCACGGCCGCCTATTGGTTCACCGCATCGACGTCGTTTGCCAATCCCGCAGTCACGATCGCCCGTGCGCTGTCCGATACCTTCGCAGGGATTGCGCCGGGGAGCGCTCCGGCCTTTATCGCGGCGCAGCTTGCGGGAGCACTTGCCGCCGTTTCGGTCGCTGGGTGGCTGTGGAATGCGAAGGCGGAAGCCGGGATCGATTGACGCTCAGCCGGCGGCGCTGCGTGGCAGGCTGACGACCACCTTCAGCCCCGGCGCATTGTCTTCCAGCGTCAGCTCACCGCCATGCAGCCGTGCGACCGCCGCCGCGAGGCTCAGCCCCAGACCCGAGCCCTGCTCGGACGCGCTTTGATCCAGGCGCACGAAGCGTTCGACCGCGCGGTTGCGATCCGCCTCCGCGATGCCCGGTCCGCGATCGGCGACGCTGAGCAGCACACGCTCGCCCTCACGCCGTACCGCCAGCACGATCCCGGCCGGCGGCATTTGCGCGGCGGCTTCAGCCTTTTGCGTGGCGGCTTCACCGATTTGCGCGGGCCGCGCGTATTTGATCGCGTTGTCGATCAGATTGGCGAGCGCCTGGCTGAGCAGTTCGCGATTGCCCTTGATCGGCGCCGCTTGCGGCGCATCAATCGTAAGGCTCAGGCCTTTTTCCTCGGCAAGCGGCTCGTAGAGCTCGCCGACGCCGCTCACGATCTCGGCCGCGTCGAACTCGGTCATGTTGTCGCGCGCCTGCCCTAACTCGGCGCGCGCGATCATCAGCAGCGCATCGAAGGTGCGGATCAGCCCGTCGGATTCCTCGATCATGCCGTGCAGCGCCGCGCGGTATTCAGTCTCCGACTTCGCGGTGCGCAACGCCGCCTCGCAGCGGTTGCGCAGGCGCGTGAGCGGCGTCTTGAGGTCATGGGCAATATTGTCGGACACCTCTTTGAGCCCGCGCATCAGCGCCTCGATGCGCTCCAACATGACGTTGAGGTTGATCGCGAGGCGATCAAGCTCGTCGCCGATCCCGGTCACCGGCAAACGCCCGGACAGATCGCCTGCCATGATGCGCTGCGTCGTCTCGGTCACGGCATCGAAGCGCTTGAGCACGCGGCGCGTGACGAAGAAGCCGCCGGCCAGCCCGAGCACAACCACCAGCGCGACCGACCAGCGCGCCGCATCGAGGATGATGCGCCACATCCGCTCGCGCTCTTCCAAGTCGCGTCCGACCAGCAGTCGGAAGCCGCCGGTCAATTGCAGCACCCGCACCAGCGCGCGGTGCTCCGCCATCTCCTGCTCGTCGAGCCGGCGGTAGGGCGTTTCCGACCAACCGTTTTTCTCAAGCACGCCTGGCGCGAGCGAACTGACGTTCCCGGCGAGCCATTGGCCGGTCGGAGACGTCAGCATGTAAAGGCTCGATCCGGGCCGGATCGAGCGATCCTGAATTGTCATGTTGAGCTGGCGCAGGCCGCCGATCGTATACTGCTCGGTTAGGCCGGTGATCTCGGCGTCCACCGTCTCGGTGATCTGCTCGGTGATCAGGCGGTCGGTATTGAGCGCGAAATAGGCGAGCAGGGCCGCGGCGAACAGCGCGAAGACGACGAGATAGACGAGCGTCAGGCGGAACGCCGTCGAGCGGACGAGCTTACCGAGCGCCGTCACGGATCATGTACCCCGCGCCGCGCACCGTATGCAGGAGCGGCTGCGCGAAGCCCTTGTCGATCTTGGAACGCAGCCGCGAGATATGCACATCGATCACGTTGGTCTGCGGATCGAAGTGATAATCCCACACGTTTTCCAGCAGCATCGTGCGCGTGACCACTTGGCCCGCGTGCTTCATGAGATACTCGAGCAGGCGGAACTCGCGCGGCTGCAAGTCGATCTCGGTCGCGCCGCGCTTCACGCTATGGGAGAGCCGGTCGAGCTCGAGGTCGCCGACCCGGTAGGAGGTCTCCTCCCCTTTCCCGCCGCGCCGGCGCGACAGAACCTCAACACGCGCGAGCAGTTCGGCGAACGAATACGGTTTCGGCAGATAGTCGTCGCCGCCGGCACGCAGGCCCTTCACGCGGTCGTCCACCTGGCCGAGCGCGGAGAGGATCAGCACCGGCGTCTCGACGTTTTGCGCGCGCAGCGCCGTGATCACCGACAATCCGTCGCGCTTCGGCAGCATCCGGTCGACGATCAGCACGTCGTAAGCGCCGCCCTGCGCCATCGCGAGACCGTCCTCGCCGTCCGCGGACCAGTCGGCCACATGGCCGACTTCGCGAAATGCTTTGACGAGATAGTCCGCGGCATCGCGGTCGTCTTCTATGATGAGCAGGCGCATGGGCTTGTGCTGAACCCGGGTCGCCGCAAAGTCTAGCGAATTGTCCGGGCTCATGCGCGACGCTCTCACCCCCCAAAAATTCGGGGGCGGCGGAGGGGCACTCCACCGCCCCCTATTCGACCCGGCCCGGTTGGGGGGCACGGGGAAGGCCGGGGCCGGGTCGTAGAAGGTAGGGACGGGCTGTTACACCCGTCCCCCGGTTCGCTCCGCCGACGGGGGCGACGATTGCCGGCGGGACGCCCCGAACTTGTGTCTTGCGCGCCCGCATTCAAGCGGGCGCGACATTTCATCCGCGTCCGAGCGGGACAGCGACGAACTTCGTGCTCTCGCCCGACTTGACGCGAAGCAGAATGGTGCGCTTGCCGCCCGAACGGGCATCCGCGAAAGCCTTGCGGACTTCGTCGGGGCTCGTCACGCGCTTGCCGGCGACATCCAGGATCACGTCTCCGGTGCGGAAGCCTTGCGCGGCGGCAGGACCATCGGCGTCGACTTGCGTGACCACGACGCCTTCAGAACCTGCGCCCGCGACCTTGCCCGCCGGAGCGAGCGAGAGGCCGAGCCGCGGCACCTCGGTGCCGGTGCTGTCGCTGCGCTCATCGGTGCCGGCGCGCGCCTGGCGCTGCTCGCGCGGCAGTTCGCCGAGCGTGACGTTGACGGTCTTGTCCGCGCCCTTGCTGACGACGCCGAGCTTGACGTTGGAGCCGGGCGGCAAACTCGAGATCTTCTTGGCAAGATCGCGCGCATCCTTCACGGCCTGACCGTTCACCGCGATGATGACGTCACCGGACGCAATGCCGGCCTTGACGGCGGGACCGTCGGGCTGCGGCTCGGCGACCAGAGCGCCTTCGGCATTCTTCAGGCCGAGGCTGTCGGCGATGTCGGCATTGACGGGCTGGATCTGCACGCCGATCCACCCTCGCGTGACCGAGCCCTTGTCCTTGAGTTGCGTCACCACCGCCTTCACGGTCTCGGCAGGGATCGCGAACGCGATGCCGACCGAGCCGCCGGAGGGCGAGTAGATCGCGGTGTTGACCCCGATCACGTTGCCGTCGACATCGAACGTGGGGCCACCGGAATTGCCCTTGTTTACCGGCGCATCGATCTGGATGAAGTCGTCGTAAGGGCCGGCGCCGATGTCGCGGCCGCGCGCCGAAACGATACCCGCCGTGACGGTGCCGCCGAGGCCGAACGGATTGCCGACCGCGAGTACCCAGTCGCCGATCCGCGGCGCCTTTTCGGCGAGCGGAACGTGCGGGAAATCGCTGCGGCCATCGACCTTGATCAGCGCGATGTCGGTCTTGGGATCGGCGCCGATGACCTTCGCCGTGTAGGTCTTGCCGTCATCGGTCGTCACTTCGACCGACTCGGCCTTGTCGACCACGTGGTTGTTGGTCACCGCATAGCCGTCAGCCGAGATGAAGAAGCCCGAGCCTTGGCCCATGCTGAACTGACGGCCGCCACGCGGAGCGCGCGGCGAGTTGGGCATGCCCTGCTGTCCATCCGGAGAGCCGAAACGCTTGAAGAAGCGCTCCATCGGCGAACCGGGCGGGAACGGCGAATCGCCGTCGAAGCTCATCGGGCGCGCGCCGCCATCGACCTTGACCCGCACCGAGATCACCGACGGCTTCACCTTCTCGACGACGTCGGCAAAGCCGACCGGGCGCTGGGCGGTCTGCGCATAGGCGGGGGTCAG
Organism: uncultured Alphaproteobacteria bacterium; assembly: GCA_963800695.1. Classification (GTDB taxonomy): domain Bacteria; phylum Pseudomonadota; class Alphaproteobacteria; order Rhizobiales; family Xanthobacteraceae; genus PALSA-894. Next base: position 6,948 of record CAWDCA010000012.1, on the reverse strand, counting down.
AAAGGCCGCGTCCGGTTTCGTTGCGAACTGGGCGCCCGAGAAAAGAACACCCGCGCCGATGACGGCGGCGGAAGCCATGAGAACAACGCGGCGGCCCGAAAGAACCGAGCGCGGCTTCGGAGCGGGGGTAACGCCCTGCGACATTGAGGAAGGCTCCATCTGATAAAATCCGGTTTTGAAGGTGCGGAAACGCACCGTGGTTGACCGGGAAGATGGAGGGCGTCGCCTTACGGCGTCCTGTCGGCGGGATTAATCTTTGGTAAGCTTGTAAGCTATTGATAAATCAGGCAATTGAGATTCCTGGAACGGGACAGGCCTGTGACAATTCAAGCAAGCGCAAAAAAACGGGGCGCTCTACACGCTGTTCTTCTTCAGATCGCGATCATTATTGCGACCCTCGCGGTCGCCGAATCCGTCCTGCGCGTCATCGATCTGCGCTATCTGCGCGCGCACCGTGTCGGCGCCGACCGCATCTATAATTACGATGCCGAGCTCGGCTGGTTTCCGGTGCCGAATTCCGATGTCAGATTCACGGGCATTCGAACCATTCGGGTGCGCCACAACAGTCTCGGGCTGCGCGACATCGAGCACGATGCAGCGCCGAAGCCGACAATCGCGTTCGTCGGCGATTCATTCGTCTGGGGCTATGACGCCGAAGCGAACGAGCGCTTCACCGAGGTGCTCCGCGCAAGGTTGCCTGTGCATCGCATCGTCAATGCGGGCGTGACGGCTTACGGCACGGACCAGGAATATCTGGTGCTGCGGCGGCTGTGGGATCGCATCAAGCCGGATGTCGTTGTGCTGATGGTGTGCGTCGACAACGACCGCAAGGATAATACCGTCAATACGCGCAGCGACGGGCCCTACAAGCCGTATTTTGCGATGACTCCCGATGGTGGGGCGTTCACGGGAATCCCGGTGCCGCGGTCGCGGCATCTTTATTTTGCCGACAACTGGCTGGCACGGAATTCCTGGGTCGTCCGTGTCGCCGTCTCGGCCTATGTGCTGATCGCGAACCCGCAGATCACGGTGCCGGATCCGACCGAACGTCTGATCGGCATGATGCGGGAGTTCGTGGAATCGAAGGGCGCGAAATTACTGGTCGGACTGCAATATCGCGAGCCGCAGCTGGAGGCCGCGCTCGCCGCGCAAAAGATTCCGTACGTGTCATTCGATGGCGCCGAGCATTATTTCGGCGACGGCGACCACTGGACGCCCAAGGGCCATGAACTGGTGGCCGACCGGCTGATAACGCTGTTTTCCCAGAATGGAATTGAGTCGCCCAACGCGTCGCGCCAATAAGTGCGATCGCTCAGGTCTGCCCGGGCTCTTTCAGCAGTTCGGCGACACGCGATTGCTCAGCTGGGGTTAGCGACGGCGATGCTTCCACGGCTTCCGATCCGCGTCCGCGACGCCGGATAAATGCGATGACTCCCCATCCACCGATCAAGAGCGCCGCGAACGGCGCCAGCCACAGCATTAGCGTATGCGCGGTCAAGCGCGGCCTGAGCAGCACGAACTCGCCGTAACGAGCCACAAGAAAATCGATCACCTGTTTGTCGCTGTCACCCGCCCACAGGCGCTCGCGCACCAGAACGCGCAGGTCCTTCGCGAGCGGCGCATCCGAGTCGTCGATCGACTGGTTCTGGCACACCATGCAGCGCAGCTCCTGGGAGAGCGTGCGGGCGCGTGATTCGAGCGCGGAGTCTTTGAGGATTTCGTCAGGCTGGACCGCGAGGGCGGGCGCGCCCAGCAATGACAGCGCGAGCATGATTGCGAGAGCGCGCCGCAAGGCCCCTACTCCGCCGGCTGCAGCGACGGCTTGTGCCGCGCGGGTTTCGGCGCGCCGACACGCAGGCGGCGGTCGGACAACGACAGCGCGCCGCCGAACACCATCACGACGCAACCGAACCAGATCAGCAGCACCAGCGGCTTGTGATAGAGCCGGATCGCGATCGCACCGTCGGAGCCGACATCGCCGAGCGAGAGGTAGAGTTGCGAGGCGCCGCGCGTCAGCAGCGCAGCCTCGGTGGTGGACATCTGGCGCTGCGGGAACGTGCGCTTCGACGGCTCGAGCACATCGATAATTTCGCCGTCACGGCGCACCGTGAAGCGCGCGACCAGTTCGCGATAGTTCGGGCCCGGCCGCGGCATCAGGTTGTCGAGCGTCACATCGTAGCCGCGCACCGAGACGCTCTCGCCCGGCTTGAGCGATACGATGCGCTCGGAATTCCACTGGCTTTCGGCGATCACCCCGAGCAGCAGCATCCCGGCGGCGAAATGCGCAACCGCCGTTCCCCACGCCGAGCGCGGCAGCCCGCGCGCGCGGGCGAACGTGACCGCGAACGGCTGGCGAAACAGGCCGACACGTCCGATCGGATCGACCAGCGCACCGATCATCACGTACACCGCGAGCCCGACGCCGAACGGCGCGAGCACCGGCCCGCCGCGTTGCACCGCGAACGTGACGGCGAGCGCCGCGACCCCAAGCGCGGCCGCCCAGATCAGCCGCTGCGCCGCGCCGAACAAATCGCCGCGCTTCCAGGCAAGCAGCGGGCCGAAAGGTACCGCGATCAGGAGGGGTACGAACAACGGACCGAACGTGAGATTGAAGAACGGTGCGCCGACCGAAATCTTGTCGCCGGTCAAAGCCTCAAGCGCGAGCGGATAAAGCGTGCCGACGAATACGGTGGCGCAGGCGGAGGTGAGGAACAGATTGTTGAAGACCAGCGCGCCCTCGCGCGAGATCGGCGCAAAGATTCCGCCCTGCTTGAGCGCGGGCGCGCGCCACGCATAGAGCGCAAGACCGCCGCCGATGAAGAACACCAGAATCGCAAGGATGAACACGCCGCGCGAAGGGTCGGTGGCAAACGTGTGTACCGACGTGAGCACGCCGGATCTGACCAGGAACGTGCCAAGGAGAGATAGAGAGAACGTCAGGATCGCAAGCAGGATGGTCCAGACTTTCAGCGCGTTGCGCTTCTCCATCACGACGGCGGAATGCAGCAGCGCGGTGCCGGCGATCCACGGCATCAGCGAGGCGTTCTCCACCGGGTCCCAGAACCACCAGCCGCCCCAGCCGAGCTCGTAATAGGCCCAGTACGAGCCCATCGCGATGCCAAGCGTCAGGAACATCCACGCGACGAGCGTCCACGGCCGCACCCAGCGCGCCCATGCGGCATCGATGCGGCCGTCGATCAGCGCCGCGATCGCGAACGAGAACGAGATCGAGAAACCGACATAGCCCAAGATAGAGCAGCGGCGGATGCACCGCGAGGCCGATGTCTTGCAGGATCGGATTGAGATCGCGGCCCTCCGCGGGAGCCTGTGCGATGCGGGCGAACGGATTGGAAGTCATCAGAATGAACAGATAGAACGCAGTCGCGATCCAGGCCTGAACGGCGAGCACGTTGGCTTTCAGCGTCGCCGGCAGGTTCGATCCGAACAGCGCGACCAGCGCGCCGAACAGCGCGAGGATCAGCACCCATAAGAGCATCGAGCCTTCGTGGTTTCCCCACACGCTGGTGAATTTGTAAACCAGCGGCTGCGTGGAATGTGAATTCTGGAACACGTTCGCGACCGAGAAATCGGAGCCGACGTAAGCTGCGGTCAGCGCCGCAAACGATGCGGCAACGAACACGAACTGCGCCAGGGCGGTCGAGCCGCCGACGCCCATCAAGGTCGCGTCATTGGTGCGTGCGCCCCACAGCGGCACGGTCGCCTGCACCAGCGCCAGGGCCAGCGCCAGCACCAGCGCGTAGTGGCCGAATTCCGGGATCACTTCTTGGCTCCAGCGGGCGTGGCGCCGGCCAGGCCGTAGCCGCCGCCCTCGGTTTTCCAGTGCCCCTGTTTCTTCAGCGCGTCGGCGACTTCCTTCGGCATGTAGGTCTCGTCGTGCTTGGCAAGCACGCTGTCGGCCTTGAAGGCGCCGGCCGCGTCGAGCGCGCCTTCGGTGACCACGCCCTGCCCTTCACGGAACAGGTCCGGCAAAATCCCGGTGAAGCTGACAGCCACCGACTTGTTGCCGTCGGTAACCTCGAAGCGAACCTTGAGATTGTCGCCGCGCACAAGGCTGCCGGGTTTCACCAAACCGCCGAGCCGGATGCGCGCGCCGGGCGCGATGTTTTTTTCCGCCACGTCGGTCGGCGAGTTGAAGAACACGATCGCGTCGTTGAGCGCATACAGCACGAGTCCCGCCGCAAGGGCGAGCACGCCGAGGCCGGCGCCGATCAGTGTCAGGCGTCGCTGCTTGCGCGTCATGCGGCGTCTCGCATCGTCAACTTTCCAGCCGGAGCTCTTTGACCAGCGCATCAAGCCGACGGAGCTTGTCGGTATCATGGCCGAGCGCGCGGCGCGCATCCGCGATTGCGGACAGCGCCCGGTCGCGGTCGCCCAGCACCGTATAGGCGCGCACCAGCCGGAGCCACCCTTCGACATCCGAGCCATCGCGCTTCAGCCGCTCGGCCAGCCGATCGACCATGCCGCGCACCATGGCGTCGCGGTCCTCGGGCTTCATCTGCTGGGCCGCCGCCACGTCCTCGGCGCTCGGTCCGGGGACATCGCTGGCCGCTCCGATACCCGCCAGAGCCTCGCGCACCATCCCGACCCAGGGCGAATCGGGCCGGGCGTCGTTGAGCATGTCGCGCCAGATCGCCGCCGCCCTGGCGCCCTGCCCGTCCTGATGCGCCGCGACGCCGAGAAAGAAGCGCGCCTTGGGATTTTTCGCATCCTGCACGAGCGCACGCTCGAAAACAGCCTTCGCCTCGTCGGTGACGACGCCGTTCGCGGCCGCCATCAGCGACTCGCCGAGATCGGCCTCGCGGTTGGCGCCGGGACCATTGATGCGCAGCGCATTGCGCCGCGCCTTCACGGCATCCTCGAAGCGGCCAAGCCGCATGTAGACCGGCCCGACCACTTCCCAGCCGCGGCCATCCTCTGGATTTTTCGCAAGATGGTCCTCGACCTGCGCAACCAGCGTGTCGAGCGTGCGATCCTGTAATGGGGTTGCGGCGCGGCTTGCGAGGGGCTGTCCGGGCAGTTGCGGCGAGCCGAGCGCGAGGTAAAGCGCGGTCGCGATTGCCGGCAGCGCGACCAGCACCAGCACCGCGGCCGCGCGGCGGCGAAAGGTTTCACCCGCTCCGGACGTCGCTTCGGGCAGCACCGCGTCCGCAGCCGCGATCAGGCGGCGCGAGACCTCCACGCGCGCGGCTTCCGCCTCGGCTTCGCCGATCAGGCCCGACGTGCGGTCGCGCGCAACCTCGTCGAGTTGGTCGCGATAGACCGCAAGATCGCTGCCGCTGCGCTGTTCACGCCGTTGGCGCCCGAGCGGCCACAGCACGGCGAAGATTGCCGCCGCGGTCATCAGCGCGAACACGAACCAGAGCGTCATGGGGGCTTTACATCACGGCGCCCCGCAGGCCGCAATGCGGAAGATCAAAATCGGAAAAGTCTTAAACCCTAAGCGTTTGCGGCCTTCTGCTCGCCCTTGGCGGCGTGATCGGCGGCTTTCGCGAGCAGGCTCGCGTACTCGGCGCCGAACAGGATCGCGCAGAACTTGATCGCCGCATCGGCCTGCGACTGGCGGAATGGCAGCTCGGCGGGAGGTGAAGTCCGCAGCCGGTCGAGCAATACCTGGGTTCCGCTGTCGAAATAGTTCTGCAAATCGGAATGCACCCGGCCGGACACTTCGCTGATCGCAAGCTCGCTCGCGTAATTGCGGCAGGCGGCGGCGAGCACGAGCTTGGCCTCGATCTCGGCGACATCGCCCTCATCGACCACGGCGCCTGCTTCCCGCGGCGCGCGCGGGCGCAACAGGCGGCGCACCTGACCGGGCAGATTGTCGATTTCGCCTTCCAGCAGTTCGGCGACCTCGGCGCGCGAGGCCGCAAGCTGGCGGCCCCACGGCGAGTTGATCGACAGATCCATTTCGGTGTGCAGCGCGCGCGCGGCGTCGTGAATGTCCTTCAACAGCGTCGCGACCTCTCCGCTGCGCCCGGCCTTCAGGCTCTCGCGCAGGTTCGCGATCATGCGGTCCAGATCGGTCAGCACCACGTCGACCGCAACGGCAAATGGTGTCTCGGCGATGCGCGCCGCGGCATCGCTCGCGGCGGCACGAATGGCGAGACGGATGAGCTGCCACGGCGAGCCGAGCCGGCTCATCACGACGAGCAGCGCATGGAGGAAAACGTCGCGGTGACGCCCGATCGGTAAATCGAGCAGCGCGGTCACGTTCGCGAGCTGCGCTTCGGCGAGGTTGCTGATGGTCGGCGGCAGGCGGGAGCCGATCACGCCAAGCGCGTCGCGCACGCGCAGGATCGCCGCGAACTCGCGCAGCGTCTCGATGGCGCGCGGGATCCCGATCTGGCCGGCGATGCGCTGAGTCGCTTTGTCGTCTTTCTTTATCGCGGCGAGACATTCGCTCACGCGGACCTCGACGAGATCCTGAAACGCGCGGGCGATCTGCTCGGCACCGTTCTTCTCGTTGGCGGCAAGCAGCAGACTAACCTGATCGCTATAGGTCCTGGCCTCCCTGGGCATCAGATCGCGGCAGATCCAATTCCAGACCGGATCGAGACAGCCGCGCGCGATGCGGCCGGGATGCCGGCGCTCGGGCGCGTCGTCGACCAGGAACGGCTCGAACGGCGCAAAGAACAGACGCTGGGGATTGCCGACGCGGGGAAGCTTGCGGCCGCCGCGCCGCGCTTCACTGCGCAGCGCTGCGAGGATCGATGCGGCGCCGGGCGGGCTATCACCGCGCAATTGCGCGCGCTCAAGCTCGGACGCCAGAAGCTCCCGCGCCTCGCGGCTTTAGCTCGCGCAGATATTGCCGCAATGTCTCGTTGGGCAGCGCCTCGGCCATGCCCCACCCGATCCGGTTTCCCCAACGGCAAAGGCTAGCAACCGGGCGTTAAGAACGCGTTTAGGAAGAATCGGCGTGAAAACCGCTAC
>CAWDCA010000011.1:0-167098 GCA_963800695.1 uncultured Alphaproteobacteria bacterium | reverse complement strand
GGCTGGAGCCGGTCGACCGCAAGGTGATGTGGCTGCGGGCCTCAGGTGAGCGCTGGAAGACGGTGTGCTGGAAGGTCGGCCTGCAACGTGCAGCGGCGCACGAGCATTGGCTCTACGCGCTCTGCGTCATCGCGTGGAAACTCAACGGGCATCACCTGCCGAAAGGTCTCTCGAAGCGACGCCTCATCGAGCGGACGACGCTGGCGCGACAGCGTAGTGGAGCGAAAGATGTCTGCCAGACACTTTTCGCTCAGACAGAAGCGTCGAATCCACTAGTTTCGTTGGCAGGCTCGCGAGACGTGCGTGACTTGAGGCAATCGCGGGTCCTTCCTGGCGGATATCCTATGCGGGGGGCAATGGCCCGAAAGTTCGCCAGCGGTAGCCGCGCGTTTTGAGTTACCGGTTACCAACCCCTCGCTTCTGAAAACGCCCGCATTATTGGGCCTTGCTGCGTCTGCGGTGGTAACCGCCGCGTGGTAACTGCCGGCACGGTTACCGGCCCAAATTTGGGATTTCACAAACGGATATGTCGCTTCCACTCGCCGACACCGTCGAGCGCTGGCCGCTTGCGCGGCTGTTGCCCTATGCCGCGAACGCCCGCACGCATCCCGACGAACAGATTGCGCAGATCGCGGGCTCAATCGCGGAGTTCGGATTTAACGTGCCTTGCCTGGTCGATGAGCGCGGCGTTCTGATTGCCGGCCATGGTCGCCTGCTCGCCGCTCAGCGGCTCGGTCTCCAGGAAGTTCCTGTCATTCGGCTTGGCCACCTCACGGACGCGCAGGCTCGTGCCTACCGGTTGGCTGACAATCGCATCGCGCTGAACGGTGACTGGGACGACGCCTTGCTGTCGGCGGAGTTGGCCAGGTTGAAAGATGACGGAGTCGATCTCGAACTTCTCGGCTTCGGTGAGGACGAGCTTGATCGGCTACTTGCGGACCTCGATGCGAGCGCGGCGCCGGGCGAAGAAGAGGCCATTCCTGAACCGCCCGCCGTCGCCATCACGCAGCCCGGCGATCTCTGGATCTTGGGATCACACCGGCTGCTTTGCGGGGACTCGACTGTTCCGACCGATGTGGAGCGGGTTCTCGGCGGTGAAATTCCGCATTTGATGGTGACGGATCCTCCCTATGGGGTGGAGTACGACCCGAGTTGGCGCAATGAGGCTGGCGTGTGGACGACGGAGCGAACCGGCGCGGTCAGCAATGACGACCGTGCGGACTGGCGGGATGCATGGGCGCTATTTCCGGGCGATGTCGCATACGTCTGGCATGCGGGCGTCCATGCGCGAGCCGTCGCCGAAAGTCTTGAGGTCTGCGGGTTCAATATCCGGGCGCAGATTATTTGGGCCAAGCCGCGCCTGGTGCTGGGCCGCGGTGATTATCACTGGCAGCATGAGCCGTGCTTTTACGCCGTTCGCAAATCGGCCACCGGCCATTGGCAGGGCGCTCGCGATCAGACGACGCTCTGGAGCATCGGTGCAGGCGGCGACGAGGATGAGGCCACCGTCCATGGAACACAGAAGCCTGTCGAGTGCATGCGTCGTCCGATCGTCAACAACAGCAGCCGGGGCGAGATTGTCTATGAACCGTTCGGAGGTTCGGGATCGACCATCATTGCAGCGCACAGCGTGCGGCGGCGGTGCGTCGCGATCGAACTCGATCCGCGCTATTGCGATGTGATCATCGAGCGATGGCAGACCTATACCGGCGAAAAGGCGACGCTCGATGGCGGCGGCGCATTTGAAGAACTCAAGATGGCGCGAGCCGCCGCATGAAACAATCGCGCGCGGCTTCGCTGGTCGAGGCGCTGACGAACGTGGCGGTGGGATTCGTGGTTGCCTTGCTGACGCAGCTGACCATCTTTCCATTTTTCGCGATCGAAGCCGGCTTGCAAGAACACATATCGATCGCCATCGCCTTCACCGCCGTGTCGCTGCTTCGGTCGTATGCTCTGAGACGCGCTTTCGAAGCGTGGCGGGCGCGGTCCGAAACGCGAAGCGCCACCGGACTGTGGGTCTGGTGGCGCTTCTGATTGGGACGACAATTAGTTCGCGATGCGATAGACGCGCCCGCGATCCTCGGTCTTATCCGAGGTGATCTTCAGGCCGAGCTTCTTCTTCAACGCGCCAGCCATGGCGCCGCGCACGGTATGCGATTGCCATTTGAGCGCCTTCACGACCTCGTCAATGGTCGCGCCGTCAGGGCGCTTGAGCATTTTGATCAGGCGCGCCTGCTTGCTCTCGGCACGCACGACTGGCGCCTTAGGTTGAGCCTTCTTGGGCTTGACCGGCCGCTTTCGTGGCTTCGCACGGGTGGGAGATTTTGACATGGTTAGGCTCCTGTAAGGGAGACGCTGCGCCTATCGCAGCCCTCCTACGGGAGCGGAGCCCGCGCGATCGATGCGGCAGGGCTTATTGTTCGCACCTCGCGGCGTGCGACGCATACACGCTCCGGGCGAGGCTGATTGCAAGCGGCTAATTGGATCATTCGATGGGGCTTTCGATCCGCGCATACGCGCGTCATCGCGGTGTTAGCCACGTCGCGGTTCTGCGTGCCATCAAGACCGGCCGCGTGCCGGCAGAGCCGGATGGCACCATCGATGCCGCTAAGGCGGATGCCGCCTGGGCACGGTCGACCGACCCGGCGAAGGCGAGCAAGCCGAAAGCCAAAGCGGACGGCAAGCTGCGGGCCGTTCCCGAAGCGGCGATGGGCTCTGTCCGCGACACGTTGAAGGAGCAGGGTCTGCCGGCGAGCGGCAGCGTCACCTTCGTTCAGGCACGAACGGCGCACGAGATCGCCAAGGCGCATCTCGCGCGGCTGAAGCTGCAGGAACGCCGTCATGAGATCGTCGATCGGGCGAAAGCCACCGCGCTGGTGTTTCGGCTGGCACGCGAAGAGCGCGACGCCTGGATCAACTGGCCCGCACGGATCGCCGCTTTGATGGCGGCGGAGCTCGCCGCATCGGCTGACGGAAACGGGGCCCATCACATGCAGAAGGTGCTCGAGGCGCATGTCCGCGCCCACCTTGCAGAACTTGCCGACGTTCGACCCGAGTTCCGTTGATGGCTTCGACGGCGCGGACGACCTGCGGCAGGCTTGGCGCGACGGGCTTACGCCGGATCCGTCGCTCACGGTTTCGGAATGGGCGGACCGACATCGGATTTTGAGCCCGCGCGCTTCGGCGGAGCCCGGCCGCTATCGGACCGATCGCACGCCCTATATGCGGGCGATCATGGATGCGCTGTCGCCGGCGCATCCGGCGCGTCGCATCGTGTTTATGAAGGCTGCCCAGGTCGGTGCGACCGAGGCGGGTAACAACTGGATCGGCTACGTCATCCATCATGCGCCCGGCCCGATGCTGGCGGTGCAGCCGACGGTCGAACTGGCGAAGCGCTTCTCGCGCCAGCGCATCGATCCATTGGTGGACGAATGCCCGTCGTTGCGGGAGCGCGTCAAACCGGCGCGCTCCCGCGACGCCGGCAATACGGTCCTGTCGAAAGAGTTTCCGGCGGGGTTGCTGGTGCTCACCGGCGCCAACAGCGCGGTCGGTCTGCGCTCCATGCCGGCGCGCTATCTCTTCCTCGACGAGGTGGATGCCTATCCGCCGTCGGCCGACGAGGAAGGCGATCCGGTCGCTCTCGCCGAGGCTCGCACGCGCACCTTCTCATGGCGTGCGAAGGCGTTTCTGGCGTCGACCCCGACGATCCACGGCTTTTCACGGATCGAACGTGAGTACGAGGCGTCCGACCGCCGCCGGTTCGACGTGCCGTGGAAGTCCCAATCGATGGAGTGTGGCGCCGCATCCGCCTCACGGCCGTGACCTACGGCAAGCCTGGGCTGGTGCTCCTGCGCGGTGTCGCCACTGACGGCGGAATCCCGGAATTCTACACCGCGCCGACCGGCAGCGGCGTGCTGCCGCCATCGGTGCCCGAGCCGGTCGCGCCGGTGCGGGTCGAACTTCTCGACATGCCGATTATGATCGACGGCCACGATGCCTCAGCGCCGAGCTTCTATGTGGCCGCCTGTCCGGTCGGCACCGGTCGCTTCCGGGGCGCGACGCTGTTCCAGCCGACCGCCGATGCGTTGGACTACGTGGTTGCTGCTGTTGCCGGGCTGCCATCCATCATGGGCGAGACGGTCACCGAACTGGCCGTGGGACCGGCGTGGCGATGGGACCGCGTGAACACCGTCGAGGTGCAACTCAACTACGGCTCGCTGCAAAGCCTCGCCGATGAGCGGGTGCTTGCGGGGGGCAATGCCGCGCTCGTCGGCGACGAGGTCATCCAGTTCGCCAATGCCGAGCTCATAGCCGAGGGTCGCTACCGGCTGAGTCGGCTGTTGCGCGGCCAGCGCGGCACCGAATATGAGATCGCAGCGCATCCCGCCGGGAGCCGGTTCATCATGCTCGACCCGGCGCGCCAGCCGCGGCCGAATTTTTCGGTCTCGCGCATCGGGATCGAGATCGCCTGGCGCTACGCGCCGGTGCCGCAGGGACCGAGCGGCGACCTCTCGGGCGAGATCGTCTTCACCGACACCGGCAATGGCCTCCGACCGTTCGCGCCGGTGCATCTCAAGGCAGCGCGCGACCCGTCATCCGGTGACGTCAGTCTCTCTTGGATCAGGCGCACCCGTGTCGGCGGCGACTCCTGGCTCAACGAAGTGCCGCTCGGCGAGGAGACCGAGGAGTACGACGTCCTGATCCTGGATGGCCCGAACGTCGTGCGGACCGTTCGCGTGACCAGCCAAGGCACTCTCTATACTGCCGCCCAGCAGACGACCGACTTCGGCGCGCCGCCCGATTCGCTCGCCTGGCGTGTCGCCCAGGTCTCGCGTGCCTTTGGCCGTGGCGTTGCCGCCGAAGCCCTCTCCACCCTCTGAGGACTGCCCATGCCGACACCCAATCTGGGCCTGCCGCAGCTCGCGGCAGACCAGGCGCAGAAGCACGTCACCGTCAACGAGGCGCTGCTCGACCTTGACGCGCTCGTGCAGCTCGCCGTGCTCGACCGCAGCCTCGCCTCGCCGCCCGGCTCGCCGTCGGAGGGCGCGCGCTACATCGTGGCGGCAAGCCCGACCGGCGCTTGGGCAGGCCATGCAAACCACATCGCGTCCTGGCTCGACGGCGCCTGGCGCTTCTTCGTTCCCGGTGTCGGCTGGCTCGCCTGGGTGGTCGACGAGGCAGCGCTGCTCGCCTGGAACGGCTCGGCCTGGGTCGACGCGCTCTCCGCCGTCTCGGCCATCCAGAACCTGGCGCTGCTTGGCATCCGCACCACGGCGGACGCCACCAACCGTCTGGCCGTCAAATCCGACGGCGTGCTGCTCAGCCACGACGACGTGACGCCCGGCACCGGGCACATGCGCGTCGCGCTAAACAAGAGCGCGGCGGCAAAGGACGCGAGCTTCACGTTCCAGGACGGTTTCTCGACGCGCGCTCTGTTTGGGCTCCTCGCCGATGACGACTTCACGATCAAGGTGTCGCCTGACGGTTCGACCTTCTACCTCGCCGTCTCTATCGACAAGGACACCGGCCACGTCGGCCTCGGCGGCGCCTCCGCCGACGCCAACAATGCCCTGATCGTCAAAGGCACCGCCTTCCTGTTCGACCGGGAGACGGACGACGTCCGCTTCACCTTCAACAAGGCTGCTGCCGGCGACGATGTCGCGCTCACCTTCCAGAGCAACTATTCGGCTCGGGCGCTGTTTGGCCTGCTCGGCGACGACGATTTCACTGTCAAGGTCTCGCCGGACGGCTCGAACTATTTCACCGGCTTTGTGGTCGACCGCAACAGCGGCCGGCTCAAGCTGCCGCTCGCGCCGAAGTTCTCCGCCTATACCAACTTCGACAACTACATCGCGGCCAACACCTGGACGAAGGTCCAGTTCAACAATGCGGACTCGAACGACCAGAACGCCTTCAACGGCAGCAACAACAATTTCACGGCGCCGTTCGCCGGAAATTACGTGTTCGGCTTCTCGTTGCGGTTCAAGGCCAATGCGACCGTCCCGACGAAGGTGATCGCCACGTTCTACAAGAACGGCGCCGAGCTTGGCCGCGGCCGGGCCGTTTCGGGCGCGCCGGTCGACGATGTTACCACCTACAACCTGACGATCCTCACGCCACTCGCGGCGAACGACGTAATCGACGTGCGCGTCCACTTCGCGACCAACGACGGCTACATCGAGAGCGATCAATCGCACTTCTGGGGTCAGTATGCGCCCTAATCTGTGAACTTCGCTCTCACGGTCCATTTCGCCATTATTTCACGGTCCGTTCGACCAGCGCGCGCAAGCTCAGCCCCTGAACGATAATTGTAAATAGGACGACCGCATATGTCGCAGCCAGCAATGCCGACTTCTCGGCGACCTCCGGAAGCGAAAGCGCAAGGGCAATCGATATGCCGCCGCGCAATCCTCCCCAAGTCAAAACAGGAATTGTGCCCTTTACGAACGTGTGCATCGTGCCGAGCGTGAGTACCGGTATCGAGACGGCCAAAAACCGGGCAAACAGTACCATCGGGACGGAAAGTACCGCCAACCAGCCGAACGACGGGTCGAGGCGCAAGATCAGGACCTCGAGCCCGATCAGCAGAAAGAGAATTGAATTCAGTATTTCGTCAATGAGCGTCCAAAATCCGAACAGATAGCGCTGGGTCTCTTCGCTTAGCGCGTCATGACGCCCTCGGTTGCCGATAAGTAACCCAGCGACGACGACCGCGATCGGCCCGCTCAAGTGAAGCTTGCCGGCAAGGGCATACGTGCCGGCCACCAATGCGAGCGAGATCAGGACTTCCATCGGGTAGTCGTCGATCGCGCGCATCCCCCGATAAGCGAGATAACCTGTTGCAAGGCCGAGCGCCGCGCCGCCCAATGCCTCCAGGAAGAACAGTTCCCCGATGTGAACGAAATCAATGGTGCCACTGGTACTCATTGCCGCAGCTACCAAAACGGTGAAGATAACCACTCCAACGCCATCGTTGAAAAGTGACTCCCCCGTCATGTCAACTTCGAGCGTCTCCGGCACTTTAACGGCCTTCAAGGTCGACATCACCGCGATAGGGTCGGTGGGGCTGATGACGGCTCCAAAAACGAGAGCCCACGCAAACGGGACTGCATGTCCGAAGGCTTTGGCGACAAGCCAGAACCCTGTCGCGACGACCCCAATTGAAATCAGGATGCCGACGGTTGCCATCATGCCCACGACCCAGGCGCGCTCTCTCAAAACCGAAAGATCGACATGAAGGGCGCCGGCAAAAAGCAGGAACGCAAGCATGCCGTTGAGCACGGTCTTCTGAAAGTCCACCTGCCGCATGAGATCGGCGATATCCTGGTAGACCAGCACGCTGGGGAGTGCGAATTCGATTCCGATCAATACCAAGGAGGCGACAAGCCCCATCACCATCAATCCGATCGTGTGTGGCAGGCGAATGTATCGATGATTGATCCAGCCGAAAGCGGCCGTCAAAACAAGGAGGACTGCGATGAGATCAAAGGTCGATATCACGCTGTTGTCTCCTGGTAGCAGAATGTCGCGACTAGAGAAGCTCCATCATCGACAGCTGGGCCGGGCCCTCAGAATAGATCAGGCAGGCTTGTTTGTTCGAGCCAAGGATTGCGCTTCGATGAAGAGGCGCTTGATGTCAGGAAACCTTTGTTTGATTTGGCGTTCCAACGAGGAAACAAGCTGCTCTACATCTGCCGATGAAAGGGCGTCATCGAAGTCCACGCTTATGTTCAGCAGAATATCATGAGGTCCAAAGTGCATCGTAAGAAGTTCATTCAACCGGCATACGCCCGACTGCTTCGCGATCATCTCCTCCAACGCGACAACGACGACGCGACTGGCACTCTCGCCGGTTAATAGCCCTTTGCATTCGTAGGCCAGGAATGCGGCGGTGATGGCGAGTATCCCGCCAATGACAAGAGAAGCAATAGCATCCAAGGTCGGGAGATCGAGCCACTGGCTGAGGAGAATGCCCGCGAAGGCAACGATCAGCCCTAACATCGCGGCAGTGTCTTCAAATAGGACCGTGAAAAGAATTGGATCCTTGCTGAGGCGAACAGCTTCGAAGTATCCGTGCTTGCCTTTGACCTTGCGCAGTTCCTGAAACGCCATCCACCAGGCAACGGATTCGAACACTATGGCGATCGCCAACACTATGTAATTGACGTAAGGGCTGCTGACGGGATGGGGGTGCTGCAACTTGTCGAGGCCTTCGTAGATGGACACGCCTGCACCCAACCCGAAAATAAGAATGGCGACGACAAACGCCCAAAAATAGAGCTCGATCCCGTATCCGAATGGATGAAACTTGTCCGCGGGCCTGTCGGCGCGCTTCATGCCGTAGAGCAGCAATCCTTGGTTTCCGGTGTCTACGAATGAATGAATGGCTTCACTGAGCATTGCGGAACTGCCGGTGTATGAAGCCGCCGCAAGCTTGGTAAGCGCAATCAGTCCATTCCCGGCGAGCGCAGCGAAAACCACTTTACGAGAGCTGGACGCCGCCATGAGGGTCGTTCCGGATTTTGAGGCATTTTGTCAGGTGACGGCTTGGACCTTCTGTGACAGCGCTTTCACGCGCTCCAGTTCTTCCGGCAATTTGAGTGACTGCTCGGCGCGCGCCAATGCGAGCTTGGAGTGATAGCGGGCAGCCTTGATGAGGTCGGGATGCCCAGTGGCTGATAGCGAGAGGAACGCCTTCTGCAGTCTAACTCCCACCTCTATCGACCCCGCGCCGTCTCGTGCAATCGCAGTAAACGCATCATCGAACATTTCATCGAGCGTTAAGGCCGGCACCTGGACACGATCACAATCTGCAGCAGGCGGTTCCCCCTCGATTGGAGAAATCCAAAGCGCAAAAAGGCGGACGAAAGTGCCGATGATGTCGATGGCGGTGCCAGGATCGTTGACTGCCGGTGACAAGGCGCGTCCCGCGATCTCGGACAGCGCAATCAGCCCGAATCTTGGATCCTCCTCATAGATTCGATCATGCCCGATCGTGAACGCCTTGACGACAGCGGGGCGGTCAATTTGGGTCGTTTTGGTTTTCATTTTGGCGAATGCGACCGCGCGGCCCGGCGCCATGAATGCGCCCGGCATTGCAGCCACCGTCAGCACGCAGTCGTACTTCTTGGCACAAGACTGCAGGGCTTCGACATTGATGTGCTGAACATAGCCGATTTGATCGGTGAATATGGGTTCGCCGTGATCGTCGGTGTGAACGACCGGCATTGCGCCAAGGTGAGGAGCCGAATGTCGGCGCGCAATGGCCGCTTCTGCTGCCTTCTCAACCGTGTCGATCGTCGTTCCGAGCCGGCCTAGACGGGCAATCTGGTCAACCCATCGGATAAACGTGACCACAACCCAGCCCAACACGAAGATCGTCATCGCAAACACGATGAACAGACCGGTTCTGCCGTAGATACCGGTTTTGATCGCGATCAGCGCGATCACGCTGAAAATGAACGCCGCAATGAACGTTGAAAGTGCGGTCTTGGAGACGTCGTCGGAAATGACCAGCGTAAACGCGCGTGGTGTCGCGCTGTTGCTGACCGAAGCGTAGGCGGAGACCATCGAGCCAACCGCAAAAGTCGCCACTCCAAGCATGCTCGCGGCAATGATCGAGAGGAGCTTCTCGACTGTGTCGTGCTCCATTTTTGGAAAGACATCGTGGATGTCGAGGCGGTCCGCCATCGACGCAGCGAACGCCGCAAGCACAGCCAGCAAACAGAACGTCAGTGGTCGAATCCAAAGCTTCTCACCGAGGCGCTTATAAAGGAAGCGAAATTTGGATCGCACCGATGCCTCCTATGCTATCCTTGCCGAGGCATCTCACGAGGCATGAGCGCGCGGCGGGGACGCAGGCTCCACGGTAGCAGAAGAATTGGTCAGACATAGAGCGGCGACCAGCGGCAGGTGGTCTGACTGAAAGCGCGGGAGAACACGCATCTCTCTCACGGCAAAATGGCGCGTGTGAAAGATGTAGTCGAGAGGATAGCGCAGGCCCGGCATGCCCGCGGGATAAGTGTTGAAGAAACCGCGTCCTCTCCGGGGATCGCGCAACTCGCCGGCGGTTTTGAATTCTGATGTCGTGCCGGACCAGGCAACATCGTTGAGATCTCCCAGAATAATGGCAGGACGATCGAACCGTTTGATTTCACGACCCACAATGATCAGCTCAGTATCCCGCTCCTTCGAGCTCTGATGCGGCGCGGGTGGCTGTGGATGCATTCCATACACATCGATCACGACGCCTGAGGGCAGCAGGATGCCGGTCTTGATTGAAGGGATTGCTTCGTCGACAACAAAACGGACGATTGGATCGATAAGTTCGAAGCGAGAAAAAAGCGCCATCCCATATCCGTTCGACAGCGGATAGCTCAGGTGATGTGGATACCGCCCCCGCAGAGCATCGCCAAGTTGAGTGCACCACCACTCGTCGGTCTCTACAGTCAGAATTACGTCCGGTGCGGCCTCGGCGATGATAGAGAGCAGACCGCCAGAGTCTCGGCACGGTTGATAAACATTGGTGGTCAGGAAGCTGACGCAGTTCGAAGGGAGGGCGCCTCGTTTAGCATTCGGGACTTCCACCGGTGCACCACGGACGTAACGCCACACCCAAGACAGCTGCCAACCAGCCGAAAGCACGACAGCTACCAGAAGTGCCGCGTCGATCCCTTGTGGGGGCCACATCACCGTCGCAAGCAGGATGGCTATGCCGGTCGCCAGAACGGCAATCTGGAAACGCGGAAAGTCTAGAACTCTGACCCACCAACGCGTTGTACGCCACAGCGGTAGAAGCGTGGCAACGACAAGCACGATCCCCGCTACATAAACGACAAGATAAAAAATGTTCGCTAGCACGATCCGCCCTTCGTGGCCCGGTCGTTCGTACCGGCGCGATTTCAGCGGGCGCTGAAGGCCTGAAGAACGACCAAAAAGCCGGTCAATAGACCTGCGGCGGAAACGACTACCACACCTTTCGGAACAGGCAGCAGATTATAGAAGGTCAGCTTCCCGAGGTTGCCCCATTTTTCGATTGTCTGCTTGAGAGTGCCGGACATCTCGGCATACAGCCAAGAGCCAGCCACAAGACCGGCCATGCCGAAAAGAGCGTCCCAGCTTCCCTGGCCAACGGCAGCAGCGGCTGTGCCGGGACAATAGCCGATTAGCGCGAATCCAATTCCAAAGAGCAAACCTCCGACGATGTTGGGAGCAAGCTTCGTTGGCTTAATGTGAAGGTTCACTTTCGCGAAGTGATGCAGCGTAAAAATGCCGATCATACCCACCACGATAGCGGTCAGCATGATCTTCACGACGGTCCAGTCCTGGAACAGGAGCTGGCCAATGAGAATGTGGTAGGTGCCGACGCCGCCTTTTTGCAGGAGAAAGCCAAACAGGAATCCGAATACGATACCGCCGATGATCATCGTGGCGGGCGCCGTCGATGCGGGCTTGTCGACCTTGGATTTTTTCACCGCTTTGCCAGGATCGAGCATCGCCTAGATCCGAAACATCAGGTTGGCGACGACGGCACCACCGATGAAGAAGCAAATCACGGCGATCCAGGAGGCGACATTCAGTTGTAGCGTGCCGCTGATACCATGTCCGCTTGTACACCCTCCGGCGAGCCGGGCCCCGAATGCCATGAGCACTCCGCCGCCAAACGCAAATGCCCCTCGCAACGCCAAACTGTCGCCGAAGCGCGCGCGCCACATCTCCGGTACCCATTCGTTCACGAAGTCACCTCCCGTCAGGGCCGCAACAGCGGCACCGGCAATTGCGGCGAGGACGAAGGCGAATTCCCAATTCAGCTTGGGCGGATTGTTCTTGAAGTAATCGAGCTGTTCCGTGTGCTTTGGCGCCACTGCCTTGCCGAGCATGCCTGAGACGGTGGCATAGAATGAAGAGGCGCCAATCGGTTTGTCGGAAAAGTAGAATGTGAGCCAGGACAAAACACCAATGCCGGCGCCAACCAGATAAGGAGACCAAGCCGCACCGGGGTAATTGCGGGCGTCGAGAGCCGGCTCGATCGCCAATGCTGCTTCGGAGGAGGCGGCGCTGGCTGCGATTGTTAAGGCGAAAAGCCGAAGAATCCGCCTGCTCATTCGATCTTCCCGTCGATTGGCAGTCCGGCTTTCTTCCAGGCCTGCCAGCTTCCCGGCACATTGCTGACGTCGGAGAATCCTTCTTGTTTCAGGATGCTGGTGGCGATGCTGGCCCGGTAGCCGCTATCGCAATAGGCGGCAATCGGGCCGTCCCGATCGAGCTCATCCACCTTTTCTCGCAACTCAGGAAGAAAGATGTGCCGTGCGCCCGGCACGTGTCCCGATTTCCATTCGCTCGGCGCCCGCACATCGATGATCTGCAGTGCGCCGTTAGCCTTATGCACCTCGTGAACAGTCTTCTGATCGATATCCGCCAATTCAAAGCCGGCATTGTCCCAGCTCTTCATGCCGCCCGCGAGATAGCCGGCAAAATTCGTGTAGCCAGTCCGGATAAACAACTTCACGACCTTCTCCAGCTCTGTGTCACTGTCCAGAACCAGCAGGAGCGGCTTTTCAGGGTCGAGCAGCCAGCCTGCCCAGATCGACAGCATGGGCGTTCCGCCGATGTTGAGGGCGCCCGCAATGTGGCCGCCTCCAAATCCCAGCATGGTCCGCGTATCGACCAGGACCCCAGCCTCCTCTTCGATGGCTTGTTTGAACGTCTTGGGCGGCAAGCCCGGCACGCGCGGCAGATTGCCGAGCACCTCCGGCCCCTTGGCATTGATCTTCTTCATCAGCGGATAATATTTAGGGACCGGCGGCGCCGTGCTGAGCGCATAGTCCGTGAACGACTTCACATCCTGAAATTGCAGAAACGGATTGAATCTCCGTTCGTACCCAATAGTGCTCTCGAGACGATCGCCGATGTCGGCGCCGCACGGAGACCCGTGACCGTGCGCCGGGTAGATGATGACGCTGTCGGGAAGCTTGAGATAGAAGTCGCGAAGCGTGTGGAATTGCTTCTCCGCCAGTTCTTTCGTCTCGCTTGAACCGAGAAGGTCGGGACGTCCCGCCGAATTGACGAACAGGGAATCGCCGGTGA
Organism: uncultured Alphaproteobacteria bacterium; assembly: GCA_963800695.1. GTDB lineage: Bacteria > Pseudomonadota > Alphaproteobacteria > Rhizobiales > Xanthobacteraceae > PALSA-894. The sequence goes on along the minus strand of CAWDCA010000011.1, from coordinate 154,012 downwards.
GAACGCCCCAAGGAGTGTCGGCGTGCTTCTTTTCGGCGATCAGATAGGAGACGTGCTCGGGCGTATGTCCCGGTGTGTGTTTCACCGTCATCACGGTTTCGCCAAAGGTAAACTGATCGCCATCCTTCAGCTTTTCGGGCTCGAAGCCGTAGCGTGCGCCTCCCTCATAGCTGGCATAGACTTTGGCCGATCCAACGCGATCGCACAGTTCGCGCGCGCCGCTGACCAGATCGGCGTGGATGTGCGTTTCGAAGATGTGCGTGATCGACAGGCTCTTGGAGCGAGCCAGCTCGATGTATTTGTCTACGTCAGGAGTTGGATCGACCACCGCGGCCACGCCTTGGCTGTCATCGCCCAGCAGGTACGAAAGCTCGGCGATGCCTTCGGTCAGGATGCGTTCGAAAACCAGTGGCATGACATTAATCCTTTAGTGCTGTTCCGCACGTCTCTGGACGAGTGCGGCTACAAGAAACGCAGCGACGGCAAGAACGCCGACGAATAGCCACGGCGATAGACCTGTAACCGCAGGCAAGGTTACTTCGCCGAGGTTGCCGAGCCCGTTCACCAGACCCTGAAGCGCCGGGAACGCCGCGACGTAGACAAGCGCACCAGCCAGCATGCCGACCACGCCGACCATGGCATCGCGCCGGCCTTCGCCGCATGCGGCAACGCTGGTGCCTGGGCAATAGCCAAAGATCGCCATCCCGGTTCCGAACAGGATCGCGCCGACGATCACCCCGCCGAATGCCGCAGGCTTGATGCTGAGCGATGCCCATCCCATCGCGACCATGACCCAGACGCCGATTGCGCCGACGGCCACGGCGGTCAGCATGACCTTAAACACGGTCCAATCTTTTAGAAGAAACTGGCCGACAATGACCCGGAACTTCGCGACGCGGCCTTTCTGCAGGAGGAAGCCAAAGGCGATGCCAGTGAGGAATCCCAGAAGGAGTTTGTCGGGTGAATCAAACATGGTCGCGCGCCTCGCGTCCGTAGAGAAGAAACGTCGCAACAGTCCCTGCGGCGAACAAGAGAATCACGAAGATCCAGCTGGACAGGGCGAGCTGTAGCGCGCCCGATATCCCGTGGCCGCTGGTGCAGCCTTGGGCCAGGCGCGCGCCGAACATCATCAAAGCGCCGCCAAAGAACGCCGCGGCCAGCCGTTTGGGGGCGCTGGGACCGAAGCGCCACTCCCAGAGTGGCGGAACGCTTCTCTCGGTCCGATCGCCGCTCATGCGGGCGCTGAGCCACGCTCCGGCGAAGACGCCGACGACCAGCATCCACTCCCAATCGATCTTGGGTGGCTTACCGTCCTTTTCCTTGGCCTGCAGGTAGGGCTCGGCGACCTCGGGCGTTGCGGCCTTTTCGGTCAGGCCGGCCGTATACTCAAAGGCGGTGGTGATGCCGATCGGCTTATTCGCAGTTGCGAAGGCGAACCAGCTGAGCACGCCGATCCCGATGCCGACGACATAGGGAGACCAGGATTTCTGCATCAGAAAGCGCATGACAACCAACTCGGACAGCAGGAACCGTCATACGTAACGTTGCTCCTGAGTTTTGGTTCGCGTGCTGCCAGGTTGATGGGCGGGTCCGAACGGTGATGGAGGGCCACTTGATCAAGAGGCGATAAACCGACCCAGCCTGGGATCTGAGTTCGGTCGGGTGGATCGGAAATATTCTCGCAAAGCCGCAACGGCGTCGATCGGAAGGTCCCGGCGGTTGCGCCCGAACTTCTTCGGCACGCCCTGCTCGGTCACGAAGGCAACTTGGTAGTTGCGGCCAGCCCCAAGGACATCGTTCTGCGTGAAGATGTGCTCGATCCGATGGCCGTGTGGGTTTTCGATCTTGCCGTAGATCGTCAGTCCTCTGAAACGTTTCAGATAGCCTCCCATCTGGCCGAACGGGTCCACCGAGAATGTACGTTCGAGATTCTCCTCCATCATCTCCCGGATTTCTGCTCCGGTCATATCAACGCTGGAGACCGGCGGGTTTGTCGGGATGATGTTCCAGAGATCGTTCACAGTGACGGGGCCCGGCGGGACCGGCGCCCCGTAACGCCAACCGTTCGAGAACGCGATCTCGGCATTCGCCGCCTGCGCGATGGCCGCCAGTAATGCGTCATCCATCGATGAATAAAGAGTGGTGTTACGGTGGAGACCTACGGAGGTGTGGCCGACCACCTCGCTCAGGATCGGACGGTGAGGCGCCATTGCGCGCTCGACCAGGACTTCCATTCCCGGATCGGGTGATATGGCCTCATCGACTGGGATGATTTGGTGTCGGGCTCCGGAAACCCTGCCGCTTTCGATATCCAAATCCAACTTCCCCACGAATGACCCGTGACAGCCGGATTGGATGATCAGGGTCTCGCGAATGCGCGCAGGATGATCAAGCCGGTTATGCGTATGGCCGCTCACGACTACATCGATGCCGTCAATGGATTGGGCCAGCTTGACGTCCTGTGGAAAGCCCAGGTGCGACAGGACTACGATGAGGTGCACGCCTTCCGAAGATCGGAGCCGTGCGATCTCAGCGGGAAGTTCATCGATGCCCGAAGTGAAACGCAGTCCCTCACTGAACCGCGGCGGCATGCTTTTATCGATGATGGTCGCCGCGATGCCGATCACGCCGATGCGAAGGCCAAGACGCTGAAGGACGATAGACCCTTGAAAGGGCCGGTTTCCCGACTGCTCTTCATAGCAGTTGATAGCGAGCACAGGATGGTTGAGGCGTTGAGTGAGCTCCTGGAAGTGCTGCGGACCCCATGCAAACTCCCAATGCGCAGTCATGGCATCCAACTGCAACGCGTTCACGAGAGGAACGACTGTCTCGCCCTTGCTCATTACGGCTGGGTAGGTCCCGTGAAACGTATCGCCGTTGTCGAACGCAATCACGCCTTCTGGATTTTCCTTTCGCGCCTGCTTCAAAAGTGAAGCGATGCCCGCATAGCCGCCCATTGTCGGATAAGTTGGTCCGTCCGGGGTCCAGACGAGTTCAGGATGTGGCTCCAAATAGCCGTGCGTGTCGTTGATCTGAAAGATGGTCAGTGCGCCCTGCATCGGAACGACTCTGTTTGAACAGCCGTGCGAATGTGACACGGCCATTTCGCGCCGAACCACACATCCTCCCTAACTCATCAAAGGTCGAAATGGCTCAATGGAGCGGGCGTACAGCTTCCACCAGGAACATTCCTGTCGTTGAAGTGCATCCTCAACTCGATCGGGCTGGCATTTGTGGAACTTTCCCCGAGGCCTGTTGTTATCGAATGTTTCGCGGCGAAAAGGGGGACGAGGCAGACTATGCCGCGGGGAAGGGCTGTATCAGCTAACTTATTATTCGCACTGCGTTTTTGGAACGGTCGCGCCCGGATGTGGACCCATCGTCCGCTCCGAATTGCGACCAAACTCACGGTGCTGAACGGTCCGATGGACGGTCGAACATAGCGTTGGGGGAACAGTAACGTGGCAGTCAACCGTGATTTCTCGATTGTTCCGGCAGACGAGCCAGATCGTCTCGCTGCCGTGCGGCGGTATGACGTCCTGGATACGCCGCCGGATGGCGCCTTCGATCGCATCACGGCCATCGCAGCCCGGCGGTTTGGTGTGCCGATTGCGATCATCAGCGTGGTCGATCAGGATCGCATCTGGTTCAAGTCCCACCACGGTTTGGACGTCAAGCAGATCGGCCGTGATCCCGGTCTTTGCGCATCGGCGATTCTCTCCGAGGTCCCCCATATTTTGCCAGACGCATCGAAGGATATCCGGTCGCTCGCCAATCCATTGGTTGCCGGCGATTTCGGCCTGAGGTTTTACGCGGGCGTCCCGCTACGGACATTCGACGGATACAACCTCGGCACCCTTTGCGTCATAGACAAAGAGCCACGCACGATCGATCAAACACAGATTGACGATCTGAAAGACTTGGCTTCGGTGGTGATGGATCAGCTGGAACTCAGGCTGTCTTCGATACGTGCTGTTAGTCAGGCTCGCATGCTGGCGCGCGAAATCGACCACCGTGTGATGAACAGCCTGCAGTTCGTAAGCAGCATGCTCACGATGCAAGGGCGCGCCACCTCTCCAGAGAGTTCAACACAACTCAAGCAGGCTGCGGATCGCGTCATGGTGGTCGCGCGTGTTCACAAGCACTTCTATGCAAATGAACCCAGCGAGCGCGTCGGTTGCCTGAAGTTTATACAACGCATTTGCGCCGATCTTTCAGACGTTCTGGGCGTCTCAATCATTGTGGAAGGCGTGGAGGCCATCGTCCCGACAACAAAAATTCAGCCGATAGGGCTGATCGTCAACGAACTTGTCACCAATGCCGCAAAACACGGCGCCGGAGAGATTCAAGTGCGACTAGCGCCCTCCGGAAACTGCCACCTTGAGCTCACCATTTGCGACCAGGGCCCAGGATTTGCTGCGGACTTTGATCCCGCGCGCTCAGGCAAGGGCTTAGGCATGAGACTGGTCGTCACCCTTGCATCCCAACTTGATGGTTCGGTTGCTGCGGGGGCCAATCCAAGCGGGCGCGGTGCCTGTTTTACAGTGACCTTCCCGGCATAGCTCCGAGCACGGCCCCATGAACGACGGTTCGCAAAGCAGTCATCGATTTCTCCAAGGTGGCGGCGAGCTAGGAGAGTTGATTCGCGCTCATAACTGGAGCGCGACGCCACTCGGGCCGCCGGAACAATGGCCGCAGAGTTTACGAAGCGCCGTCAGCATTTTGCTGCCGTCGCGCGCCCAGATCTGCCTTTTCTGGGGGCCCGAACTTATAACGATCTACAATGACGCCTACCGCCCGACGCTGGGAATAAAGCACCCGTGGGCCCTTGGACGACCAGGTCGCGAAGTATGGAAAGAACTTTGGGACGACTTTCTGCAATCGATTTTCGAGGAAATTATCAGAACCGGAAATGCATTTTGGGCCAGTGATCATCCGTTTTTCCTTGAACGGCACGGCTTTCCTGAGGAGACATATTTTGACGTTTCCTATGACCCTGTTCGAGACGAAAGTGGAAATGTTGGCGGACTGTTTTGCATCGTCAGCGAAACATCGGGGCGCGTCATTGGGGAAAGGCGACTTCGCACCTTACGCGGCATCAGTCAGGTCGCCAGCGAAGCGCAGGGTACCGAAGAGGCATTCCAGCGCATTGCCAGTGTACTCTCAGAAAACCAGCATGATATCCCGTTTGCTCTTCTGTACGATCGTCATTCGGGATCTGGATCCGCACAGTGGGTAGCGGCCTCCGGCATCGAAATGATCGATGCAAATGTGTGGCCGCTATCTGCGGCGGCTGACAGTTCGGGGGCGATCGATCTAGACGGCGGAAATTTGCCGACGATCGTTCGACGCCCCATTGGACCCTGGCCGGAATCGATTACTGCCGTTTCAGTGCTTCCGCTGATTGGTATGGGACAATTTCCGCACGGCTTCCTTGTGGTCGGAATAAGCCCTCGGCTCGCATTGGACGGAAAGTATAGGGATTTTCTAAAGCTCGTTGCATCCAACACGGCGGCTGCAGTCGGTGCAGCCCAGGCGCTATCGGAGGAACGCGAACGGGCACACGCTCTTGCGGAGCTTGATCGCGCCAAGACGCTGTTCTTCTCGAACATCAGTCACGAATTTCGCACGCCTTTGACGCTGATGCTCGGGCCAGTTGAAGATATCCTTAACGATGCAACGACCGATATCGCCGTGTCACATCGCGAAAAGCTTGACCTCGCCCACCGCAACGCGATTCGGTTGCTCAAATTGGTCAATGCCCTCCTGGATTTTTCCCGCATCGAGTCTGGGCGTATTGAGGCCACCTATACTCCCACGGAACTAGGGAGCCTCACCGCAGAAATTGCGAGCACATTCCGATCGGCAATTGAGAAGGCTGGCCTCGCTTTGATTGTTGACTGTCCGCCAACGGCCGAGCCGATCTATGTTGACCGGGAGATGTGGGAAAAGATTGTCCTTAATCTGTTATCAAACGCATTCAAATTTACATTTAGCGGAACAATTGAAGTTCGTTTGCGGCCGAACTCAGACGGTGCCGTGCTCACCGTGCGGGACACCGGAACGGGCATTGCCCCAGAGCATCTGCCGCATCTGTTCGATCGCTTCTATCGCGTGCCCAACGCGACTTCGCGAACGCATGAAGGCAGCGGTATCGGACTCGCGCTGGTTCATGAGCTCGTGAAGCTGCAAAAAGGCGAAATTTACGTCGAGAGCGAGACCGGTCGCGGAACTTGCTTTTCCATCAAGTTGAGTACCGGAACGGAGCATCTGCCGGCCGATCGGATCGAAGTCGCAAAAACGCTCGTCGCCACTCCCGCCAAGTCAGAAGCGTTCGTTGAGGAAGCCCTGCGCTCGCTTTCACAGGACGAAATGGCACCCGTCAACGACGACCAACTGCCGTTGCCGCAGCATGGAGAATCGCCAGCTCGCGTCTTATGGGCCGACGACAATGCCGATATGCGGGACTACGTGCGTCGGCTGCTTTCGCCCTATTGGTCGGTTGAAGCTGTGCCGGATGGCATGGCGGCTTGGGAGCGTGCTCAGCAAGCTCCTCCGGACATTGTCGTGGCGGACGTGATGATGCCGAAGCTGGACGGATTTGAGCTTCTCCGGGCTCTCCGCAATGACGACCGGACACGCTCGATCCCGGTCATTCTTTTGTCGGCCAGAGCTGGCGAGGAAGCCAAGATTGAGGGACTCGATGCCGGGGCTGATGACTACCTGATCAAGCCATTCTCTGCCCGCGAGCTCATTGCGCGGGTTCGTACGCATTTGGAAATGAGCCGGGTCCGCAACGAACTCGCAGCCAAGCAATTTGAAAGCAGCACTTGGTTCAATGTCGCTGTTAAAGCCGCACGCTTTGGCGTTTGGTACGCCGATACAATCACGTGGGAAGTAGGTGGCGATTCGACCCTGATGCAAATGCTAGGGCTCCCGCCGGAGCGAGCCAAGCTGTCGGGCGATGAATGGACAGCCATGGTTCACCCCGACGATCGGGTCCGCGTGATGCAGGAATTTTCTGCGACCGCAAACGGGCTCAAGCCTCTTGATGTAGAGACTCGCGTTATTCGAGCCGATGGCGTCGTTAGATGGCTTTCAAGTCACGGAGACCTTATACCCCTACCGGGTCGAGCGCCCGGCCGCATCGTGGGAGTCATTCAGGACATCACCGAAGAAAAGAAGCTGTTGGAGGGCCAGCAGCTTCTGCTGAATGAGCTCAATCACCGCGTTCGAAATACCCTCAGTACGGTAATCTCCCTCGCAAAACAGACGAGCTTAGGCGCGACGACCGTTGAGGATTTCGTCACAAAATTCCAAGCACGTGTCTTTGCGCTGGCTGGAGCGCACACTCTGTTGACCCGCCGCAACTGGGAAGCCGTTGCATTACGGGACATCATCACCGAGACCTTGGCGCCCCACCAGGGCAACGGGGCATTTCAGCTCGATGGACCGGAATTCGACCTGTATCCCCGCCACGCTCTGGCGTTGACTCTTGGATTCCACGAACTCGCGACCAATGCCTGCAAGTATGGGGCACTGACATCCCCCGCAGGCCGCATTGAAATCGTCTGGAAAGCCGACATGCAGGAACGCGGCCGTGCTGTCCAACTTACTTGGTCAGAGCGTGGAGGGCCGCCGGTCACCCCCCCAACGCGGCGCGGTTTCGGCTCAACGCTGATTCAGCGCGCCCTCGCCATGGATTTGGACGGTGACGTGCAGCTGGAATTCGATCCAAACGGAGTCCGGTGCAGCATCGCGTTTACGATAGAGGAGGAGCGAAATGAGCCAAACGAACTCCACTGAACCCCGGAGCGGCTGGCTTATCGTCGAGGACGAAAGCCTCGTTGCGATGTTGATCGAAGAGGCCCTGACCGAGATTGGTTTGCCGACGCTCGGACCGGCGACTCGCGTGGCGAAGGCGATTCAGTTGATTGAGGCGCACTCACCCGAGGGAGCAGTTCTTGACGTCAATCTCGCGGGCGAAAAAGTCTATCCGGTGGCTGACACGCTGGCCGCACTCGGCATCCCTTTCGTATTTCTCACCGGTTACGGCGAAGCGGGCGTTCGGCAGGGTTACGAGGGCCGTCCAGTTCTGCAGAAGCCATTTTCAATCGAGCAGGTTCAGATGGCGGTTAAACGACTTCAGCAGGGAGCGGGTGCTGACAGCGCGCCAGGGTTGGTTATCGCGCCAACCTAAGTCCCCTGCTTTCCGTGAAAACCTCCAACCCACTTCACATGGCGCCCCGGATCGTGAGCAAACATACTTCCGTCGATTTCAGTTCCGGGCCAACCTCTCAGATAGATGAGCGTTCGGCGCCTTCAAGCAAGGTCGTATCTCTGCGAACCTACTTGCTCGGTCTGATCGTTGCGCTCTTGACACCGGCGCTCGCGTTTGCCGCGCTTTTGCTTTGGGTTTTTCACGATTCGGGTGTGAGGCAGTACGAGCGCGATGCACTCGAACTCTCGCGCAGACTTACAGCGGTGATCGATCGTGATGTGGCGTCAGTTCAGCGATCGCTGCAGGTTCTCGCCACGTCGCGCCTGATCTCCGAAAAGCGCTACGAAGATCTTCACAAGCAGGCGATCGAGATCAGGGCGATTGTCGGTTCCGAAATCTTGATCAAGGATGCGGAGGGCCAACAGCTGGTTAACACCCGACTTCCTTGGGGATCGGCGCTTCCCATCTCGCTGCCCGATGCCGATCGCGAGGCATTGGAGCGAAAGGTTCCGACCATCTCAGACTTGTTTATCGGAGCGACCGCCAAGCGGCCGATAGTAAGCGTAAATGTGCCGATCGTACGGGACGGACAGGTCATTGGCCTGATCAATACGGGGGTCGACCCATATCGACTTAGTCAGATTTTGCAGGAACAAGGCGTGGCGGAGACCTGGACCGCTGCTATTGTCGATCGAACCGGAAAGATTGTCGCTCGTTCGCGGCAGGCCGAACGTTATATCGGGACTACCGCAACGGAAGATCTGAGAAAGAACGCCGTTGGTGCCGAGGGTACGTGGGTGGGATGGACCGTCGATGGTACACCAGTGGTTGCTGCTTATTCACGATCGGATGTCACCGGCTGGGTAACAGCAGTGGGTGTGCCGAAGAGCATAGTGCAGACTCCGTTATGGCGATCGATGATAATGCTCGGAATCGGATCGCTTCTCGCTTTGCTGGTGTCTGTCCTTATTGCGCAACTATTATCCCGTCCTCTTACGCGGTGGACGCAGGCATTGGGACATGGTGATTACAGAGGGCTATGACGGCCCGCAGCCCGCATAATCCCTCTGTTCCTCCCCAAACCGGCGGCCTCTTTCATTTCTGGGCAAAAGCCGGCGCCTGCCTTTGGAGCGAGAAAGCCCGCGCAGGTTTCAAGCCTGTCGGAACAATTCGAAAAGCTGGAAGAGGGTTACGGGACGCTTGGACGCGAACCAGCGCGAAAGCGCGCGAAAACCTGCGAGAGAACGTTGGAATACAGTTGCTCTCCCTCAACCAACTTCCCTTACGCCAACGTTCTCGACGGCTCCGGGCCCCCTGAAAAGGGCCCGGAATCGTTGGATTTTCGGAACCACCTAAAGGCCGAGCCCCCCTCTCGCGGGCATTTTTTGTTCTCTGAAGGGCGTTTTTCTCCGGACCTGCGGACTTCTGCCTGCCGGCCTTTAGGTCATAACCTATTGATTTCGCTCAGACCGATTGTGCCCGGTTTCATATCTGGCCCGGCCGATCGAGCCGAACAGTTCTCGAAACAAATCTGGGGGCCGCATGCGCGTAGCCGTCGTTGTGATCGGCGATCTTCTGGCAGAGCGCCCGCAACTCGACCAAAAGGCCGAGGGTGTGAGAAGTAGCTCGTAAGCCGCCACGCAGCGGGCCGAAATGGTGGAGTCGGGCCGGGTTCCAGTTGTAAGGTTGCCCGGGCGCTACCGACGAGGGGCAGGCTGTGGCTGATGTTACGAGCGGCGATGTGAGCCGCCAGACGTTTCTACGTTGATCTCAAAGACGACCTGACGATCGTCACCGATCCGATGGCGGTCACTCGCGATGAAGCGAGTGATCAGCTTAAGTTCGTCGGGCAGACGTTGCGGGTCCTTAGCGATGCGATGGATGATGAGGCGGGAACGCTCCGCTTCCCGGAAGAGCGCTGAGTAGGTCGGACACTATACATTGTGCGACGTATCAGGCCGAGACCCCGAAGTCGCGGCGCTCCTCCTCGGGTATCGAGCTCCGGCTCTCCGCCGCCTTGCATGAACTGGGAGATACGTATGGCGCCTCTCTGTACTTTCCATTCCAGCGGAAGCGACTTTCGGAATTGCTCGAACTGAAGCGCAGGCGGTTGGCGCCCGTCGAGGATCATTTCGATGATGTCGGGAGAGAGCAGGGTGAGGCGCAGCACGTCATGTCCGTTATTCCGCCGATAGCGGCGCGAAAGCGGACATCGCGGGAGGTCCGAGTTGGGTCAGAAGGAGATGTCAATTGCAGTATTTGCGCACAGTCCGGTAGTCATTTCAGACGGGCGCTTGCAACCAATATCGGCCCGTAGGCCACGCCGAATCCGAGAAACGCCAGGCCCAAAGCGCGGCGGCGGCCGCGAGCAGCGGCAGGCTGTGCTGCGGTTCGATCGCTGCTGCGATGCGGCTCAGCGTCGCGAGCAGCACCGCCGCATAGATCGCCTGCGTGGCGCGCGAGGCGGTCAGCGCATGCCCGGTGTGGCCGAGGTCGCGCGGGTCATCACGGCGAGCGTCATGGTGCCGACCGCGCCGCCCGCCCAGGCATGGATGCCGGCGGCCGGCGGGAACGAGTCGAGCGCCGCCAGCGCCGACCAGCAGGAAGCCGAGCGGAATGAATGCGTAGCCGAGATGCAGGATCAGCACGAGCCGCTCGCGCGTCGTGCGGTCTCCGGCCCAGCGCGCGAGCCGGGCGGTTTGCAGAATGCCGGCGATCAGCAGCGCCGCGCCCGTCGACGGCAGTCTGCGGAATGACGATCCAGAGCACGAGCGCGACGGCGCTCGCCACGATGACGATCGCGTCGAAGCGGCCGAACGGCACCGGCAGGCGGCCGGGATTCTCGCGCGCCAGCCAGTTGCGCGTGAAGCTCGGCACGATGCGGCCGCCGATCAGCGTGATCAGCATCACCACGGCGGCAAGCCCGACGCGGATGCTGTAGTCGGCGGCGCCCGCGAAATGCGCTTCGAGGTGGAAGCACGACATTGCCGAGCGCCAGCAAGCCGATCAGCGACGACGACCTTCAGATTGCTCCAGTTGCCGCCCGCGATGATCTCGCGCGCCGCAGCGGCGGCGACCAGAACCAGAAAGCCGCCGTCGATCACGCGCGGCCGGGAGCCAGCCGATGCGTGCCGAAAACGTCACCGCTACGCGCCCGGCGATCCACACCAGCGACGCAGCACGATCAGCGGCGTGCCCTGCAGCGGCAGGCGGCCGGTCCAGTTCGGGATCGCGGTCAGCAGGAAGCCCGTGACGACCGCCGGCACGTAGCCGTAGAGCATCTCGTGCACGTGCCAGTCGCGCGGCGTGAACGCGGATGCGAGCGCGAGCTCGCCGGTGAACACCGGCAGCCAGACCAGCACCGCGAGGCCGGCATAGAGCGCGCCGAACAGGAAGAACGGCCGGAAGCCGTAGGAGAACAGGGCCGGGCCCGTCATAGGGCTTGCAGGCGCGGGATCGGGGCCATGGCGGCTCTCCAGCGTTACTTCGCGGCCGTGCGCGCGGCGGCGAGCTTGCCGAACAGCGTCGGCGAACACCTGCTTCGCCTTGCCGGGCTGGCGCGACCGCCTTTGCCTCATCCTCGATTGGCCGGCGTTCCGACCACGACCAGCGCCGACCATGCCCATGCCGTAGTGCGGCAGGCACTTCACGCCGTAGACGCCGGGCTTGTCGAACGTGACGGCGATGTCCTGGTTGATCTTGCCGACGAACGGCGCGGCGCCTGCCGGCAGCATGCCCTTGATGGTTTCGGCGTTGTGGCCCTTGTCGGTCGCGACGAACTTCACGGTGTCGCCGGGCTCGATCTTCACCAGCGCAGGCTCGAACACCATCATGCCCTCGGCTGCCCTTGTTGAGCATCTTCACCTCGATCTCGGCGGCGGCGGCCGCCCCGGCGAGGGTCATGAGCGACCGCGACAGCTCCCAACGTGATGGCCTTGCGCATCGTGATTCTCCTCCGGTCATTGCGGCGCGGCAGCTGCGCCGCTCGTTTCGATTCTTGATAGCCGGATCGCGGCGCGGCGTTGTTGCGCCAGCGCAAATTCATTCGATTGATCCTGCTCAATTGCTTGCAGACCTGGCGCGGTCTAGGTTCGCTCGATGGAATCGCCAGCCAGCGCTGAGGTGAGCATGGCCATCGACCGTTCGCTGGTCGCGAATCTGCCGCTGTTCGCCGGGCTCGACCCGGCGGAACTCGACGCGATCCTGTCCGAGGCGCGCTCGGTCCGCTATGCGAAGAACAGCGCGGTGTTCGAGCAGGGCGAGGAGGCGCATTCCTTCTTCGTGCTGCTGCACGGCCATGTGCGCGCCAGCAAGACGACGCCGGCGGGCCAGCAGGTCGTGGTGCGCTACGTGGCGCCAGGCGAGACGTTCGGCGTCGCGATGGCGATCGGGCTCACGCAATATCCCGCGACCGCGATCGGCGGTCGATGACAGCGTCGTGCTCGCCTGGCCGTCGGCGGCCTGGCCGCGGCTGGTCGCGCAGCATCCCGCGCTTGCCACCAACACGCTTGCAGACGGTCGGCAGCCGGCTGCAGGAGACCCATACGCGCGTCATCGAAATGTCGACCGCAGCAGGTCGAGCGGCGCGTCGCGCATGCGCTGTTGCGGCTTGCCAAGCAGGCCGGGCCGCAAGGTCGAGCATGGCGTCGAGATCGATTTTCCGATCAGCCGGCAGGACATCGCCGAGATGACCGGCACCACGCTGCACACGGTGAGCCGGATTCTGAGCGCGTGGGAGCAGCAGGGCCTGGTCGAGAGCGGCCGCCAGCGCATCGTGCTGCGCGATCCGCACAAGCTGTTCCAGCTCGCCGAAGAGACGCCGGGCGAGACGTAGCGCGTTACGCGGACTGCGCCCGCGTCGAGCAGCGGCCATGAAGCTGCCCGCGTCGATGCCGTGCTCGTGGCAGGCGTCATCGACGGAATGAAACGACGCGATCGGGCAGCCGACGCAGCCCATCCTGAAATCCAGAAATACGCGGATGGTCGCCGGCCAACGCGTCATGACGTCGTCAACGAGCAGGTGAGAACCGAATCGCCATGTGCGCCTCCGTTTATAGGAAGCAGCTTACCGAAGCTGGCGCAGGCCTCTTTGCTCCGGCGCAATCTGCGCAGATGAAGTTGCGTCGCGCCTTCAGGGCTTCCCCTACCCGTACAAGTCCTTAGGCCCGATCAATTCGGTATTTGTTCCAGCGCAAAGAACTTCCCTGCCATCGGCGCAGATTGTCAGCGTTGAAATGCACCAGATGAAGGGAATGATCATGTTCACCCGCAGAACCGCAATGATGGGCGCGGCGCTCGCAGCCCTCATGCTCGCGACACCCGCCCTCGCGCAGGAACTCAAGCTGCCGCGCCAGAAGGTCGAGCTGGTCGCGCCGCCCTTCGTGCATCCGCACGAGCAGGCCACCAAGCAGGCACCGAAGATCATGGAGTTCAAGCTCGTGATCGAGGAGAAGAAGATCGTCATCGACGAGCAGGGCACCAACTTCCAGGCGATGACCTTCAACGGCTCGATGCCCGGTCCGATGATGGTGGTGCACGAGGGCGACTACGTCGAGCTGACGCTGGTCAATCCCGACACCAACGCGATGCCGCACAATATCGATTTCCATTCCGCGACCGGCGCGCTCGGCGGCGGCGAGCTCACGCATGATCAATCCCGGCGAGCAGGTCGTGCTGCGCTGGAAGGCAACGCGCACCGGCGTGTTCGTCTATCACTGCGCGCCCGGCGGGCCGATGATCCCGTGGCACGTCGTGTCCGGCATGCACGGCGCCGTGATGGTGCTGCCGCGCGACGGGCTCAAGGACGGCAAGGGCAAGCCGCTGCGCTACGACCGCATCTACTACATCGGCGAGAACGACCTCTATGTGCCGCGCGACGAGAAGGGCAAATACAAGAGCTACGACTCGCCCGGCGAATCCTACGCCGACACCGTCGAGGTGATGCGCAAGCTGATCCCGACCCATGTCGTGTTCAACGGCAAGGTCGGCGCGCTCACCGGCAAGAACGCGCTGACCGCCAAGGTCGGCGAGACCGTGATGATCGTGCATTCGCAGGCCAACCGCGACATCGCGTCCGCACCTGATCGGCGGCCACGGCGACTATGTCTGGGAGACCGGCAAGTTCGCCAACCCGCCGGAGACCGGATCTCGAGACCTGGTTCATCCGCGGCGGCTCGGCGGGTGCCGCGCTCTACAAGTTCCTGCAGCCCGGCATCTACGCCTACGTGACCCACAATCTGATCGAGGCCGTCGAACTCGGCGCCACCGCCCACTTCAAGGTCGAAGGCAAGTGGAACGACGACCTGATGAACCAGGTCAAGGCGCCTGAACCGATCCCGCCCAAGGTGCAAGGCGCATTGCAGCCGACGACAGCGAAGAACTGAAGGCTGCGGCGGCCTGCCGGCCCATGATCCGGCAGGCCGCTTCCTTCTCGTGCGAGGCAAGCCATGCTGTTCGCATCGAATTTCAAGTTGATCCTGATGGCGGCCGCCGGATTCGCCGGACCGCTCGCGATGACGGCCGGCTTGCCGGGCGGAAATCGCGACATCGCGGCGTCTCGGCGACCAGCCCGCGCTCGATCGAACTGCAGCCCGGCTCCGTGCGCTATCGCGTGGCAGGCGATTTCACCCGCGCCGGCAAACCCGCCGAGGCGCCGCTCGACCACGGTGCGGCATTTCGCAACCGCTCGCGATCATGAAGCATCAGGTGAGCGCGGCCGACTATCAGCGCTGCGTCGCGGACGGCGCCTGCCGCGGCGCTTGCGCCCGATGTCGTCGTGGCGGCGGACCGCCCCGCCGTGCAGGTGAGCTGGCGCGACGCGGATGCCTATGCGCGCTGGCTGTCGCGCAAGACCGGCGAGACCTATCGGCTGCCGACCGACGAGGAATGGGCTTATGCGGCCGGCAGCCGCTGCAGGATGACGGCGTGCCGGTCGACGACGAACGATCCGTCGCGACGCTGGCTCGCGCGCTACGAGCGCGAGTCGCAACTCAAGGAAGCTGCCGACGATCGACAGCGAACCGCGCCCGATCGGCACCTTCGGGGCCAATGAGAATGGCCTGCTCGATCTCGCCGGCAATGTCTGGGAATGGACCAACACCTGCTTCGTGCGCACGGCGCTCGATGATGCCGGCAAAGCGACAGCGAAGTCGACGGTGAACTGCGGCGTGCGCGTCGTGGAAGGCCAGCACCGCGCCTATGTCACCGACTTCATCCGCGACGCCCGCGCGGGCGGATGCGCGGCGGGCGTTCCGCCGAGCAATCTCGGCTTCCGCCTGGTGCGCGCGTCCAATGCAATCACTCGGTGGCTGGGCCTCTAATCGAGGGAGCCGCCGAAGCATCTCCTTAATGTCTGCACTGGGTCAGACTCGACAAAACTCTCAGTGAGCATAACGAGTCCGCTTTCTGGCGGATAGCGACCAAAACTGCGACGGAGAATGTTGAGGCCACCAAGGCGTGATTTAAGCCTCCAAACCGACGCCTCGCATCATGCAATACGAGCACCGGGCGGGCTGCCCGCAAGTCGATTTTACCGAACAAACCGCGCGTTGTGAACGACCGCGTGTCTCAGCGCGCTAACTCGCGTGTATGGCGTCACGTTGTGCTTGCCATTCCAGCGGAAACGACTTTCGGAGTTGCTCAAACTGCAGCCCAGGAGGTTGGCGCCCGTCGAGAATCACCTCGACGATGTCGGGAGCGAGCAGGGTGAGGCGCAGCACATCACCGACATAGCCTGGATCGACCTTCTCCTTAGCGGCGATCTCCTTGATGGTGCTGTAGGTCCCGTCGTCGAGAAGCTTTTGCCACCGAAACGCTCGGGCCAGCGCCTTCACCAGTACGTTGTCGATGCGGGTGCGCGGTACGGTCGCCGGCATGGCGGTGCCGTCGGGCGCGACGATCAGCTTGCGGCCGCCCCGCCGCCGGAATGCCATAGAGACGTGAACGGTGAAGGTTTCGCTCATGCTGCCGCCTTGTGCCGCAGGTCGTGGGCCAGCGATACCGCTGGGGTCGGCATTATTCTCGAATTCAAGCAGAAGGCTCCGCAGACAATTTGGCGGATGTCGCATGAGCGGTTCGGTTTCACCGACCCGCTGAACGGGGGCGGCTGGGTTGTACGCCGTGCAAAACTGACGATTACCTTTCAGCCATCAGAGGGGGCGCGTCGTGGCAGACGCCTGCCGCTGACTGTCAGAATCCCGCATGGCTGTAATCTGAAAGACTGCACTGAGCGAGAGCGCATGATCGGAGAGAAATATCTAACGCGCTGGCACCTTGTGAAAGATGTCTAGCCACATTCCATCCGTCGATCATGAGATGATCAGCCTCATCTTGTCGGCACTCGAAGCACCGCGTGCGGGCGTTTCGGCGCTGACTTTCCAAGAGTTGGAGCCGCGGACACGGGTACGATTGCTGCGCAAAAAGTTGATCAGACTCGAGGGATATGAGCGCGTTGGTCGCTCAGCAGATGATGAGACCCTGGTCTCGCTGAGCTGGAGCGCGGAGCATGGAGGCTACGGCCACTTCGATCCGACACGCGGTTGGATCACCGCGGCACCCGAGGAGATCGGCAGTTACACGCTTGATTTCCGCTCCTTGTTGAAAGCGTTGACGCAGCGACTGGAAATCGGTTCTGGCGCACCTCAAGCCTTGGTTGGCGATCATCTTTGGCTAATCGGCCGCGCACGCCTTGGGCCGCAGGATCGGTCGACGCCAATCTACTTTGCGCGCCGACTTCACGACTTGGATGTTGCGAAAGCAGTTCGCACCGCTCTCGATGCGCGCCCTATGGAGCACCGTTACCCGGTCCTCACCAGTACGAAGGCCGCCGGGCTCCCGATCGCTCCGCACAATGGTGAATACATATCGTTGCACGACGTGCTGAGTGATGGACTTGCCCTCAACCGGGCGGTAGTCAGTTCGCGGCTATATCGCCTTCCAGCAATAGACAATTCCGAACCGCTCGTGATCCTCGCCGACGGGAAGCAGGTCATCTTCTTTGGCAAGACTTACAAATTTCCGAAAGGTCCACAGCAGCGCCGCATCATCCAATATCTCGCTGTGCACACCACCAGGGCAAATCGCTGGATCTCAGCGGACAGGGTTATCACAGACCTCAATTTGCCTATGACAGCCCGCGTTCGCGACTACTTTCACAAGCATGCTTGTTGGGGGCAGCTCCTGACCGTGAGCGACGGCATGTGTGGCTTCTGCTGGCCGGATGAAAAATAGCCTGACGGCTATTCCTCCCGCCAGGACCCGCTCAGCGCCTCCGATCTCCCCCTTCGCTCGACCGATCCTCCTTTCGCGTCATCGCGCACTCTTTGGAGGAAATTGTCGTGACCACGAAGCATCTGAACCAGATCGACCTATCGCGTCGCTGGACCATCAGCCCGCGCACGCTTGAGCGCTGGCGCTGGCTCAAGCAGGGGCCTGGCTACATCAAGATCGGCGGCCGCGTTGTGTACACGCTCGACGACGTCGAAGCATTCGAAGCCTCCCGCCGACAGCAGATCACGAATACCCGCGGCCATGCCGCCTGAAATGAAAACCGGAGGCCGTTGGGCGGCCTCCGGTCATATCAAACTCTCCATCAGATCAGCGCGGGCAGCGCAGCCTCAGGAAGAGGTAACAACGATGCACTCTTATACCCCGTCCTCTCATCAACGTAAACCTGACCGTCGGTATGTCGGCCGCGGTCGAATTCTTAAATGGCGTGGACCCCGCTTCGTGCGTGGCCGGCGTAGCACGCGCCTCACCACGGTCTGGACGTTGCGTCTACGCCGCCTTGCTGGTTGGGGGGCGGTATGACCACGAACACGAACTCGGCCGCCATCATCGCCCGGCGGGAATACATCCTGGCAGAGTTTCGCTGCGCTTCGATCAAGGCGAGGCTCGCTCAGCTCGACATCGAGGCGATCGGGTCTATGCGCCGGACGAGGTTGATGGCGATATCAGATGTGACGTGAAGCGTATGTGCGGTCGTCCGCTGAAACTCCGGGCCAACCTTCTCCAGGATCGTCATCACCGACCGGGTGGTGAAAACCTTGATCTCCGCAGCGCCGACAACAGTTCCGAATGCCAGCGGCATGAGACAAAGAACGAGGAGAAACTGACCCGCGCGGCGCATGCTCCATACCTCTACAAATCCTCTGCGAATATAGCATTTGCAATAGAGAATGTGCGCGGCGCAAGCTGCCGTCATCGAACTCAACAATTGTCGGACGCAAGAAGCATATCAGGCAGAGGGCATAGCTTCGATCAGGCCGATCTCGATCCCAGTCGGGATTACCCGGCTCAGCCGTAAGCCGGCCGCGGTGAACAGCGCGCTATACTCCATGCCCGTGCGCTCACGCCCGCCATTCCGGACCAGCATGTTAAGGTCACTCAGCAGCTGGGTCTGCGCGTGGAGACTTGGCTCGATCGTCTCAGGAATGGTGCGTTCGGCGAGAAGGAGCTTCGAAGAAGGTCTCATCGCGACGCGGCAGTTCCTGAGGATACGAATAGATTTCTCGTCGTCCCAGTCGTGGATGACGCGCGACAGTAGATATATATCACCGCCAGCGGGAACCGACGACAGGACATCGCCCCCCACCGTGTCGCAGCGACTAGTAATCCCGGCGCGTTCAAGCTCCTTTCGCGCCCCATCGACGACGCGCGGGAGGTCGAACAGCACGCCGCGCAAACCCGGATGAGCACTGAGAACGGCAGAGATCAGGGCGCCCCGGCCGCCCCCAACATCGACCAACACGCGCGCCCGAGAAAAATCATACGCGGCCACGATCGCCTTGGCGATCAACGCGGCTACATCGCCCATTCCGGCATTGAACAGAGCGGCATCCTCCGGGTGTTTCGGGAGATACTCAAAGGTGCCCGCGACACCGAACAGATGGGTGAACGCGGTTTCGCCAGTTCGCACGCAGTGAAGGAGGTCGCCCCAAGTTGTCCAAAAATTCTCGCTACCGAACAGGAGCACCGTAGAGCGCACTGAATCAGGTGCATCCTGTTTGAGGCATGCACCTGAGGACGTGAGCTCGAACATGCCGGGACTAGGTTCCTTCACCACCGCGCAGGCGGTCAGCACCCGCAGCAGCCGATAGAGCGATGGTGCATGTGCACCGGCCGCATGCGCAAGTTCATCCGTTGCCTTCGGTCCGCTCGCCAACAAATCCGCGATGCCGAGCTTGGTAAAGACGTAGATTGCCTGCGACATCCGATACCCTGTCGCGAGTTGAAGCATTTCTTGCGGTGAGCCGTAGCCAGCCGGCGAGGCGGTTTGACCCTGGTGAGTCGCAGAGTCCGCGTGCATTCTGGCACTCCTGCTTGGCTTCTACGGCGCTATCCACTCACTGTGCCGACTTCGACGCGCCGGCGATCGCGGCGATCTTGGCGCGCTGTTCCTCGATCGCCGCGGCAAATTCTGCCGGTGTGCCTACACGCAACGCAGTTCCCATGGTGGCAAGCCGGGCTGCTAATGCCGGGTCGTTGGCGACGGCGGCGATGTCGGCAGCAACGCGCTCCACGACGTCTGGCGGCATGTCGCGGGTGCCGAAAAAGCCGACGACACCGTCGAAGGTCAGATCTGGATATCCAGCCTCCGCCGCGGTCGGTACGTCGGGCGCAAGCGGAGAGCGCTCCCGGTTCACGACCATCAGCATCCGTGCTCTGCCGGCCTGCACTGGTGGCGCCATAACGTTGATGCTTGACGCTACGGCGTGAATTCGTCCCTCGCCCAAATCCGCGAGCGCCGGCCCGAACTCGCGGTAGGACGCGCGGACGAGTTCAATGCCGGTGCTTTTCTGAATTGCCGCGAACACGTAATGCGGAAGGCCCGGTGTCGCTGCCCAATTAAGCTTGCCCGGCTGTGTGCGGGCCAGCGCCACGAATTCGGCGAGGGTGTTCACGTTGAGGTTTGCGGACACCCCGATGGCAAGGAAGTTATCCGCGACCGATGCGATCGGCACCAGGTCGTGCACCGGATCGTAAGGTAACTTCTCATGGATCAGCGGATTGATAGTGATCACGCCCGCAAATGAAAACAGGAACGAGTGATTGTCGCGCGCACCGACCACGCTCATCACTGCGGGAATCGCGTCACTCCCCTGACGGTTCTCCACGATTACAGGTTTGCCCCAACGCGCCGCCAGGCGTTCCGCACACCAACGGGCTGCAATGTCCGTTCCCGACCCGCAGGAAGCGGCACAATGATGCGTACCGGCCGTTGCGGCCACGCTTCTGCGGCGGATGCGCCGGCAACAGCCCAATGAAAGTGGCGAGAGCGGCGGCAAGGGCACGGAAGGCATGCATGACTAACCTCACTGCTTGCTGACCTGTTGAAGCGAACCGCGTTTGCGCCGCCCTGCGCCGGGGCGCGCATAGTTCCGATTTCCCTCTATCAGCCGGACCATGAAATCAATGAACTGCTCCTGCTCGGCGCGTGCGAGGGGCTTCAGAATTCGCTTGCTGGTCCTGCGTGTCTTCGGACGAACACGGTCAAGAACCTTGCGCCCTTTCGCGGTAAGGGAAAGCTGACGAGCACGACGATCTTCACCGTTGACGCGCCGGTCGAGGAATCCTTTCTTCTCCAGTCCCTCCACCACTACGCCGGTGTTATGGCGGTCGATCCCGAGTGCCTCTGCGAGACGCCGCTGGTCGATTCCAGGGAGGTCGTCAAGGAACTGGAGGACGGCATACTCGAGCTGAACGATACCCTCGCCTACGAGAGCCTCAGCGATCATCGCGACGCAGATTTGTTGGAAGCGTCGGGCGAGTGCAGCAGGAGCGCGGCGAATAGGAATGCCGCCGGGTGCAAGCTGGAATAACTCAGGCAAATAACGAGAGGTAGGTGAGGTAGTGTTGTGCCTGGCATCCGTTGGCATGGACAGCCTTGGTATCGATAGTGATTATTATGATCATAATAATTATCACTACTTGATTGTCAATGGGTATGTCAGTGTGTGCTTGGGGGTAGGCACCATAATTCTACTCGCGTGCGAAGGCGCGCGTGCTGCTGCGCAATCATTCGAAACGACCGTCGCTCGCGCACATCCTCGCACTCCCGTATTGATGATGATCAGTTGATTTGCGTTCCCGTCGTTGGGAGCACGCGATGCGCGATATTGATGACCACAATGCTGACGAAGATTTGAACGGCGCGAGTTACGAGGTCGGCTACCGCCGCCCTCCCCTGCACGCGCGCTTCAAGCCAGGCGTATCGGGCAATCCCTCCGGCCGCGCGAAGGGCAGCCAGAACTTCAAGACGCTCTTCCAGAAGATCATGAAGGAGGAGGTCTCGCTGCGGGAAGGTAGCGTCACCAAGAAGATATCCAAGGCCGAAGCGATCCTGCGCGGCTTGGTCATCGGCGCAATGAAGGGAGACTCCAGAAGCCAGATGACCCTGTTCAAGCTCGCGGAGCAGACCGGCCAGTTCGACCAGGACCGTGAGCCGCTCACGGCATATCACCCGGATCATCGTGAACCGGTTTGGCGAGACTGGCGACGAGCCTGTGTCGCAAAGATTCCCAGCGAACAGCCACATCAACAGGGACTAGCAGGCCGTGCGGGTGCCGCAGATAAGCCCGCCAACGGATGGCCCGCCGACAAGGTGGAGCGCTGGCCGATCGACCGGCTCATCCCGTATGCCCGGAACGCCCGCACCCACAGTCCGGCACAGGTCGACCAGATCGCCGCATCGATCCAGGAATGGGGCTGGACCATTCCGGTGCTGGTCGCGGAGGACAACACGCTGATCGCCGGCCACGGCCGAGTGCTGGCAGCGCGCAAGCTGCGCATCGCCGAAGTGCCGGTCATGGTCGCCATCGGCTGGACCGAGGCGCAGAAGCGCGCCTACGCAATCGCCGACAACAAGCTGACCCTCAACGGCGGCTGGGATGAAGAGCTGCTCGGGCTTGAGCTGGGCGAACTGGAGGTCCTGGGATTCGACCTCGACCTGATCGGATTCAGCGACGCGGAGCGATTGGCGCTTGGCACGCAAGGCAACGTCGGCCTGACCGACCCGGACGAAGTGCCTGAGGTTCCCGAGGAGGCGGTCTCGATCACCGGGCGATGTCTGGTTGCTGGGACAGCACCGGCTGCTGTGCGGCGACAGCACATCAAGCAATCGACGCTCTGGCAGATCGCGGCCCGGGACGACGCCGGCCACGGGCACGGCACGCAGAAGCCGGTCGAATGCATGAAGCGGCCGATCGAGAACAACTCGTCACCGGGCCAGGCTGTCTACGAGCCGTTCTGCGGATCGGGCACGACCATTATTGCGGCGGAGATAACCGGGCGGTCCTGCCACGCGATCGAGCTGATGCCGCAGTATGTCGACGTGGCGGTGGAGCGATGGCAGGCCTTCACCGGCGATGTGGCCAGGCTGGACGGCGGCAGTACTTTCGCGGATGTGGCAGCCGAGCGTCGGCATCAACCGCAGGATAAATGACATGGGCCGGTGCGCGGGATATCGAGCCCCCGGGGGGCGATCAAACTCTACAGCTTTTCGATCACGGACCGGTGCCGCCCCTCCACACGCAGCGGCGCGAAATTGGCAGGGGGGTATCTGCCGCGTCGTTCGGGCGGAATGCCCGTAAACCGGCTTCATCCCACAACAGGAAGGCCGCCAATGCGACAAGATTACTCGACCAACTCGGCGCATTTGGGAGGCCGCCGTGCGGGGTCGTAAGCCCAAACCCAGCCACCTGAAGCTGCTCGAAGGCAACCCCGGCCGGCGCCCGGTCCAACGCGGCGAGCCCCGGCCTGAGGTCAAGGTGCCGACCTGTCCGCAGCACTTAAATCCGAGTGCCAAGGCCGAGTGGAAGCGGCTGGCTCGGCAACTCTTCACGCTTGGCATCCTCACCAGCCTCGACCGTGCGACCCTCGCCGCCTACTGCCAATGCTACGGCCGGTGGGTCGAGGCGGAGCAGAAGCTAAAAGAAACTCCTGCCCTGCTGAAGATGCCCTCAGGATATGTGCAGCAAAACCCTTGGCTGACCATATCCACCAAGCAGCTTGAGCTGATGCACAAATACCTGAGCGAGTTCGGGCTTTCGCCGGTGTCGCGCACCCGTGTCGATGTCCGCCCGAGTCAACCCAGCAAGTTCGCCGGCCTGCTAGGCCCCAGGCCGTGGGAATGGCCTTACCAGCGTGACGTAGGGGCCTGACATGGGCCGTCGCGCGCATAAGCCGGACCCGGCGCAACGGCGACAGGTTGAGGCGATGGCCGCCTACGGCATCCCGGAGATCGACATCGCGCCCGTGCTCGGGATTGACCCGAAGACGCTGCGCAAGCACTACCGCGACGAACTGGATCTCGGCGAGACGAAGGCCAACGCCCAGGTGGCGGGCTTTTTGTTCAACTCGGCGCGCAGCGGCAACGTTACGGCGCAGATCTTCTGGCTCAAGACGCGAGCGCGGTGGAAGGAGGCACCAACGGAGCTGAAGCACTCCGGGTCGATTGCGAGGCGCGACGTGCGCGAAATGACGGACGAGGAGTTGATGGACGTTATCCGCTCGACAGCGGCCGACCTTGGCCTGACGCCACTTGAGGCCATCAAAATGGATGCGCAGCCACTCAGCAACACGCCGCATTACCATTTGGCTCCGCCGGAGCGATGACCGGAGCGATGACAAGCATGCGAGCCGCTCGCCGCAGCCTGCAGGACATAGCTGCCGAGATCGTACGGCGGATGCCCGTCTCGTCCGTTATCCGCCTAAGCAGGCCACCGACCCCAGAGGAGCGGCTGCAGCTCTTGGCCGCCCGGCTGGAGCGCAGACCCATCGTGATCATGCCGCACCCGTGCAAGACTGTGGATGAATGGCTCGAACGCTACGGGGATTTGAAGACCCACTGAGGGCGCGGATTCGCCCATCGCGGCCCGGGCGCACGCCGGTGCTCGGTAAATAATCTTAGATCTAAAGTTTGGCGGCACCGGGGGCACGGCGCCGGGAGGGTTCGCTGGCTCCATTTGTTTCAGCGGTGTACCTCTTGGTATCTCGGCGCCTCAAAACGCCAACTCATTGGGGCAAGCCTTTTGATGGATGCTGCAGAAATAAGATCGAAACGGGATTTCGCGACCAGGATCGCGTTAGCCTTCGGCTCAATTCTCGTTTCTTTTGCCCTGATTGAGGTCGGACTTCGCGTCATTGGCTTCGAGCCACGGCGCGATGCTGTGAACATAGGGTTTGGCAACTGGGCTAGCCCGGATGCACAATTGGGGTGGGTAAACAGCGCTGGGATCTGGAAGTCGACCGAACCCGGCCACGTTCCAATGACCTTCGACGCCAGTGGAAAGCGGTTTGATCCGGCCGGCAATAAGCCGGCAAACCTGCCTCGCATTCTGGTGGTCGGGTGCAGCTTTACCCAAGGCTACGGTGTTGGAGACGACCAGACTTATTCGCACTTCATCAATCGGTCGCTTCCATCAGCTGAGCTGTTGAACTTCGGCACCGGGGCCTACGGAAGCTACCAGTCGCGCCTACGCGTAAGTCGCTACTTCAACTCTTCGCCCGCGCACACGCCGCTCGTCATTTACGGCTTGTTTTTCACCCATCATTTCCGCGACCTCGCGCCAGTGCCATGGATCATGAGCCTCACCATGCGTGATGGGAGTTACATGGTGCCCCCGAATGTCCGAGGCCTATCAGGCAACATCGTCGAAAGCCCCGGCGGCCCCATTGGGCTTTGGCCTCTAGAAAAGCATAGCGCAGCAATCGCGCTGGCCCATCGCGGACTGATTGAGATAGAGACCTCCGCCCGAGGAACCCATGATCGAGGCGAGGTTCACGATCGCTCCGCTCTTCTTCTTGAGCATGTGCCGCGCGGCCGCGCGCGAGCACAGGAACACGGCGGTCTGGTTGACGGCGATCACGGTGTCCCATTCGGCCTTGGAGAGCTCGGTCGTGGCTTTCCGGATCGAGGCGCCGGCGTTGTTGACGAGGATGTCGATGCGGCCCAAACGCGCCGCCAGTTGCTCGAAGAAGGGCTCAACCTCGGCTTCGAGCGTGACATCGAGCGCATGTGCTTCGGCATTGCTCATCGCGGAGGCCGCCTTCGTCGCCTCATCGAGGTCGCGATCGACCAGAACGGCGCGTGCGCCGGCCGCCACGAACGCCTCGGCGGTCGCCCGCCCGATGCCGCGCGCGCCGCCGGTGATGACCGCCACCTGGCCGTCGAGGCGGAAGCGGTCGAGCGCAGTTGAAGCCATGGTGTCCTCCCCGGCGGCAGTGGGCTTTGCCAGCGTCGCATTCCACCCGATACTGGCGCAACCACGCAACAGGGAGCCGCATCGTGTTCAAGGATGGCCTTTTGAAATCGCAACGCATTCTGGTGACCGGCGGCGGCACCGGGCTCGGCAAGGTGATGGCCGAGCGGTTTCTCGAGCTCGGCGCCGAGATCTTCATCTGCGGGCGGCGCAAATCGGTGTGCGACGCGACCGCGGCCGAGCTTGTCGACAAGCACGGCGGACAGGTCACGAGCTACGGCGTCGACATCCGCAACGCCGCCGCGGTCGACGAGATGGTCGAGGACATCTTCCGCTCCGGGCCGCTGACCGGCCTCGTCAACAATGCGGCGGGGAATTTCATCTCGCGCACCGAGGACCTCTCGCCGAAAGGCTTCGACGCCGTCGCCAACATCGTCATGCACGGCACGTTCTACGTCACGCACGCGGTCGGCAAGCGCTGGATCGCCGGCAAGCACAAGGGCAGCGTCGTCTCCATCGTGGTGACGTGGATCGACAACTCGGGTCCGTTCACCGTCCCCTCCGCGATGAGCAAATCCGCGATCGCCACCATGACGCGCTCGCTCGCGGTCGAATGGGGACGCTACGGCATCCGGTTGAACGCGATCGCGCCCGGCGTCTTCCCGACCGAAGGCGCCGGCAAGCGGCTGCGTCCCGGCGAGGATGCGGGCGCTCGCGCCAAGAAGATCAATCCGATGGGCCGCCACGGCGACATGTCGGAACTGCAGAACCTCGCGACGTTCCTGCTCGCCGACGGTTGCGAGTGGCTGACCGGCGAGACCATCACGGTCGACGGTGCCGAGCATCTCGCCACGCAAGGCGGCTTCTACGATCTGCGCGCCTGGGGCGACGAGGAATGGCGCGTCGCGCGCGAATCGATCCGCGCGACCAACGAAAAAGACCGCGCGGCGCGCGGGCCATGAACGACAGGGTCGCGATCATCGGTCTCGGATGGTGTTGCGGACGTGCGCCTCGTCCGCGCCGACAAAATGAACGCGCTCGATCCGGCGATGTTTCGGGCGCTTTCGGAAGCAGGCGAGCGGCTCAAGACCGAAGCGGGCGTGCGCGCCGTGGTGCTCTCCGGAGAGGGACGCGCGTTCTGCGCCGGGCTCGACATGGCGAGCTTCGCCGCCATGGACGCAAAGGAAGCCCGTGCGATGCGCGATCTTCCGGCACGCACGCACGGGATCGCCAACCTGTTCCAGCACGTCGCCTGGGTCTGGCGGGAAGTGCCGGTGCCGGTCGTCGCCGCAGTCCATGGCGTGGCGTTCGGCGGCGGCTTTCAGATCATGCTCGGCGCCGACATGCGCTACGTCGCGCCCGATACCAAGCTTTCGATCATGGAGATCAAGTGGGGACTCGTGCCCGACATGGCGGGCACGCAACTGATGCGCAGCCTCGCGCGCGACGACATCGTGCGGGAATTGACCTATACGGGGCGCATCTTCACAGGCACGGAAGCGCTGCATTACGGCTTCGCGACGCGCTTGTCCGACGATCCGCGGCGCGATGCGCTCGAAACCGCGCGGGAGATTGCGGCGAAGAGCCCGCACGCGATCCGCGCCGCCAAGCGACTGCTCAACGCCGCGCCGTTCGTCGAGGCAGCGGACGGGTTGATGGCCGAATCGGTCGAGCAGCAGGCGCTGATCGGAAGCCCCAATCAGCTGGAGGCCGTGCTGGCCAACACCGCAAAGCGCGCGCCGCGTTTTACGGATATCTGAAGCCCGCGAT
The DNA here is from genome assembly GCA_963800695.1 of uncultured Alphaproteobacteria bacterium. Taxonomy (GTDB): domain Bacteria; phylum Pseudomonadota; class Alphaproteobacteria; order Rhizobiales; family Xanthobacteraceae; genus PALSA-894. Next base: position 126,823 of record CAWDCA010000011.1, on the reverse strand, counting down.
GGGACCGCTCCCTTGGTCTGCTATTCCTCGCGCAATCCCGCCTTGCGCAGGCCTTCCACATGCAGATCGTGCATCCACCTGTGGCGGAAGCCTTGCAGGCTGAAGAGCGCGATCGGAAGCATCGCTTTGCCGTTTGACGAGCTCGGCCATCTCAACGCGCGCTGCGTCGGTGCGGCCGAGTTGGGCGAGGGACATGGCGACGTATTTACGGGCGACGTTGCCTTGCGGCGCTAATGCGAGCGCACGGCTTGCCGCGTCGAAGCATTCCTCGTAGCGCCCGGCGAAGTACAGCGCGACTGACTTCATCGTAAAGGTGCCGGTCGCATCTTTCCTGCTGGCGAGCGGGTTCATGCGGCTCGCCGCCTCGCATTGGGCGATCGCCTTGTCGGGCTCCCCGCAGACGGCGTAGACCGCACTGGCCCGATTGCGCACGAGCGCGGAGTTTGGATGCAGTGCGACTGCCCGATTTGCCAGGTCGAATGCTTCGTCGAAACGGTGCGAGAGCACGCCATAGGTGAACGCCGCGCTGATGGCACAGGTGCTGTTATCCGGACCCACGGCCACCGCGCGATCGGCGAGGCGGCTCGCCGCATCCACGCCGCTGGACCAACTGTCGGTCCACCCCAGTATTGTGCGATTGGCGACGCTGTCGGTCATCAGGCCCAAGGCCTCGGGATACTCCGGGTCCAGCTCAAGGGCTCTGTCGAACAACATGCGCGCACGATCATAATCGTCCGGGGTCTGGCCGAAATAAGCCGGCAGCGCACGCAGGTAGAAGTCGTAGGCGCTCAGACTATCCGTCGGCTTGGATCGCGCGCGCCTGATCTCCGCCGCCTGCACGTGCGCTTCCACCGCGGAAACGATCTGCTCCGTCAACTCATCCTGCAGGGCGAAAATATCTCTGAGGTCGCCGTCGTAACGATCGGCCCAGATATGCGCGCCGGTTTCCGTCTCGATCAACTGTGCCGTGACGCGCACCCGCGTGCCGGACTTGCGCACGCTACCCTCGACCGCGTAGCGCACGCCGAGTTCGCGGCCGATCTGCATCATGTCGGCGGAGCGACTCTTGTAGATGAAGCTCGATTGGCGGGCGATGACGAAAAGCCAGCGCACGCGCGACAATGCTGCCAGAACATCATCGACCATGCCGTCCACGAAGTATTCCTGCTCCCGATCGCCGGTCAGGTTGAGGAAGGGCAGCACCGCGATGGAGGGCCGGTCTGGTAGCGCTGGCGGAATCGTCGTCGCGGGGCTTTCGTCTGCGGTCGCAACTGATTCACGCACATCGGCAACAAAGCGAAAGCCGCGTCCTCGCAACGTGCGGATCAGGCGCTGCTCCTGTCCGCTGTCGCCCAGGGCGGCACGGACCGCATTGATGCGCGTGGTCAGAGCGGACTCGGACACGATGCGGCTGTTCCAGACCGCTGCGAACAGGTCGTCCTTGCTGACGACGTGCTCGCGATGGCGCACGAGGTAAGCGAGCAGGTCGAAGACCTGCGGCTCCATGGCGACGACACCATCCTGCCGCCGCAGCTCACGGCGGTCCGTGTCGAGCGCAAAATCTTCAAAGAGATAGCGCAAGAAGCCCACCCTTTTGCGAACGCAGCGCCGACCGCGATTGTACCGTTCGCATTCCAAGAATGAAGCCAATCTTTAGGTGGCCTTAAGGCGGCCTCAAAGCGCGTCGGCGGCGAACCCGTCAACCTCCAGTCACACACCCTGGAGGATGCCATGACGCTTCAATATGCAGATGCAGCCGCGCCTAGCCCGTCAAGCCCGCTCCTCTCCTGGTTGCTCCCGAGCGCCGCAATGATCGCTGCGGTGGTCGGATTTGCCTTCATCGCGGCGACCTTCGGACATTCGCATCCGAGCGATGGCGACGCCATCGCGGCTCCCGAAATTCCGGCAATCGGCTCGATCACGGGTGCTTCTCTCGCAATCGGCGATCGCCCGTTCGCCTACCTCGAATTCGATTGGCCTCCCGCTTCTGGCGTGCCGGGTTTCGATCCTTGGCAAGAGCCCCACCGGCTCGTCGCCGACGCAAGCGCCGGGTGACGCCATGGACATGATCCTCGGCGGTCTCGCCTTCGCGGCGCTCATCATCGGGCAGTTCACCGCAGTGATTGCGGTGCATGGCGAGAACAGGCGCACAGCTGAACGCCGCGAGATTGAACGCCCTGACCATCGCGCAAGGCTGATCCTCGAAGGCGGAGGCTGAACATGAACTCGCCCGCCGCCCTGCACCCGACTGCCACGAGCGCCCCCCTATCGCGCTTCCCGATGCTATCCGCGCAACCACCCGAGCCGTTTCACGTGGCGCCGCTCGATCTCGACGATGCACCGAAGCTGCAGCGTTTCCTGATGAGGCTGGATCGTGACTCGCTCCACCACCGTTTCGGACACGAAGTTGGCGAGGGGGCTATTCGCGCGCACGCCGTCAAGGCGCTGACCGATACCGTATGCGCGTCTGGAGTATTCGCCGACGGCGATCTGCGCGGCGTGATCGAGCTTTATGCCTGCGCGGATCGGATGCTTGAAGTCGCGCTGGTGGTCGAACATGGATGGCGGCGGCGCGGTTTGGCGTGGGCGTTGCTGCAACAGGCCATGCGCTCCGGGTGCGCCGGCGGCAGCTTCAATCTCGTGTTCGCTCGTGACAACTGGCCGATGCGCGCGCTCGCCATGAAGGCAAACGCCCGCATCAATCTCGTCTTCGGCGAGATGTGCGCGGAAATCGCCTCGACCGTCCGAGGGAGAGACTCATGAAATACGTCGCGCAATTCATGCGGATCTTCCCGCTTGCCGCAATCGGCGCAGCCTGTCTGTTCCTTGCAAAGCATGAGTTGCGGAACGGTGCAAGCATGCCGGCTGAGCCGCTGCCGGCGCTCTCACACAAATGAGCAGGCAATGAACTACGCCGCGCTGCGGGCCCGTCACCGCGATGGCCGCCGTTGCGTGGGCCATAACGCGCGCTAGATGTTGCGCGTGCCGCCGCCGTCGACATTGACGATTTCGCCGGCCACAAAACTCGCGCGCTCGGAGCAGAGAAACACGATCACGGCCGCGCATTCCTCCGAGGTCCCGAGACGGCCGAGCGGCACACCCGCAATGGCGCGGCCATCGTACTGCTCGGCGGTCACGCCGCGCGTGCGCACCGCGGCCTCGCGCAGGCTTTGCCAGCGCGGGGTATCGATCGGGCCGGGATTGACGCCGGTGACCAGCACATTGTCCTTGGCGCAGTCCTCCGCCAATCCTTTGGTGAAGCTGAGCAGCCCCGCATTGACCGCGCCGCCGGCGAGATACACCGGCCGCGGCTGGTGTCCGGACCGTCCGATCACGTTGACGATGCGGCCCCACTTCTGCGCGCGCATCGCCGGCAACACCGACTGGGCAAATCGCGCGTAGCCGAATTGCTTGAGCGCAACCGAGTATTGCCATTTGTCGAAATCGACGCGGTCGATGCCGTCTTCCGGTGTCGATCCTGCGTTGTTCACCAGGATATCGATCGGTCCGCCGAGCGCCTGCGTCGCCCGCTCGGCCGCGCTGACAACGTCTGCGGCCACCGAAGCATCCGCCGGCACGGCGACAACGCGCCGGCCTGTCGCGCGCGCAATCTCGTCCGCGGCTTGCCGCAGCGTATCTTCCGTTCGCGCCACAAGTGCGACGTCGCAGCCTTCGCGCGCCAGTTCTTCGGCGACGGCGCGTCCGATACCCAGGCTTGCGCCGGTGACGAGCGCGCGCCTGCCCTTGATGAGGAGGTCCATGTCAGTTCGCCTTGATGCCTGCGCGTTTCACGACGGCGGACCAGCGGTCGAATTCCGATTGCAGCACCACGGAAAACTGATCGGGCGGGCTCACCGCGATGTCCCACCCTTGCGCAACGAGATTGTTCGCGACCTCCGGCATGCGCATCACCTTGTCGGTGTCCGCGTGCAGCTTGCGCACAATGTCTGCCGGAACGCCGGCCGGACCGAACAGGCCGTACCAGGTCCTGGTTTCAAATCCCGGATAGCCGGACTCGGCGACGGTCGGAAGATCGGGCAGCAGGGAAAGCCGTTTCGATCCCGTCACCGCAAGTGCGCGAAGATTGTTCGACCTGACCTGCGGGACGGCATTGACCGGATTGTTGAACATCGCCGGCACCTGACCGGCGATCAGGTCCGTGCTCGCCGGCGCCGCGCCGCGATACGGGACATGGACCAGGTTGACGCCGGCGGCCTGTGCGAACAGCACCGCCGCCAGATGCGTCGGCGTGCCCAGTCCGGCATTCGCGACGGACAATCCGTCCTGTTTGCTGTTCGCGAGGGCAACGAATTCCTTCACGGACGTCGCCGGAGCGGACGGATGCACGACCAGCACCAGCATGTAGGACGCCACCTCCGATACCGGCGTGAAGTCCTTGATCGGATCGTACGGCAGCTTTTCGTACAGGCTCGCGTTGATGACGTGGCTCGATGCATTGAGCAGCAGCGTGTAGCCATCGGGCGCGGCGCGCGCGACCACCTCGGCGCCGAGATTGCCGCCCGCGCCCCCGCGATTCTCGATGATCACCGGCTGACCCCACATCTTGTTCAACTGGTCGGCGATCACGCGGCCCAGCGCATCCGCGGGCCCGCCCGGAGGGAAGGGCACGACGAGGCGAACCGGCCTGTTCGGATAGCCTTGCGCCCAGCCTGAAGTCGGCGCCACAAACGCCGCAAGAAGGAAACGCGAACAGCAAACGCGAAACCCAGCGGTCCATCATTTTTCTCCGGGGTTGATATCGGTGATTATGGCTCGCGGGCCGCGATGCCGTCGTGCTGAGCCGCAAAGTGCAGAACTTCCTTCGCGAGCGTCGCGGGCATGATGTTCTGGATTGTATGGTGCCGCGACGGAACGTGGACGATCTTGAGCGAGCGAATTCGCTCTTTCAATGTCTGCTCCTGCGACTGGATGGTGACCGGCGCATGCTCCGGATAGAGCCCAAGCGTCGGGGTCTGGATGCGATCGAGATAGGGCGTCGCGTCGACCGCCGATGCGATGCGTGACATGCGGATCAGGACCTCAACCGGTGACTTGCCCATTTCGTCCGCATACCAGGCGAGCAGGCCGGGGTCTGTCCCGTCCGGAAACCGCGTTGCGGAGTTTGCGGCCTCCGCCCATTTTCGCGAACCCATGGCTTTCAACGCTTCCTGCCATGTCGGGTGGTTGAATGCGAACGCCCGCTGCGTGTCCTGATTGATCAGGAGCGGTGCGGCGACGAGGCTCAGCGTGCGCAGCTTCTGCGGATACTCAGCCGCCAGCACCATCCCGAGAATCCCGCCGAGCGACTCGCCGCAATAGTGGATGGGCGCGCCGCCAAGCTCATCGATGATGGCGAGGAGGTCGTCGATGTAGGCTTCGACATTCAGTCCGGTTTCGAGGTCGTCGGGGACTTGCGATTGACCGAGCCCGCGCAGATCCGGGCGCACGATCCTGTAGAACCGGCTGAGATACGGGACCCAGCTATACCAGAACCGCCCCGAGCGGCCGTACCCGTGCTGCAGGAAGAGATACGGCGCTGCACGCCACGGGTCAGTGTAGTCGTCAAGCGCATAGTGCAAGGTCGGTTTTCCGGCGCGACGGACTTCGGGCATTCGCACTCCCCGTGCGGTTCGCCCGCCTGATGACTGGCGCGAACACGTCCCGACCTTAGAGACTTGCCGTCACGATGTCTCGCGATCGCCACAGCGGCGCATCCATGCGCTTACGGCATCGCTCCGCTCCGGATGCGGGGTCGACGCGCGCGGCGGGTCGTGGTTCGATAGCGTCATGAAGCGTCAAATGATCGACGTCGGCGCAATGATCTCCGGCATCCGCCGCTGGGTCGAGACCGAAAGCCCGACCAGCGATACGGCCGCGGTCAATCGCATGATCGATCAGGTGCAGGCCGACGTGGCCGGCCTGCCGGTCAAGGTCGAGCGCGTGCGCGGCACCGACGGGTTCGGCGACAATCTCATCGTGCGCAACGATGCGGCGCGGTGACGGCGCGGGCATCCTGCTGCTCTCCCACATCGACACCGTGCACCCGATCGGCACGCTGGCGGGGCCGCTGCCGTTCCGCCGCGACGGCGACAAGCTTTACGGTCCCGGCCTGTTCGACATGAAGGGCGGGGCGTATCTGGCGCTCGAAGCGTTCCGCCAGGTTGCGCAAGCCGGCAGCGCGAAATTGCCGGTGACGTATCTGTTTACGCCGGATGAGGAAGTCGGCAGCCCGACGTCGCGCCACCTGATCGAGAGCGAGGCGCGGCGTGCGCGTTATGTGCTGGTCACCGAGCCGGCGCGCGACGGCGGCAAGATCGTGACGTCGCGCAAGGGCGTCGGGCGTTTCGAGGTGAAGAGCAACCGGCGTCCCGGCGCATTCCGGTGCGCGCCACCAGGATGGACGCAGCGCCATCAAGGAAATGGCGCGGCAGGTGCTGGCGATCGAGGAGATGACCGACTATGCGCGCGGCGTGACCACGACGGTCGGCGTGATCGCGGGCGGCACCGCGCCGAACGTCATCCCGCAGCATTGCCACATCACGGTCGACCTGCGGGTGCGCGACGAAGCGGCCGGCGCCGAGTTCGAGGCGAAGATCCTTGGGCTGGAGCCGTTCGATCCTGGCGTGAAGCTGGAGGTGACCGGCGGCATGAACCGCCCGCCGTTCGAGAAGACAACCGCGATCGACGTGCTGTTCCGCCACGCGCAGGCGATCGCGAAGGGCATCGGGTTCGATCTGCAGCACACCGAGATGACCGGCGGCGGCAGCGACGGCAATTTCACCGCGGCGCTCGGCGTGCCGACGCTTGACGGGCTCGGCATCGACGGCGACGGCGCGCACACCGAATGGGAGCACGGCCTGATCTCATCGATCGAGCCGCGCACCCTGTTGATGCGTGGATTGCTGGAGACGCTGCAGTAGCCGCTTACCAGACTTCCTTGATGATCAGGAACAGCCCGAACAGGCTGACGAACCAGATCAGCGTGCGCAGATAGACGATGCCGGCGAGATAGACCGGCCAGTAGACGAGCCGCGCCCAGAAGAAGATCGTCGCGCCGATCGCGGCCTGCGACGCCTTGCCGGCGATGCTGCGCGGCGAGCACGACCGCGAGGAACATCACCATCGCTTCGAGCTGGTTCTTCGCCGCGCGGTCGGCGCGGCCGGCCATGCCCGATCGGCGGCGCGACACCCTCGCGATTGCCGAACGGCGACCATCACGCCGCCCGGCTCCCACACCTTCGCGCAGAATGCGCTTGCCGACCAGCACCATCAGCAAGCGTGAGAATTCCCGACCAGACGAGTGCCTGAACGGTCGTCATCATGGTGTGCCTCCCCCAGCTCAGAGAATGTTACGGCGCGAAGCTTGGCGAGGTTTCAGGCGCCGGCGCAATGCGGTCGCGGGCGCTTCAGGAGAAATTGCGCACCAGCGCGAGGCCCGCGAACAAGCCGCCGATCGACAGCGCCACCGAGGCGAGCACATAGAGCGCCGCGAGGCCAAGCTCGCCGCGCTCGTAAAGCAGCGCGGCATCGAGCGAGAACGCCGAGAAGGTGGTGTAGCCGCCGAGGATGCCGGTGGTGAGAAACAGCCGCCAGTGCTGCGAGGCGTCGCCCTTGAAGGCGAAATAGCCCGCGAGCAATCCCATCACCAGCGAGCCGGTGACGTTCTCGAACAGCGTCGCATAGGGAAACGCGGTGCCGAGCAGGCGCGCCGATGCGAGATTGACGCCATGGCGCAGCGCCGCGCCGATGCCCGCCGCCGAGAAAGACAATCAGAAAGCCCATCGCCGTCCTTGTGCAATCTCGCGGCATCGCCGCCTAATTCTCGGGCGCGACCGAATGCTGAGCGGATCGACTGGCGTCGGTTCGGCACCGTCGAATCCGCTTACGAATCCGCACGTTACCAGAAACCGGCCGCTTGGCCTCGATCTTGCTGACCCTGATCGGCGGATTGCGGGGCCGGGACGATACTGCGCGCGACGATTCATGGCGAGCCCGAAGCGGTCGCGCTCGATCTGACGCGCACCGCGCTGATCATCATCGACATGCAGCGCGACTTCCTCGAGCCGGGCGGCTTCGGCGAAACGCTCGGCAACGACGTCTCGCTGCTCGCGCGCCGCGATCGAGCCCTGCAAGGCCGTGCTCGCGGCCGCGCGCGCCGCCGGCATGCTGGTCATCCACACGCGCGAAGGCCACCGGCCCGATCTCTCCGACGCGCCGCCGGCCAAGATCGAGCGCGGCGCATCCGTCGATGCGCATCGGCGCGCCGGCCCGATGGGCCGCATCCTGATCCGCGGCGAGGCCGGCCACGACATCATCCCGGAGCTCTATCCGATCGCCGGCGAGCCGGTGATCGACAAGCCCGGCAAGGGCGCGTTCTACGCCACCGACCTGCACGCGCATGCTGCGCAATCGCGGCATCGAGCATCTGCTGGTCGTGCGGCGTCACCACCGAGGTCTGCGTCAACACCACGGTGCGCGAGGCCAACGACCGCGGCTATCGCTGCATCGTGCTCGCCGACTGCTGCGGCTCCTACTTCCCGGAATTCCACGAGATGGGCCTGCGATGATCAAGGCGCAGGGCGGCGATCTTCGGCTGGGTCTCGGATTCGACGAGCGTGCATCGCGGCGCTCAGCCGCCGGCAGCTGCGAGCTCGTCAGCAAGTTGAGTCGAGCGATGGGCGAGCGGGACATGACGATGGCAACGACGGCGACGGCATACCAGCCGAAGCTCGTGGACGCCGGGCGACTGGAACGCCTTCTTCGGCTTCGGCACCAACATCCTCGTCAACATGCTGGTGCTGACCGGCCTGCTGCGCTTCGTGCTGAAGATGCCGGACGCGCTCGTGTTCGGCCGCATCCTGCCCGCGCTCGGGCTGATGATGTGCCTCTGCACGGTCTACTACGCCTGGCTCGCCTACCGGCTGGCGCAGAAGACCGGCCGCACCGACGTCTGCGCGCTGCCCTCGGGCATCAGCGTGCCGCACATGTTCGTCGTCACCTTCGTGATCATGCTGCCGATCACGCTCAAGACCGGCGATCCGATCAAGGGCTGGGAGGCGGGCCTCGCCTGGGTGTTCTTCCAGAGCTTCGTGCTGATGGTCGGCGGCTTCATCGCGCCCGTATATCCGCAAGATCACGCCGCGCGCCGCGCTGCTCGGCACGCTGGCCGGCGTCTCGATCACCTTCATCTCGATGCGGCCGGCGCTCGAGATGTTCATGACGCCGGTGATCGGCATCGTCTGCTTCGCCATCATCCTGGCGAGCTGGTTCGGCGGCGTGCGCTATCCGAAGGGCATTCCGGCCGGCCTGGTCGCCATCGCGGTCGGCATGCTGATCGCCTGGGGCTCGACGCTGTTCGGCCTCGGCTATGGCGGCATGAGCGTCGGCGAAGCTTCGCCGGCGCGTTCGCCAATTTCGGCTTCTCGGTGCCGCTGCCGGCGTTCGGCCACGTGTTCTCGGGCTTCGAGTTCCTCGGCATCATCCTGGTCACCGCGATCCCGTTCGGCATCTACGATCTGGTCGAGGCGATGGACAACGTCGAGAGCGCGGAGGCCGCGGGCGACCGCTTTCCGACCACGCGCGTGCTCACCGCCGACGGCGTCGTCAGCCTGATCGGCTGCCTGATGGGCAACCCGTTCATCAACGCGGTCTATATCGGCCATCCCGGCTGGAAGGCGATGGGCGGGCGCATCGGCTATTCGGCCGCGACCGGCGTGATGGTGATCGTGCTGTCGTGGTTCGGCATCATCGCGGTGATGTCGTCGCTGATCCCGGTGGTCGCGATCTCGCCGATCCTGCTCTACATCGGCATGCTGATCGGCGCGCAGGCGTTCCAGGAAACGCCGAAGAGCCACGCGCCGGCGATCGTGCTGGCGCTGATGCCGCACATCGCCGCCTGGGGCAAGATGCATGATCGACGGCGCGCTCGGCGCCGCCGGCACCAACGCGGCGACGGTCGGCCTCGACAAGCTCGGCCAGGTCGGCGTGCTCTATCACGGGCTCGAAGTGCTCGGCGGCGGCGCGATCCTCGGCGGCATCATCCTCGGCGCGATCGCGGTGTTCATCATCGAGCGGAAGTTCGTCGAAGGCGGCGGCCTTCGCGGCCGCCGGCGCGGTGCTGACCTTCTTCGGCTTCATGCACGGCGAAGCGGTCGGGTTCGCGGTCACGCCATCGGTCGCGCTCGCCTATGCGATCGTGGCGGCGTTCCTGTTTGCGCTCGAGCCGGATGCCGGCGGAGGCCGTCCGCGATGATGCGGTGCCCAAGGGCGTGCCCGCCGAGTAGGCGCACGGCGGTCCCGGCTCGCGCCCGGGCGCCCGGCGTCCTTATCGCGTTGGCTTCTGCAAGTCCATGAAAACAATCCATGGATTTGGCATAAGTGTTAGTTATATCAACCTCTTAGAGACAGTTGGCGCAACCGCCACCCACGCCGCGTTATTGACTTCTTGACCTCCCCATCTATCTGCGAACGAACGTTCGCTCTTAGTTGCTGCAGGGCACAATTTCATGCGCCGCGCCAACGTCCAGTTGCAGGCCGACCGCCGTGGCGAAATCCTCGCCGCGGCGCAGACCTGCTTTGCCCGCTCGGGCTTTCACCAGACCTCGATGCAGGAAATCTGCGCCGAGGCGGGCATGAGCCCGGGCAATCTCTATCGCTACTTCCGCTCCAAGGAAGACATCATCGCCGGCATCGCGGAGCGCGACCGGGCCGATGCCGCGCAGCAGTTCGCGGCGGTCGGCGATGGCAATTTTTTCGACGGGCTCGCGGTACTCGCGCAGCATCACCTGGTCGAGCGCAGTGTGGAAGAAGTCGCGCTCTGCGCCGAGATCATGGCGGAGAGCCGCCGCAATCCTGCCGTCGCGCGCATCTATCAGGACATGGAAGCGGACGTGCGGGCGCGCTTCATCGCACTGTTGCAACGCGCCGCCGAGCGCGGCGAAATCCGCCGCGATGTGGATTTCAACGGCACCGTGACGGTGCTGTTCGCGCTGGCGGACGGCCTGTCATGGCGGCGCGCGGTCGAGCCCTCATTCAACGCCGAAGCCGTGATGCCGCTCGTGCTGCGCATGGTCGAACAGCTACTCGTCAATCCGGATACCGCAAACGACAATCGGAACGGGGCCTAGAGTCATGAAAGCCGCTCGCTTTGCCGCAGTCGGCCTCGTCGTCGCCGCTGTCGCCTGGATCGCATCGGGGCATTTGTTTCCGCATGAGACGGCGGAGAGCCGCGCCGCCGTGCAGCCCGCCCAGGCGGCGCAGCCGAAGCCGTTCCGCGTCTCCGTTGCCGAGGTGCGGGTCGAGCCGCGCGCGCGCAATCTTTTGCTGTCCGGCCGCACCGAGGCGGACAAGAAGATGATGGTCACGGCGCGCGCCGACGGCACGATCAGCGAGTTGAAGGTCCGGCGCGGCTCCGTGGTCAAGCAGGGCGACGTGATCGCGGTGCTCTCCGACGAGGCGCGCGAGTTGCGCGTGTTGCAGGCAAGGGCGATGTTGATGCAGCGCAAGACCGAGCTTGCGGCGCGCATGAAACTGGTCGAGCAGGGCATGCTGCCGAAGCTCGAAGCCGTGAACCTGGAAACCCAATACAAGGCCGCCGAAGCCGGCCTTGCTGCCGCGGAGGCCGAAAAGGACCGCAGCATCATTCGTGCGCCCTGGTCGGGGATCGTGAACGACGTTCCGGTCGAGGTTGGGCAGGCGGTGCTGCAGATGATGGGTAAGGAAATCGCGCAAATCGTTTCGATCGATCCGGTCCTTGCGATCGTCGAGGTCGCGGAGCGCAGGCTGCATGGCCTTAACCTCGGCGATCCGGCCGAAGTCCGTCTCGTCACCGGGCATGCGGCGCGCGGCAAGATCCGCTTCATCTCCAAGACGGCGAGCGCGACGACGCGCACCTATCGGGTCGAAGTCGAGATCCCGAATGCCGACGGCTACATCCCGGACGGCATTACGGCCGAAGTGACGATCCCGATGACGCCGATCCCGGCCGCGCGCGTGCCGCGCTCGGCACTGACCTTCTCGTCGGGTGGCGAACTTGGCGTGCGCACCGTCGATGCCGCCAACAAGGTCGCGTTCGTGCCGGTGTCGGTGGTCGACGACCAGCAGGAGAACATGTGGATCGGCGGCCTCGCGGATGGCGCGCGCGTGATCGTGCAGGGACAGGACTTCGTGCGCGAAGGCCAGGTGGTCGAGCCGGTCGGCGTCGAAGCGCCGAAGACCGCCGCTCGCTGAGACGTTATTCATGGCAAATCCCGTCGACTACGCCATCGATCACGCGCGCCTCACCATCGCGGCGCTGGCGTTCCTGCTCATCGCGGGTCTGGTTGCCTATCTGACGATCCCGAAGGAAGCCGAGCCGGATATCAAGATCCCGATCATCTACACGCTGCTCACCCAGCGCGGGATCAGTCCGGAAGACGCCGAGCGGCTGCTGATCAAACCGGTCGAGACCAAGCTGAAATCGGTCTCGAACGTGAAGGAGATGCGTGCGGTCGCCTATGAGGGCGGCGCCTACGTGCTGCTGGAATTCCAGGCCGGGTTCGATTCCAAGTCGGCGCTCGCCGATGTGCGCGCCAAAGTGGACGAGGCGAAGCGCGACCTGCCGCGCGATGCGGACGAGCCGACCGTGCAGGAGGTCAATCTCTCGCTCTATCCGGTGCTGGTCGTGGCGCTTGCCGGCGACCTGCCGGAGCGCACGCTTGCGCGCCTCGCCCGCACCGCCAAGAGCACCATCGAGCAAGTGCCCGGCGTCATCTCGGCGGAAATCCGCGGCGTGCGCGACGAGGCGGTCGAGATCGTCGCCGAGCCGATGCTGATGAAGAGCTACGGCGTTTCACTCGAACAGCTCATCGCGATCACGCAGCAGTCGAACAGCCTGGTCGCAGCTGGCGCGCTGGAAGGCCCGTCCGGCCGTTTCGCCGTGAAGGTGCCGGCGCTGATCGAGAAGCCGCAGGACATGCTCAAGATCCCGGTGGCGGCGAGCGCGGGTGCGGTCGTGACCCTTGGCGATGTCGCGCAGGTCAAGCCGACCTTCAAGGATGCCACCTCGATCACCCGGGTCAACGGCCGCCCGGCCATGACCATCGAAGTCTCTAAGCGCACTGGCGCGAACCTGATCGAAACCGTGGACGGCGTGAAATACGTCGTCGAGGAATTGAAGAAGCAGTGGCCGGAGGGGCTCCAGGTCTCGTACACGCAGGACAAGTCGAAGACCATTCGCCAGATGCTTGCCGACCTGCAGAACTCGGTGATCACCGGCGTGCTGCTCGTCGCCATCATCATTCTGTTCGCGCTTGGCTTCCGCGCCTCGCTGTTCATCGGTATCGCGATTCCCGCATCCTTCCTCGCCGGTGTGCTCGGGCTGCAACTGGCGGGGCTGACCGTCAACATCGTGGTGCTGTTCTCGCTCATTCTCGCGGTCGGCATGCTGGTCGACGACGCGATCATCGTGTCGGAATTCGCCGAACGCCGCATGGCCGAAGGCATGCCGCCGCGCGAGGCTTACTCGTTGGCGGCCAAGCGCATGGCGGGGCCGGTCATCGCCGCGACCGCGACCCGCGTCGCCGCCTTCTCGCCCCTGCTGTTCTGGCCCGGCGTGGTCGGCGAGTTCATGAAATACATGCCGATCACGCTGATCGCGACATTGTCGGCATCGCTCGTGGTCGCGCTGTTCTTCACGCCGACGCTGGGAGCGCTGCTCGGCCGCGCCGCGACCATCCCGCATGACGAGCGCGCCAGAGACACCGGGCCGTATATGCGCACCGTGCACCTTGCGCTGCGCCATCCCGGCATGACGCTGCTGCTGGCGCTGCTGCTGCTGATCGGCGTGCAGATCGCCTACGGCAAGCTCGGCAACGGCGTCGAGTTCTTCCCCAAGGTCGAACCCGACTACGGGCAGGTCGTGATCCACGGACGCGGCAATCTCTCGCTCGGCGAAAAAGACCGGCTGGTTCAGAGCGTCGAGGAACGGGTGCTGAAGCACCCCGGCCTCAAGACCGTCTACACGCGCGCGGGGGAACAGCCGCGCCAAAATAATGAACTGGGCGAGGACACGATCGGCGTCATCCAGTTCGAGTTCGACAACTGGCAACATCGCCCGCCAGCACACGAAATCATGGATGCGATCCGCGCCAAGACAGCGGACATTCCGGGCATCCTGGTCGAAGTGACCGCGCCGCGCGCCGGCCCGCCGACCGGCAAGCCGGTGCAGATCCAGCTTTCGGCGCTCGATCCCGACCGGCTGCCGGCTGCCGCCAAGAAGGCTGCTGCCGTCTTGTCGGCGCGTCCCGAGGCGCGCGACGTCGACGACGGCCTGCCGCTGCCCGGCATCGACTGGCGCATCGAGGTGAACAAGAGCGAGGCCGCGAAGTATCAGGCCAACGTCAATATCGTCGGCACCGGCCTGCAGCTTGTCACCAACGGCGCCAAGGTCACCGAATATCGCCCGTCCGACAACGACAAGGCGGTCGATATCCTGGTGCGCTTCCCGCAGGATCGGCGCAGCCTCGAAGAGATCGACGAACTGCGCATCCAGACGCCGGTCGGCCACGTGCCGATCGGAAATTTCGTCACGCGCGTGCCGGCGCAACGCGTCGGCAACATCAACCGCATCAACGGCAACCGCGTTATTACGGTATCGTCCAACGTCGCCGAGGGCGTGCAAAGCGCGAAGGTGCAGCAGGAGCTGACCGCCGAACTCGCCAAGACCGATCTCGGGCAGAACGTCACCTTCCGCCTCAAGGGCGAGGACGAGGAGCGCGCGAAGGCCGGCGCCTTCCTGATGAAGGCATTCGGCACCGCGCTGTTCTTGATCTTTGCGATCCTGCTCGCGCAGTTCAACAAGTTCATCTCGGTCGCCCTGGTGCTCACCGCCGTGGTGCTCTCCACCATCGGCGTGCTGATCGGCCTGATGGTGATGGGTCAGCCGTTCGGCGTGGTGATGACCGGCATCGGGGTCATCGCCAACGCGGGCGTGATCGTGAACAACAACATCGTGCTGATCGATACCTACGACCGGCTGCGGCGCGAGGGCGTGGCGGCGCGCGACGCGATCCTCGAGACGTGCCGCGAGCGTGCGCGGCCGGTGGTGCTCACTGCCGTGACGGCGATCCTCGGCGTGCTGCCGATCGCGTTCGGCATGAACGTCGAGTTCATGACGCGCGAGATCACAATCGGGGCCCCCGCGACGCAATGGTGGATTTCGCTCTCCACCGCGATCGTGTTCGGCCTCGGATTTGCGACCGTGCTCACGCTGATCGTCACGCCGGCCGCCCTGATGGCGATCGCGAACCTTGCCGAATGGCGCGACCGGCGTAAGGCGCAACGCGCCGAGCGCAGGGCCGCGCGGGTTGCGGTCGCGCAGCCGGCGGAATAAAACCCTCGGGTCATGCTCGACCCGACGCCGCTTGTCTCAAAAACGCCCGTTATCCCGGTGCTGACCATCGAGCGCGTCGCCGATGCGGTGCCGCTCGCGCGCGCGCTGGTCGCTGGCGGGCTGCCGGTGATCGAGGTGACGCTGCGCACTAAGGCGGCGCTGGAGGCGATCCGCGCGATTGCCGCGCAGGTGCCGGATTGCATCGTCGGCGTCGGCACCGTGACGCGCATTTCCGATATCGAGGCAGCGACTGCCGCCGGTGCGAAATATCTCGTCAGTCCGGGCACGCCGCCCGAGCTTGCGGCGGCGCTCGCGGATGCCTCCGTGCCGGTGCTTCCCGGCTGCGCAACGGTTTCCGAAGCGATGGCGCTTAGCGGTCGCGGCTTCAAGGTGCTGAAATTCTTCCCCGCCGAGGCGTCCGGCGGAGTCGCCTGGCTCAGGTCGGTCGCGGCGCCGCTGCCCGGCTTGAAATTCTGCCCGACCGGCGGGATCGATTCGACAAACATCGCCACGTATCTCGGCTGCCTCAACGTCCTTGCGGTCGGCGGCTCGTGGGTCGCGCCGAAGGATGCTATCGCGGCCGGCGATTTTTCGCGCATCACGCAGCTCGCGCGCGAGGCGTCGGCGCTGCGCCACGCCGCATGAGCAAACCGAGACGCCGCCGCGCCTTCGACTGGTCGGCGGCCGTCATCGCGACGCTCGCCATCACGTCGGCGGCGATCGTCTTCTTCCGCGACGGGCAGGCGCGCTTCCTGGCGATCCTGTTCGACGACGTCGGCCTGTTCGGCACGATGCTTCCCAAGGTTCTGGCGGGATGCCTGATCGGCGCGTTCGTGACGCTGCTGCTGCCGCGCGAAACCATCGCGCGCTGGGTGGGCGCGGAGTCCGGTCTTGCCGGCATCCTGCTCGCGACGGTCGCGGGCGCGATCATGCCGGGCGGACCCTTCACGATCTATCCGCTCGCCGGCGCGCTGCTCGCTGCGGGCGCCGACGCGGGCGCCGCTTGCGCCTTCGTGATCGCCTGGACGCTGATCGGATACACCCGCGCGATCGTGTGGGAGCTGCCGTTCTTCGGGCTCGACTTCGTCACATGGCGCATCGTTTTCTGCCTGCCATTGCCGATCCTCGCGGGCCTCGCGGCGCGCGTGATCTGGAAATTCATGCACCGCAAGGCGGGTGCGGCATGAACCTCATCATCGACATCGCGCTGTGGAGCATTGTGCTGGCGCTCGGCGCGGCGCTGATCCTGCGCAGCAATTCGCTGTTCATCGACTCGCTGCGACTCGCGGGGCGCGAATTCCTGATGTTGCTGCCGCGCATCGCAATCGGCATGATCGGTTCGGGCTTCATCGCCGAAATGCTGCCGGGCGAGCTTATTCCGGCCTGGCTCGGCGCTGACACCGGCACGCCGGGTCTCGCGCTTGCGACCGTGCTCGGTGCGCTGACCCCGGGCGGGCCGGTGGTCGGGTTTTCGATCGCCGCTGCTGCGCTGAAAAGCGGCGCGGGCGCGCCGCAGATCATCGCCTACACCATCGCCTGGGCGCTGTTCGCGCTGCCCCGCATGCTCGCGTTCGAGATCCCCTCGATGCCCGCGCGCGTGGTGTGGCTGCGCGCCGCCGTCTCGCTGCCGCTGCCGTTCATCGCCGCGTGGACCGCGATGCTGGTGGGTCGCCCATAGTCAGTGCATCGCGCCCGCGGCCCTTGGCATGATGGCGCCGCGGTGGCGGATCTTCTCGCCCGCGAGCGCATGCGCGGCCCCGGCGGCCGCCACCGGGTTCTCGCCATTGAGGCGCGCCGCCAGATACGCGGCGTTGAACGAATCCCCCGCCGCCGTGGTGTCGACCGGCTCGACCACCTGCGGCACCGGCACAAATTCGCGGCCCGATTTGTCGGCGACCAGCGCGCTCTCCGAGCCGTTCTTCACCACGATCTCGCCGATACCGAACGCCTGCAGCCGCGCCACCGTCGCGTCCGGATTGGCATCGCCCCACAGCGTCGCTTCGTCCTCGAACGTGGGGAGCGCGATGTCGACGCGCTTCAAGGCCTCGGCGAACACCGTGCGGGTGCGCGCCAGGTCGCCCTTCCAGCCGCGCGGGCGGAAGTTTCCGTCGAACGCCACGATCACGCCCTGCTTGCGCGCAAGCTCGAGCGCGGCGAGAAAGCGGCCGAGCCCGTTGTTGGAATAAAGCGACAGCGTCACGCCGGAGAAATAGACGAGCCGCGCCGAGAGCAGCGCTTCGGCGACCGCCGCCCAGTTCGGCAGCTCGAACAGCTCGCGCGCCGGCGAGGTGTCGCGCCAGTAGTAGAATTTGCGCTCGCCCTTCTCGTCGGTCTCGATCAGGTAGAGCCCCGGCATGCGGCCGGCCGCGCGCATGATCAGGTCGGCGTTCACGCCTTCGGCCGCGGCGAGCGACATCAGCCGGTCGGAGTAGGGATCGTCGCCCATCGCGGTCGCATAGGCGGCAGGAATTCCCGCGCGCGCCAGATAGACCGCGGTGTTGAACGTGTCGCCGCCGAACGAGAGGCTGTAGCGGTTGTCCGCGCCGCGCGCGAGCTCGACCATCACTTCGCCGACGCAGATCACGCTGGATTTTTTCTCAGGCATCGGATCACCGGGATTTTTGAAGCGCGCAATGAAGCATGCGGGGGGCGGATTGTCATGGGCGCAACGCGCTCCGATTTTACCCTCCCCTGGAGGGGGAGGGTCGACGCGAATGAAATGAGCGTCGGGGTGGGGTGAAATCTTCAAGACCACCCCACCCCGGCTCGCATTCGCTTCGCTCTTGCTCGCCGACCCTCCCCCTCCAGGGGAGGGTGACGGAGCACGCGGCACCCGCAGTGACTCGAACTCTTCCAGAGGTCTAATATCGACCGCGAACTTCGCCGAGCCTGAGGAGAACAAAAATGGCTACCTCCCGCCGTGCGTTCGTCAAGGGCACCGTTGCAGCCGCCGCCGTGGTGTCCGCTCCCGGACCTCATCAAGGCACAGTCCGCTCCGCCGAGCGCGCGCACGCTACGCGCGGTGCTGCATGGCGACCTCCAGGTTTTCGATCCGATCTGGACCACCGCCAACATGACCGGCAATCACGCTTTGCTGATCTACGACACGTTGTTCGGCATGGACGAGAATCGCAGGCCGCAGCCACAGATGGTCGACAGATGGGGCGTCTCCGACGACAGGAGGACCTACACGTTCACGCTGCGCGCCGGTCAGAAATTCCACGACGGCCAGGACGTGACCAGCACCGATGTCGTCGCCTCGATCCGCCGCTGGGCCGCGCGCGACGGCACGGGCCAGCACATGTTCAAGCGCGTCGCCGACACGCCGATCCGGGACGAGAAAACCTTCCAGATCGTGCTCAGGGAGCCATACGGGCTGGTGCTCGACGCGCTCGGCAAGATCGAGACCAACGTGCCGGTGATCATGCGCAAGAAGGACGCGGAGACGGATCCAAACCAGCAGGTGACAACCAAGGTCGGCTCCGGGCCGTTCGCCTTCAACGAGCGCGATACCAGGTCCGGTCAGCGCTACGTCTACGACAAGAACCCGAACTATGTGCCGCGCGGCGAGCCGCCATCCGGTATGGCCGGCGGCAAAGTGGCAAAGGTCGATCGCGTCATCATCGAAAATATGGCCGACCAGCAGACCGCGGTCGCGGCCTTGAAGGCGGGCGAAATCGATTTTTACGAAACGCCGCCAATCGACCTGCTCGATCAGCTCGAGAGCGACAAGAACGTCAAGCTCGAGGTTCTGAGCAAAGGCGGCAACGTCGGCATGTGCCGGCTCAACTGGCTGCATCCGCCCTTCGACAAGGTCGAGGCCCGCCAGGCCATGCTCCACCTGATCAAGCAGGAAGACATCCTGAAGGCGGTGTTCGGCGACCCGAAATACTATCGCGCCTGCGGATCACTGTTCGGCTGCACCGGACAGATGCGTAGCGACGTGAACACCGACTGGTTCAAGGGCGGCCAAAACATCGCAAAGGCGCGCGAGCTGTTCAGGAAGGCCGGCTACGACGGGCGGCCGGTCGTCATCCTGCAGGCGACGAACATCGCGTTCATGAACAACGCATCTCTCCTTGTCGCACAATGGCTGAAGGACGCCGGCGTCAACGCCGAACTTGCCGCCTCCGACTGGGGCGCCGTGATCGGCCGGCGCGCCGTCAAGAAGCCCGTTGCGGAGGGCGGTTGGAATATCTTCATCACATGGGGCTCGGGCGAAGGCTTTGACAACCCGATTGGCCTCGCGGCCCACACGGCCAGCGGTGAAGCCGGCTGGTTCGGCTGGCCCAAGGACGACTTGCACGAGAAGCTGCGCGACGAATGGGCGCTGGCTCCCTCGCTCGACGAGCGCAAGGCGATTGCGGCGAAGTTGCAGGAGAATGCCTGGACCTATGTGCCGATGGCGCTGCTTGGACAGTGGGCGCCGCCGGTCGCGCGGCGCGTCAACGTCAGGGGCTTCCTGCCCCTCCCGGCGCACGTGCCGTTCTGGAACGTCGAGAAGGTTTGAGTCCGGAACCGGAACACCCCGCGCGGCGTTCTCCCGCAAAGGGAGACCTCCCATGCGCAATCTTCATGACGTGATCGCGACCGATATCGATCGCGCGGAACCGGCCGACCGTGCGCCGCTCGAACTCGGCGAGGACATTACCCGGCAGGACGCCTGGATGTTCGCGCCGCTCGTGGCCGCGACCGTGGGCCTGCCGCTGGTGGTCACCGCGCTGCTGGCGTTCGGCGCCTGGCACATGATCGACAGCGAACAATCCGCATCGGCAACGCCGCCGACCACGTTCGCGAGCCGCTGGCCCGAGGAGGGCCTGCCGCTGACCATGCTGCGCTGACCGGCCAACTCGCCCTACGCGGCGCCGCGCGGGCGCGTTAAGCTCGCGCCATGTCCACCGCGCCGCATTTCGATATCGACCCGCAGGAGTTCGGGCGCGACCCCTATCCGGCGCTGGCAGCGATGCGGCGCGAGGCGCCGATCTGTTTCGTGCCGCAGCTCGGGAGCACGCTGCTCACGCGCCGCGACGACATCTTCGTCTCGGAGAAGCGCATTGACGTGTTCTCCTCGCACCAGCCGGCCGGCCTGATGAACCGGCTGATGGGCCACAACATGATGCGCAAGGACGGCGAGGCGCACATGGCGGAACGCGCGATCTTTTTTCCGGCGGTGTCGCCGAAAGCGATGCGCGCGCACTGGCGCGATGAATTTCAGGCGCATGCGGAGCGCATCCTCGATGTGCTTGCGCCGCGAGGCCACGCCGACCTGCTTGCCGAGTTCGCGCTGCCGCTCTCGGGTGAGTGCCTCAAATCGGTCACCGGGCTCACCAACATCCGCTTTTCTGACATGGATGCGTGGTCGCAGGCGATGATCGAGGGCATCGCGAACTACGCGGGCGACGCCGCAATCGAGGCGCGCTGCCATGCGGCGACCGCCGGCATCGATGCGGCGATCGACGACATGCTGCCCGTTGTGCGGAAAACGCCGGACCATTCGCTGCTGAGCGTGATGATCCACGGCGGCATGGCGGAAGAAAACGTGCGCCACAACATCAAGCTGACGATTTCGGGCGGGCAGAACGAGCCGCGCAAGGCGATCGCGGGCTGCATCTGGGCGCTGCTGACGCATCCCGATCAGTTTGCGCGCGTGCGCGACGGCCAAGTCACGTGGCTGCAGGTGTTCGAGGAATTCACGCGCTGGATTTCGCCGATCGGCATGTCGCCGCGGCGTGTCGCGAAGGCCGCCTCGGTGAACGGCGTCGACTTTTCAGCCGAGGACCGCGTGTTCCTGATGTTCGGCTCGGCCAACCGCGACGAGGCGCACTTCCAGAATGCTGAGCGGTTCGATCTCACGCGCGATACCGCCAAGAGCATCGCGTTCGGCGCAGGCCCGCATTTCTGCGCGGGCGCTGCGGTGTCGCGCACGATGATCGCCGATGTGGCGCTGCCGGGCGTGTTCGCGCGGCTGAAGGGCTTGGCGCTGGACGAGCGCGAGGCGGTGCGGATCGGCGGCTGGGCGTTTCGCGGGTTGCAGAATTTGCCGGTGGTGTGGGAGGCCGCGTAGCCCTACGCCTCCACGCCCGCGTACTTCCCGGCGGTCGCCGGAAACATCGATTTGACGATCTTCATCTTGGAAATGTCCGCGGTCGCGTCCATGTGCAGGAAGATCGCGGCGTCGCGGAACAGCTTCTCCACGCCGAAATCGAGCATCACGCCGTTGCCGCCGTGCAGCTCCATGGCGTGCTGCGCCACTTTGAAAATCTCCTCCGAGGCGAACACCTTGACCATGTTGCACAGCGTGTCGGCGTCCGCCGCATTGTCGTCGACCGCAGTGGCCGCGCGGCCGAGCAGCGCGCGCACCGCCTCGATGCGCGTCGCCATATCGGCGAGGCGCAGCGCCACGGCCTGATGCTTGATCAGAATGCGCCCGCCCTGCACGTAGTTCTGCACATAGTCCGACGTGACCTCGAAGGCGCGCACGCCGACGCCGAGATTCTTCGAGGCCTGGATGATCTTGCCGGGACGGAAATAGATGCCGGCCTTGCCGAGCGCGTCGTTCTCGACCAGCAGATGATCCGCCGGCACGCGCATATCCTCGAACACCAGCTCGCCATTGTTCATGAAGCGGCAGCCCATCGTCTCGTTGCAGCGCGCGACGGTCAGCCCCGGCGTGTCGCGCGGCACGAGGAAGCTCGACGTGCCCTGCAGCATGCCGACTTTGGGGTTGGTGTTGGCGTAGACCACGTAGAGGCCGGCGTCGTAGCCGTTCGAGATGAACTGCTTGCGGCCGTTGATGACCCAGTGGTCGCCGTCCTTCACGGCGCGCGTGGTCATCGCGGCTTCCGGCACGTTGTAGGGCAGCCAGCGGTCGGAGGCGCCGCGCGGCTCGGTCAGGCAATGCGCGAGCAGGAATTGCGGGTCGGCGACGAGGCGCGCGAACCATTTCTCCTGCAAATGGCGCGGCGCCAGGTTGCGCAGCAGCACCGAGACCTTCCAGTTCTGCACCAGCTTGTCGGCGAGGCCGGAATCGCCGCGCGCGATCTCTTCGGAGATGAGCGCGAAGGTCTGCACTTCCGAGCCGGGCTCGAGCTCGATGCCGCCGAATTCCTCCGGCACGCCGAGGGTGCGGATGCCGATCCGGTCGGCGCCCTCGAGGATCGCCGGCGGGCAGGCGCGCGTCGGGGTTCATGTCCCATTCGCGCTGCCAGTTCGCCCGAATGAACGGGATGACGGCGTCGTCCACGAAGGCGCGGCAGGACGCGCGCATCAGGTTTTGTTCCTCGGTCGGCGGCATTTCGCGGTCTCCGTCAACTTCTGTCGTTGCAGCTCGAAAAGACAGTACCCGAACGCGCCGTCGACCGGGAACCCGCGCGGGGCACAAGTCGTTGGACGAGGATTGCCTACATCAAGGGGTCCAAAATGCCGGCGCGGCTGACATCATTGATAGCGATCGTCGCTGACCCTCGGCCTTGCGCCGGCCGCATCGCGCGCCCCGCGAGCGCTCACAATGCAGGATGTGAACGCGGCCGAGCTCTCCAAAGTCCACCGGCAAGGCTTCGCAAGCTGCGCACATCAAGGCGCAAGTGCTGCTCGACCGTGCCGGCTTCTCGCCCGGGGCGATCGACGGGCGCGAGGGCGACAATTTCGAAAATGCGCTGCGCGGATTCCAGAAGAAAAACGCGCTCGGCGAGACCGGCAAGCTCGACAAAGCGACGTGGGACAAGCTCACGCAAGGCACCGAGCCTGCGCTGATCGAATACACCATCACGGCGGCGGACGTGAAAGGCCCGTTCGCCGAGGAGATTCCGGCCAAGTATGAGGACAAGGCGAAGCTGAAGCGCCTCGACTACACCAGAGCGGCCGAGATGCTTGCCGAGCGCTTCCACATGGATGAGGAATTCCTTGAAACGCTCAATCGCGGCAAGGCGTTCGACAAGGCCGGGACCGCGATCCTCGTTGCCAACGTCAACGTGAAGCCGGTTTCGCTCGGTGCCAAGGCGGTAAAACTCGAAGTCGACAAACAGAACAACGTGGTCCGCGTTCTCGCCAAGGACGGCGCGCTGCTCGCGGCCTATCCGGCCTCCGTCGGCAGCGAGGAGAAGCCCGCGCCCTCAGGCACGCTCAAGGTGGTGCGCGTCGCGCATGGCCCGACCTACACCTACGACCCCGCGTTCAAGTTCAAGGGCGTGAAGGCCGAGGAGAAGCTGCATATCGCGGCAGGCCCGAACAATCCGGTCGGCTCGGTGTGGATCGCGCTCGACCAGAAGACCTACGGCATCCACGGCACGTCCGAGCCGTCGCGGGTCGGCAAGGTCGACTCGCACGGCTGCGTGCGCATGACGAATTGGGACGCGCTGGCGCTGGCGAAGATGGTGCGGAAGGGGACGGTGGTGGTGTTTGTTGATTGATGCTGCCGGCTATTGTCGCGGGCCGGGCTGAGTGCGTGGTGAACGGGGCTCAGGGCGAGTCGGTTCAAATCCGCAACGTTCGTTCAGGCTTCGCGTCAGGTCCCGCAAGCCGCCGAGGGCGAACTGCCAGGTATGGTCGGCTGCCGTGAACGCGACGTTGTTCGCGCCGTCGCGAATAAGCGCGTCATGGATGATCCAGAACGCGGTTTGATGCGCGATCGGGACGGTGCCGCCCGGTCCAGTTGCGAGTGAAAGCCAGGTCTGATCGTCGCCATCGACCTTGAAGCCGACGCGGAGTTCTTCGCCGGGCGGCCGAGCGGCAAGAGCCGGGCTTTTGATCTCGAACGCGAACAGTTGCTGCGTCTTGCGGCAGTGGAGCGAGAGTGTGTTCTCCGGCGCGCCGAGCGCCTGCGTGCGCAACGCGAAGTCCGGCCCGTCTGCCACAAGGCTCCACGCCCCGCGCGTCTCGATCGGTTCCTGCGCGTTCGCGCCGGCCACGCCAAGCAGCAAGACAAACGCGACACGCGCGAAGCCGGCAAGCATCATGGCGGTTCTCGCTACGCCGCCTTGCGCGTCGACAAAAACTCGCCCATGCGGTCGAGTGCCTTCAGGATGTTCTCGGTCGAATTCGCATACGATACGCGCATATAGCCCTCGCCCAGAATGCCGAAGTCCGGGCCGCCAATCAGAGCCACGCCCGAGTCATCGAGCAGCGATGTTGCGAGCGGCTTCGCCTTCCAGCCGGTGCGCTTCACGTTCGGGAACGCGTAGAACGCGCCCTTCGGCATGATGCACGACACGCCGGGCAGCTTGTTCAACCCGTCGACCACGATCTTGCGGCGCTTGTCGAACTCCACCGCCATCTGGTGCACGGCGTCCTGCGGACCTTGCAGCGCGGCGAGCCCCGCGAATTGCGTGGGCGCGTTGACGCAACTGTGCAAGTTCACGGCGAGCTTGCGCGCGTAGTCGTACAGCTTGCCGGGCCATATCGCGTAGCCGAGACGCCAGCCGGTCATCGCATAGGTCTTCGACCAGCCGTTCAGCAGGATCAGCCGGTCGCGGATCGACGGATAGTTGAGCAGGCAGACGTGCGTCTCGCCGTCATAGACGAGCTGGTCGTAGATTTCGTCCGACATCACGGCGACGTTCGGCCACTTCTCCAGCCCCGCGACGAACTTGTCGACCTCGGCTTTCGGCGTAACGCCACCCGTCGGATTGGCGGGCGAATTGATGATGATCAGCCGCGTCTTGTCGGTGATGAGGCTCAATGTTTCATCGGCCGAGAATGCGAAACCGTTCTCCTCGCGGATCGGAATCGGGATCGGCTTCGCGCCGGTGTACTCGATCATCGAGCGGTAGATCGGGAAGCCGGGGTCCGGATACATGATCTCGGCGCCCGGTTCGCCGAACATCAGGATCGACATGAACATGGTCGGCTTGCCGCCCGGCATGATCATTACTTCGTCGGGCGACACCTTTGCCTTGAAGCGCTTGGCGAGGTCGGCGGCGACCGCTTCGCGCAATTGCGGGATGCCGTTCGCCGCGGTGTAGCCGTGGTGGCCGTCGCGGATCGCCTTGATGGCGGCTTCCTGGATGTGCGCGGGTGTCTTGAAGTCCGGCTGACCGATGCCGAGGTTGATGATGTCGCGCCCCTGGGCGGCGAGCGCGTTGGCCCGCGCCAGCACCGCGAAGGCGTTCTCCTCGCCGATGCGATCGAAGTTCGGCACCGTTTTCAGCATGGCGTTTCCTCGTCTCAGGTTTGTTGGCAGCGATATACCGGCTAGCCGGGCGGGAGGCTAGCTCTCGTCCTTCTCATCCCGCCGGGCGACCTGCACCTCGGCCATGCGCATCACCTCGAAGATGATCGCGACCGACCAGCCGATCAGCAGCAGCCCGTTCAGCGCCGTGATCGGGCCGATCAGCCGGTTTCCTTCCGGCGGGACCGGGTTGCCGTAGCCGAGCGCGGTGTAGTTTTCGAACGCGAACTCGAACGCCGTCATGCCCTTCGGCGTGATGCCGGCGGAACCGTAGTACAGGCTCCAGATGCCGATCTCGGCGACGTGCGCGCACATCAGTCCGGTCATCGTCACGAAGAGCAGCGCTGTCATGCGCATGAACGCATGCAGGTGGTCGGTGCGTGCGGCCGTGCGGCGCGTCAACTCGATCACCACGCCGGTGATCAGCGCGTGGATGCCGAAATTGAGGAAGCTGACGAGGGCGCCGGCGAGAAGCTGACTCAACATGGCGGCTTGTCGCGCTCCCTTGCAATGGCTCGCGACTTGAGCGCATTCTCGCGGTGAAATCAAACCATTCCAAACTGCGCCGACGCGCCTCGGGAGAAGACGACATGGCCAAGAAGACGTCCAAGAAACTGCCGAAGACGCCGACGCCGAAGGGCAAGAACCTGCGCTCGCAGCTCTGGTTTGACAACCCGGAAAATCCCGGCATGACGGCGCTCTATCTGGAGCGCTACATGAACTTCGGGCTCACCCCGAAGGAATTGCGCTCCGGCAAGCCGATCATCGGCATCGCGCAGACCGGCTCCGATCTCTCGCCTTGCAACCGGCATCACCTCGAACTGGCCTCGCGCGTGCGCGAAGGCATCCGCATGGCGGGCGGCATTGCGTTCGAGTTTCCGGTGCATCCGATCCAGGAAACCGGCAAGCGCCCGACCGCCGCGCTCGACCGCAACCTTGCGTACCTCGGCCTTGTCGAAATCCTCTACGGCTATCCACTCGACGGCGTCGTGCTGATGACCGGCTGCGACAAGACAACACCGGCCTGCATCATGGCGGCCGCGACCGTGAACATCCCCTCGATCGTGCTCTCCGGCGGGCCGATGCTGAACGGCTGGTGGAAGGGCGAGCGTTGCGGCTCCGGCATGGCGGTGTGGAAGGCGCGCGAGGAAATGGCAGCCGGCCGCATCAAGCAGCAGGAATTCGTCGACATCGCGGCGGCCTCGGCGCCCTCGATCGGCCACTGCAACACCATGGGCACCGCCTCGACCATGAACGCGCTCGCCGAGGCTTTGGGCATGAGTCTTCCGGGCTGCGCCGCGATCCCTGCGCCCTACAAGGAGCGGGCGCAGATCGCCTACGAGACGGGCTTGCGCGCCGTCGAAATGGTGTGGGAGGACCTGAAGCCCTCCGACATCCTCACCCGCGAGGCGTTCGAGAACACCATCGTGGCGAACTCGGCGATCGGCGGCTCGACCAATGCGCCGATCCACATCAACGCGATCGCGCGCCACATCGGCGTGAAGCTGACCATCGAGGACTGGGAGACGGTCGGCCTCGACATTCCGCTGCTCGTCAACATGCAGCCGGCCGGCAAATATCTCGGCGAGGAATATTACCGCGCGGGCGGTTTGCCCGCCGTGATGAACGAGTTGCGCCGTGCGGGCAAACTGCACGAAGGTGCGCTCACGGTGAACGGCAAGACGATGGGCGAGAACGTCAAGCGCGCCAGGATCGAGGACGCGGACGTGATCCGCACCTACAAGAGCCCGATGCTGGAGAAGGCGGGCTTCAAGGTGCTGTCAGGCAACCTGTTCGACTCGGCGATCATGAAGCTGAGCGTGATCTCGGATGAATTCCGCAACCGGTATCTGATCAATCCGAAGGACCCGATGGCGTTCGAGGGCAAGGCCGTGGTGTTCGACGGGCCGGAGGATTACCACCACCGCATCGACGATCCGTCGCTCAAGATCGACGAGAACACCATGTTGTTCGTGCGCGGCACCGGGCCGATCGGCTATCCGGGTTCGTGCGAGGTGGTGAACATGCAGCCGCCGGCGGCGCTGATCAAACGCGGCATCACGTCGTTGCCGTGCATCGGCGACGGGCGGCAGTCCGGCACGTCGGGCTCGCCCTCCATTCTCAATGCGTCGCCCGAGGCGGCGGCGGGCGGCGGGCTTGCGCTGCTCAAGATGGGTGATCGCGTGCGCATCGATCTGAACAAGGGCACCGCCAATATTCTCATCTCGAAGGCGGAGCTTGGCGAACGCCGTGCCGCGCTGCAGAAACGCGGCGGCTATCAGTTCCCGAAGAGCCAGACGCCGTGGCAGGAAATCCAGCGCGGCATGGTGGACCAGCTCTCCGACGGCATGGTGCTCAAGCCGGCGGTGAAATATCAGAAGGTCGCGCAGCTCTCAGGAGTGCCGCGCGATAATCACTGAGGTTTGTCATTCCGGCGAAAGCGAAATCCATAACCCCCGCTCGTGGTTAGGGATATCGCTTCGCTCGCCCGGGATGACATTCCGAGTTCCTTGATAGCGAGTCCCGCGCGGTGGGAACAGGTGCGCGGCTTCCACGTTTTGTCAGTGGAGGCGTGCCATGACGTTCGACACACGTTCGTTTTTTGTCGGCATTGCGACAGTTCTCGGCATTCTGCTTGTCGGATTTGGCGGCGGAGTGATGATGGGCGGGGTCATTTCAGGCGACTCGAAGGCCCCGCACAAGATTGAGCGCGTAGCGGCCAGGGAACCCAAGCCGACCGAAATCAAGGAAACGAAACCCGCTTCTACGCCCGCCGTGGTGGTTACTCCGGCTCAAGCGGCGCCTGCACCCGAACCAACACCGCAAGTTCCGGCTGCGGTGGCTGCGCCGCCACTGCCAGCCTCCGCGCCTGCTCAGCTCGCAACGCTCCCGGTGTCCGAACCTCAATCTCAATCCGGACCACCGTCAACTGTGCACCAAGCGCAAACAGTTCAGGCGCCGAACATGGGGCAGGAGAAGCAGGTTTCGCTTGCGCAGCCGGACGAGCCGTTGCGTCCCAACCTGTCCCGCCGGGACGAGGCGCGACTCAAGGCGCAACAGCGGCGCGATGAACGCGCGTTGCGGCGCGAGGAATCGCGCAGGCAAATGGTCGAGCGCCGTCAGCAGGAGCGACTGCGGCGAGAAGAGATGCGCGCCGCCGTGGAGCGGTCGAGGCCGCAGGAAGCGGAAGAAGCGGATGATGACGACGATGTTGACGAACGACCGATCCTCACGCGACGGGAGCGCCCGTTCGATCTCCCGTTCTTCGGGATATTCCGCTAACCGCCATCGACGCAGCACGCCGGATGTCTTCGCCTCGCCGCATCGCTGAGTGAAGTCCTGCGCGACATACCATGAGCGATCGCGCCCGGTCGAAAGCGCGCGACTAGGGCGCCACCGGATCGTCGAACCCGCCGTTGTCGAGCGCGTGGCGCACCGTGCCGTCCTTCTTGGCGGCGTTCATGAAGTCCGTGATCGCGGCGAGCGCCTGCGGCTTGCCCTTCGCAGTCGCAATCGCGATCCCCATCTGCTGGAAGCAGCCGTCGGTCATGCGCGAGCCCGGCACCTGCTTGACGTAGGGTGGCAGCGAGTCGCGGCCGAGCGCGAAAGCGTCGGCACGGCCTTCCTTCATGGCTGCTATCGCATCATCGACCGACGTGACGGCTGAGATTGTCGTGTTCTTCAACGTGCGTTCCGCGGCGCGAATGGTCGTGGTGTTGGCGATGCCGATGACGCGCATGCCGGCTCTGTCGACGTCCTCGACAGTCTTTGCGCCGGAGGCTGCGGTGACCATGTAGGTGCTTTCCGCGCGCACATAGTCTGGCCCGACTGCGAGACGGTTCCGGCGCTGCTCGTCCACGGGCATAAAGCCAACATCAACCGCGCCGGATTCGACCGCATCGGTGACCTGTCCGGAATTCGGATAGAGCACGAACTCAACCGGCAAATTTAGCTTCTTGCCGAGCGCCTCGCCGATGTCGGCGGTGACGCCGCGCGCCTTGCCGTCGTCCTCCTTGAGCACGAAGAACGTGGACATCACGGGCGCATAGACGAGGCCAACGCGCAGCCTTCCGGTGGGAGCGAGTTCTTTCATGGCACCTATCAACGAAATTGCATTGTCACATCGGCGGAGATTGCCGACACTTAGCGGCACTCAGGGAGAAACGCCATGCCCCGCCCATCCGTCACCGACAAGCGCAGCACATTTCGCGAAATGCACAAGTCCGGGTGCTGGGTGATCCCCAATCCGTGGGATGTCGGCTCGGCGCGCTGGCTCCAAGGGCTCGGCTTCAAGGCGCTTGCCTCCACGTCGTCGGGTCATGCCTGGTCGGTCGGATATGCCGACAACGCAGTCAGCGTCGACATGGTGCTGGCGCATCTCAAGGAGATTTGCGACGCCACCGACGTGCCGGTGAACGCCGATTTCGAGGGTGGTTACGCGGATGAGCCTGCGGGCGTCGCCGCGAACGTGACGCGCTGCTGCGCGACCGGGGTCGCGGGGCTGTCGATCGAGGACTCGACCGGCAACAAGGACAAGCCGCTGTACGACATTCCCTTCGCGGTCGAGCGCATGAAGGCGGCGCGCGCCGCGATCGATAAGGCGGGATCCGACGTGCTGCTCACCGGACGCGCCGAGGGGTTCATTGCGGGCGTTCCCGATCTCGAACAGATGATCGCGCGCCTGCAGGCCTACGCGGCGGCGGGCGCGGACGTGCTCTACGCGCCGGGGATCAAGACGCGCGAGCAGATCGAGGCGGTGGTCAAGGCGGTCGCGCCGAAGCCGGTCAATTTCCTCAACGGCGCGGCGTTCGGGCATTCGGTCGCGGATCTCGCCGGCATGGGCGTGCGGCGCATCAGCGTCGGCGGTGCGCTGGCCCGCTCCGCGTGGGGCGGATTCACCCGCATGGCGAAGGAGATTGCCGAGCACGGCACGTTCGCGGGCTTCAAGGATGCGGCGTCGAGCGCAGAGTTGAACGGCTTCTTCACCAAGGACAAGGCGGCGCGCGAAGCATGAGCAATCTGAAGAACTGGACGGCACGGCCGTTTCCCGACCGCAAGGTGCTCGAAGGCCGCTTCTGCCGGCTGGAGCCGCTCGATGTCGGCAAACATGGCGCCGAGTTGTGGGCCGCGATGTCGGGCGCAGATAGCGTGTGGGCCTATCTCCCGGCGTTCCCGCCGAAGGAGCGCGGCGAGTACGAGGCGTTGCTCGGCACGATGGTGCAGAACAAGGACATCTGCCCGTTCGCGGTCATCGTCGACGGCAAAGCCAGGGGGCACATGTGGTTGATGGAGATCCGCCCGGCGCATGGTGTGTTCGAGGTTGGCTGGATCACCTATTCGCCGCCGCTCCAGCGCACCCCCGCCGCAACCGAGGCGGTCTATCTCATTGGCGACTACGGGTTTGGCCTCGGCTACCGGCGCTACGAGTGGAAGTGCAATAACCGCAACGAGCCGTCGAAGCGCGCGGCGCTGCGGTTCGGCTTCAAGTACGAGGGCCTGTTCCGCCAGCACCAAGTGGTGAAGGGCGAGAACCGCGACACCGCGTGGTATTCGATCCTTGACTCGGAATGGCCGGCGCGGAAGGCCGCGTTTACCCGCTGGCTCGCGCCGGAGAACTTCGACGCGCAGGGCCGCCAGAAGGTCAGCCTGTCATCGCTCAACGGAAACGCCGCGTGACCGCGCTGCGGCGAGCAGCACGCGACGATCTTCCCGCCATGATGGCGTTGCAGCACGCCGCCTATGCGAAGAACCGCCCGATCCTCGGCGTCGAGCCGCTGCCGCTGAAGGCGGACTACAAACAGGTCTTTTCCGACTATGAGGTCTATTTGGCGGAACGCGACGGCGCGCTCGATGGCGTGCTGATTCTGGAGCCCCGCGTCGACGATCTCCTGATCTGGAGCGTTGCCACGGCACCCTCGGCGCAAGGCGGCGGCATCGGGAAGGCGATGCTCGCCTTCGCGGAGGCCCGTGCGCGCACGCTTGGGCTCACCTGCATGCGCCTCTACACCGGCGAGCCGCTCACGGGAAACATCGCGTGGTACACGCGCCACGGCTATGCGTACGAGCGCACCGAGGATATGGGTGACCGCCGCATCATGCATCTGATAAAGCAGCTTTGAAAAACAACGGGAGGCCGGTTTGGCGGGAAGACTCAAAGGCAAGATCGCGCTGGTGACGGCGGCGGGGCAGGGGATCGGGCGCGCGATCGCCGAGGCGTTCGTCGCGGAAGGCGCCAAGGTGATCGCAACCGACCTCGACCTGAAAAAGCTCAAAGGATTGAAAAAGGCGACGCTCGCGAAGCTCGACGTGCGCTCCACCGCCGACGTGAACGCGCTCGTGAAGGAGATGTCGAAGAAGGTCGGCCCGATCGACGTGCTGGTGAATGCCGCCGGCTACGTGCATCACAACACGGTGCTGACCTCGACCGACGACGAATGGAATTTCGCCTTCGATCTCAACGTCCGCTCGATGGACCGTACCATCAAGGCGGCGCTTCCCGGGATGCTGAAAAAGGGCAGGGGCTCGATCATCAATATCGCGTCCGGCGCCTCTTCGGTGCGCGGCATCCCGAACCGGTACGTGTACGGAACGACGAAAGCGGCGGTGGTCGGTCTCACCAAGTCGGTCGCGGCGGATTACATCCGCAGGGGCATCCGCTCGAACGCGATCTGCCCCGGCACGATCGAAAGCCCGTCGCTCGACGACCGTATTGCGACGCTCGCGAAAAACTCCGGCAGGCCGGAGAAGGCCGTGCGGCAGGATTTCATAGACCGCCAGCCGATGGGCCGGCTCGGCACGCCGGAGGAGATCGCGGCGCTGGCCGTGTATCTTGCATCCGACGAGTCGAGCTATACGACGGGGCAGATCCATCTCGCCGATGGCGGGTTTGCGATGTAGCGCAGGTGTCATCCCGGCCGAGCGCAGCGAGAGCCGGGATCCACCTCGCAACCCTACGAGAGCCATGAAGTCATGGGGTATATGGGTCCCGGATAGCGGCCTGCGGCCGCTTCCGGGATGACAACGGAGTTGGAGGGACGACCGCATGCACATTCTCATCACCGGCGCGGCCGGCATGGTCGGGCGCAAGCTGACCGAGCGGCTGATCGCGGACGGCGGCCTCAACGGCAAGCCGATCGACAAGCTGACTTTGGTCGACGTGGTGAAACCGGACACGCCAACAGGGTTCGGCGGCAAGGTCGCGGCCTACGCGCTCGACATCTCACGCGACGAAGACGCTGGCCGCAAACTCGTCGCGGAGCGCCCGGACGTGATCTTCCATCTCGCCGCTGTGGTGTCAGGTGAGGCGGAGATGGATTTCGAGAAAGGCTATCGCGTCAATCTCGTGCCCTTTCACTACCTGCTCGAAGCGATTCGCTGCCATCCAAGCGGCAAGTATTGCCCGAAGCTGGTGTTCACGTCCTCGATCGCGGTATTCGGCGCGCCGTTCCCAGCTGAGATTCCGGACGACTTCCATCACACGCCGCTGACCTCCTACGGCGCGCAGAAGGGCATCTGCGAACTGCTGCTGGCCGATTACTCGCGCAAGGGCTTCCTCGAAGGCGTCAGCATCCGGTTGCCGACGATCTGCGTGCGCCCCGGCAAGCCGAACAAGGCAGCTTCGGGCTTCTTTTCCAACATCATCCGCGAGCCGCTGGCGGGCCACGAGGCCGTGCTGCCGGTGACCGAGGCCGTGATGCACTGGCACGCGAGCCCGCGCTCGGCGGTCGGCTTCCTCACGCATGCGGCCGCGCTGACGCGCGAGGAATTGGGCCCGCGCATCAATCTCACGATGCCGGGCGTCCCCTGCACGGTCGGCGAGCAGATCGCGGCGCTGCGCCGCGTGGCGGGCGAGAAGGTCGTCGCGCGCATCCGGCGCGAGCCGGATGCCGCGATCATCAAGATCGTGTCAGGCTGGCCGACGCGGTTCGATGCCAAGCGCGCGCGCTCGCTCGGATTTACGGTCGAGGGGAGTTTCGACGAGATCATCCGCGCGCATATCGACGACGAACTCGGCGGCAAGGTCGCGGCGTAGTTTTTGCAACGCGCGGGGGGCGGGGAGCGCACTGAGCCCGTTGCGCCCGCGTCGCCAATGCTTAAATTGCGTCTGAATCGGACCTTTCTCTCATGAACTACGTCGATGCGGCATTCGCGCCGCTACGCAAGACCGGGCAGATCAAGCTTTACGGCCCGGAGGCCTTCGCGGGCATGCGCAAGGCCGGAAAGCTCGTGGCCGAGTGCCTCGACGCGCTCGCCGACGAGGTAAAGCCGGGCGTGCCGACCGAGGTGATCGACAAGTTCGTGTTCGAGTTCGCGCTCGCTCACGGCGCGCGCCCCGCGACCCTGATGTACCGCGGCTACAACAGGTCGACCTGCACGTCGATCAACCACGTGGTCTGCCACGGCATCCCGAACGAGAAACCGCTGAAAGAGGGCGACATCGTCAACATCGATGTGACGCTGATCCTCGACGGCTGGCATGGCGACTCGAGCCGCATGTATCCGGTCGGCGAAATCCCGCGCAAAGCCGAGCGGCTGATCGAGATCACCTATGAGGCGATGATGCGCGGCATCGCGGCGGTGAAGCCCGGCCGCACCACCGGCGACATCGGCGCTGCGATCCAGAGCTTCGTCGAACCGCAGCACCTGAGCGTGGTGCGCGACTTCTGCGGCCATGGGCTCGGGCGGCTGTTCCACGACGAGCCGAATATCGTGCACATCGGGCGCGCCGGAGAGGGCATCGTGCTCAAGCCCGGCATGCTGTTCACCATCGAGCCGATGATCAATCTCGGCCGCCCGCACGTGAAGGTGCTCTCCGACGGCTGGACCGCAGTCACGCGCGACCGCTCGCTCTCGGCGCAGTTCGAGCACACCGTCGGGGTGACGCAGGACGGGGTGGAGGTGTTCACCATCTCGCCGAAGGGCCGCCACAAGCCGCCGTACGGGTAGGGCGTCGCAACCCGCCTCGCGCGCCGATTGCAAATCCCGGCATTCCGGGCATGCTGCCGGCATGCCGCCAAAGCGCCCCGCCGGCCTTGCCGAAGCCCCGCCGCATTCTCACGGCCACCGCGAGCGGCTGCGCGCGCGCTTTCGTGAGGCGGGGCCGGAGGCGCTGGCCGACTATGAAATGCTGGAGCTGGTTCTTTTCCGCGCCATCCCGCAGCGCGACGTGAAGCCGCTCGCCAAGGCATTGCTGCAAAAGTTCGGCTCGTATGCGGAAGTCATCTCGGCGCCGGCCGAACGGCTGAAGGAGGTCGAGGGACTGGGCGACGCCGCGGTGACGGAATTCAAGATCGTGCAGGCGGCCGCGCATCGGCTCGCCAAGGGCGTGGTGAAGAAGCGGCCCGTGCTGTCCTCGTGGTCCTCGGTGCTCGACTACGTGCGCGCCGCGCAGGCCTTCGCCGAGAAGGAGCAGTTCCGCATCCTGTTTCTCGACAAGCGCAACCAATTGATCGCCGACGAAGTGCAGCAGCAGGGCACTGTGGACCACACGCCGGTCTATCCACGCGAGGTGGTCAAGCGGGCGCTCGAACTCTCCGCGACCGCGATCATCCTGGTACACAATCACCCCTCGGGCGACCCGACCCCCTCGCAGGCCGATATCGACATGACCAAGCAGGTCGCGAACGTCGCAAAGCCGCTCGGCGTGTTGCTCTACGACCACATCATCGTCGGCAAGGAGGGGCACGCGAGCCTGAAGGGGTTGAGGCTGATCTAGGCGGGCGTTACCCTGCTACCCTCTTGGCGGCTTTATTTCGTCCCCGCTGTGCCCTCCACACACGCCACGCCATCGGCCTACAACTTAAAGAAACTCGCCCATGAAGACGCTGACGGTGCTGACCGTGTCCATGTTGGTCATGGCCGCGCATCCTGCCATCGCCGACTGTACGCCAGCGGACAACGCAAGGGTCAATTCAATTGGCGCGCGGCAAAAAGTCGTGGCGGCCAGACTCAGGGCGGGGGATTGTTCCGCGTGGCCAGAGTGGCGGCGTCTATGGGCTGCCAGCCACGCGATCCTGAGTGACAGCGCACGACGACCGACTTGCTGGGTCAAGTGGAAGAAGGAAGAGCGGTTCCCGAAATGCAACGGCACCGTATCGACTGCGAAAGCCGCCCCGGCAGACAAGCCGCAGGTAGCGGCCCAGCCGTCGTCAGCGCCGGCAACGAAGTCCGGCGAGACCGCGAGCAACGCCAATCCGAGATCCTCATCCTGCAGCGACATCACCGGCACGAGCAGCACTGCGCCGGCGGCGACCCACTGCAAGGACGCCGACCGCGCCGTCTACGCGGCAAGGCAGATCAGGGAAAGCAACCCGCGGGTGGCTGCCGACGAATACAAGAAGGCGGCGGCCGCCGCGCGCCGCGCGGGCGACACCAATCTGGAACTCAGCATCCTGCGCGAGGCGGTCGAGCCCGTCGTCTCGGCTATCGCGCCGAGCACGCCCGCGCCACCCGCCGTCTCGTCGGTCGCCCCAAGCACGCCCGCGGCGCCCACCGTCTCGACCGTCCCGCCGCGCACTCCGGCACCTGTCATTTCGGCGATCACGCCGAGCGTATCGGCCGCGCCTTCAGTTTCATCCCCGGCATCGCCGACGGTCAGCGGCATACCGCGCATGTGGGACGGAACGAAGGACAGGTGCGACGACGCCAACGACCTGGAGCGTGCGACGGCTGGCTGGTACGTGATGTGCGTTCAGCCTGTGCTGCCGAAGAAGCAGGACACCGGCTACCGGCCGAATCCCGATCCGCTGGAGTTGCAAAAGCAGGCAAGACAGGCGTGCGGCTCGTATTCCCGAGACACGCAGCAATGCTTCGCGGATTTCAAGCTCAAGGCGATCCTCGCGCAGAACCCCGGAATGCGCGAGGCCTGCGAAAAGAAAGCCGCGGAGCAAGGCGCGCTGAGGCGACAGCTAATCGAACGCCTGGGCAGCGGACCACGTAACAATCAGGGGAAATTCCTGGAGTGTGTGGACAACGCCTATCTTTACGGTGACCTGGACGGTTCTCCGGACAAGCCCGAACAGTCGCTGCGCGACAGGATCAAGAAAGAGCTCGCGGCAAAATACGAGACCAAGCCCAGCGATGCGAACCGGCCCTCCGGTCCGGTCCAGGACGCCGGGCTTTGCACGGGGCCGGGACGCTGCTGCCCGCCCGGTCAGGGCATGAAGGAGACACCGGGCGCGTTCGGCGCCCGATCGTGCCAGCCGCTCGGGTTGTTCGCACTGAACACGCAACGGCGCCTCGATCCAAATGAGGAAGCCGAACTC
Source organism: uncultured Alphaproteobacteria bacterium (assembly GCA_963800695.1). Taxonomy (GTDB): domain Bacteria; phylum Pseudomonadota; class Alphaproteobacteria; order Rhizobiales; family Xanthobacteraceae; genus PALSA-894. The sequence goes on along the minus strand of CAWDCA010000011.1, from coordinate 90,024 downwards.
GTCGAGGACTACGAGGAGAAGGTGAACAACGCCGTGGCGAACGCCGTCGCCGTCGCCGCCGCCGCCGAGGCGATCGGTTCGGCGATGTCCGAGACCGATCGCGACGTGTGCGTGGCGGCGTCGTTTGCCGCCGTGCGCAGCGTGCTCAAAGGTGGAGCGCCGGGCGTTCCCGAACAATGCCGCGCGATGGCGGACGCGGCCCGCAGGTACTTTGCGCATTTCGCCCGCGCAAGCGCGGATAATTCGAATAGTGCGATGGAGGATTTGCTGGCGGGTTTTCGAAGCGATCTCGGAGCGCCGTTGCCGGGCTTGATCGGGCTCACGCCCGACGAGAAGATGCAACGCGCCGGAGAATGTATGCTTCGCGGCGGGACTGCCGAAACCTGCAATTAGCTCCAGGCGGCTGCGGTTCCGGGGAAGAGGTCATTCGCGTGCTGCATGTCCCCGAGTCTGGACGGAGCGGACACGGCCATGAAGCGAGAATTCTCCAATCCCACTACCGTCTCCGGCCGCTGCCTCTGCGGCGCCGTGCGCTTCGAGATCGACTATCCGGCGTTCTGGGCCTGGCACGATCACAGCCGCGCGAGCCGGGTCGCGCATGGCGCCGCCTATGCGACCTATATCGGCACATGGCGCAAGCGCTTTCGGATCACCGCGGGCGAGGACGAGATTGCGCGCTATGAGGACGAGCAAACCGGCGCCGCGCGCAGCTTCTGCCGGCAATGCGGCACGCCGCTGATCTACGAGCGCGCGCGCTCGCGGCACATGATCAACATCCCGCGCGCGCTGTTTGAAAGCCGCACCGGGCGCCAGCCGCTCTATCACATCGGCATTGATGAAACGCCGGAGTGGGCTTATGCGCAGGAGCCGCTGGTGTCGCTTAAGGGTTATCCGGGCGTGCTGTGGACTCGCAGCAAGAAGAAATCGCGATCCGAGGAGCCGCTCATCTGACGACTGCGGCGGAGACGGGTTACGGCCGCACCATCAGCATCGGCGGGCGCATCGCGGGAATACGGCTCCAGATGTTTTCCTCATTTTCCTCGAAGCGCCAGGACTGCCCGCGTGCGTCGAGCATCACGAACTGCCCGCGATCGAGCCGCCACGACACCGGCGCGAAACGCGCGATGAGCGGATCGCAGCCCGCTTTCAGCGTGAGCAGGAAACTGTCGGTGTCGTAGGCGATATTGCCGAGCGTGAGCTGGCAGATCGCCCGGCCGCCGCGCGAGAACTGCCACTCGCCGAACAGATCGTCGGTGATGCGTTCCTTGTTGGTCGCGGCGAGCGTCTGCAGAAAATAATGCGTGAAGCTCGGCGTGGTCTCGTACATGCCGGCTTCCACTTCGTTGAGTTCGAGCAGCACCGCGCCCTTGGGGTCGACCAGTTTCAGCGCGTCGTCGCTGCCCATCGTCCAGGCGGCGATCTGGCGCAGGTCGGGGAACGCGGCGGCGCATCCGGTACTCAACGAAACGCCGCGGCCCGGCCCCGCGCTGTCGAGCTTGAAGGTGAGCTGGCACTTGCGGTCGCGGTCGGGGTTGGAGAGTTCCCACACGCCGACCAGCGCGCGCGCCGCGTCGCTGGGCTGCGGCGCGGAGGTTTGTGCGAAGGCGCTCGCGCCCGCGAGAGCAAACAAAATGCAGGCAAACAGGCGAGCGGATCGCAGCATCACGCAAACATCACTTCTTCACCGGTGTTTCGGCGACCGGCGTGAGGGCGCCCTTGCCGGCAAACCACGAGATGATGTTGTTCGCCACCAACTCGTCCATCGCCCGGCGCGTTGCGATGCGAGGCGGAGCCGACGTGCGGCAGCAGCACGACGTGCTCCATCTCAATCAATTCCTGCGGCACCTTCGGCTCGTTGGCGAACACGTCGAGCCCGGCGGAGAGGATTTTCTTGTCCTTAAGCGCCTTGATCAGCGCCGCCTCGTCGACCACCGAGCCGCGCGCCATGTTGATCAGGATTCCTTCGGGCCCAAGCGCATCGAGCACCTCGGCGTTGATCAGGTTGCGAGTGGCGGCGCCGCCCGGCGTGATGACCAGCAGCACATGGGCATCGCGCGCCATCCCGACCAGGTTCGGATAGTGCCGGTAGGGCACGTCCGCCGGCCGGCGCGAGTGATAGACGACCGGCACATTCATGGCATCGAGGCGGCGCGCGATCGCCTTGCCGATACGCCCCATGCCGACGATGCCGACGGTGCGGTCGCGCAATGACGGCGTGAGTTGATAGTCGCCGTGCTTTGGCCAGTTTCCGGCGCGCAGGTAGCGCTCCGCCTGCGGCAGATGCCGCACCGTCGCGAGCAGGAGGCCGAGCGCGGTGTCGGCCACCTCCTCGTTGAGCACATCCGGCGTATTGGTGACGATCACGCCATGCTGGCCCGCCCATTTGGCGTCGATATGGTCGTAGCCGACACCGAAGCTCGACACGATTTCGAGCTTGGGAAAACGCGCCATCAGGGCGCCGTCCACCGGCCCGTGCCCGGCAACCGCGGCAATTGCCCGCACGTGCGGCGCGATAGAGGTCACAAAGGCGTCCTGATCCGGCGCTGCCCAGGCTTTGTGCAATTGCAGGCCTGCCTTGGTCAGGGCTTCCTCGATGATCGGCTTGGCGCCGAACATCACCACGTCGGCTTTGTCGCCGGGCATAAGGCTTCTCCTCGATGAATGGGATTGGGTCTCAATCCGTGCGCCGCAATGTGCGCCGCGATAACGGGCGGGGCGGCAGACTCCCTGTCTGCCGGTGACCCGTCAAGCGCGAAAATTCCGCGCACGCCCGGCCGGCGGAGCGGTTTCGGCTTGATCTTTCCGTCCCGGCCGGAGGATGATTTCCCCGGCTGCCGGACTTGCGGTAGCATTGACTTACGTCGGCCCCCGGTCGATGACTTGCGCGTCCCATAAAAACTAACATGCTACGGGACGTCTTGGGAGGGAGAACGAATGGCGTCGGTCGGAATCCGCGACGTCAAGAAAGCGTTCGGTTCGACGCAGGTGATCCACGGCGTCGATATTTCCATCGGCGACGGCGAATTCGTCGTGCTGGTCGGCCCCTCCGGCTGCGGCAAGTCCACCCTGCTGCGCATGATCGCCGGGCTGGAGAACATCACCGGCGGGGAGATCCGCATCGGCGAGCGCGTTGTGAACAATGTGCCGCCGAAAGAGCGCGACATCGCGATGGTGTTTCAGAACTACGCGCTCTATCCGCACATGACGGTCGGCGCCAACATGGGCTTTTCGCTGCGCCTGCGCGGCGCGCCGAAATCCGAGATCGATGCCCGCGTGAACCGCGCGGCGGAAATCCTCGGGCTGATGCCGCTGCTGGAACGCTTCCCGCGCCAGCTTTCCGGCGGCCAGCGCCAGCGCGTCGCGATGGGCCGCGCCATCGTGCGCGATCCGCAGGTGTTCCTGTTCGACGAGCCGCTGTCGAACCTCGATGCCAAGCTGCGCGTCGCGATGCGCACCGAGATCAAGGAACTGCACCAGCGGCTGAAGACCACCACCGTCTATGTCACGCACGATCAGATCGAGGCCATGACGATGGCCGACAAGATCGTCGTGATGCATGACGGAATTGTGGAGCAGATCGGCACGCCGCTCGATCTCTACGACACGCCCGATAACCAGTTCGTGGCCGGCTTCATCGGCTCACCCGCGATGAATTTCCTGAAAGGCAAAGTGAAGGTGAACGGCACAGCCACCTTCGAGGGACCGAACGGCGTGAAGCTGCCGCTTGGCGCAGCGACCGCCGCCTCAGACGGCCGGCCCGTCCGTCTACGGCATTCGCCCCGAGCACTTCACCATCGCGGACGACGGCGCCGAAGCCGAGATCGTGGTGGTCGAGCCGACCGGCTCCGAGACACAGGTGTTCGCCAAGCTCGGCGGCGAGGAGATCGTCGCGGTGTTCCGCGAGCGCCATCAGTTCAATCCGGGCGAAAAGGTCCGGCTCAAACCCGATCCGATGCTCGTGCATCTGTTCGACGAGGCGACAGGAAAACGATTGAATGCGTAATGCGAACTGCCACGCGCCGTTAAGACGACGGCGCGGGGAATGGAATGAACAAGCCGGCACAAGAACCGGCATGAGGCAAATCAACAGACATTCACAAGGGAGGAATGACGCATGAAGAAGGTTACGAGACGCACGGTGCTCAAGAGCGGTACCGCGATTGTCGGCGGCATGGCCGGCATCCTGGCCACCGGCCGCGCACCCGCTTTCGCGCAGGGCGCGACGGTGAACTGGATCCGCTGGAACGACTTCGTTCCGGCCTCCGATCAACTGCTGCGCCGGGAGATCCTTCCCGAAGCCGAGAAAGCGCTCGGCTTCAAGGTCAACCTTGAGACGGTCAATGGCAATGATCTGCAGCCGCGCATCACGGCGGCGATCCAGTCGGGCGCCGGTCCCGATGTCTTCATGCTGTTCAACAACCACCCGCAGCTTTACGCCGCAAGTCTCTCCGATATGGGCGACCTGGCCGACGCGCAGGGCAAGGCCGAGGGTGGCCACTATCCCTACGCCAATTCTCAATCAAATGACGGCAAGAAATGGGTCGCAATGCCATGGGCCATCGTCGGCGGCATGATTGCGTACCGCAAATCCTGGTTCGCGGAGGCTGGCTCCAATGAGTTCCCGGACACCTGGGAAAAGTACCGCGAGGTCGGCAAGAAGCTGAAGGCGAAGGGCCGGCCGATTGGGCAGACGCTCGGCCATACATTCGGCGACGCGCCGACGTTCTCCTACCCCTACATGTGGTCTTGGGGCGGCAAGGAGATCGACGAAAGCGGCAAGGTAGTGATCAACAGCAAGGAAACCATCGAGTCGGTCAAGTTCATGACCGGATTCTGGAAGGACGCGCACGACGAGGGCGGGCTCGCCTGGGACGACACCAACAACAACCGCGCGTTCCTCTCGCAAACCGTTTCGGCGACGCTCAACGGCGCCTCGATCTACATCGAGTCGCTGCGAAACCCGGACAAGTACAACACCGAGAAGAACGCGCAGCTCAAGACCGACATCCTGCACGCCCCGCTGCCAAAAGGGCCTGCAGGCCAGTTCTCGATGCACACCTACTTCTCGCACGTCGTTCCGAACTACTCGAAGAACCAGAAGGCCGCGAAGGACTTCCTTAAGTGGGTGCACTCCAAACCGGTATACGAGAGGTGGTTCGTCTCCCAGAGGGGCTTCGCTACACCGCCGACGGCGGAGTGGGAAAACCACAAGCTGTGGGGTGAGGATCCGGTGATGACGCCCTACAAGATCGCGGGCCGACTCGCACGGGCGCCGGGCTTTGCCGGACGGTCTGACGCAAAGGCAGCCGAGGCGCTTTCGAAGTACATCATCACCGATATGTACGCGAAGGCCGTGCAGGGCATGCCGGCGGAAGATGCCGTCAAGTGGGCCGAGGGCGAACTGAAGAAGATCTACGTCTGACGCGTGCACCGGTCCGCGCGGCTCGCCGGGCGGACCGGATACACCGGGCTTGAGTGGTCGCGCCGTCTTCGCCGGGAGGCGGCGCGATCGAGGGTCCTGCTCCGCCGACCGCGGGACGGGACCATGTTGAATCGTCGCGTCTCGCGCCGTCCGGCGCTCCGATCGAGGTGAAGCTTAAAGCACATGGCGATCGCCGAAACCCAGGTCTACATGCCGCCGCAGGGGCCGCGCCCCAGGATGAGGCTGCTTGAGGACGAGCGCTGGCTCGCCTTCATGCTGCTGGTGCCGACCCTCGTGCTGCTCGGCATGTTCATCGCCTATCCGTTCGTGCGCGGCATCCTGTTGTCGGTGACCAATTCGCGCGTCGGCGTGCCGGGAGACTTCGTCGGTCTCGCCAACTTTTACAAGATATTCAACGACTCGATCTTCCTCACCTCGGTCTACAACACGTTCCTCTATACGGCCGTGACGACCGTCTTCAAATTGGCGCTCGGGCTGTGGCTCGCGATGCTGCTCAACCGCAATTTCCGCGGCAAGGCATTCACCCGCGCCTTCATTCTGCTGCCGTTCATCATTCCGACGGTGCTCTCCGCCTTCGCGTGGAAGTGGATGTTCGATCCGACGTTCAGCGTGCTCAACTGGATGCTCTACCATCTCGGCCTCATCACGGGCCGGATCAATTGGCTGGGCGACCCCGACCTCGCGATGATCTCGATCATCATCATCAACATCTGGCGCGGCGTGCCGTTCTTCGCCATCAGCCTGCTTGCCGGCCTGCAAACCATCAGTCCTGAGCTCAATGAGGCCGCCGCGATCGACGGCGCCAAGCCGCTGCAGCGGTTCTGGTACATCACCTGGCCGCTGCTGCTGCCCGTCACGATGGTGGTGGTGCTGTTCTCGGTGATCCAGACCTTCGCCGACTTCCAGATCGTCTACGTGATGACCGGCGGCGGGCCCGCCAACGCTACGCACCTGTTCGCCACCTACGCCTACCAGATCGGCATCGGCACCGGCCTGTTGAGCGAGGGCGCCGCCATTTCGCTCGCCATGTTCCCGGTCCTGTTCCTGGTCGTCATCATCCAGCTTCTCTACATCCGCCGCGTCGAGGTCCGTTGAGCCATGATTGAAGGCGCGATTTGGCGAAAGTGGGTGTTCTTCTACGCGCCCATGGCCCTGTTCCTGATTTTCCTGCTGTTCCCGTTCTACTGGATGGTGATCACGTCCGTCCGCCCGGATGGCGAACTTTACCGGCCGTGGAATGCGATCAACTACAATCCGTTCTGGACCTGGAAACCGACGCTGGACCACGTCCGGTATCTGTTCGAGGAGACGCTGTTCGCCCACTGGCTGTGGAACACGATGTTCATCGCGCTGGTGTCCACCGCGATCTCGCTGGTGTGCGGCGTGTTCGCCGGCTATGCGCTCTCAAGGCTGAACTTTCCCGTTTGCCGGCAGCCTCGGCACCGGCATCTTCATCACCTACCTGGTGCCGCAGACGCTGCTGTTCATTCCGCTGGCCGAGATCATCCGCAACTACCGGCTCGGCGATACGCCGTGGTCGCTGATCCTGACCTATCCGACCTTCCTCATTCCGTTCTGCACCTGGCTGATGATGGGCTACTTCAAGGCGGTGCCGAAGGAGCTGGAGGAGTGCGCGCGCATCGACGGCGCCTCGCGCTGGCAGGCGATGATCTACATCATCATTCCGGTCGCGATTCCGGGCATCCTTTCAGCCGGCATCTTCGCGTTCACGCTGTCGTGGAACGAGTTCATCTATGCGCTCGTGTTCCTGTCATCGCCCGAGCAGAAGACCGTGCCGGTCGGCGTCACGTCGGAACTGATCCGCGGCGATGTGTTCTTCTGGGGGCCGCTGATGGCTGGCGCGCTGTTGGGGTCGATACCGGTCGCGATCGCCTATTCGTTCTTCGTCGAGCACTACGTCGCCGGGCTCACCGGCTCGGTAAAGGGCTGAGGTAAAAGCGTATGGGGCAGGTCGTCCTCAAGGGCATCAACAAGTTCTATGACAGCGTACACGCCGTCAAAGACGTCAATCTGCAGATCCGCGACAAGGAATTCGTGGTGTTCGTCGGTCCGTCGGGCTGCGGCAAGACGACGACGCTGCGCATGATCGCGGGGCTCGAAGCGATCAGCGCGGGCGACATTTCGATCGACGGCAATGTGGTGAACGATCTTGCGCCGATGGACCGCGACATCGCGATGGTGTTCCAGAACTACGCGCTCTACCCGCACATGAGCGTGTACGACAACATGGCGTTCGGCCTGAAGATGCGCAAATTCGAAAAACCGGAGATCGAGAAGCGCGTCAAAGACGCGGCCGACATCCTCGGCATCGGAGAATTGCTCAAGCGCAAGCCGCGCCAGCTTTCCGGCGGGCAGCGCCAGCGCGTTGCGCTCGGCCGCGCCATCGTGCGCCACCCGCGCGTGTTCCTGTTCGACGAGCCGCTGTCCAATCTCGATGCCAAGCTGCGCGTGCAGATGCGCGTCGAATTGAAGAAGTTGCATCTGCGGCTCGGCACGACTGCCATCTATGTCACGCACGATCAGGTCGAGGCGATGACGCTTGGGCGACCGCGTCGTGGTGATGAAGGACGGTGTGGTGCAGCAGGTGGGCGAGCCGCTTGAGCTTTATAACACGCCGGCAAACAAGTTCGTGGCGGGCTTCATCGGCTCGCCGGCGATGAATTTCGCCAACGTCAAGGTGACCGAGGCGAACGGCTCGCTGCTCGCCGAGAACGCCGGCCTGCGCATCAAGCTGCCGGAGGAGATCGCGCAGCGCCTGCGCGGCCATGTGGGGCGCGATATCACGCTCGGAATTCGCCCCGAGGACCTCACCGTGGCGGGCGCGAGCGACGACCTCAGCTTCGACGCGACGATCGAGGTGGTCGAGCAACTTGGCTCGGAGATCCTGCTCGACATGAAGGTCGGCGACGGCGTGATGGTGGCGAGCGTCGAGCCGAGCATGCGGGTGAAAGTGCGCGACAAACTCCGCCTCGCGATGCGGCCCTCGCGGCTGCACCTGTTCGACGCCAAGACCGAAGCGGCGATTTAGGTTTTTTCGTAGGGTGGGTTAGGCCGAAGGCCGTAACCCACCATCGCGCGAACAAGAGGCGGGTTACGCTTCGCTAACCCACCCTACGCGCACTATCTGTTGATCCACGCCAGCACGATACCCATCAGCACCACGCGGATGGTGTCGAACACGATCTGCTTGATCGCGACGACGAACGCGATCGGCGTCACCACGTGATAGATCAGGTAGGTGGGGATCACGGTCAGGCACGCGACCGCGAGGCCAAAGCGGATGCCCTGCGTCAGCCAGGGCTTGTCTTCCTTGCCCTGGAAATACACCCATGCGAACGCGGCGCCGAAGATCGCCTGCGCCAGGATGAGCCAGTAAATGATCTTCTGCGCTTCCGCAGGCGGGCGCATGCCTGGCGTGACCGCATAGTCCGGCGCCAGCAGCAGCCCGTGCACGACGAAGCTCAAGGCCCACGCCATCACGAACATCACGACGGCGGAGATGATGCATTTGCGAGTCATATTGCTTCCCCCGGTTATCAGGCAATCATAGTGACAGGCCGCTCGACGAAGCCCTTGAAGGCTGACAGCAGCTCCGCGCCGAGCGCAGCATCCGCGACACGGTGATCGCAGCTTAGCGTCGCGGTCATCATGTCGACGAACTTCACCGAGCCGTCCGCGGCTTCGATCGGAGCGCGGCGCGGCGCGCCGAGACTCAGCATCGTTGTTTGAGGCGGCTGGAGCACGTCGGTGACGGATGCGATGCCGGGAACGCCGGGGATCGAGATCGCAGTTAACGCGCCTTGCACATCGATGGGAGCAGCGCGCCGCTCCGCCGCGATGGCGGTCAGTGATTTGCTTTCCGCGCCGCGGACCACCGAACGGCCTTTGCCGACTGTCAGCACGATGGCGGACTGTTCCGGCGGGGTCACGCGGGCCAGCGCCGTCGCCCAGGCCTTGATCATCACATCGGCGAGTTCGATCGCTTTCACATCGGCGCACAGGGCGAGCGGCTGAGCCAGTGCGATATCCGCCGTGAAGATGATGTTCGCGGTCGCCTGCGTCGGCGCGAGGGCAGGGGCCTTGTGCGCCGTCTCGACATCGCGCGCCACGATGCGGCCGTGCGGGCCGGAACCCTTGACGTTAGCCAGATCGATGCCGGCTTCGCTCGCGAGCCGCCGCGCCAGCGGCGTGACCACGGTGCCGCCGGGGAGCCGCGCCGGGCCATAGTTGCGCTCGGGCGAGCGCACCTCGCGGAAGGGCTCCATTTGGGTGGTGGGGCGCGGTAGTTCCACCCGCTCATTCCCGCGCAAGCGGGAATCCAGTTCATTCTTTTCTTGGCTCTGGACCCCCGCTTTCGCGGGGGTGAGCGGAGGTTGTGGCTTGCTCAGTGAAGCCACCTCGCCCTTGCCCTGAATGACCGCGACCACCGCACCGACCGGGGCAATTTCGCCCGCCTGCACATGAATGGCCGCGAGCACGCCCGCCGAAATCGCCGGCACTTCCATCGACACCTTGTCGGTCTCGATCTCGAACAGGTTGTCGCCCGGCTTCACGGCATCGCCGGCCGCAACGAACCACTTCGAGATCTTGCCTTCAGCCACGGTCTCGCCGAGCTGCGGCATCAGGACGTCCATGCTGCCCCCACGCGCGGCGCTTACCAGCTCACCGAAATGTACTGCGTCTCCATGAACTCGAGCAGCCCCTCGTGCGCGCCTTCACGCCCGATGCCGGATTGCTTCATTCCGCCGAACGGCGCGGCCGGATCGGAGACGAGCCCGCGATTGAGCCCGATCATGCCGAAGTCGAGCTTCTCCGACACGCGCATGCCGCGGCTGAGATCCTTGGTGTAGAGATACGCGACCAGTCCATAGATCGTGTCGTTCGCGCGCCGGATTGCCTCATCCTCGGACTTGAACGTCTGGATCGACGCCACGGGGCCGAAGATTTCCTCGTTCAGCATCTCGGCATCGTCCGGCACATTGTCGAGCACGGTAGCCGGATAGAAGAAGCCCGGTCCTTCCGGCTTCTTGCCGCCGGTCAGGATTTTCGCGCCTTTCTTCACCGCGTCGTCGACCAGATGCACCACCTTGTCGCGGCCTTCCGCGTTGACCAGCGGGCCGAGCGCCACGCCGTCGTCGAGGCCGTTGCCCATTTTCAGCGCGGCCATCTTGTCGGTGAGTTTTCTGGAAAACTCACCGTGCACCTTCTCGTGCACGTAGAAGCGGTTTGCCGCCGTGCAGGCCTCGCCCATGTTGCGCATCTTGGCGATCATCGCGCCTTCGATCGCGGCGTCGATGTCGGCGTCCTCGAACACGATGAACGGCGCGTTGCCGCCGAGCTCCATCGCGGGCTTGAGGATGTTGTCGGCCGCCTCGTGCAGCAGTTTGCGCCCGACTTCCGTGCTGCCGGTGAACGACACCACGCGCACGCGCGGATCATGCAGCATCGCGCTCACCACCGGGCCGGAACGGCGCGACGGGATCACGTTGACGACGCCCGCCGGCACGCCGGCCTCTTCGAGCAGCGGCATCAGCGCCAGCATGGTGAGCGGCGTCTCAGACGCGGGCTTGAGCACCACCGGGCAACCGGCCGCGAGCGCCGGGCCGATCTTGCGCGTCGCCATCGCGGCGGGGAAATTCCACGGGGTGACGAGGACTGCGACGCCGGCCGGCCGGTGCTGCGCCACCACGCGCGCGCCGGAAGCGGGCGCCATGTAGACCTGCCCGATATTGCGCACCGCCTCCTCGGCGTTCCAGCGGAAGAATTCGGCCGAATAGAGTACCTCGCCCTTGCTGTCGGAGAGCGCCTTGCCGTTCTCGATGGTGATCAGCTTGGCGAAGCGTTCCGCGTCGCGCACGATCAGTTCGAACGCCTTGCGCAGGATTTCGGCGCGCTCGCGCGGCTTGCGCGCCGCCCAGCCGGCGAACGCCTCCTGCGCGGCGTCGATCGCGGCCTTCGCATCCTCCACGCTCGCGCTCGCCACCGAGGCGATTTTATTTTCGGTCGCCGGATCGATCACGTCGAAGCGCGTGCCGTCGGACGATTTGCGCCACTTGCCACCGATCCACAGATCGGTCGGCACATTGGCGAGCAGGTTGTCGTACATGGCCATGATGAAAATCCTTCAGCTTTGCAGCAAGCGGCGCACCGTCTCGGTAATGCGATCCACCGTCGGCAGCACGGCGTCTTCCAGCGCGTCGGCGGCGGGCAGCGGAATGTGCGGCGTCGTGATGCGCACCGGCGGGCCGTCGAGATCGTAGAACGCCTCGTCGGCGACGATCGACACGATCTCGGCGCCCCACCCGCACAGCCGCGGGTTCTCCTCCACGGTGAACAGGCGGTGCGTCTTGCCGACGGAACCCAAAATGGTCTGCGTATCGAGCGGCACCAGCGAGCGCACATCGACGACTTCGACGTCGATGCCGTGCTCCGCCTTCAATCGCTCGGCGGCTTCGAGGGCGCGCGGAACCATCAGGGCGAGCGCCAGGATGGTCGCATCCTTGCCCGGGCGGAGGATTTTCGCGGTGCCGAGCGTGTCGACGATCTCGCCGTCCGGCACCTCGCCCTTGGTGGCGTAGAGCGACTTGTGCTCGAAGAAGATCACCGGATCGGGATCGCGCACCGCGGCGGCCAATAGGCCGATCACGTCGCGCGGCGTCGAAGGCGCAACGACCTTCAGCCCGGGAATCATCATCGCCCAGTTCTCCACGCTCTGCGAATGCTGCGCGCCGAAGCGCGAGCCGGCACCGTTGGCGGTGCGCACCACCAGCGGGCATTTAAGTTGGCCGTTGCTCATGTAACGGCTCTTGGGAAACTCGTTCGCGATGTAGTCGAAGCACACCGCGAAGAAGTCCGAGAACATGATTTCGGCGATCGGCTTCAGCCCCGTCATGGCGGCGCCCATCGCGGCACCCAAGATCGCCTGTTCGGAGATCGGGCAATCCTTCACGCGCCGCTCGCCGAACTGCTCGAACAGCCCGACCGTCGACTTGAACACGCCGCCGGCCTTGCCGACGTCCTCGCCGAAGAAGATCACGTCGGGATCGCGCGTCATCTCCTGCGCGATGCCACGGGCTACGGCTTCACGATACGTCAGTTCCGCCATGCCCAGCCTCCGTCGGCGTAAACGTCGGTGAACAGGATATCCATCGGCGGGTTCGGCGCGGCCTTGCAGGCCTCGGTCGCGGTCTCGACCTCGTGGTTCACTTCCGTTTCGATCTTCTCGATCTGGTCCGGCAGTAATTCCGAATTGCCGCATGCGCTCGCGGTAGATGTTGATCGGGTCCTTGTCCTTCTTCCAGCGTTCCAGCTCGCCCTTCGGCCGATAGGCGCCGGGGTCGGCGCGCGAATGGCCGCTGTGGCGATAGGTGAGGCACTCGATCAGGGAAGGACCCTCGCCGGCGCGCGCTTTCGTGAACGCCGCCTGCGCGGTGCGGTAGACTTCGTCCGCGTCGTTGCCGTCGATGACGATCTTCGGCAAGCCGTAGGCCGACGCGCGATCGCCGGCGGGACTTGGTACCGCGGTGATGTCGCCGATCGGTGTGTATTCCATGTAGAGATTGTTCTCACAGACGAACACGACCGGCAGCTTCCAGATCGCGGCGAAATTCAGCGCCTCGTGGAACGCCCCGATATTGGTGGTGCCGTCGCCGAAGAAGCAGACGGTCACGTCCTTGTCGCCCTTGTATTGGGCGCGCAACGCGGCGCCGCAGGCGATGGGAAGATGTGCGCCGATGATCGCGTAGGAGCCCATCACGCCGTGTTCGGCGGAGGTGAGATGCATCGAGCCGCCCTTGCCGCGCATCAGGCCGTTGTCGCGCTGCATCAGCTCGCCAAGGACCTTCTCGACCGGCACGCCGCGTGCGAGCGTATGCGCGTGACCCCGATACGTGCAGAACGTGTGGTCGCCCTTGATCATGGCGCAGCCGAAGCCCGCAGCGATGGCTTCCTGGCCCAACGAGAGGTGGCTCGTGCCCTTGACGAGATTCTGCAGGAACAGGTCGTAGGCGCGCTGCTCGGCCTGCCGCAGCCGGAATTGCGAGTGATAGAGCTTGAGCCGCATTTCCTCGCCGATGTCGTCGTTCGGGCGACGGCCATTGGTAGGCGCGCGGCTGGCCGCGCGGGCAGGTTTCCTCGCCATTTATTTGACCTCTGATGGGCGCCGGTTGGCTTTGCGATTTGTAACAGGGCGTTACGGGTCAATCGAGGGGGTTGCGGCGCGGCCCCACCATACGCTCGCGGTACAGCAGGTAGAGGCCGGATGCGGTCACCACCGCGACGCCCGCCAAGGTCCAGCGGTTCGGCACATCGCCGAAGACGACGTAACCGAGCGCGATCATCCAGACGATCTCGGTGTAGATGAACGGCGCCAGCACGGAGGCGGGCGCGAGGCGGTGGCCAATGATCAGCAGGTAATGGCCCATCCCGCTGAACAGGCCCATGATGCACATCAGCACGATCACCGTCGGGTCGCTCTGCGGCGTCCAGAAGAACGGCACCGCGACCGACACCGCAACCGCGCCCACCAGATTGGAATAGAAATTGGTCGTCTCGTTGCTGTCGGTGCGCGCGAGGATGCGTGTCGAAATCGAGTAGACCGCATAGCAAAACGCACCGATCACCGAGAGGATCGCCGCCGGGTGAATGCCGCCGGCGCCCGGCCGCGCCACCAGCAGCACGCCGCAGAAGCCGACGATGATCGCGGTCCAGCGCCGCCAGTGGATCCATTCGCCGAGGATCGGACCGCCGAGTGCCGCCACGATGAACGGCGTGCAGAAGATGATCGCGATCGCCTGATCGAGCTGCAGATAGCGCAGCGCGACGAAATTGAGGCCCGTCGAGATGAGCAGGAGGGTCGAGCGGCCGAGCTGCAGCCACGGCCTGCCCGTGCGCATGACCTGCGGCCGCTTGATCGGATTGAACATGAACAGCGCGAGCACGAACGCCGACATGTAGCGCGCCCACACCACCTGGATGGTGTCCATGCGGCTGTTGAGGAACTTCGCCGACGCGTCGCTGAAGGCGAACAACAGCACGGCGCCGCACATCAGCGCGATGCCGGTCAGCCTGTCGCGTTGCGCCTGCTCAGCCGGACTCAATACGTCGCCCGCCCGCCGGAAATGTCGAACACCGCGCCGGTGGTGAAGGAGTTGTCCGCCGACGCGCACCAGGCGGCGAGCGCGGCGATCTCCTCGATCTTGACGAAGCGCGCGCGCGGGATTTTCGACAGCATGTAGTCGATGTGTTCCTGCTTCATCTGGTCGAAGATCGCCGTTTTCGCTGCGGCCGGCGTGATGGCATTTACCGCGATATCGTAGCCGGCGAGCTCCTTGCCGAGCGATTTTGTCAGCGCGATCACGCCCGCCTTCGACACCGAATAGGCTGAGGCGTTCGGGTTGCCTTCCTTGCCGGCGACCGAGGCGATGTTGACGATGCGGCCGTAGTTCTGCGCGATCATGCCGGGCGCAATCGCGCGGCAGCAGTGGAACGGGCCATCGAGATTGACGCGCATCACCTGCTGCCATTCCGCCGCCGGGTATTCCCAGGTGGTGGCGTTCATGCCGGCGATGCCGGCGTTGTTGACCAGGATGTCGATGCGGCCGAGCGCCTTCACGGTGTCGTCGCGTGCACGCTCCACGTCGGCGAGCTTGGTGACGTCGCAGGCGACCGCGATGGCCTTGCCGCGATTGCTCAACTCGCTCGCGGTCTTCTGGGCGAATGCGAGATCGCGGTCCCAGATCGCAACCGTGGCGCCGCTATCGAGAAACCGCTCGGTGATCGCGCGCCCGATCCCCTGCGCGCCGCCGGTGACGACTGAGTTGCGGCCGGACAAATCGATTTTGTTGGGCATGGGGGTCCCCCGTGGTCATTCCGGGGCGCCGCGAAGCGGCGAACCCGGAATCCATAACCCCAGGCCGCGCAATACGGAAAGGATCGTGGTTATGGATTCCGGCTCTCGCTTCGCTCGGCCGGAATGACCAGGAAACTAACGGACGCGCCTGCCTCACGCGAGCGGCGAATTGTCAGGGGAGGCTTGTGGGTCGCGGCCTTGAAGGCGCGGCGGAATTGCTTTATTCGTCCGCCAGCGGGGCCTGCGACGGTCGCCCCGGCAGGCTCGCAAGGCCCAAGCGCCGTCTCCTTCGTATCCGGAGGGGACCTATGTCTTCCGCGAGCTATTTCGTTTCTCCCCAGCAACTCTGGTCGCGTATCGGCACCGCCGATGCGCCGATGATTCTCGATGTTTGCCGCCGCGCAATCTACGACGCGGGCGCAGGCGTCATCCCGACCGCACAATGGCGGCAACCGGAAACCTATGCGGATTGGGTGCCGGCTCTTCCGGCCGACCGGCCGATCGTGCTCGCCTGCCGCTACGGGCATAACCTGAGCCAGATGGTGGCAGCGGAACTGCGGGGCCGCGGCATGCCCGCGCAGGTGCTGGAAGGCGGCCGCGAAGCCTGGGCCGAGGCTGGCCTTCCGGTGGTGTCGAAGGCTGCGCTCGACCGTTTCGCGCCGAAGTCGCCGAGCCTGTGGGTGACGCGGCGCCGCCCGAAGATCGACCGCGTCGCCTGTCCATGGCTGATCCGGCGCTTCATCGACCCGCAGGCCCGCATCCTCTATGTCGACCCGCCGGAGGTGAAAAACATCGCGGCCGATATCGGCGCGATCCCGTTCGACATCGAGGGCATCGAGATCAGCCACGAGGGCGATCGCTGCTCGTTCGACACGATGCTCAAGCTGTTCGGGCTGGAGGGCGACCCGCATCTTGCGCGCGTCGCGCTGATCGTGCGCGGCGCCGATACGGCGCGGCCCGATCTCGCGCCGGAAGCCGCCGGCCTGCACGCGATCTCGCTCGGGCTTTCGGCGCTTGCGGGCGACGACGACCATGGCATGATCGCACGCGGCTTCATGGTCTATGATGCGCTGCTCGCCTGGTCGCGCCATGCGGCCGAGGAGCGGCACAATTGGCCGGCGAAAGCGGCGTGAGATGACGGTGCAAACAGAGACGGGACCCGTCGAAGCAGGGCCGTCGCCGAGCTTCGGCGAGGCCTTCCGGCTGTGGCTGAAGATCGGATGCATCAACTTCGGCGGACCGGCCGGCCAGATCGCCATGATGCACCGCATGCTGGTCGACGAGAAGAAATGGATCGACGAGCCGCGCTTCCTGCATGCGCTCAATTTCTGCATGCTGCTGCCAGGGCCGGAGGCGCAGAAGCTCGCGACCTACATCGGCTGGGCGCTGCACGGCGTGCGCGGCGGGCTGGTGGCCGGCATCCTGTTCGTGCTGCCGGGCGCGCTGTTCATGCTCGGCCTGAGCCTCGCCTACGCGCTCGGGCGCGGCGTGTCGTGGATCGAGGGCGCGCTGTTCGGCATCAAGGCGGCGGTGCTGGTGATCGTGGTCGAGGCGTTGCTCCGCATCGGCAGGCGCGCGCTGAAAACGCGGTTGCTCTACGGGCTCGCCGGCGCCGCATTCGTCGGCATCTTCTTTCTCAATGCGCCGTTTCCGTTGATCGTCGCGGGCGCGGCGCTGATCGGCTATCTGGTGGCGCGCACCGCGCCCGAGCAGGTTGGGTTGAAGAACGAGACAATTGTCACGACACCGGCTGCGCCGGACCGCTGGCGGCAATTTTTCCTTGCCGCGCTGATCGGCGTGATCCTGTGGTGGGCGCCGGTCGGGTTCGCGGCGCTGGCGCTTGGGCCCAGCCATGTGCTGGTTACCATCGGCGAATTTTTCTCAAAGCTTGCCGTGGTCAGCTTCGGCGGGGCGTATGCGCTGCTCGCCTACATGGCGCAGCAGGCGGTCGAGACGCACCACTGGATGACGGCTCCCGAAATGGTCGATGGGCTCGGCCTCGCCGAGACCACGCCCGGGCCGCTGATTCTGGTGACGCAGTTCGTCGGCTTCCTGGCGGCGTTCCGCGATCCGGCGCCGTTCTCGCCGGTCATGGCCGGCATCCTCGGCGCCGCGATGACCACGTGGGTTACGTTCACGCCCTCGATGTTGTGGATTTTTGCGGGCGCGCCCTTCGTCGAGCAATTGCGCGGCAATCGCCGGCTCTCGGGCGCGCTCGCCGCGATCACGGCGGCGGTGGTCGGCGTGATATTAAATCTCACCGTCTGGTTCGCGCTGCATGTGTTGTTCGGCCAAGTCACCGAGAAGCATGCCGGCCCGTTGCGCTGGTTCGCGTTCGATCCGCTGGCGCTCGACCTCAAGACGACGGCGCTGGCCATCGTCGCGGGCGTGCTGGCGTTCGGATTGCATCGGAGTTTGATCGAGGTGGTCGGTGTGATGGCGGTGCTGGGCGTGGCACTGAAATTGATGTTCGGGTGATTACTTCGGCCTTAACTCCAGTCCCACGCCCTTGTTGACGAACTGCAACGTGTACGACTTGCGGAAATCCACGCTCGGCTTGACCACGCCGGCCCTGACCATCTTGTCGAAGAAGCTCGCCATGCGCGCGTCGCTCATCGCGCCGATGCCATCCTTCAGGCTGCCGCCCGAATCCACGATGCCGTGGTCCTTCATCTTGCCGATCGAATAATCGATCAGCTCCTGGCTCATTTCCGGATTGTGCTTGCGGATCAGCTCATTCGCGGCCTTGTTGTCGCCGTACAGATAATTGTACCAGCCGACCGCCGAGGCATCGACGAAGCGCTGCACCAGGTCGGGGCGTTTCTCGACCGTGTCGCGCCGCGTCTCGATCAAGGTCGAGTAGGTGTTGAAGCCTTGATCGGCGAGCAGAAAGACCTTCGGTCTCACGCCGGCCTTCTCGACCGCGAAGGGCTCGGACGTTACGTAACCCTGCATCGCGCTGTTCTTGTCGACGAGAAATGGCTGCGGGTTGAAGGTGTAGGGCTTCACCTGAGTCTCGGTGAAGCCGAACTCGGCCTGCATCCATTTGTAGTAGGTCTGCACGCCCTCGGAAGAGACGAGGATGGTCAGTTTCTTCAGGTCCTCGAATTTTTCCGCCGCGCCCGGGTGCGCGAGCAGCACCTGCGGGTCCTTCTGGAAGCTCGCCGCGACGACGATTGTCGGGATGTTCTGCGCGACGGCGTCGAAGCCCTGCAGCGAGTTCGCGCTCATGAAGAAGTCGATTTTTGCCGCGAGCAGCAGCATGCGGTTGTTCACCTGTGGGCCGCCCGGCACGATGGTGACATCGAGCCCGTATTTCCTGTAGGTGCCGTCCGCGACTGCCTGATAGAAGCCGCCATGCTCGGCTTCGGCCACCCAGTTGGTGCCGAACGAGACCTTGTCGAGTTGCTGCGCTTTTGCCGGAGCGGCGGCGAGCGCGAGGCCAAGTGCGGTGAACGCGCGGCGCGTCAAAGGCATGATCGAGTTCCACTGGGTTGAAATTTGCGCGGACAATAGGCCGATGGCATGACATTGGCGAGACGCTGGAGCGACGCGTGACCGATTGGCTTTCCCTTACGACCGAAGAATTTAGCGGCGCGCGCATCGCCGTGCTGCCGGTCGCGGCGGTGGAGCAGCACGGGCCGCATCTGCCGGTCGGCGTCGATACCTGTATCGCCGAGGCGTATCTGGCGCGCGTGCGTGCCCTGCTGCCGGAAGACTCGAGCATCGTATTTCTGCCGGTGCAGGCGGTCGGCGCCTCCGACGAGCACCGCGCTTATCCCGGCACGCTCACGCTCTCGCCCGAAACGACGCTGCGGGCATTCATCGAGATCGGCGAAAGCGTTTCGCGCGCCGGTATTCGCAAACTGGTGATCGTCAACAGCCACGGCGGCAACATCGCGCTGATCGATCTTGCGGCGCGGCAGTTGCGCGTGAGGCACAATATGCTGGCTGTTCACGCCTCGTGGGGCCGTTTCGGCTATCCCGAGGGGCTTTTCACCGAGGCCCAGCACACCCACGGCATTCATGGCGGCGACATCGAGACGTCCATCATGCTCGCCGCCTATCCGGACCTGGTGCGGCGCGAGCGGATCGCGAATTTCATTCCCGCCACTATCGCGATGGAACGCGATTTCACCCGCTTGCGCGCGGACTTCCCTGCCGGCTTCGGCTGGATGACGCAGGACCTCAACGTGTCCGGCGCGGTCGGCGATGCCTCGCTCGCGACGGCGGAAAAAGGTGAGGCGGCACTGGAGCACGGTGCGCGGGCTTTCGTCGCACTGCTACAAGACGTGGAGAAGTTTGATCTCGACCGCCTCATGCCCGGCCCGCTCGGCTGAGCAATGCTAGAGTAGGGTCGCGACTCGAAAACTGGGGATGATGATGGGCGACGCAGGGGATCCGCCGGAAGGCGATGACAAGCGCTTGAACAAGCTGGTCGCCGCTACCGTGGTGATCCTCTCGGTGTTCATGGCGATCTCGAAGACCAAGGACGACAACATCAATCAGGCGATGCAGAAGGCGAAGGCCGATTCGGTCGACGCCTGGGCCGAATATCAGTTCGCGCGCGTCAAGCTGCATGTCGACGAGAACGGGCTGCACCAGTTGAGGCTGCTTGAGACCGCGGGCACCTTCGATAAAGCGCTCGCCGCCAAGCAGGCCGCCGAGTACGAGGCCGACATCAAGAAATACGAAGGCCGCTCCAAGGAGACGCGCGCCAAGGCCGAGCGGCTGGAAGCCGAGTATGACCGGCTCAACTTCCGCGACGATCAGTTCGACATGTCGGACGTGTTCCTCTCGATCGCAATCGCGCTTGCCGCGGTCGCGTCGCTGGTCGACCTCTTCTGGTTGCTCTATGTCGCGTGGGGCAGCGGGGCGATTGGCCTGAGCTTCGGCATCGCGGGCTTCGCGGGCTGGAATTTCCGGCCGGAATGGCTGGCGAGCTTGTTGGGGACGTAGGGCCACAACGCTGTCATCCCGTTGGGAACCTAGACATCTCGTTGCTGTGATAATATAACATTCCCATGGAGT
The DNA here is from genome assembly GCA_963800695.1 of uncultured Alphaproteobacteria bacterium. Classification (GTDB taxonomy): domain Bacteria; phylum Pseudomonadota; class Alphaproteobacteria; order Rhizobiales; family Xanthobacteraceae; genus PALSA-894. The sequence goes on along the minus strand of CAWDCA010000011.1, from coordinate 69,679 downwards.
CGCATCATCACCACCATCCGGGTCACGCGCACCCACCGGCGACGGTTTCGCCCTCGATCCTGCGCCTTTCGGCGCTGGAACGGATTGCCGGTGCGACATTGCTGATCGCCGCGCTGTGGGCCGCGGTTGCCTGGGCGATGTGGTCATGAGCGCCGCGCTGGAATTCCGCAATCTCACGCTCGGCTATGATCGCCACCCGGCGGTGCATCACCTGCACGGGCCTATCCGTTCGGGCGCCCTGATCGCGGTTGTCGGGCCGAACGGCGCCGGCAAGTCCACGCTGTTCAAGGGCATCGTCGGGATGCTCAAGCCGCTTGCCGGCGGCATCGATCTGTGCGGCCTGCGCGCGCGCGACATCGCGTACCTCCCGCAGGTCGCCGACATCGACCGCACCTTCCCGATCAGCGTCTACGACATGGTGGCGATGGGGCTGTGGCGCGACGCCGGCCTGTTCGGCAGCATCGGTAAACGCGAGCGCGAAAAGGTGCGCGCCGCGATGTCGGCCGTGGGCTTGAGCGGTTTCGAGGAGCGGCCGATCGGTACGCTCTCGGGCGGGCAGATGCAGCGCACATTGTTCGCGCGGCTGCTGCTGCAGGACGGACGCGTGATCGTGCTCGACGAGCCGTTCAACGCGATCGACGCCAAGACCGCCGCCGACCTTTGCGATCTGGTCATGCGCTGGCACGCCGAGAAGCGCACCGTGATCGCGGCGCTGCACGATCTCGATCTGGTCAAGTCGATGTTTCCCGAGGCGCTGCTGCTCGCGCGCGAGCCGGTGGCGTGGGGCAAGACCGCGGATGTGCTGACGGCGGAGAATCTGCTCAAGGCGCGGCGCATGTGCGAGGCGTTCGACGAGCACGCCGAGGCGTGCGCCGCGTAGTGGCTTGCTCGCCGCGACGTGGCGAAAGAAAAACATGATTTACGATTATCTCATCTCTCCCTTCGTCGAATTCGCCTTCATGCGCCGCGCGCTGGTCGGTGCGCTCGCGCTCGCGCTCGGGGCGGGACCGGTCGGCGTGTTCCTGATGCTGCGCCGCATGAGCCTCGTCGGCGACGCGATGGCGCACGCGATCCTGCCGGGCGCCGCGATCGGCTTCCTGCTCTCCGGCCTCTCGCTGTTCGCCATGACGGCGGGCGGGCTGATCGCCGGTTTCGTGATCGCGGTCGGCGCGGGCGTCGTTGCGCGCGTCACGGAGTTGAAGGAGGATGCCTCGCTCGCCGCGTTTTTTCTCATTTCGCTCGCGGTCGGCGTCACCATCGTGTCGCTCAAGGGCACCAATGTCGACCTGCTGCACTTCCTGTTCGGCAGCGTGCTCGCGCTCGACGACCAGACGCTGCTGCTGATCGCCTCGATCACGACGCTCTCGCTCGTCCTGCTGGCCCTGATCTACCGGCCGCTGGTGCTGGAATGCGTCGATCCGGGCTTCCTGCGCTCGGTCAGCCGCGCGGGCGGGCCGGCGCACATCGCGTTCCTGGCGCTGGTCGTGATGAACCTGGTCGGCGGCTTCCACGCCCTCGGCACGCTGCTCGCGGTCGGCATCATGATGCTGCCGGCCGTGATTGCGCGCTTCTGGGCGCGCGACATCACCGCGATGATCCTGATCGCGGTCGTGAGCGGAGTCGTGTCGGGCTACGCCGGCCTGCTGCTCTCGTTCCATGCCGGTGCGCCGTCCGGTCCCGCCATCATCCTGGTGGCGGGCGTGCTCTATGCCGTCTCGGTGCTGTTCGGCCGCGTCGGCGGCGTGCTGCGCCAGATGTTCCCGGACGCCATCTCGAAGCCTGATCGGAGGCTGCCATGTTCGCACGCATTGCCCTTGCTGTTCTGTTTGCCGCGCTGGCAACGCCATCGTTGGCGCAAGAGAAGCTGAAGGTCGTCGCGACCTTCTCGATCCTCAGCGATTTCGTGAAGAACGTCGGCGGCGACCGGGTCGACGTGCGGTCGCTGGTCGGCCCGAACGGCGACGCGCACGTCTATCAGCCGACGCCAAGCGACGCGAAAACGATCGCGGACGCCAAGGTGGTGTTCGTCAACGGGCTCGGCTTCGAAGGCTGGATCGCCCGGCTGATCAAGGCGTCGGCCAGCAAGGCCGCGATGGTGACCGCCACCAAGGGCGTGAAGCCGCGCAAGGCCGAGGACGATCACGGCCATGGCGATGCCGATCCCCATGCCTGGCAGTCGGTCGCGAACGCGAAGATTTACGTCGCCAATATCCGCGACGGACTCGCCGCCGCGGACCCGGCGGGCAAGAGCGCCTACGAGGCGAATGCCGCCGCATACCTCGCCAAGCTTGAGGCGCTCGACGCGGAAGTGAAGGCGGAAGTCGCCAAGATCCCCGCCGACCGGCGCAAGATCATCACCACGCACGATGCGTTCGGCTATTTCGCGGGGGCCTATGGGGTGAGTTTCATCGCGCCGCAGGGCGTCTCGACCGAGTCCGAAGTCTCCGCCAGGGACGTCGCGAAGATCATCACCCAGATCAGGAAGCAGAAAATCCCGGCGGTGTTCCTGGAAAACGTCACCGACAAGCGCCTGCTGGAGCGCATCGCGCAGGAGGGCGGCGCGCGGATCGGCGGCACGCTCTATTCCGACGCGCTGACCGACGAGAAGGGCCTCGCGCCCACCTACATCGACATGATGCGGCACAATGTGAAGCAACTGAGCACGGCGCTGATGAGCTAGCGCCGCTAACTCGGTGTCACCCTCTCCCCTTGTGGGAGAGGGTCGCGCCGAAGGCGCGGAGTCAGGGGTCCTTTGCCGAATCGCACGAATAAAACCCCTCACCCGGCTCGCTTCGCTCGCCACCCTCTCCCACAAGGGGAGAGGGTATTCGAGCGTGTCGGTCGCCCGGGATGACATTCGGGGCTAATTGCCTATATCTGTGCCCAACGGAGTGCACAGATGCCCGGCGCGACCCAAGAAACCAACGACAAAATCCCTGTCACGGTGCTGACCGGCTATCTCGGCGCCGGCAAGACCACGCTGCTCAACCGCATCCTGTCCGAGCCGCACGGCAAGAAATACGCCGTGATCGTCAACGAATTCGGCGAAATCGGCATCGACAACGACCTGATCGTCGGCGCCGACGAGGAAGTGTTCGAGATGAATAACGGCTGCATTTGCTGCACCGTGCGCGGCGACCTGATCCGCATCATCGACGGGCTGATGCGGCGCAAGGGCAAGTTCGACGCCATCATCGTGGAAACCACCGGGCTCGCCGATCCCGCGCCGGTGGCGCAGACCTTCTTCGTGGACGAGAACGTCGGCGCCAAGACGAGGCTCGATGCGGTGGTGACGGTCGCGGACGCCAAATGGCTGCGCGACCGCTTGCGCGACGCGCCCGAGGCGAAGAACCAGATCGCGTTCGCCGACGTGATCCTGATCAACAAGACCGATCTGGTGACCGAGGCGGAATTGCGCGAGGTCGAGGCGCGCATCCGCGGAATCAATCCGTACGCCAAGCTGCACCGGACGCAGCGCGCGCAGATCCCGCTCCACGAGGTGCTCGGGCGCAATGCGTTCGATCTCGAGCGCATCCTCGATATCGAGCCGGAATTCCTGAATACGGGCGACCACGATCACGATCATCACCACGATCACGGCCACGATCATGCGCATTCGCATGGCGGGCTGAAGCACTATCACGACGAGGACATGCAATCGATTTCGATGTCGACCGATCAGCCGCTCGATCCCGACAAGTTCTTTCCGTTCATCCAGAACCTCACGCAGGCCGAGGGCCCGAACATCCTGCGCTCAAAGGGCATCCTGTCGCTGAAGGACGATCCACTGCGCTTCGTGTTCCAGGGCGTGCACATGATGCTCGACGGCGATCACCAGCGCGAATGGAAGGACGGCGAGAAGCGCCAGAGCCGCATCGTGTTCATCGGGCGCAATCTGCCCGAAGAGAAAATCCGCAAGGGTTTCGAGAGTTGCGTGGCTTGATGCGCTCCCGTGACTGACACCCGCGGCCCCATCCCTTCCGTCGTCGATCGCACCAAGCCCGTCGCGGCGGGCGGGCCGGTCGTCGCGGTGCATTTCGTTCGCGGCCGCGCGGTGTTCGTGCTCGGCGAGGAGGTGCTGCTGTTCGTGGCGCCGGACGGCGCCGAGCAGCGCGTGGCGGCGCATGCGGGCGGAATTCTCAGCGTGGCAAGCGACGGCACGCGCATCCTCACCGGCGGCGATGACGGCAAGGTGGTGGCGACGAACGCCAAAGGTGAGAGCGAAACACGTCGCCGACCGACGCCAAGCATCGCTGGATCGATCGCGTCGCGCTCGGGCCGGATGGCGCCATCGCATGGTCGGCCGGCAAGCAGGCATTTATGCGTAACACCAAGGGCGAGATCAAATCGCTCGACCTGCCGTCGAGCGCCGGAGGCGTCACGTTCTCGCCGAAGGGCCTGCGCGTGGCGATCGCGCATTACGGCGGCGTGACGCTGTGGTTTCCGAACGCGCAGGCGACGCCCGAAACGTTCGCCTGGAAGGGCTCGCATCTCGACGTGATGTTCTCACCGGACGGGCGCTTCCTCGTGACCTCCATGCAGGAGGCGATGTTGCACGGCTGGCGGCTCGCCGACGCCAAGGACATGCGCATGTCGGGCTATTCGGCCAAGGTGCGCTCTTGTGCCTGGACGGCGGACGGCAAATGGCTCGCGACCTCGGGCTCCGAGCAGCTCATCCTGTGGCCGTTCAGAGCCAAGGACGGACCGATGGGCAAGCAGCCGCGCATGCTCGCGCCCTACGACAAGCGCGCCGTCGCGGTCGCCTGTCACCCCAAGCAGGAGATCGTCGCGGTCGGCTTCGAGGATGGGCTGGTGATGCTGTGCCGCATGGACGACGGCGCGGAAATTCTGGCGAAGAAGCCCGGCACCGCGCCGGTGTCGGCACTCGCGTGGGACGCCGAGGGTGCCAGGCTCGCGTTCGGCACGGAGGACGGTGAGGCGGGAGTGGTGGATTTGGCGTGACCGGCTGAGCCGGGACGCTACTTCTTCTGTCCCCTTGGTGCGACGGGCGCGGGCTTCGGCGGGTCCATCGCGTTATCAGGCAAGCGCTTCCAAATTTGACTGCGGCCAGCAAACTCGAAACGGAGATAGCCGCGCACCTCAAGTTGCTTGCCGTCCGGGCTGAGTTGCATCAATGCGCGCCAGACGGAGCCATTACGGGGGTCCATGATTGTCCCGCCCTCGTACTTCAGGCCGTTCCGCTTCATTCCCTTGATCAGCGCGAGGCCGAGCACGGGCGCATCTTTTTCTGCGCCCTCGCACTTCGCGCAGCGCCATGACTCGGGCGGCGGGTCGCCGGGCTTCTGGAACATTTTGACGATGGTGCCGATGTAGACGCCGTCCTTTTCGACGATGCTGAACCAGCTTTCGGCAGCACCCGTTTTTTCGTCGATCTGCTCCCACAAGCCGGTGGCGCTGGGCTCGATGACGGCGGGCGCCGCCCAAGCGGCGGCGTTGAGACAAATGACCGCAGCAACCAGGCTGAGAAATTTCATCACGGCCTCACGAACTCTATGCGGGTTCCTGGCCCACCGAACACAAGAACGGCGAGCACGAAAGTGCTCGGCAGTCTCTTTGGCTCAGGGGCCGACGCGTGGTCAAGCCACCAGCACGTTCTTGAACTGCCACGGGTCGCGCTTGTCGATCACCTCGGGGAACAGGCCCGGCCGGCCGGTCAGCGGCGTCCAGTCCGTGTAGGCGCCGATGACCGGGCCCAGATAAGGCATCTGCACGTCGAGGCAGCGGCGGTAGTCCATCTCGTCGGCCTCAACGATGCCGGCCTTCGGGTTCTCCAGCGCCCACACCATGCCGGCGAGCACCGCGCTCGTCACCTGCAGGCCGGTTGCGTTCTGATAAGGCGCGATGCGGCGCGTCTCCTCGATGGAGAGCTGCGAGCCGTACCAGTAAGCGTTCTTCTTGTGGCCGTAGAGCAGCACGCCGAGTTCGTCGATGCCCTCGGTGATCTCGTGCTCGTCCCAGATGTGGATCGCCGGCTGGCGCTCGCCCGCCTGCCCGAACAGCTCATGCAGCGACAACACCGCGTCGTTGCACGGGTGATAGGCGTAGTGGCAGGTCGGGCGATACGTGACCTTGGCGCCGTCGCGCACCGTGAAGTAGTCCGAGATCGAGATCGACTCGTTGTGCGTGACCAGGAAGCCGTATTGCGCCTTCGCGGTCGGCGTCCACGAGCGCACGCGCGTGTTGGCGCCCGGCTGCGTCAGATAGATCGCGGCCTTGCAGCCTTTTTTGTGTTTGAAGCCATTCTTCGGCATCCATTTTTCATGCGTGCCCCAGCCGAGCTCGGCCGGCTGCATGCCTTCAGACAGGAAGCCTTCGACCGACCAGGTGTTGCAGAACACCTCGATCGGCTTCGGCTTTTTGGCGACCTGCGTGTCGCGCTCGGCGATGTGGATGCCCTTCACGCCGAGCTTCCTGGCCAGCCTGCCCCACTCCGCGCGGGTCGTCGGCTCCCTGAACTTGATGCCGACGTCGCCCGCGATGTTCACCAGCGCCTGCTTGACGAACCACGACACCATGCCGGGATTGGCGCCGCAGCAGGACACCGCGGTGGTCGAGCCGGGCTTGCGCTTGGCCTTTGCGGCAAGCGTCAACTCGCGCAGCGCATAGTTCGAGCGGTCGGCGGTCTTGATCCTGGGATCGAAATAGAAGCCGGCCCATGGCTCGTTCACGGTGTCGATATAGAGCGCGCCGATCTCGTCGCAGAATTCCATGATCTCGACCGAGGACGTGTCGACCGACAGGTTGACGCAGAAGCCTTGCCCGCCGCCTTCGGTGAGCAGCGGCTTGAGCAGCTTGCGATAGTTTTCCTTGGTGACGGCCTGGTGGATGAACGTGATGCCGCGCTCGTCCAGGAGCGCGCGATCCTTGTCCTCCGGATCGATGACCACGAAGCGCGACTTGTCGAACGTGAAGTGCCGCTCGATCAAAGGCAGCGTGCCTTTGCCGATCGAGCCAAAACCGATCATCACGATGGGCCCGTCGATACGGGCGTGCACCGGCCACTGGGTCATGATTCAAGCACCTCTCGGATTTGCGCGGGTGATAGCCGCCACGGGCGGCAAACGGAAGGGACGCCGTGCCGGAGGGGCACGGCGTCCACTGTCATTTAGGCCTGATTGTCAGGCAGCAAGCGGGACCGGCGCGTGGATCGCGCCTGTGAGAAAGTCGGGCAGGCCCTTCGGGATGCGTTCGCCGGACGCCCGGATCAGCCCGCGCGCGCCGTCGAGCGCGCCGCGCCTGAGTTCGAGCCCAAGCAGGCGATCCTGCTCGTAGGGGCCGGGCAGGCGCAGTGCGCCGGTCTTCTCGGTCGAGAAGCCGAAGCGGCCGTAGTACGCGGTATCGCCGACCAGCAGGACCGCGCCGTGCTTGCGGGCGCGCGCCTCGCGCAATGCGCGCTGCATCAGCATGCGCCCAATGCCGCGATTGCGTGCTTCGGCGGTGACTGCGAGGGGGCCAAGCAACAGCGCCGCATGGCCGGGGCCCGCGGTCACGTTCCACAGGCGCACGGTGCCGACGATGCGCCCGTTCTCGATCGCCGCGAACGACAGCCCTTCGGCCGCAAAGCGGCCTTGGCGCACTCGCGCGGACGGCTTGGCGAAACGCGCCGGCCCGAGCGCCGCGTCGAGCAGCCGCTCGCGCGCCGGAATGTCGGTCGAGCGTTCCTGGCGGATCGTGGTCGTGGCCATAGCCAACTCCTTCCAGCCCTCAAGAAGGGCTTCGTCAGTTCGGACAAAGTGGAAGGGGAGCCGGACGTGCCGGCTCCCGGCGATGTCAGATGTGGACCGTCTTCAGCGGCGGGAAGCCGTTGAAGGCCACGGACGAGTAGGTCGCCGTATAGGCGCCGGTGCCCTCGATCAGCACCTTGTCGCCGATCTCGAGGCTGACCGGGAGCTGATAAGGCTCCCGCTCGTACAGCACGTCGGCCGAGTCGCAGGTCGGGCCGGCGATCACGCACGGGGCGAGTTCGTCGCCGTCGCGTGGCGTCTTGATCGGGTAGCGGATGGCCTCGTCCATCGTCTCGGCGAGGCCGCCGAACTTGCCGATGTCGAGGTAGACCCACCGCACCTCGTCCTCGTTGCTCTTCTTCGACACCAGCACGACCTCGGCCTCGATGACGCCCGCATTGCCGACCATGCCGCGTCCCGGCTCGATGATCGTCTCGGGGATCGCGTTGCCGAAGTGCTTGCGCAGCGCGCGGAAGATTGCCGCGCCGTAGGTTTTCACCGTCGGCACGTTCTTCAGGTACTTGGTCGGGAAGCCGCCGCCGAGGTTGACCATCGACAGGTTGATCCCGCGCTCGCCGCACTCGCGGAACACAGCTGCCGCGGACGCGAGCGCGCGGTCCCAGGCGTGCTGGTTGCGCTGCTGCGAGCCGACGTGGAACGACACGCCGTAGGCCTCAAGGCCGAGCCGGTGCGCATGCTCCAGCACGTCCACCGCCATGGCGGGCTCGCAGCCGAACTTGCGCGACAGCGGCCATTCGGCCCCCGCGCAGTCGAACAGGAAGCGGCAGAACACCTTCGAGCCGGGCGCTGCGCGGGCGATCTTCTCCACTTCGGGGACGCAGTCGACCGCGAACAGCCGCACGCCGAGCGCGTGGGCGCGCGCGACGTCGCGTTCCTTCTTGATGGTGTTGCCGAAGCTGATGCGGTCCGACGGGGCGCCCGCCGCGAGGACCATCTCGATCTCGGCGACCGAGGCGGCGTCGAAGCACGAGCCGAGCGAAGCCAGCAGCGAGAGCACCTCCGGCGCCGGATTGGCCTTCACGGCATAGAACACGCGCGTGTCCGGCAACGCCTTGGCGAAGATGTTGTAGTTGTCGCGGACAACTTCCAGGTCGACGACCAGGCAGGGCCCTTCGTCGGTGCGTTGGCGGAGGAAGTCACGAATGCGAGCTGTCATTCCGAAGAATTCCCTATCCGGTGCGCGCGGCGAACCGCGACTTAAGGTGAACCTGATGAGGTGATTCGCGCAGCCGCTGGACAAGCGGACGCGCTCTCACCACACCGATTGCTGCCTTAGTCCGGATAAGGGAAGGACCCGTTCCGCACTGTTGGCAAAGAAGGACAAGCCTTTTCAGTCAGACCGGCATTCACGCCGGTATTCCAAAAAAGCCCGCTCCGTCGTTGCTTTAAGCCGCGTCCCCCGTTGAGAGCGGGGTGCGCCGGTTTCGCCTCCGGCTGCCGGTTGCATGGTTAGGGAAGCAGGTTCTTCCCTAGGCGGCTGTCCGGCCTCTTGTCCGGATGCCCACCAACCGACACACGGCCACAGGCACGTGCGAAATTGGGCAAGTCTGCAAATAAGTAATTCGCGCTCGCGATGCAAGTTTTTTTTCTGCCGCGCGCAAGAAATTCGTTAGCGAATTGTTGAGAAGGCGTCAGCGCGACGCGGCGCGACTCAGCTTCGAGTCGTGAACGGCTCGACGCGCATCGCGGCGCGGATGAACGCCACCATCACGGCGATGCCGAGCGCGAAGAACAGGACCTGCAGGATGTAGGTGCCGTATTCGCCGAGCGCGAACAGGTTGCCGAACGCCCAGCCGCCCGCGAAGGCGGCGCCGAAAACCTCGGCGGCGATCAGGATCGCGGCCGAGAGCACCGTGGAAACGTTGATCCAGTTGATGCGGCGGGCGCCGCGCGGCTGGTTGGTGGCGTCGAGCATGCGGCGCAATGAATACCAAACGGCGGGAGGGATCAAGCCCGCCGGTTCTGCTGGTTTGTCGCGGCCAAATGGCCCATTACATTGGCGAAATGGAGATTCTGCCCAGCATGAATACGTCAAACCCGCTGCTCGCCGACTGGACCGCGCCGTTCGGCGTGCCGCCGCTCGACCGTATCAAGCCGGAGCATTTTCAGCCGGCGTTCGAGCAGGCGCTTGTGGCGCATCGGGCTGAGATCGCCGCGATCGCTGATGACAAGGCGGCGCCGGATTTCGACAACACCGTCGCGGCGCTGGAGCGCTCAGGGCGCGCGCTCGCCCGGGTGAGCAGCGTCTTCTATGTGTCGGCCGGCGCGCATACCAGCGAGGCGATCCAGGCGATCGAGCGCGCGATGGCGCCGCTGCTTGCCCGCCACTGGAACGAGATCCATCTCAACGCGGCGCTGTTCGCCCGGCTCGACGCACTTCACAAATCCGCGAGCCCCGGACGCACCGCCGAGCAGGCGCGCGTGCTGGAGCGCTACCACGCGCTGTTCCGCCGCGCGGGCGCGGGACTTGATTCGGCCGCCAAGGAGCGGCTGAAAGAGATCGGGGACCGCCTCGCCAGTCTCGGCACGACCTTCGGCCAGAACGTGCTGGCGGACGAACAGTCCTACGTGATGCCGCTTGGCGAGGACGATCTCGCCGGACTGCCGGATTTCGCCCGCGCCGCCGCGCGCGGGGGCGCGGAGGAGCGCGGACTGAAGGGCCAGTATGCGGTCACGCTCGGCCGCTCCAGCGTCGAGCCGTTCCTGCAGTTCTCCGACCGGCGCGACCTCCGGGAAAAGGCATTCGCCGCTTGGATCGCGCGGGGAGATGGCGGCGGCAAGACCGACAATAACCCGGTCATCGCCGAACTGACCGCGCTGCGCGACGAAAAGGCGCGGCTGCTCGGCTATCCGAGCTTCGCGCACTACAAGCTCGACGACACCATGGCGAAAACGCCCGACGCCGTGACCGGCCTGCTCGATGCCGTGTGGGCGCCTGCGCGCCGCCGCGTGGCCGAGGAGCGCGACGCCTTGCAGGAGGTGGTGACGGCGGAAGGCGGCAACTTCCGCCTCGCACCGTGGGACTGGCGCTATTACGCCGAGAAGCTGCGCAAGGCGCGCTTCGATCTCGACGAGAGCGAGATCAAGCCGTATCTGCCGCTCGAGCGCATCATCGAGGCGGCGTTCTACGTGGCGAACCGGCTGTTCGGGCTCTCCTTCACGCCGCGCCGCGACGTGCCGGTCTATCATCCCGACGTGCGCGTCTGGGAGGTGTCGGGGCCGGGCGGCGAGCATGTCGGGGTGTTCTTCGGCGACTATTTCGCGCGGCCCTCCAAGCGCAGCGGCGCCTGGATGACGGGATTGCGCGATCAGGAGAAGCTCGACGGCGAGGTGCGCCCGCTCGTGCTCAACGTGATGAACTTCAACAAGGGCGCCGACGGCGAGCCGACGCTGCTCTCGTTCGACGATGCCCGCACGTTGTTCCACGAGTTCGGGCACGCCCTGCACGGGCTCCTGTCGGACGTGACCTATCCGATGATCTCCGGCACCGGCGTGCTGCAGGATTTCGTCGAGCTGCCCTCGCAGCTCTACGAGCACTGGCTCGACCGCCCGGAAATCCTCGAGAAGTTCGCGCGCCACTACCGGACCGGCGAGCCGATGCCGAAGGCGCTGATGGACCGGCTGCTCAAATCGCGCACCTTCAATCAGGGTCACGCGACCACCGAATATCTCGGCTCGACCTATGTGGACCTCGACTTCCACCTCGGCGGCGCCAAGGACGCGCATGCGGTCGAGGCCGCGACCCGCAAGCGGATGCAAATGCCGGACGAAGTCGTGATGCGCCACCGCCCGCCGCACTTCCAGCACATCTTCTCGGGCGACGGCTATGCGGCCGGCTATTATAGCTATCTTTGGTCGGAGGTCCTCGACGCCGACGCGTTCAACGCCTTCGAGGAGACCGGCGACGTGTTCGATCCGACGGTGGCCAAACGCCTGCGCGACAACATCTACGCGGCGGGCGGCGCGCGCGACCCGGCCGAGGCCTATCGGGCGTTTCGCGGACGGATGCCGTCAGTCGACCCGCTGCTGCGCAAGCGCGGCCTCCTCGGCGAAGTGGCATGAACCTCTACACCGCAGGCCACCGCCGCGGCGTCGTGGCGGCACCGCATCATGCTGCTGCCGAAACCGGCCGTCTCATCCTGGAGGACGGCGGCAACGCGCTCGAAGCCATGGTCGCGATGGCGGCGACGATCGCGGCGGTCTATCCGCATATGAACCATATCGGCGGAGACGGCTTCTGGGTGGTGCGCGAGCCCTCGGGCCGCGTGCGCGCCATCATGGGGGCGGGGCCAGCCGGCGCCAAGGCGACGCCGGATCTCTATCGCGAGCATGGCCACGAGGAAATCCCGCCGCGCGGCCCGCTCGCCGCGCTCACCGTGCCAGCCGCAGTTGCGGGCTGGACGCTGGCGCTGCGCGCCGCCGAGGCGTTCGGCGGCAACCACCCGCTCGACGTGCTGTTCGGCCCGGCGATCGGCCATGCGCGCGACGGCTATGTGGTGACACGCAGCCAGGCGCGGCTCACCGCCGAGAAGCTCGCCGAGTGCCGCGATGCGCCCGGCTTCGCCGAGACGTTCCTGATCGACGGCAAGCCGCCGGCCGAAGGCGCGGTGATGAAACAGGCGGCGCTTGCCGCCACGCTCGACCAGCTCGCCAATGCGGGCCTCGATGACTTCTATCGTGGCGATGTCGGGCGCGAGATCGCGGCCGATCTGGAAAACATCGGCAGCCCGGTCACACGCGCCGATCTCAAGGGATACGAGGCGGCCGTCAGGGAGCCGCTGAGCGTCACGCTGCGTACCGGCACGCTCTACAACACGCCGCCGCCGACGCAGGGGCTCGCATCGCTCATGATCCTGGCGCTGTTCGAGCGGCTGCGCGTGACGCAGCCTGAGAGCTTCGATCACGTGCACGGGCTGATCGAGGCGACCAAGCGCGCTTTCCTGGTGCGCGACCGATTTGTCACCGACCCGGCGCAGCTTCCGCATCCGCCCGCCCGTTATCTGGAAAAAGTCTTCCTCGATGCCGAGACCGACAAGATCGACCGCCGCAAGGCGGCGCGCTGGCCGGCGCCTTCGAGGCAAGGGCGACACGATCTGGATGGGCGCGGCGGATTCCTCCGGCCTCGTCGTCTCCTACATCCAGTCGCTCTATTGGGAGTTCGGCTCGGCCTGCGTGCTGCCGCGTACCGGCGTGCTGATGCAGAACCGCGGCGCGAGCTTCTCGCTGCGTAAGGGCGCCGTGAACCCGCTCCAGCCCGGGCGCCAGCCGTTCCACACGCTCAATCCGGCGCTGGCAAGCTTGAGTGACGGACGGATCATGGCCTACGGCGCCATGGGCGGCGACGGCCAGCCGCAGACGCAGGCCGCGCTGTTCACGCGCCACGTACTGTATCGCCAGCCGCTGGAAGAAGCCGTCGACCGGCCGCGCTGGCTGCTCGGCCGCACCTGGGGCTCGGCGCACACCAACCTGCGGCTCGAATCGCGATTCGAGGAAGGCTTGATCGACCGGCTGGTGTCAGCCGGTCACGATGTCGAGGTGTTGCCGGACGTCTATTCGGACACGATGGGCCATGCGGGGGCCGTGGTGCTGCATCCGGACGGCACACTGGAAGGCGCCCACGATCCGCGCGCGGACGGCGGGGCGGCGGGCGTCTAGTTCCACTTGGCGTAATCGCGCCAGCTCGGCTCGCGGGTGCGCGAGGACGCAAACAGCACGCCGAGCGCAAACCCAATGCCGACGCCGAGCGCCACCATGGCCTTGGGATGCCGGCCGACTTGCTCGCTCACCATCTCGTCGAGCTCGGCGGCGCCGTCCTGCACGCGGCTGACGGCGTCTCCGGCGTACTCGCTGGCGCTGTCATACGCGTCCGAGGCGGCACTTTTCGCCTGCCCGTAGACGCCTTCGGCCTGCTGGCCGGTCTTCTGAGCGGCTTCGTCGATCGCCTGGCCGCCTTGCTTGAATGTCTCGAAGCTCGAATTCGCCATTAGTCCCTCCGGGAAGCGCGGTTTCGAAGAGGAAACTCGCTTGACCTGAAAGAGTTGCATGGCGCCCTGCGGCCGTCCGGCTCACAAGGATGTGCCTCCATTCTGCCCCAGTCGATGCTATTGTCCCGCTGCGCCGCCAAGGCGCTGCGCGGTTTGGCCCCATGATCCGGATTCTCCGCTGTCTCGCTCTTGCTGCGCTGGCGCTGTTCGTCGCCGGGAAAGCGCAGGCGCACCCGCATGTCTGGGTGACGATAAAGAGCGAACTGGTCTACGGCGCCGACGGCAGCGCCACCGGCGTGCGCCACGCCTGGACCTTCGACGACATGTTCTCGACCTTCGCCACGCAGGGGCTTGCCAGCAAGGAGAAGGGCAAGTTCACCCGCGAGGAGCTGGCGCCGCTCGCCGAAGTCAATGTCAGCTCGCTCAAGGAGTTCGATTATTTCACCTTCGCCCGGACGAACGGCAAGAAAGCCGAGCTGAATGCGCCGGCCGACTATTATCTGGAATTCATCGACGGACTGCTCACGCTGCGCTTCACCCTGCCGTTCAAGGCGCCGGTGAAAGCACAGAGCCTCGACATCGAAATCTATGACGGCACCTACATGGTCGACTTCTCGTTTGCCGAGAAGGAGCCGGTCCAACTCGTCGGCGCGCCGCAGGCGTGCAAGCTCACGATCGCGCGGCCGGGCGAGGCCGGCGCGGCGGCGCCCGGCAAACCGGGCGAGGCCTTCTTCAATAACCTCGCGCCGGGCAGCAATTTCGGCGCGCAGTTCTCCAACAAGATCTCGGTGAAGTGTCCGTGACAACCCTGGCGGCGGGGCGCAGGGCGGTCCTTCTCCTGTTGCTGGTTGCATGCGCGGCGCTGATTGCCGGGCAGGGAACCGACGCGTTTGCGCAGTTTGGCGTGCCGCGCCCGCAGGCACCGCCTCCACCGGCACCAGACGGCATCGCGGGGTGGCTGATTGCCAAGCAGGCCGAGTTCTATCGCATGCTCTCCGGCACCATCCGCGCCGCCAAAACCGACGGCAGCGCGGTGTGGCTGCTGATGGGCATCTCGTTCGCCTATGGCGTCTTCCATGCCGCCGGGCCGGGCCACGGCAAGGCGGTGATCTCGTCTTACCTCGTCGCCAACGAGGAGACCTGGAAGCGCGGCATCACTCTCTCGTTTGCCTCCGCGTTGTTGCAGGCGCTGGTGGCGGTCGCGGTGGTGGGGATCGCGGCGGCGTTGCTCGGCGCGACCGCCGGCACCATGAGCCGCGCGGTGTGGTGGATCGAGATCGTCAGCTACGCGCTGATCGCCCTGATGGGCGCGCGGCTCCTGTGGGTCAAGGGCAGCGCCTTTCTGCGCGAGTGGGCCGCGATGCGCGCGCCGAAGAAGCGTTGGCGCGGCAGCGACCGCGCACGGGCATCACCACCATCATGGTCACGATCACCACCACCACGCGCACGATCATCACCACGATCACGCGCATGACCATCACGACCACGATCACGCGACCATTCGGGCCATTCGCACGGGCCCACACCCGATCAGCTCGCCGGTCCCGGGGGCTGGACGCGCGGGCTGACGGCGATCGTCGCGGTGGGCCTGCGGCCATGCTCGGGCGCCATCCTGGTGCTGGTGTTCGCGCTGGCGCAGGGCATCTTCTGGGCCGGCGTGGCGGCGACTTTTGTGATGGGGCTCGGCACCGCCATCACGGTGGCGGCGATTGCCACACTCACCGTCACCGCCACCGCCTTCGCGGCGCGGCTTGCCGCAATGCGCACCGGCTACGGCTCGCTAGCGCTGCGCGGCATCGAGGTCGCGGCGTCCGTGATCGTCCTCGTGTTCGGCGTCGCGCTGCTCGCCGGCTACATGGCGAGCGAACGGCTGTTCGGGGCGTAACGCAGGGAGGCCATCGATGCGACATCTCATTGCGATCATGGGCGCGGCGGCTGCCCTCGCGGTGCCGACTGCCGCGCAAGCGGCACGCGTCACCGAATGCACCGCCATCAACATCTGCTATTGCGTCGAGCAGGATCTCAAAGGCGCGATCAACACCAACATCAGCAAGATCCGGCAGGCCATTGCCGAACAGAAAAGCGCCGGCAAGGCGATCGGCTACATGAGCCTGCCGATCTCGACCGTCGGCGGAAGTTATTTCGGCATCAATGTCGACGTGGCGGCAAAGACCAAGGACAGGGTCGAGAAGCGTTTCGGCGCGAAGTCGGCCTGATTCTCAATCCCGGCGCAGCGGGATTCTCGCTGCCGAGCGGCGCGAACGGTGCCGACTACATGCTGCAATGGACCCGTGTGCTGGAAGGGCCGTCCGGCACCGGCGACGATTTCGATTTCTTCTACTTCGTCGGGCCCGCGGATTTCGCGAGCGCGCTCGAACTCACCGGCGAGGGCGACATGGAGAAAATCGACGCGCTGTTCGACCAGCGCTACGCCGCCGACGAAGGCCTGCGCAAGGCGGTCGAGCAGGGCCGCCTGAGCAAGGCCACGTTTCGCAATTACTATGCGCTGAAGGCCTCGATCGCGTTCAGCTACGGCTCGCACGACGAATGGAATATCCTGCGCCTGATCAACGACAAGCGGCGCGGCGGTACGCAATTCGGCGTCGCCAACCAGATCGCGAGCTTCTACGACGGCCGCGCGACGCCGCCGTCCGCCGCCGAGCAGGGCATTTCCACCGGATATGTCGGCCGCTGCAATTTCTGAAAGTGCGCGTTACGCAAAGCGCGGCGTGAAGCCGTCGCCCTTGGCGTCGACGTGGCAGATGTGCGGCGCGCCGAAGTGCTGCGGCATCAAGAGCGCGCCCGAGCCTGCGCATTTTTCAAGCGTCATCCGCCGCGATTTCCGCGCCGCGTCCGGATCGACGCAGGCGAAGCTGTTCCACGCCGGGTGATAGACCTGGATCACGTGATGGATGATGTCGCCGCTGAAGAACGCCTGGCTGGCCCTGCGAGGCGAGGTTGATCAGCACGTGGCCGGGCGAGTGGCCGGGCGCGGGCGTCAGCGAGAGGTGCTCGTCGATGCGCTCGGTGCCGTCGACCATCTGGCAGAGGCCGGCCTCGACGATCGGGAACACGCTGTCGCGCATCGCGCCGCCGATGGCGGGCCCGGTCTGCGGATCGCGATCGATTGCCGAGAAATGGTCGAAGTCCGTTTTGCTCCAGACGTATTTGGCATTCGGGAACGTCGGTACCCAGCGGCCATTGTCGAGCCGCGTGTTCCAGCCGACATGATCGACATGCAGGTGCGTGCACATCACCATGTCGATGTCTTCGGGTTTCACCCCGGCCGCGGCGAGGCGCTCAAGGTAGGGCGTGTTGAGATTGTCCCAGAACGGGCGGTGCTTGCGCGATTTGTGATTGCCCACGCAGGTGTCGATCAGGATCTTGCGGCCGCCGATTTCAAGCAGCCATGAGTGGATGCTGAGCTTCAGGTACCCGGTCGCCGGATCGAAATGGTCCGGCACCATCCAGCCCATGTGCTCGGCAACGATCTCGTCGCGCCAGTCGGCGAAGAATTTCTTCGCCTCGAAGAAGAAGTCGTAGGTTTCCTCGATGCGCGTGATTTTCGCCGCGCCGACCGTTGCTGTCGTCATTTGCTGATCTCGCTAGTCGTGATCGTGGAAATCGCCGGGCCGCAGTTCGATCGGCTGGCCGTGCGGCGTGCGGTCGGCGGCGTGGTCCCAGGCGTGCTGGTAGCGCGCGAGCGTTGCCGGATCGGTGACACCCTTCTCGGCGACGAGGCGTTCCAGCGCATTGAGCCAGTGGCGGTAGTAGGTCTCGCCGGTGTCGGGATCGCCCGCCTGTTGCGCGCGCTTGATCTCGTCGGCGAGGGTCGCTGCCCATTCGGGCCAGGTGAACATCTTGCGTTCATGCAGCGCGAGCGCCATCGCGAAGGCCTGCGCCTCCCACGGCTCGCGGAACACCGGCCCGTCGGCATCGGAGGGAATGCTGGGCACTTCCTGGGTGGCGCGGCGCGCGGCAGCAACATCCATCACGCCGCGCTCCAGATACGGCTCGAACGCGTCGATGGAAATCTTCACCGTCGGATCGGCGTCCGCGCCCCACAATTCAGCGCTCTCGAACACCACCGTGTAGAGCCATTGCGGATCGTCGCCGGCGCCGATGGCGGCCGAGTCCGGAAACACCTGGCAGCCGTGATTGAGCTCGACCACGCCCACATGCCCGCGCACATAGCGTGGCAGGCGCGTGTGCGTGGCCGGATGGATGTTCTTCGCGCGCACGCGATCGCCGGGCTTGAATTTCGCGGGCGCTTGCGGCTCGCGGCTGAACTTTCCGCGCACCAGAATGCGTTCGACGTCATCGCGCCTGAACGTGCCGCGCGGCGGCGCCTTGGTGGGCTTCAGGGCATGGCCCTTCTCCACCTCCTCGGGCGCGACGTAGCCTTTGTCGACCAGCAGGTCTTCGAGCCCGAGCAGCCATTTCTTGTAGTACGAGCTGGACAGATAAACGTGCGGCGGCAGCGCCTCGCGATAGAAGCGCGAGGTGTCGATGTTGAACGCGCCGGCCGCGCCCATCGCGCGCACCAGCGCCATCGTGCGCGCCTCCCACTCGGCGTGAAACACCGGCTCGTTCGGCTCGATCTCGACCTTGCCGAAACCGTCCATGCCGCCCATGTCGTGCACGCCGTTCATGAGGGCGCGCCCGGCGTTTTGGGAAATCCCGTGCCGATCATCGAATCGCGCGTGACCAGTTCGGCGAGTTGCTCCTCGCTCCAGCCCTCGGTGCCTTTCGGGCGCATCGGCAATACGAGGAAGCGCATTTCGGCGGTGGAGTCCCACACGCGGATTTCCGTGTCCTTCGGCAGCGCGAGCCGAGATCGGCGAGCACGCCACGCGGGTCCTTCACGGCGCGCGAGCGATACGGCGCGGCCTTGTACCAGACCGGCGGCAGCCCCAGCATTTCCCACGGGTAACAGGAGCAGAGTGTGCACACGACTATGTTGTGGCGTTGCGGCGTGTTTTCGACCGCAACCAGATGGTCGCCGGTGCGCGCGACGTGGCCGAGCGTGCTCACCGCCTTGGAGGCATCCTCCAGCAGCGCCTGCCGGAAGGCCGGATCGGTCCAGGCCTTGGCGACGACGCGCGCGCCGTTGCGCGGGCCGATCTTGGTCTCGTAGGCCTCGATGATGGCGTCGAGCGCGGCGGGCTCCACGTAGCCCTTTTCGGTCAGGACCGATTCCAGCGCGCGCACGCGGATCTGCATTTCGGACAATTCCGAGCCGTGCTCGTGGTCATGATGATCGTGGTCGTTGTATCGTGATCGTGATCGTGCGCCATGCGGGGCTCCGTTTTGCGCTACACTATAGCAATGAACGCCGCGCAAATCATCCGGATCGCCGCCCTCATCGACCGCGTCAACGCGGGTATCGGACGCGCGGCCTCGTGGTGCGCGCTCGCCATCGTGCTGCTCGGCTTTGCGGTCGTCCTGTTGCGCTATGTGCTGGGCTTAGGCTCGATCTGGTTGCAGGAATTGATCCTGTACGCGCATGCTGCGCTGTTCCTGCTCGCCGCGGCGTGGACGCTGAAAGAGGGCGGGCACGTGCGCGTCGACGTGTTCTATGCCGGCGCGTCGCCGCGGGTGAGGGCATGGATCGACCTCATCGGCGCGCTGCTGTTGCTGCTGCCCTTCTGCATCGTGGTGATGTGGTTCTCGTGGCCTTACGTAATGCGCTCGTGGGCTATTCTGGAGCGCTCGCGCGAAACCTCCGGCCTGCCGCTGGTGTTCGTGCTCAAGACGCTGATCCCGCTGTTCGCGCTGATGCTGGCATTGCAGGGGCTGTCGCAGGCCATCAAGTCGATCGCGATGCTCACGATGCTGCGAATGGGGCGCCGCAGGGCGAAGGCCGCAGGCTGATGCCGCTTCCCGAAATCCTCGCCGTCCTGATGGTGGTCGCCGTATGCGGCCTGCTGTTTGCCGGATACCCGGTCGCGCTCACGCTGGGCGGCGTGTCGCTCGCTTTCGCGCTGTTGGGCCATGCAGCCGGCGCGATGGACATCGGGCTGCTCTACGCGCTGCCGCAGCGCATCTTCGGCGTGATGACCAACACGGTGCTGCTGGCGATCCCGCTGTTCATCTTCATGGGCGTGATGCTGGAGCGCTCACGCATCGCCGAGGACCTGCTGGAGACGATGGGGCGGCTGTTCGGATCGCTGCCTGGGGGCTTGGGGATTTCGGTCGTGCTGGTCGGCGTGCTGCTCGCCGCCGCCAAGGGTGTGGTCGGTGCCACCGTGGTCACCATCGCGCTGATCACCCTGCCGACCATGTTGCGCCACGGCTACGACAAGCGCCTCGCGGCGGGCACGGTCGCGGCGACCGCGACGCTCGCGCAAATCCTTCCACCCGCAACCGTGCTGGTGCTGCTCGGCGATCAGCTCAACAATTCCTATCAGGCGGCGCAGCTTGCCAAGGGCAATTTCGCGCCGGAATCGGTCTCGGTCAGCGACCTTTTCGCCGGCGCCATCGTTCCGGGGCTCATGCTGGTGGCGCTCTATATTCTCTTTCTTGTCGCGGTCGCCATTTGCCGTCCAGCCGCGATGCCGCCGATTCCGCCCGACCCGGCAGCACTCAAGGGCGCGGCGCTGCTGCGGCAGTTGATCAAGGCCCTGATGGCGCCGGTGCTGCTGATCGTCGTGGTGCTCGGCTCGATCCTGATCGGGCTCGCCACGCCGACCGAGGCCGCGGCGGTCGGGGCGGTCGGTGCGATCCTGCTGGCGGCGCTGCGCGCGGACGGCGTGCATTGGCCTGTCACGCTCTGCCTTGCGGCGTTCGCCGCGCTGATGTTCGCGCGCACAATCTTCGACGCGCGCGACGGCGTCGGTTTCGCGCTCGCGCTAATCCTGATGTTCGCGCTCGTCGTCGGCCTTGTCTTCGCGCTGCGCGCGGTCTGGCGTGCCGGCTATCTGACGCCGACCGGCACCAAGACCACGCAAATGACCTCGATGATCTTCACCATCCTGATCGGCGCGACGCTGTTCAGCCTGGTGTTCCGCGGGCTCGGCGGCGACGACATGGTGCATCGTGCGCTGGCCGATCTGCCGGGCGGCGCGGCGGGCGCGATCCTCGCCGTGATGGCGGCGATGTTCCTGCTCGGTTTCGTGATGGACGCGTTCGAGATCATCTTCGTGGTGGTGCCGATCGTCGCCCCACCGCTGCTCGCGATGCCGGGCGTCGATCCCATCTGGCTCGGCATCATGATGGCGGTGAACCTGCAGACCTCCTACATGCACCCGCCGCTCGGGCCGACGCTGTTCTTTCTGCGCGGCGTGGCACCCCCGGAGATCACGACACGGCACATCTACGTCGGCATTATTCCGTTCGTTGTGATCCAGCTTTTCGCGCTGGCACTGTTGTGGTTCGCGCCGGGGCTTGCGACCGGATTGCCGCGAATGCTCTATGGCGGATAACTCCGATGTCATTCCGGCCGAGCGCTGCAAGGGCCGGAATCCATAACCGCGACACTTTCAGCATCGTTCCGCCTGTGCAACATCCATAGGATTGTGGTTATGGATTCGGGTTCGCGACTTCGTCGCGCCCCGGAATGACCGAGGATGATTCATGAAAGCATCCGAATTGTTCGATCTCACCGGCCGCGTCGCGCTGGTCACCGGCGCGTCGAGCGGGCTTGGCGTGCACTTTGCGCAAGTGCTCGCCGAGAACGGCGCGAAGGTCGTGCTGGTGGCGCGCCGAACAGACCGGCTTGAAGCGTTGAAACAGAAGATCGAAGCCGCCGGCGGGCAAGCGCTTGCGGTCCAGGCCGATGTGCTGGACCGCGCCGCGATGGTGCGCGCCTTCGATGCGGCCGAGAAGGCATTCGGCACCGTGACGATCCTGATCAACAATGCCGGCATTCCGCACGCCGACCGGGTCCATGAGATACCGGAAGAGACATGGCGCCGTGTGCTCGGCACCAATCTCGACGCGGTGCTCTACTGGGCGCAGGAGGCGGCGCGGCGCATGATCGCGGCCAAGAAGCAGGGCGCGATCGTCAACATCGCGTCAATTCTGGGCTTTGCGGTCTCGAAGGGCGTTGCCGCCTATTCGGTTGCCAAGGCGGGTGTGGTGCAGCTCACCCGGGCGCTCGCGCTCGAGCTTTCGTTCCGTGGCGTGCGCGTAAACGCGATTGCCCCCGGCTTCTTCGCGACCGAGATCAACGAAGAGTATTTGAAGGACAACACGGCCCTGACGCGCAGCATCCCGGCCGGCCGGATCGGCGAGATGCGCGATCTCGACGGCGTGCTGTTGTTGCTCACCTCCGACGCGGGGCGCTTCATGGCCGGCACCACCATCACGGTCGATGGCGGCCAGTCGGCTGGCGATCGCGGGCGTGACGCTAGCCGTCTGCGGCAGTCCGGCGCGCGGCAGCATCGCTGCTTGCGCCGCCGCCACAGGTCGTGCGCGCCCATTCCGGCGATCATCGCGACGACGAACAGCAAGACAGACGGCGAGAGCGTCGCCAGATTGGCAATCGCCGGGCCGGGGCAGAGTCCGACGAGGCCCCAGCCGGCACCGAACAGCGCAGCGCCTACGATCAGCGGGCGATCGATGTCCGTCCGCGTTGGCCATGCCGCGACCTCGGCAAGGATCGGACGCTCGCGCCGCTTTGCGAGCCAGAAGCCCGGGATCGAGACGATAAGCGCCGCCGCCATCACGATGGCGAGCGTCGGATCCCAGGTTCCTTTCGGGATCGCCAGCACATCAAGAAAGCCGAGTACTTTTGAAGTATCGGTCATGCCCGAGATGACAAGCCCGGCGCCGAAGGTAAACCCGCAGAACAGCGCGAAGAAGATCGGCATCCTTGCCTCACAGTGCGTGGCGCGTGAACGCGACGACGAGCATCGCGACAGCCATGAACGTCATGGTCGCGGCGATCGAGCGCGGCGAGAGGCGCGCGATCCCGCAGATGCCGTGACCGGAGGTGCAACCGCTGCCGAGCCGCGTGCCGAACCCGACCAACAGGCCCGCGATGACAATCACGACCCAGCCCGGCATCGCCGGGGCGCGCAAGGCAACTCCGCTCGCCGCAATCGCGAGCGGCGCGGCGACCAGGCCGGCGATGAAGGCAAGCCGCCACAAGCGATCGCCGCCTGCAAGGTCGATCAGGTCGCCCAGAATTCCTGAAATGCCCGCAATCCGGCCGGTCACCAGCATCAGCATCGTGGCGGCAAGGCCGATGAGCGTACCGCCGATCGCAGCGGAGACAGGATCGAAGGGAGCCATAATGCCTCGCGGACTCGTTTGGAAACGCCATACCCAATAAACTTGGCAACCGAGGTTGTCATCTTCAGGCCGGAGTCCGAGGATTGGCTATGAAATTCTACGACTGTTCAACCGCCCCCAGCCCGCGCCGGGTGCGCATTTTCGCGGCCGAGAAGGGTATCGCGCTGCCGACCGTGCAGGTCGACCTGCGCAATGGCGAGCAGTTCACGCCGGCCTTCCGCGCGATCAATCCGGACTGCACCGTGCCGGCGCTGGTGCTCGACGACGGCACCACGATCGCCGATGCGGTCGCAATCTGCGGCTATCTGGAGGAACTGCACCCCGACCCGCCGCTGATCGGCGCAACGCCGCAGGAGCGTGCGGCCGTGACCGCACTGAACCGCCAGATCGAGCGCGATGGATTCTTCGCCGCGATGGATGCGTTCCGCAATGCCGCGAAGGGTCTCAAGGGCCGCGCGCTGCCGGGCCCGCACGATTACGAGCAGATCCCCGAATTGGCCGAGCGCGGCCGCGTGCGCGTCGAAAACTTCTTCCGCGCCATGGATGCGCGGCTGGCCGGCCGCGAATTCGTGGCGGGCGATCGGTTCACCATCGCGGACATCTCGACGCAGGTGCTGATCGACCTTGCCGGCCGGGCCAAGCTCAACGTGCCGGACGAGTGTGCGAATCTGCGCCGCTGGCACGCGGTGGTCTCGGCGAGGCCGAGTGCGAAGGCCTGATGCGTTGCGCTAAATTCGCTCCCCGCCCGCCACCGCCCGCAACTTCCTGCTGGCATCCCAGCCGCAAACGAAATTGACCCCTTCACCTTGAAATGTCAGCATTGCTGACGCTTTTATTCTGCCGAGTCGGTGCCTAGATTGGGCGCGGCGGCGTTGTCATTTGGGGTAACGTCGCGCCCTTGGCGGCAACGCGGTCGTCTCGGCACACAATGCCTCGCGGAGGCCCAATGACGCTGAAGAACGTCACCCTCGACGACAAATATGACCTCACGCAAAGCCGCGTGTTCGTCACCGGCTATCAGGCGCTGATCCGTGCGACCCTGATGCAGCAGGAGCGCGACCGCTTGGCGGGGCTTAACACCGCAGGCTACGTCTCGGGCTATCGCGGCTCGCCGCTCGGCGGGCTCGACCAGCAGTTCATGCGCTCCAAGCCGCACCTCGACAAGCACAACGTCCTCTTTCAAACCGGCCTGAACGAGGACCTCGCCGCCACCGCGATCTGGGGCACGCAGCAGGCCGAGCTGCGCGGCGAGGGCAAGTACGACGGCGTGTTCGGCATGTGGTACGGCAAGGGCCCGGGCGTCGACCGCACCGGCGACGTCTTCCGCCACGCCAATTTCGCCGGCTCCTCCAAGAACGGGGGCGTGCTTGCCTTGATGGGTGACGACCACACGGCGGAATCCTCGACTACCGCGCATCAGTCTGAATTCCATTTCGTCGACGTGATGATCCCGATCCTGAATCCGGCGGGCGTGCAGGAATTCATCGACTACGCGCTCTACGGCTGGGCGATGTCGCGCTACTGCGGCTCGTGGGTTGCGCTCAAATGCATGCACGAGACCGTGGAGTTGACCGGCGTGGTCGAGGCCGGGCTCGACAGCCTGAAAATCGTCATTCCGGGTGACGATGAGTTCAAGATGCCGCCGGGCGGGCTCAACATCCGCCTCGTCGACGGCATTCTCGACATGGAAGCGCGCCTGCACGACTACAAGCGCGACGCCATGCTGGCCTTCGTGCACGCCAACAAGCTCAACAAGGTGATCATCTCCGGCGGGCCGAACGCCAGGATCGGCATCATCACGGTCGGAAAAAGCTATCTCGACGTGCGCCAGGCGTTCGATCAGCTCGGCATCGACGAGGTGAAGTGCAACGATCTCGGTATCCGGCTGTTCAAGATCGGCTGCCCATGGCCGATCTCGCGCGGGGAGTTGCGGGATTTCGCCAAGGGCCTCGAGCTCATCATCGTGGTCGAGGAGAAGCGCTCGCTGATCGAAGTGCAGGTGCGGGAGGAGCTGTACGGCACCGCGAATCAGCCGGTGGTGATCGGAAAGCGCGACGAGCAGGAGAACTGGCTGTTTCCCGTGAAGGGCGCGCTCGATCCGCACGAGATCGCGATCGCGGTCGGCGACCGCATCCTGAAGCGCAGGCACAATGACGAGTTCGCGAACCGCGTGTCCCGGCTGAAACAAGGCCAGAGCGCCGTCGCGGCAATGACCGATGTTTCTGCCCGCACGCCGTATTTCTGCTCCGGCTGCCCGCACAATTCCTCGACCGTGGTGCCGCAGGGCATGCGCGCCTATGCGGGCATCGGCTGCCACTTCATGTCGCAGTGGATGGACCGCAATACGCTCGGCTGGACCCATATGGGCGGCGAGGGCGCGAACTGGATCGGCGAGGCGCCGTTCTCGAAACGCAATCACGTGTTCCAGAATCTCGGCGACGGCACCTACAATCACTCCGGCTATCTGGCGATCCGCGCAGCCGCGGCCTCCGGTGTGAACGTGACCTACAAGATCCTGTTCAACGACGCGGTTGCGATGACCGGCGGGCAGCGCAACGATGGCGGGCTCAATGTGCCGCAGATCGCCCGGCAGGTCGCGGCCGAAGGCGCGAAGAAGATCGTCGTCGTCACCGACGAGCCGTGGAAATATCCGAGGGACGCGGACTTTCCCAAAGGCGTCACGATCCATCATCGCGATGAGCTGATGGCGGTGCAGACCGGTCTCGCCGATATCCCCGGTCTCACGGTGCTGATCTACGACCAGACCTGCGCGGCCGAGAAGCGGCGCCGCCGCAAGCGCGGCCAGTTTCCCGATCCGGACAAGCGCGTCGTCATCAACGAACTGGTTTGCGAAGGCTGCGGCGATTGCGGCGTGCAGTCGAATTGCGTCTCGGTGCAGCCGCTCGACACCGAATGGGGCCGCAAGCGCACCATCGATCAGTCGAGCTGCAACAAGGACTTCTCCTGTCTGAAGGGCTTCTGCCCGTCGTTCGTGACCGTCGAGGGCGCGAAGCTCAAGCGCGGTAAGGGCGTCGAGGCGCCCGCGAACCTGCCCGCGCTGCCGGAGCCTGTGCAGCCTGCGATCGGCCAGACCTTTTCGATCATCGTCACCGGCGTTGGCGGAACCGGCATCGTGACGATCGGCGGCGTGCTCGGCATGGCGGCGCACCTTGAGGGCAAGGGCGTCGGCATTATCGATCAGGCGGGCCTCGCGCAGAAGGGCGGCGCGGTCTACAGCCACATCCGCATTGCGCGTAAGCGCGCGAAGGACATCCACGCCATTCGCGTCGCGGCGGGCGAGTGCGATCTGGTGCTCGGCGGCGACATGGTGGTGGTCGGCAACAAGAAGGTGCTCTCGACCGCGAAGCTCGGCGGCACCACGATGGTGATCAACACCGCCGAAATCCTGCCGGGCGACTTCACCCGCAACGCGGACTTCTCGCTGCCGACCGAGCGCTTGAAGCGCGCGATCCGCACCGCGGCGGGCGCCGAGAAGACTCACTTCGTCGACGGCACCCGCCTCGCAACCGCGCTGCTCGGCAATTCGATCGGCGCCAACATTTTCATGGTCGGCTACGCCTACCAGCTCGGCGCGCTGCCGCTCTCGGCGGAGTCGATCGAAAAGGCGATCGAGCTCAATGGCGAAGCCGTGGCGATGAATCTTAGCGCCTTCCAGTTCGGGCGGCGCGCCGCATTCGATGCGGCCTCCGTTGAGGCGCTGGTGAAACCCACGCCGGGGGCAGCCAGCGACGCACGGCGGCTGTCGCAGTCGTTCGACGAAACGGTGGCGCGGCGCGTCGAATTCCTCACCGCCTACCAGAACGCCGACTATGCGGCGCGCTACAAGGCGCTGGTCGGCAAGGTGCAGGCAGCCGAAGCCGCGAAGGCGGCGGGCAAGGCCGGCCTTGCGGACGCGGTCGCGCGCTATCTGTTCAAGCTGATGGCCTACAAGGACGAGTACGAGGTCGCGCGGCTTTATGCCGATCCATCGTTCCTGCAGCAGGTGAAGAACGAGGTCGCGGGCGACAATCTCACGCTCAAGTTCCACCTCGCGCCGCCGCTGCTCGCGCGCAAGGACAAGGTGACGGGGCTGCCGAAGAAAATGACGCTCGGGCCCTGGATGCTGCCGGCGTTCCGCGTGCTCGCAAAGCTCAAGGTCCTGCGCGGCACACCGTTCGACATTTTCGGCTACTCGGAGGAGCGCCGTACCGAACGCAAGCTGGTCGCCGACTACGAGGCGCTGCTCGGCGAAATCATCGACAAGCTCACGCCGGAGAACCACCACGTGGCGGTCGGCCTCGCGGCGATCCCGGAGAAAATCCGCGGCTTCGGGCATGTGAAGGCGCGGCATCTGGTTGCCGCGAAGGCGGACGAGGCGGCGCTGCGCGATCAGTTCCGCTCCGGCACGGCGCCGGCGCTCAAGGCGGCCGAATAATCTACTTCGGCCGGTTTTTCACCCAGGCTTCCAGCACCGCGATCGCGTCACCGGAGAGCTTCGTTTCCGCCGGCAACATGCTGCGCTCGCCGACCGGCCGGCCGACCTGCTCGCGCACCAGCGTAGTCGGCGGCGGCAGAGGCGGGCGCGGGACGACGGCGGCGGACTGGTCGAGCGAGGCGCCGTAATACATGCGGCCGATGCCGGCCATGATCATGGTGGCGACGCACACCGAGCACGGCTCGCACGACGTATAGAGTTCCGCGCCCGTCAGGTCCGTGGTCTTGAGATTGCGGCAGGCATCGCGCACCGCCTCGACTTCGCCGTGCGATGTCGGATCGAAGTTCTTCGCCGACTGGTTCAGCCCTTCGCCGACGATCTTGCCGTCCTTCACGACGACCGCGCCATAGGGCCGCGCGCCGGGCGTGTCGAGCGCCTGCGCGGACAGTTCGATCGCGCGGCGCATGAATTTCTCGTCGTACATCGTTTTCCTCGAAGGCGGTTCAAGCCGAGCGCAAAGCGTGCCATGCTCGCGCCAACAACGCAAAGGGGAGGGCGCCATGCGTCCGTTCGAGGGTATCCGCGTCATCGACGTGACGCACGTGCTGGCGGGGCCGTTCGCGGCCTATCAGTTGGCGGTGCTCGGCGCCGACGTGATCAAGGTCGACGATCCGAACGATCCGGACCAGAGCCGCTCGTCGGGCACCGACAAGGAATTGAATTACCGCCAGATGGGCACGGGCTTTCTCACGCAGGCCTCGAACAAGCGCGCGATCACGCTCGATCTCAAGACCGAACGCGGCCGCGAAATCCTGAAGAAGCTGGTCGCGACAGCCGACGTGTTCGTCGAGAACTATCGCCCCGGCGCGTTCGACGCGCTGGGCCTCGGCTACGAGGACTTGGCGAAGATCAACCCGCGCCTCATCTATGCGTCGTTCTCGGCTTTCGGCCAGAACGGCCCGCGCGGGCAGCAGACCGCCTACGATCACGTGATCCAGGCGACCTCCGGCATCATGGCGATGACCGGCACCAAGGACGTGCATCCGATCAAGTTCGGCTCGCCGGCGATCGATTACGCCACCGGCATGACGGGCGCGTTCGCGCTCTCGGCCGCGCTGTTCCAGCGCGAGCGCACCGGGCAAAGGCCAGCGCATCGACATGGCGATGCTCGACGTCGCGATGATCCTGATGAGCTCGCATCTCACCGGCTATCTGCGCAACGGCGTGCATCCAAAGCCCGCCGGCAACCACCATCCGCACGCCACCAACGGCGCATTCGCGACCAAAGACGGCGCGCTGGTGATGCTCGGCGCGAGCAACGTGCGCCAGCAGAAGCGGCTATGGGCAGCGCTCGGCCGTCCCGAGATGGCGAAGAAGAACAACGACGAGCGCGATGCGGATCACGACCGCGAGATGAAGGTGCTGGCCGAGATCATGCTGACGCGCACCGCGGACGAGTGGGAGGAATTCTTGCAGGCGCGGCACGTGCCGGCCTGCCGCGTGCGCCAGATGGGCGAGGCGGTGGCGGATCCGCATCTTGGCCACCGCGGGATTATCCACAAGCACGCCGGCGCGACCGGCGTCGACGGCGGCTTCGGCGTGCCGCTTGCGGCTTTTACGTTCGCGCATGGCGGCCCCAGCATCGAGACGCCGCCGCCCGCGCTCGGCGAGCACAACGAGGAGATTTTCGCGGAGCTTGGGTACGGGCCGAGAGCGACCGCGGCGGAGTAGTTAGCGCTCGCGCCCGTTTCCACGTTCGCGCTTCTTGCCGGCACGCCGAATTCGCGGCGGCACACCTCGGCAAGCACCGCGACACCTTCGCGAATTTGCTCATGCGTGGGGCTCGCGAAGCAGAGCCGCAGCCGCGCGCCGCTGTGCTGCTTGTCGGTCGACCATTCCGGTCCGGGATTGATCGCGACACCTTCCTTCAGCGCCGCCTGATAGAGCTTCAGCGTGTCGACATTGTCCGGCAGCTTCACCCAGAGAAAGATTCCACCTTTGGGGTCGTCGAACTCGGCCGCCGTGCCGAACTGCTCGTTCAGGCTCTCCATCAGCGTCTCGACCTTCGCGCGCAGCGCCTTGCGCAGCACCGGCAAATGCGTGGCGAAGTGCGGCGCGCAATATTCGGCGAGCACCATCTGCTCGACCGCGCCGGAGCCCGCATCTGTCTTGAGCGGCAAGATACGCGACATGATCGCCCACGGCGCCACGAGAAAGCCGACCCGCAGCGCGGGCGCGATCGACTTCGAGAACGTGCCGATGTGGATGACGTTCTGCGCCTTGCTCATCGCGTAGAGTGCGGGCGGGCGCTTGCCGTCCCAGATCAGGTCGGAATAGCAGTCGTCCTCGAACACCGCGACGCCGTGCTCTTCGGAAAGCCGCAGCAGTTCGGCGCGCCGCGCCTCGGGCATGATCGTGGCGGTCGGGTTTTGCACCGTCGGGATGGTGTAGATCATCTTCGGCTGCACGCCGCGCGCCTTGCAGTCGGCAAGTGCTGCGGCGAGCGCGTCCATGCGCATGCCATCATTGTCGAGCGGAATGCCGACGACTTTCGCACCGATCCGCGCGAAGCGCGTCAGCGTGCTCTGGTAGCTGTCCTTCTCGCAGATCACGGTATCGCCGCGCGTCACCAGCGCGGCGTTGACCAGATCGAGCGCCTGCGATGAGCCGGACAGCAGCAGGATGTCGTCGGCGCTGCACGCGATGGCGGCGTCGCGCTTGAGCTTGCCGACCAGGAAATCGCGCAACGGCCGATAGCCGTGCGGGCCGTGTGCCAGATTGTAGGTCGCCAGATTGCGCCCCTCGCGCTTGAGCGACGCGGCCGCCGCCGCGATCAAGTCGTCGACCGGCACCTCATCGGCATCGTTGTTGCCGCCGGTGAAATTGTATTTGGCGAGACCCGGCCAGCGCACGGCCGGCGGCGGCAGATGGGCGGGCAGCAAGGGCGCGAAGTCGAACGCTGTCATGAAGTCCTCTCGTGTCAGGAACGGGATAGCACGCCGCGAGGAATTGGAAAGGCGCCCTCACTTCCTCTCCGCGAACAGCATCCCGGCCTCGAGGATCGCCGGCCGCGCGGCAGGCGAGACGAGGAAAGCGATCAGCGCCTTGCCGGCGTCCGGTTCCTTGGCACCGGTCGCGATGCCGGCCGCGAACACGTTGACGACCTGCAGCTCGGCCGGGATCGGGCCGACGATGTCGATGCCCGGATGCGGGCGCAGTTCGCTCACCGGCTGGAAGCCGATCTCGGCTTGCCCGCGCGCCACCACGCGGCCGACCGGCTCGCCGGGGCTCTTGTAGAGCTTGCCCTTGATCTGATCGAGGACGCCGAGCCGGCCGAACAGTTCCGTCGAGAGGTAGACGCCGCTGGCGGAATCCGAATGCGCGATCGACTTGGCGGCGATCAGCGCGCGCTTGAAGGCGTCGACCGTCGAGATATCCGGCTTCGGCGCGCCCTCCTTCACGGCCAGCGCGATCGGCGACCAGGCGAGATCGGTGCGGCTCGCGGCCGTGACCTTGCCATCCTTGATCAGCCCGTCGAGCGCATAGCCGACCATGATCACGACGTCGGCGGCCTCGCCGCGCGCGA
Source organism: uncultured Alphaproteobacteria bacterium (assembly GCA_963800695.1). GTDB lineage: Bacteria > Pseudomonadota > Alphaproteobacteria > Rhizobiales > Xanthobacteraceae > PALSA-894. Next base: position 38,671 of record CAWDCA010000011.1, on the reverse strand, counting down.
GGCGATTGGGGATCGCCTGCGGCGTCTCGCCCATCGAGGGACCGCGCAGCGTGACCACCTTGTGCCCGCTGGCGCGCTCGAATTCCGGCATCAGCTTGTAATAGGCAGCGGAAAAGCCACCCGAGATCATCACCTTGATGTCGGCCGCATGGGCTGTGACAGTGAAAGCGAGCGACGCGAACAACGCGCCCGCAATGAATGTGATGCGCATGGGGCCCTCCTGGATTTCGCGATGGTATTGCGGCAGCGCGGCCTGCACCATGGGCCTGCGGCTGTATTAGGTGCGGCCAACGAAACGCGGAAAGGGCGCGCCATGACGGCATACTTGGATCTCCTGAGCACGGCTGGCTCGCTCACGGGGTTGATCTTCTGTGGCTGTGGACTGCCGGCTGCCGCGCACGTTCAGCCGGCGCCCGCGCGCTTGCCCGTGAAGGTGAAGGGCAAGCGCATCAAGACCATCGACGTCCATGCGCACTGCTTCTTTCAGGAGGCGCTCGATATCGCAGGGTTGAAGGTCGAGCAGGTCGTCCCGCCGGTGAAGGGCATCCCGGAGCATTTCATCGCCGGCACCGCCATAGAGAAACGCCTCGCCGACATGGACGCGATGGCGATCGACATGGAGATCCTGTCGATCAATCCGTTCTGGTATCGCGCCGAGCGCGACAAGGTCGAGGCGATCTGCCGGAGCAACAACGAGAAGCTTGCCGAGTTGTGCGCGCAGAACCCGGACCGCTTTGGCGCCTTCGCGTCGCTGCCGATGCAATTCCCCGATCTCGCGGTGACGATGCTCGAGACCGCGATCAAGAAGCAGGGGCTCAAAGGCGCGGCGATCGGCGGGAGTGTTGCGGGCGACGATTTGCGCGGGCGAAATATCATCCCGTGCTGCAGAAAGCCGAGGAGCTCGGCGCCGTGTTGTTCATCCATCCGCAGTCGACGCCAGAGCTCAACGAACGCTTCAAGGGCAATGGCTGGCTTGCGAACACGATCGGCAATCCGCTCGATACCACGATCGCGCTGCAGCACCTGATCTTCGAGGGTACGCTCGACAAATTTCCCGGGCTCAAGATCATCGCGGCGCATGGCGGAGGGTATCTGCCGTCCTATGCGATGCGCGGCGATTATGCGTGCTTCGTTTCGCCGGCCGGCTGCGATCCCGGCATCCAGCTCAAGAAGAAGCCGTCGGAATACCTCAACCAGATGTACTACGACGCGATGGTGTTTTCCGGCGAGGGGTTGCGCCATCTCGTAGCGCAGGTTGGCGCGAGCCAGCTGATGCTCGGGACCGACCATCCGATTCCCTGGGAGTTGCATCCGGTCGATCACGTGATGGGCGCGCCGCTTTCCGACGATGAGAAAATCGCGATCCTCGGCGAGAACGCCGCCAAATTGCTCGGACTGAAGGGCGACTGATTTCCGGTTGACAACCGTGACGATGAGGAGAAGCCTTTCCTCTGCTTACGCCAGTTTTCAAGCGAGGGGCGCGCCATGAAACTTTCCCGCCGCAATTTTCTCCATATCGGTGCTGGCTTGACGGCACTTCCGGGCATGCCGCGCATCGCGCGGGCGCAATCCTACCCGTCGCGGCCAGTGCGGCTCATGGTGGGATTTGCCGCAGGCCAGGCCATCGACATTCTCGCGCGCCTTGTCGGCCAGTCGCTGTCGGACCGCCTTGGGCAGCAGTTTATCGTCGAGAACCGGCCGGGAGCCGGCGGCAACATCGCGACCGAGGCGGTCGTGCGCGCGGCTCCGGACGGATATACGTTCATGGTCGTGGGAGCCAATAACGCGATCAACGCAACGCTCTACGACAACCTCAACTTTAATGTGCTCCGCGACATCGTACCGGTCGCCGGCATCTATCGCGTGCCGCAGGTCGTGGTGGTCAATCCCGCATTCCCGGCCCGCACCCTTCCGGAGTTCATTGCCTACGCGAAGGCGAATCCAGGCAAGACCAACTTCGCCTCCGCGGGGAGCGGGTCGGTTGCGCACGTGACCGGCGAATATTTCAAGATGATGGCCGGCATCGACATGCAGCACATCCCCTATCGCGGGGCGCCGCCGGCGCTGACCGATTTGATCGCCGGACAGGTGCACGTCATGTTCGACAACCTGCCTTCGTCGATCGAGCACATCAAGGCTGGCCGGTTGCGCGCGCTTGCCGTCTGCTCTCCGGCGCGGCTGCCGGCCTTGCCCGACGTTCCAACGGTCGCCGAGTTCGTGCCGGGATTCGAGACCTCGGCGTTCGCCGGCCTTGGCGCCCCGCAGGGGACGCCCGCCGATATCATCGAGACCGTCAACAAGGGCGTGAACGCGGGTCTCGCCGATCCGAAGGTCGCGACGCGCATCGTCGAACTCGGCGGCACGCCGATGCCGCTGTCGGCCAGCGAGTTCGGATCGTTCCTCTCGGGAGAAACCGAGAAGTGGGCGAAGGTCGTCAAGTCCTCGGGCGCCAAGCCCGGCTGATGCGCCTCTGCGTTATCGATGCACGCGGACACGGCGCCGCTTTGGGAAGCGGCCGGATGATGCTATCGGATGGCATGATCCTGTATCCGACCGACCTCGCCTCGTTTCTTGAGCTCATCCGCCAGCACGGCGATGCGGCCTATAGCTTCATGTTCGCCTTTGCGACGTCGCATAGCCTGTTACTGACATTGTTCGCCGGATATGCGGCATCCTCCGGCGTGTTCGGACTGGGCACGCTGATCGTGGTTTGCTGGATCGGCAGTTTTACAGGCGACGTGGTCCGCTTCTGGATCGCGCGGCGCTATGGCGCGGGCTGGCTCAGCCGCGCCCCGCGGCTGGAGCGCATGATCAATATCGCGGCCCGGCTGGCGGATCGCCATTATCTCTGGATGATCCTGTTCCATCGCTATCCGCACGGCCTGCGCGGCGTCGCGGGCTTTGCCTACGGCCTGTCGCGGCTGCCGTGGTCGACGTTTCTCGCGCTCAACTTCGTCGCGGCCGGCCTGTGGGCCTGTCTGGTCGTCTCGGCCGGATATGCGTTCGGCCAGCTTTCGGAAAAAATGATGAACGACGCGTCCTCGGGTATCGGCGTGGTGATGCTGATCGCGTTCCTCGGGCTGTCGTGGATTTTGAGCAAGAAGCTCGAACAGGTGGCGGAGCGGAGCTGACGAACTGAGCGGCAATTCACCGTCGCGCACGTTTTTCCTATTCAATTGTCAAACAGCCAACGCTCCGCCGCCCGGTTTGACGTGGGCGCCGGCTGCCCCTTGTTCATTTTCCGCGCCCTCACAAAAAATGAGGGGAGCAGAGCGCCGACAAGGCGCTGGTGCGGAAGCGCCGCACCCGATGGTCCGTCTCGCGAGCGAACCCATCTCCGGACGCTCGAGATGACCGGCTCATGACGCGGGCCGGCGCGCCTCTCGGCGCCCTGCTGCGGCTCTGGCGAATGCCTTTCGGCATTTGCCCAGCTCCGGTCCGCGCTTGCGTGTCCCCGCGATGAACCGGGGCCGTCAGCGAGCTCCTCGCACAGGGGCCGTAGTACCCCCAGGGCGGGTCCCGAAGCCGCCCGGGTGCGTGGCTGCGAACCACGCGCGCGGGCGCCGCGCCAGCGCGCCGCGGTTTCCCGCGCTTTGGCCGCCGGAGTTGGGCGCGCATCTCCACGCCCGCCTCCGGCCTGCTCCGCCATCAAGACGCCTCTAGATGGCGCCCCTCAGCGAGCAGGGTGCAAACAAGATAAGTGCGGATTTCAGAGGCGGGGATAACTTTTTTTCGGGGAAGTTATCCCCGCGGCCGCAATACCCCTTCATCATGGCCGGGCTTGTCCCGGCCATCCACCTCTTGCTTCACTCGGGAACATGGCAGGCGGCTGGGTTTACTTCGACGAACCGGCGCGACGGCTCACTCTATGTGGGCGTAACGGCCACGTTGCCAAAGCGTGCCTATGAGCATCGCGAAGGCTTGATCGAAGGGCATACCAAGGACCACGGATTGAAGCGGCTCGTCTATTACGAATGGCACGACACGGATTCAGTCCGCGATCCAGCGCGAGAAGAACATCAAGCACTGGCCGCGCGCGTGGAAAGTGCGGTTGATCCACGCAATGAATCCGGACTGGGACGATTTGTACGATACGCTGATCTGAGCATTGCCGCCGCTGGGCATTCTTACGCGTCACTCCATCCATTCGTCATGCCCGGCCCCCGCCTTCGCGGGGGCAGGCTCTTGTGCCTGGCATCCACGTCTTTCTTTGCTGAACTACCGCAAGCAAGACGTGGATGGCCGGGACAAGCCCGGCCATGACGGAGGTTTACGTCTCACAGGGCGCAAATTTACTTCACCACAAACTCCTTCCTCACCTCCTCCTTGAACCGCAGCCCATGCCCCGGGCGTTCCGGCGCGGTGATGAACCCATCCGCGATCTGCATCTCCACCCACAGATCATCCAGCAGCCCCATGTTCTCGGCCCAGATCCCGTTCGGGATCGACGCCAGCAAATGCACGTTGAGCTCGGGGAACAGATGCGGCGCGATGGTGATGCCCCAGGTGTCGGCGAGCGTCGCGATCTTGCGCAAATCCGTCATGCCGCCGCGCATCGGGTCGGGCTGCAGGATCGGCAGGCACGGATTGATGAAGAACGGCCGCAGGTCGTAGCGCGTGAAATGCGTCTCGCCGCCGACCACGCGCATGTCGAGCGCGGCGGCGATCCGCTGGTAGCCCGCGAAGTCGTCGGCCGGCACCGGCTCTTCGAGCCAGTAGATGTCGTACTGCTCGAACTTGCGCCCCATCTCGATTGAGGTCGCCGCGTCCCAACCCATGTTGACGTCGATCATGATGTCGATGTCCGGGCCGACCGCCTCGCGCATGCGCCGCACATTCTCCAGATCCTGCGCCAGCGTGTGGACGTGCGCGACCTGCATCTTGATCGCCTTGTAGCCCTGCTTCACGTAAATGAGCGCCTTCTCGATCATGCCGTCGCCGCCCGCGCCGCGGAAGCAGCCCGAGCCGTAGATCGGAATCTTCGAGCGGTAGTGGCCCCACAGCCGGTGCAGCGGCAGGTTCGCGCGCTTGCCGACCGCGTCCCATAGCGCGATGTCGAGCGCCGACATCGCCATGCAGGCAATGCCGCCGCGGCCATAGGTCATTGTGAAATCCCACAGGTCCTTCCAGATCGCCTCGACGGCGGTCGCGTCCTTGCCCTTCACGCGCGGGACGATGCACCTCCTCGATGAATGTCGCGATGGTCTTCAGTCCGGGGCGGAAGTGGAACAGGTAGCCCATGCCGGTGATGCCGCCGGCGGTCTCGATATCGACGATGAGAATGCCGCGATCCGGCCCGAGCGCGTGCCCCTTGATCCACTCGGGGTTCGCCCAAGGCATGCGCAGGATCGTCACGCGCACATCGCGGATGGTCATGTCGGTCATCGGGCGTTTCCGTTGTTTCGGGCAGCGGCGGGGAGGGGACTATAGCGGCACAACGGGATCGTTCACCAACCGGCCCAACCCGGCCTTGACATTTCATCCGTTCAGTCTGATATTTCTGTTATGACAGAAATAACAGACAACAGGAAACAGCTCCCGCTCGCCATCGAGCGCTTTGTGCTGCACTGGGGCGAGATGGGCGGGCAGTGGGGCGTCAACCGCTCGGTCAGCCAGATCCATGCGCTGCTCTATCTCTCCGAGCGGCCGCTGACCGCAGACGACATCGCCGACACGCTCGGCCTCGCGCGCTCCAACGTCTCGAACTCGATCAAGGAACTGCTCGGCTGGAACCTGATCCGGCGCGTGCCGATCCGCGGCGACCGGCGCGATCACCTCGAGGCCGAGACCGATATCTGGGAAATGTTTCTGCGGATCGCTGCGGGCCGCAAGGAACGCGAGATCGATCCGGCGGTGGCGGTGCTGAAAACCTGCGCGGCGGATGCCGATCGCGATGCGGGTGTGTCGGTCGTCGCGCGCGAGCGGCTCAAATCGATGCTCGCGTTTCTGGAAATGATGGAGCGCTGGTACGCCCAGATGCTGTCCGTGCCGAAGCCGCAGATTGCGACCGCGATCCGGCTCGGCTCGAAGATCCTCAACTTCCTTCCCGGCGGGAGAAAGAAACAGGCGTAAGGACGCCTTGGCACATGAGACCGCTCGCTCGCTTGAAGGCCAACCGCCCGGCGCCGAACACCGGCAGCGACGAACTCGGCGACCTCCGCTTCCGCGCTCTCATCTCCGACGCCGACTGGGCGAGCCTGCCGCTCCCGATTCGCCGCCGCTTCAGAAAGCGCCTCGCGGGGGGAAAGACCGTGGTGTTCGTCGGCGAGGTGATCGAAACGCAGATGAGCCGCGCCGGCTGGTGGCTGGCGCAGGCAGCGCGGCTGATCGGCGGCCCGCTGCCGCTCTCGCGCGAAGCGCATGCGCCGAGCGTCGTCACGGTGACGGAGGACATCGCGTGTGCGGGTCAGCATTGGACGCGGCTTTACGCGCGACGGAGCGGCTTCCCGCAAGTCGTGCATTCGTCGAAACGCTTCGCCGGCCCGACCGGGCTTGAGGAATATGTCGGCTACGGTGTCGGCATGGCGCTCACCATCCACGTCGAAGACGCCGCGCTCATCTTCCGTGCCGCGAATTATTTCCTGCAAATCGCCCGTTGGCGCGTGCGGCTGCCCGCCTGGGCGACGCCCGGCGCGCTCGCCGTCACGCATGCCGAACTCGGCGACGGCCGGTTCCTGTTCAAGCTTGAAGTCACCCACCCGCGGCTCGGCCGGCTGATTTGCCAGACCGCCGCCTTTCAGGAGGCGCAACCATGACATCCACTTTGCTCTGGACCCTGATCGCGATCCAGATCGCGATGGCGGCCTTCGACACGATCTATCACCACGAACTGACCGAGCGGCTCGCCTGGCGCCCCTCGCAGCGGCACGAACTGATGCTGCATGCGGCGCGTAGTCTGCTCTACGTGGTGCTGTTTCTCGTGCTCGGCTTTCTCGAAGCGCACGGCCTGTTCGCTTTTGTGATCATGGCGGTGCTGGTCGTCGAGGTTTTCATCACGCTCGCGGACTTCATCGAGGAGGACATGAGCCGGAAACTGCCGGCGAGCGAACGGGTGAACCACACGCTGCTTGCCATCAACTACGGCGCCATTCTGGTGCTGGCCGTGCCGGTGCTGATCGGCTGGGCCGGCGAGCCAACCGCGCTCCGGGTTGCGACGCATGGGCCGTGGAGCGCCTTGATGGTATTCGCGGCGTTCGGCGCGGTCGTCTTCGGGCTGCGCGATCTTAGCGGCTGCGCGGCGCCGCACCACGCTCGCGCCGCCCGACGGTCTGGTGGCCGCGCTGCCCGCCCGGCAGACCGTGCTGGTCACCGGCGCCACCGGATTCATCGGCCGGCGGCTCACGCAGGCGCTGGTGACCGCCGGACATCAGGTGATCGTGCTGACGCGCGATCCCGCCAAGGCCGCGACCTTGATGCCGCCGTTCCGGCTGATCACCGGCCTGTCGCAGCTTCCCGACGACACGCACATCGATGCGATCGTCAATCTGGCGGGCGAGCCGATCGCGAACGGGCTTTGGACGGCGGGCAAGCGCCACCGCATCCTTGCCTCGCGCCTGCGCATCACCGGCAATGTCGTGCGCCTGATCAGGCGGCTCGCGCACAAGCCCGCGGTTCTCGTCAATGCGTCGGCGATCGGCTGGTACGGCGAGCGCGGCGACGAGCGGCTCACCGAGACAGCCGACGGCGGGCCGTCGTTCGGTCACGCCGTGTGTGCCGACTGGGAACGCGCCGCCGTGCAGGCGGAGCGCTTCGGCGTGCGGGTCGTGCGTCTGCGCATCGGGCTCGTGCTCGGGACCGAAGACGGGCTGCTCGCGCAGTTGCTGACGCCGTTCGAATACGGCCTCGGCGGGCCGATCGGTTCGGGCCAGCAATGGATGTCCTGGATCGAGCGCGACGATATGGTGCGGCTGATCGCCCATGCCATTGCGACGCCGGCGCTGTCGGGCGCCGTCAACGCCACCGCGCCCGAGCCGGTGCGCAACGCCACCTTCACGCAGGAACTGGGGCGCGCGCTGCATCGCCCGGCCTTCTTCCGGATTCCCGCAGCACCCTTGCGTCTTGTCGACCGGGATTTCGCCGAGGAGCTGCTGTTGGGCAGCAAGCGCGTCCTCCCCGAAAAAGCGCTCAACAGCGGCTTCGTGTTCCGTCACGCCAGCCTGCGCGGGGCGCTTGCCGCGATACTCGGCGCCACAACCATCAGTGACGAAGCGAGTCCGCCGCATCCGAAGGCAATTCCGCCCTGCGCCATGCCGGAATGTGACGAAAGGCCAAGATGCCGCAAAGCCCGGCGACTTGACCCCCATGGGCCGGTCATTTCATATGCCGCAACGACACAAATGACCGCCGGACAACGGCGGCGAGGGTGAACAGCAGCACGGTTTTGGCTTAAGTCGGCCCGCCGCGCGGCGTCGAAGGAGGGAGACTCGTGGGCAACGATCGCGCCGGCGAGGCGGACACGTTTCCGAAGCTCCTGATCCATAACGCGGCAACGCGCGGCGCCCGCGTCTCCATGCGCCACAAGGACTTGGGCATCTGGCAGGCGTGGACCTGGGCGCAGGTGCTCGAGGAGGTGCGGGCGTTCTCGGTCGGGCTTGCAGGAGCTTGGGCTCAAGCGCGGCGACAAGTTCGCCGTCATCGGCTCGAACCGCCCGCGGCTCTACTGGGCGATGTGCGCCGGCCAGGCGCTCGGCGCCGTGCCGGTGCCGATCTACGCGGACTCGGTCGCCGACGAGATGGCCTATGTGCTGGAGCACGCGGGCTCCACCTTCGCGGTCGTGGAGAATCAGGAGCAGGTCGACAAGCTGATGTCGATCGTCGAGCGCCTCACCACGCTGCGCCATATGGTCTACGACGAGCCGCGGGGATTGCGCGACTACGAGCGCGGCAAGCTCTCGTGGATCGACGACGTGCAGAAGCTCGGGCGCGAGAAGCTGGCCGCCGATCCGTCGCGGCTGGCGCAGCTGGGAGGCTTCGGTTGCCGAAGGACAAGGGCGCCGACCTCGCCGTGATCCTCTACACGTCGGGCACGACCGGGCGGCCGAAGGGCGTGATGCTCACCTACGACAACGCCATCATCTCGGCGCGCAACGGCAACGTGTTCGACGGCCTCGACGAGAACGAGGAGACCATCGCGTATCTGCCGCTCGCGTGGGTCGGCGATCACCTGTTCTCCTACGCGCAGCATTACGTCGCGGGCTACTGCGTCAATTGCCCGGAGGCGGGCGAAACCGTGGTGGAGGACCGGCGCGAGATCGGCACCACCTATGCGTTCGCGCCGCCGCGCGTCTACGAGAACCTGCTGACCTTGACGATGGTGCGCATGGAGGACGCAAGCCGCCTCAAGCGCGCGATGTTCAACTACTTCATCGATCACGCGCGCAAGTGGGGCGAGAAGATCCTGAACAACAAGGAGCCGGTGCCGCTCACGGCGCGGCTGATCTACCGGCTCGGCGATTTCCTGGTTTATGCGCCGCTCAAGAACCGCTTCGGCCTCACGAACATCCGCGTCGGCTATACGGCGGGCGAGGCGATCGGCCCGGAGATCTTCCGCTTCTTCCGTGCGCTCGGGATCAACCTGAAGCAGCTCTACGGGCAGACCGAAGCGTCGGTGTACATCACGGCGCAGCCGGACGGCGAGATCTATGCCGACACCGTGGGCAAGCCGAACATCGATGTCGACGTGAAGATCGCCGACAACGGCGAGGTGCTGTTCAAGTCGCCCGGCGTGTTCCAGGGCTACTACAAGGACCCGGAGAAGACCGCCGAGACCAAGACGGCGGACGGCTGGGTGCGCACCGGCGATGCCGGCTTCCTCGATCCGAAGACCGGCCACCTCAAGATCATCGACCGCGCCAAGGATGTCGGGCGGCTGAAGGACGGCACGCTGTTCGCGCCGAAATACATCGAGAACAAGCTCAAGTTCTATCCGAACATCAAGGAAGCGGTCGCGATCGGCGACGGCCGCGACGACGTCACCGTGATGCTGAACATCGATCTGGTGGCGGTCGGCTCCTGGGCCGAGCGCAACGGCGTGGTGTACGGCTCCTATCAGGAGCTCGCCGGGCATCCCAAGGTCTACGAGATGCTGGAGAAGCATGTCGACGAGGTGAACAAGTCGCTGGTCGACGAGCAGGTGATGGCCGGCGCGCAGATCAAGCGCTTCCTGGTGCTGCACAAGGAGCTCGACGCCGACGACGGCGAGCTGACGCGCACCATGAAGATCCGCCGCGGCCTGATCGCGGAGCGCTACGGCGCTCTGGTCACGGCGCTTTATGACGGAGCGAAGGTGGCCGATGTCTCGACGGAAATGACGTTCGAGGACGGGCGCAAGGGGATGCTTTCCGCGCGCGTCGCGATCCGCGACATGAAAATCTATCCGGTGCCCGCCAAGCCGCTGGAGCAGGCGGCGTGAGATCCCCCACCGGCGCCGACATCGCGGCCGGCGAAGCGATCCTCGCGGTCGAGGACGTGTCGCTCGCGTTCGGCGGCGTGAAGGCGATCACCGAGGTGTCGTTCGACATCCGCAAGGGCGAAATCCGCGCGATCATCGGGCCGAACGGCGCCGGCAAGACCTCGATGCTCAACGTGATCAACGGCTTCTACTACGCCACAGCACGGCCGCATCACCTTCAAGGGCGAGACGCGCGCCAAGATGCGGCCGCACGAGGCGGCGATCGGCGGCATCGCGCGCACCTTCCAGAACGTCGCGCTGTTCAAGGGCATGACCGCGCTCGACAACATCATGGCGGGACGTTCGCTGCGCATGCACAGCAACTTCTTCTGGCAATTGCTGCGCCACGGTCCGGCGATGCGGGAGGAAGTGGAGCACAGGAAGCGCGTCGAAGACATCATCGAGTTCCTCGAGATCGCGCATATCCGCAGAACGCCGGTCGGCGTGCTGCCCTACGGCTTGCAGAAGCGGGTCGAGCTTGGCCGCGCGCTCGCCATGGAGCCGGACCTCTTGCTGCTCGACGAGCCGATGGCCGGCATGAACCTGGAAGAGAAAGAGGACATGTCGCGCTACGTGATCGACGTAAACAATCACTACGGCACCACGATCGCGCTGATCGAGCACGACATGGGCGTGGTGATGGACCTGTCCGACCGCGTGGTCGTGCTCGACTACGGCCGCAAGATCGCCGACGGCACGCCCGACGAGGTGAAAAGCAACAAGGCGGTGATCGATGCGTATCTCGGCGTGGCGCATTGAGATGTGATGTGATGCAGGGCCGTGCCGCGTGCGCAGGTGTGTTCCCTCCCCCCTGCGGGGGAGGGTTAGGGAGGGGGGTCGTGCAGTTGTGCGCGCCTTATGGACCCCCACCCCCAACCCCTCCCCGCAAGGGGGAGGGGAGCCCATCGAGTTTGGGGCAACGTGATGGACCTCCTCTACAACATCTTCATCGATCCGTTCGTGCAGATGGTGCAGGTGCCCGACCTGTTCGTGCAGACGCTGTGGGAAGGGCTCGTCTCGGGCGTGCTCTATGCGCTGATCGCGCTCGGCTTCGTGCTGATCTTCAAGGCCTCGGGCGTGTTCAATTTCGCCCAGGGCATCATGGTGGTGTTCGCCGCGCTCACCCTGATCGGCCTCTACACCCTGCTGGGGCGCTGGGGCCTCGGTTCCGGCCACTTCGCGGCGTTCGTCGCGCTCGCGCTCACCATCGCGGTGATGTACGCCGTCGCGTTCGGCGTCGAACGGCTGATGCTGCGCCCGCTGGTCAACCAGCCCGACATCATCCTGTTCATGGCGACGTTCGGGCTCACCTACTTCCTGATCGGCCTCGGCGAAATCGTGTTCGGCGGCGAACCCAAGATCATGATCGCCGAGCAACTGTACCTGCCGAAGGGATCGATCGATTTCAAAATCCTCGGCGGGCTCGTCTCGCTGCAGAAGATCGATATCGCGGCGGCGGTGATCGCCTCCGTGATGGTGGCGACGCTCGCGGTGTTCTTCCAGAAGACCCGCATCGGGCGCGCGCTGCGCGCAGTCGCCGACAGCCACAAGGCGGCGCTCTCGGTCGGCATTTCGCTCGAGCAGATCTGGGTGATCGTGTGGTTCGCGGCCGGCATCGTGGCGCTCGCGACGGGGATCATGTGGGGCGCGCGCTCGAATGTCTCGTTCGCGCTGCAGATCATCGCGCTTAAAGCCCTGCCGGTGCTGATCCTCGGCGGCTTCACGTCGATCCCCGGCGCGATCGTCGGCGGGGTCATCATCGGCGTCGGCGAGAAGATCGGCGAGTTCTACTGGGGCCCGCTGCTCGGCTCCGGCATCGAAAGCTGGCTCGCCTACGTCATCGCGCTGGTCTTCCTGCTGTTCCGGCCGCAAGGCCTGTTCGGCGAGCGGATCATCGAGCGGATATGAGGAGCGTTTAGTGTTCTACCGCGAGGCCGGGCAGTACAAATCGAGCTACGAGGCGGACGCCGCGGTGTTCCCGCTGCGCCAGGACCGCATCGCGATCGCGGCGATCCTGCTGGCGGCGTTCGTGCTGCTGCCGCTCACGGCTTCCGACTTCGTGCTCTCGTCGGTGATGATCCCGATCCTGGTCTTCTCGCTCGCGGCGATCGCACTCAACATCCTCACCGGCTACACCGGCCTGATCTCGCTCGGCACGGCCGGCTTCATGGGGGTCGGCGGCTACGCCTGCTACAAGCTCACCAGCGCTTTTCCCGGCATCAACATCGTCGTCCATATCGCGCTGTCGGGCTTCTTCGCGGCCGGGATCGGCGTGCTGTTCGGCTTGCCGTCGCTGCGCATCAAGGGCTTCTATCTCGCGGTCGCCACGCTCGCCGCGCAGTTCTTCCTGTCGTGGTGCTTCATCCGCGTCGCGTGGCTGTACAATTACAACGTCTCCGGCGCGATCGAGGTGCCGACCCGCACGCTGTTCGGCGTGACGATCACCGGCCCGACCGCAAGTCCGCAGGCGCGCTATCTCGTGGTGCTGTGCTTCGTCGTCGTGATGACGTGGCTCGCCTCCAACCTGGTACACGGCCGCATCGGCCGCATGTGGATGGCAGTGCGCGACATGGACATCGCGGCCGAGCTGATCGGCATCAAGCTGTACCAGACCAAGCTGCTCGCGTTCGCGGTGTCGTCGTTCTACTGCGGCGTCGCGGGCGCCCTGATGGTGTTCCTCTGGCTCGGCGCCTCGGAAGCCGACAGCTTCAACATCAACCAGTCGTTCCTGATCCTGTTCATGGTGATCATCGGCGGGCTGGGGAGCCTGGTCGGGTCGTTCTTCGGCGCCACCTTTATCTGGGGTTTCCCGATCCTGCTGCGGGTCCTGCCGGATTACGTCAATGCGCTGATCGCCAACATTCATGGTCTGCTCTACTTGCCGGGCCGGCCAATCGTCTGGGTCATCAATTCCGCGACCGTCGAGCATCTCCAGTTCATGTTCGTCGGCGCGCTCATCATCTTCTTCCTGATCGTCGAGCCGCACGGTCTTGCGCGGCTCTGGCAGATCGCGAAGCAGAAACTCAGGGTGTGGCCGTTTCCCTACTGATGGTGCACACTGAGCTTAAGCTCCCGCCGCCGGCCAAATGGCTCGGCGGGGCGGATAAATCCCGGGCGGCATGAGCCTCCGGGGAACCTAGCAGCCGGCGCGGCTCGCCCCCGTAACCGGCACAAACGAAGGGAGGAACGCGATGCAGTTCAAGCACCTCGTTCTCGGCGCATCCTGTGCGGCACTGGTTGGCGCTTCCGCGCTCGCCACCTCCGCGCAGGCACAGGAAGGCATCTATGTGCCGCTCCTCACTTACCGGACTGGCGCATTCGCCAATTCGGGCATTCCGATCGCCAACGGCATGAACGACTACCTCGCGATGCTCAATGAACGCGACGGCGGCATCGGCGGCGTGAAGATCGTCATCGAGGAATGCGAAACCGGCTACGACACCAAAAAGGGTCTCGAATGCTGGGACACCGTCAAGGCGAAGAAGCCCGTGGTGGTGAACCCGTATTCCACCGGCATCACGCTCGCCATCATCCCGAAGGCGGCGCCGGAGAAAATCCCCGTACTGGCAATGGCCTACGGCCTCTCGGCCTCGGCCGACGGCAACAACTTCCCCTGGATCTTCAATCCGCCCGCGACCTACTGGGACGGCTTGTCGATGATCATCAAGTACATTGGCGAGAAGGAAGGCGGCCTCGACAAGCTCAAGGGCAAGACCATCGGCTACATCTTCTTCGACGGCGGCTATGGCCGCGAGCCGATCCCGCTGCTCGAGCAGTTCGCCAAGGATTACGGCTTCACCGTGAAGCAGTATCCGGTGCCGGCCGCCGAAATGCAGAACCAGTCCGGCCTGTGGCTCAACGTGCGCCGCGACCGTCCCGACTGGATGGTGATGTGGGGCTGGGGTGCCATGAACCCGACCGCCGTCAAGGAAGCCGCCAAGATCAACTATCCGATGAACAAGTTCGTCGGCATCTGGTGGTCCGGCTCAGAGGATGACGCGCGGCCGACCGGCGCCGAGGCGAAGGGCTATTCCAGCCTGAACCTCCACGCGGTGGGCGCGACCTTCCCGGCGATCCAGGACATCGTCAAGCATGTCGTCGACAAGGGCAAAGGCCAGACGCCGAAGGACAAGGTCGGCGAGAACTTTTACAATCGCGGCGTCCTCAACTCGGTGCTCGTCGCCGAGGCGATCCGCAACGCCCAGCGCATCACCGGCAAGAAGCAGGTGACCGGCGAGGACGTGCGGCGCGGCTTCGAGACTTTGACCATCAGCGACGCGCGCTGGAAGGAGATGGGCTTCGAGGGCTTCGCGGCACCCGTCAAGGTGACGTGTGAGGATCATAACGGCCACCACTCGGCCTACATGCAGACATGGGACGGCACCAAGTGGGTCAAGTCTTCCGACTGGATCGCGCCCATGAAGGACAAGGTGCGTCCGCTGCTGGAAGCGGCGTCCAAGGAATACGTCTCCAAGGACCCGGCTTGGCCGAAGCGCAGCGAGCCGTGTGACAAGTCGAGCTGATACGCCTCCCTTCTCCCTCTCCCCGCTTGCGGGGAGGGGTGGCGAGCGAAGGCGAGCCGGGTGGGGTCTACGCCGTGCAAGGCAGCGCACCCCACCGCTGCGCTCGCGACCTCTCCCCCAAGTGGGGGAGGTGATAACGGAGCCTATGATGACCGCCACGGTAGCAAACAGCGGCTTCCGTTATCCTCCCGCCCCCGCGGACGCCATCCTCGTCGTCAACAACATCGAGGTCATCTACGACCACGTGATCCTGGTGCTGAAGGGCGTCTCGCTCGGCGTGCCCGAAGGGGGAATCGTCGCGCTGCTCGGCGCCAACGGCGCGGGCAAGACCACCACGCTGAAAGCGATCTCCAACCTGCTGCACTCCGAGCGCGGCGAGGTCACCAAGGGCTCGATCGTGTTCGACGGCGAGGAAGTGCAGGCGCGCTCGCCCAACGAGCTGGTGCGGCGCGGCTGCGTGCAGGTGATGGAAGGCCGCCACTGCTTCGGCCATCTCACCATCGAGGAGAACCTGCTCACCGGCGCGTTCACGCGGCGCGACGGCCGCGCGGCGATCAAGGCCGACATGGAGCGCGTCTACGCCTATTTCCCGCGCCTGAAGGACCGCCGCGAGTCGATGGCGGGCTACACCTCCGGCGGCGAGCAGCAGATGTGCGCGATCGGCCGCGCGCTGATGGCGCGTCCGAAGATGATCCTGCTCGACGAGCCCTCGATGGGGCTCGCGCCGCAGATCGTGGAGGAGATTTTCGAGATCGTGCGCGACCTCAACGTCAAGGAAAACGTGTCGTTCCTGCTCGCCGAGCAGAATACCTTCCAGGCGCTGAAATATGCCAAATACGGCTACATCCTGGAGAATGGCCGCGTCGTGATGGACGGCGAGGCCAAGTCGCTGCGCGAGAACGAGGACGTGAAGGAATTCTACCTCGGCATCGCCGAGGGCAAGCGCAAGTCGTTCCGCGACGGCAAGCACTACAAGCGCAGGAAGCGGTGGCTGGCCTAGATGCCCAACCATTTCGACTCCCTCGAAACCCGCGATCCCGCCTCCCGCGAAAAAGATCTGTTCGCGCGGCTGCCCGCGCAAATCGCGCATGCGATGAGCGCGCCCGGCTGGGCGAAGCATCTCGCCGGCATCGATGCGAAATCGGTCACCAGCCGCGCCGCGCTCGGCAAGCTCCCGCTGTTGCGCAAGTCGGCGCTGCTCGGCTTGCAGAAGGAGACGCCGCCGTTCGGCGGCTTCAACACGATCGCGCCCGGCAAGGCGAAGCGGCTGTTCATGTCGCCCGGGCCGATCTTCGAGCCGGAGGGACACACGGGCGATGACAACGGCGCGCGTGCGCTGTTCGCGGCTGGCGTCCGCGCGGGCGACGTGGCGATCAACTGCTTTTCGTATCATCTCACGCCCGGCGCGTTCATCCTCGAAGCCGGCGCGCATGCGCTCGGCTGCGCGACCATTCCGGGCGGCGTCGGCAACACCGAGGCGCAGCTTGAGGCGATCGCGCAGCTCAAGCCTTCCGCTTATGTGGGCACGCCGGATTTTCTCAAAGTGCTGCTCGATGCGGCGCAGAAAGCCGGCAAGGACGCGTCATCGATCAAGCGCGGGCTCGTATCCGGCGCCGCACTGCCGCCCTCGCTGCGCAAGGAGTTGGGCGACGGCGGCGTCGCCGTGAAACAGTGCTACGCGGTGGCCGAGGCCGGCGTCATTTCGTATGAGTCCGATGCATTGGAGGGCATGATCCTCAACGAGGACATGATTTTGGAAATCGTGCGGCCCGGCACCGGCGATCCGGTCACCGAAGGCGAAGTTGGCGAGGTTGTCGTCACCACGTTCAATCCGGACTATCCGATGATCCGGCTGGCGACGGGCGATCTCTCGGCGGTGCTCGCGGGCGCCTCCCCGTGCGGGCGCACCAACACGCGCATCAAGGGCTGGATGGGCCGCGCCGATCAGACCACCAAGGTGAAGGGCATGTTCGTGCGGCCCGAGCAGATCGCCGAGGTCGCCAAGCGTCACCCGGAATTGCTGCGCGTGCGCCTCAGCGTGACGCGCGAGGGAGAGCAGGACGCCATGACGTTGCTGGCCGAATGCGCCACGCCGAGCGACGGGTTCGAGCAGGCGATTGCCGAAACCCTGCAGTCGGTGACGAAACTGAAGGGCGCCGTGAAGCTCGTTCGCGCCCGGCTCGCTGCCGAACGACGGCAAGGTGATCGCGGACGAACGGCCGTTGGTGTAGCTACCTCCCCACCACCCGCCCCTCGACCCCCGTGCTCGCCGTTCCGATCCGGCGCAGATATTCCACCACCTCGTTCACCATCAGCGGCGCGTCGTTGTCCGGCGTGACGCGCTTTGCGCTGTCGAACATCGTGTAGTCGTCGCCGCCGCGCGCGAGATAATCGAGGACCGCAACGCGATAAAATCTTGCCCTCGTCGAGCGGTGCGCCGCCGACGCGCATGGCGGTAATGCGGCTGCCGGGCGTGCGCGCCAACTCGAACTCAAGCGCGATCCCGGAGACGTGCGGAAAGCGTCCGCTCGCGCGCGGCAGCAGCGACAAGCCGTTCTCCATCGCGCGCCTCAATTCTGCGCCGGCAATCTCAACCACCACGATGCGATTGTTGAACGGCAATTCGGCCAGCACGTCGCCCTGGCTGATGCGCGTCCCCGGTTCGTAGGTCTTGCCGGCGCGGATGCCGCCGCCGTTGAGCACAGCCGCGTCGGCGTGCGTACCGGCGCGCATCGCATCGGCGAACAGGTTGCCGATCGCGGCCTCGCGCGTGCGCACGGTCGCGGTCGTGGAGTTGAGCGCGACCGTCGTGACGCAGAGCGGATCGCTCATCTTGTCGATCAGCGCGGCCTCGAACTTCGCGACCGCGGCCGCGACTTCCGGGTCGGGCGTCACGTCGCCCGAATCGATCACGCGGAAGTTCGGCCGCCAGATGGCGGCGCGTTTGCCGCCGTCGTCGCGCACCGAAATCGTCACATCCACGCAGGTGACATAGTGGGCGTCATAGCCGGACTCGACCAGCGCACATTTGTCGTCGTAGCTCACCAGCAGGTCGTGCGTATGACCGGTGAGCAGAAGCTCGGCGACGCGCTCGTATTGCAGCTTGATCGCATCGCCGCGATTGCAGTGCATGACCGCGCAGACGAAGTCCGCACCGGCGGCGCGCAGCGCCGCGGCTTCGGTCTTGGCGATGTCGATCGTCGAGCCAAAGCGCAGGTCTTCGGGCGAGGACATGCGCGGCGACTGCTCATAGGCGAGCCCGGTCAGACCGACCCGCACGCCGTTGAAGTCGAGCAGTGCGTGATCCTTGAAGTTCGGAATTATCGCGCCGGTCGCATCGCGCAGGTTCGCGCCATAGAGCGGGAATTTCGCCTCCGCCATGCGCTCCAGGAAAACCGCCTTGCCGAAATCGAACTCGTGATTGCCGGGGGCGAAAATGTCCGGTGCGATCATGTTGGTCAGCGCCACGATGTGCGCGCCGCGGTCGAGGCCGGACATCACCGAAGGCGACAGCGTGTCGCCGCCGTGCGCCACGATGACGTGGCGTCCTTCGCGAGCCGCCTTGGCACGCTCGGCCTTGACGATCGATGCCAGACGGGCAAATCCGCCTCGGCTCTTGCCGTCGGGAAACGGCTGCTCGCCCATCAGGTAGAAGTCGTTGAACAGGACGAACGTGACCGTCGCCGTATGGGTCGCCTGCGCCCAGGCGGGGCGCCAGCCGACGAGCGCGAGCGTGGAGGCCAATGACGAGAGGAAGGAGCGGCGGGTCAGCATGGTTTTTGATGTTCTCACTTGCCGCCCATTACCATGCGTATAATAGGAACCGCCACGCCGATTTCACGAGAACTGCGCCGCGATGAACGAGAGCCTGACGAGCACGAGCGCCACGCGGCCCGCGGACCATCCGCCGGTTGCGGCGGGACGCATCGGCGTGCTGCTGGTCAATCTCGGCACGCCGGATGCGACCGACTATTGGTCGATGCGCCGGTATCTCAAGGAGTTTCTCTCCGACGCCCGCGTGATCGAGGAGAACCGGCTGAAATGGTGGCTGGTGCTCAACCTGATCATCCTGACGATCCGTCCGGGGCGCAAGGGGCGCGACTACGACAAGATCTGGAACCGCGAGCGCGACGAATTGCCGCTGAAGACCATCACGCGCGCGCAGGCCGAGAAGCTGGCCGGGATGCTCGGCGCCGTCGACGCGCGGATCACCGTCGACTGGGCGATGCGTTACGGCAATCCGTCGATTGCCTCGCGGCTCGACGCGCTGCGGAAGGCGGGCTGTGAGCGTATCCTGATCGTGCCGCTCTATCCGCAGTATTGCGCCGCCACGACGGCGACCGGCGCCGACAAGGCGTTCGACGCGCTCAAGACCATGCGCTGGCAGCCGGCGGTGCGCATCGCGCCGCCGTGGCATGACGATCCGGTCTATATCGAGGCGGTGGCGTCCTCGCTCGAAGCCGAATTGGGCAAGCTGCCGTTCAAGCCCGAGATGATCCTCGCGTCGTTTCACGGCATCCCGAAGGACTACCTCATCAAGGGCGATCCCTACTACTGCCAGTGTCACAAGACCGCGCGGCTGCTCGGCGCGCGGCTTGGGCTCGACGAAAGCCGCTTCATGCTCACCTTCCAGTCGCGCTTCGGTTTTGCCGAATGGCTCCAGCCCTACACCGACATGACCGTGAAGGCGCTGGCCGAGCGCGGCGTGAAAAACCTCGCAATCGTCACGCCTGGCTTCACGGCGGATTGTCTCGAAACGCTGGAAGAAATCGCGGTCGAGAATGCGGAGATTTTTCACCATCACGGAGGAAAGAATTTCGCCGCCATTCCGTGCCTGAACGATGGCGAGGCGGGCATGAGGGTGATTTCGCACATCGTTCTGCGCGAACTGAAGGGCTGGGTATAGCCCTGAACCGAAAGGGCTTTCCGCTCGACTAATATCAGCTCTTATGCCGTTCCGCGGACCCGGTCCCGGGATGGGCTTGTGGCAGGCTCGCCGGTCTCCCACATTTTATCTCAAGCGGGAATCGGGCCCGCGCAGGGAGGGTGCCGTGTTTTTCGGCTTCGATATCTTCGTTCTCGTCATCGTTGTGCTGGCGGTGCTCACGCTGTTCGCCGGCGTCAAGACGGTGTCGCAGGGCTATAACTGGACCGTCGAGCGCTTCGGCAAATACACCGTCACGCTGCGGCCTGGCCTCAATATCATCGTGCCGTTCTTCGACCGGATCGGCCACAAGATGAACATGATGGAGCAGGCGATCGACATTCCGCAGCAGGATGTCATCACCAAGGACAACGCGACGGTCACGGTCGATGGGCTTGCGTTCTACCAGGTGATCGACGCCGCCAAGGCCTCATACGAAATCGCCAATCTCGATCAGGCCATCATCAAGCTCACGATGACCAACATCCGCTCGGTGATGGGCGGCATGGACCTCGACCAGATGCTGTCGCATCGCGACGACATCAACGAGAAGCTTCTGCGCGTGGTCGATGCGGCGGTTTCGCCGTGGGGCGTCAAGGTCAACCGCATCGAGATCAAGGACATCGTTCCGCCCGCGAACCTTGTGCAATCGATGGGCCGCCAGATGCAGGCCGAGCGCGAGAAACGCGCTGTGGTGCTGGAAGCCGAAGGACAGCGCCAGTCCGCGATCCTCAAGGCGGAGGGTGCCAAGCAGGCGCAGATCCTTGAAGCCGAGGGCCGGCGCGAAGCGGCGTTCCGCGATGCCGAGGGGCGCGAGCGGTCGGCGCAGGCGGAGGCGAAAGCCACCGAGGTGGTGAGCGCCGCGGTCGCGAGCGGCGACGTCGCCTCGCTGAATTATTTCGTGGCGCAGAAATACATCGAGGCATTCGGCAAGCTGGCGACCTCGCCGAATCAAAAAGTGCTCATCGTTCCGATGGAGGCAACGGCCGTACTCGGTTCGCTCGCCGGCATCGGCGAGATCGCCAGGGCGACGTTCGGCGGCGGCGACAGAGGAGGCGAGGGCGGAGGAGGCGGGGCTAAGACCGTTCCGGCAACGCCGCGCAAGCCGAGCGGCCCGGGCGGCTTCACCACCCCCGGCTATACGCCGCCGGCCTGAGCGAGCAGCCCCATGTTGATCGATTATATGACGACGCTTGGAAAGTGGAACTGGCTGATTCTCGCGGCCGTGTTCTTCGTTATCGAACTGGTGGCGCCCGGCTCCTTCATGCTGTGGCTCGGCCTCTCGGCGCTTCTTGTCGGCCTCGTCTCGCTGCTGGTCGACTGGCCGTGGCAATATCAGTTCGTCGCCTTCGCGATCTTTGCGCTCGCGTCGATTCCGCTGTGGCGGCGCTTCGCGCAGCGGGTCGAGAAAGTGGGCGATCAGCCGTTCCTCAATCGCCGCGCGGATGCCTTCATCGGCCGCGAGTTCACGCTGGACAAGCCGATCGTTTCGGGAAGCGGCACCGTGAAGATCGACGACACGATCTGGCGGCTATCCGGGCCTGACTGCCCCGGCGGCAGCCGCGTCAAGGTCGTGCGCGCGGATGCCGCGACCTTGGTGGTCGAGGCGGTGTGATCCTCACGAGCGACGCCCGCCCGCAGCAGATCGTGCAGATGCACGATCCCCGACCGGCGCGCCGTTTCCGACCACGAACACGGCCGTGATCTTCGATGAGTTGAGTAACTCGAGCGCCTCGCTGACGAGCTGATCGCCGCTGACGGTCTTGGGCTGCGGCGTCATCACGTCGTCGACGCGCGCGGCCAGAAGATCGGGCCCCATGTGGCGGCGCAGATCGCCGTCCGTGATGATGCCGGCAAGCCGCCCGTCGCGATCCGTGATGCCGACGCAACCGAAGCCCTTCGCGGTCATTTCCACGAGCGCGTCCGACATCGCGGCGCCGCGCGCGATCAGCGGCACGCTTGCGCCCGTATGCATCACGTCGCGGATGAATTTGAGTTTTGCGCCGAGGCGGCCGCCCGGATGCAACCCGCGGAAATCCAGCGCCGTGAAGCCGCGGCTTTCCAAGAGCGCGACCGCGAGCGCATCACCGAGCGCGAGCTGCATCAGCGATGAGGTGGTCGGCGCGAGATTGTGCGGGCAGGCCTCGCGCGCCTGCGGCAGCAGCAGCACCACGTCGGCCGATTTGGCGAGCGTGCTCTCGACGTCCGCCGTCACGGCGATAAGGCCCGCGCGGAAGCGGCGTGAATAGTCGATCAGGTCTTTCAGTTCGACCGTCTCGCCCGACCAGGACAGCGCCATGATCACGTCGTCGCGGGTGATCATGCCGAGGTCGCCGTGGCTCGCCTCGCCCGGATGCACGAAATAGGCGGGCGTGCCGGTCGAGGCGAAGGTCGCGGCGATCTTGCGCCCGACGTGGCCGGACTTGCCCATGCCGGTGACGATCAGCCGGCCCTTGGATTTCGCGACCAGCTCCACCGCCGCGGCGAACGGCTGCGCAAGCTCGCTGCGGATCGCCGCAACCAGCGCCGCGATACCGTCGGCTTCGGTCGCGAGCGTGCGCAGCGCCGACCCGATCAGCGGATCGTGTTCGCTCGCGCCCGGCTCCGGCTTTGGATTTAGCATTCGTTAACGTCTCGCGTGACCCGACCAGTTAGCACGGAAACGGCCCGCAAGGCGACCTCAACGCGACGTTAACCATCCTCGTTTTACATCCGTTAACCATAAGCCGCGCCTCGCGCGGCTGCGAGGGTATTCCGTGCGGCGTGTCGCTTCAGGTGTTCTTCCGGCAGGCGTCGGTGCGGTCGTAGCCGTGCTCGCGGCGGCGCATGCGTTCGCGCAGCCGGCCGCCAAACAGACGGGCGTACTGCGGCCCTCCTTCGAGGATACGGCCGAGTCTCCGCGCCGCGACGCTGCGCCGCGCGCCGTGCGCAAGCGCGATACGCGGCCGGCCGCCGGCAATCCGGATACCGGCCCGGCGAGCTTCGGCAATCTGCCGGGTTTCGGTGCGAGCAAAACGGGGTTCGTGTCCACCAACACGAAACGCCGGCCCGCGTTGCGCAAGGGCGCGCGCCCGCCAGCCGTGACATCGGCGCAACCCGCGCCGCTGTCGCTCACGCCGCCGGGTGCCGGCGCAACGACAACGACAGGCGCCCCCGCAACCACGGCGAAGCCCGCATCCGCCACGCCTGCTCTGCCGCCACCGCGCAATCTGCTGGTGCGCATTCCCGACGCAACGGCGAGCGGCAGTATCGTGGGAACCGTCAACTCCAGCCGCATGACGTCGTCTTCCGCAACGCTGTTGCGCCGGCGCACCGCGGCCGAGGAGGACGCTTTTGCGCAACTCGGTTTGCGTGCCGGAGCGTTTCTGGTCTCGCCCGCGGTCGAAGTGATCGGCGGATACGACAGCAATCCAGGGCGTGGACCGGCAGCGCGCGGCTCAGCCTATGTGACGGTTTCGCCCGAACTGCTCGCGCGCTCCGACTGGCAGCGTCACGAAGTCACGGTGGCGCTGCGCGGCAGCTATACGGCCTATGGGCAGACACCGGAACTCGATCGGCCGACTGTCGACGGCAAGGTGACGGGGCGGCTCGATGTGACGCGCGACACCGCGCTGATCGGCGAGGGAATTCTGGTCGTGGGCACCGACAATCCCGGCAGCCCGAACGTGCAGGCTGGGCTTTCCCGCTTTCCGATCTTCACGACGCTGGGCGCCGCGGTCGGGGTTTCGCAGCGCTTCAACCGCTTCGAAGTCACCGTGAAGGGGGCCGCGGAGCGCACCGAATATCAGGACTCGACGTTCACCGACGGCACCACGGCGAGCAACCACGATCGCGACTTCAATCGTTACGCCGTGCTGATGCGCACCAGCTACGACCTGATGCCCGGCATCAAGCCGTTCGTCGAGGCCACCTACGACACGCGCGAGCACGACATCCAGTTCGACCGTTTCGGTCTGCAGCGCAACTCGACCGGGTGGAGCGTGAAGGGCGGCACGACCTTCGAGTTCTCGCGCAAGCTGACCGGCGAGGTCGCGGTCGGCTACCTGGAGCGCGACTACAAGGACCCCTCGCTGCAGAAATTGCAGGGCGTGCTGTTCGATGCCGCGCTGATCTATTCGATGAGTGCGCTCACCAACGTCAAGCTCACCGCCGCGACGGTCGCGGGCGAGACGACGGTGCCGGGGACCGCCGGCATCCTGACGCGCAACGCCGGGATCGAAGTCAGCCACGCGTTCCGCCGCTGGCTGATCGGCAGCGCGAAGTTCAATTTCGGCTACGACGACTATGTCGGGTCGGCGCGTAAGGATGATCGCTACGCGATTTCGGGCGCCATCACCTACAAGCTCAACCGCCTGATGGCGGTGAAGGGCGAGGTGCGCCAGGAATGGATGCGCTCGACCGTGCCGGGTGTCGACTATGCCGCCACGGTGTTCCTGCTGGGCATGCGGTTGCAGCGCTAGGGTGCGTCCTCATAAGCGCGCAGCAACGTCCGCAAGCCTGACGCTGTTTCCCCATCGCGGCCATGGACGTATGCTGAGACGGGGGCTTGCCATGGACCGCAGGGAACAGAAGAGGCTGGAATACGAGATCGACCGCGGAGTGCGGAACGTCGGCATCTGCAAGGTAGATCCGGAAGGTTTGGAGAGGGAAAACCGGTCGCCGATTTTCAAAGGCGCCGTTGTCGGCTTCGGCGTGGCCGTCAACGTCGCCCTCGCCTATGCTGGCGCTACAGCGTATTCGACCCATCGCCACCGCGTCTCTCTCCCGGTGACAACGTGGTTATGGTGCTCATCATTGCAGGCGGAACGATGATGGGTGCGACGTTCGGCTGGCTGGCCGGCAAGTTGTACCAACGCGCCGGAAACCGCCGAAGGCCGGCTCTTGAGGCGATGAGCGAAATCCCCACCACGTCGGATATGATGAGCGAGGCCCATAAGCGCGCCACGCGCTATGCGCCGCTTCCCGGATGGCACCCGGCGGCGAGCAAAAGAGGCTATTGGGTATCGGGCTCTAGAGCGGTTCACCGCTTATTTGAATTGGAGGGATTCCGTCGGACGACGGTTTGTGATTCAAGATGCTGGCTGGGCTGGAGGCCAGCATCTGATGGCCCGACCTCTTTCCAATGATCTGCGCGAGCGTGTCGTTGCGGCGGTTGTTGGCGGCGAGAGCTGCCGGGCGGTGGCGGCGCGGTTTGGCGTTGCGGTTTCCTCGGTGGTGAAGTGGTCGCAGCGCCATCGTGCGACCGGCTCGGTGGCGCCCGGCAAGATGGGCGGGCACCGCAAGCGGGTGCTGGAGCCGCATCGCGCCTTCATCATCGAGCGGATCGGCCAGACGCCGCATCTGACGCTGCATGGGCTGAAGGACGAACTTGCGGCGCGCGGCGTGAAGGTCTCGCACAATGCGGTCTGGCTGTTCCTGCGGCGCGAGGGGCTGCGGTTCAAAAAAAACACTGTTCGCCCTTGAGCAGGCCCGCGCCGACGTCGCGCGCAGGCGACAGCGCTGGCGATCATGGCAGGCACGGCCTCGATCCCCGCCGTCTGGTCTTCATCGACGAGACCTGGATCAAGACCAGCATGGCGCCGCTGCGCGGATGGGGGCCAAAGGGCGCTCGGCTGCGCGGCTTCGCGCCGCATGGCCACTGGCGCACGCTGACCTTCCTCGGCGCGCTGCGCTGCGACCAGCTCACCGCCCCTTGCGTCTTCGACGGCCCGATCAACGGCGAATGCTTCCGCGCCTATGTCGAGCAGCAACTCGTGCCGGTCCTCAAGCCCGGCGACATCGTCGTCATGGACAATCTCGGCAGCCACAAGTCGGCCGCGCTCCGCCGCATGATCCAGCGCCGCCGGCGCCAGGCTCTGGTACCTGCCGCCCTACTCACCCGACCTCAATCCGATCGAGCAGGCCTTCGCCAAGATCAAGCATTGGATGCGCGCCGCCCAGAAGCGCACCGTCGAGGACGTCTGGCGTCACATCGGCAGCCTCGTCGAAACCATCGAGCCAACCGAATGCACCAACTACTTCGCCAACGCCGGATACGCTTCCGTCAAAATATGAAACGCTCTAGTGCGCGTGGCTTGTCAGCGCATCCGACACATGGCCGGTACGAATTTCGCGCACGGATTGCCGCAGGATTTGCGCTGAGGACCAAAGGAACAATGTCTCGGTCACGCGCTCGTTCAGCTCGGGCGGCTGGGCGTAGTGGGCGAATTCCGGCTGGTCCTCGTACGGGCTGCGACAGCACCGCGAGCAGCTCCTCGAACGGCGCGAAATCCTCGCGCTCGCGTCGGCGGCGTCGATGACCGCCTCGACACGGTGATTGCGCGGAATATACAGCCGGGTTGACCGCGCGCATCGCCGCGCGGCGTGCGGCGCCGCCCTGCGGCTCCTCGCCGAGCCGCGCGCGCCAGCGCGGCAGCCCAGGCATCTAGGCCGGCGGATCGGCGAACAGCGCCGGACCGGCGTCGTCCGCGCTCCGGATCGGCCGCCGCCTCGCTCAAGCGGCGGAAGGACAGGGTGAAGTCGGCCTGGTTTTCGGCCATCGCGCTCAGGAGGTCCTGCGCCAGCGCCGCGTCGCCCTCGCGCTGCGTGAACAGGCCGAGCTTGCGCCGCAGCCCGGCGTGCAGTAGGCCGCCTCGAACCGCGCCGCAAAGCCGGCCAGCGCCTCCTCCGCCTGCGCGATCGGCCTGCGTCCTCGTCGTCGGCAGCAGCGGCAGCAGCGTCTCGGCGAGCCGCGCCAGGTTCCACTGCGCGATGCGCGGCTGGTTGCCATAGGCGTAGCGGCCGCGCTGGTCGATCGAGCTGAACACCGTCGCCGGGATCGTAGGCGTCCATGAAGGCGCACGGGCCGTAGTCGATCGTCTCGCCGGCGATCGACATGTTGTCGGTGTTCATCACGCCGTGGATGAAGCCGACCAGCAGCCATCGCGCGACCAGCTCGGCCTGCGCGCGCGATCACCGCGTCAGCAAGCGCGCGATAGGGCTGCTCGGCGTCCGCGGCGTCGGGATAGTGCCGGGCGATGACGTGATCGGCCAGCAGCCGCACGCCTTCGGTGTCGCCGCGCGCGGCGAAGAACTGGAATGTGCCGACGCGGATGTGGCTTGCGGCGACGCGCGTCAGCACCGCGCCGGGCAGCGGCGTCTCGCGCAACACCGTCTCGCCGGTCGTCACCGCGGCGAGCGCGCGCGTGGTCGGAATGCCGAGCGCCGCCATCGCCTCGCTGACGACATATTCGCGCAGCACCGGCCCGAGCGCGGCGCGGCCGTCGCCGCCGCGCGAGAACGGCGTCGGCCCGGACGCCCTTGAGCTGGATGTCGCGGCGCACGCCGTCGCGGTCGACCACTTCGCCAAGCAGGATGGCGCGGCCGTCGCCGAGCTGCGGCACGAAATGGCCGAACTGATGCCCGGCATAGGCCATCGCGATCGGCTCGGCGCCGTCCGGAATCCGGTTGCCGGCGAGCACCTCCACGCCCTCCGGGCCGGCAAGCCATCCGGGATCGAGCCCGAGCTGCAGCGCGAGCTCCCGGTTCAGCCGCACCAGTCGCGGGGCCGCGACGGGTGCGGCATGACCCGCGCGAAGAAGCGGTCGGGCAGGCGGGCATAGGTGTTGTCGAAAGAAAAGGTCACGGGCACGGTGCAATCTGGTTAGGGAAGCGACACCCGGCCAAATCCGGGAGCTCCTCGCTTGATCGGGGCCGGCCGCTCGGGCTGACACGGTTCGACTGCCGGGATATTTTCTTCTGGCCGGATGCGAAAGCAAGGCCTAAGCAGAGTCCCCAAAAAGTGGCCTTCCCGGTTTTGGGAAAAAACTCTGCGAAAACAAACAACTCTAAGCTGACATTGGTTGGGCAGCCAAGGAATGCCTGCTTGGGGGCCAGAAACCTTTCTCATTAAATGAAACCGGCTTGTCAGCTATCCAGGTCTTTGGGCCGCGCAACGCGATCACGCTCTAGGTTCTGTGGACACTTACCGCAGCCATATGACGATAGCGGCGAGAGTGACGACGGCGAGATAATTTCTCGCCGTCTTCTCGTAGCGCGTGGCGACGCGCCGGAATTGTTTGAGCTTGCTGAAGCAGCATTCGACGAGTTGGCGCTGTGCGTAGAGATGCTTATCGAGCTGGTGCTTGATGGCGCGCGATGGATTGTTGGGGATGACCGCCACTGCGCCCTTTGCGGCGATGGCTTCGCGCAAATGATCCGCATCGTAGGCCGTATCGGCTATGACAATTTCGGCGGGAAGATCCTCGATCAGGCGGCCCGCCTGGGGCGCGTCGCCTTTCTGGCCGGCTGTCAGCACAAAACGGACCGGGCATCCAAGGCCGCGGACAGCCATGTGTATCTTGGTGCTCAGGCCGCCGCGAGAGCGGCCGATGGCCTGATCTTCAGTCCCCCTTTTTTTGCCCCCGCAGCATGCTGGTGAGCGCGAACGATCGTGGAATCGATGATCAGATACTCAAAATCGGGATCATCGGACAACGCTTCGAAGATCCGCCACCAGACGCCTTTGCGGCTCCACCGGCTGAAACGCCGAAATACGCTGTTCCACTCGCCGAATGCCTCGGGAAGATCGCGCCACGGCGAGCCGGTTCGCACGATCCACAGCACGCCCTCCACGAACATCCGGTTGTCCCGCCCCGTCGAACCCTTCTGATCGGGCCGGCCGATAATCAAAGGCGCAATCCGCTCCCATGCGCCATCGCTCAGCACCAGACGATCCATCAAACCCAAGACTGCCTCCCAAAAAGCAGTCTTGAATCATGCTTCGCGCAAAATGGGAATCCTTTAGAATCCACAGCTCCTAGTGGTTCGTCTCTAACGACCGCCCCCTAGCTTCTTTGTTGGTGGATCAAATTTGACCTGACATTTGAATGGGTTGCACCTTGGATTGTATAGGCGTTATGGAACTCAAATGTCAGGTTCGATCCCACTAGTGCACTGACGCATTCACTTCGTTCATGCATCAGCCCTCCTAGTTTCTTTGTGATGCATCAATTTTTCCAAACTTCGGCTGTCAGCCTCCGTCTGGATGGATGCACTAGTCAAATCGGATCGCATGTGCCAGATGCGATACTCAGTCATGACCGGGCAAAAAAACATCTGCAGGCACCAAATGAGCGTGACGAAGCGGCAAACGGTCTCGGCGCCGTATGGCGGACGGGGGCAAAATGGCTCGTAACCCATATTATGCGGGACAACGTCCGATCACTTTGACGGTGTGCGTTTCTTCAATCCGGCTCCGCAGCCAGGCGCGGACCGCAGCCTGGTTCGATTGGTACGCTGGCGGTTTGGGGGAGGCGGATCACGCTGGCCGGGCCGGGTAGCAAACGCGCCGGCCGCGAAGCCGCCTGCGCGCTTCGACGGGTTGAGCATCACGATGGTCGGCCATGCGACCGTCCTGATCCGGGCTTTCCGGCCGCGACCTTCTGGTCGATCCCGTGTGGTCGGAGCGGGCAAGCCCTCTGCGCTGGGCGGGGCCCGAGACGGGTGAATGATCCGGGCGTCGCATTTGCGGACCTGCCTCCGATCGATGCGGTGCTGTCACGTCACAATCATTACGACCATCTCGACATGGCGACACTTCGCCGAATTGTGGATCGCGCATCGTCCTCGCTTTATCGCCGCCGCTCGGCAATGCACCGCTGATCGCCAGGGCAATCGGAACGGACACCGCCGAAACGGCCGACTGGGGAGACACGATCTCGATCGACGATGACATCCGCGTAACGGTCGTTCCGGCCCATCATTGGTCCGCGCACCCCCTCGGTGACCGAAGGATGGCGCTCTGGTGTGGCTTCGTCATTCAGTCCCCGGCCGGTCTAGTCTATAATGCCGGCGACACGGCCTATGGGGAGGGTGCCATGTTTCCTGACATACGCAAGTGTTTTGGCGCGCCTGACGTCGCGATCCTGCCGATCGGCGCATACGAGCCCAGATGGTTCATGAAAGCACAGCACACCGACCCGGACGAGGCCGTGCGGATCATGATGGCCTGCGGTGCAAAGCAAGCGCTCGGTGTCCACTGGGGCACGTTCCAGCTCACCAATAAATCGCGATTGGCTCCGAAGGAAACGCTGGCCGTAGCGCTGAACGATCATGACATCGCTCCAGATCGTTTTATCGCCCTCGAACCGGGAGACGTCTGGTCTAGCGCATCGGACCATAAATCGAGATCAGCGGCATTCCATCTCCGTCGCCCCGGCCGTGAGAGCCGGGGCCTATTCATTTAAATTCCGGCAATGAAATTGCGGCGATCTGATTGGGTCCCGGCTCACCGCTTCGCGGCGTCCGGGACGACGGTTTAGGTCTCTGTTTATGATCGGATTTGCTCGAAAAGTCCGTCCACTTTTCGGTCCGGCGCTCTAAGCAGACATTGGCTTGACGTTGCCTCAACGAATGTCTGCTCAGAGTCGTTTGTTTTCGCAGAGTTTTTTCCCAAAACCGGGAAGGCCACTTTTGGGAACTCTGCTTAGAACGCGCGTGAGGGGCGACATGGACTTGCAGCTCGCCTCATTGCGGGGCGATGCCGGACTTCGCAGACGATCTCCCGGAATTTGACTCGCTCGACTGATCGCTAAATGCCGTGAACACGTCCGGGGTCATCGGAGCGGGTCTCGGCGCCAATTTCCTTCAGCTTCGCAGTTACGGCGGGTTGTTCGATATATGCGCTTCACGTCGGCCGCGATCTGGTCGACGACCGGCTTCGGGGGTTCCCGCCGGCGCGAAGAGGCCGTGCCAGGTTTGCGCGTCGAAGCCTGGCAGCGTTTCGGCGATGGTCGGGATTTCGGGCGCGGCGGGGCTGTGGTTGGGACCGGTCATGCCGCGGGCCGGACGCACCGTCCCCGCCTTTGCCTGGGGGAAGGGCAAAGGTGATGTTATCGAAGGTCAGCTGGATCTCGCCGCCGATCAGTAGCGGCCATGACCTCGTTGGAGGCTTTGTAGGGCACGTGGTTGAGCTGCACGCCGGCCATCGCCTGAAAGAGTTCAGAGGCGAGATGCTGGCTGCTGCCGATACCCGAAGTTCCGTAATTCAGCTTGCCCGGATTGGCTTTGGCATGGTCGATCAGCTCCTTGCACGGTTTTTAGCCGGCAAAGTGTTCGAGACGACCAGCAGGTTTGGCACCTTTGCGAACAGGCTGATGGGCTGGAAGTCCTTTTCGACGTTATAAGCCCAGGGGACTTGTAGACGTAAGGGAGCGATGCCGTGCGTGCTGGCGGTGCCGACGAGCAGCGTAACTAGCCGTCCTTGTCGGCCTCTCGCGGCGGTCATTGCTGCCGATCGTCCCGCCCGCGCCCGGCTTGTTCTCGACGACGAAGGGCTGGCCGTATTTGGCTTGCATGTCATTGGTGAAGATGCGGCCAAACATGTCGGTGGTGCCGCCGGCGGCGAACGGCACAACGACCGAAACCGCGCGCTTCGGCCAAGCCTGGTCCTGGGCGAGAGATGGTGTGGCGGCGGCCATCAGCCCAGCGACCACGAGCAGAGATAATCTTTTCATGCCGGCGTTTTCCTTTGATGCTGCGCCCTCTTGGTCGGGACATCGGTCTTGAGGACCGGCAAAATATCACACCGGCCACCTCCGCGACGAGGCTACCGTTAAACGCGCATTTCGGAAGGTGGCTTGTGAGGCGGAGCTGCCATCGACGAATGCGCGCCGGCTAAGCAGAGTTCCCAAAAGCATGTCCCCGCGAAAGCGGGGATGGCCTTCCCGGTTTTGGGAAAAAACTCCTGCGAAAACAAACGACTCTAAGCAGACATTCGTTGGGCAACCAAGGAATGTCTGCTTAGGGGCTTCCGGCTGTCAAGCCGTAAACCCCCGCGAGCCGGCGCAGTCTCCATCAGCGACAGCAGTCGTCTGTCTGTTTGTCGCCGGTTTCGTATTCGTCGTGCAGCTTCACCCAGCTCATGGTGCCGCCCGTCTCGTTGCGGCCCTTGGGCGTGAGGTCGAGCCACATGAAGGCGCCCATCAGATTCTCGATCCCGCGGGCGAAGGCCGAGTAGGTGTGGAAGACGTCGCCCTTCTCGTTTCGGGCAAAGATGCTGGCGCCCATCATGTCTTCGCTGCTCTTGATCGGCGTGCCGTAGTTGAAGATGGCGCGGCCGGCGGCGATATCCTCCTTCCTGAACGACACGCCGAAATCGTAGTTGAAGTCGCTGCCGTGCGAGGAGACCCACGGGAAGGTCCAGCCCAGAGCCCGCTTGACCTGCTCGATCCGCGCGAGCGGCGCGCGCGAGATCGCGGCGAACGACAGGTCGGCGTCGCCGAAATGCTGCCGCGCCGCATCGAAATGATCGGCGACGAAGGAGCATCCTTTGCACACGTGATCGGAGCCCGGCGTCAGCATGAAATGATAGACGGCGAGCTGGCTGCGGCCCCGGAACAGATCCGCGAGCGTGCATTTGCCTTGCAGGCCCTTCGAACACGTAGGGCTTCTCGACCTTGACCCAGGGCAGCCGACGGCGCTCGGCGCGAAGCGCATCGAGCTCATGGGTCATGGCTTTCTCCTTGAGGAAGAACGCCTTGCGGACGGCAAGCCATTCCTCGCGCGACACGATTTCCGGCGGGACTGAGTGCTGGTTGCCATGATCGTCTCTCCTTTGATTGCGGGATTGAATTGGGCGCCTGGACGCCGCGCTCGGGGCGTCGTCTCCCAAGCACCAGGGCGGTCAGGCCCGCAGCGGTTCCGGTGCCAAGGGCGATGGAAACCGCAGTCGTCAAACAAACGGGACACATGATGCCGCCCTCAGCGCTTGTCGTACTCGTCGTGGCGGCGCCACCAGACGCCCGTCTCGTTGCGCCCCTTGGGAGCGCGGTCGAGCCACTGGTACATGCCCCAGAGGCCGTCCAGTCCGCGCGCATAGGCGGAATAGGTGTGGTAGACGACGCCGTCCTCGAGCACGAACGCGCTCATGCCCGGCCTCTCGCGCGTGTAGGTGGCCACGTCGGTTCCGGTCATGGCCGCGAACTCGGCGACGGGTCCCTCGCTGCCGGCATCCGGCTGCGAGCTCGCCGCGCGCGGCTCCGTCGGCGGCTCGCGCCGGTAGTTGTATTCGATGCCCCCCTCGCGCTGTTGCTCCTCGGTGAACGAGACGTTGAAGTCGACGTTGAAGTCGCTGCCGAACGAGGACGCCCAGGGAAACGTCCACCCCATCCGCCGCTTGTACGCCTGCAGCTTCGCGAGCGGCGCCCGCGACACCGCCGAAAGCGTGACGTCGTGGTTCGCCAGGTGGACGACGAAGCCGTTGAACCCGTCCGCGATCGCCGAGCAGGACGGACACCCCGCCGTGTAGTCGGGCCCGAACATGAAGTGGTAGACGAGGAGCTGCGAGCGCCCTCGGAAGAGATCTGCCAGCGAGGCGCTCCCCTCGTCGGTCTCGAATCGATACTCCTTGTCGATCCGGACCCACGGCAGCTCCTGCCGCCGCCGCGCCAGCTCGTCGCTGCGCCGCGTCAGCTCCTTCTCCGCTTCGAGCAGCTCGAGCCGGGCCGCAAGCCACTCTTTCGCGTCCCGGTCTTGTGCTTCGTCATCGTGTTCTATCCCTTTGATGGGCTTCGCCGCTCGATCCCTGATCGAGACGACGTGCTGGTTGGTGGTCGAGGGATAGATTAGGACCGGATATCGAACGGTGGGAGTGACAAGTGTAGCGGGATTCCGATGCGGCGCGTGCGCTCGTTAGCTGACGCGCTGAGACGCGTGAGGCGATCTACTCTAAGCAGACGTTTCTTGGTTGCCCAACGAATGTCCGCTTAGAGTTGTTTGTTTCGCGGGAGTTTTTTCCCAAAACCGGAAGGCCACTTTTGGGAACCCTGTTAGGGTTGCGGACGATGACCCGGAAGGCCCGGCGGCAGCCCCGCGATCAGAGGATGCCGAACCGCTCGAACACATCGGCAAGCTTGTCGCCGCGCTCCAGCGCCGCGCGCGTCGCGTCCTCGGCTTCGACCTTCGCCAGCGCCCGCGCAATGACCTGCTCCTGAACCGCAGCGGGCACGATGACGGCCCCATCGGCATCGCCGACCACCAGATCACCGCTCTCGACCGGCACGCCGGCGCATTCGATCGGCACGTCGATCTCGGCGACCACGCCGCGGCCTTTGGAGTCGAGCGGGCCGATGCCGCCGTGAAATACGGGAAAGCCCATCGCCCGGATCGCCTTGGTGTCCCGAACGAGACCGTCGGTCAGGCAGCCGCTCGCTCCCCGGCGCTCTCGCTGCGGTCGAAAGCAACTCGCCCCAGGGCGCGATGCGGCCCGACGCGCCGCAGCCGAGCACGGCGATCTCGCCCGGCTTCAAGCTGTCGATCAGCGCAATCTCGAGCGCGTAAGGGTTCTCGCCGGGCGTGGTGTGGTAGACGTCCCGGTAGAGCCCGGTGCGCGCATAGCCGGCCATCACCAGCATGTCGTCGAGCGGTCGGATTCGGACCGGCAAGGCCTGGTTGCGGTAGCCGATTTCATCGAGCACGTCCGACAGCACGGCGACATAAAGCTTTTCGCGAATGCTCTTGAGAACGTCCGCATCTTTTGGCGTAACCATGCTCCAGCTCCATCCCAGATATGCGACCGAATGGGTAGAGCTTACCTTGTGCTGTAATCCCGGTCCATTGCGGGGTGGCGCGGGTTTCCAGGAGCGGGCGAAAAGGCGCGGCACCAGGACAGCCAGCTTCGCATTTGCGCTTGTGCTATGGTGGCCTACTGGCAGTCCTATTCGGAGCACCCGTCATGCAGCAGACCTTTGACCGCACCGCGGAAGACCTTGGGAATTCGATCCATCTTGAGCATGTCAACCTCCAGATTCCCGACCAGCGTCTTGCCACCTTGTTCTACGCCGCCGGTCTCGGGCTGACGCGGACCCCACCATGATGGTGGGCGACGGCAATATGTGGATCAATGTGGGGCGCAGCCAGTTCCACTTGCCGACCGGCAATCCACAGGTGCTGCGCGGCCATACCGGCATCGTGATCGCCGGCCGCGCGGCGTTGCTCGACCGGCTCGCGGCCGTGCGGGAGCGGCTGGCGGAAACGCGGTTCAGTTTCTCCGAGCGCGACGACCACGTCGAGGCGACGTGCCCCTGGGGCAATCGCATGCGCTGCTACGAGCCGGATCCGGCGCGCTTCGGGCCGGTCAATCTCGGCATTCCCTATGTCGAGTTCGACGTACCGTGGGCACGGTGGACGCTATCGTTGACTTCTATCGCCGGATCGTCGACGTGCCGGCCCGGGCCGAGCGCGACGGGACGGACGGCGCCGTGGCGCGCGTCCTGGTCGGCCATGACCAGCATTTCGTGTTCCGTGAGACCGCCCGCCCGCTGCCCGAGTTCGATCATCACCATGTGCAGATCTACATCGTGAATTTTTCGGGTCCCTATAGCCGGCTCCGCGAGCGCAACCTCATCTCCGGGAGGACAACCAGTATCAATATCGCTTCCGCGATATCGTCGATCTGGACAGCGGACGCCACCTGTTCACGCTCGAACATGAAGTGCGCAGCGTTACCCATCCGATGTATTTGCGGCCGCTGATCAACCGCAACCCGATCATGACAAACCGAAACTACGCGCCGGGCCATGACCTGTTCCCATGGGCGATCGCCCCGTAAGCCAGGCTAATATTTCCACCATGGCGGCTGCGCAGAACGTCACCATCGCTATCGAAGGCGGAGCAAGCGTCTCCGGCCTCTGGCTCAAGCCGGCTGCGGCGCGGGCGTGCCTTGTGCTCGCGCATGGCGCGGGCGCCGGCATGGCGCACAGGTCGATGACGGCGCTGGCGGACGGGCTCGCCGAACGCGGGATCGCCACGCTGCGCTACCAGTTTCCCTACATGGAGCGCGGCTCGCAAGCGCCCCGACCCGCCCGCCGTCGCGCATGCGGCCGTGCGGGCGGCGGTGGCCGAGGCCGCGCGGCTCGCGCGCCGAAGCTGCCACTGTTCGCCGGCGGCAGGTCGTTCGGCGGACGCATGACCTCGCAGGCGCAGGCCATCGCGCCGCTGCCCGGGCGTGCGCGGCCTGGTGTTCTTCGCGTTTCCGCTGCATCCCGCCGGCAAGCCTCGGATCGCGCGCGCCGAGCATCTCGCCGACGTCGACATTCCCATGCTGTTCCTGCAAGGCACGCGCGACGAGCTGGCGGAGCTCGACCTGCTGCGGCCGGTCGTTGCCGGCCTCGGCGCGCGGGCGACATTGACGCTCGCCGAAGATGCCGACCACGCATTCCACGTCCCCGCCAAAACCGGGCGCAAGGATGTGGACGTTCTCGCCGAACTCCTTGATGCCGCCGCGGCATGGATGGTGGCCACGTGACGTGCAAGCTGATGCTTTCGCGCGATTAGAGCGTGATCAGTTTAGGTGAACACACTTCTTCGAAATCCCCGCGAAGGCGGGGATCCAGTACTCCGAATTTCAATAGTTTACTGGATCCCCGCCTTCGCGGGGATTTCGACTGGGGTTTGTAGCAGGCTGATTCCACCTAATCCGATCCCGCATTAGTGCGTCGGGCGTCGTGCGATAAATTGGAATCGGGATTGTACCCCCTTATGTCGTCCCGGACGCCGCGAAGCGGTGAGCCGGGACCCAATCAGATCGCCGCAATTTCATTGCCGGAATTTAAATGAATAGGCCCCGGCTCTCACGGCCGGGGCGACGGGAGATGGAATGCCGCTGATCTCGATTTATGGTCCGATGCATTAGAGCGGGACGTCTTTTACTGTTTTGCGATCATTCGGATTGTGGAAGCTGCCCCAGCTTGCCCCAGAAATTCACAATCTGCCTCAACGCGTTGGCATATTCGGTGCCATGAAACGGCTTCACGACGTACCCACTGGCATGACGCTCATAGCATTCCCGGATATCTTTAGCGGACTGGGAACTGGTCAGCATCATGACTGGGATGGCTTTCAATGCGCTTCTTCTTTCATTATTTCCAGGAATTTCTTGCCGTCCATGCGTGGCATGTTGATATCGAGCAAAATAAGCTGAGGTGTGGGCGCATTGGCAAATGGCCCCGCTTGAAGAGGAAATCCAGCGCTTCCATACCGTTATTGGCTACAGAAACATTGCAAACGGGCTTGCCGTCACCCAAGATACGTTGGGTCATTTCCACGTCGCCCTCATTGTCTTCCATCAGCAAGATTTCCAATCTTGTGTGCATAGCGTTCAATGACCCCCATGCGGGAGGGAAAAGAAAAAGATCGTGCCTTGCCCGGGTGTCGAATTCGAAGCCGATATCGCCACCGCAGAGCTGGATGAATTTGCGGCAAGTGGACAGGCCGATGCCGGTGCCGGGATAATCTTCCTTGCGGTGGATGCGCTGGAAGATAGCGAACATCTTGATCTTGGAACGCCGGATCGATGCCGATGCCGTTATCGCGCACCGAAAACCGCCAAAGGCTTTGCTGCTGCTCCGC
Organism: uncultured Alphaproteobacteria bacterium; assembly: GCA_963800695.1. Classification (GTDB taxonomy): domain Bacteria; phylum Pseudomonadota; class Alphaproteobacteria; order Rhizobiales; family Xanthobacteraceae; genus PALSA-894. The sequence goes on along the minus strand of CAWDCA010000011.1, from coordinate 1,386 downwards.
CTGGATCTGTGATTTCCGGGTGGTTCATCGCCGTTCTGGAATTTGAGCGCATTGCCGATCAGGTTTTGAAATAGCACGCGCATCAAGGTCGGGCTGGTTGTCCAGTGTGGGCAGATCGCCGCACGTCATGCGAGCGTGCTTTCTCGGCGATCACGGCTTCGAATTCCGCCAGTACCTCCGGGCGATCTCATTGCAATCCACTTGCTCCACTCTTGATTTCCTCTCGTCCGACGCGCGAGAAGGTGAGAATATCCTGAATCATTTTCTGCATGCGTTCGCGCGTTGCTCGTGATGAAATGCAGATATTTATCTGCCTTTCTCGTCCAGCAACGCCGTCGTATTTCTCGGCCAGCAACTCCGCAAATAGCTGTTCATCATGCGCACCGGCTCCTGCATATCGTGCGAGCAGATATAGGCGAAGCGTTCCAGCTCCTCGTTGGATTGCCGCAGATCTGTGTTGAGCTTAAGTATTTGCTCGCGCTGCATGTAAAGATCGAGATAGACTTTGACCTTGCTTTTGAGAATTTCGGGGTTGATTGGCTTGAAAATATAATCGACCGCACCGATTTCGGCGGCCTGCGTTGCGTATTTTTCTTCCTTGCTGATCGCGGTGACGAAGATGATCGGCACGCCGCGCATGGATTCATGCTCCTGCATCAGCATGGCGGTCTCGAAACCGTCCATCTCCGGCATCTGCACGTCGAGCAGCACTACGGCAAAACGGTGACGCAGCATGAGCGAGAGCGCCTCATTGCCCGATGATGCCTTGAATATGGACGCATCGCAGTGGCTGCAGCACCTTTTCGGTCGCCAGCAGATTCTCCTTGCGGTCATCGACGATCAGAATATTTGGCTTCAGCTCCGCCAGTCGAGCCGATGGAATTTGTACGGCGGAAAATTCCTCAGCCTTCCGTGCCTGTTCCACAGGATTCTCCATTACATAGCGTCCGCAACAGTAAGGCGATGTGCTCCAGGTCGGCGATGTGGTCCACGGCCGTGGCAGCGAGCGCCGCCCGTGGCATGAAGGATGCTTCCGCCGTTCTGGGGTTCTGCACGATCGCGATCCCGCCACGCCGCTTGACGGCTTTGAGGCCTTGGGCGCCGTCGGCGTTAGCGCCGGTCAACACCACGCCGATCAGCGCTTCGCCGAACGCATCCGCCGCGCTTTGGAATAAAAGATCGATGGAAGGCCGGGAGAAATTGACCTTGTCATCGACCGATAGGCTGAAGCTCTTATCTGGCTCGATCAGCAGATGATAGCCCGCGGGTGCCAGATAGGCCGTGCCCGGATTTAGCGTCTCTTTGTCTTCGGCCTCCCTGACCTGGATCGCACTGAGACGGTTCAAGCGCTCAGCCAAATAGGTGTCCGACTGCGCGCCAAGGTGC
>CAWDCA010000010.1:0-95059 GCA_963800695.1 uncultured Alphaproteobacteria bacterium | reverse complement strand
CAGGGACGCGCGGGCCTCTTGTATAGAAACGACAGTTGCTCGGTCCTCAGGCCAATTGCGCGCGGCGTCTGGCCGATGCGTCGGGTGAGCGAACGGGTCAGATGTGCCTGATCGAAGTAGCCGACCTCGTGCACCACGTCGAGGATGGGCATCCCCTGCCGGAGCAGAACGGCCGCGTGCCGGGCCCGTTCGATCTGTATCACCTCGCGATGCGAGATGCCGGTGGCGCGCAGGAAGTGCCGCTGCGCACATCGAATGGTGCGTGGGTCGATCCGACCGAGCAGGGCATCGTCGACGATTGGATCGCGCGCCAGCAGGCCGCGCCGCGCCAGACGGGCCACGAAGCCGTCGACGTTCTCGAAGTCCGGATACTCCCAGGCGGATCGTCGAGCCAGAACGCCCGGGCCGATGCGTCCGGCAACGTTGCGTCCCGCCGATCCCGCACATCGCCTGGCGGCAGGCTCGGCATGAACGTCCCGAGCGTGAACCGGATGCCGAGCCACTCGCCATCCGGTGGACAGTCGCCCGCGTGGCGCGCGTCTCGGGGCCGCGAAGCCGGATGAGGGTCCGCCCCGTGGTGTCGCGTCACGCACAGCTCGAGCGGCTCTCGGCGATCGAGAGGAACGGTCCGCCGTGATCGCTCCGGCTGCGCCAGATCCGCTCGACCAGGGGCGAATCGGACGGGCGATCTTCGAAGGTGAGAATCATGGCGTGATGGGCATCCTACGTGCGGCTACACTCATACGTCGAATGAGCGTCGCCGATTCGACAGAACGACCACCAGCCGATGCATCGACCCGTCAGGACGTGGCACATGCGTGCCGCCAGGGGATTTTTCGGCCCACCGCTCCTGCCCTTCCTCGTCCAACTCACCGTACTCGTCCCGCTCATCCTGGCGGCGGAGCCGCGCAGAGCCGCCGCCAGCTACCTGTTCTTCCTGCCCTGGCTGCTGCCGGTCTTCGCGCTGCTCAATCTACCGTTCGTGTTCGCGATGTTCCGCGCGTTCAAGATGGACCCGACAACACGACGGAATCACGCCTTGGAGCACGCGACGATTCTCGAGTTGGAGGCGCGGACCGGCCGACGGCTGGCAGGGCGGGCTGGCCCCAAGGGGTTTCGGGTGTCGGGCCACGTGACGATCGACGACGTGCACGAGGCCTTCGACCGCGTGCGTCAGACGTTGCGTGCGGGCGAGCCGCTGACCTGTGTCACACCACGATGCGGCTCGACATCGTGACCGCGATCGGCTTCGGGCTCGTCCTCCTGCTTACGCTCGTGGCGTGGAGTGTTGCATCCCAGCCGCCCGGGGCGTGGCGTGCAGGATCCCTGGTGACGGTCATGCTGTCGTTCGTCGCGCTTCGGCGGCCCCTTGGCAGCGCCATCCAGCAGCGGTTCTTCATCTCCACCGACTTCGGCGACGTGACGCTGCGGAACGTGCGACACGTGCCGGCCGGTCTGTTTGAGCGGGGCTCGGTGGTGTTCGTCGAAACTATCGTCAGAACGCGAAGGGTTCGGGCACAGCGGTAAGCTGAGACCGGTCGCGCCCAGTCGAGCAGGATCCGCTTCAGTTCCTCCGACACCGGTCGCTGGCCGAGCCAGTTGTCCAGGAACGCGACCATCAGCCCGTGCGGCGCGCGCGAGACGGCCGTCGCGTTGTTGCCGCGGATGGTCGTGCCCTTGCCGGGCTCGTATTCGACCACCAGCACGTCGCCCTTCCGCGCCGCGGCCGTGATGGCGAGCAGCTGTGCGGCTGCGGGCGCATCGAGGCGGGGCACCAGCTCCCGCCGCCAGCGACGAGTGAGCGGGTTGAAGGGGTCGTCGTCGAGGTCGATCTCGATCGCAGCGCCTTGGCGACGTCTGCGCTCGCCAAGCCGGCAAGGTCGAGTGGCTGCTGCTGGGCGTAGACCGCCACGTTGTAGAGGACTTCGCCCCCGAGCTGGTCCGTTCGCTATTCCTCGGCCACCAGGGTCAGCGGCGTATACCCCGCCCGGAGCTCCGCCGGGCTCTGGCCGTGGAGGACGGTCGGCCTGGCTGTGAGCGAAACGATCGCCGCGATGATCGCGACGAATCCACGGGTCACGGTCGGCCGCCAACCAGTCATGGTCCACCTCGCAAGGCAGGGCACATCTCTCTTTCGTGACGCACGGGCGGCGAGGTTGGTTCGAGCTCTGCCGGGGAAACCGCCCAGCGCAGAGCCAGCTGCGGCAGACGCCGCCAGCCGTCAGCCCGGTGACCGCTTGGGTTCGAGCGTGACCCCGGCCGAGAGGCCGTCGATCGACTGCGCGCGGCGCGCAAGCCGGCCAGGCCGCGGCTGCTGACGCGGTAGTAGCGGCGGGCGCGGCCGCCGCGCTCGGGCAGCGGATCGCCGAGGCGCGACGTCAGCAGGCCCTTCTGCTCGAGCCGGTCGAGCGTCGTGTAGAGCGCGCCGCGGGCGACCGTGCGGCCGGCCCGCGACTCGATCTCGGCCCGCACCGGCACGGCATACGCTTCCTCGCCGACGCGGAGGACGGCCAGCAGGACGAGGTGTTCGAACTCGCCGAGATAGGTATCCATGCTCACTGCTCGCGGATGGCGATCATGGGATTGATCCCCAGGGCCCGTCGTGCCGGGATGATCGAGGCGGCGATCGCGGCCGCGGCCAGGACGACGGTGAAGACGACGAACGTCAGGGCGTCGACGCGGATCGAGCCGAAGAGCGTGCGTTCCATCAGCGAGCCGAGGGCGTAGGCGCCGGCCAGGCCGACGACGAGGCCGATCGCGGTGAGGCGCAGGCCGCGCCCGAGCGTCGTCGCGAGCACCTCGCGCGGCCGGGCGCCGAGTGCGAGCCGGACGCCGATCCCGTGCGTCCGCTGTCGCACGGCGTAGGCCATGATCGCGTAGATGCCGACGGCGGCGAGGAGCAGGCCGACGAGGCCGAACACGCCCATGAACCCGGCGGCGAGCCGCAGGCCGACCGCGCTTTCGGAGCGGACCTCGCGCAGCGAGCGCACCCCTTGACGGGCTGCGCGGCGTCCCGCCGCCACACCAGCTGGCGCCCGGCCGCGGCCAGTGGCGCCGGATCGCCTGGCCCGCGGAGCATCAGCACCATGTCCGACGCCGGCGACTGGGCGAAGGGCAGGTAGAACGTCGGCGTCATGTCCGGGAAGAACCAATTGTGGCGGACGTCGCGGACGACGCCGACGACGGTTCGCCAGGTTTCTTCGCCGTCGATGCGGAAGCGCCGGCCACCGGATCCTTGCCGCTCCAGTAGCGGCGCGCCATCGTCTCGCTGACGAGGGCCACCGGCAACGTGCCGGGCCCGTCCCCGGTCGTGAAGTCGCGGCCGTTGAGCAGGCGGATGCGCAGCGTCTCGAGGAAGCCCGGCGTCGCCCGGCGGATGTCTGCGCTCCGCCGCTGCGCGGCGTCGGTGACGGGATGGCCCTCGATGTCGACGCCATTCGACTGGTTCCTCGGCGATCCGGGGCGCGATGTTGGCCAGCGCGACGCCGTCGAGGCCGATCGCGCCGCGAGCGTCCTCGCGCAGCCGCTCGAAGAACGCGCGCTGCGCGTCCGGGGTCTCGTATTGGCTGCCGATCAACGAGATGCGCTGGCGATGTCGAGGCCGAGCTCCTCCATGGCGGCGACCGCGAACGGATCGAGTTCGCCCTTGCGCACGCCGGCCGAGCCCACATAGGTGCGGCCGAAGAAGTGCTTGAACAGCCCGGCCGCCATCGGCGAGCGTACCGAATTGAGCCCGCACGCAAACAGCACCGACTGCGGCCTTGCGGAGCGGGCGGCGTCCATCTCACCCCTTCCAGTGCAGCACGCAGATCAGCGTGAACAGGCGCCGCGCGGTGTCGAAGTCGAGGCTGATCTTTTCCTTGAGCCGCTCCATCAACAGCTCGGAGCCCTCGTTGTGCAGCCCGCGCCGGCCCATGTCGATCGCCTCGATCTGGCTCGGCGTCGCGGTGCGGATCGCCTTGTAGTAGCTGTCGCAGATCATGAAGTAGTCCTTCACGATGCGGCGCAGCGGCGTGAGCGAGAGCAGGTGCGCCATCACGGGCGCGCCGTCCTCCTGCCGGATGTCGAACACGAGCCGGTTTTCGGTGATCGAGAGAAGCAGCATGTAGGGCCCGCCGCCGTGATCGACCGGCGCGAACGAATTGTCCTCGAGCAGATCGTAGATTGCGACGGCGCGTTCGTGCTCGATGTCCGGCGACGAGCGGCCGATCGAGCTTTCGTCCAGCGTGATCTTGATCAGGCGCTGGGTGGGCGGCGGTTCGGGAGCGCTCATTCGCCGGGCTTTGGCGCAAGGGCATCGACCTGCCCGCGCAGATGTTCGATCTTGCCTATGGTCGTTTGAATATCCGTAAGCGAGGGGAGTAACTCCTCCACTCCACTCGGATATCGCGCGACGAAATACCACGCCGTCAATGCGCCTAAGGCGGCGATCTGCTCTCCAAGATCAGGATGGCGTTGCTGAACAAGCTCAGCCAGAGCTTCGATGTTATGAGTGCGCGGTGGTCGAATACGAAACGCGATCAGAAGTCCCTTTGCGATCTTCTCCGTCGCCTGCTGACAATGCAGCGCCGCTCCCCAAAGAGTTTCGGACTCGTGCGTGACAATCGCTCGCGCAATTCGCATGTCGCCATCCGCGCGCGCAAACCATTGCGCGGCGAGCCGCCATTGTGACGCCTTAATGTTGCTTGCTTCGGTCATAGACGACGACGCCGTCCGTGGCCGCGATCCATGGCAGCGAGCCAACAACGTCCAAATTATCGCGAAACGTAGAAGCGCGACACGGAATGAGATCGATGGCGCCACGGATTCCGCGCCGGGCCTCGTGCATCGACTTCCAGCCAATTTGGTCCGGTGAAATATTGTCGTCCACGATGACCAGAAAGTCCCAGTCGCTATCCTTGTGAATATTTCCGGTCGCCCGCGAGCCGAACAGGACCACCTTCTGCGGATTCAAGTGCTCGACAACCCGCTCCAGCAACCCCTTCGGGAGCTGGTCTACGATCTCGTCGGCACGTGTGTCAGTCAGGCTCATGGCAGCAATCCTACCACATCATCGCCGATTCAGCCGCATCGCGACCGAGCGGGCATGGGCGTCGAGGCCCTCGGCCTGGCCCAGCGCAATGGCGGCGGGGCCGAGCCTGGCGAGCGCGTCCGCGTCGAGGCGCAGGATCGAGGTGCGCTTCATGAAGTCGAGCACGCCGAGGCCCGACGAAAATCGCGCCGAGCGCGCGGTCGGCAGCACGTGGTTGGAGCCCGCCACATAATCGCCGATTGCCTCCGGCGTGTGCGCGCCGAGGAAGATCGCGCCCGCATTGCGAATTTTTGCCGCGAGGGGCTCGGGGTCATGCGTTTCGATTTCCAGATGCTCGGGCGCGATCGCGTCCACCAGCGGCACCGCGTCGTCGAGCTTTCCGACAAGAATGACCGCGCCGAAATCGCGCCATGAAGCGCCCGCGACCGAGCTACGCGGCAGCGTTTTCAGTTGCCCCACGACGGCCCGTTCCACTGCGTCCGCCAGCGCGACATCGTCAGTGATCAGAATCGACTGCGCGGCGGGGTCGTGTTCGGCCTGAGCAAGGAGATCGGCCGCGACCCATTCGGGATTGGCGTCGCGGTCGGCGATGATGAGCACCTCGCTCGGCCCCGCGATCATGTCGATGCCGACGCGGCCGAACACCAGGCGCTTGGCCGCCGCCACGTAAGCGTTACCCGGCCCGACGATCTTCGCGACGGCCGAGATGGTCGCCGTGCCATAGGCGAGCGCCGCCACCGCCTGCGCGCCGCCGACACGATAGACCTCGTCCACGCCGCCAAGCTTCGCGGCCGCGAGCACGAGCGGGTTGAGCTTGCCATCCGGCGCCGGCACCACCATCACGACGCGAGGAACACCCGCGACCTTGGCGGGCACGGCATTCATCAGCACGGACGACGGATAGGCGGCCGTGCCGCCCGGCACGTAGAGGCCGACCGCCTCGATGGCGGTCCAGCGATGGCCGAGCTCGACACCGAGCGCGTCGGTGAAACGGTCGTCCTTGGGCAACTGGCGGCGGTGATAGCTCTCGATGCGGTCGCGCGCGAGATTGAGCGCATCGAGCGCTTCCCGGTCGCAGGCCGTAGCCGCGGCATCGATTTCGGATCGCGTCACCCGCATGCCGATCGTACCGAGGTCGACGCGGTCGAACTTCTTCGTCAGCTCGATCAGCGCCGCGTCGCCGCGCGCCGCCACGTCGGCGATGATCGTGCGCACCGCCTGCTCGACGTCGGCGGAGGCCTCGCGCTTGGTGTCGAGGAAGGCGCGGAATTTTTCGGCAAAGCCGGGCGCGCGGGCATCGAGGCGGATCGGCATCTGGCGGTCCTGGCGGACGGGTCGCCCGCGTTACCGCTGCATGACGCGCCGCAAAAATCCCGTCAAGGTCACGCCCGATCGACGACGTGTTCCGGCCGCGCCGCGGCGGTCCAGGTCGGGCCGAGGTCGGCCAGCTCGCATTCGAGGCACTCGACCTCGAGGCGCAGCGCCGCTCCGCCCGAGAAGGTCAGGGTAATTGTGCCGGCCGGCGCGTCGGTTTCGTTGTACTCCACCGCAAGCAGGTTCAGCACCGCATCCTTCGCCTTCGGGTCCACATTGCGGCAGCGCAGCGCCATCACCCGCTCGAATCGCAGCGCGGTGCGCCGGCGCTTGTAGCAAGGGTCGTCGCAGCCGCAGGCTTCCCAGTCGAACCGGTTGACCCCAAGAACCAGCCGTTTTTCGGCCGGCAGCCAGACAATGTCGGAAACCTTGACCACCGCATCCTGCAAATGGGTGGAGACGATCGCGATATCGTCCTGGTCGAGCGCGATGAGCTTGAGCGGGTTCATGGGCCGACGCTGAATGTTGAAGCTGATCGCTAGTTAGGGGCCGCTATCGAGAGGCGCAAGGCCCGGCCCTTGCCAGCTCGCGATCAAAACATGCATTTTTCACGTCGTCCACGGGGGAGCCGACCATGAAAGCATTGCTGACCACACTGATCGTTCTCGCGGCCACGTTGGGGGCAAGCGCGCCTTCATTCGCCGAATGCTATCTGCCGTGGAACGCGCGGCCGGACCTGCGCATGCTTTGGGTGCAGAAAGACTGCCGCTACTGGTTTCCGCAGCGCGACGGATTTGCCGGGCGGCCGAAGGCAATCGTGCTGCGCGCCGGAACGGTGATCGACCGCTTCGGCCAGCCGACCGGAAACTTCCTCGCACCGGCCGACGCATCCTACATGGGCCGCGCCGTTCCATACGACCGGCTGAAAATGCCCTATTACCGCTACAAGGTGGTCAAGCCGCTGCGCGTGCAGGCCGGCAAGGCGGCGCCGTGGTTCGACCAGCCCGGGGGCGGCATGCAGTACAAGACCGGCGAACGGGTGCAGGCGCTGGTCGATAGCGGCCACTTGAGGCAAATCTGGTGGTGGGAATGATCGCACCGCCGGACAACGCCCTCACCGCTCCCGCGGTCGCGCGCAACCGCGATCCGATCCTGGCGGTATTGCGGGACGTGCTGCCGGCGGCCGGAACCGTGCTGGAAATCGCCAGCGGGACGGGCGAGCACGCGGTCCATTTCGCCGCTGCCCTGCCCCATCTCACATGGCAGCCGACCGATCCCGACGCCCAAGCCCGCGGCAGCATCGCGGCCCATGCGGCGCAGGCCACCCTTGCGAACCTCAAGCCTCCGCTCGCGCTCGACGCCTCGGCGCCGGTCTGGCCGGTTAGCCGTGCGGACGCTGTCGTCTCGATCAACATGATCCACATCGCGCCGTGGCGAGCCGCGCAGGGCTTGATGGCAGGCGCGGCGCGCGTGCTCCCGGCGGGCGCTCCGCTCTATCTCTATGGGCCGTTCCGCGAGCGCGGCCAGCACACCGCGCCGAGTAACGCGGCGTTCGACGACAGCCTGAAGGCGCGCGATCCCGAATGGGGTGTTCGCGATCTCGACGAGGTCACGGCGCTGGGCGGCGAGCATGGGTTCTCGCTGCAGCGCACCGTCGCCATGCCGGCGAACAATCTGAGCGTCATCTTCCGCCGCAACCCGTGATCGAACCCTTGCGGGCGACGGCCCCGCCGCTATATCCGATGCGGTTCGACTGACCACCGGGCGGAAACATGACCGACGCTGACCTCAAGACCCCTGAGACTGCCGAAACCCATTCATTTCAGGCCGAAGTCGCAGAGCTGCTGCGGCTGATGGTGCATTCGGTCTATTCCGAGACCGACGTATTCCTGCGCGAGCTGATTTCCAATGCATCGGACGCCTGCGACCGGCTGCGCTATGAGGCGATCGCCAGGCCCGAGCTACTGGCCGAAGGCGGCGACCTCGCCATCCGTATCAATCCGGATAAGGCGGCGGGCACGCTGACCATTGCGGACAACGGCGTCGGCATGGACCGGCAGGAGCTGATCGACAATCTCGGCACCGTCGCGCGCTCCGGGACCCGCGCCTTCATGAGCAAGCTCGCCGAGGCCAAGGACGGCGCGGGCCTGATCGGCCAGTTCGGCGTCGGGTTCTATTCGGCCTTCATGGTGGCGGACCGGACCGAAGTGGTGAGCCGACGGGCGGGATCGCCCGACGCCTTTGTGTGGACCTCAACGGGCGGCGCGGGCTTCGAGATCGCGCCGGCGAGTGAGGCACAGGCAAGCCGCGTGAAGCGTGGCACCGAAATCACCCTGCATCTCAAAGACGACGCGAAGAAATATCTGGAGGGCCACGAAATCCGCCGCGTCGTCTCGACCTATTCGGACCACATCCTGTTCCCGATCGAGCTCGTCGAAGCCCCGGAACAGAAAGAAGGCGAAGAAGCCGCCGAGGCAAAGTCCGAAAAGATCAATTCGGCGAGTGCGCTGTGGCAGCGGCCGAAGTCCGAACTGAAGCCGGAGGACTACAAACAGGCCTATCAGACCATCGCGCACGCGTTCGACGAGCCGGCGATGACGCTGCATTACCGCGCCGAGGGCCGCTACTCCTACGCGGTGCTGCTGTTTGCGCCCGCAACGCGGCCGTTCGACCTGTTCGATCCGTCGCGCAAGGGGCACGTGAAGCTCTACGTGCGGCGCGTCTACATCACCGACGATGCCGACCTGCTCCCCTCCTACCTGCGCTTCATCCGCGGCGTGGTCGACTCTGAGGACCTGCCGCTCAACATCTCGCGCGAGATGTTGCAGAACAATCCGCAGGTCGTGGCGATCCGGAAAGCCATCACCGGCCGCACCATCAGCGAACTGGAAACTCTCGCCGGGAAGGACGCCGAGGCGTTCGGCAAGATCTGGGAAGCCTTCGGCCCGGTGCTGAAGGAAGGCATCTACGAGGACTTCGAGCGGCGCGAAGCGCTGCTCAAGCTCGCACGCTTCGATACCACCGCCGGCAAGGCGCGTTCGCTCAAGCAATATGTGGCGGACTTCAAGCCGAACCAGACGGAAATCTACTATCTCGTCGGCGAAAGCGCCGACCGGCTCAAGTCCAATCCGAAGCTCGAAGCGGCGCGCGCACGCGGCATCGAGGTGCTGCTGCTCAGCGATCCGGTCGATGCGTTCTGGACCATGATGCCGAGCGACTACGAGGGCAAGCCGCTCAAGTCGCTGAGCAAGGGCGAGGTCGATCTCAGTCTCGTGCCGCTGCTCGACGAGAGCAAAAAGGATGAGGCGAAAGACCGAGGCTGAGCAGACCGATGACGCGGCAGTGCTTGCCGCCGTGAAGGCCGCTTTGGGCGAGCGCGTGTCGGACGTGACCGCGTCGTCGCGGCTTGCCGATAGTCCGGCCTGCCTGGTTGCGGCGAAATCCGGACCGGACCTGGAAATCGAGCGGCTGATGTCACGCCAGAACCGCGGCGCCGGCGCGAAGCCGGTCCTCGAACTCAACATGAAGCACGCGCTGGTGAAGGCGATCGGCAGCGCGCAGAAAAATTCACACGAGAACGACGTGAACGACCTGTCGTCGCTGCTGTTCGAGCAGGCGCAAATTCTCGACGGCGAGGTACCGGACGATCCGGCGGCCTTCGCGGCGCGGCTCAACCGGCTGGTGGTGCGCGGATTGGGCGCGGCGGCTTAAGCGGCGGCGGCGGCTTGCGCCCGCGCGGCGTCCACACTTTCGCTGTAGCTCACCGCCGGCTCTTTGAGGCCCGCCGAGATCAGCGCCTGGCGCACGCTGGGACGCGCGCCGCTGAAATAGATCTTCGTGCCCGAGCGCTGCAGCTTGTGCATGAAGCCCTGCAGCGTTTTCGCTGCGGTGCTGTCGATCAGCGGCACTGCGCTGAAATCCAGAATGAAGACGCCGGGGCGTGCGCCGACACGATCGAGGATCGTACCGACGCGCGCGGTTGCGCCAAAAAAGAACGCGCCGGAGATGCGGAAGACGAAAACGTTCCCCGCCACTTCGCCGCCCGGCAGCGAACCACCGTCGCCATTGTCGGCCACGTCCTCCGTCGCCAATGTCTCACCCTCGACTTCCACGGACTCCGCCATGCGGTGCAAAATAAGGAGCGACCCGGCGATGACGCCGACCGCGATGGCTGTTGGCAAGTCGACGAAGATGGTCAGCAGAAATGTGGCAAGCAGCACGAACGCATCACCGCGCGACGATCGCAGCAGCGCGATGAACTCGTCCTTCTCGGCCATGTTCCAGGCGACGACCGCGAGCACCGCACCGAGCGCCGCGAGCGGCACGTAGGAGACGAGCGGCGCGGCCACCGCCATGAACAGCAGAATGTAGAGCGCGTGAAATATGCCCGACATGGGCCCGCGCGCGCCGGCACGGATGTTGGTTGCGGTGCGCGCAATGGTGCCGGTGACGCAGATGCCGCCGAATATCACCGAGCCGACATTCGCGACACCTTGCGCGACCAGTTCGCAGTTCGACCGATGCCGCCGGCCGGTCATGCCGTCCGCGACCACGGCCGACAACAGCGACTCGATCGCGCCGAGCAAAGCGATTGCCAGGGCATCGGGCAGCACGGCGCGCGCCTTCTCGAAGCTGAAATCGGGAAGCGACGGCGCGGGCAGCGTGCTCGGTATGCCGCCGAAGCGCGAGCCGATGGTCGCCACATCGAGGCCGAACGCGACCGCGGCAGCCGCCGCAAGCACGACCGCGATCAGAAAGCCCGGCCAGTGCGGACGCAGGCGGCGCAAGATGAGGATGATCGCCAGCGACACAAGCGTGATCGCAATGGCCGCAGGATGCACGGTACCGGCTGCCGCCCAGAGCGCGGCCAACTTTGGAACGAATTCGGCCGGCTCGTGCGCGAGCTCAAGCCCGAACACGTCTCTGAGCTGGCTTGCCATGATGATGGCCGCGATACCGGCCGTGAACCCGGCGGTCACCGGATACGGGATGTACTTGATGTAGCTGCCGAGCCGGAAAAATCCGATCGCCGCCGTGATCAGTCCGGCGATGATCGTGGCGAGCACCAGACCGTCGTAGCCGTGGCGCTGCACGGTCGCGGCGACGAGCACGATGAACGCCCCCGCAGGACCGCCGATCTGCACGCGGCTGCCGCCGAGCAGCGAGACGATGAAATCCCCCGACGATTGCCGTGTAGAGCCCGCGCTCGGGGCCGACCCCCGAGGCAATCGCGATCGCCATCGAGAGCGGCAGCGCAACGATCGCGACGGTCAGGCCCGCAATAGCGTCCGCGCGCAGGTCGGCGAGCCCATAGCCCTCGCGGAACACCGTCACGAGCTTCGGCGTGAACAGCTCAAGCGTGGTTGGCTGAGTGTGGGGCAAGGCGGGTGAAAGCCATGGCTAGGCAGGTATCGCGGGAGCACGAACCGGAACTATAGCAGAGTCGCGCGGCGCGGTGCTTGCGCCAGATCAATGCGCCGTGCCGAACCCCAACCGCGCTTTTCACCAGCCGCCCCGCCCAGCGCGCCTCAAGCAAAGCGCGGCCGGCGAGCCGCTTCCACAGCGGGTCCGACGGCACCGGCTGGTGGTCCTTGGCGAAATAGTAGCCGCCGTTGATGCCTTCGAGCTTGTGGCGCGCCATGTCGTTGGCGCGCCAGTAATGCGTGACAAGGCTTTTGCGCGTGCGCTTCGGATCGGCGATGGGCGAGCCGCCATGCGCGATCTGGCATGACCAGATGAACACGTCGCCCTTGCGGCCGAGAAAAATCTCGCGCTTGAGCCCGCGCTCCTTGAGCGCCCGATCCAGATAGGCGTGGCACGCGTCCATCTCGGCGGGGATCGCCCGGATCGTGCCGTTGGAAAAGCGATACGGCGGGATCTTCTGGCTGCCCGGCAGGTAGAACAGCGGCCCGGCATCCGGATGCACATCCTCAAGACACACCGACGTGACCACCATCTTGTCGGGCGCCGGCGGCGGCATGAACCAGGAATCGATGTGCTCGGTCTGCTCGCTGCCCTGGATGAAGTTGAGCGAATTGCAGGCAACCGGCGGCCCGTCGAGCAGTTCATCGAGGATCGGCACGAGCCGCGGATGCAGATTGCAGGCGCGGATCTCGCCGCATTCGAGCATCAGGTCGTTGAACTTGATCGGACGCCGGAATGCCTCGTCCGGGGCGTCGGCCAGCCGCATGCGCCGGGACTGCGCGGCGCCGGCCAGCATGTCGACGACCACGCGGCCGGCAAGCTCGGTCGAGCGCGCCTGCGGATTGCTCAGACGCTCGATCAGCGCGTTGACGGGATCGACGACATCCGCGCCGAAGAACTGCGGCAGGATGAGATAGCCGTCGCGATCCCATTTTTCCTTTTGCTCGGGGCTGAGCGCGCGCGCGCCCGCAGGCGCCGAACCGGCAGGCAATGTGATGGCGTCCTGCATCGCTCCCTCCAAGGCCATCAAACCCTAGGGGACTTGGGGGACAGCGGCAACATCAGCCGCTGATGCGCTCGACCGTCGCGCCGCAGCGGCCGAGCTTGTCTTCCAGCCGCTCGAAGCCGCGGTCGAGGTGATAGACGCGGTTGACCATGGTCTCGCCTTCGGCGGCGAGCGCCGCGATCACCAGCGACACCGAGGCGCGCAGGTCGGTCGCCATCACGGGGGCGCCTTTGAGCTTCTCGACGCCCTCGATGGTGGCGTTCTGCCCGTCGAGCGAGATGCGCGCGCCGAGCCGGGCCAACTCCTGCACGTGCATGAAGCGGTTCTCGAAGATCGTCTCGGTGATGCGCGAGGTGCCGCCCGCGCGCGTCATCAGCGCCATCAGTTGCGCCTGCAGGTCGGTCGGGAAGCCCGGGAACGGCTGCGTCGTCACGTCGACCGGCCTGATGCCGGAGCCGTTGCGCGCAACGCGAATCCCCGCATTGGTCGCCGTAATCTCGGCGCCCGCCTGCACCAGCGTGTCGAGCGCGGATTGCAGCAGTTCCGGCCGCGCGCCTTCGAGCAGCACGTCGCCGCCCGTCATCGCCACCGCCATCGCGTAGGTGCCGGTCTCGATGCGGTCGGGCAGCACCGAATGGCGCGCGCCATTGAGCCGCGACACGCCTTCGACCACGATGCGCGATGTGCCGTGGCCGGTGATCTTCGCACCCATCTTGATCAGGCACTCCGCGACATCGACAACCTCCGGCTCACGCGCGGCGTTCTCGATCACGGTCTCGCCGCTCGCGAGCGATGCCGCCATCAGCGCGGTGTGCGTGCCGCCGACGGTGACTTTCGGAAAATCGATCTCGCCGCCCTTGAGCCCGCCCTTCGCCTTCGCGATCACGTAGCCGCCGTCGATCTCGATCGTGGCACCCAGCCGTTCCATCGCCATGATCAGCAGATCGACCGGCCGCGTGCCGATGGCGCAGCCGCCCGGCAGCGACACCTTCGCCTCGCCCATGCGGGCGAGCAGCGGACCGACGACCCAGAAGCTCGCGCGCATTTTCGACACGAGTTCGTACGGCGCGGTGGTGTCGACGATGCGCGCCGCCGAAATGTGCAGCGTCTGGCCCTGGTGGTCCTCGTCGCCGGGGCGCTTGCCCTTCACCATGATGTCGACGCCGTGATTGCTCAGGATGTGCTGGAGCAGGCCGACATCGGCGAGGCGCGGCACGTTTTCCAGCACCAGCGTATCGTCGGTGAGCATGCTGGCGATCATCAGCGGCAGCGTGGCGTTCTTGGCGCCGGAAATCGGAATGGTGCCGAAAAGCGGCTTGCCGCCGACGATGCGGATGCGGTCCATGAAAGTCCCCGTGCGGCCCAGCTGGCCTGAAGCGCGGCCGGTCTACCCGTTCTCCTTCTCGGCGGCAATTCCGGCGGAATCGTGAGGTTCCGCGAGCTTGTCTTGCTGACTTTCCGCCCTGCCGCGCGCTTGGCGCTTGCGGCGCTTGAGATTTTCCCGCAGCGCCGCCTCCAGGCGCTGCTCGCGGCGTTCCTTTTCGGTCACTTTCGGCCGGTCGTTCATGCGGGATAGACTAGGGGCCGAAGCCTGCCGCCGGGAAGGCAAGGGAGGACGCCGTGACCGATTTTCCAGACCTGCTGTCGCGCTTCACACGAGCGGTCGCCGCCAATGACGGCGCCACGTTCTCCGCGCTGTTCACCGAAGACGGCGTCTACGACGACGGCTTTTTCGGCGAGTACAAGGGCCGCCAGGCGATCGCCGGCATGCTGCGGCATTTCCACGAAACCGGGTCGAACTATCGCTGGGACTTCTTCGATCCCTTGAGCGATGGCCGCACCGCCTACGCGCGCTACCGTTTCAGCTATGCCTCCGGCATGCCCGGCGCGGAGGGCAAGCCGGTGGTATTCGAGGGCATCGCGTTCTTCACGTTCCGCGACGGCCTGATCGCGCGCTACGCGGAATCCTTCGACCGCGGCATGGCGCTCGCGCAGCAGGACTTCGCCGCCGAACGCATCAAGAAGGTGCTGCTCAAGCTCGCCGGCCGGCAGAACGCCAGCACCGCCGCGCAGGAGCATTTGCGGCGGTTCGGCTAGTCGCTGACGCGCCGCAGCTTCCCCTCTCCCGCTTGCGGGAGAGGGTGCCTGAGCGGAGGCGATAGCCGAGCGAGGGCGGGAGAGGGCTGCTTTCGTCGCGCGCTGCGCCCCTCTCCCCGGCTCGCGCTACGCGCTCGCCACCCTCTCCCCGCTTCGCGGGGCGAGGGGAAAGCGCGCCGTGTGCGTGGCTTCCCGTCCTTGCGCCCCCTCCCCCATGTGGCAAGGATCGCGCCGTTTCCGGCCGTGATTTGCACCACCGTTGCCGGACGAACGCTGCCGTAGCTCAGTGGTAGAGCACCCCATTGGTAATGGGGAGGTCGTAAGTTCAATCCTTACCGGCAGCACCAGCAATCGCTCTTGGAACTTTGCCCGCACACCGTCGTTGTGCCTCGCGCAACGGAGGCTTCAATGGGCATTATCTGGACCATCATCATCGGCTTTGTGGCCGGCGTGATCGCGAAATTCCTTCATCCCGGCCCCAATGAGCCGTCCGGCTTCATCGTGACCACGCTGCTCGGGGTCGGCGGAGCCTTCCTCGCGACGTACCTGGGCCAGTCGCTCGGCTGGTATCAGCCGGGCGAAGGCGCAGGTCTGATCGGTGCTGTCGTCGGCGCGATCATCGTGCTGATCGTCTGGGGCATGTTCGCGCGGCGCGACACGCGATCGATCTGAGCGGCATTGTTGAGCGGGCAGTCGGCCCGCTCAGCTCCCGTTCCGGTCGTGGATATTCGGGAAGCTGTAGTCCTTCCAGCTCGCGGGCTTCGTCTTGATCAGCCCGATGCGGTGCATGTACTCGGCCCACAGCATGCTCCGCTGCGGCGTCGCCGAGAAGATCGCGCCCGGCTGCTTGATGGTCGCGACGAGTTCGTCGACGGTGATCTTCTCCTTGGTGACGCCGAGATAGATTTCGGCCGCCAGCTTCGGATCCTTTGTCGACCATGTCGCTCGCCTCATCGAGCGCCGCGATGAAGGCCTTGATCTTGATCGGATTGGCTTCGACGAAGCGCTGCGGCCCCCACGCATTGGTGATCGAGGCCGGGCCGCCGAGCACGTCGGTCGAGGTCGAGCACTGATGCACCAGCGGCGACTTCATCGCGATGTCCTGGAACGGCGGGATCGAGAAATGGCTGTTCACCTCGTGCTGCGGGTTGAGCAGCGCGTTCATGGCGTCGGGATGGCCGAGCTGCACCTGATTGCTGTCGAGCCGGCCGTGCTGGCCGATGCCGAAAGCCTGCTCCAGCGCGATCCCCATCATCATCGCCTGCATCGAGGCGCGGATGGTCGGCACCGCGATGCGGTCGTTCGGGTCCGAAATCCTTGATCGATTTGACGCTTGGCGTTGCGCGTCAGCAGCTTGAACGGCACGCCCGCGATGCCGGTGAGCATCTTGATGTTGCCGGTCTTGCCCCAGGCGAGCAGCATGTTGGACACGCCGGTGATCGCGATGTCGATCGAGTTGGAGATCACCGCCTCGGTCATCACGCCGCCCGACGTGATGATCGACCACCGCATCTTGATATCCTTCAAGCCGAGCGCGGCGGCGTGCTTCTCGATGAGCTTCTTCTCCTCCATGATGATCGCCTGGATGTAGACGAGGCCCGGCTGGCGCGCGACATGGAAGTCGTTCGTTTCGGCAGCGATGGCAGGCGCGGACGCCGTGCGCCAGCATGCGCGGCACATCCGGCAAGACGCAGAAGCGATTTCATGTGTCTCCCCCGAGTTGAACGCGAATTCTCTGCGTAAATCTGAATTGAGTCTTAGCGCGCTCGGCGCGATGAGCGCACTATGTCACATCCATCACGGCCTCGCCGAGCCCGTCGACCGTGAACACGCAGCGGTCGCCGGCGCAATCGAGAACGTCGGAATCAGGCTGCCGGTGATCACCACCATGCCGGCCTTAAGATCGCGCTTGCGCTCGGCGAGCAGGTTCGCGAGCCAGGCGAGCGTCGCGAACGGGTCCTCGGACTTTGCCTTCGCCGATCTGTTTGCCGTTGAGCGTCTGGCGGCCCGTGACGCCGATAATGTCCTTCGGCTTGACCGGGCTTGCGGCGTGCCGATCACCACGCCGCCGTTCCAGCAATTCTCCACGATCATCGAGACGGCTTGCGTCTCGGTGTAGACCGCGTTGCGGTCCTCGATCAGCTCGTAGGCCGGCATCGCGCCGGCGACGAACGGCACGACGCTCTCGGCGGTCCACGGCGCCTTCGCGGCCGGCATGTCGGCCCCGAGCTTGAGCGCGATCTCGCTCTCGATGCGCAGATTGACGAAATCGCTCTTGGCGATGCGCGCGGGCGAAGGATGGATCGTGCGCGAAAAAATCGCGCCGCCGCACGGGTGCGTGATGCCCATCAGGTCCTGCATCACCTTGGTGGTGGTCGCGACCTTCACGCCCGCGACCGGCCCGTACACCGGCTCGGCGAGGCGGTGATACGCCTCCTGCGCCCGATAGGCCTCGGCGATCGAGCCGGGTTTGAGATCGCCGGACAGGTTGGCGTACTTCTGCCCGCGCGCGGCGCGCGTCCCACATGTGTTGCGCCATCGCGTCGAGCTTGCTCATCTTGTCCTCCCGGTCTTTTGCGCATGATAGCGCCGGGGTGCTGCATGGCAAATGAGCATCCGCGCCCGGCGGCTTTCTGCTAAGCCAGAGCCATGTCGGTGCTGGTGAGCCTCCATCACGTCACGCGCTACGTCTACGACCGGCCGGTGGCGCTCGGGCCGCAGCTCATCCGCCTGCGGCCGGCGCCGCATGGCCGCACGCGCATCCCGAGCTATTCGCTGACAATCGTGCCGGCGGCGCATCACGTGAACTGGCAGCACGATCCGCACGGCAACTGGGTCGCGCGCTACACGTTTCCCGAAAAGACCCGCGAGTTCGCCGTCACGGTCGATCTGCTCGCCGAGCTTGTCGCCGGTCAATCCGTTCGATTTTTTCATCGAGCCGTACGCGGCGAGTTTTCCATTCGTGCTGCCGGACGATCTCGCGCATGAGCTTGCCGCCTATCTGGAGACGGAGCCGGCGGGCGCGCGACTGCAAGCCTTCCTCGCCGCCGTGCCGCGCGAGCCGACCGGCACCGTGCAGTTTCTCGTCGACCTGAATGCGCAGGTGCAGCGCGCGATCCGCTATCTCGTGCGCGAGGAAGCCGGCACCTACACGCCCGAGGAAACGCTCGCGGCGGGCGAGGGCTCGTGCCGCGACAGTGCGTGGCTGCTGGTGCAGGCGCTGCGCCACCTCGGCATTCCGGCGCGCTTCGTGTCGGGCTACCTGATTCAGTTGAAGCCCGATGTCACGCCGCTCGACGGACCGGCGGGGCCCAGCGCAAGACGGCGCGGACCTGCACGCCTGGACCGAGGTGTTCATTCCCGGCGCGGGCTGGATCGGGCTCGACCCGACCTCCGGCCTGCTCACCGGCGAAGGCCATATCCCGCTCGCCGCGACACCGCATTTCCGCTCCGCCGCGCCGATCACCGGCACGGTGGAACCCGCGAACGCGGCGTTCACATTCGAGATGAGCGTGGCGCGCGTATCCGAGACGCCGCGCGTCACGCGGCCGTTTTCCGATGAGGCGTGGGCGGCGCTCGACGCGCTCGGCGAGCGGGTCGATGCGGACCTTGCGGCGAACGACGTGCGGCTCACGATGGGCGGCGAGCCGACCTTCGTGTCGATCGACGATTATCAGGCCCCCGAATGGACCGTCGCGGCGCTCGGCGAGCGCAAGCGCGTGCTGGCCGATGAACTGACGCGCCGGCTGCGCGAACGTTTCGCGCCGCAAGGGCTGCTGCATTACGGGCTCGGCAAATGGTATCCGGGCGAAGCGGCGCCGCGCTGGGCCTTCGCGCTCATCTGGCGGCGCGACGGCAAGCCGATGTGGCGGGACGCCGATCTGATCGCGCGCGAAAGCGACAGACGCGCACCGACAGCGGACGATGCGAAACGCTTCGCCGAAGCCGTCGCGGCGCAGCTCGGCATCGCGGACAGCCGCGTGCAGGCGGCCTACGAGGACCCGGTTCACTGGATGCTGGAAGAGGGCAAGCTTCCGGTGAACGTCGACGCGCTCGATCCGAAACTGTTCGATGCGGCGGCGCGCGCCCGCATGGTGCGGGCTTTCGAGCGCGGGCTCGGAAGCCCGGCCGGCTACGTGCTGCCGCTGCGCCGGCTGGACGATCGCTGGGTCAGCGAAACCTGGGACGTGCGGCGCGAGCATCTGTTCCTGCTGCCGGGCGATCTGCCGCTCGGCTCGCGCCTGCCGCTTGGCAGCGCTGCCGCGCGTCGAGCCTGCGGATTATCCGATCGCCGCAGAGGCCGATCCGATTGCCGACGCGCGCTCCCCTGCCCGACCCGGCGTCAAGCGGTCCGCCGCCCGCCGAAGACGGCATCGTTCGCACCGCCCTTGCGTCGAGCCGCGCGACGGACGGCTCTGCGTGTTCATGCCGTTCGTCGGGGCGCTGGAAGACTATCTCGCGGTCCTGCTCGGCGGTCGAGGCAGCAGCGGCACAACGCAAGTTGCCGGTGCACATCGAAGGCTATGCGCCGCCGGACGATCCGCGGCTCGATGTCATCAAGGTGACGCCCGATCCCGGCGTGATCGAAGTGAACCTGCATCCGGCGCGGAGCTGGCGCGAGGCGGTCGCGATCTCGCAGCAGGCTCTACGAAGACGCGCGCGCTCACGCGGCTCGGCACCGAGAAATTCATGCGCGACGGCCGCCGCACCGGCACCGGCGGCGGCAGCCATATCGTGGCCGGCGGCGCGACGCCGGCCGAAAGCCCGTTCCTGCGCCGGCCGGATTTGCTGAAAAGCGTCATCCTCTATTGGCAGCGCCACCCTGCCCTCTCGTACCTCTTCTCCGGCCTGTTCATCGGGCCCGACCAGCCAGTCGCCGCGCGTCGACGAGGCGCGTCACGAGGCGCTGTACGAACTCGAAATCGCGCTCGCGCAGATCCCGAAGGCGGGCGAGGAAGCGCGCCCGTGGCTGATCGACCGGCTGCTGCGCAATCTGCTGGTCGACGTCACCGGCAACACGCATCGCGCCGAAATCTGCATCGACAAGCTCTACTCGCCCGAGGGGCTGATCGGGCGGCTCGGGCTCATCGAATTCCGCGCCTTCGAGATGGCGCCGGACGCGCGCATGTCGCTCGCGCAGCAATTGCTGGTGCGCGCGCTGATCGCGTGGTTCTGGCGCGAGCCGCAGGACGGCGCGTGCGTGCGCTGGGGCACGGCGCTGCATGACCGCTTCATGCTGCCGCATTTCGTGTGGGAGGATTTTTTCGGCGTGCTCTCCGATCTTGAGCGCGCCGGATACAAGTTCGATCCGGCATGGTTCGCGGCGCAGCGCGAATTCCGTTTTCCGTTTCACGGCGCTGTCGAGCATGGCGGCGTGCGGCTGGAGCTGCGTCACGCGCTGGAGCCATGGCATGTGCTCGGCGAGGAAACCGTCAGCGGCGCGACCTCGCGCCCGGCGGATTCCTCGGTCGAGCGGCTGCAGGTGAAGGCCGAGGGACTCAATCCGGCGCGCCACGCCATCGCCTGCAACGGCCGCCGCGTGCCGCTCGCCTCCACGGGGCGCTCGGGCGAATACGTCGCGGGCGTGCGCTTCAAGGCCGCGATGCTCCCCGTTTCGCTGCATCCGACGCTGCCGGTCAATGCGCCGCTTACGTTCGACATCATCGACACCTGGAGCAAGCGCTCGCTCGGCGGCTGCGTCTATCACGCGGTGCATCCGGGCGGGATCGGTTACGGCGCGTTTCCGGTGAATGCCGGCGAGGCCGAAGCGCGGCGCCTCGCGCGCTTCCAGGACTTCGGCCACACGCCGGGCTTCGTCGAGGTGCCGGAGGAAGAACCCGCAGCCGAATATCCGACGACGCTCGATCTGCGGCGCGCGACGTTAAGCCTTCGGCGAGAACGGCGCGAAAATTCCCGAGTAGTCCTTCGCCAGCGGCCGCGCATAACCCCCGCGCTTCGAGGTTTTCAGCCCGATCGCCGCCAGCCCTTCGGCCAGCACGACCGCCGCCGCGACGCCGTCGATCACCGGCACGCCGAATTCTTCCGCCAGCGATGCCGCAAGATCCGCCATCCCGGCGCAGCCGAGCACGATCGCCTCCGCGCCATCGTCTTCGAGCGCGCGCGCGATCTCGGCCGCGACCTTGGCGCGCGCATTCGAGGCCGGATTGTCCAGCTCCAGCACCGGCACATCGGTCGCGCGCACGCGCGCGCAGCGGCGGTCGAGCCCGTAGCGCAACAGATTGTTCTCCAGCACCGGCACCGAGCGCGACAGCGTGGTCACCACCGCGAAGCGATGCGCCAGCAGGCTGGCGAGATGAAATCCGGCCTCGCCGATGCCGACCACCGGCGCGTCGGCCAGCGCGCGCGCCGCATCGAGCCCGGTGTCGTCGAAGCACGCGATGATATGCGCGTCGGCGCCCTCGGCCTCTCCCTCGCGCGATGCGCGCCAGCAGGCCCGGCACCGCGAAGGCGTCGTCATAGGCGCCCTCGATCGAGGCCGGGCCGAACGCGGATTCAACCGCGCGGATCACCGTGCCGGGCCGCGCCACTTTGGCGGCGGCCGCCGCGATGGTGCGGGTCATCGCCGCGGTGGTGTTGGGATTGACGATGTTGAGGCGCATGGGGCTCGCGTCTGCTATTGCGACAGCATCGGGCGCAATCGGAGAGATGGCAATGGCGGAAAGTCCGGCGCGGGTGTTTCTCGGGATGCTCACGCCCTCGTCGAACACGATCCTGGAGCCGGTGACGACCGCGATGCTGGCCGGCCTGCCGGAGGTGACGGCGCATTTCTCGCGCTTCAAGGTGACCGAGATCGCGCTGTCGGGTCCGGCACTGGCGCAGTTCGACGATTCGGAAATCCTGGCGGCCGCCGAGCTGCTCGCCCACGCCAAGGTCAACGTGATCGCGTGGAACGGCACCTCGTCTGGCTGGCTCGGCTTCGAGCGCGATGTGCAATTGTGCGAGCGCATCACGCAGGCGACCGGCATTCCGGCCTGCACCGCCATGCTGGCGCTGAACGAGATTTTGCAGATCACCGGCGCGAAGCGCGTCGGCTTCGTCACGCCCTATCTCGACGACGTGCAGGCGCGCATCAATGCGAACTACGAGAAAGCCGGCTACACGGTCGCGGCCGACCGCCATCTCGGCATGCAGGACAATTTCTCGTTCTCGACCGTCACCGCGGACCAGATGCGGCAGATGACGCGCGATGTCGCGGCCGCGAAGCCCGATGCGATTTCGATCGTATGCACCAACATGCGCGGCGCGCCGCTGGCCGAAGAGCTGGAGGCCGCGCACGGCATCCCGGTCTACGACACCGTCTCGACCACGGTGTGGAAGAGCCTGCGGCTCGCCGGGGTCGATACCAGGCGCGTGAAGGGCTGGGGCCGGATTTTCAACGTGTGACGCGGCCTACGGCACACCCGCAAGCCGGATCAGCGCGTAACTGATCAGCCCGAGCACGACGAGCGACAGCGTGACGGCGCTCGCGACGCGCAGGCCCGCTTTCGCCACCACGCGCACGTCGACGCCGAGGCCGAGCGCCGCCATCGCGATCGTGGTCAGCACCGCGGCGACCGTCCGCAGCGGCCGCAACAGATCCTGCGGAATGAAGCCGAGCGAGCGCGCGAGCATGAGCAACAGAAATCCGACGATGAACCACGGCACCAGTTCGGTCAGCGGCGGCCAGCGCCGCTCGCCTGTGCCTGAATTGTTGCGCATCCGCCCCGCCACCAGCGGCGAGGGCGAGCACGACCGGCCCCAGCATCAGCACGCGCACCAGCTTCACCACGGTGCCGACCTGATTGCTGAGCTCGCCGATCGGCAGCGTCGCGGCGAGCACCTGCGGCACCGCGTAAACAGTGAGCCCCGCAAGCGTGCCGTATTGCGTCAGCGACAAATCCAGCACCGGCACGAGCAGCGGCAGCCCGAGCACGACGACGACGCCTAGCACCGCCGTGAAGGCGATCGACGACGCGACGTCGTCCGGCCTTGCGCCGATGACCGGCGCGACCGCGGCGATCGCCGAATTGCCGCAGATCGAATTGCCGCACGCCACCAGCACGGACATTTTCTTCGGCAGCCCGAGCGCGCGGCAAATCCCGTAGCTCGTGACGATCGCGACCGCGACGATGATCGCGATGCCGACCAGCAGGAACGGGCCAAGCGCCACAATGAGGGCGGCGCTGAGCGAGGCGCCGAGCAGCACGACGGCGATCTCCAGCAGTGTCTTCGCGCTGAATGCGATTCCCGGCTTCCACACCGGACCCGGCGTCCAGAACGCGCGGATCAGTACGCCGAGCAGGATCGCCACCACCAGCCCTTCGAGATACGGGTGGCCGGCGTAGCCGACTTCCGCCTGCTCGATGAGCTTCGCGACCGCGGTGACGGCGACGCACAGCGCGACGCCCGGCATCGCGGATTTCAAATCGGCAATCACCCACAACCTCGCAAAACAAACTTCAATCGTGCGTACCGTTGGCGACCTCTCGCAAAGGTACGCTGCTCTTAATTTGCGTGATAGTGTCACCCCAGCGGTTTCGGGCAACCGCGCACAACAGGGGGTAATATGTTTCGCAGCGGATTGATTGCTTTGGGTATGATTTTCGCCGGCAGCGCGTTCGCGCAGGCGCCTTACACGGCGGCCGAAATGCAGGCGCTGCTGGCGAAAGGGCTCGCCGTCTCCTCCTCCGATCTCGAGGGCGGCAAGACCTTCACGGCGCGCATCACGCTCGCGGCGGGGGGCCAACTGTCGGGCGCGCTGACGCCGGCCGGCGACAAGGCGATCCCGGTGACAGGCGTGTGGAAGCTCAAGGGCGCGCAAGTGTGCCGCACACTCGCGCCGATCCAGCCGGAGGAAATCTGCGAAACCTGGGTGAAGTCGGGCACAAACCAGGCGACGATCCAGGTCGACGGCAAGAACGCCAGCATCAACAAGTGGCAGTGAGCCGCGTTTCCGTAGCGCAGAACGGTGGGTTAGCCGAAGGCGTAACCCACCGTTCTGGCGGCGGATGACGCTGCGCTAATCCGCCCTACGCGCCCTACGCGCGCTGCCGCTTCGGCAGCACTTCGTCCACCGTGCAGCGGCACAGCTGCTCGGCGCTGCGCACGCCGCGCTGCGCGTGGCCGACGATGCGCCGCGCGATGATGCTCTTGATGACGGACGAGGTTTCGGTCGCGTTCAGCTCGCGGCACGCCATAGTGAAGGCGAGCATCAGGGCCTGCACGGCATCGGGATCGAACGCCCGATCCTGCATGAACTGGGAGAATCTCATCCATCGGCTTCTCCGCTGCGCCTTCCCGCCGCCGTTCGACTACGATGCCGGTTTTTGGATTTTTTGCGGCGCATACGCGGATGTGAACGACGTGCACAATTTGGTGACTTTCATGGCAAGGCCACATTGCGGCTCGCCGATGCACTCCGCGATCCTGTTCTGCCGCGTTCCCCGGCATGCGATGCAGCACGTAGCGAAGCGCAGTGGTGCATCGCTGATCCGGGGTCCCGGTTCGCTAATCAGTTCAGGCAACCGGGGTCCCGGGTCTGCATCGCACCACTTCGTGCTGCGCCGCGCCCGGGACACGATAGCGAGAAGCTGACCTCATTTGAGCGCCGGGAGGCGCAGCGGTTCGGTGGCGGGCCTCGCAAGCCCACCATCGCGGGACGCGCGCGCCTCGGAGCAGGTTTCGCAAACCTGCTCATGCGGCGCGTACACGCCCCGATCGCAAGGGGCGTGTAAGGGCGCCGTAGCGCAGCGCCCTGGCGCCTCCCGGCGCTCCATTCCCTCTTCGGAGGGCGGGGAAAAAAGGGACAGGGCAACCCGCGCCCTCAAGAGAAACGGGCGGCGGAGCCTTGGCTTCGCGCGGGGGCGGCCGGAATCGTCGAGCAAATTCAACGCAAATTCTCTTGATTCATCGCAAAATCCAATCGCCTCATGCCGGATATGATCTCGACAATCGAACGAGAATATTTCTAATGTCGGCCGTCGGGAGCCTTGCTGCATGAACTACGACGCCATTTTCGCCGGTGCCTTGGCGACGCTGCATGACGAGCGGCGCTATCGCGTGTTCGCCGACCTGGAGCGCATCGCCGGCCGGTTCCCGCATGCGTACTGGCATTCGCCGCACGGCAAGCGCAACGTCATCATCTGGTGCTCCAACGACTACCTCGGCATGGGCCAGCACCCGAAGGTGATCGGCGCGATGGTCGAGACCGCGGCGCGCATGGGCGCGGGCGCGGGCGGCACGCGCAACATCGCCGGCACCAATCATCCGCTGGTGGAACTCGAGGCCGAGCTTGCCGACCTGCACGGCAAGGAGGCCGCGCTGGTGTTCACCTCCGGCTACGTGTCGAACCAGACCGGCATTTCGACGATCGCGAAATTGCTGCCGGACTGCCTGATCCTCTCCGACGCCTGGAACCACAATTCGATGATCGAGGGCGTGCGCCAGTCCGGTGTCGAGAAGGCGATCTGGCGCCACAACGACGTCGCGCATCTGGAAGAGCTGCTGGCCGCGCAGCCGCGCGAGCGCGCCAAGCTGATCGTGTTCGAGGGCCTCTACTCGATGGACGGCGACGTCGCGCCCGTGAAGGCGATCTGCGATCTCGCGGAAAAATACGGCGCGATGACCTATTGCGACGAGGTACACGCGGTCGGCATGTACGGGCCGCGCGGCGGCGGCATCTGCGCGCGCGAAGGGCAAATGGAGCGCGTCGACGTGCTGGAAGGCACGCTCGCCAAGGCGTTCGGCTGCCTCGGCGGTTATATCGCGGCCAGCGCCAACATGATCGATGCGGTGCGCTCCTATGCGCCGGGCTTCATCTTCACCACCGCGCTGCCGCCGGCGATCTGCGCCGGCATCGTGGCGGCGATCCGGCATCTGAAGGAGTCGGATTGGGAACGGGCGCGCCATCAGGATCGCGCGGCGCGCGTGAAGGCGGTGCTGCACGCGGCCGGCCTGCCGGTGATGGCGAGCGAGACGCACATCGTGCCGCTGTTCGTCGGCGATCCGGAGAAGTGCAAGCAGGCGAGCGACATGCTGCTCGCCGATCACGGCATCTACATCCAGCCGATCAACTATCCGACCGTGCCGCGCGGCTCGGAGCGGCTGCGGATCACGCCCTCGCCCTATCACGAGGACAAGCTGATCGACGCGCTCGCCGAGGCGCTGGTCGATGTGTGGCAGCGGCTGGAATTGCCGTTCAACAATCGCGCAAGCGCGATGGCGGCGGAGTAGCTACGCCTTCGGCTTTTTCCCCTCCCTACGCGCGGATCACGCCGACCGCGGCCGGCAGCACCAGCGACATGAAGGTGAAGCGCGCGAGGTGATGCACGCCGACGAACACCGGATCGAGGTGCAGCGCGAACGCGATGATGGTCATCGCCTCGATCGCGCCCGGCGCATAGGCCATCACCACGTCGGCAAGCCTGAGATTGAGCGCCCACGCAACGCCAGCCGCGAACAGGCATCCGACCGTGGTGCCGACGAGCAGCGCGCCGATGCCGACGAGGCCGAGCTTGGCCAGCATGCGGATGTCGGCGCCGCCAAGCCGCGTGCCGATCATCGCGCCCATGACGATGAAGGAGAGAATCGCGACCGGAACCGGCAGGAACGCATGCACGAAGCCGCTGCCATGCAGGATTCCCGACGCCGCCATCGCACCGACGATCAGTCCGCCCGGCATGTTGAAACGGAAGGCGAGCAGCGCCGCGCCGGATGACGCGATCACCAGCACGCCCAGTTCCGTCAGTGATTGCAGCAGCGGCACATTGCCGCCGCGCGGCGGCGGCAGGCCGGCGACGCCGAAGGCCGCGAAGATCAGCGGCAGCGCGACCGCCAGGATGAACAGCCGCACGGTCTGCACCATGGCGATCGCGCGCACGTTCGCGCCGGTGTCCTGCGCGAGCGCCATCGCCTGCGCGAGCGCGCCGGGCGCGGCCGCGAACAGCGCGGACGAGCGTCGGCCAGCCGTGGACGTATTTCAGGTAGGCCATCACCGACGTGGTGACCGCGACCATCGCGACCATCAGCGCCAGCATGCTGAGCGGCCAGGTCACCATGGTGGCGACGGTCTCGGGCGTCACCGATGAGCCGAGCGAAATGCCGAGGATCACGTAGACGATGCGGCCGACCTGCGGCGGCACGAACACCGGGCGGCCCGATAATGCCGCTGCCGAAACCCCGACGATCGCGCCCGACAGCCAGCCGGCCGGCATTCCGGCGAGACCGAGGACCGCGGCGCCGGCCAGCGCATAGACCATCGTTTCGGCGAAGCGCCGGGCTAGCAGGATTCGTCTGGTGGATGAGGCCGACATCCGGGCGCGCAATCAATGCCCGCAGGCTTTCAGCCCGTCAAATGCCGCATGACATCGGGGCCATGCATTCGCGCCTGCCGCGCAAAGCAGCAGCGTCAGGCGCGGCGCCCCTCGCTCAGTACGATCCGCACGAGATCGGCGGCATTCTTGGCGCCGAGCTTTTCCATGATGCGGGCGCGGTGCACCTCGATGGTGCGCGGTGAGATGCCGAGTTCGCGGCCCGCTTCCTTGTTCGACAGGCCGGAAGCGATCTGCCCGAGCACGTCGCGCTCGCGCGAGGTGAGTTGATCGTTTCCCGGGAAAGCCTTCGGCAGCCCGTCCCCGCCATTTGCCTGTCCGGCGCGGCGCGCCCAGGCGTCGACCGCCTCGCGCACCCGCGTCACCACGGTCGTGGCGTCGAACGGCTTCTCGATGAAATCGAAAGCCCCGTTCTTGATCGCCTCGACCGCCATGGGAATGTCGCCGATCCCTGAGATCATGAAGATCGGTGCCGGATACTGCTGCGCGTTGAGCTCTTTCAGAATATCCAGGCCGGACTGGCCGGGCATGTGCACATCGAGGACGATACAGGCTGGTGTGCGCGACTTCGCGGCGGCGAGAAACGACGCGCCCTCGGCGAAGCCGGTGACCTTGTAGCCCGCCCTCGACAGCATGATCGTCAACGCATTGAGGACCATGGGATCGTCATCGACGACGAAGACGTCTTCGCTTGTCAGGTTGTTCACAGACATGGATGCCTTGCCCTTGCTTCCGATGCGCCTGTGCCCCGCGGGTTCGCCCGCGCCCCAAGACCTTTCGAAATCGCCCCTGCGGGCGCCTAAGTCAACGTGCTTCGCGCGCCTTCCAATTGCAATACTGACGCCGCGCGCGCTCCGCGGTCCGGAAACCGGGTTATGACCCGGTTGGAAATCACCGACGCAATGCGGCCGACCGCGGCCTCGAGCTGCTCGGGGTTGCGTGCAAAACACAAGCGCACGAAGTGCTCGCCGCCGGCGCCGAACGCCGTCCCGGGCGCTAACCCCACGTTAGCCTCGTCGATCAGCCGCATCACAAGGCGGCGCGTATCGGTCTCGCCGTCGACAGTGAAAAACAGATAAAACGCGCCATCGGGCTGGGCAAAGCGGACACGGCCCGTCGCGGCGAGCGT
The DNA here is from genome assembly GCA_963800695.1 of uncultured Alphaproteobacteria bacterium. Taxonomy (GTDB): domain Bacteria; phylum Pseudomonadota; class Alphaproteobacteria; order Rhizobiales; family Xanthobacteraceae; genus PALSA-894. The sequence goes on along the minus strand of CAWDCA010000010.1, from coordinate 66,728 downwards.
ATTGCAGAGATGTCGCGCCCGCGCCGCGCGCGCTCGATCAGATGCGTGACGAAACTCTCGCCGCGCTCGATCGCCGTCACGGCCGCGCGCTGCATGAATTGCGCGACGCCCGAGGTCGCATACTGGATCATGTTCTCGATTACCTGGCCGAGCGCCGGATGCGCCGCGATCCAGCCGATGCGCCAGCCGGTCATCGCCCAGTTCTTGGAAAACGTATTGACGAACAGGATGCGGTCTTCGGCGTCCATCACGTCGAAGAACGATGGCGCGCGCGGACCCTCGCCATACCAGAAACGCGCATAGGTCTCGTCGGCGATGATCCACAAGCCGTGACGGCGCGCGAGCGCGAGCAGCGCGTTCAGGTCGCCAAGCGTTGCGGTCCAGCCGGTCGGATTGGTCGGCGAGACCACGAACAGCGCACGCGTCTTCGGCGTGATAGCGCCGGCGAGCCTGTCGAGATCGAGCGACCAGCCATCATTGCCGAACGACATCGGCACTTCGACCGCGTGCGCGCCGACGATGCCGGCTGCGGCGGCGGCATTCGGCCAGGTCGGCGTCGGGATCAGCACCTCGTCGCCGCTGCCCGCGACCATGCCGATCACGATCTGGATCGCCTGCATGCCGGAGCCCGTGACATAGAACTCGTCCGGCGAAAAGGCGCGGCCGTAGAGCGCCGTGTGATAGCGCGCGAGCGCCTCGCGCAGTGGCGGAATCCCGCGCTGCCAGGTGTAGAAGGTCTCGCCCGCCGCAAGCGCGCGCGTTGCGGCCTCGCAGATGAAAGCCGGTGTCGGGAGATCGCCCTCGCCCGCCCACAGCGGGATCATCCCGTCGCGGCCGCGGCCGTAGTTCATCGCCTCGACAATGCCGCTTTCCGGTGCCGACTGCGCAGCCGCGCGCAGCGCGGCGGCAAGCGCGGCTCGTATCGGGGTTCAGCGTCAGGTCGTTCATTTCAGGTTCCGGTCCGCGCCGATCCGGCGCGTTGCGCAGTCTAGCGCGCAAACGCCGCACGTCTCATCAAAAGACGTGCGGCCAACCGATCAGTTCGAGTGATATCAGGCCTTCTTCGCCAGCAAGTCGCGGATTTCCGCCAGAAGAACTTCCTGTCCGGTCGCTGCGAGCCGGCTCCGCGGGCTTCGCGGCTTCCTTGCGCTGCAGCTTGTTGATGCCGCGCACCACCATGAACAGCACCCAGGCAATGATCACAAAATTGAGCGCAATCGTGATGAAATTGCCGTAGGCGAGCACGGCGCCGGATTTCTTGGCCTCAACAAGCGGCGTGCCGGCGGCGACTTTCGTGCCGGTCAACTGGGCATAGTAGTTCGAGAAGTCGAGGCCGCCGGTCACCGCGCCGATCACCGGCATGATGATGTCGGCCACCAGCGAACTGACGATCAAGCCGAACGCCGCGCCGATGATCACGCCGACCGCGAGATCGACCACATTGCCGCGCATGGCGAATTTCTTGAATTCCTCGAGCATCGTTCCCTCCCTGTGCACCCTGCCAATGATGATGGAACATTTAGCTCCTGAACAGAAGGTCCCGCGTGAGAGGGGCGACCGCCTTCACGGCGTCGAGAGCGGTGCGCAGCCGCTCACGGTCGCGCCGCGACAGGCCTTTCACGGCAACGGTATTGGCCGGCGGCAATCCGCGTTCGATATCGTCGATCTGCTGATGCAGAATGAGATCAAGGAAGGTCGCATGGGCTTCGCCGAATGCCTCGAGATCGCGCTCGCCTCCGAGACCGAGCGCGCGGATGCCGTCGAGCCGCGAAGACGTCGCACGTTCGACGACATGGTGGAGGATCGCGAGCACGCGCGCCGCCGTAACGATGCCAAACAGGCCGGACTTCTTCAGGTCGATGCGACCCCGATCGGTCTTGATGGTGCCGAAGAAGCCGAACGCGGGTTCGACCGAGCCGGCTGTTTCGGCGAGCAGTTTTGCGAAGCCGGCCTCTCCGCGCGCGGCTTCGAAACTGTCGCGCCACAGCGTGTTGGCAAGGCTCGCCTCTCCATGGACCGCGCGCAGATCGAAAAAAATGTCGACCGACAGCAGGTCCTGCGGATTGGAGCGGCCGATCCAGTCCGCGACGCGCGTGCGCCATGTCGCCAGCGAGCCGCGCCATTGCGGAGTTCTTGGCCATGACGCCGCCCGGGCAATACGGCACGCCGACCTCGTGCAGAATGTCAGCCACGTGAGTGCGCGAGCGCCGCGAACCAGCGGTCCTCGGCGCCGCCCGGGTGCGCCTTCGGCGAAGACGATGCGCGTTGTCCTGATCCATCGCGAGCAGGCTCTCGCCGCGGCCGGCCGAGCCGAGCACCGCCAGTGCGTAGGGTGCAGGGCGCGTGCACCCTGCCCGCTTCGCAGCATGCGCTGCTTCGGCGATGACCGCGGCGCGGCGCGTCAGCGCACCCAGTTCGCGCGAGATCACCGCCGCGATGTCGCGCCCGCCGACCCCTTCGGGCAGCAGTCCGCGACGCGACGTGCGGCAACTTTGCCCAGGCGCGGGCGAGACTCGTGCACGTCCGGCGCCTCGTCGATCTCGTCGCCCAGCGAGACGCCGCTTCTGCGGCGCGCACGCGCAGAAGATCGCGCGCCGAAAGCGCGCCGACGATATGGCCGCTTTCGTCGGTAACGCCGAGATGGCGGATAGCTTAGCCGGCTCATGCGGCGCGAGCGCGCGATAGATGAACGCTTCGCGCCGGAACGGGGCGAGCGGGCTGGCTCATGAGCGCGTTCGACCGGCAGCGCGAGCGCCGCGGCGCCGTCTCCGCGCAAGCGCGCGCAGTATATCCCGTTCGGTCACGATACCGGTCTAGGCGGGTGTCGCGGCGCCTCCGTCATGTCGAACGCACGAAAAGCGACGAGCACCCGCTCGCTGCGCCATCTGCGCGAGTGCATCAGCTGAGCGTGACGTCCCGGCCGATGAATTTCGCCGGCGCGCTCATCACGTCGCGAATGCGGTGGCGATACGGATAGGTGTCGATGCGCGCGAACGTGCGTTCAGCATCGGTGCGGCTGGGCGCCGCGATCGGCCTCGACCCATCCGGCGCGATGCTCCCGCGTCGAGCGCGCGCGGTCAGCGCCACGGCAGGCCTGCTCGGCTTCGGCGAGCGTGCGGATTCCGCCCTCGCGCAGTTTCGGCAGCAGCGCGCAGGAAAATCCGCGCGGTCGTCACCGCATCGCCGAACGCCGAATGGCGATCCGTCGACCGCGACGCCGAGCCAGGTTGCCAGGCTGATCGAGCGTGATAGCCGGCAAGATCCGGCTGCGACCACTTCAGCCAGCAAGCCGCGTGTCGAGCGTACGCGGAGGCCGCCATGCAAGTCCCGGCCCGCGCGCATTCGCGCCGCAGGACGGCGAGATCGAAACCGACGCGTATGGCCGATCAGGACCGCATCGCCAATAAAGCCGGAAAATTCCGGCCAGGCCGTCTCGAAGGACGGGCGCGTCCGCGACCGCGGCGTCGTCGATGCCGTGAATGCGTGAAGCCTCCGGCGGGATCGGCACGCCGGGCCGAACCAGCCGCCGCAACGGCTCCTTGCGGATCGAGCCGCCCGGCGCCGATCCGCACGGCGGCAATCTCCACGATGCGCGCCTTGGCGGGATCGAGCCCGGTGGTCTCGGTGTCGAGCACCACGGCGTCGAGCGCGATCAGCGGCGTCGCATTGAGAACGGCCATTGGCTGCCCGCAGCGTCCCGGGACGCTCGCTCCGGCGCCGGTTTCCGGCGCAATGCTGCTCACCATACCCGTTTCGGACAATGGACAAACCGCCAGCATCTGTGGTGACTTGGCGCGGGTTAGCCTGCGCCCGCGTGGCGCCAGGGGACCCGGGAGCCGCCATGCTGCAAGGCTGGGTCGTCATCGTCGTTGCGCTTGGCTACATCGGGCTGCTGTTCGTCATCGCGAGCTACGGCGACCAGGCGCGCGCCGCGCGGCGGCAGCCGCGCGCGGACGATGATCTATCCGCTGTCGCTGGCGATCTATTGCACCTCCTGGACCTTCTTCGGCTCGGTCGGTCTCGCCTCGCGCACCGGCTACGATTTCCTCGCGATCTATGTCGGCCCGATGCTGATGGTCGGGCTTGCGACGCCGCTGATCCTGCGGGTGGTCCGGCTCGCCAAGGCGCAGAACATCACATCGATCGCGGACTTCATCGCGGCGCGCTACGGCAAGCATCAGGCGGTTGCCGCGACCGTGGCGCTGATCGCGATCATCGGCTCGATCCCCTACATCGCGCTGCAGCTCAAAGCCGTCTCGGCCTCGCTCAGCACGATCCTGGCGCATCTCGACATGACCACCGGCAGCACGCAGCCGGTGCTCGGCGACATCGCGCTGTTCGTCGCGCTGGCGATGGCGGCCTTCGCGGTGCTGTTCGGCACGCGCCACATCGACGCCACCGAACATCAGGACGGCCTGATCCTGGCGATCGCGACCGAATCGCTGATCAAGCTGGTGGCCTTCGTCATGGTCGGCGTGTTCGTCACCTTCGTCATGTTCGACGGACCGGCGGCGCTGTTCACCAAGGCGATGGAGACGCCGCACACCGCGGCCGTGCTGACGCGCGAGCCGGTGTGGAGCACGCTGGTCACCATGACGCTGCTTTCCACCGTCGCGATCGTGCTGCTGCCGCGCCAATTCCATGTCACGGTGGTGGAGAACCGCAGCGAGCCCGAGATCCGACGCGCCGCCTGGCTGTTCCCGCTCTATCTGGTGCTGATCAACCTGTTCGTCATCCCGATCGCGATTGCCGGGCCTGCTCACCTTCCCGCGCGGCGCGGTCGACAGCGACATGTTCGTGCTCGCGCTGCCGCTGCGCGGCCGGCTCCGAGCTGCTCGCGCTCGTCGCCTTCGTCGGCGGCCTGTCGGCCGCGACCGCGATGGTGATCGTGGAAACCGTCGCGCTCGCCATCATGGCGTCGAACGACATCGTGGTGCCGTTCGTGCTGCAGCGCCGCGAAGCCATCCTGTCGGGCCGCGGCGACGTCGGCGCGATCCTGCTCACTGTGCGGCGGCTCGCGATCTTCGTGATCCTGCTGTTGGCCTATCTGTATTACCGCATCGCCGGCGAAGCCCAGCTCGCCTCGATCGGGCTGCTCTCGTTCGCGGCGGTCGCGCAGCTCGCACCGGCCTTCTTCGGCGGCCTGATCTGGCGCAACGGCACCGCGCGCGGCGCGCTCGCCGGCATGACCGCCGGAATCCTGATGTGGGCCTACACGCTGCTGCTGCCGAGCTTCGCCGACGCCGGACCTGATCGGCAAGGATATCCTCACGCTCGGCCCGCTCGGCATCGGCTGGCTGCGTCCGCAGCACCTGCTCGGCCTCGATCTGCCGCCGCTGGTGCATGGCGTGCTGTGGAGCCTTTCGCTCAACATCATCGCCTATGTGATCTCCTCGCTCGCGCGCGCGCCGACCGCGATCGAGCGGCTGCAGGCGAACCTGTTCGTGCCGTCCGAGCTTGCGCCGATGACGCCGAGCTTCCGGCTGTGGCGCTCCTCCGTCACCGTCGAGGAACTGACCGCGACGGTCGCGCGCTATCTCGGCGAGGAGCGCACGCACTCGTCGTTCGCGAGCTTCGCGTCGAGCCGCCGGATCAGCCTCGATCCCAAGCAGGAGGCGGACTTCCATCTGCTGCGCTACGCCGAGCATATCCTCGCCTCGGCGATCGGCGCGGCCTCCTCGCGGCTGGTGCTGTCGCTGCTGCTGCGCAAGCGCACGGTGTCGACCAAGGCGGCGCTCAAGCTGCTCGACGATGCCAATGCGGCGATCCAGTACAACCGCGAAATCCTGCAGACCGCGCTCGATCATGTGCGCCAGGGCATCGCGGTGTTCGACAAGGACCTGCGGCTCGTCTGCTGGAACCGGCAGTTCGGCGAGATCCTCGACCTTCCGCTCGCGCTCACCCGCGTCGGCATCGGGCTCGACGAGATCCTGCGCCACAACGGCGAACGCGGGCGCGCTCGGGCCCGGCCGCGTCGACGAACTCGTGCACGAGCGCATCAAGCGCTATCTCTCGGGCGCGGAGCCGATCCGCGAGCGCTTCGCCGAACGCGGGCTCGTCGATCGAAATCCGCGCCAACCACATGCCGGACGGCGGCCTCGTCACGACCGCGACCGACGTGACGCCGAGCGTGGAAGCCGCCGAAGCGCTGGAGCGCGCCAACGAAAATCTGGAACGGCGCGTCAAGGAACGCACCGAGGAACTGACCCGGCTCAACGACGCGCTCGCGCGCGCCAAGGGCGAGGCCGAAGAAGCGAACATCTCGAAGACGCGCTTCCTGGCCGCCGCGAGCCACGACATCCTGCAGCCGCTCAACGCCGCGCGCCTGTACGTCACGAGCCTGGTGGAGCGGCAGGGCAGCGGCGAGGACGCGCGGCTCGTCTCCAACGTCGATGCCTCGCTCGAAGCCGTGGAAGAAATCCTTGGCGCGCTGCTCGATATTTCGCGGCTCGATTCCGGCGCGATGCGGCCGGAAATCTCAGCTTTCCGCATGGACGAGATGATGCGCCAGCTCGAAGTCGAGTTCGCGCCGCTCGCGCGCGAGAAGGGCCTCGCGCTGACCTTCGTGCCGAGCACGCGCGCGGTGCGCTCCGACCGGCGGCTGTTGCGCCGGCTGCTGCAGAACCTCGTCTCGAACGCGATCAAGTACACGCCGGAGGGCCGCGTGCTGATCGGCTGCCGGCCGGCAGACGGCCGGCTGCGCATCGACGTCTACGATACCGGCCTCGGCATTCCGCAATCGAAGAAGCGGGAGATTTTCCGCGAATTCCACCGGCTCGATCAGGGCGCGAAGGTCGCGCGCGGCCTCGGGCTCGGCCTCTCGATCGTGGAGCGCATCGCGCGCGTGCTCGATCACCGCATCGCGCTGCAATCGAAGTCCGGGCCGCGGCTCGCATTTCTCCGTCACGGTGCCGCTCGCGCCCGCGCTGCCGCTGGACGCGAAGGCGCGCGAGCCGCAGCGCGTCGATGTGAGCCAGCTGGCCGACATGCTGGTGCTCTGCATCGACAACGAGCCGAAGATCCTCGACGGCATGGAAACGCTGCTCGGCGGCTGGGGCTGCCGCGTGCTCAAGGCGCCGGACCTCAAATCGGCGCTCGCGACGGTGAGCGAGGCCAAGGCGGTGCCGAGCGGGCTGCTGGTCGACTATCACCTCGACAGCGGCAACGGCATCGACGCGATCGCGGCGCTGCGCTGGCGCTTCGGCGACGACCTGCCGGCGATCCTGATCACCGCCGACCGCTCGCCGCTGGTGCGCGAGGAAGCGCGCGCGCGCGACATCCAGGTGCTCAACAAGCCGCTCAAGCCGGCGGCGCTGCGCGCGCTGATCGCGCAGTGGCGCGTGCAGCGCATGGCGGCGGCGGAATAGTCAGTACCGACGAGCCGCTCTGCGGCCACTGGCCGGTTTCGATCTTGGCCGCCGCGATCACCGCCTGCGTCCGGCTCTCGACGTTGAGCTTTTGCAGGATCGCGGAGACGTGCGCCTTCACGGTCGCTTCCGAGACGCGTGAGATTGTAGGCGATCTGCTTGTTGAGCAGGCCCTCCGACAGCATCATCAGCACGCGCACCTGCTGCGGCGTCAGCGTCGAGAGCCGCGCCATCAAGTCCGCGGTCTCGGCGTCGGTGCCGGCCTTGAGGTCGACATCGGGCGGGGTCCACACGCCGCCTTCGAGCACGCGCGCAATCGCGGTGCGCATCGCCTCGACGCCGAGCGTCTTCGGGATGAAGCCCGAGGCGCCGAATTCCATGCAGCGGCGGATCACCGCGGGATCGTCATTCGCCGAAACCACGATGACGGGCACGCTCGGATATTGCGCGCGCAGATACATCAGACCGGAAAAGCCGCGCACGCCCGGCATGGCGAGATCGAGCAGCACCAGATCGACATCGCTGTCCCTGTCGAGCAACGCCGAGGCATCGTCGAACGATCCCGCCTCCGCGATCGTCGCATCGGCGAACAGGCCGGACACGGCCTCGCGCAATGCGCCGCGGAACAGCGGGTGATCGTCGGCGATCACGAAGCGGTAGGACGACTCCAAAGGACGTTCTCTCCCCAACCGGCGCCGTGATTCTTGGCCGTCCCGCAGCGGCGCACGGACATTTATGCATCAGGTATAGGCGGTTCGCACGGGCCGCACCATGAGAGCCGCCGCGAGCGGTCGAACTCAGTGTTGCAGGTTTAGGACCTCGTTAACCAGCCAAGCGCACACTTTTTCACCGTGGCTCCTGTTTGGGCAAGCTTCTTGCCTCAGGAGAGTCCGGCGGCGAGGATTGCGCCGGGGATCCCTCGCTTCGCCGCGGAAAGCGACGAACCGGCCAGGATTTGGCCGCGACGGGAGATACCCATGCTGAATCAGCTTCTCCAGGACGACCTCGCCCAAGCCCTTCTCAAGGTTCAGCATTCGCCCTATTGGGCGCGTGCCAAAAAACAACTGCTGCTGCTGCTGGCGCTGTGGCTGAGCTACTTCCTGCTGGTCAACTGGTTCGTCCACTCGCTCAACAAGATCGCCGTGCCGGTGCTGGAAGTTCCGCTTGGCTCCTATCTGGCGTTTCAGGGCGCCGCGATCGTGTTCGCGATCGCGCTGTTCCGATTGGCTCGGAGCACAGACTAGCCACCGCTTGCATCTGCCGCGGTTCCAAATAATACTTTAGTCGCAAGGCGACTCGTCAAGCTATTGGCGGTCGGGAGGAAATGGTCACCCAAGGTGTCGTCAGGAGGACGCCATGGACGATTTCCGCAATACGGCCTTCTACCTCACGCTTTGGTACGCCGTCCTGACGGCGATCGTGTCCGTGCTCCTCATCGCGTTGTACGACCTCGCACTTGCCAGCGCACTGTTGGCTGCCGCCACTCTCGCACTTCTGTTTGCCCTCATCCTGATGACGCGGGCCGGACGGCTTAGCGAGAAGAGAATCACGCGCAGCCAATTCTGGCGCACGCTGGCGCCGCAAATGCGTCCCGCGGGCGAAGCGGGGCTGCGCATGGCCTGCCGGGTTCTGGAAGAGACATGGCTGCGGTTTGCCAAAGGCGCAGCCGCCGCGGCGATCGTGATGGGCGTACTTGCCTATGCGAGCCAGGACGTCAGCTTCGCCTCTTGGACGCCGATCCGCGAAGGCCGAGCCGGCGCCGGGCTCCACGCTGGTCTCGACCTACCGCAACGGGCGCCTGCTGCCGATATATTGAAGCAGCACTTCGCGCGCGTGCGGCCGCGCGCGGTGCTCCGCCACATAGATGCCCTGCCAAGTGCCGAGCGCGAGCTTGCCGGCGGTCACCGGCACGTGCAGCGACACGCCGTTGAGCATCGCCTTCACGTGCGCCGGCATGTCGTCCGGACCTTCGGTGTCATGCACCCATCCGGCGTTCGCTGGCGCAAGATGCCGCAGCGCAGTCACCAGATCGGTCTGCACGTCGGGATCGGCGTTTTCCTGAATGACCAGCGAAGCCGAGGTGTGGCGGATGTAGGCAAGCAGCACGCCGTCCTGCGCGCCGGCCTGTTGCAGGAAGCCCGCGACATCGCGCGTGATTTCGACGAAGCCTTCGCCCGGCGTTTCGACGGTCAGCCTGGCAGACGCGATCGTGTCGGGCGTGACGCTGCGCACATCCTCAAGACGCGCGGTCATGATTCATCCATAGGCACTGACAGGGCGGCCGAACCATGATCCCCTGCGCATCACCAGCGTACCGATCAGCACGAGGTTCACGGCGTTGAAGATCAATCCCGCCGCGAAGGCCGGCGCATAGTAGCCGAAATGATCGTAGAGCAGCCCGGCGAACCAGCCACCGGACGCCATGCCAAAGCCGCTGCAGCAGAGCAGCACCGGAACGCGCCAGCCGGCCTCGCGTGAGGCGAACAGCTCGCGCGCGATCAGCACGTAGGCCGGGATGATACCGGAAAACCCGAGGCCGAAGATTGCCGATATCGTGAACAGGCCTGCCTCGTTTTGAGTCAGCGCGAACGCGACGACGGAGCAGAACTGCCACGCCGAGCCGATCAGCACCGTCATGAGCCCGCCGATGCGGTCGGAAATCCAGCCCCACATCTGGCGGCTGAAGAACGCGGTGCCGAGCAGCACGGAGAGCATCACGGCGCCGTGCGACGGCAGGATACCGAGATCGCCGCACAGCGCGACCAGATGGACCTGCGGCATCGCCATCGGGACGCAGCAGCAGAACGCCGCCACCATCAGTATCGCGAACACGAGATTGGGCGGCCAGCCGAGTACGGTTGCGGCCTTCGATCCATCGGTGACCGCGGGCCGGAGGCGGCACCACTTCGGGCGGATGCTTGAGGAAGACCACCGCGAGCGGAAGGATGATCGCCGCCTGAAACAGGCCGAACGCGATCATCGTGGTGCGCCAGCCATAAATGTCGATTGCGCGCTCGAAAAACGGCGGCCACAGCGCGCCCGCGATGTATTGGCCGCTCGCGATCAGGGCCAACGCCGAGCCGCGCCGCTTGTCGAACCAGCGGCTGACGTAGACATAAACCGGCGCATTGAGGCCGGCATTGCCGATCAGGCCGATGAACAGGCCGTGGCCGATATAGCAGCGACCAGGTCTGGCCGAACCACGGCTCGCCGAACGACGAAATCGCAAAGCCGATTGCGATCATCACGGTGCCGAACATCACGGTCCAGCGGATGCCGTAGCGATCCGCGATCTGGCCCATCGCGATGCCGCCGAGACCGGCGCCGAACCATGCAAGCGACGACGCGAAGGCCGGAACCGAGCGCGCGCCGCCGGTTTCCGCCGCGATGATCTTGAGCGCCACAACCACGATCCACGGGCCGCCGAACGCGATGCCAAGGATCGCGAGCGAAATGCCCGCGACCACCCAGGAGGCTTTGCTTTCGATGCTGGCGCTCATTCCGGCAATGAGCCCCTAGCCGCCGCTCGATGTACCGCCCTCCGGCGCAAATCCGAAGGTCTCCTTGAAGCGCGCCGCGTAGCGCGGCCAGACTTCACGGTTGAGCACGCGCGCGACCGGCTTGCCGTCGAGCGCCGCAATCATCTGTTCGGCGGCGAAGCGGCCCATGTTCTCGCGCCCCTCGCGTGTCACGCCGGCCGTGTGCGGGCTCACCAGCACGTTGTCCATCTGCATGAGCGGGTGATCGAGCGGCGGCGGCTCCTTCTCCCATACGTCGAGGCCGGCGCCGGCGATCTTCTTTGCGCGCAGCGCATCGGCAAGCGACACCTCGTCATGGATGCTGCCGCGCGCCGTGGTGACGAAATAAGCGCTCGGCTTCATCAGCGCGTACTGCTGCGCGCCGACCATGCCGCGCGTCTCGTCGGTCAGCGGGCAGTTGATCGACACGAAATCGGCCTGCCGCATCAGTTCGTCGAGCGTCACCTTCTCGACGCCGTTCTTCGTCATCACCTCGGCCGGCACATAGGGGTCGTAGGAGAGCACCCGCATCGAAAACAAGCCGCGGCACAGCTCGGCGAGGCGCTTGCCGACATTGCCGAGGCCGATGATGCCGACGGTCTTGTGCTGCAAGTCGCTGCCGATGAAGAGATTGCGGTTGAGGTCCTTGTCGCGCCGCATCGCGCGGTCGGTCTCGATGATGCGCTTGGTCAGATTGAGCATCATGGCGAGCGCGTGCTCGGCGACGGGCTCCTTGTTGCCGCCGGCCTGATTGACGCACGAGCACGCCCGCGTCCGTGCAGGCATTCAGGTTCACGGTGTCGTAGCCGGCGCCATTGGTGGAGACGATCAGCAGGCTCTGCGTTCGGCGCAGGAGATCGCGGTCGGCGTGATATTTCTTGGCAAGCTCGTCACGCGCCGAGCCGATCTGGAAGGCGTGCGCGCCCGCGAGTACCGGCGCCGCGACATCGTCCGCGCTGTCGTTTTCCAGCTTGTCGAGCCGGATATCGCTGCGGCGGCCCAGTATGTCGATGAAGTTGTTATGCGCCAGATACTTCACATAGAACACACGCTTCAACTCGTCCGCCATCGGCGCAGCCCCTTTTCCTCGTGACGTTTTTCGTTAAAGCGGTGTAGCTCGCCCGCCGAACGAACGCCACCGCGGCGTCGCGCAGGGGAGCAATGATGGCAACGCAGGAGCCGAGGGCGATGCCCCCTTCGCGAGACTATGGCGGGCAGATGTATCCGACGCCGCTCGGATTCTTGAAGCAGCCGACCGACTCAGGGAGAAAGAACTTCGGCAGATAGAGCACGACTTCCGGAAAGAACACCGTGAATGCGATCGTGACGAAGAAGACGATGTAAATCGGCAGCGACGCATACATCGCTCTTGAGAACGGCACGCCGATGAATTTCGACGCCACCAGCAGGGACAATCCATAGGGCGGCGTTATCAGCCCAAACACGAGCGTGGTGATCAGCACGACGCCCATGTGCAGGGGCCTGATGTCGCCGAGCTCGTTGAGCTTGATGACGATCGGCATGAAGATGATGATCGCCGGGACGGCGTCCATGAAATCGCCGATGATGATGAACAGCAGCACCAGCAGCAGCATGATGATGCGCCCGTCGGTGCCGGCGACCAGTTCGATCCAGCCGGAGACGATATCGGGACCGCGCAGATAGGCGAGCATCCAGCCGAACGCCGAGGCCGCAGCCACCAGCGCCAGCGGGATGGAATAGAGCAGGCCGGTATAGACGAAGTCGCGCGGCAGGTTCGGAATGTGGCCGCGGGCGAGCAGTGGCACCAGCACCAGCAGGATATAGACCGACGCGACCATACCGGCCTCGGTCGGCGTGAACCAGCCGGTCAGGATGCCGCCCATGATGATGAGCGGAATCATCAGTGGCAGCGCGGCGCCGCGCGCGGCGTCGGCGAAATCGCACAGACTTGCGCGCGCCTTCTGGATGCCGACCGGCCCGAAGAAGTGCGAATAGATCATCAGACCGATGCCGATCAGCACGCCCGGAACGATGCCGGCCAGGAACAGCCCGCCGATCGAGACGTTGCCGGTCGCGCCGTAGACCACCGCCATGATTGAGGGCGGGATCAGATTCGCCATGGTCGAGGCGCAGGCGATCAGCGCCGCCGTGAAGGCGCGGTCATAGCCCTCCTTGGTCATCTCCACCGCGACCGTGCGGCTGAGCACCGCGACGTCGGCGGTGGAGGAGCCGGAAATGCCGGCGAAGAACATGCTGAACAGCGTGACGACCTGCGCGAGCCCGCCGCGCAGATGCCCGACCATGGTCTGCGCCAGCCGGATCATCCGGTTGGTCACATCGGCCGAGGTCATCAGTTCGCCGACCAGCAGGAAGAACGGCACCGCCAGCAGGATCTCGGAGTCGATGCCGTGGAACATCTGCCCGATCATCGACTGCATGCTGATCGGGGTGAGCATGCAGGCGACGAGCACGCCCGCCATCAGGGCGAAGGCGACCGGCACGCCCATGTAGCCGAACAGCAGGAACAGGCCGGTCATGATCAGAATGATCGAGCCGTTGCCCATCACTTGATCCCCGCGAAATCGTCTGCGTCCTCCGGCCCCTCGAAGCCGTTACGCCAGCCGTTGACGATCTGCTCGATGCAGAACAGGCACATCAGCACTCCCGCGATCGGCACGCTCGCCGTGTAGGTAGCGAGCGGGATCAGCGAGGGCGCCCGGATAGCTGCCCATATCGTGAAAAAAGTTCTGAATGCCGAACCCGACCATCGCGAGGCCGACGGCCAGGATCACCAGCCGGTTGAAGATCTCCATGAAGCTGCGCTTCGGGCCGCTCATGCCCTTGGTGATCTCGACCAGATTGAGATGATCGAGGCGGCGCGTCGCGACCGCCATGCCGATGAACACGCCCCAGGCGAAGAATCCGGTGGTGACCAGTTGCAGCCACAGCCAAGGCGCGCCGATCTCGCGCGTCACCACGTCGCAGAACACCGACAGGGTGAACCCGCCGATGGATACGCCGCACAGAACCATCAGCAGGCCTTCCAGCGGGTCCAGCGCCTTCCATTTCAGATGGCGATGCCGCGGAATGACGAACGTCTGAGAACTCAACGGCTGCTCCCCCTGCGGCTTTGTCGCGCGACAGGCGGCGGCGTTTCCACGCCGCCGCCTGCGTGACTCGCTTGAACCGGATTTATTTCACGTTGCGGACGAGTTCGAGAATCTTGACCGCGTGCGGCCCAAGCTCCTTGGCAAGCTGGTCCTGGATCGGCGCCGCCGCCTTCATGAAGCCGGACTTGTCGACGTTCTCGACAACCTTGACGCCGATCTTCTTCAGCCGCTCCGCCGAGTCCGCTTCGAGCTTGAGCGCCAGTGCGGGCTCCTTCTTCGCGACCTCGTCGGCGGCCGCCTGCACCCATTGCTTCTCCTGGTCGCGAGAGGCTGTTCCAGGTCTTGTCGCTGACCCAGATGCAGTTGTTGTTGGCCTCGTGCTCGGTGATCGAGAGGATCGGCGCCACTTCGTAGTGCTTGTTGGCGAGGTAGACGTTGATGCCGTTCTCGGCCGCATTCACGACGCCGGTCTGCAGCGAGGTGTAAACCTCGCCGAACGGCATGTGCACGGTCTGCGTGCCGTAGGCCGGGAAGTGCGTGTCCTCGGTCTTGGTCGCCTGAACGCGGATCTTCATGCCCTTGATGTCGTCGAGCTTGGTGATCTCTTTCTTGGTGTAGATGTTGCGCATCCCCATGGTGAGCAGGCCGAGCACCTGCGCGCCCTGCACCGACTCCTTGATCATGTCGCGGAAGGCTTTCGACACGGCCGGGTCGGCGAGCGCATTCGCGAGATGCTTCTGGTCGCGGAATATGAAATGCAGCGAGAACACGCCGGCCTGCGGGGCGAGCGTCGAGGCATTGGCGGTCGACGTGATGATGAAGTCGATATCGCCCGAGCGCATCTTCTGCAGCATCACCGGCTCCTGGCCGAGCTGCGCGCCGGGAAACTGATCGATCGACATCTTGCCGCCGCTCAATTCCTTCAGCTTGGCGTCGAAGATGTCGGCCGCGATGCCGTAGGCGGTTGTCTTGCGGCTGGTCGTAGCCGAATGTGAACTTGCGCTGCGCGCTGGCGTCGGTCGGCAGCGCGAGCGCCGCCACGCCCAAAGCGAGGGCGGCAAGCAGAGTCCTTCTGGTCGCGATTTCCATTCCGTTCCTCCCTGATTTTCCGCCGTTTTGAACTCCGGCGGATTGTTCGTTAAGCTAACATGTTTGCGCAACGTAACATCGGGGAACCGCGCGGGGAAGTGAAATTCGGACCCGTGCACACTGGGGAGTTGACGACACCATGCCGGCCTTGGTCGCAGACTTGGATACACCCGCGGTTGTCATCGACCTCGACATCGTCGAGGCGAACATCAAGCGCGCGCAGGACACGCTCGCCAGCCACGGCCTCGCCAATCGCCCGCACATCAAAACGCACAAAATTCCGGCACTGGCGAAGCTGCAGATCGACGCCGGCGCGGTCGGCATCACCTGCCAGAAGCTCGGCGAGGTCGAGGTGATGGCGGATGCCGGCGCCGCCGACGACATCCTGCTCACCTACAATGTGCTGGGCGAGGCCAAGGGCGAACGCCTCGCGGCGCTGATCCGGCGGCTCAAACGCATGGCGGTGGTGCTCGACAACGAGGTGGTGGCGCGCGGGCTGTCGGAAGCCGGCAAGCGCCATGGCGTCGATATCCGCTTCCTGATCGAGTGCGACACGGGCTTCGGCCGCAACGGCGTGCAGAGCCCGCAGGCAGCCCTCGATCTCGCGCGCGAGGCGATGCGCATGCCGAACATGCAGTTCGAAGGGCTGATGACCTTCCCGACCGCCAAGCCCGAGCAGCGGCTATGGCTGGAGCGCGCGCTGCAACTGCTCAATGGCGCCGGCATTGCGGTGCCGGTCGTGTCCGGCGGCGGCTCGCCCTCGCTGAAGGGCTGCGGCGATTTCCCGATGCTGACCGAGTATCGCGCCGGCACCTACATCTACAACGACGTCATGCAGGTGACGGCGGGCGCCGCGACCTGGGACGACTGCGCCATGACGGTGCGCGCGACCGTGGTGAGCCGGCCGACCGAGGATCGCGCGGTGCTCGATACCGGCTCGAAGGTGATGACCTACGAGCAGTATTACGCCAAGGGCTTCGGCCGCATCGTGGAATATCCCGACGCGCAGGTTACCGGCTTCTCCGAAGAGCACGGCATTGTCGATCTCTCGGGGTCGGCGAAGAAGCCGAAGATCGGCGAGGTGGTCAGCGTGATCCCGAACCACTGCTGCGTCGTCACCAACATGATGGACGAGATCTACGCGGCGCGGAAAGGCGTGGTCGAAGCAGTCTATCCGGTCGCAGCGCGGGGGAAGGTGCGCTAGGCGCGTGACCGACGCCACCGGCCCACAGAGCCCGACCGCTCCGGCACCCAAGGCCGACAAGGACCCTGCGCCCTGGCTTGCCGCGCTCCTGCGGCCGATCCTCGGCTTTCGGCGGAGCTACTTGCCCCTGATCATGGTCTATTTCGCCTATGGGGCGCTGGGGCTCATCGATGTCACGCGCGACATGTGGATCAAGGAAAGCCTCAAGCTCAGCCCGTCCGAGCTTGCCGGGCTCGGCGTATGGCTGAGCCTGCCGTGGACCGTGAAGATGGTCTTCGGCCAGCTTGTCGACAGTGTCCCGATCTTCGGCTCGCAGCGCCGCTCCTACGTCCTGATCGGCGCTGCGTTGACGGCCTGCGGCATGCTGGTGCTCGCGGCCGCGGCCGCCGGCACGCTGCAGCTTGCGCAGCCCGAGCAAGCCTATTTGCTCGGCTCCCTCCTGATCGTGATCGGAACGCTGATCCAGGACGTGGTCGCGGACGCGATGTCGACCGAGGTCGTGCCACGCACCGATGACGCCGGACAGGCGCGCCCCGAGCACGACATCCGCGCTGAACTCGGTCTGGTGCAGGTGCTCGGCCGCCTCGCGCTGTCGTTCGGTATTCTTGCGGTCGCCGGCGCGTCGGGATGGCTTGCGAGCTTCCTCGGCCGGCCAACCGTCTTTCTGCTCGGCCTCACAATCCCGGCGATCTCGGTCGTCGGCGTCTTCCTGATCCGGGCCGAAGAGGCCGAGCGCCGCCCGCTCGACTGGCGCATCCTCGGCGGCGGCATCGCGTTCGGCGCCGTGGTGGTCGCACTCGGCGCCGGTGCCGTGCCATTCGCACAGGAAATGATCTTCACGCTGTCGATGGTCGTGATCTGCACCATGCTGGTGCTGGTGACGCGCGAACTCGATTCCGCGTCGCGGCGCGCGATCCTCTACACCAGCCTCATCATCTTCGCCTTCCGCGCAACGCCTTCGGTCGGCGACGGCTATTTCTGGTGGACGCTCGACGTCCTGAAATTCGACGAAGCGTTCTACGGCACCCTGCGCCAGACCGGCGCGATCCTCTCGATCGTCGCCCTATGGGTCTTCAGCAAGCAGCTCACCGAATATTCGGTCACGAAGGTACTGTTCTGGCTCGCCGTGGCGGGCACGCTGCTTTCGTTGCCGAACGTCGGCTTGTACTACGGCCTGCACGAATGGACCGCGGCAACCTTCGGCTTCGGTGCGCGTACCATCGCGATCGTCGATGCCGCGACGTCCTCACCATTCGCGCAGCTTTCCATGGTCCCGCTGCTGACACTGATCGCCTTCTACGCGCCGCCGGCACAGCGCGCGACCTGGTTCGCGCTGATGGCCTCGTTCATGAATCTCGCGCTGGTCGCAGGCCAGTTGCAGACCAAGTATCTCAATCAGTTCTTCGTGGTCGAACGCGGGGCGTATGGCGAGCTCGGTGCGCTGCTGATCGCCGCCACGGCATTCGCGTTCATCATTCCGATTGCGGCGATCGCGCTCTTCGGCAGAAGGGTGTGATCGGAGGGAAGACGCGCAGTCTGCGTGTGCATTTGCATGACGCGCGAATGACGGCCAAGATGAGTTTTCCACTGTCCGGATCGCCGCATGCCCTCTCCCCTCCTCATCGACCCCGCTTTGTTCGATCCTGCCGCAATTCCTGCCGAAACGCTCGCGACCAACGCAGAGATCGTTCGCCGGCTCAATGCCGAGCCGGCCGGCCTGACGATCCCGGAAATCCGCGCGCGGCGCATTGCGGGCATTGGCGCGTTTCCGGCCGCGCCGAAGTCGCCGCGCGCCGAGACGATGACTATCGCGGGGCCTTCCGGCCCCATGGAGTTTCGGATCATCGCGGCGAAAAATCCGCGCGGGCTTTATTTTCACATCCACGGCGGCGGCTGGTCGATCGGCGCGCCGGACCAGAACGATCCGCTGCTTGAGCGCATCGCCGATGTCATCGGCCTCACCTGCGTGTCGGTGAAATACCGGCTCGCGCCGGAAAATCCCTATCCGGCGGGACCGGACGATTGCGAGGCGGCGGCGCTGTGGATGGTGCGCGAAGGCACCAAGCGCTTCGGCGTGAGTAAACTCGCCATCGGCGGCGAGTTCAGCCGGCGGGCATCTCTCGGCCGTCACACTGTTGCGCCTGCGCGACCGCCACCAGCTCTCGCCGTTTTCGGTGGCGCTGCTCAATTACGGCTGCTTCGATCTTGGCATGACGCCAAGCGCGCGCAACTGGGGCGACGAAAAGCTCGTGCTCAACACGCCGGCGATCATGGCCTTCCGCAAAAGCTTCCTCCCCGCCGGCACTGACATGTCGCAACCGGACGTCTCGCCGCTCTATGCGAACCTGCGCGGGATGCCGGCGGCGATCTTCTCGGTCGGCACGCGCGACGCGCTCGTGGACGACTCGCTGTTCATGGCGCCGCGCTGGCTTGGCGCCGGAAACGCCGCCGAGCTTGCGATCCATCCCGGCGCCTGCCACGGATTCCTGAGCCTGCCGAACCAGCAGCGCGACGACGCAGTCGCGCGCATGAGCGCGTTCACGGATCGGTATCTGTGACGCTCAGATCTTGTCGCTGTTCGGCGACTTCTGCATCATGTCGACGAGGCGGCGCCACATCTTCTCGAATGCACCCATCACGCGATCGATCTCGGCATCGCTCGGCAGCGGCACCTTGAGGTTCAGCTCGCGCTGGTTTGCCGGCGGGACCGCTTGCGACGCCGCCCGGCAATGGCAGGCCACGCGCCAGCATGTCCTTCTTGAGTGCGCCGTTCTCGCGCTGCAGCCGCGCGATCTCGTTCTCCAGCGCCGCCCGCTCGTCCGGCACCGCGTTGCAGGCCCAGCCGGTCGCCTGCTTGGCGCAGAGCGAAACCGCGCCGGTGCGCGTATCGAGCCGCAACATGCCATCCGGCACGCCTGAGAAACTGTAGCGGCCGTTTTCGCTGTCCGGCGCGGTTTGCGCGGCTGCGGGCAGTGCAAACGCCGCCAACGCGGCGACGGTCAAGATGATGACGCTGCGCGTCATGCGAGCCTCCGTGGTTTCCCCGGAACCTGGCGGGATTTTGCGGCGGCGCCGTGGCGTCCAGCGGCCTCCCGCCCGTTCAATTTCCGCACTGCACAGAATGCCCTGTGGATCGGCCTGCGGCATCGCGGCACGACAACCTATTCCCTCGTCTAATCAAATAGTTATGGTAACTTGGCGAATTCTTGACACGCCTAGGGGTGGTCAGTATGGTCCGCGCGGCTTCGGGGGCGGCGAAAAGCTCGAAATCTCCTCGACTTCGCGGGTTTAGGACCATGTCCGGTGACACGCGCGGGCGAATAGATCAGGGCGCAGCGCCAAGCGATGAAGCCGCCCTCTCCGCGAGGCTCAAGAGTTCTCGGTCAACGGCTGGACCACGCTGGTGCCAGCCGCGCCGCCGAAACAGGCCCCGCTTCCCGATCGGCGACCGATCATTCGGGGTTCGCGCGCGGTTTCCGGCTCTCCTCCGAACTTGTGGCGGGTGTGCTGGTCGGTGCGGGTCTCGGTTGGCTCATCGACCGGGGGCTCGGAACGTTGCCGTGGGGGATGTTCGTGTTCGCGCTGCTCGGCTTTACGGCGGGCGTGCTGAACGTGATGCGACAGGCGGGAGTGGCGTCCGGAGGCGTTCCGGACTCGACCATCGAACGCCGCAATGACGAGCGCTCGCACGGCGCTTAGGGATAAAGAGACCGACCGGTCATGGCCGCCGACCCGATCCATCAATTCCAGATCAACAAGCTCTTCACCGTCGGCACGTTTGGCGGTCACGAGATTGCCTTCACCAATTCGTCGCTGTTCATGGTGATCGCCGTCGGCATCATCGGCACGCTGCTGATCGGCATGACCGCCTCGCGCAGCATCGTGCCGGGCCGGTTGCAATCGGTCGCGGAGCTTTCCTACGAATTTGTCGCCACCACGATACGCAGCACGGCCGGCAGCGAGGGGATGAAGTTCTTCCCGCTCGTGTTCACGCTGTTCATGTTCATCCTCGTCACGAACATGGTCGGGCTGATCCCGTATACGTTCACGGTCACGAGCCACATCATCATCACGATCTCGCTCGCGATGGTCGTGTTTATCACCGTGGTGGTCTACGGCTTCTGGAAGAACGGGCTGAAGTTCTTCAAGCTGTTCGTACCGAGCGGCATCCCGATCGCGATCCTGCCGCTGGTCGTGTTCATCGAGGTGTTCTCGTTCTTCCTGCGCCCGATCTCGCACTCGGTGCGTCTGTTCGCCAACATGCTGGCGGGCCATATCGCGCTGAAGGTGTTCGCGAGCTTCATTCCGCTGCTCGCCGCGGGCCTCGGATTCATCGGCTGGGTCGGCGGCGTTCTGCCGCTCGGCATGGTCGTCGCGCTGACCGCGCTCGAACTGCTGGTCGCGTTCCTCCAGGCCTACGTGTTCACGATCCTCACCTGCATCTACCTGAACGACGCCATCCACCCGGGCCACTAAGGGTCCGCCAACTCACCCTGAAATCCCAAGAAGGAGCTTCACTATGGATCCAGTCGCCGCGAAATACATTGGCGCGGGCATTGCCTGCATCGGCATGGGCGGCGCCGGCGTCGGCGTGGGCTTGATCTTCGGCCACTATCTGGCCGCCGCGCTGCGCAATCCGTCGGCCGCGCAGGGCCAGTTCGGCAACCTGATCTTCGGGTTCGCCGTGACCGAAGCGCTCGGCATCTTCTCGCTGCTGATCGCGCTCTTGCTGCTGTTCGCGCTCTAAGCCTGAACGAATGGCGTGTTGCGCGGCCCAAGGGCTGCGCGACGGACGCTTCTGGAGCGCGCGATGGCGACCAACCCGCAGACCGGCCACACCGAGGTCCCTCACAAGGGCGGCTTCCCGCCCTTCGCGAAGGAGACCTTTGCGTCGCAACTTGTCTGGCTCGCGATTTGCTTCGTCGCGCTCTATCTCCTGATCTCACGCATCGCGGTGCCGCGCATCGGCGGCATCATCGAGGCGCGCGAGGGCAGGATCGCGGGCGACCTCGCCGAAGCGCAAGAGCTCAAGGCCGATTCGGAAGCCGCGCTCGCGGCCTATGAAAAATCGCTCGCCGACGCACGCAACCGCGCGCAGGCGATGGGCGCCGAAATCCACGCCAAGCTCAATGCCGAGGCGGAGGAAAACCGCAAACGTCTGGAAGGGCAGCTCAACGCCCAGCTTGCCGAGGCCGAGAAGCAGATCGCAGCAACGAAAACCGCAGCGATGGCAAACGTGCGCGGCATCGCGGTCGATGCGGCGTCGGCGATCGTCGAGCGGCTGATCGGCACGGCGCCGGCAAAGCCCACGGTCGAAGCCGCGGTCGACAGCGCGCTGAAGGGCTAGGATCATGTTACTGGCACTGCGGCAACTGCTTGATAACCCGGAAACCTGGGTCGCGATTGGCTTTCTGATCTTCGTCGGCATCCTGATCTACGTCGGCGTGCCGAAGATGATCCTGGGTGCGCTCGACGATCGCGCCAGGCGCGTGCAGGCCGAGCTTGACGAAGCGCGCCGCCTGAAGGACGAGGCCCAGAAGCTGCTCGCCGAGTATCAGGCCAAGCAGAAGCAGGCCGAAACCGAAGCGGCCGCGATTATCGAGAGTGCAAAGGCCGAGGCGGAGCGGATCGCGGCCGAGTCCAAGACCAAGATGGAAGAGTTCGTCGTGCGCCGCACCAAGATGGCCGAGACCAAGATCGCGCAGGCCGAAGCGCAGGCGATCGCGGACGTGCGCGCGGCCGCTGCCGAAGCGGCCGTGACGGCGGCGGAGAAGATCCTGATCGAGTCGGTGAAGGGCAAGGTCGCCGACGATCTGCTCACCCGCGGCATCGGCGACGTGAAGACGAAGCTGAACTAGGCAACCGAGCGCTCCTGCGCGCGCCGTTCGAACACCACCCCGATCTCGGTTTCCTTCACCCACATGACGTGGCAGCGGCGCGAGGCTTTGCCCTGCGCCGAGAGCGCGAGCATGAAGTCAGCCGGGAGTTCGGCCGGCTGATCGACCGCGATCCTGGCGCCGCTGTCCGACACGTCGATCACGCGGCAATCGCGACCCCACGAGCCGTCGAGCGCGACGATCTTGGCGCCGTAGCCGATCGCGCGGCGGACGGACTTTCTGCGGTTGGCAGCCATCGAGGAACACGTCCAGGTTGCTCCGGACGGTAGCGGGAAATTCTTACCCAGGCGTAACCGGGCGACAACCCGTCCGGGCGACCTGGCCGAGCCCCCGGCGCCAATTCCCGGGTAAAATCATGACGATCGCAGGTGTTCTGTCATAGTTGCAGAGCTGCTGCGCATTTTTCCAGTCGCGAGATCGTGTCATGTAACCGCCGCTGTTGCGGTCGTAGACTTGCCCGCTCGGAAACCGGCAATTCGACCGGACCAGAAACGCTAAGGAGGCGACAATGACCAAGGACGTGATTTCCCTTTCACGCCGCCAGTTGCTGCAGGGCAGTTCCGCGATTGTCGCGGCTGGATTTGCGGGCACTCCGGCGTTCGCCAAAGCGCCGATGCTCGGCACGCAGGCGCCGTACTTCTATCGCTTCAAGCTCGGCAATGCCGAAGCCACCGTGGTGTCGGACGGCCCGCTGCCGCTCGGCGATCCGACCCAGGCATTTCTGGGATTGAGCAAGGAAGAGATCGCGCGGCAACTCGACAGCAACTTCCTGCCGCTGGCAAACGCCGTGCTCGAGCAGAACGCGCTGATCGTGAACACCGGCAGCCATCTCGTGCTGTTCGACACCGGCATGGGCACCGCGAAGGACTTCGGCCCGACCACCGGCAAGCTGCTCAACAGCATCAAGGCGGCCGGCATCGACCCGAAGGACATCGACGCGGTGGTGATGAGCCATGCGCACATCGACCATTTGGGCGGAAACGTCGGCGACGACGGCAAGAGCAATTTCCCGAACGCTCAGTTCTACATTCAGCAATCCGATCTCGAATTCTGGACCGACGAGAAACTGGCCGGCGGCCCGCTGAAGTCCTTCCTGGCGCAGGCCAAGAAGAACCTTCTTCCCGTGCGCGACCGCGTCGTGTTCATCAAGGATGGCCAGGAATTCCTGCCCGGCATTACGGCGATCGGCGCGCCCGGTCACACCGTCGGCCACACCATCTTCAACATTTCCTCCGGCGGAAAATCGATGGCCTATATCGGCGATTTGACGCACCATCCGGTGCTGCTGATGGAGAAGCCGCTGACCGAATTCGCCTACGATACCGATCCGAAACAATCGGCGCAGACCCGCGTGCGGCTCTTGAACATGCTGGCGGCGAACAAGACGCCGATCGTTGCCTACCACTTCGCGTGGCCAGGCTACGGACACGTGGCGAAACAGGGCGACGGATTCCGGTATTATCCCGAGCCGATGAATATGGTGTTGTAAAGCTTCTGCAGATACCGGCATCGCGCCCCGAGCGCGGTGATCCCTCCCCCTTCGGGGGAGGGATAAGAGCGCTACTCCGCGGCTTCCTGCTGCGGCGCAGGCTTTACCCAGCGCAGCACCGGCACACGCGCCGCGCGCGTCTCGTCGAGGCGGCGGCGCGGCGCGTAATACGGCGCTGCGGAGAACCGCGCGGTGTCGCCGCGCTTGGCGGCCTGCGCCAGATCGCGCAGCGCCGCGACGAACAGGTCAAGCGAGGCCTTGCTCTCCGACTCGGTCGGCTCGATCAGCATCGCGCCGTGCACGACGAGCGGGAAATACATCGTCATCGGATGATAGCCCTCGTCGATCATCGCCTTGGCGAAATCGAGCGTGGACACGCCGGTGCCGTCGAGCCATGCGTCGTCGAACAGCACCTCGTGCATGCAGGCGCGGTCGCCGAACGGGAGCGACATCAGATCCTTCAGCCCGGCCTTCACGTAGTTCGCGTTCAGGACCGCGTCCTCGGACGCCTGCCGCATGCCGTCGGAGCCGTGCGCCAGCATGTAGCTCATCGCGCGCACGAACATGCCCATCTGGCCGTGGAACGCGCACATGCGGCCGAACGGCTTGCCCGCGCCATCCTCCGCATGCTCGACCAGCCGCACGCCATCCGCATCGCTGACGAGGTAGGGCAGCGGCGCAAACGGTGCGAGCGCGGCCGACAGCGTCACGGGCCCGGCGCCCGGACCGCCGCCGCCGTGCGGCGTCGAGAACGTCTTGTGCAGATTGATATGCATCGCATCGACGCCGAGATCGCCCGGCCGCACCTTGCCGACGATGGCGTTGAAATTCGCGCCGTCGGCGTAGAAGTAGGCGCCAACCGCATGCACGGCTTCGGCGATCGCCACGACATCGCGCTCGAACAGCCCGCAGGTGTTCGGGTTGGTCAGCATGATGGCGGCAACGTCGGTCGACAGATGCTTCTTCACCTCTTCGCGGATCGACCGTGCCATCGGCACGCGCCGGAATGGATTCGACGCGGTAGCCGAGCAGCGCGGCAGTCGCCGGATTGGTGCCGTGTGCGGATTCCGGCACGAGTACGACTGAGCGGTTCTCGCCGCGCGCGGCAAGCGCGGCCTTGATCGCCATCATTCCGCACAGCTCGCCATGCGCGCCCGCCTTCGGCGTCAGCGCCACCGCCGGCATGCCGGTCAGTTCGCAGAGCCAGCGCGACAGCTCGGCCATCAGCGCGAGCGCGCCGGGCACGCTCGATTGCGGCTGCAGCGGATGGATGTCGCCGAAGCCGGGCAGCCGCGCCATTTTCTCGTTGCTGCGCGGATTGTGCTTCATGGTGCACGAGCCGAGCGGAAAGACGCCGGTGTCGATGCCGTAGTTCATGCGCGACAGGCGCACGTAATGGCGCACCGCTTCGGGCTCGGAGAGTCCCGGCAGGCCGATGTCCTTGCGTTCGAGGCCGCCGAGGCGCGGCGTGAACGCGGCCGGCTCGTCGAGATCGACGCCGGTGACTTCGGTCCGGCCGATCTCGAAGATCAGCGCTTCCTCGATGCGCAGCGCGCGATTGCCGGTGAACGTGTTCGGCGCGGTTGCGAGCGCCTCGACGGGTTCGGTCGGACGGCCCTGACGATTCATGCCAGCACCTCCTTCAGCGCGGCCGCATAGGCGGCGCGGTCCTCGTCGGTGTTCACCTCGGTCGATGCCACGATGATGAGATCGCGCAGCTCCGGCCGCCCGGGATCGAGGCGCGAGGCCGGCACGCCGCCGAGAATGCCCTTGTCGGCAAGCTTCTCGACGATCGCCGCCGCGTCGCCGCGAACACGGATGGTGAATTCGTTGAAGAACGCCGAATTCAGCACCTCGACGCCCGGTACAGCGCCGAGCATTTGCGCTGCTACGAGCGCATTCGCGTGGTTTATCCTCGCAAGGCGGCGCAGTCCCGCTTCGCCGAGCAGCGAGAGATGGATCGTGAAGGCGAGCGTGCAAAGGCCTGAATTCGTGCAGATATTCGAAGTCGCCTTCTCGCGCCGGATGTGCTGTTCGCGCGTGGAGAGCGTCAGCACGAAACCGCGCTTGCCTTCGGCATCGACCGTCTCGCCGACAAGCCGGCCGGGCATTTGCCGCACATACTTCGTGCGACTTGCGAACAATCCGACATAAGGCCCGCCGAACGAGAGCGCGTTGCCTATCGATTGTCCTTCTCCGACAACGATATCCGCGCCCATTTCGCCCGGCGATGTGACCAGCCCGAGCGAGACGATTTCGGTGACGACCGCGATCAGCAGCGCGCCGGCCGCATGCGCCTTCTCGGCGATGGGCCGGAGGTCATGCAAATGTCCATACACATCAGGCGTTTGCACGACGACGCAGCTTGTGTCCTTGTCGATCGCCGCGAGGATATCTTGCCCGCCCTGCGGCGATGGCGGCAGCGCGAGCACCGCATGATCGGACATGCTCGACACGGTCTCGACCGTTTCCCGGTAATGTGGATGCAGGTTTCCGGCGAGCACCGCCTTCTTTCGTTTTGTTATTCGGTGCGCCATCAGCACGGCTTCGGCGGTCGCGGTCGAGCCGTCGTACATCGAGGCGTTCGCGACCTCCATGCCGGTCAGCAGCGCGACCTGCGTCTGGAATTCGAACAGGTAGTGCAGCGTGCCTTGCGCGATTTCGGGCTGATACGGCGTGTACGAAGTGAGGAACTCGGACCTCTGAATGAGGTGATCGACGCTCGCCGGAATATGGTGCTTGTAGGCGCCCGCGCCGACGAAGAACGGTACCGAGCCGGCCGCGACATTCCTGCCCGCCATGCGGCCGAGCACGCGCTCGACCTCAATCTCGCTCTTGGTGCGCGGCAGATCGGGCAGCGATTTCAGCCGCTTGTCCGCCGGTATGTCGGCGAACAGCGCGTCGATGTCGGCGACGCCGATGCGCGCCAGCATTTCGGAACGGTCTTCAGGTGTCAGGGGAAGATAGCGCATTCCATTCCTCGGCTTGTTCGGTCGTACTCGTCTTTGCGGTTCACACGAACAACATCGTTCCCTGAACGATCACTTCGCTCTTCACCGAATTCGCGATGTAGCATTCGTCGTGTGCGAGATGATGCAACTCATCCAGTTGTTCGACAGAAGGGCGTTTCTCGCCCGCAAACGTAATCGCGGGCGAGAGCATCACCTTGGAAACCCACAGTTTTCCGCGCTCGTTCTTGGTCATCTCGCCGATGGCCTCATCGGCATAATCCTCGACGACGTATCCCTGTTTCGCCGCGACGTAGAGAAACGTCAGCAGGTGACAGCTCGCAACCGCGGCGACGAATGCCTCCTCGGGATCGACCGCTTCGGCGACCGAATAGGGAAGCTTCACGCTGAGCGGCGACGACGAA
The DNA here is from genome assembly GCA_963800695.1 of uncultured Alphaproteobacteria bacterium. Taxonomy (GTDB): domain Bacteria; phylum Pseudomonadota; class Alphaproteobacteria; order Rhizobiales; family Xanthobacteraceae; genus PALSA-894. The sequence continues at coordinate 39,699 of CAWDCA010000010.1, read as the reverse complement.
GCCGGAACAGTGATTCCTCCGTCGAAGCTCCATTCATGTCCGCGGCTGTAGCGCTGGTCGGTGAACGCCGCGCCGCCGCGCGTCCACTTCAGCGTCGCGCGGTATTGGTGTGCCACCTGCCGCTCCTTCATGCTCGTAGAAGCCCCATTCCTCTCACTCGAGCGTCTTCAGGAACTCCTTGTACTGCTCCTCGTTCATGAGAGCGTTCAGTTCCTCGGGCGCGCTGAGTTTCAGCCGGAAGAACCAGCCCTTGCCCTCGGCATCCTCGTTGATCGTCGCCGGCGCACCGTCGAGCGACTGGTTGACGGCGACGACTTCGCCGGTCGCGGGCGCATAGACGTCGCTCGCGGCCTTCACCGACTCCACCACCGCGGCCTCGCCGCCCTTCTCGACCGCGCGGCCGATCTCGGGCAGCTCGACATAGACGATGTCGCCGAGCGCATTTTGCGCGTGCTCGGTGATGCCGACGGTCGCGACATCGCCGTCGAGGCGGATCCATTCGTGGTCCTTGGTGTAGCGTGTGGCCATCGGTTCCTCTTGGGCGTTGCGCTAGCGAACGTAGTTGTGCGGCACGAACGGCAGTGCGGCGACGCGCGCCGGCATTGGCTTGCCGCGCACGGTGAGCATCACGGCGGTGCCGGGCGCGGCGTAACGCGCCTCGACATAGCCCATCGCGACCGGCCCGTTCACGCTCGGCCCGAAGCCGCCGGACGTGACCTTTCCGATGACGTTATCGTCCAGCGTGATCTCGGTGCCTTCGCGCGCGGGCGCGCGGCCTTCCGGCTTGATGCCGACGCGCAGGCGCGCGGGACCTTCGGCGATCTCGCGCTGGATGCGCTCCGCGCCGGGAAAGCCGCCTTCCGCGCGGCGCCGTTTCTGGATCGACCAGGTGAGCGCGGCTTCGACCGGCGACGTGGTGGTGTCGATGTCGTGCCCGTAGAGGCACAAGCCCGCTTCGAGGCGGAGCGAGTCGCGCGCGCCGAGCCCGATCAGCTTCACGCTCGGCTCGGACAGCAGCCGCTCGACGATCGCGCGCACGCGCGTCGCCTTGCAGGAAATCTCGTAGCCGTCCTCGCCGGTGTAGCCCGAGCGGCTGATGTGGCAATCGATGCCGTCGAAACGCGTCGTGATCGCGCTCATGAACGGCATCGGCACGGCTTCGGGGCAATGCCGCCCGACCGCGAGCCGCGCCATCGGACCCTGCACGGCGACCAGCGCGCGATGGTCGGCGCGGATCAGCCGGACGCCCGCGGGCAGATGCGCGGCGATATGGGCGTAGTCGGCTTCCTTCATCGACGCGTTGACGACCAGAAACAGCACGCCGTCCTCGGCCGGATCGGCCGAGCGCGTCACCATCAGGTCGTCGAGGATGCCGCCGTCGTCGCCGGTGAACTGCGTGTAGCGCTGGCGGCCGCGGGCAAGATTGAGGATATCGGCGGGCACAAGCGCCTCAAGCGCGCGCGCCACCGTCTCGTGATCGGCGCCGACCAGAAACGCCTGGCCCATGTGCGAGACATCGAACAGGCCGGCCTGTGTGCGCACATGGTTGTGCTCGGCGATGATGCCGTCGGCGTACTGCACCGGCATCTCGTAGCCGGCGAACGGCACCATGCGGCCGCCACGCGTGACATGCAGCGCGTGCAGCGGGGTTTTCAGGAGTGGCGCGGGTTCGGGAGACGCGGCCGGCGCCGCAGGTTCGATGGCCTGCGGCTCAGGCGGAGTGTCAGCCGAGGTTTCGGACGCTTGAATCTCGGTCATAACCGGCTCCGCGAATGGGCTCATTCCGGGCAACTTACCCGGCCGAGCCCCCTCTGTCGCGGAACCTGAGAGATTTCGCCGCGGAGAAGCGCCAAAGGCGCCGCGCAGCCTACTCCGTCGGTGAGCCCTTGCCTTGCGGCGCGGCTGCTTTCCAGAGATTCATCCCCCTGCGGTCCGTTTGCCTGAGCGTTTCCGGGGCGGTTGCGCCTTCGGCGCCGGTCTCGCGAAGCGGCCGCGAAGCCGGGCTCTCCCGCAGGGTTCGTCTGATGTAGCGACAGGGATCGTAGACGGGCGGGGTCCGATGTCAACTTCTCACGACGGCCGCACGATGGGCACGCTGAATTCGCATACGAGCCCGGCAGGCTCGTACTTCAATTGAACCTCGCCTTGGAGTTCGCCGGCGAGGCGATTGATGAGGCGCGTGCCGAACCCATGCCGGGTCGGCTCCGAAACAGACGGTCCGCCGATCTCGACCCAGGTCATTGCAAGCCGCCGCGCATCGTCATCCAGCGACGAGGTGATCTCGATGCGCCCCGAGCCCTCGGACAGCGCACCGTATTTGACGGCATTCGTGCACAGCTCATTGAGTGCCATCGTCAACGGCAGGACCATCCGCGGACCGACTTCGGCCTCGGTATCGTGAACGACAAACCGCCGGGTGTCGTTGGTGTCGAATGGCTCGATCGCCTTGTGGATCACGTCGATCAATCGCGCGCCGGTCCATTTGGATTGCAGCAGCAGATCGTGTGCCCTGCCCAGCGCAATCAATCGGCTTTCGACGGCCAATCGGCCCTGCTCGAGATTCACGGCGGTGCGCAAGCTCTGCGACGTGATGCCGATGACCGTTGCCAGCGTGTTTTTCACGCGATGATGCAACTCCTCCAGCAGCAGATGTTGCAATTTTCTGGCGGCCTCGGTCTCGGTGGCATCAATGCCCGCCTGAGCCAGCAGGCGGGCCGCGTCGATGCCGGCTTGCGTCAGCAATTCGCGCAGGCCGGCGTTTTCCGCCGCCAAAACGTCTTCCTTGAGGCCTTTGAAATCACCCGCCATGAGCACGCCCGCGTCGGACCCGCGATGCGTCATCCTAGGGTATTTCGGCTCCACCGAAATGAAAAACCTGCGGTGTGGGAACTAACGGAGCCCGATGAGGCGAACCTCGCCCGCGTCGTTGGCGGACCGTCTGAGATCGAATTGGCAGTTCCGGTCGTAATAGGGCCAGCTGCCTAACGAACACGCGGTTCCCCTGACGCGCATGGGAAGCCTGTCGCCCTTGGCGGCCACTGTGGGCTGCGACTGCGCCATCGCCTCCGGTATCGCCGACATCGAAAGGGCCACGAGGCCGGCCATCAAACCCGCAACGGCGACCACCGTAACGGACCTTGCCATGGCGGATGTGAACATTGCGGTGCCCTCGGCGCCTTCTGCTTGCGCGCCTGGAGCGAGAACGCGGGGCCAAGAGAAAGGTTCAATCCCTCATGGTAAATCGTTCAATAATTCAGTTACGACAACTAGTGTCTAGTTGATATCATTCGCCAATTTCAAATAATGTGGTGGAGAGCCCCAAATAATATCGCCGGATATACTTAGCATTTATTTGGCACGAACCACCCGCTCTGGAACGTTCCGCCACTTGAATACTTCTCCCCTCGTGGCGCATCCCGCTTCGTTTTTGAAAATTCCTAAAGCGGTTCTGGAAAGACAGGGATTGATATGGAAATCGAGCCGCTGACGCTCAGCTGTCCCTCGTATTGGCAATCGCAAGGCAACCGCTGTCAGCGGCTCTCGCGAAGCTGCATGGACCTCGCAACAGCGAGGGATCTCCGGCTGATGGCGGAAGAATATTTCATCAAGGCGTCCGGGCTGGAGCAAGACGCCAAAGCAACGATGTGAAATCAGTCAAACGGCATCATCGGGTAAGGATATTTCGTGTCGCATAAATTCTCAGTCGGACAGGTTGTCGATCTCATTCCCAGAACTCTTCGCGCCGCTGCGAACGGCCAATACGAGGTTCGCCAGTTGATGCCGGCATCCGATCGCGACGCGGGCGACCCGAGTTACCGGATCAAAAGCATCGACGAAAAGCACGAGCGCGTGGTGTTCGAGAGCGATTTGGCGCTGCCGGCGCGATCCGAGTCCTTCGCCGCCTGATTCTCACGACCCGTCCGGCGTCGCGCCGTCGCTCATAATGTCGAGGCGCTCGCCGCACGGGCGTCCGCCGCATCCTTTTCGTGCGCCGCCTGCAACTCCGCCGGATCGATCGTAAACATCTCGACCGATGAGCGCGAGTGTCCCTGTCCCGGCACGAAAATCATGGTCGCGAGGCGGCGGTATACGGGAAACGACAGGCTCTCGATCAGTTCCTCGTCCGTGGTCACCCGATAGTTGCCGGCCGGGAGCAGACGATCGACGCCCTTCAACGAGAATGACTTGTGAAACGCCCAGACCTTGTCGCGCGTGCGCACGGTCAGGTCAGGTCCCCCGGACCAAGCTCGTAAGAGCCCTTGCGTCCGCGCGAATAGGCGCGGAGCGCCGCGGCGCGGATGCGGTCGCTATTGGAATCGAAGGCGCCAAGCATGCCGGGCTCGTCCCGGTTCATCGCGGGATGCAGATGCTTCAGCGCGTCCTCGGTGACGAAGAACGACCACTCCATCGCGCTGTCGTGGCCCCAGAAGCGGACCGCGCGCCGGGTCGCGTCGTAGCTGCGGCTCTGGTTTGGAAACATCAGCGACATGGCATGCCCGCCGCGCCGATCTGGATGAGCAGACCGGCGCGGTTCATGTTCGAGCTTACTTCAAGCTGCCGAGCAGGTTGGCGCAGGCTTGCGCCACGGACGAGTTTGCCGAGTTGTTGCCGGGAAGTGTCGCCCAGCCGCCCTTCTCGATAAACGAGCCCTGCATGTACGAGCTGACCTTTTTCAGTTCGGTCATGTTCGCCGTCGCTTCGGCGCTGCGCTGGAATTTGTCGACGCAGATCGGCGACAGTGCCGCCACGACGGCGGAGGTTGTGCTTCGTTGCACCATGTCTTTCGCCGTGCCGCCGGTGACCCAGCCGCCCCAATAAAAGCCGGCAATCAAAGTCGCCGCCGCGCCGGCCGCCGCGCCTTGCAGCAGCCGCGTGAGTGAATCTCCCTGAAGGATTGCAGGCAATTGCATGTAGTTTCCCCTTGTCGCCCGAAATGTTTCGGAGCGAAATCAACGCAGACCCGAGTGGGTCTCCGCTCGATCATGCCGATGAAGTTGAATTGAAGGCCCGGCCGCTTTGCGCTGGCGTTTCGGTCGAAGCCACCATGCGCTCGTTGTGCGACAAAGTCGATGAATATCTGAGGCGCGTGAACGCGCTAATGTCGCGGTTATCGCCGGCGCCGAGCTACCCGGCCGCCTCTTTCTTCATGCGCCACATCTGAAAGCCTTCCACCTCGATCGCCTTTTCGATCGCGTCGCGCGACATGTTGTGCGGCGGCGCGCTGCTCGGCCCGACGATGCCGGTCACGGTCCACGGCCCGTGCTGCTTCGGCAGCTTGGCGCCGGCCGGATCGCTTGCGAAGGCGCGCAATTCTTTCCGCGTCTCGGACTTGAAGATGTAGATGCGCACGGCTGATGCCTTTCTGCGAAACGTTAAACTTTGGGTGTCACCGGCACACGGCCGTCACATGATCCACCAGGCGAGCAGTGCGCCCCCCGCGCCGATCGATAGGACGGTCCAGATCGCATAGAGTTGCAATGCTTCCACTTCTGTCCCCGATTCCGAATGTCAGCAGTGAGCCGCGGGCACCACGGTGAGCGCGCTGGTATTCACGGGAGGCAACGGAGGCAGCCGGTCGAGCCGTTCCTGATTTTCCGCGAGCGCAACCCGAGACCGCTGCATGCGGCGCAGCAGTTCGCGATCGCCTGACGAACGGGCGAAATCCGCGAAGGTGCCGCAGGTGGCCGCTTCGCGGCGATAGTCCGACGAATTATGCGATTTGAACACGCGCTCTCCTTCCAGCAGGCGGGAGCGCAAGGATCTCTCAGCTACCGGCGCCTGAGGTCGTTTTTGCGACTTGCCGGTAATGGCGCAGCATACACCCTTCGGGGGCCGGGGCCTAAGCATTTCTCCGGTCGGGATTATCGGCCAACGCGGTCATTTCTTGCCGCGCGCAACGCGCCGCTTCGCGCCGGAGCGCGCCAGCAGCGCATTATGCTCGCCCACCTTCGCCAGCGGCATGCGCGGCTTGAAATGCCGGCCGTCGAGTAAAATCGGCAGCAACGGCACCGGTGTTTTTTCACCATTCTCCAGTGTCAGGTCCGCGAGGCCGCCGCTCGCGAGCAGGTGCGGATCGTCGAACAGCTGCTCGGGCTTGACGATCGGCGCGTAGGGCAACCCTTCCCGCTCGAACACGGCCTGCAATTCCTTCGACGAATAGCGTTTGACGATCTCGCGCAGCGCCGGAATCATCCAGTCGCGCGCCCGCACGCGCAGCGTATTGCTCGACAGGCGCGGGTCGTTCGTCATCGCGCCGAGATCGAATGCACGGGCGAACGTGACCCATTGGCTGTCGGTGACGACGCCGAGAAACACCTGCTCGCCGTCCGCGGTGTCGAACAGGTCGAACACGCCCCACGCGTTGATGCGATCGGGCATCGGTCGCGCCGCGACGCCGGTCGCGGCGTACTGCTGCATGTGCTGGGCTGCGAGCAGCACACAGGTCTCGAACAGCCCGACCTGCACCTCCTGGCCGCTGCCGGTGTGCTGCCGTTCGGCCAGCGCCGCGAGCGCGCCGAGCGCGCCGAACATGCCGCCCATGATGTCGTTGACGGACGAGCCTGCGCGCAGCGGACGGCCGGGCGGCCCGGTCATGTAGGCGAGCCCCGCCATCATCTGCACCACTTCATCGAGCGCGACACGGTGCTCGTAGGGGCCGGGCAAAAAGCCCTTGTGGGATACATAGATCAGCCGCTTGTGCTTCTTTTTCAGCGAGGCGTAATCGAAGCCGTATTTCTTCAGCGCGCCGGCACGGAAATTCTCGCTCACGATATCGGCCGACGCGATCAGCGCGTCGATGCGCGCGCGGTCGGCCGGATTGGCGAGGTCGGCGACGACGCTCTTCTTGTTGCGATTGAACACACGGAAAAAGCCCGCGCCCGAGCCGATCATGGTGCGCGTCTTGTCGCCGCCCGGCGGCTCGACCTTGATCACCTCCGCGCCGAGATCGCCGAGGATCAGCCCGCACGACGGCCCCATGATCATGTGCGAGAACTCGACCACGCGGATGCCGGAGAGCGGCAGGCGGTTTGCCGAGGATCGCGTTTTCTTTCGGGTGGGCGCGCGCCTGGCAGTCTTCTTGGTTGCAGTCTTTTTGGCCATGCGAGATTACCCTGTCGGCGTTTCGTTCCCGCGTATAGGCTTAGCGGACAGGCGGCCACGCGAAAAGACGGACCGATGAACGAGATTGCGCGCTTCTCCCCGCTCACCATTCGCATGCACGAGCGCGACAACGTCGCCATTGTGGCGAACGACGGCGGATTGCCCGCAGGCACCGTGCTGACCAGCGGCCTGAAGCTGCGCGAGCATGTCCCGCAGGGGCACAAGGTCGCGCTCGCTGACCTCTCCGCGGGCGACCCGGTGCTGCGCTACAATGTGACGATCGGCACCGCGTTGCGCGACATTCCGGCCGGCAGCTGGGTCAACGAGCGGCTCTTGAAAATGCCGGCCGCGCCCGGGCTCACCGACCTGCCGATCGCCACGCGATCGCGCGAACCGATGCCGCCGCTGGAAGGATTCACGTTCCAAGGCTATCGCAACGCCGACGGGTCGGTCGGCTCGCGCAACATCCTGGGCATCACCACAACCGTGCAATGCGTGTCCGGCGTGGTGGAATTCGCGGTCCGGCGCATCAAGGCCGAGCTGTTGCCGCGCTTCCCGAACGTCGACGATGTCGTCGGCCTCGAACACACTTACGGCTGCGGCGTCGCGATCGACGCGCCCGGCGCCGGCATCCCGATCCGGACGCTGCGCAACATCAGCCTCAACCCGAATTTCGGCGGAACCACGATGGTGGTCGGCCTCGGCTGCGAGAAGCTGCAGCCGGAGCGGCTGTTTCCGCCCGGCAGCGAGCCGTACGGACTGGTGACGCTGCAGGATGAAGCGCACGTCGGTTTCGAGTTCGATGATCGCGTCGATCATGGCCATGGCGGAGGAGCATCTCGCCAAGCTCAATGCGCGGCGGCGCGAGACTTGTCCGGCGTCCGATCTGGTGGTCGGCGTGCAGTGCGGCGGCAGCGATGCCTTTTCCGGCGTGACCGCGAACCCCGCCGTCGGCTTCGCCACCGACCTTCTGGTGCGCGCGGGCGCGACCGTCATGTTCTCCGAAGTGACCGAGGTGCGCGACGGCATCGATCAGCTCACCGCGCGCGCCGTCAACGCCGACGTGGCGCAAGCGCTGATCCGCGAGATGGACTGGTACGACCGCTATCTCGAGCAGGGCCTCTCGGACCGCAGCGCCAATACGACACCGGGCAACAAGACCGGCGGCCTCTCCAACATCGTCGAGAAGGCCATGGGCTCGATCGTCAAGTCGGGCAACGCGCCGATCTCCGGCGTCGTTGCGCCGGGCGAGCGCGCGCGCCAGAAGGGCCTGCTGTTCGCCGCGACGCCGGCAAGCGATTTCATCTGCGGCACGCTGCAATTGGCGGCGGGCATCAACCTGCATGTTTTCACCACCGGCCGCGGAACGCCGTACGGTCTCGCCGAGGTGCCGGTGATCAAGGTTGCGACGCGCAGCGATCTGGCGCGCCGCTGGCACGATCTGATGGATCTCGACGCCGGCCGCATCGCGACCGGACAGGCGACGATCGAGCAAGTCGGATGGGATCTGTTCCGGCTGATGCTCGATGTCGCGAGCGGGAAGAAGACCTGGGCCGAACACTGGCGGCTGCAAAATTCACTGGCGCTGTTCAATCCCGGCCCGGTGACGTGAGCATTCGGTCGGCACCTGCTAGCCTTCGAGGCGGCTCAGCTCGTGCTCGATAACGGGCCGTAACTTCGGCAGCGCCAGCTGGACGGTATCCCAGACATAGCGTGCGGCGACGTCCTCGTAATCGTGCCGATAGACGTTGCCGGCGCCCGCCATCTGCTTCCATGGAATGGCAGGATGCCGCGCCTTCAGCGCCTCAGGCAAGCGACGCGAGGCTTCAGATATGATCTCAAGACAGCGCGTCACCGCGTAAACGGTTCGCGCGTCCTCGGCAAACCTTACTGAGTCGAAGCCCGACACAAAGCGCTCGGCGAGTTCGATATGTTGCAGCATATCGCGGAGCGCAACCTCAGTCGGATCAGAAGGCATAGATGGCGTCGGCCGTCGCGGTCGGGCGGAGATATGGCTTGAGGCTGTCGCGGCTCACCACGTCGACAGGTGAATCGAACAAGCCTGCGATGTATTCCTTCAGATCCGCGTAATCGAACACCGTGATGCGCGCCTCCGGCTCGACCTCGATCATGATGTCGATGTCGCTTCCAGCACCGGCCTCACCGCGTGCAACCGAGCCGAAAAGAGCCACGCGGCGCACGCCCCGCGCGCGCAGGTCACCTTCATAACGGCGCAAGATCGAAAGCGCGTCCTCTCTCTTCATATACTGATTGTAACACGTCCGACCGCCTTGCGGGAGAATGGGAGTTAAAGCCAAGGCGGAACGAAGCTCTATTCCGCTGGCGCTGTTCAATCCCGGCCCGGTGACGTGAGCCGCTTGCACTACTGGCGTTTCTGTTTCGCCTTGGCCGGCTTGCGCTCGGGCTTGGTGTTCAGGCTCGCGGGATCGAAGCCGACATACACCACATAGGCGTCGAAATCGCGGGCGCGCGGCATCGGGAACGTCAGGTCCTGCTCGACGTGCACGAACGGCACGTTGAGCTGCCCGGGCCCAACCGCAACCACCAGCTTGTAGAACTTGCTCACGACGGTCTTCGGAGCCGGACCTTCCTGCACCACCGCCATGCGCAACGGGATGTCGACCTGGCCCGGTCCGCCCGCCGGCCCGAGCAGGACGCGGCCTTGCACCCCGACCTTCATCGTCATGACGCCGCCGAGTGCCGCGCATTCACGCGCCGTCTGCGCGATCGACACCTGATAGCGCGTGGTCATCGGGCCGCCCTCGGCACCGGGCGCCGTGATGGCAAGCGTGGAAGCACCCTGGCGTACGTCGACGCCGGGACAATCGACCTCGGCCGCCGTATTTGCGTTGCCGGCGTCGGCAGGCGCCGAAGGGGATGAACCGAACAACCAGCCGCCGAGCTTGTCGGTGATCGATTGCGCGCCGGCCTGCGAGGTCCACAGCAGCAAGACGCAAGCAAGCATGGCGCGGCCGGCCGCCGATTGAGGTGCAGAAAGTCCCATCACTCACCCATCCTCGTGGAGCGGATTTGACATTCGCTACCCGTCTAGCCGCACGTCCCAGAAGCGAATGTCAAATCCAAAGCTCCACTAGCACTTATTTGCGAGTGGTCCTTTGATTCCAACATTCGCAAAAGCGCTCGCCGAACTGGAATGCGAATGTTGGAATCGGACCACTCGTACCCGGCCGCGTTATAGCAGCCGAACCTTGGCGCCCCCAAGGCAATTAGGCCGTGCCGTTCAGCCGCCCGTACAACAGATGGTCCTGCCACAGTCCGTTGATGCACAGGTACTCGCGCGCGTAGCCCTCGCGCACGAAGCCGGTTTTCTCGAGCAGCCGGATCGAGGCCGCGTTGGAGGGAATGCAGGCGGCCTCGATGCGGTGCAGCCGCAGCGAACCGAATGAAAACGGAACCAGCGCCCGCACGGCGCCTGTCATCAAGCCGCGCCGCGCGAACGGCTCGCCGACCCAGTAGCCGAGGCTTCCCGCCTGCGCGACGCCGCGGCGGATGTTGGCGAGCGTCAGGCCGCCGATCAGCGCCTCGTCGCTCTTGCGGAACAGAAAGAACGCATAGGACGTGTCGGAACGCTGGTCCTCGGCATAGCGGCGCAGCCGCCGGCGAAACGCCGAGCGGGTGAGGTCGTCCCCCGGCCAGGTCGGCTCCCAAGGCGTGAGGAACGCGCGGCTCGCCTCGCGCAACGTCGGTCCATTCGCCGTAGTCGGACATCTGCGGCGTGCGCAGAAATACGCCATCGCCCTCGATGGTCGGCAGCGGCTCGGAGAAACTGACCGTGCGAAAGAAGGCCATTGTTCATCTATCAGCGCATGAAAACCGCTTGCCACTTTTCGGGATCATGCGTCAGGCGGCGGGGCGTCCCAGACTTTCGGCAATCACCGCCGCCCTTTCAAGCCCACGCCCGGGGCCGAGCACCGCGACCGCGGGCCGGCTGCGCCCGATCAACGCGCGCCCGGCGGCGCGCGCGCTTTCGACCGTGACGGCCTCGACCTTGCTGACGATCTCTTCGAGCGGGATCGGACGGCCGTAAATCATCATCTGGCGCGCGAGCTGTTCGGCGCGCGCGCCGGAGCTTTCCAGCGCCATCAGCAGGCCCGCCTTCATCTGCGCCTTGGAGCGCGCGATCTCGCGCTCGCTCAATGTCTCGGCCGCATTGGCGATCTCGTCGACCACGACGCGCATCAGCTCGGGCAGGTCCGAGGCGTCGGTGCCGGCATAGACGCCGAGCATGCCGGTGTCCGTGTAGGCCGCATGAAACGCATAGATCGCGTAGCAGAGACCGCGGATCTCGCGCACCTCCTGGAACAGGCGCGACGACATTCCGCCGCCGAGCACATTGGTGAAGACCTGCAGGCTGTAGATCGAGGGGTCGCGCTGCGGCACGCCTTCGAGCGCGAAGGCGACATGAACCTGTTCGAGGTCGCGCTGCTCGATGCGCGCGCCGCCAGCGAACTTCGCCGGCTCCGGCATGCGGGCCTTCGGGGCCGCTGAAGCTCGCGAAACGCTGCTCGACCTCCGCGACGATTTCCTTGTGATCGACCGCGCCCGCGGCCGCGATCACCATGTCGGGGGCGCGGTAGTTGCGCGCGAGATAGGCGCGCAGTTTGCGGCTGTCGAACGAGCGCACCGTTTCGGCCGTGCCGAGGATGGAGCGGCCGACCGGCTGATCCGGGAATGTGACGCCTTGCAGATATTCGAAGATCAAGATCGTCCGGCGTGTCCTCGGTGGCGCCGATCTCCTGCACGATGACGTTCTTCTCGCGCGCAAGCTCCTCCGGCTCGAATGTCGGATCGGAGAGAATGTCGGAGAGCACATCGAGCGCAAGCGGCACGTCGGCACTGCAGCACGCGCGCGTAATAGGCGGTGGTCTCGACGCTGGTCGCCGCATTGAGGTCGCCGCCGACCGCCTCGATCTCCTCGGCGATCTGGCGCGCGGTGCGGCGCGTGGTGCCCTTGAACGCCATGTGTTCGAGGAAGATGCGAGATGCCGTTCTCGTCCGGCTCGCTCGTCGCGGCTGCCCGAACCGACCCAGACGCCGAGCGAGGCGCGTTTCCAGATGCGGCATCGTCGTCGGTCACGACGACCAGACCAGAGGGCAGACGCGTGACTTCCACGCTCATGCGGCAGCTCCTTCGCGCGCGGCGCGGCTGGCCGCAAGGATGAATTTTTCGACCGCGCCCTGATCGGCCGGCAGCACGGCGATCCGCTCCTGCCGCTCGTTGAGGTCGCCGAGCCAATCGGGCAGCGCCGGCCGCATCGCCGCACGCGGCTTCGACCGCGTCGGGGAATTTCGCCGGATGCGCGGTCGACAGCACCACCATCGGCACCGCCGGATCGCGCGTGCTCCTTCTCGGCGACCGCGACGCGCGACCGCCGTGTGCGGATCGATGAGATATGCCGGCCTCGCGCTGCACGGTGCGGATGGTGGCGGCGGTCTCGTCCTCGTCGGCGCGATCCGGCGTGAAGCGCGCGCGGATCTCGGTCAGCGGCTCCGGCGCGATGGTAAAGCTGCGCGATTGCGCGAGCGATGCCCATCAGGGCGCGCACCGGCGCGGCGATCGCGGTTGTAGGCATCGAACAGCAGCCGCTCGAAATTCGACGAGACCTGGATGTCCATCGAGGGCGAGGCGGTCGGCCGTCACGCCGCGCACCTCATAGGTGCCGGTCGCGAGCGTGCGCGCCAGGATGTCGTTGACGTTGGTGGCGACCACCAGCCGCTCGATCGGCAGACCCATGCGCATGCGCCACATAGCCGGCGAATACGTCGCCGAAATTGCCGGTCGGCACCGTGAAGGCGACCTTGCGATGCGGGCGCGCCGAGCGCGACCGCGGCCGTGAAATAGTAGACCACCTGCGCGACGATGCGCGCCCAGTTGATCGAGTTGACGCCGGAGAGCCGCACGCGGTCGCGGAAGCCGTGATGATTGAACAGGCCCTTCACGATGCGCCTGGCAATCGTCGAACGTGCCTTCGATGGCGAGCGCATGCACGTTCGTCGTCGTGCGGCGTCGTCATCATGCGCCGCTGCACGTCGGAGATGCGGCCGTGCGGAAAGAGCACGATGAGGTCGACCTGCGTTGCGGCCGCGGAACGCCTCGACCGCGGCGCCGCCGGTATCGCCCGAGGTCGCGACCACGATGGTGGCGCGCTCGCCGCGCTGGACGCAGCACATGATCCATCAGCCGCGCGAGGAACTGCATCGCGAGATCCTTGAAGGCGAGCGTCGGGCCGTGAAACAGCTCGAGCACGAAGTGCCGGGCGACGAACTGCGCCAGCGGCGCGACCGCCGGATGGCGGAACGCGCCGTAGGCCTCCTGCGCCATGCGCGCGAGGTCGGCATCGGCGATCGCGCCGCCGACGAACGGCCGCATCACCTCGCAGGCGACCTCGGCATAGGGCCGGCCGGCGAGCCCGGCGATCTGGTCGGCTGCGAAAACGCGGCCAGGTCTCCGGCACATAGAGGCCGCCGTCGCGGGCGAGCCCGGCGAGCGTCACCTCGATGAAGCCGAGCGGGGGGGCTTCGCCCCGGGTGGAGACGTAGCGCACCGAACGGTCCTGATCTGGTTGCGCCTGACACTAGAGGCGCGCCGCGGTTGCACAAGGAAAGGCGCTCAAGCACGGCGATCATTATCTGTTATCAACGACTTATGCGGCGCAAACCGCGTCGACGCGGCCGCGCCAGTAGAACAGCGCCGAAATCAGGATCGCCAGGGCGAGCCCATACCAGGTCAGGGCATATTGCAGGTGGTTGTTGCGGCAGGCTGGGCTTGAGCGGGCCGGCCTGGGCAGGCCGCCCGGCGCGGTGCGGCGCCTCCTGTCGACGTAGAACGGCGCGACCGTCGCCCCAGCTTCTTCGCAGCGGCCATCGCGGCCGGATCGCGCGCGAACCAGAGGTTTGCGCGGGGTCGTCGGTCGGCGTGAACGTGCCGCGCGCTTCCGGCCAGCGCATCGCGCCGACGATGTCGACGACGCCGGACGGCTGGCCCTGTGCGCGCGTCTTCGGGTCCTGGCGGCCTTCCGGCACGAAGCCGCGATTGACCACCACGATGCTGCCGCCGGCGAGCCGCGCCGGCGCGAACACCCAGTAGCCCGGCCCGGTGACGTCGGGGCGCAGCGCCGAGCCGCGCGGTATAGACCAGCGCCTCCTCGCCGGGGATGAACTCCGCCGGAAAGGCGACGCGGCGGAATTCATCGCGTTGCTGATTGAGCTGCGGCCAGCGCTCGCGCGGCGGCAGATCGGCAGGCGGCGCAGCGAGCTTGCGCGTCGAGTTGCGGCGATCAGCTCTTCCTTCCAGGCCTTGCGCTCGAGCTGCCAGGTGCCGAGCGCGACCAGTACGGCGAGCGCCGACGACAACGAACAGCGCAGAAGCGAAAAAGCCGCGCCGGCGCGGCGGCGCTGCGGCGGGCTCACTCACCGCTTCGATCCAGGCTCGAGCCGCCCTTCGGCGGCCTTGTGATGATATTGCAGCGCGATCAGCAGACCCTTGAGCAGGCGCAGCGGCAGCAAGCGTCACGGCAGGATCAGCGGCACCCACAGCACGCGCGTGCAGCCAGAACGGCGGCTGGTAGATCACCTCGACGATCAGCGCGGCGCCGACCACGATGAAGCCCGAAATGAGAATGACGAAGATCGCCGGCCCGTCGCCGGCATCGGCGAAGCGATAGTCGAGGCCGCATTCCTCGCAATCGCGCCGCACGGTCGAGAAAGCCCGGAGAACAGCGTGCCCTTGCCGCAGCGCGGGCAGCGGCCGGCAAGGCCGGTCGCGATCGACTGCGGCAATGACGGTTGCTCGGCCATGGCGCGTGTCTATCACCGGGGGCATATCAATAGAACGAAAAAGGGCGGCCACGCTGGCCGCACGCACTCGTTTCCGTCGTCCGCGAACGCGGGGACCAGTTCTTGGCCTGGATTCCCGCTGCTCGGGAATGAGCGGATGTGCGTAGTCAGTGCCCGACCGCCGCCGTGCCCGGCCCTGACCCCACACGTAGATGCAGGCGAACAGGAACAGCCACACCACGTCGACGAAGTGCCAGTACCAGGCGGCGAACTCGAAGCCGAGATGCTGCGTCGGCGTGAAGTGGCCCGTGTAGGCGCGGACCAGGCACACGATCAGGAAGATGGTGCCGATGAGCACATGGGCGCCGTGGAAGCCGGTCGCCATGAAGAAGGTCGCGCCGTAGATGTGGCCCCTGAAGTTGAAGGCGGCGTGGCCGTATTCGTAGGCCTGCACGCAGGTGAACAGCGCGCCCAGAATGACGGTGCAGATCAGGCCCCACTTGAGGCCCTCGCGGTCGTCTTCCAGCAGCGCGTGATGCGCCCAGGTGACCGTGGTGCCGGAGGTCAGCAGGATCAGCGTGTTGAGCAGCGGCAGGTGCCACGGATCGAACGTCTCGATGCCCTTCGGCGGCCAGACGCCGCCGAGCAATTCGGTGCGCGCGACGTGATGCGCATCGGCGGGAAACAGCGCGGTCGTTGAAATAGGCCCAGAACCACGCGACGAAGAACATCACCTCCGAGGCGATGAACAGGATCATGCCGTAGCGGTGCGAGATCTGCACCACGCGGGTGTGGTCGCCCTTGTGCTCGGCCTCGTTGATGACGTCGCGCCACCAGCCGACGAAGGTGTAGAGCACGCCGAGCGCGCCGGCGGCGAAGACCAGCGGCGCCGCGGCGAACAGCTTGTGCATCCACGTGATCGCGCCGACCGCGATAACGAAGGCCGACACCGAGCCGACGATCGGCCACGGGCTCGGATCGACGAGATGGTAGTCGTGGTGCTTTGGCGTGCGCGTCGGCCATCGTCGTTCTCCGTCGTCTCACGTTTGGGCGCGAGCGCCCGCGTTCAGTTCGTCTTCGCTTCCGCAGCCGTTGCGCGATCCGCCACCGGCCGTCGCCGGTTCGCGCACCGGATAGAACGTATAGGACAGCGTGATGGTGTTGAGATCGTCGTGCTCGGCGTCCTTCGCGAGCGCCGGATCGACATAGAACACCACCGGCATCTCGCGCTTCTCGCCCGCGCTCGAGGCGCTGCTCGGTGAAGCAGAAGCAGTTGATCTTCTGGAAGTAGGCGCCGGTCGGTGCGGCGGCGCGACATTGTAGGACGCCTGCCCGACGGTCTCGCGCGCCGCCAGATTGGTCGACCATGTAGTTGACGGTGACCACCTCGCCGATCCGCGTCTGGATCGAATTCTGCTCCGGCTCGAAGCGCCACGGCAGGCCGCCGCGTCACATTGGCGTCGAAGCGAACCGTGATCGTGCGGTCCAGCACGGGCCCGGCGGCGCGGCCGTCGCGACCTGCGGCGTGCCGCCGAAGCCGGTGGTGCGGCAGAACCAGTCGTAGAGCGGCACCGCCGCGTAGGCCGCGCCCGACCATCACGGCGACGAACACGCCGCAGCGACGCGGCGACGATCGATGTCGCGGCGGCGTGGCTGAGCGGTTCGCTGCGGTTCTGTCATGGCGTCACAACGGCCGGATCAGCACCGCCGGTCCCTTCACCAGCGTCACCACGTAAAACAGCACCACCAGCGCGCCGAGCGCGAGCGCGATCGCGATCGAGCGCGCACGGCGCGCGGCGCTTCTGCTCCTCGGTGAGCACGATGCCCTTCTTCGGGATTGTTCGCTCATAGCCCATACCCAAGCCCGCGACCAGCAGATCGCCGCGCTCGACCAGCAGCACGGCGAACAGCACGAACAGATAAAGGATCGAGAAGGCGAACAGCTGCTTCGCCGCGGCTGCGAGCCGCAGGTCCGCTGCGCTCGCGATAGACGCGCCAGGCGAGCGCGATCATGATCGCGCCGCCGACGAGCGCCGACAGCGCCGTAGGCGAGCCCGGCATAACCCGAACAGCCACGGCGCCACGCCGATGCGGCGCAAGCACGAGCGAGTAGAGCAGGATCTGCCGGCGCGTCTCGTCGAGCGCCGGCAACCACCGGCAGCATCGGCACGCCGGCGCGGGCATATTCGTCGGCGCGCAACAGCGACAGCGCCCAGAAGTGCGGCGGCGTCCAGAAGAAGATGATGAGGAACAGCAGCACCGGCTCGAGCGCGATGCCGCCGGTCACCGCGGCCCAGCCGATCATCGGCGGCAACGCGCCGGCGGCGCCGCCGATCACGATGTTCTGCGGCGTCGAGCGCTTGAGCCACATCGTGTAGACGAACGACGTAGAAGAAGATCGTGAAGGCAAGCAACGCGGCCGCGAGCCAGTTGACCAGCAGGCCGAGCACCAGCACCGAGCCGACCGCGAGCGTCAGCGCCGAAGGCCAGCGCCTCGCCCGGGCTGGACGCGCCCCGCCGGAATCGGGCGGCGCGCGGTGCGCGTCATCACGGCGTCGATGTCGGCGTCGTACCACATGTTGAGCGCACCGGACGCGCCGGCGCCGATCGCGATGCAGAGCAGCGCGGTGAAGCCGATCACCGGATGGACGTGGCCCGGCGCGACGAGCAGCCCGACCAGCGCGGTGAACACCACGAGCGACATCACCCGCGGCTTGAGCAGCGCGATGTAGTCCTCCGACGCCCGCGAGGCTCGGTTGCGCGCGCGTCAGGCCCGGCGCCAGCGGCCGTGTCAAATCTGCGCCTTCGCTAACCAGTGACATTCGTCGACTTACGTCCTCGCGGCCCGCACTACTTGATATGCGGCAGCGTCTCGAACTGATGGAACGGCGGCGGCGACGACAGCGTCCACTCGAGCGTGGTCGCGCCCGCGCCCCACGGATTGTTCGGCGGCGCGCTCCTTGCGCATGAAGGCTTCGACCATGCCGTAGAGGAAGATCAGCACGCCGAAGCCCGAGATGTAGGAGCCGAACGACGAGACGTAGTTCCAGCCGGCGAACGCGTCCGGATAATCGACGTAGCGGCGCGGCATGCCGGCGAGGCCGAGGAAGTGCTGCGGGAAGAACACGAGGTTGACGCCGATGAACGTCACCCAGAAGTGCACCTTGCCGATGGTCTCGTTGTACATGTAGCCGGTGATCTTCGGGAACCAGTAGTACCAGCCGGCGAAGATGGTGAAGACGGCGCCGAGCGACAGCACGTAGTGGAAGTGCGCCACCACGTAATAGGTGTCCTGCAGCACGCGGTCGACGCCGGCGTTCGCCAGCACGACGCCGGTCACGCCGCCGACGGTGAACAGGAAGATGAAGCCGATCGCCCACAGCATCGGCGTCTTGAACTCGATCGAGCCGCCCCACATCGTGGCGATCCAGGAGAAGATCTTCACGCCGGTCGGCACCGCGATCACCATCGTGGCGGCGACGAAATAGGCCTGCGCGCGCGGTCGACATGCCGACCGTGTACATGTGGTGCGCCCACACGACGAAGCCGATGCCGCCGATCGCGACCATCGCGTAGGCCATGCCGAGATAGCCGAACACCGGCTTGCGCGAGAAGGTCGAGATGATCTGGCTGACCATGCCGAAGCCCGGAATGATCAGGATGTAGACTTCGGGGTGGCCGAAGAACCAGAACAGATGCTGGAACAGCAGCGGATCGCCGCCGCCTTCGGGCGGAGAAGAAGGTGGTGCCGAAATTGCGGTCGGTGAGCAGCATCGTGATCGCGCCGGCGAGCACCGGCATCGACAGCAGCAGCAGGAACACCGTCACCAGGATCGACCACACGAACAGCGGCATCTTGTGCAGCGTCATGCCGGGCGCGCGCATGTTGAAGATCGTGGTGATGAAGTTGATCGCGCCGAGAATCGAGGAAGCGCCGGCGAGATGCAGCGAGAGGATCGCGAAGTCGACCGCCGGCCCCGGATGACCGCTGGTCGAGAGCGGCGCGTAGATCGTCCATCCGGCCCCGACGCCGTGCGCGCCCGGCTCGCCCTCGACGAACATCGAGGACAGGAGCAGGATGAACGAAGCCGGCAGCAGCCAGAACGAGATGTTGTTCATGCGCGGGAACGCCATGTCGGGCGCTCCGATCATCAGCGGCACGATCCAGTTGCCGAAGCCGCCGATCATCGCCGGCATCACCATGAAGAAGATCATGATCAGGCCGTGCGCGGTGGTGAACACGTTGTACAGGTGCGAGGCGTGCTCGCCCTGGAAGAATGTGCACTCCCGGATGCATCAGTTCGATGCGAATCGCGATCGACAGCAAGCCGCCGATCAGTCCGCCCACGATGGCGAACACCAGGTACATCGTGCCGATGTCCTTGTGATTGGTCGAATAGACAAAGCGGCGCCATCCGGTCGGTGTCGGATGATCGTGCGCATCATGCGCGCCGTGAGCCGTTGCCGCAGTAGCCATGTCCAGCTTCCTCAAATTTACCGTTGCCGCCCGCGATTCGGTCTTTACTGGGTCTTGGAGCCGTCCGTGGCCGCGACGTTGGTCGCGGGCCTGCTGTCATCAATGGCGAATTTCTTCTTCGCGTCCGCCAGCCACGCCGCGTACGCCTGCTCGTTCACGACTCGAACCTCGATCGGCATGAAGGCGTGGTCCTTGCCGCAAAGTTCCGAGCACTGGCCATAATAGACGCCCTCGCGCGTCGCCTTGAACCAGGTCTCGTTGAGCCGCCCGGGGATCGCGTCGATCTTGATGCCGAACGACGGCACCGCGAAGGCGTGGATCACGTCCGAGCCGATGACCTGCACGCGCACGACCTTGTTCACCGGCACGACGATCGCGATTGTCGACGCCGAGAAGCCGCGGCGGCATCGGGTTGATCTTCGCGCGCTCCGCGTCCGGCAGCATGATCGAGGTGAACTCGATCTTGTCGTCCGGATAGGCGTAGGTCCAGTTCCACTGCTTGCCGGTGGCCTTGATGGTGACGTCGGACGGCGGAATGTTGAGCTGCACGAACAGGATGCGGAACGAAGGGACCGCGATCACCACCAGGATGACGACCGGGACCACGGTCCAGGCCACTTCCAGCAGCGTGTTGTGCGTGGTGCGCGACGGCGTCGGATTGGCTTTGGCGTTGAACTTGACGATCACGAGCAGCAGCAGGACCAGCACGAAGATCGTGATCGCGATGATGATCCAGAGGACGAAATCGTGAAACCAGATGATGTCGTCCATGGTCGGCGCGGCCGACTGCTGGAACCCCATCTGCCATGGGGTGGGCTGGCCGAGAGCCGCGAAGGCGATGCCCCCCGCCGCAAGAGCCGCGACGAAGGCCAGGGCCGGGGCGGCCGATCGGATCAATCGCATGAGCACCAGCATTGGCGTGTCCGCTCCTTACCAGTTCGACCTTCCGACACCATGCGGGGGCCGAAATCTGTGCCGCGGACCCCGCTCGGCCCGCGCATGGCACGGCATCGTTTGCCGGCAAAGCTCCGGGCGCTCGGGGACAGCGCCACGACGGAGCCTTGGGCTTCTCAAACCACAATTCAGCCCCACTCGCAATGCGCCTCGTGGCGGTCATTCTCGCGTCGCGGCGGCGGAGGCGGCGGTCCTTATAAACGCCAGATTTGACGGGAGTTTTTCGGCCGCCTAGCGTGCTCTGCCCCGTTCTTGACACGGTTGAAGCAACATGTACGGAGACTGACGCAAGATACCGCAGGGGAGCGGCGATTCGGCTTGCGCGCGCCGCTTACGAACTTCGGCTGCCGACCACCCTCAAGGAATCTGGACACATCATGGGTGCTATCAACCGGGCACGGCTATCGCATGTTGCGGCAGGCGCCGCAGCGCTTGCCGCCTTTGGACTGATCGCGGGGGCCGCTCAGGCGCAGGGCACCGTGAAATCGGTGCATGCCGACTGGCAGATTCGCTGCGACACGCCGCCCGGCGCACAGGGCGAACAATGCGCCCTGATCCAGAGCGTGACCGCCGAAGACCGGCCGAACGTCGGCCTTACCGTCATCGTGCTGAAAACCGCCGACCAGAAGAGCCGCCTGATGCGGGTGCTTGCCCCGCTCGGCGTGCTGCTGCCATCGGGCCTCGGGCTGAAGATCGACAAGGCCGATGTCGGCCGCGCCGGCTTCGTGCGCTGCCTGCCGAACGGCTGCGTTGCCGAGGTGGTGATGGACGACAATCTCGTGAAGCAATTGCGCACCGGGCAGTCGGCGACCTTCATCATCTTCCAGACGCCGGAAGAAGGCATCGGCATCCCGATGGGACTGAAGGGCTTCGGCGAGGGCTACGACAAGCTGCCGTAGCGCGTTCCTGCGGACCCTCCCGGTTGCGGCCCGCGCTGCCTATCTAACGGCCGACGAACCCAACCTCGCGAGGAACCTGCCTTGAGCTCTCAATCCTCCCTGCTCGATCGCGCCGAACTCGACCGGGCGCGGGTCACGAAACTGCTTTCGCGCGGCCTGGAGGGCGCCGACGACGGCGAGCTGTTCCTCGAATACCGCCAGGCCGAGGCCTTGGTGTTCGACAACGGCCGCCTCAAGCAGGCGACCTATGATACCGCGCAGGGCTTCGGCCTGCGCGCCGTGAAGGGCGAGGCGGTCGGCTATGCGCATGCCTCCGATGTTTCGGAGGAGGCTATTTCGCCGCGCCGTCGAGGCGGTCCGCGCCGTGCAGGGCGGTTACTCGGGCAGCTATTCGCAAGCGCCCGCGCGGACCAACGTGCGGCTTTACAGCGACGAGAATCCGCTTGGGAGCCCGTCGTTCGAAACGAAGGTGAAGCTGCTGGAGGAGATCGACGCATTCGCGCGCGCGAAGGATCCGCGCGTGCGGCAGGTGTCTGTGTCGTTCGGCGCGACATGGCAGGTGGTCGAAATCCTGCGCGCCGACGGCGAGACCTATCGCGATGTGCGCCCGCTGGTGCGCGTGAACGTTTCGGTGGTCGCGGGCGAAGGCGACCGGCAGGAGAGCGGCAGCCACGGTTACGGCGGGCGCGAGGGGTATCAGCGCTTCATCGAAACCGGCGCCTGGAAAGGCGCGGTCGAGGACGCGGTGCGCCAGGCGCTGGTCAATCTCGAAGCCGTACCGGCGCCGGCGGGCGAATTCGACGTGGTGCTCGGCGCGGGCTGGCCCGGCGTGATGCTGCACGAGGCGGTCGGCCACGGGCTTGAGGGCGACTTCAATCGCAAGAAAACGTCGGCCTTCGCCGGCCTGATGGGACAACAGGTCGCCTCGAAAGGCGTCACGGTCGTGGATGACGGCACCATGGCGGACCGGCGCGGTTCGCTGAGCATCGACGACGAGGGCACGCCGACCAACCGCACGGTGCTGATCGAAGACGGCATTCTGGTCGGCTACATGCAGGACCGGCAGAACGCGCGGCTGATGGGCATGAAGCCGACCGGCAACGGGCGGCGCGAGAGCTACGGCCACGTGCCGATGCCGCGCATGACCAACACTTATATGCTGGCGGGCAATCGCGATCCGGCCGAGATCATCGCGTCGGTGAAGAACGGCATCTACGCGGTATCGTTCGGCGGCGGGCAGGTCGACATCGTGTCGGGCAAATACGTGTTCCAGTGCACCGAGGCCTACAAGCTCGAGAACGGCAAGGTCGGCGCACCGATCAAGGGCGCGATGCTGATCGGCAACGGGCCGAGCGATCTGCACCGCGTCAGCATGGTCGGCAACGATCTGGCGCTCGACACCGGCATCGGCACCTGCGGCAAGAACGGCCAGGGCGTGCCGGTCGGCGTCGGTCAGCCGACCCTGCGCATGGATCGGATTACGGTCGGCGGGACGGGCTGAGCGATTCAATAATACGCGATGCTCCGGCCGCAAATCGCGACCGCGATCCACACTCCGATCGAGATGATGCCCGCGCGCCGCGCGGCTGGCGGCAATGCTGCGAGCGGTGGAAGGTTCTTCACCTGCGGCGCGACGAAAAATTCAAACAGCGTGATGTTCAAGAGGCCGAGCGCGATCAGCGCAAGCTTGAGCTGAAACACCGCGTTCATGATGACGTGGCTCGCCTCGGCGGTGAACAACACCGCCCCCGTCACCACGAGGCCGAGAAAGGCCAGGATCGCGACGCGACGCGCACCGCCGAGCACATAGCCGGGCGACGTCGCGGCAAACGCGCCCGCCATACGGAGGTCCAGCACCGCGACCGCACCGGCAAAAACCATCAGCGACACGATGTGCCCGACATTTGCCGCCATATAGATCCAGGGCGACTGCCGGATCGCCTGCCCGATGCCGGAGCCTTCCAGCGCAACGAAGATTCCGGGGGCGGAGTCGAGCATCAACGCATCTCGTAGGTCTTGCCGTCGATCGTGATGCGCTCGGCGCGCATCTCGTCCTTTTCCACCGTCGAGGGATAGCCGAAGGCCGAAACGGTCTTGCCGACCGAAACCACCGCAACGGACGCGCCGCGATTGCCCATGCGGGACGTCGGTGCGAGCGTGACCGTCCACTCCTTGTCGCTACCTTTTACCGTCAGCGTCGCGTGCGGGTTTTCATACTTCGCGGTGAGGATCGGGCCGCTGACTGTGACGGGCTTGGCAGCGTCATAGCTGCCCCAGCCGTGATGAGCGACGGCGGGACCGGCGAGCAGAAGTGCGGCCAGCACGACATGACTGCGTTTCATCGCCTATTCCTTCTGTACGTGAGTTCGATGTCCATAATAGCGGATAATGTGGCGCGATCACCGCACCACGCCCGACACGCAGCATGGCTTGCGGCGCGGCGCAGTCAGCCGCTCCTTGAGGAAGCAGCGCGCCGAGGGTCCGAGATATCCCGGCCGCACATAGGTCCAGGCGCGGCAGCGCTGCTCGGCCTCGCAGGCCTGCCCGCACACCGAGCCGGTCGCGTCGGTCTGCACGTCGATACTCTTGAAGTCGCCGCCGGTGCGGTCGATCGAGAACTCGATCGGTCCGCTCGTGCGCTCCAGCACGCCCGCGCCCTTCACCCCCGAGACACAGCAGGAATTCTCGACGCGTGCGGTGACCTGGTTCTTGAGCCAGCACACGGCGCCCGTCGCCGCGGTCCGCGGATAGGAGAAGCTCCAGGCGCGGCAGCGCCCTTCCCGCTCGCAGCGCGCCGCGCAGGCTGCCGGATCGCCCGAACGGACGGAGAAGTTGGAATAGTCGCCGCCCGGCCGGTCATAGCCGGTCTGCGCGCGCGAAGGCGCGCACGCCAGAAGCGAGGCGATCAGGCAATAGATGAAGATGCGCAGAGAACGCATTCTGTCGCCGCATGTCTTAGCCGACAAGGAATCGGCTTCGCCCGCCCCAGGGCATGTTAGTCAACCGCGTCCGCCGATGCGAGAGGGTCAGGCCGAGCGGTGTTTGGCGACGCAGGCCCGCAGTCTGTTCATCGCCACCCCGATCCCGGTCAGTTGGAACAGCCGCACCCGGGTCCCCGTGTTGATCCGCAACAATTTTCCGTCAGCGAGCCGCTTGTCCCAATCGGTGCCCTTGAGCGGGGTCGTCAGGAGCCGGGGGGTCACGGCGGTGAATACCTTGGTCAGCACCGGTCCCTGGTCGAGCTGAATGCGCAGCGCGGCTTTCTGGCCGAAGATCATCTCCCAGGTCATGTCGATCTTATGGCTGCGCACGCCGAGCTTCATTTCTCCCGCCGCATCGAGGGAGAATCCGACATCGTAATTGTTGATGGCGGAGATCCACATCTGGCACTGGAAGAACTTGCCGTCCTTGAGTGCCACCTGCCCTTTCCAGCCCTCGTGGGTGAATTCGGAAGCAGCGAACGCCGGCGCGGTGCCGGCCAGCACGAGTGCGGTCGCCAGGCTGGCGCAGGATTTGAACATCGCCCCCTCTACCTTTGCGGGAACATCCTGCCATCACGATGCCGTGGCCGACAAGTGCGTGCGGCCTGTGCCGCTAGGTGCATGCAGGCCAATCGTGTAGCAAAAACCGCAGACCCTCGGGATCAAAGCCCATGACCGCCGCCCATTCCGCCGAAAGCCTGCTCGCCCTCCCCGTCGTGCTGCTCGCCGCGGCCGTCATCAGCGTGCCGATCGCGCGCTTTGCCAAGTTGTCGGCGATCGTCGCCTATCTGGTGGCTGGCGTGGTGATCGGCCCCTACGGGCTCGGCATGTTCGCGCGGCCCGAGACCATCATCACGGTGGCGGAACTCGGTGTCGTGATGCTGCTGTTCCTGATCGGACTGGAGCTTGAATTATCGCGCCTGCTCGCGATGCGGCGCGCCATTTTCGGGCTGGGCGTGGCGCAACTCATCCTCACCGCGGCCGCCATCGCTGGTCTCGCGCTCGCGACCGGCCTGTTCAACTGGCGCGGCGCGCTGGTCGCGGGCCTTGCGCTCGCGATGTCGGCAACCTCGATTGCGCTGCGCATCCTCGAAGAGCGCGGACATCTGCAGCAGCCATACGGCCAGCGGGCTTTCGCGATCCTGCTGTTTCAGGACATGGCGGTCGTGCCGCTGCTCGCGCTGATCCCGCTGCTCGCGCCGGGCGGCGTAGTCACCGAGCATGTCACGCTCGCCGAAACCGCCAGCTCCGTCGGACTCGCGGGCCTCGCCATCGCGGCGCTGGTCGTCGCCGGCCGCTATCTGCTCAATCCGTTCTTCCGCCTGCTCGCCTGGACCGACGCACGCGAGATCATGACCGCGGCCGCGCTGCTGGTCGTGCTCGGATCGGCGTTGCTGATGCAGGCGGTGGGCATGTCGATGGCGCTCGGCGCGTTCCTCGCCGGCGTGCTGCTCGCCGAGTCGAGCTACCGCCACGAACTGGAAGCCGACATCGAGCCGTTCCGCGGCCTGCTACTCGCGCTGTTCTTCATGGGCGTCGGCATGACGATCGACATGCGCATCGTGATGGCGAACCTGTGGCTCGTCGTCGCCGCGGCAATCGTCATCACGCTGCTCAAGGCCGGCATCGTGTGGGCGCTGTTCCGCGTCACCTGCGCGCGGCGCGGCGAAGCCCTGCAGGCGGGCTCCGTGCTCACCGGCGCGGGCGAGTTCGCGTTCGTGCTCCTCCCGCTTGGCACGTCGCTCGGGATACTCTCCGTCACGCAGGGCAGTCTCCTCTCGGCCATCGCCGCGGTCACGCTGCTGATCGGCCCGCCGTTCGCCGAAGTGACGGAGCGGCTGCTGCGCCGCTTCGCGCGCACACAGGAGCCCGAGGCCGACGACTTCGGCGGCACCACGCCTTCGGTGCTGGTGATCGGCTTCGGCCGCTTCGGGCAGATCGTGTCGCAATATCTGCTCGCGCTGGAAGTGGACGTCACGGCGATCGACTCCGACCCCGAGATGATCCAGGCCGCCGGGCGGTTCGGCTTCAAGGTCTATTACGGCGACGGCACGCGGCTCGACGTGCTGCGCGCGGCGGGCCTCGAGAAGGCGCGGCTGATCGCGATCTGCGTCGACAAGCAGGACGACTGCAACCGCATCGTCGAGCTCACGCAAGGCGAATTCCCCGGCACCAAGATTTTCGCGCGCTCGTTCGATCGCGGCCACACGCTCCAGCTTCTGGGCAGGAACGTCGACTACGAACTGCGCGAGACGTTCGAGTCGGCCAACAAGTTCGGCCGCAAGACGCTGGAGGCGATCGGCGTCGATCCGGAGCGCGCCGCGCTGGTGGAGGATTTCATCCGCACGCGCGACCGCGACCGCGTCGCGATCCAGCAGGCGGAAGGGATCTATGCCGGCGCCGACCTCATGCGCCAGCGCCCGAAGATGGCGCCGTTCAGCGAGCCGCTGCGCGGAGCGCGGCCGCTCAACGAAGAGGCGGAGGAGATCATCAAGGAGGAGAAGGTGGAGGGGTGAGGACCCTAAGCCGCGAAGCGCGTATGGATCGCCGCGCCGCGGATTCAGCCGCCGGATACAGCACCCGCGATACGCCCGGCGGCTAAGTTGTATCGCGCGTATTGCTGGACCGTCCGATCCCCCTCCATCGTCGAACGAGCCCGTCCCATGCGGCGACTGACGAGCAGAGATCAGGCTCGCTCAATCGCAACAGATGGAGACGACCATGTTCGCCAAGACCCTTCTCGCCGCCGCAGTCCTCGCCGCGATCGCCGCAACCCCCGCTCAGGCGTGCGTTGAAACGTGCGGCGGCATCAAGTTCAATGGCATCAGCCTGAACGGCGTGAAGTTCAACGGCCCCGGCCTCACTGTTCAGGGGATCGCACTCAACGGTCTCAGCATTCAGGGCCTGAGCATTCAGGGTACCAAGTTCAACGGCTATCGTTGGAACGGACCCGGCATCAATGTCGGCGGCCATCAGGGCGTCAGCCTCAACGGCAACGTCATCGCGATCGAGTTCTGATCGTCTGCGCAACGCGGTCGCCGGAGTACATGCGACACCCCGACGGCCCAAGTTGTATCGGGCGTATCGAGTTCCCTTGTTCGCACCGAACCGAATGGGCCCGCGCCCCGACACTCCAATGAACTCAGGTTCTCAATTTTCACACGGATCGGAGACCACCATGTTCGCCAAGACCGTCCTCGCCGCCGCAGTCCTCGCCACGGTCGCCGCCGCCCCCGCTCAGGCGTGTTGGAGTTGCGGTGGCATCAAGTTCAATGGCATCAGCCTGAACGGCATCACGTTCAACGGCCCCGGCCTCATTTTTCAGGGACGCAGCCTCAACGGCGTCCAGTTCAACGGCCCCGGCCTTGTTTTTCAGGGACGCACCCTCAACGGCTTCAGGTTCAATGGCATGAGGGTCAACGGCCCCGGCCTCGTTGTTCAGGGACGCACACTCAATGGCCTCACGTTCAACGGCCCCGGCGTCGTTCTGCAGGGCCGCTTTCTTAACGGCGTGAGGCAGAACGGCCCGATGCTCCAGGGTCCCCAGTTCAACGGCACCAGTTTGCCGGGGCAGCAGGGGATCAATGTCGGCGGCTACCATGGCGTCGGCCTCAACGGCCAGGTCATCGCGATCGAGTTCTAATTCGGCCGCGAAACGATATCCCTCTTCCCGCCGTCGGCGGGGAGAGATACGGAGGAACGTCATGCGACGCCTGCTCCTCCCCGTCACCGCCATTCTGCTGTGCGGCAGCCTGCCGGCGGCCGCGCAAACCGTGACTCCGCTGCTCGTCGAAGCCGACGGGACCGAATTCAAGGCGACGCTGGCCGACGGACGCGTGCTGCGCTCGCACGACCTTGTCGGCGCGCGGCTTGTCATCGCGATGGGCGGACAGGCGATCCGCGTGCGTCTCGATGGCGTGGAACGCGATCCCGACGCGAAGTACGGCGCGGTCTGGCTGCATACATTTTCGGTGCAGGCCGCGGACGGCTCCTGGCAGAACGTGTGCGATGCGGGTCCCGATGGCCGGCGCCAGGGTTTCCCGATCGCCGGCCGTCCGAGCTCCGATGGAATGCTTGAGCCCGCCGCCGCCGGCGTTCTCGAACTCGCCTGTACCAGCGGGGCACTGGGAAAGTGCGTGAGGTTCGGCTATCCGCCCTGGGCGCTCGCCGGCGGGATGCCGTTGCGCGACGTCTACAACGCCTGCATCCGCATGGTGCGCGCCGACTACTGCGGCAACGGCACGCCGTACACCAAGGACGGCCAGGAGATCGACATCTACGATGCTCACGGCATCCAGACGCCCGAAAACATGCCTGCGATGGCGTTCGAGGCCGGCTGGACGCCCGCGGGCGCTGCCTGCGTGCGGCACGTGCGTGTGAAGGAAAACATTTCGCTTGAATCGCTCGTTGCCGCGTGCCCGCGCCTGAAGGATCGGGTCGGACCAGTCTGCAACGAAGACATGGCGCGCGGCCTCGGGGCGCGGCTGTTCAATCGGTCGCGGCCGTAACGCAATCGTCCCTACTGCGTAAATCCGAGGAGGCGCGGCAGGAACAGCGTGATGTCCGGGACGAAGGCCACGATCAGCAGCGTCACGATGATCGCGGCGAGGAATGGCAGCAGCGGCTTCATCAGCTTTTCCATCGGCAGGCCGCTGATCGCCATGCCGACGAACAGGCACAGGCCGACCGGGGGCGTGATATGGCCGACGGCTGACGCGATCACGCAAACCATACCGAAATGGATCGGATGGACGCCGACCGCCTGCGCCACCGGCAACAGCACCGGCACCGTGACCAGAATGATCTCCGACGGCGTGAGGAAGGTGCCGAGTACGACATAGAGCGCAATGATCAGAATCAGGAACGACCACCATTCCGGTGCGATCGAGGAGATCGCGGCGGCCACGACGAACGGGAATTTCGAATAGGTCAGGACCCAGCCGAAGGCACCGACGAAGCCGATGATCAGGCCGATCACGCCGGAGAGCCGCGCCGAGTCGGCGAAAATCTGCGGCAGCTCGCGCAGCGCCGGCTCGCGATAGAAGATCGGCGGCACCACGAGCGCGTAGACGACCGCGACCGCGGCCGCTTCCGTCGGCGTGAAGACGCCGAACAGAATGCCGCCCATGATGATCACCGGGATCAACAGTGCGGGCAGCGCTTTGACGAGCGCGGCCGTGAACTGCGGCAGGGTCGGTGGCTCCTCCTTCGGGTAGTTGCGTTTCTTTGCGATGACGAACACCGGCACCGCCATGCCGGCCCCCACCAGAATGCCGGGGATCACGCCGGCGGCGAACATCGCCGCCACCGACTCGTCGGCCATCCAGGCGTAGATCACCGCGATGATCGAGGGCGGGATGATCGGCGCCACCACCGCGGTGCTGACTGTGAGCGCAGTTGCGAAATCGAGGTCGTAGCCCTTGCGCACCATCTGCGGGATGAGGAACGTGCCGAGCGCGGAGACGTCCGCCACCGCCGAGCCGGAAATGCCGCCGAAGAACATGCTGTCGAGCACGTTGACGTAGGCGAGCCCGCCGCGGAAGCGGCCGACCAGCACGGTCGCGAAATCGATCAGCACGCGCGCGACGCCGCCGCGCGCCGCGACGTTGCCGGCAAGAATGAACAGCGGCGCGGACAGCAGGAGGTAGGAGTCGGAGAGCAATCCGACGAAGCGCGTCGGGATGATGATCGGATTGAGGGCCGGAAACAGCATGGCGGCGCCGAGCGCGCCGGCGCCGAGCGCGATCGAGATCGGCATTCCGGCGAGGATGCAGATGATGAAAACGATCAGGAGCGTTTCGGCCATACGCTCCCCAGCGCTTTGTAGATCGTGAGCAACATCGGCAGGATGATGAGCACGGAGCCGACCGGAATGGCCGCGATAGACCCAGCCGAGCGGCAGGCCGAGGCCGGCGCTCGTTTGCAGTTGTGCGTTCGGAACCAGCACGAGGCTGAGCTTTATAAGGTAGGCGAACAGCACAATGCTCGCGCCGTTCACGGCGATCACGATCAGCGCGCGGCCGCGCGGCGTGAACTTGTTGACGAAATAGTCGAGCACGGTGTGCTGGCCGCGCTGCATCGCGGAGGCCGAGCCGATCATCACCAGCCAGACGAACAGGAAGCGCGGCACTTCCTCCAGGCCGTCGAAGCCCGCCGAGCCCGCGTAGCGCAGCACGACCTGAACGAACACCGCGGCGGTCATCACCGCGAGGATGAAGCCGCCGAGGTGCCCGAGTCCGTCGTAGAAATGCGCGTACGCGGACTTGCGGTCCGCGCCGGTGCTGTCTCCCCCCTGCCCGTGCGACACGCGACTACTTGGTGTTGAGGATCAGGTCGATGATCCCGCGTGCGTCCTTGCCGGCCGGAGTGGCGTAGAATTCGTTATAGACGCTCTCGGTCGCCTGACGGAAAGGCGCCGCATCGGGCTTCGTGATGGTGACGCCCTTCTCGCGCACCTGATCCTGGATCTGCTTGTCCTCGTCGAGGATGAATTTGCGGTTGAACGCGCGCGCGTGCGCCCACGCATCCGTCACCGCCTTTTGCCCGGCGGCGTCGAGCTTGCCCCATGACGCCTTCGACATGACGAGCGCGACCGCCTGATGGGTATGGCGCACGTCGGCGACGTATTTGACGATGTCGTAAAATTTGTTGTGATAGAACGTGTTGACGCCGCCCTCGGCGAAATCGATCACCTTGGTCTGCAGCGCGGTTGCGACTTCCGGGAACGCGATCGGTGTCGAGATCATGCCGAGCGCCTTGAAGGTCGCGACGAGGATGCGATCCTCCTGCACGCGCACCTTCTTGCCCTTCACGTCCGCGATCGAATTGATCGCGCCGTGGCCGTAGATGCCGCGATAGCCGGCCGCGATGAAGCCAATGAGCTTCAGGCCCTTCTTGTCGAGTACGCCCTCGTAGTACTTGGTGATGGTGTCGCTTCCGTCGAGCGCTTTGAACACGTGGTCGTAGTCGCGGAAAATATACGGAAGCTGGAACGCCGACATTTCCGGGATGAGCGTCGAGAGCGGCGCGGTGGTGATCGGCCCGAAGTCGACGGCGCCGAGCTGGATCTGCTGCGCCACCTCGCGCTCGCCGCCGAGCGCACCCGAATGGTGATGCGCGATCTTGATCTTGCCGCCGGAGAGCTCGGCGACCTTGTCGATGAATTGCTGCGCGGCGAGCGATGTCCCCTGCCGCGGCGGATTGACGTTGCCCATGGTCATTTCCTGGGCGGTGGCCGGGAGCGCGAGTGAGAACGCTACGCACGCGGCCAAGACATGAATCGGTCGGATTGACATGGCGACTCCCCAGTGCGGCGTTATGCTTTAAATGCACGACGGCTACCGCTTGCGGCGTGCTCGGAGCGGCATTGTGGGTGAGTAGGGAGAACGGGGTCAAGCGCGATCCACCCGATAAGATGAACGGGAGCAACGAAATGCCGCAGCCCGCAAAGCCGATTGCACTCAACGTCGGCGAAACGACCTGCGTGTCCGGACTGCTGCAAGTCCCGCCGCGCGCATCGGCCGGCTTCGTGTTCGCCCACGGAGCGGGTGCCGGCATGGCGCATCCGTTCCTGACCGCGGTCGCGGCCGAACTGGCCGAACGCGGCATCGCGAGCCTGCGCTACCAGTTTCCCTACATGGAGAAAGGCGGCAAACGACCGGACCCGCCGAAGGTCGCGCACGCGACCGTGCGCGCCGCCGTCGCCGAAGCGCGCCGGCTGCTGCCGGGGATGCCGCTGATCGCGGGCGGCAAATCGTTCGGCGGCCGGATGACCTCGCAGGCGCAGGCCTTAGCGCCACTCGAAGGCGTTGCGGGGCTCGCGTTCCTCGGCTTTCCGCTGCATCCGGCCAAGCGCCCGTCGCAAGAGCGCGCGAAGCATCTCGCCGACGTGACGATCCCGATGCTGTTTCTGCAGGGCACGCGCGATGCGCTCGCAGAACTTAGCGAGCTTGAGCCGGTGTGCGCTGCGCTGGGCAATCGCGCGACGCTGAAGCTGTTTGCCGATGCCGATCATTCATTCCACGTGCCGGCGCGCACCGGCCGCAAGGACGCGGAGGTTCGCGCCGAGATGCTCGACGCATTCGCCGCATGGGCCGCGCACATCGTCGGAAAACGACCGTAGCAGCTTGCCTGAAGCGCCCTCTCCCCCGCCGACTGCGTCGGCGACCCTCTCCCGCAAGCGGGCGAGGGAAGAAAAAGAAAAGCGCCCGCCGGGAGGGCCGGCGGGCGCGAGGTTCCAGACCTTCGAGGGGACGAGGAGGCCTGGAGCGAGAGGGCCGACGGGGGGAGGATCGGCCCGGCCAAGTTGTGTATCGGTGTTCAACCTATGTGATCCGTTCAGTAGTAGCGGGCTCCGACCGGCGCATCGAAGCTGCGCTCCTTCTGCGACGGGACGATCGATGGCGCCTCGATCACGCCGCCAGAAGCCGCGGTAAAGCCCCGGCGCCGGCTGCCGCGCCGCTCGTTCACGCGGCTCACCAGAATTGTGGTCGGATCGCTCCACACGGGCTCCGAGAAGGCATCGCGAACATCCCCCCGGGTCAGTCCGATATCGGCGAGCATACGGTCGTCGAGGCCCGCCAGGGTCATGGCATCGCGGCGATTTTTGATCATCTGGGCGACTTGGCGCGTACGGGCCACGACGATCCCCACAGCGGCGCTGACCAGCCACGCAAACTGCGAGGGGGTCTGGGTATCGGAATAGATCGACATGGCATTCTCCATCGGTTCCGTCAGACAAAAGCGGTCCTCAAGTCCTCCGCGATCTCTCGCGGAGCGACCGAACAGCTCTGAACTGCCTTGACTGGTGGAATATGCGCCCTCCCTATTGATAAGTGAAACGAATGTTTTTAATCTAACCAATCAGTCGTGGTGATGTATCTGGCCGGATCGGCACCTCCGGCCTACCTCCCGAGGATCCCGTCATGACCGCTCTGCTCGACGTCGACCAACTCCGCACTTTCATCGCCATCGCCGAGACCGGCAGCTTCACGCGCGCCGCCGACATCGTGCACAAGACTCAATCCGCCGTTTCGATGCAGATGAAGCGGCTGGAGGAACGGCTCGACCGTTCGATCTTCGCGCGCGACGGACGCGCCTCGAAATTGACCGAAGACGGCGAGCGCCTGCTCGACTACGCGCGCCGCATCGTGAAGCTCAATGTCGAGACGATCGCGGCATTCTCCGACGAGCTCACCGGCCGCGTGCGGCTCGGCGTGCCGGACGATTACGCCGATCGCTATCTGCCCGAGATCATGGCGCGTTTCTCGCGCGCCTATCCGGCGATCGAGCTCACGGTCATCTGCGAAGAGACGGTCTGCTTGCTCGAGCGCATCAAGGCGAACGAAATTGATCTCGCGATCATCACCAATTGCCTCGGCAACATGACGGCGGAGAATTTCCGCCAGGAGCGTCTGCTGTGGGCGACCTCGAACCGCCACTCGACGCATCTGGAAGAGCGCCTGCCGCTCGCGCTCGGGCGGCCGACCTGCGCGTGGCGCCGCGCTGCGGTCGATTGTCTCGAAGCGATCGGGCGACCCTATCGCGTGCTCTATTCGAGCGGCAACGCGAGCGCGATCTGCGCCGCCGTGCTGTCCGGGCTTGCGGTGTCGGTGTTTCCGGAATCCGGATTGCGGCCCGGCATGCGCGTGCTCTCGGCGGCGGATGGATTCCCCGAGCTGCCCTCATGCCGCATCGGGCTGGTACGCAATCCGCATGAGCGCAATCCGATGGCCGATGCGCTGGCCGAGCACGTCATCTCGTCGCTGGATAACCTGTCGGAGGCGGCGCGGGCAGCGGAGTAACGTTATAGCTCCACCGCCGTCGCTTCCAGCACGCCCACCAAATCCCCCGGCGCAAGCTCGATCTGCAATCCGCGCCGTCCGCCGTTCACAACGATCGTTCGATGTGCGAGCGCGGATTGCGCGATGAATACGCGCACGCGCTTTTTCTGCCCGAACGGCGATATGCCCCCGACATGATAGCCGGTGTGGCGTTCGGCCTCGGCGGGCGGCAGCATCGCGGCGTCCTTGGCGCCGGCTGCGGCGGCGAGTTTCTTCAGGCTGACTTCCGCGTCCGACGGCACCAGCACGCACACCACCGCCCCGCCCGCCTTCGCCATCAGGGTCTTGAGCAAGCGTGCCGGAGAAACGCCCAGTGCCTCGGCGGCCTGCATGCCGATGCGCGCGGCATTCGGATCGTAGTCGTATTCATGCAGCATGAACGCGACGCCGGCCTTCGTGAGCGCGACCGTCGCGGGCGTGCCCTTGGCCATCGCTAATACGCATACTCCGTGAACACCGGCTCGACCGAGCCGCCCCACGGCCCATGATACTTCTCCAGCAATTCCTCCGCCGACGTGATGCCGCGCGCGACGAATTCCTGCAGGCCGCTGAGATAGCGTGTCTCGTCGCGGCCGTCGCTGTCCAGATATTTCCGGCGCTTCAGTCCCGCCTCGCTCAATGCGAGGCATTCCTTCGAGAGATCGAGCATGGTGCGGCCGCGGATTGTCGCCGCGAAACCCGCACGCGGCACGTCGTCGCGCAGCCTTTGGCGCTCCTGCGCGCTCCAGTCCTTGACGAGATCCCACGCCGCATCGAGGCTCGCATCGTCATACAGAATGCCGACCCAGAACGCCGGCAGCGCAGGCAGGCGCCGCCACGGGCCGGCATCCGCACCGCGCATTTCGAGGTAGCGCTTGAGCCGCACTTCGGGAAAAATCGACGAGACGTGATTGACCCAGTCCGAACGGGTAGCGCGCAGGTTGCCGTGTCCCGGCAGCTTGCCCTTGAGCAGATCCCGGAACGACATGCCCGACACGTCGATGTATTCGTCCTCGCGCTTGACGAAATACATCGGCACGTCGAGCGCGTAATCGACATAGCGCTCGAAGCCCATGCCCGGTTCGAACGCGAACGGCAGCATGCCGGCGCGATTATTGTCGGTGTCGCGCCACACTTCCGAGCGGAACGACAGGAAGCCGTTCGGCTTGCCTTCGGTAAACGGCGAATTCGCGAACAGCGCGGTCGCGACCGGCTGCAGCGCGAGCGAGACGCGCAGCTTCTTCACCATGTCGGCTTCTGAGGAGAAGTCGAGGTTCGTCTGCACCGTGCAGGTGCGGTACATCATGTCGAGGCCGTAACGGCCGACCTTCGGCATGTAAGCGGTCATGATCTTGTAGCGGCTCTTCGGCATCACCGGGGTTTGCGCGCGCGTCCATTTCGGGCTCATGCCCAGCCCGAGGAAGCCGATACCGAGCGGCCGCGCGATCTCGCGCAACTGCGCGAGATGCGCCATCAGCTCCGAGCACGTCTGGTGAACGGTCTCGAGCGGCGCGCCGGAGAGCTCGAACTGCCCGCCGGGCTCGAGCGAGATCGCGCCGCCGCCGGTCACGTCCGCAAGGCCGATGATGTTCGGCCCGTCCATGATCGGCTCCCAGCCGAGCAGATGCTGCATGCCGACGAGCAGCGAGCGGATGGAGCGGCGGCCCTCATAGGGCACCGGCTCATGCGTGTCGGTCGTGAAGGCGAACTTCTCGTGCTCGGTGCCGATGCGCCATTGCGCCTTGGGCTTTGCGCCTTCCGCGAACCACGCGACGAGTTCGTCGCGCGATTCGATCGGGGTCAGGTCGACGACGTCACGAGCCATGTTTCGGGTATTCCGGCGAGAAGGGCGGCGACCTAAACATGGGTCGCGCGGAAGGGCAATGCAGGCATGGGGCGCATCTATTTGCTGGCGTGCGACATTTCAAACACGCGATTTCGTTCTCGCGGCGCGTTCGCGCCCGAGGCTTGCGCATTCCCTTCACGCTTCCCCAACGAAGGGAAGCGGAGCGTTGCCATCAGCCAAGCTCTGGCGGGAGGCCCGCAGTGACCCCCAGCGAAATCACGCGGGCGTCACGTCGTCGTCGGAGAGCACCCGCAAGGCGGCTCCGTCCATGTCGTCGTACTGGCCAGCGCGCAGCGACCAGAGGAACGCCCCAAGGCCAGTCAAACCAAGCGCCAGGGCCATCGGGACGAGATAGATCAGGACATTCATGGGATACTCGCTGGCCGCCGCCCGGCCGCGATTCCCTCCGCTTGGGCGGCGTCCTGCCGTCGGCCTCGCACGCGCAGCGCGTTGAGCGTCACGAGGATCGAGGAACCGGACATCGCGGCGGCCGCCACCAGCGGCGTCGCGTAGCCGAGGATCGCGACAGGCACGGCGATCGCATTGTAGATCACCGCGAGCCAGAGGTTCTGCTGCATCAGGCGGCGCGCGCGGCGCGTAATGGTGACAGCGTCCAGCACGGGCGCGAGGCGCTCGCCGAGGAACACAGCATCGGCCTGCGCCTGCGTGAGGTCGGCCGCGCTGATCGGAGAGAGCGACGCGTGAGCGGCGGCGAGCGCCGGCGCATCGTTGATTCCATCGCCGACCATGAGCAC
Organism: uncultured Alphaproteobacteria bacterium; assembly: GCA_963800695.1. Taxonomy (GTDB): domain Bacteria; phylum Pseudomonadota; class Alphaproteobacteria; order Rhizobiales; family Xanthobacteraceae; genus PALSA-894. The sequence continues at coordinate 3,047 of CAWDCA010000010.1, read as the reverse complement.
GCGCCGCCCCTGCGCCTTCAGCGCATCGATCGCGGCAATCTTTTCCGCCGGATTGAGGCTGCCCTTCCAGTCCGCGATACCAAGCGCGCTCGCGACCGGGAGCACCGCGTCGGCACGGTCGCCGGAGAGGATCACGAGTCGCAGCCCGAGCGCACGCAGCCCGACTGCCGTCTTGATCGCATCGTCGCGCAGCCTCTGCTGTACCGACAGTACGATGCGATCATCGTTGTGACTGAAGGCGATGATCGAATTGCCCGGTCCGATCGACTCGACCTTGGTGATGCCACAGAACGCCGGGCTGCCCAGCCGCGCTTCCGCGCCGCCGATCATGGCGCGCACGCCCTGTCCCGGCTCCTCGATCGCACCATCGAACGGAATACGCTCGCGCGCTTCGCGTGCGACGGCGGTGGCAAGCGGATGACGGCTCGAGAGCGCGAGGCGGGCAGCTTTCTCCAGCAGATCTGACGGGATGGCAGCGGCATTCGCGACGCGCGGCTCTGGCAGCGTCAGCGTGCCGGTCTTGTCGAAGATCACAGTGTCGATTTCGGCGAACCGCTCGATCGCATCGCCCGCATTGAGGATCACGCCGGCGCGGAACAGCGCGCCGGACGCCACGACCTGCACAGCTGGAATGGCAAGCGCCAGCGCGCAGGGGCAGGTGATGATCAGCACCGCGATCGCGGTGACAATTAAGTCGTGTACGCTCGCACCGAGAGCAGCCACCCGGCGAGCGTTAGCGCTGCCGTTGTGTGCACGATCGGCGCATACATCCGCGCGGCGCGATCGGCGAGGCGAACATAGCGCGATTTCGCCGTGACGGCCCTTTCGAGAAGCCGCTCAACGTCGTCGAGCAGCGTTCCGGTGCCGGCGGCGGTCACCCGCATCGTCAGCGTGCCGGAGAAATTGATGCTGCCGGCATGAATATTCGCACCGGCAGCGATGACGCGGCGGGCCGTCTCGCCCGTCACCAGGCTATCGTCGATCTCGGATGTGCCCGACAGCACGATGCCATCGGCCGCTATGCGGTCGCCCGGGCGCACGAGCAGCCGGTCGCCGGTTTTGAGCGCGGCTGCCGGCACGCGGACAAGCTCCGCGCCATCGAAGCGATGTGCAAAGTCGGCCTTCAAGGCCGCGAGATTTCCCGCAACCGCACGGGTCTTGCGCCGCATCGCATGATCGAGCGCGCGGCCGCACAAAAGGAAGAACAGCAGCATCGTGGCAGAATCGAAATAAGCATGCTCGGCATGGTTTGCCGTCTCGACCAGCGACATGCCGAGGGCCGTGATCACGCCGAGTGAGATCGGCACGTCCATGTTGAGCGCACGCGCACGGATCGCGTGTCAGTGCGCTCTGGAAGAAGGGCTGGCCGGCGTAGGCCGCGGCCGGCAGCGCGATGAGCGCCGAGAGCCAATGGAAGAAGTCGCGCGTCTCCTGCCCCATGCCACTCGAATGGCCGGACCACACTGACACCGAAAGCAGCATGATGTTCATCGCGGCAAAGCCCGCGACCGCGAGGCATTTGACGAGCCAGCGCATGTGGCGCGCTTCGTCGGCCTCGGCGCGCTCCGGCTCGAACGGGTGGGCACGATAACCGATGTCTTGCAGCGCCGCGATGACGTCGGCGGCGGCGAGCTGTTCTTCGCGCCAGTCGACCGCAAGCCGCCGGTTGGTGAAATTGAGCCGCGCCTCGACGACGCCCGGCAGGCGCTTCAGCCCGCCCTCAATCTTGCGGATGCAGCCGGCGCAGCCCACGCCCTCGACCGCCAGATCCATGTGCGCGGTGCCTTCGTGGCGCCGCACAAACATCGAGAGATCGAGCGTCTCAGCCACGGCATGACCTCAGTTCAATACGATGCGATTGCGCGAACGAAACAGACGTTCGCCGTCGCGTGATAACTCAATGATGACATCCCATTGTCCGGCAAGGGATTTGGCGAGCCCGCGAAACTGTCCTGTGGCATTTTCGCTCAGGCTCACCTCCTGGTCAGCGCGCTTGTCGTTTGGATGCGCGAGACGCGCGGTCGCCAGCAGCCCCGGGAGCGCGCGGCCAGCCGAGTCGCGCGCTTCGATTTCGACCAATGTGTTGCCGGCGACCGGCTGCACATGCGCCTTCACGTCCCAATGCAGTTCGTCCTGTGCGTACGCGGCCGAGGACTCGCGCGCGAATGCGAGACCGGCCTGATACGAGCTGGATGTCTCCAGACCGCCGAAGGTCGAGACAGCGAAGCGGATCATGATGGCGTTGACGGTGGCTACAACGCCGAAAAATGCGATCAAGCAAAACAACACCATGCGGCCGGTAACCGGCCGGGGACGCGCATTGTGGTCGGCGGCGGACATGTCACCCTCCTGCGGGAGCGCGGAAATAGTCGCTCGCAGCCGCCCGTTCGCCCGTCACCACGTCGTAGAGGTGGAACGTGATCGGCGTGGATGCAGGCGGGAAATCGACGTAGTCGGTGACGAGAACGCGCACCTCGCGCGTCTGGTCCGGGCCGACCTCGACCACGAAGCGCCCGTCGTCACGGGTCTGAACCACATCGACGAGCGAGCCGGCCAGCCCGGACAGGCTGAGCGTGAACTCGCGCCGTTCGGTCCGCTTGTTGGCGATGCGCACCGTGTAGCCATTGCGCAGCGCCCCGTCGGACAGCCGTACAAAAATCGGATTGCGGTCGTGGATCACGCTGACGCTCTGCGCGTCGCGCGTCGCCAGCGTGAACGTCATCACGCCGCCGACAACCGCGATGATCGCCACATAGAGCGCGGTGCGCATGCGCACGAAACGATGGATCGTCGGCTTGCCTTCCTGCCGATCCATGATGCTGAGATCGGTGTCGTAGGCGATCAGCCGCGTCGGCCGGCCGATCTTTGCCATCACGGCATCGCAGGCATCGATGCAAAGCCCGCACTGGATACAGCCGAGATTGGGACCCTGGCGGATATCGACGCCTGTCGGGCAGGCGTGCACGCATTGCAGGCAATCGACGCAGTCGCCGGAGGGCAGGCCTTGCGCTCGCAACGCGGTGCTCTTCTTGACCGAGCCGCGCGGC
>CAWDCA010000009.1:0-26824 GCA_963800695.1 uncultured Alphaproteobacteria bacterium | reverse complement strand
CGGCTGGCGTAATCTCTTCCGCCCACTCATTCCCGCGAACGTCACTTCCTTCCCAAACACAGCTTCTCGAACGCCGCGAGATCCGGCGCCGCGCCGGCGAGCGGGATCGTCACCTTCGCGCCCGGCACCTCGATGGTGAGCGACGGCCCCGCCTTGAGCAGCGCGAACACGCGCGGGTTCGGCGGGCTGTTCACCTCGATGCTCACCGTACCATCGGTCTCGTTGGCAATGGCGTCGCCGGTGAGGTCGAGGCTGGCGCTTCCCCCGTCAGCTTGAATGTCACCGACATTCCCGGGGTTGAGCTTCTTCAACGCGACCGATTCGACGATCGTCATGCGCTTCGCGTCCGGCTCGCACGAAAGGCGATCAGAATCTCGTCCAACTCCGGCGCGCCGAATTTCAGCGCCGGCGCTTCCGGGTTGTCGTCGAAAACCCAGGTGCGCGGGTCCTGCGCCGATGCGGGCGGAGCCAGGAGCGAGGACGCAAACGATCCAGAAGCGGCGCATCGAATCTCCGTGCTCCTTAAGCGCCCACTCTGGCCGAAGCGGTGGCGCATTGCTAAGTCAACTTTATGGCGCTGCGCAAGCGAGCCGATGTGTTGCTGGTCGAGCGCGGCCTGTTCGAGAGCCGCGCCCGGGCGCAGGCGGCGATTGCCGCCGGACTGGTGACGGCGGACGGCGTGCCGGTGCGCAAGCCGTCGGATGAATTCGCGGCGGATGCCGCTTTGCAGGCAGCGCCGGATCATCCGTGGGTTTCGCGCGGCGGTTGAAACTTGCCGCGGCGCTCGATCATTTCGGTTTCGATCCGGCCGGACGCGTCTGTCTCGATGTCGGCGCCTCGACCGGCGGCTTTACCGATGTGCTGCTCGCGCGCGGCGCAAGCCACGTCTATGCGGTCGATGTCGGACGCGAACAGTTGCACGCGCGGCTGCGCGACGACGCGGCGTCGTGTCGCTGGAGGAGACGGATATCCGCACGCTCGATCCGGCACGGCTCGCCGAGCTGCCGGATTTCGTCACGATCGATGTGAGCTTCATCTCGCTGAAGCTGGTGCTGCCCGCGCTCGACCGGCTGCTGCGCCGGCCCGCGCAGCTGTCGCGCTGATCAAGCCGCAATTCGAGGCCGGCCGAAAGCATCTGAAGAAAGGCATCGTGCGCGACGCCGCGGTTCAGTCAGCGGTGTGCGACGACATCGCGGCGTTCGCCCTCGCTCGGCTGGACCGTCGCAGGCGTCATCCCGTCGCCGATCGAAGGCGGGGAGGGCAATAGGGAATTCCTGCTCGGAGCGCATCGCCGCCGCCTGATTCATCAATGCGGCGAATGGACCCGACACAAAATCGTCACTTCCATCGCGCGCGCGCCTGACTATGGTGCGCGCCATGACGATGCCGGGAGCCATACCAGCCGCGGGCGCCGCGCCTGCGGGCAAGACGTTTGGCGCGACGAGATGACCGAGACGGTCAAGCTCGCGCTGCCGATCGCGCTCACGCAGCTCGGCCAGATCGCCATGATGACGAGCGATCTCGCGCTGATCGGCCGGCTTGGCGACAAGGCGGTCGCCGCCGCGGCGCTCGCGCACACCGTGCTGTTCACGCTGTTCGTGCTCGGCATGGGCCTGATCTCGGCGGTGGCGCCGCTCGCCGCGCAAGACTTCGGCGCGCGCGAGCCGCGCATGGTGCGCCGCGCGCTGCGCGTCGGGTTGTGGGCCGCGGTCATCCTCGGCATGCCGCTGACGCTCGTGCAGCTCTGGGGCGGCGAGCTGCTCGTCGTGCTCGGGCAGTCGCGCGAAAACGCGCGACTCGCGCAGCGCTATCTCGCCGGCATGGCGTGGTGCATGGTCCCGAGCTGGTGCTTCATGGCGCTGCGCAATTTCATGGGCGCGGTGAACCGGCCCGAGCCGGGGCTCTGGATCACGCTCGCGGCGATCCCGGCCAACGCGTGCTCGCCTATGCGCTGATCTACGGCGCGTTCGGCCTGCCGCGCCTCGATCTGCTCGGCGCGGGACTTGCGACCACGATCGTCAACATCGGCATGTGCATCGCGGCGATCTGGGTCTGCTACGCGCGCCGGCCGTTCAGCAAATACCGCGTGCTCGGCCGCTGGTGGCGCGCCGACTGGCATTGATGCGGCAGCTATCGTGTCGGCGCGCCGATGTCCGGCTCGTTCCTGCTCGAATACGGCGTGTTCGCCGCCGCCGCGCAACTGATGGGCTGGATCGGCACCGTCGCGCTCGCCGCGCACCAGATCGCGCTGCAGATCGCCGCCATCATGTTCATGGTGCCGTTCGGCATCGGCATGGCGGCGACCGTGCGCGTCGGCCATGCGGCCGGGCGCGGCGATGCGGCTGCGACGCGGCGCGCCGGCTTTGCGGCGATCGTGCTCGGCGTCGTGTTCATGGCGGCGATGACGCTGCTCGTCGCGCTGACGCGCCACATCATCTGCCGCTCGCTGTTCCTCGGCGGTGCGCCCGATCCGCAGACGGTCGCGCTCGCCGCCTCGCTGCTGGTGCTCGGCGCGAGCTTCTTCATCGCGGACGGCGTGCAGACCGTCGCGGCGGGCGCGCTGCGCGGGCTCAACGACACGCGCGTGCCGCTGCTGTTCGCGGCGATCAGCTTCTGGGCGTCGGCTTTTCCGGCTGCTGGCTGTTCGGCTTCACGCTCGGGCTCGGCGCCTATGGCATCTGGATCGGGCTCTCGATCGGCATCGCGGTCTACGCGGTGCTGCTGATCTGGCGCTTCCAGCGGTTGACCGCGCGGCACTATCTGCCGGAGGTGGCGAGCGCCGCCATGACCGAACGCCTGACCATCTCGCGCATCGGCCACCGCGGCGACGGCGTCGCCGGACGCCCGACGGCCGGTGTTCGTGCCCTACACGCTGGCGGGCGAGGTGGTCGAGGTCGAGCCGTTTCCCGGTCACCGGACCGCCGCCATCTGCTGCGCGTCGAGACGCCGAGCGCCGGAACGCATCACGCCGGTTTGTCCGCACTTCGGCGTGTGCGGCGGCTGCCAGACGCAGCACTGGGATTTCGCGCGCTATCGGGCGTGGAAGCACGGACCGTTGTCGAGGCTTTGCGCCAGGCCGGCCTCGACGCGCCGGTTGGCGAACTGATCGACGCGCACGGCGAGGGCCGGCGGCGCGCGGTCTTGCATGCGCGGCGCAGCCAACACGATATGCTCGAACTCGGCTTCATGGGCTATCGGGCGCACCACATCGTTCGATCATCGTTGCCCGGTGCTGGCGCCTGCGCTGGCGGCGCGATCCCCGCCGCGTGGGCGCTCGCCGAGGCGCTCGGCGCACTCGAGAAGCCGCTCGATTTCCAGGCGACCGCGACCGAAGGCGGGCTCGATGTCGATCTGCGCGGCTCAGGCCGCTCGGCGCGCCGCAAACGGCGGCGCTGGCGCGGCTCGCCGAAACGCATCGGCTCGCGCGGCTAACACGCCACGGCGAACTGATCGCGCAGCGCGCCGCGCCGAGCGTCCGCATGGGCACGGCGCGGTCGTGCTGCCGCCGGGCGCTTTCCTGCAGGCGACCCACGAAGGCGAGGCCGTCTTGACCGCTGGTGGCGGACATGCCGGCAATGCCAAAGAGGTGGCCGACCTGTTTTGCGGTGTTGGTCCTTTTGCGCTGCGGCTGGCCGAGCGCGCGCGCATCAGCGGCGGACGCCGATGATGGCGCCATCGCCGCCCTGCGTCAGGCTGCCAAGACGCCGGGCCTCAAGCCGATCGAAGCCGAGGCGCGTGACCTGTTCCGCCGCCCGTTCACACCGCAGGAGCTGAAATCCATCGGCGCGGTGGTGTTCGACCCGCCGCGCCAGGGCGCGGAGGCGCAGGCGCGCCAGCTTGCAGCCTCAAAGGTCCCGCTGGTGGTTGCGGTGTCGTGCAATGCCGCCACCTTCGCGCGCGACGCGCGCCTGCTGGTGGATGGCGGCTATCGGTTGACGGCCGTCACGCCGGTCGATCAGTTCCGCTATTCGGCGCATGTCGAGATCGTGGCGCGGTTTGAGCGCTGATCTTTCCGCTCGTCCCCGCGAACGCGGGGACCCAGAGCCAAGCAAAAGGAAGAGCTGGATTCCCGCTTACGCGGGAATGAGCGGGAGTGGGTCAGCGCCCATCGTACCCGCCGCCCCAGCGGCGCTGCCACATCTGCTCGCCGATGGTGCAGGAGATGCGCGGCGCTTGCGCGGATGCCGGGATCACGCGTCCCTCGCCGCGATACTGCGCGATGTCGAGCACCAGCTTGGTGCGGATCGCGTCCTTGAACTTGTCGCGCTCGCGGATCGGGACCACGAACGCGCCCGGTCCGCCGATTACGCAATCCTCGTAGTAGATGTCGAGATCCTTGAGATCGACCGAGCCGGGCTGCGGCTCCTTCAGCATGATCGGCAGGCCGTTGATGACGATGCCCTTGGCGATGACCTCGTCGCGCACCAGCGTGACCAGCGGACCCTGATTGTTGGTGCCGTCGCCCGACACGTCGATCACGCGGCGGATGCCGCGAAATCCGTTCCCCTCGAACAGCGCGGCAGAAAACATCAGCGCGCCGGAGATCGAGGTGCGGAAGGCGCGCCGCACCGGCATGCGCGCCAGTTCGCTTGCCGCCGCCTGCGCACTCGCCGGGCCGTCGATCAGCCGCCACGGCAACACGATGCGCTGCTCGGCGATACCGGCCCATTCCACGACCGTGGCGGCGACCTTGCCGTTGGTGCCCTGCTTGAGCGCATTGAGGAATTCCTGCGAGGTGATCGCCTGTACGTAACCCTCGCGCTGCAGCGCCAGCTCGTCGAAATCCATCGAGTATGAGATGTCGATGGCAAGGACGAGCTCGACATCGACTTCGGTCGAGCCGGCGGACTTGCTGCCGGGCAGATCCGCAAGGCGCGGCGCTGCCAATGCGCCCCATGTCAGCGCAAGGGCAGTTGCGCCGATCGCTCCAAGCAGCCAGCTACGCCGCCGCATCGCGGTCTCCTGTACGCCTCACGCGGCGGATGGTGACACGCGCGCCGCGGCGGGAAAAGCCGTATCAGCCCCACAAGGCGCGGTCGGCGAGCGCGCGCATGAAGCCCGGCAGGCGCAGCCCGGTGCGCACCAGCGCGCGCCAGTCGTCATGCCGCACGGTGCCGCGGCAGCCCCAGGCGCCGCATGCGCAACTGAAATTGTGATCGAACGAGAAACTGAACGTCCCGTAGTCCATGCGGATCTCTTCGCCCGCCGAAATGCGCCGCAGCGCGACGATCTGGTCCTCGCCCTCGTAACCGGCGTTCGGCTCGCAGGAATGATTGATGAAATTGCTCGGATGCCGCACCGTTTCGGGGCGGAAGGTCCCGGTGATCTGCTCGGGGCTGGTGTTGTAGGCAAAGCGCAGGTAGGCCGTGCGCATCGGCGGCGTCAGGTTATCGAGCTGTGCCGCCGAGAGGATCGAGAAATCCCTGCGCTCGGTCTCGTCGGTCCAGTCATCCTCACCGAACAGCCGCGTGCCGGATGCGATCGCGCGGCAGGCGAACAGGCCCCGGCCCGCGGAAATCGCGCGAACCTCGAAGGGCGCCTTGTGTCGCTCACCGGGGACGTCGTCGCGAAAGCGGTCGCAGGAAGTGCGTCCATCCGATCTCCGATACTTGAGCGCGTCACGCCGCCGACGGCTTCTGCTCTCCGGCGAGTTCCGGTGTCCGGCTGCGGTTGTAGCGCGGCTCTTCGCGATCCGCCTTGAGCGCCCGCGCGATCCGGCTATGCAGGAAGCGCGGCATGTTCATGCCGTAGGTCGCGGCGAGTTTCTTCCAGTCCTGGCGGCGGATGCGGCCCCGGCAACTCGCCGCGCCGCAGGAGCAGTCGAACGGCTCATCGAAATTCACGACAAAGCAGCCGTAGTCGATGAAGACTTCCTCGCCTTTGCGGATCGGCCGCGCGGCCACGACATTGCCGGCCGCGTCGTAGCGCAGGTTCGGATCGCACGAATGATTGATGAAGTTGTCCGGCGTGGTGACGTATCGGATGTCCACCGGGCCAATGATCTGGTCGAAGTCTTGATCGAGGCCATAGCGCAGGAACAGCTTCTTCTGATCTCGCGGGAGCTTGCGCACCTGACGCCGGTCCAGACGGATCCAGCCCTCCATTCCCTCGTAAAAGGCTTCATGCCAACTTGGGACGACGATTGTGCCTGCGTCCAGGTCTTCGGCAGCAAAGGCACCGGTATCATTTCCGCTGGGCCGTGGGACCAGCGGGGTCCGACTCCAGAGTGTCGAGTCCATCTTTCGCTGTGGGTTGATGGGTGAAACGTCACGCCAGGCGGAACGCGGCGTGAGACACAACAGCATCAGCAACGCACGCAACTCGAAAACACCAAAGCAGCGCGAATCATTTCAACGCAACAATCATGAACAAACTCTGACTGTTCGCGAAGCGCATTCTTGATGCAGCCGCTTACTAATCGGCCGACACACCACCGAAAGTTAGAGCGCCTGCGGCGATTTGCAACACTTAGCCGCGTCTGTGGATAAAATTGCCGGCGCGCTCAGCCGACGCCGAGCGCGGCCTCGCTGCGATCGAGGATGAGCGGGATGATCAGGTCTTCCTCGTCCGCCAGGTGCTGTGCCAGAAGGCGAAGGAGCGCGCCGTTTTGCGCCGCGTGGCGCTCGCCCGCCCCGCGCAGCGCATCGTCGTTGACGGCGGTGCGCAGGAAAAGATTGGCGGTCTCGACCGTGGCGTCGATCTGCTGGTGGATCACCCTATGATCGGTTTCCAACACATCGAACCCATGCGCGAGACGTGCCTCGGCTGCCTGGAAGACCGGGAAGTAGTGAAGGTCCTCGATCTGGTGATGGGCGTTGAGCTGCTGCAGGAAGAACTGCAGCCGGGACGGAAACCACGCGCGCAGATCCTGCGCGCTCGCCGTCCCGTCGCGGAAGGCAGCGGTCGCCTGCTCGAGCGCGGCGGCGATCTCGCGAAACATGTCGTGGCGCTGCAGCCAGAACTGCGCCATCGCGCCGAGATTGGCATGGCCGGTCCACACCTCGCGCGGGTAGCGGTCGATCAGCAGCCGCAGGTCGGCCGGCCAGCCGGAGCGAGTGTCGAGCGCGAACTCGGGCGAGAGGATTTTCACGGGCGCCGTCATGCACGCTAGATAGCGGACCTGCGGCGAGACTCTTATGCCGCCCTGGCCAAGGCGCGCCAAGTCATGCAACCGATGGGATGTCCCTCAGCGCCGTGGCCGACTCGCCGTCGGTCTCAAGCTCCGTTGCCCGCGCCCGGCAGCGCTCCGCGATGATGCGGCAGTATTCGGCGTCACCGCGCAGGCTCATCCGCTCCGCCAATTCGAGGTAGAGCTGCGCTTGCGAGCGAAAATGATGCGCGTCGAGCACGCCTTGGCTCCCGGTTTCTGCTTATTTGGCCTGGATGAGCAAGCCGCTGCTCAACGATCCCCTTTGGCACGCCGGTGCGGGGCGCGGTCGGAGGGTGCCGGTTAAACCCGGCTCCTTAGGCCATCGTCCAGCTAACGAAGTCAGGTCCGTCCGGTTCCCGACATTACTGCAAATTTATTTCGCCTGGACAATATCTTGGTGGGAAGACAGCAGCCGCTCCGCCTGCGCCTTGACGGTGTGATAGCACTCGCAGGCGGTCTCGCGCAGGCCTTCCAGATTGAGGATGCGGATGTGTCCGCGGCTGTAGCGGATGAAGCCCGCCTGCTGAAACGTGTTCGCCACCACCGACACGCTGGTGCGCCGCACGCCGAGCATCTGGCTCAAAAATTCCTGCGTTAACGCGAGATCGTCGCCGCCCATCAGGTCGCGCGAGCGCAACAGCCAGCGCGCGAGCCGCGTCTCGACCGTATGCGAAGCATTGCAGGCGGCCGATTGCTGGGCCTGGATCAGGATCATCTGTTCGTGGCGGAACAGCGCGGCGCGGATCGCAGGACTTGCCTCGGCGAGGCCGCGCAGCCTGTCCGAATCCAGGACCGCGGCCGTGCCGGCGATTTGCACGATGGCCTTGTATACGGACTGCTGTCCGTTGAGCCCGGACGAGCCGCCGACCACACTCTCGCGGCCGATCATCGCGGTCTCAATGGTCTCGCCGGTCGCGAGCGACACGACGAGCGATACGACGCCGCCGTGCGGGAAATAGACTTGGTGAATTGAGTCGCCAACGTCGAACAGGATATCGCCCTGCGGGAGATCGGCGGCCCGCAGATGCGGCCGCAGTGCCGCGCCATCCGCAGCGGACAATGAGTTCAGAAATAGATTTGCGGATTGTGACATCGCGCGCTCCTGCCTTCTAGGCGGGAGCGCTGTCGCGTCTCTCAGCCACTGACGCCCGGTTGGGTCGAAGCCAGTGATGTCATGGATATGGGGATTGATCTGTCCGGTAGCCAGCATAGAGATGGGGAATAATTTTGCCGGGGGATGTCAGTACTCGGCTGTTTCCCTCGTCATGCCCGGCGTTGTGCCGGGCATCCCGCTTAGGTTGGCACGGCCTGTCACCAGTCGCGAAGGAATTACCCCTCCAGCCCCTCGGTCGCCGTGATCTCGATCCCGAACCCGCTCAAGCCCACGTAAGTGTGCTGGGTGGTCGAGAGCAGCCGGATCGAGCGCGCGCCGAGGTCCGGCTCAGGTGACATCGGCCGCCGTCCTGCTACCATGCCGCTGCCAGGGCGCAACGCGGCGTGTGGCTAAGACGATCTCCCCGTCAGAGATCGGCAATGTCGCCGACACGATGCGCCCCCGTGCGATCCGCACTGGGCAATAACAGCGGCCGTAACGGCCGAGTTTTCGGGGGAGACGCGACATGATCACCATCAGGGGAGTCTTGCGACTCGCGGCGATTGCCATCGCGGTGGCGATGATGAGCGGCGTCGCCGCACAGGCCGCGACCTTCAAGCTGAAGATCGGCGCCGGGCACCCGCCCGTCGGATTGTGGGTCGCGACCATCAAGGACTCCTTCGTTCCGCGCGTTACCGAGCGCGTCGCGAAGGAGACCGGCCACAAGATCGAATGGACCGAGGCCTATGGCGGCACGGTCTGCAAGCTCGGCGAATGCCTCGAAGCCGTCGAGTTGGGCCTGCTCGACCTCGCCGACGTGCATGTGCCGACCGAGCCCGCGAAGCTGCTCGCGCACAATTTCATGTTCTTCGTGCCGTTCGGCACCTCCGATCCGCGCCTTGCCGCCAAGATCGTGTGGGATGTCTACGAGTCGACGCCGGCGCTGAAGAAGGTTCTGGAAGAGCGCTACAACCAGGTCTTCGTCGGCCCCGGGATCGTCGGCAATTACGGCCTCGTTACCAACTTCAAGTGGACCAACGTGTCCGAACTCAAGGGCCGCAAGATCGCGGCGATCGGACCCAATATGCCGTGGCTTCAGGGCACCGGCGCGGTCGGCGTGCAGTCGACGCTCAACGAGGCCTACACCTCGATGCAAACCGGCGTGTACGACGGCTGGGTCATGCTCGCGGACCCGATCCTGTCGTTCAAGCTCAACGAAGTGTCGAAGCAGTTCGTCAACATGGATTTCGGCGCCATCGCGACGCCGCTGATCACGATGAACAAGGAGGCGTTCAACGGCCTGCCGCCGGAAGTGCGCAAGATCATTCTCGAGGAAGGCAAGCACTACAACGAGACGATGGGCCGCGTGACCTACGACCGGCAGATCGCGAGCGTCGCGCGCATGAAGGAGCTCGGGCTGGAAGTCCGCGAGGCCGACGCCGGCATGAAAGAGGCATGGGCCAAGCAGCTCGCCAATATCCCGAAGCAGCGCTTCGAGGAGATCAACAAGGCGAAGATGCCGGGCGAGGTGGTCTATGTCTATGTGAAGGCGCTCAAGGCGGCGGGACACAAATTCCCGCGTGACTGGGAAGCCGAGCGCTAGAGCGTTCCGGCGGCGCATGACGTCCGGCACGCAATCGCGCCGGACGTCGCTTTCCCTCTCATCCAGGACAGGCCATGGACCGCGCCTTCAACGCGCTGCTCGCGTCGCTCAACACCTTTGCGAGCTTGTGGATTCTGTTTCTGGTCGGCCTGATCTCCGCCGATGTGATCCTGCGCGGCGTCTTCAACTACCCGGTGCCGGGCGTGCCGGAGATCGCGCGGCTCTCGCTGGTCGCGGTGTTCTGGCTCCAGGTGGCGCATACGCTACGCATCGGGAGCCATCTGCGCACCACGATGTTCCTCGACAGCATGAACGAGCCGGCGCGCCGCACCGTGCTCGTGCTCAACGCGGTGTTTGGCGCGCTGCTGTTCGCCGCGATCGCTTACTGGGCCTATTTCGATGCGGTCGAGGGCTTGGTCGACCGATGAATTCGAGGGCGAACACCCGGTCCGCATCCCGACCTGGCCCTTGTGGTGGTCGCTGGTGGTCGGCGCGACCCTGACGGCGATCCAGTACGTCATCCTCGCCTATGCGGCCGCGCGCTACGGCTACATGGATCGCGAGGACCAGAACTACTCCGTCCGGGACGGCCTGATCATGGACCCAGTGGTCGTCGGAGCCCTGTCCAGCGTCGTCGTCTGCGTGATGATCCTGCTCGGGCATGCATGTCGGCGTGTCGCTCGCGCTGACCAGTGTGCTCGGCGTCTATTTCATCACGGGCAAGCTCAATGTCGGCCTGCGGATGCTCGAAAGCACGGCCTACAACGCGCTCAACGACTACATCTTCGCCGTGGTCCCGCTGTTCATCCTGATGGGCTCGTTCGCGACCGCGTCCGGCGTGATGCGCGACCTGTTCAATTCGATGGAGGCGCTGCTCCGGCGCGTACGCGGCGGGCTCGGCATCGCGACGGTCGCGGGCAATGCGGTGTTCTCTGCGATCACCGGCGTCACGGTCGCGAGCGCAGTCGTGTTTTCGCAGATCTCGATCCCGGAGATGCGCCGGCTCGGATACAACAAAAAATTCGCGCTCGGCATCGTGGCATCGAGCGCGCTTCTGGGAATGCTGATTCCGCCCTCGCTGCTGATGGTCGTCTACGGCGTGCTGACGGAAGAAAGCATCGGCAAGCTGTTCGCGGCCGGGATGGGACCGGGCATCGTGGTCTCACTCGCGCTTTCCCTCGCCATCGTGGTGATGATCCGCTTCAACCCTGCACTGTCCGGGATCGAGGGGTCCGCGGCGGCGGCCGGACCGCGCATCAGGCGGCGAGACATCATCACGAAGCCCTGGGCTGTCTACCTGCTCGTGCTGCTCGTCCTCGGCGGCATCTATGCGGGCTGGTTCACGCCAACCGAGGCCGGCGCGATCGGCGCGCTCGGCGCGCTGATCCTCATGGTGCTGAAGGGCAAGTTCGGTTTCCGCACCACCTACGACCTGCTGATCCAGACCGGCGTTTCGACCGCATCGATCTTCTTCCTGCTGATCACCGCGCAGATGTATTCCCGCATGCTCAGCCTGTCCGGCCTGCCGGACTACATCACGCGGCTGATGGTCGGCGTCGATGTGCCGCCGATTGTCATCATCCTTTTCTTCGTCGCCGTGATGCTGGTGCTCGGCACCATCCTCGACTCAACGTCGATCATGCTGCTTGCCATGCCGATCATGGTGCCAGTCGTGCTCAAGCTCAGCTACGACAATCTCTGGTTCGGGATGGTCTCGATCCTCGCCATCGAGCTTGGGCAGCTCACCCCGCCGTTCGGCATGGTGGTGTTCGCCATGAAAGCCGCGATGCCGACAGAAACCACCATCGACGAGATCTTCAGCGGCTCGATGCCGTTCTTCTTTGTGCTGATCGGCGCGCTCGGCCTCATCATCGCCGTGCCGCAGATCACGCTCTGGCTGCCGAAGATGATATTTTGACCTACCCCTCCAGCCCCTCGGTCGCCGTGATCTCGATCCCGAACCCGCTCAAGCCCACGTAAGTGTGCTGGGTGGTCGAGAGCAGCCGGATCGAGCGCACGCCGAGGTCCTTCAAGATTTGCGCGCCGAGCCCGACCTCGCGCCACTGGCGCGTGCGAGCGGCTTCGGCGGCGCTCTCGCCGTCCTGCGGCAGCGCCTGCACCGGCACGCCGGCGGCGCCGTCGCGCAACACCACGATGACGCCGCGGCCGGCCTGCTTGAAGCGCGCGAGCGCGGCGTTCACGCTTTTCGCGCCGCCGAACATGTCGGCGATGACGTTGGCGCGATGCAGCCGCGTCGGCACGTCGGCGCCGTCGCCGATGCGGCCATGCACCAGCGCCATGTGGTGCACCTTGTCGAACGGCGTCACGTAGCCGTAGCCCTTGAGCGTGCCGATCGAGGTTTCGACATTGAACTCGCCGACGCGCTCGACCAGCTTTTCGCGCGCCTGCCGATAGGCGATCAGGTCGGCGACCGAGATGTGTTTGAGCTTGTGCTTCTCGGCGAACGCCTTGATCTGCGGCCCGCGCATGACGGTGCCGTCGTCGTTGACCAGTTCGCAGATCACGCCGACCGGCTCGATATGGCTCAAGCGGCAAAGATCGATCGCGGCTTCGGTGTGCCCGGAGCGCATCAGCACGCCGCCGTCCTTGGCGATCAGCGGAAAAATATGCCCGGGGCGCGCGAAGTCGGCGGCGCCCGCATTGCCGTTGGCAAGCCCGCGCACCGTCGCGGTGCGGTCCTCGGCCGAGATGCCGGTGGTGGTGCCGTGCTTGTAGTCGACCGTGACCGTGAAGGCGGTGCCGTGCGGCGCGTCGTTCTCGGCCACCATGGGCGCGAGGCGCAGGCGGTGCGCGGTCTCGGCCGGAAGCGGCGTGCAGACGATGCCGCAGGTGTTGCGGATGATGAACGCCATTTTCTCCGGCGTGGCATGCACCGCGGCCATCACCAGATCGCCCTCGTTCTCGCGGTCGTCGTCATCGGTGACGACGACGATCTCGCCGCGGGCGAAGGCTTCCACGGTTGCGGTGACGCGCTCCTGGGTGTCGGACATGAGCGAGTTGATCCATTGCTGTGAGGGCACGAGGCCGAGGAAATCGTTCGGCGTGACGGCGCCCGCGGTTTCTTTCGCGATGCGCTCGGCGAGTTCGAGCGACGGCAGTTCGCCCTCGCAGATCTGCGTGATGCGGCCGGGCGAGACGCCGACCGCGCGCGCGAATGCGCTGCGGGGCGTGCGGGTGCGCTCAAGCCATCCGGAAAGATTCATGCGGGTTATTTAGCGTGGCTAAAATGCCACCGCAAGGGACTGGAAAGGCTTGCGATTATGACCCTTGGTGGGGTCGCTATTTGAGGAAATAGCTCGGAATCCAGGAAGAGAGACCCGGAATCAGGATGACCAGCACCAGCACCAGCGTCTCGGCCAGCATGAAGCTCCACACGTGCTTGTTGGTCTGGTCGATCGGCGTCTTGGCGATGCTCGTCGTGATGAACAGGAGCGGCGCGGTCGGCGGCGACACCGCACCGATCTGATTGCAGATCACCATGACGAGGCCGACCTGGAACGGATCGAGTCCGTACAGCTTGGTGACGCTCACGGCGACCGGCGCGAACACCAGCAGCACGATCAGCGAGTTGACGAATGTGCCCAGCAGGATCATGACGGCGGCGAGGATGAACAGGATCATTGTCGGGCTCGACGACAGCGTCGAGACATAGCTCAGCACCATGCCGTCGAATTGCAGGTAGGAGAGGATCCAGCCCATCGGCCCGGACACCGCGATGATGCCGGACACCATCGAGGTGGTGATCGCCGCATCGACGAGGATGTGAGGGATTTGCCGCAGCGTGATCTTCTTGGCGAGGAAGCCGATGGCGAGTGCGTAGACACACGCAACCGCGCCTGCCTCGGTCGCGGTAAACACGCCCGACAGGATGCCGCCGACGATGATCAACGGCGCGAACAGCCCGGACCACGCCGAACGCACCGAAAGCCACAGCGCACACAGGTCGAAGCGCGCCGTCACTTCGCGAAGCTCCGGATACTTCGGGTGATAGGTGTAGAGCTTGATGGTGGTCATCAGCGCGAGGCCGATCAGGATGCCCGGAATGATGCCGCCGAGGAAAAGCCCGCCGATCGAGACCTGAGCGATCGCGCCGTAGACCACCATCGTCATGCTGGGCGGAATGATCGCGCCCATCGTTCCGGCGGTCGCGATCAGGGCGGCGGCGAAGCCCGGCTTGTAGCCGGACTGCTTCATGGTCGGGATGAGGATCGAGCCGATCGCCGAAGCATCGGCGGTCGAGGAGCCGGACACGCCCGACATCACCATGCTGCCGACCACCGAGGCATGGGCGAGGCCCGCGCGAAAATGACCAACCAGCGCGCGCGCGAAATCGACAAGCTGCCGGCTGATGCCGCCCGCGGTCATGATCGAGCCGGCGAGAATGAAATAGGGCATCGCCAGCAGCGTGAAGGAGTCGAGCTGCGCGAACATCTTCTGCGCAAACAGCGCCATGACGACGTCGGGCAGCAGCGCCATGCCGACGAACCCGATCAGTGCAATCGAGAGCAAGATCGGGATGCCGATCAGCATCACGCCAAGCAGCGACGTGAGCAGGAAGGTGATCATGGCGCGATCACCTCGGGGGGAAGTTCGTCGGGATCGGGCGGCGGAAGCTCGCCGGTCAGCCGCCGGATCACCACGAGCAACAGGTACGCGCTGCCGAGGATCATGCCGTAGTACGGATAGCTCATCGGGATTTCGAGGCCGGGCGAAACCGAATTCCCGGTCACCAGCGAGACCCGATAGCTGTAGTAGGCCGTCGCGGCTGCGAACCCGATCCACAGCAATTCGTTCAGCAGATCGAGCACCCTGTTCATCCAGGGGGCGAGCACGCGCCGGATCGCCTCGACGGTGATGTGCGCGCCGCGCCGGTAGGCGATCGGGATGGCGAGGAACACCAGCCAGATATGCCCGAAGATCTGGATCTCCTCGCTCCAGCTCGGCGTGGAGTTCAGCACGAAGCGGCTGAACACCTGCCATGAGCCGATCATCACCATGCCGGCAAAGATGGCGGCGACGATCCACTCGATGGCGCGGTCGATCGCGGCGAAGAGGATTTTCATGGGGATGTCTGACGAGAACGTATTTGTGACGCTGTGACCGGCCCGCGGGCTCTACCTCCCCCTGAAAGGGGGAGGTCGGCGAACGCAGTGAGCCGGGTGGGGGTCATCTTGTTGCAGACCCCCACCCCAACCCTCCCCCTTTCAGGGGGAGGGAGCGCACCGAGCCTGCCGCAACGCTTCACCCAACTACTGCGACGCCAGGATCTGCTTGAGCAGATGCTCGGCCTTGAGCTTCACCGCCATTTCCTGCTGGAAGCCGGCGGCGGCCTTGCGCGCCTCGGTCATGTCGGGGCGCGTGATGGTCATGCCGCGCTTCTGCAATTCGGCCATGCCTTCGGCGTCGCGCACCGGCGACATCGCGCGCGCAATGTCGGTTGCGAGCTTGGCGCCTTCGGTAACGGCGGCCTGTTCCTTCGCGTCGAGCTTCTTCCACTCGGACAGCGAGAACGCGACGACGGTCGGATCGATGAGATGCTGCGTCATGGCATAGTATTTGGCGATCTCATAGAACTTGAACGACGCGGTCGTGGTGGCGGTGTGCTCGTAGCCGTCGAGCACGCCGCTCTGCATCGAGGTGTAGACTTCGCCGAAATTCATCGGCGTCGCGGATGCGCCCATCGCGTTGACGGCGCCGACGAAAACCGGCGTCGGGATCGTGCGGATCTTCAACCCCTTCAAGTCGGCGACCGTCTTGATCTCCTTTTTCGCCGTGACGACGTTGCGGTAGCCCCACGAATAGAGATACCCGAGTGCCTTGAATCCGATCGCTTCAAGCTCCTGCGACAATTCGGCGCCGACCGGCCCATCGAGCACGCGCTGCACGTGGTCGTAGCCGCTGAAGATGAAGGGCAGGCCGATCACGCCGCACTTGGCTTTGCAGAAGTTGGCGAACTCGGCCATGCCGCCGACATGGATGCTGGCGCCCGAGCCGAGCTGCATCGCCTCGATCACCTGGCGCGACTGGCCAAGTCCGCTGTTCGGGAAAATCTTCACGTCAAGCGTCGGCGCCTTGCTGTTCACGTAGTTCGCGAAGACCCATGCGAACATCTGGTGCTCGGTGCCGGTGATGTCGTCGGCGCCGGCATGGTTGATGCGGATGACTTTCTTGTCCTGCGCGTAAGCGTTGGACGCGCCGAGCGTAACGACTGCGGTCACCGACAGGCAAACGATTGCGAACAGAATGCTGAATCGAGAGGCCTTTGACATCGCTTTGCTCCCTGAGTGCGCCGGCCTGTCCGGCTTGCTTCTTGCTTTATGCATGATCTATACGGCAATTTGTCTGACAAGAGGAAGTGGGAATTTTGAAAAAGCGCCGGACTGTCAACAAGGCTCGGGCCCGCGCCAGGGACAGCCGTCCGAAGTGGTTCGCGGTCTGCGATGCGGTCGGGCGTGACATCGTTGAAGGCAAGCTCCGCCCGGGCGAACTCCTGCCGATCGAAGCGGATCTCGGGCGCAAGCTGCGCGTCAGCCGGCCCTCGCTACGCGAGGGCTTGCGTGCGCTCGCCGCCAAGGGAATGGTCGAGACGCGCACGCGGCGCGGCACGATCGTGCGGCCGAAGGAATTCTGGGACATTCTCGATCCCGACGTGCTGGCGTGGATGGCGCACGCGCCACCCGACCAGGAATTCCTGATGGCGCTGCTGGAACTGCGCACCAGCATCGAGCCGGCCGCCGCCCGGCTTGCCGCGCAACGCGCCTCGCCGCGGCAGGTTCTCGAACTCGAAGAGTCGTATCGCGGGATGGCGGAATCGCTGCCCGACGATCTCGAGGGCTGCTGCCGGCACGATCTAGATTTGCACGAGCGCATCATTGCGGCCGCGGGCAACATTTTCCTCGCGCGCTTTGCGGCCGTGATCCGCACCGCGCTGCGAACGTCGTTTCTGGTTTCCTACAATGCGCGCGAATCCTACGAGAACTCGCTCAGCGAGCACTGGGCCGTGGTCGATGCGATCCGCAGGCGCATGCCGGGGGAGGCCGAGCGGGCGATGCGGCTGCTGCTGAAGGGCACGGCGCGCGATCTGGCGCCGGCTTTTCCCCATCTCAAGCCCAAGCCGCGCGCCATCGTGCAAGCGCTGCGCGCACGCCAGGCCATGGCGCGCCGCAAGACCGGACGTTGACGCGGGACGTCAGACCGGGGGGGCAAAGTCTGGTTCATTTCGGTTGGACGTCTGTTGAAAAGTCTTGGTTGGCGCCGCGCCAAACCTGTGGGCGAGCGCGCCGGTCGGCATGTCGCGAATTCTTAATGTTCATAGTATTGGGGACAATATTGTGAACGAAAATTCATCCGAAGAATTTGGGAGGACTTGTGTGTTTCTCCGTTTTGACCCAAAGTTCCATTCGTAGGGCGACTTTACTATTCACAACTCAGGGGTGCTTGATGAAATTCGATAGTATCAGAGATTTGATAATTTCGGCCGCGCTGGCCATGGTGATCGCAATCTGCGGGTCATTCGCACCGCTCGCAGCCAATGCGGCCCCACTCGGGGCCATGAAGAGCGTGATCACCCAGTCGGTCGCACAGGACTCGGACGTGACCCTGGTGCGCGATGGCTGCGGCCGCGGCATGCGCTTCAGCAACCGCCGTCAGACCTGCGTCGAGGATTTCGGCGGCGGTCCGCAAGTCGCGCCGGGTTGTCCGCGCGGCACGCGCTTCAGCAACAGCCGCCAGGCTTGCGTGCCGATGGACGGCGGCGTCGATCCGGGCGTCGCGGTCATTCAGGGCATCATCGGCGGGGTGCTCAGCGGCGGCGGCGGCGGTGGTCGCGGCGACGGTTGTCCGCGCGGCATGCGCTTCAGCAATAGCCGGCAGGCCTGCGTTCCGCGCTGAGCTGGCTCCGACGACGGCGATGGATTTCGGCCTCGGCGCAAGGAACGCCGGGGCCGAACCTCTTTCTTGGTGCAGGATGCTGCGTCGCACTCAGCGCCCGATCTTTGCGGCCGGTCCGCAATGCGGGCGGGCGACCCAGACGCCTTCATTGGTGCCTTGACCATTGAGGGGCGAGTGACAATCGATGGTCGGTTTGACCTTGGAAAAGGTTTTACCTGCCCTGCGGCGCGATAGCGTCTGAAATGGCCTCTGCCATTAGGCTAGCAGTCGTCTTGAGTTGCTCGTGAGTTGACATGCTCAGTTCATATCCTAGGACCTGTCCTTTGATGGTAACGCTGTAGAACCGATTTTCGAAATTTCCGGAAAGGAAGGCGTCTTGAACGTCAGGTGCGCTCACTAGTTTTGGCCTGCACCCGGTTTGGATGACACCCGCTTAAGCTAATCCAGCCTTGGTCTCGAACTCCATAGGGCTCAGATATCCGATCGTCGAGTGACGACGCCTGCTGTTGTAGAAGCGCTCGATGTAATCGAACACGTCGGCTCTTGCCTCGTCTCGCGTGCGATACGTTTTACGCGCTGTCCGCTCGGTCTTGAGCGACGAGAAGAAGCTCTCCATCGCGGCATTGTCCCAGACGTTGCCGGATCGGCTCATCGAGCAGACGACGCCATGATCAGCCATCAGCCGCTGGAACTGTTCGCTGCTGTATTGGCTGCCGCGATCCGAGTGGTGCAGCAGCGCATCGGGTTTGCCCCGTCGCCAGATCGCCATCACCAGAGCATCCGTGACGAGCTGCGCCGTCATCGCTGCGCTCATCGACCAGCCGACAACGCGCCGGGAGAAGAGATCGACGACAGCCGCCACATAGAGCCAGCCCTCGGCGGTCCAGACGTAGGTGAAGTCGGCAATCCATTTGCGATTTGGTGCATGCGCTTCGAAGCTGCGATCGAGCACATTCGGAGCGACGGCGGAGACCTGCCGCTCACCCAGGTCGGGTGGCAGGCGACGCCGTCGCGGGCGTGCTTTGAGGGCCTGTAGCCGCATCAATCGTTCGATCCGGTGCAGGCCGCACGACAGACCCTCCGCCAGCAGGTCGCGCCACACCCGCCGAGCGCCGTAGGTCCGATCGCTCGCAAGGAAGCTGGCGCGCGCCTTCGCACCAATCTCTTCATCGCTCCGGCTGCGCTGACTGCGCGGCCGTGTCAGCCAGGCATAGAACCCACCTCGCGAGACACCGAGCGCCCCGCACAACCAATCCGCCGGCCAGATCCCCCGGTGCTTCGCGATGAAGGAGAACTTCACGTCGATTCCCTCGCGAAGTAGGCCGCGGCTTTTTTTAGAATGTCCCGCTCGGCCTTCAGCTTGATCACCTCGCGCTTGAGTTGCGCGATCTCCAGCTGCTCGGGCTTCATCTGGCCGTGGCCAGGAAAGGCGTGTTGCGGATCGTCGGCGAGCTTCTTCACCCACTCGCGCAACTGCGACACATGTACGTTCAGGTCCTGCGACGCCTGAACATACGACACGCCTCGATCCTTGATCAGGCGCACCGCCTCAAGCTTGAACTCTCGCGTAAACTTCCGCCTCTCCATGACCCACCTCCAGCTCCATCAAAACACCTAACTCGGTGTCTTCGGAACCGGGTGCAGGCCAGATGGGTATTTTCGCCAGCATCAATCAGGACGGTGGACCGTTGGTCAGCAGTGTGAACTTGGTCTATGTCGCAGCCGAAATCGATATTTGCCAAGCCCGCGTCAAAACGATCGCAGCAACCCCGGAAAAGTTCTTTACTACTCTCACGAGACTGCGACAAAAGAGATCGTAAACAGCGCAGAGTACAACGCTGTGGGGCAGCGCGGCTTTCAATCTGAATCAGAAATGTTAGCTGTGCTGATAGAGTTCATTGTTGAAAAGATTATCGCGCGCAATGAGAGTGCGACGATAGGGGGCTCCTACAGTCCTCGTCCTTGAACGAGGCAAGTCGCCGCATTGGCATCGAAGGGCTAAAGGCTGCCTCTAGCCTCCCCCTCCTTTCCGTGCGTTGCCGCGGCGGCGCGGTCGGCGTTGTCCACCGATGATCGACATCAAACGTCTGTTTGATCTTGTCCCGCGCATTCGGCCCTCGGAAAGATGAAGACAATCAGGTTTCCGTCATGGTTCGGCATCGGCAGGCCATCACCAGATCGCCCTCGTTCTCGCGATCGTCGTCGTCGGTGAACGACCATGATCTCACCGCGCCCGAAGGCTTCGACGGCTGCGGTGACGCGCTGCTAGGTGTCGGTCATTTCTTCTCGAACGGCCAAGCTGGCGGCTCGCCGACCTGGCCGCGGTGGCGCAGATAATGATCCGCGATCACGCACGCCACCATGGCTTCGCCGATCGGCACCGCGCGGATGCCGACGCACGGATCGTGGCGGCCCTTGGTGACGATCTCGGTCTCGTTGCCGTAGCGGTCGACGGTAAGGCGCGGCGAGAGGATCGAGGAGGTCGGCTTCACGGCAAAGCGCACGACGACCGGCTGCCCGGTCGAGATGCCGCCGAGAATTCCGCCCGCGTGATTTGCGAGGAAGCGCGGGCGGCCGTCGTTGCCCATGCGCATCTCGTCGGCGTTCTCTTCGCCGGTCATCGCGGCGGTCGCGAAGCCGTCGCCGATCTCGACGCCCTTCACGGCATTGATGCCCATCAGCGCACCGGCCAAATCCGCATCGAGCTTGCCGTAGACCGGGGCACCGAGCCCCGCGGGGATATTTTCCGCCACGACTTCGATCACGGCGCCGACCGAGGAACCGCTCTTGCGCACGCCGTCGAGGAAGTCGGTGAACAATTGCTCGCTGCCCGCGTCGGGGGAGAAGAACGGGCTTTCTACGACGTGGCCCCAGTCCCAGCGCGCGCGGTCGATTTTGTGCGGCCCGAGCTGGATCAGCGCGCCGCGCACCGTCGATGCCGGGAACTATCTTTCGCGCGATCGCGCCGGCAGCGACCCGCGCCGCGGTCTCGCGCGCCGATTGCCGCCCGCCGCCGCGATAGTCGCGCACGCCGTATTTTGCGTCGTAGGTGTAGTCGGCATGGCTCGGGCGGTACGTGTCCTTGATCTCCGAGTAATCCTTTGATCGCGCATCGACATTTTCGATCAGCAGCGCGATCGGCGTGCCGGTGGTGACGGCTCGGCCGCTCTCGTCCGGGAAGGTGCCGGAGAGGATTTTCACCGTGTCCGGCTCGCGCCGCTGCGTGGTGAAGCGCGACTGGCCGGGGCGGCGCCGGTCGAGCCAGGGCTGGATGTCGGCTTCGGTGAGCGCAATGCCCGGCGGGCAGCCGTCGACCACGCAGCCGAGCGCGAGCCCGTGGCTCTCGCCGAACGTGGTGACGCGAAACAAGTGGCCGAAGGTATTGTGCGACATTGCAAATCCCGTGCGCGCCGCGTTGGTAGCCCGCGTCTCCACAGGGGTCAAATTGCCATCCGCGAATCGTGCCTTCGACTCTTTTCGGCTCGCCGCGCGACCGCACTGAATATCGCGCCACGTTCATGAACAAACGCAGCATCGACCATTCATGTCGCTGAACGCAGATTAATGGAAACGTGAACATATGTTAAGCTGCGGATATTGCTCGTGTTTTTCTCATCTGGTTGCATTGAAGGTTCATCGCCAAAAGCTGTATCTGATCTCGCGGGGAAGGGGCAGCGGCAGGGCAGCACCGTTCGGGCGGCTTGACTTCCTTGAGCCGACAAGAACGAGCACACGCCCATGCATCAGCCTGGCGACATCCGTGACCTGAGTGTCGGCCGTTCCGACGTGCCGGTTGCGGCGCTGCGTTCGCCGGCGCAACTGCCGGACGGCGTGCCCGGCGTGAGCGAACCCGTCGCGTTGCGCTTTGGTCCGCCGAAGGTGGTGACCCGCGAGCACACCAACAACGCGGTGCGGTGGAAGCAAGGCGAACGGCTGAACCATCTTCTTGAAGAAGCCTGCCGCCGTTTCGCGGCAAACGATGCCGTCGTCACCGACGGCGCGGTGCTCAGCTATCGCGATCTCGATTGCCGCGCCAATCAGGTCGCGCGCTACCTGATCGATCAGGGTATCAAGCCCGGCGACCGTGTCGGCCTGTTGTTCGACAAGTCGGCCGAAACCTATGTCGCGATGCTGGCGGTGATGAAGGTCAATGCCGCCTACGTGCCGCTCGACGCCTCGTTTCCGGCCGAGCGCATCCGCTACATCATCAGCGATGCCGAAATCAGCGCGATTGTCTCGATGGCGAGCTTTGACGAGCGGCTCGCGACGCTGGAAGTCCGAAAGGTTTTCCTCGACCAGGCCAGCCGCGCGATCGACGCGCAACCGGCCGGACCCGTGACAGGCGTTGCACCGACATACGATCCGCTTTGCTACATCATCTACACCTCCGGTACGACGGGGAATCCGAAGGGCGTCGCCATCGCGCACGCCAGCATCTGCAACTTCGTGCGCGTCGCCGCCGAGCTGTACGGCTACATGCCGGGCGATCGCGTCTTCCAGGGCATGACCATCGCCTTCGACTTTTCGATCGAAGAAATCTGGGTGCCGCTGATGGCCGGCGCAACGCTGGTCCCCAGCAAGCCGGGGTCGAGCCTGATCGGCGAAGAGCTTGCCGATTTCTTGCGCGAACGCCGCGTCACCGTGATGGCCTGCTGCCCGACCTTGTTGGCGACGATCGAACAGGACTTGCCGGAATTGCGCATCCTGCTGGTCGGCGGCGAAGCCTGCCCGCAGAACCTCGTCGCGCGCTGGTACCGCCCCGGCCGCCGCATCCTCAACTCGTACGGGCCGACCGAGGCGACCGTCACCGCGACGCTGACCGAGCTGAAGCCGGACAAGCCGGTCACCATCGGTATTCCGCTCCCGACCTATTCGATCGTCATCCTCGATCCGACGGAGGAGGTAGCGCTCGCGCCGGGCGAACTCGGCGAGATCGGCATCGCCGGCGTCGGCCTTGCGATCGGCTACATGAATCGCGACGAACTGACGCTGAAGAAGTTCATCCGCGATTTTCTCAACATCCAGAACAATCCGACGGGGCGCATCTATCGCACCGGCGACCTCGGACGCATCGACGAGAACGGCGAGATCGAGTATCGCGGCCGCATCGACACGCAGGTCAAGATCCGCGGCTACCGCATCGAGTTGAACGAGATCGAGGCCGTGCTGCTCGACCTGCCGCAGATTGCGCAGGCCGCGGTGACGACCTTCGAGCCCGATCCGGGCGTGGTCGAGATCGTCGCCTACTACGCCTTCAAGCATGGCGCAGACCTGCCGATCAACGAGATCTCGCAGGCGTTGCGGACCAAGCTGCCCGCCTACATGGTGCCGTCCTATCTCGAACAGCTCGACGTCATTCCGATGACGCTCAGCAACAAGGCGGACCACAAGAAGCTGCCGAAGCCGCAGGTGCCGCGCTTCTCGGCCGGCACGAATTACGTTCCGCCGAAAACCGACTACGAACGCATTCTCGCAGCCGCGCTCGCGAATGTGCTGCGGGTCGAGCACGTGTCGACGGAAGATCATGTCTTCGATGACCTGGGAGCCAACTCGCTGTTGATGGCGCGTTTCTGCGCCGTCATCCGCAAGAACCCGGGCATGTCGGCCGTATCGATGCGCGACATCTACATGAACCCGACACTGGCGACTCTGGCGACGCATCTGGAGTCATCGTTGGGCGGTTTCGTCGCGACCACGCGCGAGCCGTTCCATGTCCCGTCAAATCTCGCCTACTACACCTGCGGCGCGTTGCAGCTCGCGTTCTACGCGGCCTACACGCTGTTTGGCCTCTGGGTGCTCGACACCGGCTATCAGTGGGCCACCGCGACCCAGAACACGCTGGAAATCTACGCGCGCAGCGTCGTGTTCGCCGCAGGC
Organism: uncultured Alphaproteobacteria bacterium; assembly: GCA_963800695.1. Classification (GTDB taxonomy): domain Bacteria; phylum Pseudomonadota; class Alphaproteobacteria; order Rhizobiales; family Xanthobacteraceae; genus PALSA-894. Next base: position 3,190 of record CAWDCA010000009.1, on the reverse strand, counting down.
TCGTTCGTCGTGCTGACCGCGATCTCGATCCTCGCGAAATGGGCGCTGATCGGCCGCTTCAAGGCGCAGTCGATCCCGATCTGGAGCCTCGCGTATTTCCGCTTCTGGGTCGTCAAGACCATGATGCGCACCGCGCCCGTGATGGCGTTCACCGGCACGCCGATCTACAACGCCTATCTGCGCCTGATGGGCGCGCGCATCGGCCGCAATGTGGTGATGAGCTGCCGCCACGGCCCGGTTTGCCCGGACCTGCTGACGATCGGCGACAACACCATCCTGCGCAAGGATACCATCGTCCTCGGCTATCGCGCGCAGTCGAACTTCATCCACATCGGCCCGGTCGAGATCGGCGCGAATGCCTTCGTCGGCGAAGCGAGCGTGATCGATATCGACACCGCGATGGGCGACAACACCCAGCTCGGCCACGCCTCCTCGCTGCAAAGCGGCCAGCGCGTGCCGGACGGCAAGCGCTATCACGGCTCGCCTGCGGTCGAGACGACCTCGGACTACTGCCCGATCGAGAGCATGGAGTGCGGCGCGTTCCGCACCGCCTTCTATTCGTCGCTCGAACTCGCGGCGCTGTGCCTCGTCGCGGTGCCGGTGCCGGTCCTCGCCTATCATTTCTGGGAGCAGTATTCGGTGGCCTCCGGCGCGAGCGCGGGCCTCGGCATCTCGATGTTGTCGCTGCTCGGCGTGTCCGTTGCGGGCTTCTTCGGCGCACTCGTTTTTGCGCTGGCCGCGGTCTACGTCATTCCGCGCCTCTGCATGGTGTTCCTGCAAGTCGGCGTGACCTATCCGACGTTCGGCTTCCACCATCTTTTGCAGAGCGTCATCCTGCGCGTCAGCAATTCGCAATTCTTCTGCGTGCTGTTCGGCGACTCGTCGTTCATCACGACTTACATGCGCCACGTCGGCTGGAACCTGAACAAGGTCGAGCAGACCGGCTCGAACATGGGCACCAACCAGCGCCACGACAATCCGTTCCTGTGCAGCATCGGTTCGGGCACGATGGTGTCGGACGGCCTGTCGATGATCAATACGCACATGTCGGCGACCTCGTTCCAGCTCGCCGAAATCGAAGATCGGCGACAACAATTATCTCGGCAACGACATCTTCTATCCGCCGAACGGCCGCACCGGCGCGAACGTCCTGCTCGGCACCAAGGCCATGATCCCGATCGACGGCCCGGTGCGCGAGAACGTCGGACTGCTCGGCTCGCCCGCGTTCGAAATCCCGCGCATGGTCGACCGCGACCGCGACATGAATGCGTCGGTCAGCGAGGAAACGCGCCGCATCCGTTTGCGCCAGAAGAACAAGTACAACTTCGTCACCGCGGTGCTCTTCCTGATGAGCCGCTGGATGTCGGTGTTTGCAGCGCTGGTCCTGTGGACCGCGGCGCTCGCGGGCTACGACCGGTTCGGCGTGTTCGCGCTGGTTGCCGCCACCGCCGCCATCGCGGCCGCCTATCTCGTCTTCTTCATTGTAATCGAGCGCGCGAGCCTGCACTTCGCCCGGCTCGGGCCGAAGATCGCCTCGATCTACGATCCGTATTTCTGGTTCCACGAGCGGCACTGGAAGCTGTCGGAGTCGCCGATCACGGGACTGTTCTCAGGGACGCCGTTCCGCGCCACGCTGCTGCGCGCGCTCGGCATGAAGGTCGGCGCCAAGGTATTCGATTGCAGCCGCTCGATCACCGAGCGCACGCTCACGCAAGTCGGCGACTACGCCAATCTCAACGAGGGTAGCGTGCTGCAGGCGCACTCGCTGGAGGAGGGCGTGTTCAAGTCCGATCACATCCGTCTCGGCAATGGATGCTCGATCGGCCCCGGCGCCTTCGTGCATTACGGCGTCACCATGGGCGACCACGCCGTTCTCGATGCGGATTTCTTCCTGATGAAGGGCGAAGTGCTCGATGCGCATACCGGCTGGCGCGGCAATCCGGCGAAGCTCGCGCGCCGTCATGCCGCCTCAGACGCCGGCGACACGCAGAGCGTAACGGAGACGCGCGATTACATGGCGATCGCCGCGGAGTGATCCCGGTGGTGGCCGCGCGACAGCCATGCGCGATGATATCGAACTCAGGGACGTGACGGCCGCCAACCGGCGGGCGGTCGCCAGCCTCGAACTCTCTCCCGAGCAGCAGGACCTTGTGGCCAGCAATGCCGAGTCGCTCGACGAGGCGCGGTCCGACCCCGATGCGCGTCCGCGCGTGGTTTACGCGGGAGAACAGATCGTCGGCTTCCTGATGTATGACGCGGGGGAGCCGGACGACGATCCGCGCGAAGCGCTGATCTATCGGTTCATGATCGACCGCGGCTCTCAAGGCGAGGGTTACGGGCGCGCCGCATTGGCGAAGGCGCTGGACGAAATCCGCGCCATCCCCAAAGTCAGCAAGGTTTCCATCAGCTACATGCCGGACAACCCGGTCGCAAAGCCGTTTTACGCAAGCTTCGGCTTCGTCGAGGTCGGCACGGACGAAGACGGCGAGATGATCGCCGAACTGGTGCTGTGATGTCCGGCGCCGTCGATCCAGCGCTTGCGCGCGACATCGAGGCGCTCGCGGTGCCGGGGTTGCTGATCGGCCATCGCGTGATTTCCGCCGGCGATGAAAACGCCTTGCTGGACGAAGAGGCGGCTTCGATTGCGTCGCCCGTCCTGGCGGTACGAAGCGCCAGCGGAGCGGCGCGCATCGTGGCGCGCGCTCTTTTGGCACAACTCGGGCACGCGCGCGTCGCCGTGCCCAAGGGGAGGCCGGCGAGCCGATCTGGCCTGCGGAATTTACCGGCTCAATGGCTCATGACAATCGGATCGCCGTGGCTGCGGTCGGACGACTGCGTGACATCCGCGCTGTCGGGATCCACGTCGAGCCCGCGGTGCCGCTGCCGCCGGATATGCTCGAACTGATCGCCACGCCGCAAGAGCTGCGCCGCATTGCCGACGACCCGCTCCAGGGCAAACTTCTCTTCGCCGCCAAGGAGGCGGTGTACAAGGCGGTCTATCCGCTCGATCGCGTCTTTCTCGAATTCCGCGACATCGAGGTCGATCTCGTGAGCGGCACGGCCGCGACGCGAACCGGGCACACAATCGCGCTCCGCACCTGGGTCTCGTCCCATGTCGTCGTTGTGGCGTTGCCCGCGTAAATCAGGCGTAGAGCCGGCAACTCGACCAATCCACGCCGATCCGGAACGT